>CAWHST010000004.1:0-1288817 GCA_963832055.1 uncultured Gemmatimonadales bacterium | reverse complement strand
CGAGCGTGCGCGTGCCTGGCGCGGGGGGAGCGGGCTCTAGCGAAGGCATGGATGGGGGACAGCGGACAGGGTGGGATTCGAACCCACGATACCCGTAAGGGTATACCGGTTTTCGAGGCAAGCGCCGCGAAAGCACGGTTTTGGTGCAGAGCAAAAGTGCCTTTGAGTCCCATCCAAGTCTGTCTATAGGCGAAAGGAAATCCGGCTGGAAATTTCGCGCAATGCTAACCCAAGGCTAACCTGAACAGCGGTCCGTGGTGAACACTACGGCCCTCGTACCAGCCGCTCGAAGCGCGGGTTGCCTCTACTTTCGGCCTGAGTTGCCACGCGCGTCTGGACTCCTCGAGTGCGCGCGTGATGTCGCGGTGCACGGAGAAGTGGTAGAACGCGAGGGCGAAGTACCCCCTCGGGCAGCTTCGGCGCAAGCGAGAGCGCGCGGTCAGCGGCCCGGCGAGCGGCCGCTGCCCCTAGCCGGTGCCACCCGGGGGGACAAATGAAGGTCGAGATCGGGGAAGCCGGCGTACAGAGCACGCGGCTGCATGATGTTCTAAGGCAGGTACCAGGCGAGGCCGAGCAGCAGAGCCGAAGCCAGGAGCAACCCGAGACTGCTCCACACCGCAAAGCGCCGGTACCCTGGAGTGTACGGTGCTAGCACCGGCTGCCGCCGCTTGGCGATACGGGTGGCCTGGGTGTCGAGCCAGCCGAGGAGTAACAACGCGGCGATGGCTACTGTCAATCGGCCCGCCAGGTGGTCACGGCCGCCCCCTATGGCGAACATGAGTCCCACGCTGAACATGAGGACGAAGCCCGCTATGAAGGCGAGGAACACTCCCATGGTGCTCTGGGCTGTGTCCAGCTCCTCCGACGGATCGGTCCCGGGCGGCTCCAGCTGACTGGTCGAACTCGCGCCCTCCTGAGCGGTCGCGGAATGAACGAGGCGACGGAGCCATGCCGGCAGCGCCCTGACGCTTTCGAGGGTCCGGCCGTTGAAGGTGACTGACGATTGCTGGACACCGATCACGGTGTGGGCGTTCCCAGCCTCGAGGACGTCGGGGATCCCGTTGGCGTCCGCGTCCCGAAGCACCGTCAGCGCCTGGAGATAGGCGTTCCGGACGTTTTCGGGCATCGCTTCGGTGCTGGGGTACTCCTGGCCGTTGAAGATGATGCGGGTCGTCATGAGAGCCTCCCTCTACTTCTTCAGCCTCATCTCGAGCGAGATGTACATCCCCGCGATGAAGCCGAGCGCCACGAGCACACCGATCCCGACGAAGATGTCCCCTGCTTGGCTTCGGGAACTCGCATCCATGTGTGAGATCATCCAGACACCCCCCGCAACCACACCTCCCGCAGCTACACCCAGTAGAATCTGGAGCACCCGTACCAGGGTATGCTCAGTTGTGTCGAGTGCTCGCAGGAAGCCTTCGTTGCCGTGCGCCTGAGGTGGGGTGGTTTGAGCATCCGGGGCTGAGCTCTGCGGGACAGTGGTCTCCGGGGAGCGATGCCTCTTCAGCGTCATCCAGACTGCGATAGAGATCCCCGCGATGGCTGTGAGCAGCACCAACGCCAGAAACCCGCGCCCTATGTAGAAGCCGCCGCCCTGGCTTCGGAGATCCGCGTCAATTTGCCAGATCATCCAGCCCCCCACCACAACGGCCGCTCCAGTAGCCACGGCCAATACAACCAGGAGCAGCAATGCCAGAGTTGGCGCAGTCCTGTCCAGCACCTGCAGGAAGTCCTGGTTGGCGTGCGCTCGAGGCGAGGCGACTCGCGCTTCGGCGTCCTCCAACTTGGCGAGCGTTTCCTGGTAGGCTGTGCGTACGGCTTGCGGCATAGCCTCGGTGCTTGCGTACTCCTGACCGTTGAAGATGATGCGGGTCGTCATGAGAGCCTCCCACCGAAGCGGGCGACTGCCCGTATGAGCCCGTCACTAGGCGCGGGCGCACCGAGTCTCGCCGGCTACCTCAGGTGAGTTCCGAGCTTAGCTTGAGTTCCAGTAGCTGAGCGAGAGTCTGCTTGTCCTCCCGATTCAGCTGCGTGGTGGCCCTTTCGAATGAGCGGACCCGCTCCTGCTGCGCCTGAAAGAACGCGACGTCGCCGGCCACTCGCTGGGCATCCCGAACCGTCGCTTCCATGCGGGCCATGGTGGGCAGGGTCACCGCCTCGGATCGCAACTGGCGGAGCACTCCGAGAAGACGGTCCAGCTCCGCTAACCACGCAGGAGAGTCGTTCTCAGTCTTGACGTAATACTCGGCATCCCCCACCAGCCAAAGCCGGATCAGCTCGAGCTCCTTAGCCTCGATCGGCCCGTCGGCCTTCAAGAGGCCAATGAGTGGCGTGACCTGTGCAGCCGTAGCCGCCTGGATCTGCTCGCGGAGTTCATTGCTCAGCACGGCAAGAGCGCTGGAAAGCGCGTTGAGGCGTCCCTCATCAATGTTCACGTCTACGGGCGGGGTCGCGGTGATTTTGTCGAGCAAGGCGGTGACGGCCTGCGGCCATTGCATGCGCGTCTCCTGAAACTGAAAGGCGAGAAGGCGAGTACCCAGAGAGGGCTCCGCTACCGCAAATGTAGGCCGGCTTCCAAGCACCGCTAGGGGCTTTGAATCGCGAGGTCCATCTCCCAAACCAGCCGACCTGTGCGACAACCTCCGCGCCCTGGCCCCGCCACCAGAAACCCACAGTCAACGTCGGTCAGAAGTTGTTGAAGGCTGGCCAGGACCGGCCAAGCTGTGGATGGGATGTGTCATGTGAACGCCGGGAGTCGCGCTCGCCCAGCCGGAGGATGACTGGGAAGAGCGGGCGGCTATCGCGGAGTTCGATAGCCTGCTGCCCAGACAGGCCGAACAAGCCGCTGGTCGTCGAGCCGAGGAGGGCTTCGTCGATCCCGGAGCCGATCTCGTTGGAGGACGTGGCATGATCACCTGGAATGACAACCGTGCTCAGTGACGTGCTCCGTGAGTTCCGAGGGGGGGCGGAGAAGGTGCTTGAGCACGTTCTTGCAGTGGCGAGCTGGCTGCGGGACAATGAGTACATCCCGGAGGCTGGGTGCATTCCGTCGAGCAAGTGGAGTGGGGAGCTGTACGAGGATTGGTGGACCCGAACGGGGAGTGACCAGGACTACCAGGTCAACAAGCCTCGACATACCCGGGACGAGGCATTGGCCATCCTTGCCGCCGCCCCGCAGGTTGATCCGCGATTCGACCTTCTCCTCACGCTCGGTGCGGACCTCCGGCTCGGGCAGGTCGTGCGGGCCATGCGGTCGCAGCTCGATCTCACGGCGAACACCTTCACCGGCGTTGTGTATGGCCGACGCACCAAGAAGGGCACCACCCGTCGAGAAGGCCCTTCGTGGCCATCTGAACGTCCATGAGGCCGCCTTCCCGGATTATCACCTGTTCCCCGGACGCTTTATCACGACGGCTGGCAAACACACCCGGCCGGACGGTGGCTATCTGCACAAGCAGACGCTGTACCGCTGGTTCAGACGGGCGGAGGAGATCGCCGGTGTTGTACATCGACGGGGTCGCTGCGCGTATGGCATCCGGCGCGGGCGGTGGATGAGCTGCTACGCCAGCGAGTATCGCTTCCGGCACTTCAGAACAATGGGGGATGGAACAGCCCGGCGATACCGACGCAGGAATACACCGACCAAGAGAGCGTCGCGGCCCGTCGCGAGGCCACGATAACTCGGGCCGAATGGAGAGGCGAGCTGGCCGGTGGCCAACCGAACCAGCCTTATCCTAACCCAACCCTAACCCAGAGTTGCCGCAGCGTTGAGACGGATAAGGCCAACTGCTTGAATCACAAACGGACAGGGTGGGATTCGAACCCACGATACCCGTAAGGGTATACCGGTTTTCGAGACCGGCTCCTTCAGCCACTCGGACACCTGTCCTGACCGAACTCAACTGCTTTCAGGGCGCGAAGTTTACCCCGCTCGCATGCCGCTTTTCCAGTAGCCGCGGCGCCGCCGCGGGAGACCGTGCTAGCTTCCACAGGACGGCAGCGTACCGCCGAGCCACAGAGGGGAGCGTTTGCGCACATGACCACGACAGGCACGAACCCACACGACTCGGCTGCTCCGGACGTCGCCCCCTATACCGTTGCTCCAGACGGATATCGTCTGCCAGCCGGCCTCCAGCTCGGCCCCGTGCGCCTGCAGGTTGCCGATCTGGAGCGCTCGATCGACTACTACGAGCGCGTGCTCGGCCTCCGCGCCACCGAGCGACAGCCGAAGCAGAGCGACACTGGCGGCGCAAGGCGACGAGGCCCCGCTCGTCGAGCTCGAGGAGCTGCGGGGCGCCACGCCCGTTCCGCCGCGCGGCCGGCTCGGCCTCTACCACTTCGCGCTGCTCCTCCCCGACCGGGCTCCCTCGGCCGCTTCGTCGCGCACCTGGCAGCGCTCGGCGAATACGCCGGCATCGGCCGATCACCTGGTGAGCGAGGCGCTGTACCTCACCGACCCCGACGGACTCGGCATCGAGGTGTACGCCGACCGGCCCAAGTCCAGCTGGCGGATGCAGGGCCGCTCGCTCGCGATGGCGATCGACCCGCTGGATCTCGAGGACCTCGTCCGAGCCGCGCGGGGACATGCTGTGGACCGGAGCACCGCCGGGCACCCGGATGGGCCATGTGCATCTCCACGTCGGCGACCTGGAGCGCGCGAGCGCCTTCTACCACGCGGCGCTCGGGTCTCGATCGCATCGTGCTGGAGCTTCCCGGGCGCGCTCTTCATGTCGGCGGGCGGGTATCACCATCATCTCGGCACGAACACCTGGGCCGCGGGCGCCCCAGCGGCCACGGAGGGAGACGCCCGCCTGCTCGAATGGACGGTCCAGCTTCCCCACCGAACCGGACGTCGACGCCGCGGCGCGGTCGCTGACTGCGTCGGGATACCAGGTCAGGCGGGAATCCGGTGACGCCGTGGCCGCGGACCCGTGGGGCACCACCGGTGAGGACTCAGCCGCGCCTGATCGCCCGGAGCTGACCCGAGACCGGTCGGCTGACCGCCGCCGCTCCCCGACTACCGGCACAACGCTCCTACCTTTCTGCACCTTCCCCAGGAGCAGACATGGGTTCCCTCATGCTCGGCGGCGCGATTCTCGTCGCGGCGTTCTTGCTGTTCACCGCGGCCGCGGGCCGCCGCGCGGCCGGAAGCCCCAGCGCAAGCGCCAGGCTCCTCCGTACCGGAGGCTGGCTCCTCGCGATCGTGGGCGCCGTGATCCTGCTGTCCTCCAGCGTGATCGTGATCGACGCCGGCCAGGTCGGGGTGCGCCACGCCTTCGGCGAGGTGGACTCGCGGCCGCTCCTGCCGGGAGTGAGGTTCGTCACGCCCTGGTCCAACGTCGAGCGGTTCTCGACTCGTGAGGAACAGTTCCCGAGGAGCAGCGGCGATGCGGAGCAGATCAGCGCGCTCTCCGCCGAGCAGATGGGCATGCAGGTGGACGTGGCGGTGCGCTGGCAGATCGATCCCATGCAGGCGCCCCACATCTTCCGCGAGCTCGGAGGGCAGGAGCAGATCCAGAACGTGGTGCTCAACGCGATCCGGAACGGGGTACGGGATGGGATGGTGCAATTCTCCATCAATGACATCGCGGAGCGCAACAAGATCGCCGGCACCATGTCGGCCGAGGTGGACTCCGCGCTCGTCACCACACCGAGAACGGGCACCGAGCGGTTCCGCATCGCCGCGGTGACCGCCTTCTTCCTGCGCGACCTCCAGCCGCCACCGCAGGTGGTCCAGGCGATCAACAACAAGATCGCCCAGGAACAGCAGATCGCGACCGAGCGCCACCGGGTCGAGGTCGCGCGGCTTCAGGCCGAGCAGCAACGGCTGCTCAACCAGACGCTCACGGCGGAGGCGCTGACCAAGCAGTACCTCGAGGTGCTGCACGACCTGCGTACGTCGAACAACGTGGTGTTGATCGTGCCGACGGAAGGCGGGATGCCGGTGCTGGACATTGGGGCGCTGCGGAAGAACCTGGAGCGCAAGCCCTAGGGCATGGGCCGGCGGGCTTACAGCGTCGCCCGTCGGCTCTCGAAGAAGCGTTTGAGCAGATCGCCGCACTCTTCGGCGAGCAAGCCGCCGACCACTTCGGGGCGGTGATTGAGCCGCGGATGGCGGAGCAGGTCGTACACCGACCCCGCCATGCCGCACCGCCCGTCGTACGCGCCGAACACGATCCGGCCCACCTTCGCCAGCACGATGGCACCGGCGCACTGCGCGCACGGCTCCAACGTCACGTACATCGTCGCGAAGGGGAGTCGGTCCACCCCGACCTTCTGGAGCGCGCGCTGCAGCGCCAGCGTCTCGGCGTGTGCCGTCGGGTCTCGACGCTGAATCGTCTCGTTGTGCGCCTCGGCGAGCAGGTCTCCATCGGCCACGATCACCGCGCCCACGGGAACCTCCTCCCGTACCGACGCCGCCCGCGCGAGCCGAATGGCCGCCTGCATGCCGGTCAGGTCACTGGGCGACGGCGTGCCTCTACGCACTCGCCAACTCCGGAATCGGCGACGGGTGAACCAGCCTGAGGTTATGGCCGTCGCGTATCACCCGGATCGTGTCTCCCTCCTTGAAACCGCCCTCCAGCAGCTCCAGCGCGATGCGGTTTTGCAGCTCGCGCTGGATGACGCGCTTGAGCGGCCGCGCGCCGTACACCGGATCGTAACCCTGCTCCGCCAGCAGCTCGCGGGCTTCGGGGGTGAGCTCGAGCTTGAGGCCCCGCTGCGCGAGCTGCTGCTCCAGCCTGACGAGCTGGAGATCCACGATCTGCACCAGGTCGGACCGGGAGAGCGGGCGGAAGACGATGATGTCGTCCACCCGGTTCAGGAACTCGGGCCGGAAGTGGTTGCGCAGCTCGTCCCGCACCCGCTGCTCGACCCGGTCCCAGGTCGCGCCGCCCGCCTCCACGATGTACTGGCTCCCGATATTGCTGGTCATGATGATCACGGAATTCCGGAAGTCCACCACCCGGCCCTGGCTGTCGGTGAGCCGCCCGTCGTCCAGCATCTGGAGCAGCACGTTGAAGACGTCGGGGTGCGCCTTCTCGATCTCGTCGAAAAGGATGACGCTGTAGGGGCGGCGGCGCACCGCCTCGGTGAGCTGGCCGCCTTCCTCGTAGCCGATGTAGCCCGGCGGCGCGCCGATCATCCGCGCCACCGAGTGCTTCTCCATGTACTCGGACATGTCGAGCCGCACCATGGCCCGCTCGTCGTCGAACAGAAACTCGGCGAGCGCCCGCGCCGTCTCGGTCTTGCCGACGCCGGTGGGGCCGAGGAAGATGAACGAGCCGGTCGGCCGGTTGGGGTCGCCCAGCCCGGCGCGGCTCCGCCGCACCGCGTTGGCGACAGCCGTGACGGCCTGTTCCTGACCCACCACCCGCTGGGCCAGCTCCTGCTCCAGGTGGGTGAGCCGCTCGCGCTCGCTCTCCATCATCTTGGACACGGGAATGCCGGTCCACCGGGAGACGATCTCCGCGATGTCCTCCGCGTCCACCTCTTCCTTGAGGTACCTTACCTTGGCCTGCACCTCTTCCAGCCGGCGCTGCTGTTCCGCCAGCTTCCGTTCGAGCTCCGGAATGCCGCCGTAGCGCAGCTCCGCGGCGCGCTGCAGGTCGCCCGACCGGGTAGCCTGCTCCACCTCGTTCCGCAGGCTCTCCAAGTGGGCCTTGATCTCCTGGATCTCGTTGATCGACTTCTTCTCCGCCTGCCACTGCGCCTTCATGCCGGCGCTTCGCTCCCGGTGCTCGGAGATCTCCTGCTCGACCGCGGCAAGCCGCTCGCGCGCGGCCTTGTCCTTTTCCTTCAACAGCGCCTGGCGCTCGATCTCGAGCTGCACGATCCGGCGCTCGACCTCGTCGATCTCCTGAGGCAAACTGTCGATCTCGATCCGAAGTCGGCTCGCCGCCTCGTCCACCAGGTCGATGGCCTTGTCGGGGAGGAACCGGTCGCCGATATACCGGTCGGACAGCGTCGCCGCCGCGACCAGCGCGTTGTCGGTGATCCTGACCCCGTGGTGGACCTCGTACTTCTCCTTGAGGCCGCGCAGGATCGCGATGGTGTCGGCCACCGTCGGCTCGCCCACCAGCACCGGCTGGAAGCGGCGCTCGAGCGCGGCGTCCTTCTCGATATGCTTGCGGTACTCGTCGAGGGTGGTGGCGCCGATTACCCGCAGCTCGCCGCGGGCCAGCGCCGGCTTGAGCATGTTGCTCGCGTCGATCGCCCCCTCCGCGGCGCCGGCCCCCACGATGGTGTGGAGCTCGTCGATGAAGGTGATGTACTTCCCTTCGCTCTCGGTCAGCTCCTTCACCACCGCCTTCAGCCGCTCCTCGAACTCGCCGCGGAACTTGGCGCCGGCCAGCAGCTGGGCGATGTCGAGCGCCACCAGCTCACGGTCGCGCAGTGACTCGGGCACGTCGCCGTTGACGATCCGCTGGGCGAGTCCTTCGACGATGGCGGTCTTCCCCACGCCGGGCTCGCCGATGAGGACGGGGTTGTTCTTGGTGCGGCGGGAGAGGACCTGCATGACGCGGCGGACTTCCTCGTCGCGACCGATGACGGGATCGAGCTTTCCGCTCCGGGCCAGGTCGGTGAGGTTGCGGGTGTAGCGCTCCAGCGCCTGATACTTCTCCTCGGGAGACTGGTCGGTCACCCGGTGCGAGCCCCGGACATCCTGCAACGCCTGCCGCAGGTCGCCGGCGGAGATACCCTGGCGCGCTCAGGAGTGTGCGAGCCGCGGTCCCCTTCTCTTCCGCCAACGCGAGGAGCAGGTGCTCGGTGGAGACGTAGGCGTCGCCCATCTTCCGGGCAGCCTCGTCGGCCCGATCGAAGACCCGATGCAGCTCCCGGCTGAAGGTCGGCTCGGCGCCCGAGCCTTCCTGCTTCGGAAAGCGGGCGATCTCCCGCTCGACCTCCTCCAGGAAACGCGTCAGGTTGACGCCGGACTTCTGGAGGAGCGGTTGTACCACCCCCTCGGGCTGCTGCAGCAGAGCGCTCAGTAGGTGGGCGTCGTTCACGACCGGATTGCCCCGCCGCCGGGCCTCCTCGCCCGCATCTCGGAACGCCTCCTGCGCCTTGATCGTCATGCGATCCGGTCGGATCATCACAGCCTCCAAGCTTTCCCGGGGACGCGCACCATCAGTCGGCTGCATCCATCGGCAAGCGGTGTACCCCGAGAACCTGCCGCAATGGCAGTCCGAGTCCTCTGGACCGTCCCTGAAAAGCGCGTAGGGGCGACACACTGCGTCGCCCCTACGGCTGATTCGCCACTCTTCCTCGCGCGATCATCTTCCGGGTATACCGCTCGCCATCCACGGTGAGCTGGTAGTAGTAGATGCCGGGTATGGCCTCGCGCTTGCCATCGAGATACTTGCCATCCCAGTACGCTTGGTACTCACCGCACCTCAGGCGGAGGCTGTCCAGCCTTTCGGCCGAACCATCGGCCAGCACCGGAATTGCGACCATCTGCACGAGCACGTTGTAGATCTTCAGGCTGACCACCGGCTGATGTCCCCTGTTGCAGACCTCCCTCGAGATCGAAAAGGGAATCGTCGTCGCCGGGAAAAATGGATTGGGGTAGTTCTCCTTCAACTCGATTCGTGGCGGGGGCAGGTTCGCCTGTGCCGCAGCCGGAGAGCCGACGCCCACCAGAAGCCCGAGCCACCACCCCGGCCTCGCCAAGCGGACCATGGGCGCTCCTCTTCTTCATACATGGTGTCGAACGGTGGGCACCTCCGAGATGGACGGACGCAAGTTGGCGCAGTCATTGGCAAGATGGCGGAGCGCCGGTTTGGGTGTCAAGCGGGACCTGGCGTCCGGAGCCTTCGCACCCCGCCATCCCACGAGGTAACTCCCTTTCATGATCAGCCCATTCCAGAAGAGGGATCAAGTACTTTCTACTGATTCCCAGGCGCTCCCGCAGCCGGGCGGGGACGATCTCGTCATCGGTTCCGGCCTCCCGGAGGGTGCTGGACGAAGCGCTCGAGCGGCACCCGGGCGTAATACCGGTGGCGTTCCACCGGCTCCACCCTGCCGGTGCTGGCCGCGAGCCGGAGGATGCCCGCCACGTCCTGCCTCCCGGTGCGCTGTTCCAGCTCCGAGACGCTAGGGGGAGCCAGGCCGGCGTCCTCGAGAACCTTGACGATCTCGTCCACCGCCGCTTCGCCGCCAGCGGCCCGGGGAGCGAATCCCGCCAGCGCCACGAGCCCGTCCTGGCGCCGCATCCGTCCGGTGCGCAGGAGGTCACCCAGGACGGCTTCCACCGCCGGATCGGGGGCACGGAGCGAGCGGCGCAGGGTCTCGAGCGGCATGCCGCGCTCCATCGGGTTCCCCCGATGATGGCGGCGGAGCAGGTCGAGACAGCGTACCCCCAGCGCCTCCACCAGTGCCGCCGTGACCCACAGGTCCCCGACCAGTCGGAGCCCGGGCGCACCGGCGGCCGCCGCGCGCGCCCGATCCGGCGGAAGACCCAACAGCACGGGCAGCCTCGGCACGGGGACGCCTCCCGCCCGGCGCTCCGCCAACGCCGCCAGACGCGCCGCGGCCTCGGGGGCAGCCAGGCCTGCGGGCCAACTCGCGCGGCGTATGGGGGGGCTGGGATCCAGCACCACACCGCCACCGATCGTGTGTACCGGACTGAAGCTGCGAATGACGAACCGATCGCCACCACGGGCAACCGCAGGCGCTTCGAGTGCGAGTCGCGCCAACCCGCGAGCGCCGGGCTCGATCGTCGAGCGCGGAACCACCCGGCCGATCGTCTCGGCGGTGCCGAGATGGACCCTGAGCCTGGCCCGGTGGACCAGCGGACGGGAAGCACTGGGATCGAGCGACAATTCCACATCGAGTGCATTCGTCAGCTCCCACGCGTCGCCGACGGCGACCAGCGTGGACCCTCGACCAACGCCGTCCCGGCTGATGCCCGCGATGCCCACCGCCGTGCGTCGGCCGGGCTCGCTGCGCACGACCCCTTGGCCGTGGACTTCGATCGAGCGAACCCGTCCCTGGTGTCCGACCGGCAGCAGCGCGACCTCGTCCCCCACTCTGATTCGGCCCGACCACGCAGTCCCGGTAACGACCGTACCCACGCCGGGAACCGAAAAGGCCCGATCCACCGGAAGGCGAAAGAGGTCCCCCGGGGCCCGAGAAGCAACAGCGGCTCGCGCATTCTGCGATCCGGTGGCGGAGGTCAACCATGCCTTCGCCGGTCTTCGCCGAGACCCGTACAGGGGATCCGAACCGGATGGGGGACCGCGCGAGCCGCTCGCCCACCTCGAGGGTGACCAGGTCGAGCCAATCGCGATCGACCAAATCGCACTTGGTCACCACCGGAATGCCGAGCGGCACACCGAGATGCTCGAGGACCGAGAGATGCTCCAGCGTCTGGGGCATGATCCCCTCATCCGCCGCGACGACCAACAGCGCCAGGTCCACGCCCGACGCGCCGGCGACCATGGTGCGCACGAAGTCCTCGTGCCCAGGGACATCCACCACGCCCGCGGTCACCCCGTTGTCGAGGTCGAGTGCCGCGAAGTTGAGATCGATGGTGATCCCGCGGCGTCGCTCCTCGGCGAGGCGGTCCATGGCTCGGCCCGTCAGCGCCGTCACCAGCGCCGACTTCCCGTGGTCGATGTGCCCGGCTGTCCCGATGATCACGCTGCCATCCAGGGTCGCCGCAGCCAGAACTCGAGCGCGGGCAGCTCCGCCCCCTCACCGAGGTGATAGCGGATGTAGCGGGCGAGCAGCCGTCGGTGGGACTCCGCGTGACGTCGGTCGAGCCGCGGCAGGGTGGCCTCGGCTTCCATCAGCAGCCCCAGATCGGCGCGGGCGTCCGCCGGGAGCTGCGTCGCGCCGTGGCCCTTCGCGCACGCGGGACAGAGCGCGCCTCCCTCGCGGGTGCTGAACGCCAACCCACCCTCGGCGGGCAGCAGGCTTCCGTCCCGGACGCAGGCATCGAGCTCGGGCGCGAAGCCCAGCGCGCTGACCAGCCGCCACAAGACCCGGAAGCCAAGGGCCTCGAGCTCCACCGGGGGAATGACCTCGAGTTCGCTCAAGGCGTCGCGCAGCAGATCGTAGCTCTCGGGATGAGGATCGGCGGGGGCGAATCGCAGCATCACCTCCGCGAGCGCGGAGGCGGTGGCGTAGCGCTCGAGATCGGCGGCGAGCCCCACGTGCAGCCGCAGCAGGTCGAAGCTGGCGAGGACGTGCAGCTCGCGGTGTTCCTTCATCAGCAGCCGCGCCTGGCCCTCGCTCAGGGACTGGAGGGCCGCCCCGAACCGACTCCGGGGGCGCAGCGCTCCCTTGGCGATCGCGCTCTGGACGCCGTGCTCGCGCGTCGCCAGCCGCACGATCTTCGAGGTCTCGCTGTATCGGATGGTGGAGAGGACGATCGCCGGCGTATCGAGCTGTGGCATGGGAGAAAGATACCGGCCTCTCCTCAGAGGCCGCCGGTGACCTCCAGCCCGATCCGCACCACGGCCGCGCTCGCCGAACAGCGTCCGAGCGTGATCCGGCCGATCTCCACCAGCTCCTCATCGAGCACGTGGGCGACGCCGGGCTGCCCGGCGACGCAGCCCCCCGCCTCGATGGCGTATACCCGGCCCTTGCTGTCCACCGCGACGCCCGCGTTCGAGGGGATCCCGATTCCGGCAGCCTCGCCGCGCACCACGGCGTTGCTGTCGGTATTGAACTCCAGCAGACCCTCGGTGCGCGAGCTCACGAATACGCGCGACCGCCCGTCGGTGGCCAGGTCGCCGGGCAGCAGCCCGAGGCCGGCAAAGCTCGCGACCTCCGTGCGCTCCAGGGGATCCACCACCGAGAGCCGTCCCTCCGCTGGCATCGTCCGACCCGCGATTGATGATGTAGAGGAGACCGTCGCCGCCGACCGTGGCGAACGCGGCATTCCCGGGTCCGGTCAGTGGGATCGAATCCACCCCGGCGGCGAGCCCGTTGGTCCCCGGATTGATCACCGTCAGCCAGCTCGGACCGGCGGGCTCGCCGGTCGGGTCCAGATTTCCGTTCAAGACGAACAGCCGGCCCCGCGCCACGGCGAAGCCCTGAGGCGACACCCCCACCGGTACCTCGCCGGTCGCGCCGGTGAACACGTTGACCCGGGTGATGGTGTTGAGCCGGGGATTGGCGACGTAGGCGACCGAGTCGCTCACCATCGCCGCCCCCGTCGCGCCTGACCCTTCGGCCAGCTGGATCCGGTGCATCAGCGTCCGGCCGATCAGGTCCACGACCGCCAGCTGGTCCGCGTCGCCCAGGGGCACCACGGCGATTCCTTCCCTCGCGGCGACGGTGGTCGGCGAGGCGCCGACGCCGCCCAGCGGCACGGTGGTCGGCGAGTCCAGGCCGTCCACGGAAACGATGGTCAGGGAGCTGCCCTGGCGATTGACCACCAGGAGCAACTCCAGCGGCTCCGGCGGGGGCGCATTGGTGTCCGCGCAACCGATGAGGAGGCCGCTCGCCAGCGCCAGCAGTGCAGGACGGGTCATGGAGCTCCGGACCAGGACGTGGATCCAGCCGATACAGAAAAGTACGCCGGAAGGGCCTCCGGCGGAGTGGTCACCGATCCTGGTCCTCGTGGGGACGCAGCGGCACCACCTGGGGCGACCCGTCGCACCAGGTGGTGACGGCCACCGGCCAGCCGAACACCTCCCGCAACGTCTCGCGACGCAACACTTCGGCCGGAGACCCCTCGGCCGCGACCCGGCCGCCGCCCAGCAGGATCATCCGATCGGCGAACCGGGCAGCGAGGTTGATGTGATGGGTGATGACGAGGCCGGCGAGCCCTCCATCCACCAGCCGGCGGACCAGCTCGAAGAGCTCCATCTCGTGACGCACATCGAGCGACGTCGTCGGCTCGTCCAGCACCAGAATGATCGGCTCCTGCGCGAGCGCGCGGGCGAGACGCACCCGCTGCCACTCACCCCCGACTGAGCGAGTCGATCGTCCGCTCCGCCAGAGGCGGCGAGATCGCAGCGGGCCAGCGCGTCGGCCACCGCCGCGCGGTCGGTCGCGCCGGGTGCGGCGAAGGGCCCGAGCCGGGCGTAGCGCCCGAGCATCACGGTCTCTTCGACCCGAAGCGGGAACGTGACCTCCTCCGCCTGTGGCACCACCGCCAGGACCCGCGCCAACGCCGGCCGCGGCCAGCGGGCGAGCGGCTTCCCCTCCACGCTGAACCTCGCCTCGCTCGAGGCGCACCAGCCCGCTGAGCGCCCGCACCAGTGTCGTCTTGCCGCTCCCGTTCGGGCCCACCACCGCGAGGAGCCGTCCGCCGCCCACGACGCAGCTCACCCCATCCAACGCGAGGCGGGACCCGGTGTACCGGACCGCGAGGTCGCGGGCCTCGAGGCTCACATCACGCTCCGCCGGAGCAGCAAGGCAAAGATCGGTACGCCGACGAGGGCCGTAATGACGCCGACGGGAAGCTCGAGCGGCCTCACCACGGTGCGGGAGACGACGTCGGACAGGACCAGAAACGAGCCTCCCCCCGCGAACACCAGCGGGAGCAGCGTGCGGTGAATAGGCCGCGAGATGGTGCGGACGGCGTGGGGGACGACCAGCCCCACGAACCCGATGATACCGCAGGCCGCCACGCTGGCCGCGGTGAGCAGAGCGGTGCACAAGTAGACCAGCCGCCTGGTGCGGTCTACCTCCGCGCCGAGATGGTGGGCCGGCTCCTCGCCTAACGCGATGAGATCGAGAGACCGCGCGCTCATGCTGATGGCGGCGAGCGGCAGCACGGCGTATGCGGCGAACACCCCAAGAGACTGCCATGAGGCCGCCCCGAACCCGCCCAGCAGCCAGAGAAAGGCGTTGCGAACCGTCGGCGCGTCGGAGAGAACGATGATCGCGCTCATCAGCGCCCCGGCGAACGAGCCGACCACCACTCCCGACAGCAGCAGGACGCGCGGATCGAGTCTCCTGCCGGCGACCAGGCTGAGCCGATACACCAGACCCACCGCCGCCAGGGCTCCCAGGAAGGCCGCGAGCGGCACGGCCCAGGGCCCGGCCGAGCGCGAGGCAAGCGCAATCACCGCTCCGAGCCCCGCGCCTCCCGAGAGCCCCAGCAGATACGGCTCCGCCAGCGGGTTCCGGATCATGGCCTGAAGCGCCGCGCCGCAGACCGCCAGGCTTCCGCCGACCAGAAACGCCAGCAATACGCGGGGCACGCGCAGGTCACGCACGATCACCGAGGCCGCAGCATCCCCAGTCGAGAGACCGCGCCATACCTCCATCGGTGACAGCGGCACCGAGCCCGCCGACAGCCCGAGCACCAGCGAGACCGCGACGACGGCGATCACGAGCGGGACCGCGTTCCGCTTCACCGGATCGCCTGCCGAATGCGTTGTGACAGCGCCCGGATCGCTCCGGGTGAGCGAGGACCCGGACGCTCGTACTGCGACCCCGAGACGTTGAGGAACCGTCGCTCCCGAACGGCGCGCACCACCTGCCATTCCGGTCGCCGGGCAAAGCCGGCGGGACCGGCGGCGGTCGTGAGGATCAGATCGGGATCGCGCGCGCTCACCGCCTCGATGCTCACCGGTCCAGACGAGGTGGCGACGTCGGCGAAGAGATTCTCGCCGCCCGCCCGCTCCACCAGCTCGCTCAGGAAGCTGCCACGGCCGATCGTCATCGGCGGCTGCTCCCAGACGAGGAGGAGCACCGTGGGCCGCGGTGCGGCGCCGGAATCGACCGTCGCGGAGGCGAGGGCGGTGTCGAACACCGTTTTCATCGAATCGGCCTCGCGCGCATGTCCGGTGAGCCGCCCGAGGAGCGCCCCGATGCGCGCGCACGTCGGCGAGCGCGTCGGTGTTGATCCGGATGGCCGGGATGCCCAGGTCCCGGAGCCGCTCCGCCACGGCGGCATGTTGCGCCGAATTGTAGAGGACGACCAAATCGGGACGGGCCGAGAGGACGGCTTCGAGGTTGGGATTGATGCCGGCGCCGAGGTTGGGAACCGCCGCCGCCTCGCGCGGGTAGTCGCACCACTGGGTGCGGCCCACGACCGCGGACCCGGCCCCGATGGCGAAGAGGAGCTCGGTGCTGGCCGGGATCGAGCGAGACCACGCGGGTGGCCGGGGCCCGAACGGCGACCGAGTCGCCCGCGTCGTCCACCACCACGACTGTGCGGGACTGGGGTCCGGGCTGGCGGCAGGCCAGCACGGCGATCGCGACAAGGCAGAAGGCGAAGCGGAAAACGGGAATGAGGCCACCTGTCCCTCCCCCCGGAGGGCATTGATGGTGGCGCGAACGGAGAGGTCTCCTGGCTTCGGGCCTCCGCTCGCCTTCCCGGTTGCCCAGTGGCGTCATGAGCGGAGTGATGCGCCCGTCACAGTGGCGGGGCCGCGCCGGCGTCACACCGGCTTCCGAGCGTCCCAGTTCGCGGATCGTTGACCAGCGCGGCAAGTTTATCGGCCGCCCGACTCCCGGGCAAGGGCCGCCTCGAGCTCCGCCTTGAGCTTCCCTCGCCGCTCGAGATAGCGGGCCCAGTCCCCGGCGGCAGTCTCGGCTTCCCTGCCCTGGTACCGCGTGTCCAGCAGGGCGATCTCCCCGAGCAGCCGGTCGGCCGACATCGCCCGCGCGCGAGGCACCATGCGCCAGGCCGCGACGAGCAGCGCGAGGGCGAGCACGGCCACCATGACCGCGACGATGGGCCCGCCGGAGGGGGCGCCAGGAAGGATGACACGGACGATCGCCTTCGCCGGGAGGTCGCCGCTCCACCGCTGAAAGGCCCGGCCCTCGATCACCTGGCTGTCCGCCAGCGCGAGGCCCGGGGTGGTGACCTTGGCCCCCGGCTCTTCCAGCAGCACGCTCATGCTGACCGGCTCCGCGCCGAGCGGAATCTCGATGGTCCCGCGCCCGGCGGGCAGGTGGTATTGGAAGGCGAGCTGCTTCTCGCCCGGCGCGATGGGCGCGGAGACGATCGCCGAATCGCCGCGACGGGTGACCGCGTCGGGCGAGACGTCGCTCTCGCCCAGGTCCAGCCCTTCGCTCTCAAGGGGCAACGGGCCAGCCCACGATATGCCCAAGGAATCCGGGGCGACTCGGGTCTCGGTCCCGGCGTTGGTCAGCAGGACGAGATCCAGGACCTCCCGGGTACCGTCCTCGCCCGCCCGGGGGATCACCACATGGCGGGTCGAAAGGCTCACCGGTGCACGGCTCGAGGTGTCGTGGACGACCAGCGTGATCGCCTCGTCGCCGCCGGCGAGACGGTTGGCCAGCGGAGTGGAGAAGTACTCGATCCCATGGTGTCGCGCGCTCACCAGGTAGAGCGCCGCGGTATCCCGGGTGAACCTGAATCGAAAGCGGCCGTCGGGACCGGTCACCGCGGAGTCCACCGGCCCTTGCGCGGCCTGGGCCACCCGATGGAGCACGACCCGGGCGCCTCGCACTGGCGTAGAGTCGCCGCCCACTGGGCGCACGATGGTGCCTGTTACGGACTGGGCGGCGACGGGTCCGGCGAAACTGAGGAGCAGCGCGAGGGCGACCTTCAGGGATTGAACTTCCCGAAGTCGGTGAAGTCTCCCAATCACTTACGCACCAAATTGTGCCCGAAATGTGCCCGTTCGGCCATCACTCGACCGCCGCGGCCTCTCGCTCGGCCTGCGCCGCGAGCTTGACCACGCCTTCGCGGAGATCGCGCTCGCTCACGATCGAGTAGCGGTCGAAGATCTTCCGCGTCTTGTGCCCGCAGAGCTGCATCGCCACCGACTCGCTCACCCCCGCCCGCACCGAGTTGCGCACCGCCGTCCGGCGGAAGTCGTGCAGGATCCGGCCCGGCACCCCGGCCCGTTCGCGCGCCGACCGCCACGCCTTGTCGAACGTCCTCACCTTAGCTCCCAGCGGGGGCGCCGCCGGGCATGTTGTCCGGGTGGAAGAACACCCACCGCGGCCGCCAGCCGTGGATCGCCTCGAAAGCATCGGCCGCGAGCTTCTGCCGGCCCAGCACGGCGCCCAGAGCTCCGGCATCGCATCAAAGGGGAACGTCCGGCCCTTGCCGTTCTTCGACTGCCGCACCTCGAGCCGGACCACGCCGGCTGCGAAGTCTACCCGATCCCAGGTGAGCGGCAGGATCTCGCTCCGCGTCCGCCAACCGGTGAGGTAGGCAAACGTGGTGACGTTCTTCGCGGTCTCCGACTGAAGCTCCGCGCGCATTTTCTCGAAGTCGGCCCGCTCGAAAAACCCCTGCCGCGCGTTGTCCACGGTGATAACCGGAAACTCGGGCCGGGTGGTGAGCAGGCCCTCTTTTCTTGCCAGGGTGTACGCCCGGCGGAGGATGCCAGGTTGTACCAGATTGTGGCCGGCTGCCATCCTCGGGCCCGGCACTCGCCTGCGTAGGTGTTCATGTCGCTGTAGGTCAGATCTCGCGCCAGCGTGGCGCCCAGCGATTCCTTGACCTGTTTGCACGCGAGCTCGCACCGAGGCAACGACCGGCGGCCCTGCGCCTTGTAGTCTGCGATGACCAGATCGAGGATGACCGCGACCGTGGTGACCCGGGCCGCCGGGGCGAACCGGCCACCGTGAACCTCGGCAAGGCGTTTCTGCAAGAGGGCCACGGCATCGCTCCGCCGCGTGCTCTCGCTCGATTCGCGATGCTTCTCTCCCCGGTGGGAGTAGCGAATCCACCAGACCTCACCCCGCTTGTATACCCCGCCCTGCCCCTTTTGTGCGCTCATCGGACCCTCCGGAGAATCTTGGCGGCTTCCTGACAGCGCTGGCACGCATCTTCGAAGGCATGCGCCAACCGCGCGGCGGTCTCAGGGGATGGCCGGTCACCGCCCTGAAGCCGTAGCAGGGTGACGTGCGAGACGCCCGCCGCCCGCGCCAGCGCACGGAGCGAGCCAGGCCATGCCTTTAGCGCTAGCGCGACTTTCTCCATAACACCCGCCTCTGTCCGTTATGGTATGGGACCAATATGGTACTCTGCGGGAGGCCGTCAAGAGCCCTTACGCTTGGCTGCGAGATACCGGGGCAGCGCGCTCGCGGGGAACCGGAGCACTTTCCGACCGAGCTTCACCCCGCCGACCGCCTTCCAATGCCGTACAGCCAGTCCTCAGAGAGGCCGAAGCGTGTGGCGACCTCCTCCACCTTGAGCAGCTGCTCGTCCGCCGCCGCGGTGCCGGTGGGTGACGCCGACGTAGTCTGCAATCCCCTGGGAGCCGTTCCGGAGCTCGAGGAGTAGTTCCCGGGGGATGGGTACCGCGGTACCCATCGGAAGCGCCCCTCAGCGACCGCGCGGAAGTGCTGGCGGAGGTCGGGACTCACAGCGCCGCACCTCCGCGTAGCGACTCCGGGCGCCGGCTCAGACACCAGCGGGCACAGCGGACAGGTAGTCGGGTCGCAGGTGCGTTGGAGTCGCCATCCGTTGCCAGAGCGTCGGCCGGCGGTTCTGCTCGAGTGGCTCCCAGAGTTTGGGACTTCGGCTGTTCATGCGCTCACCCGGTCGGCCAGTCCAGTCGCGGGTCTTCGTCGACCCGCTGGACTGGCTGGACTGGCCGAGAGAAAAGCACTGGACTACTCACTGGACAGCTCACTGGACAACTGGACAAGACCCGATGCCGTCACGCTCCAACGATGCGAGCGGGCCGATACCCATCCCCGCTCCAGCAGGTTCTTCAACACAAAGTGAACGCTGGATTTCGCCACCTTCGACGAATCGACGATCGTGGCGGCCGTCACCCCGGTCCCCGTATCGGTGCCCCTGATCGCCGAGAGGACGGCCCGCTGCCCGGGCGTTAGACTCGACTGGACTGGCGCCTGTCCAGCAGGCAGCAAAAGCACGCTGGACCCAACTGGACACAGCACGAGTGGGAACTCAGCCGATTCGTCGCCGTCCTTGAGCTTCGAGCAGGTCAGCAGGCGGGCACCGTCTTGCTCCTTGAGGGCCCAGATCGCGTCGGCGGCGCCCTCCTGGCTCGAGTGGCCTCGGGGGTTGTCGCCGCCCTCCCGGCTGGGGTGGGCGACCGGGAGCACACCGACGAGCGCCTCGCGAATCTGATCCACGCCCTCGAGGCGCCCGGCCGATGCCGGTGCAGGGGTCGTTCTCCTTCACGCCCTGGGTACAGCGCGCAAACGTGTCAACGATGATCTGCCGCGGTGCGGTCCCAGAACCCACGACCTCGGCGATGAACTCCCCGACGCTGGCCGGCTCGCGTAACGCCAGCCGGCGGGGGTGCCACCTGATGCCGGTCTCCTGCGTCACCGGGACCTTGTTGTAAAATTTCCAGCAATCGAGCCGGTGATGGAGGGACCGGGCGCCCTCAGCCGCGATATACAGGACCGGGCCCTGCTTCACCGGGCGGCCGTACCAGGGGCGCCCGAGGGCGATGTGGCAGGCCCAGGCGAGCGCCAGGAGCGTCTTGCCGCTCCCGGGAGGCCCGATGAGGTACGAATGGCCCCCACTCGGTAGGATGCCCTCCAGGTCCCATTCCAGCGCGGGGAGCTGGCCGAGCTCGGCGTCGGTCAGGAGTTGGGGTCGCAGCAGCTTCGGCCCACCGTTGAGGAGGGACTCGGCCCCATAGGCGCGGGCTACCTCACTGCCGCGCGTGTCTAGGATGTCCAGCAACTCCGCATCGGAGAGCTGAGCCGCGGGGTCCGCCACGGGGAGGGCGCGGGGCACAGGTCAGCTCCCCTTCCTCGTCCTCGAATGCGGAGAAGCCTTCGCGCACCCGCTGGAACACCGTCCCGTCGATTCGGGCGTCGAAGCCGAGACCCGAGTCCGGCCAGCACGTGCAAACAGCGCCCTGGCGTCCTTCTCCACCCTGACCAACGGGTGCACATGCACCACTTTGGTGCTGCCCGTAGTGGTTACCATTCCTTCGGCCTCGATCACCGCGCTCGCCTTCTCCGCTCGATCGCGGCTTTGGAGAGCCACGGCGATTAGGGCCAACCTCCCGGGTGATCGCGCCCGACTGGGTACTAACTCCCGCCACAGCCGCCTGCTTGAGTCACTGAGGTCACTCGGCGGCTTAAATTCGACGTCCAACGCCATCTTGTCGCGAAGAATTTTCAATTACGCCACCAAACCCTTTCAAATTCGCGGCGATGCATACGCGACCGGGGTGCGTTCATAAACGGCCTACCGGGAAACGAATTCACTGGTGGTAACCCGGTCACGGCTGAGAATCCACGCCCGCATCTCGGGGAGCCATCAGCGGGCGGGTTCACCTTAGGTGATCGTGGCCGGCCGAACCCGCCATCGTGCAGCACCGTGACTTGACTGTGGTGGCTCGCACAAATTGCGCGGTGATTCGTAGGATCCCAGAAGCCCGGATCATCGCGCCCGGTCACCGGCCGGATGTGGTCTACGTGCTCACTCGGCACCGTCCGACCCTCGGCAGTACAGAGCACGCAGTGGGGGTGCTCTGCCGATATTGCCGGGAGTAGGCGGTCCAGCGGGCGCCATAGCCGCGGCTTGCCGTTGTGCCCCGCGCGGCGCGGTAGGACTCCTGCTCACCCTTCTGGTGGATGGGGCAGCGCCCACGGGGCACGAGGTTCCCGCAACCGGGGGCGAGGCGCGGGCTGAGTGCACGAAATGGACACATGGCGACGTGTCCGGCTTCTACTTCACGATAAGGGAGATCGCGCGCTCGGCTCCCTGGTTGACCGGTGCGCCCGACGTCCCGCTCCGGACCTTGATCCATGCAGCGCCCGCGAGCGCGGCCGGCGCTTGGATGTATCGGTCGCCCACCGACGCGGAGACGGCGACGGCCGCATTCGCCGAGTCGAACGCCTCACGGTAGGTGACCCCGTCCTCCGAGACTTGGAACGACAGTGAGGCGCTCGTGAATGTCGGGAGGATGACGGCCATCAGCGTGCCCCGGCCGATCGCGGCCGGGCCGGAGAGCGAGGTACCGTTGGCGATCGTAACCTTGAGGATCTCGGCGTCGGTGATCGGCATTTTATGACTTTCTCCTCAGGGTGAGGGGGGAAGAGGTGTCGAGGCTTAGGAGGCTCGATGAACTCCGCGCATCCCCATGCGTCGATGACAGTCCTGGAGAAGCCGACACCGAAACCTCGAACACCCCCCCTTTTTTCATGCTACCAGCTGCAGGGCTCGGAGCTGCTTGCCCAGTTGGTTGTGCTCCGCTATGCCTGCGGTGATTTCGTTCTGCAGATAGCAGGCGAGCGCCGCGTCGGTTTCCTGTTTCAGCCATGCGGACGCTGGCACCCGCTTTACGAGGAGCGTTCGCGTATCACGGCCCGACCCCGGAGCGTCGGGGAGACGGAAACCACGTCGGCCTTCACGATGAGTCTCCGCGCGCCGCGGCCGCGAAGCTCCGACGACGGGGCCTCGTATTTGGCTCGAAACCGCGGGCTCCACTGGTACAAGTCGCCCATGGCTTTCGTGACGGCAAATTCTGAGGCCCCGAGCTGGGTGTCTAGGAAATACCGACCGTGAAACTCGAGCTGGTCGTGCTTGACGACGAGGTGGCCGCGCCCGACCGGGGGGGTGTGGTTGTAATGGTCGCCGTGCTCAGCGGCGGCCAGGGCCACCGGCTGGCCGTCCCGAAACGCTGTCGGGAGCCAGGCGTCACCATCGAGATCGACCAGCGGCCGGCCGTCAGGGCCGCGCAGCGTCGCAACGATGGCCGTGACGATGCCGACATAGTTCTCGGTCGCGCTCATCGCAGCGACCTGAAGAGGTTGACGAGCTCTTCACGACTCGCCTCAGCAATTTGCCGCGCATTCGCCTGCCTACGCTGGAGTGCCTCGTGCACATCGTCGTGGGCGGCACCGATCACGGCGTGGTGGTCGTGAAACAAGCCACGCGCGTCGCGTCCCGCCGCGAGCACCGCGGCCCGCGCCTCGACGTCGTCGCGCTGAGGGCCGGCGCGGCATGCCGCCCCAGCAGCGAGCAGCTCAAGCTCGGCCGCGGTGCTGTTCCCAACGGCAACCATGACCCGCTCCGTCGCCTCCTCGCCGAGCGGGCGAACTGGCAACCGAGGCGAAATCTCCGCCCAGGGACGCAACTTTGCCCGAAGTTGACCGAGCGGTTCCGAGCGAGCGGCGGCGAGAAAGAGGACCGCGGCGTCGGCCAACGTGGGGCCGCGGTCGAGAATCGACTCCGCCTCGCGAAGCACATCGGCGGGGGCGAGGGTCCTAGCGCGTGGCGCGATAGAGAATGGGAAACTCACGGTTCCTCCTTCACATCCTGCAGCACCCGCTCACGTGCCTCGCGGAGGGAGGCACTCAAGACGAACTTCGAAAGATTCGCGCCTGCCAGTTGGGCCCCGTGTTCGAGGAGCTTTCGCTCGGCCGGGGTTAGCCGCGCCCCGAGAAACTCCGTCTTTTGTTTGCCGGCCAATCCACTCATGTTGCCCTCGCGTTTAGCATGGGGAGCTGCCTGGCGTCTGCGATACCCTTGAGCCTCCCGAAAACGCAAAACGGCCCCGAGTTCCTCCGCAGTGGAGGCTCGGGGCCGCAATCTGTGGCTCCCTGTTGCCCGGGTCGACTGCAGACCGGGCTCTGTGGAACGGTAGTTATATAGCGGTCGGCGCCGGCTTAGGCAATAGAGAAGGCCGCGACCTTAGCCCTCACGCAAACGATCGACGGCCGCAACGGCCTGGGCGAGGACGTCGCCGGTGATCACCTGGGGCGGGTATCCAGGACTGGACAATTGGACCGTCCCCGGCGCGACGCTGACCCCTGCCGTCGGCCGGTCAGGGAGCGCACTCACCTCTGTGGACGAGGATCGCAGGCCGGCCAGCGCCTCGAGCGCATCGTTGATGGACTCGATGCGGCACTTGAGATCTGAGGGCTGGCAAAGACGGTACTCCACCGCCGATATGCGCGGTGGGTCAGGAGGTGGGGAGCTCGGGATGATCATCGCGTGGAGGGCTCGGTGAGGCGAGGAAGCGCGGCGGTCAAAATGACCATCCCAGTGATCGCCAGCCCGAGCCCGACCAGGCGGAGCAGCGACGGATCGAATCCGACTGGTCGACGGTCGGCCTGCCGGAGGGCCTTGAGGCGCCGCAGCAGCGCATGGCATGCGTCGGGCTTCCACGCGATGTCGAGCACGGCGCAGATCTCGACCGCGCGCTCGAGCGGGATCCCGGTTCGCTGGGTCGCGGCGGTGACGGTGACCGTGCCGGTGTCAGCCCATCGGCCCTGCCGCATAATCACGAGGTACCGCCCCGCAACCTTGGGGGCCTCGTACCGGCCATCCTGGGTGATCGTGCCGCCGGTAGTGCTCCATACGACGGGCAGCGTCGACGCCGGCACCCGGGCCGGAGGGATGGTGGTGGGGGTCGCAACGACGGTATCTGCCATCCCCACGAGGAAGAGCAGTGCGAACATAGTTGGGGGTGACCTCGGGAAAACATTAGCGTAGGACGGCACCTGCGGGACTGTGAAATTTAGCCAGGAATCCCAGTTATCCCAAATGGCGCCGCGGGAACGGCGGGCATCAAAAGCTCTGGGCCAAGGCTGGCGACCCGCCGGTCTGGTTTCCAGTGTCAACGCTAGTGCCAAGCGTCGATGATGCTTGATTGGCGCAGATGGTGAGGCGAGGCGAACGACAGAACGGCGTAGCTGCGATAGGTGAACAACTTCCCGAAAACGAACCGGCGCCCGCTGGCGAGAGAGCCAGGGGCGCCGGTCGCTTAGAAGGCCGGTGCTCTAACCACCCCGGAGATTCACCCAATGTTGGTTTTGCTGCCGCCCCGGCTAGAACCTGGTGACGTGCACGAAAACCGATACTGGACTGTTCGTCGCTCCCGTCGCCCAGATCTTGATGCGGCCATAGTACTCGCCGGGCGGCAACCCTGCGCCGTCAACCCAAATCTTGAGGGTGGACGGCGCGGTCCCTGATATCGGGGATCTCCGGAGCCAAGTCGCACTCTTGGTGGTTGTCAGGTTAAGTGTCCCACCTCCAGAGTTGCTGATGCACAGAAGCGCCCGAAGGGCATCCACGCACGCTGTAGGACCTGGCGGGGTAGCAGAGGTTCCGCAGCAACGGGGACGCCTGGATCGCGATCGCAGGAGCCACCGCCGCCACCGTTTGGTTCTGCGAGACCATCGTGGGGCTGGTGGGCGCGTCTGAGGAACAGGCGGCGATTACCAGCGTGCTGGCGACCGCGAGTGTGGCGCGACTGAAGTACAGGCGATTGGACATACATGGCTCCCTGGGAAATGGTGGCGCCAGCTCCGCTCCGAACAGCGGGTTACTATAGACAGCGGGGCTCATGCCCTCCTCACTCCCTCCTCAGCGGTCGCTCATGTTCCAGTTTGCCGGCCACGGGCCGATCTCCCCATCACCATATCTCATCCACACTTGACTCCTGAAAGGTCGATGCGGCTAGACTAACCGCATGGCCTAAACCTTCAACGCTGGGCCCGAGTGCCCCGCATCTCGCCTGGAAGCAACCGGGGCCTGCCGGCGCGAATGGACCCCCGTGCTGGAGCGGAACGAGGAGGCGATGAACCCCACGAGCCGCTCCCCGGCTATGTTTGGCTCGCCACTCGCGGGAAGGTTCTGCATGTCGTCGCTTCGTGGCTTGAGTTCCGGGACTACAAAGGGGGCTGAATGGAAACGCTCTTGGGCGTCCTGGGCGGGGCGATCGTCGCTCTCTTTTGAGCCGCTGCGTCAGTGGCTCTGGTCCCCGCGACTGGACTTAGCCTTCGGGGCCGGGCAGGATTTCATAAGCACGACAGAGGAGCGCGGAATTGGACTTACGAAGAAAGAGGCGACCTACTGCCGCATTCGCGTGAGGAACCAGTCGTTTCCTCTGGCGAAGTCCTGCCGTGCCTTCCTAACCAATGTCGAGCGTGCGGATGACAAAGGTCATTTCCGGCCAACCGTATACTGTGACAGCATTCAACTTGCTTGGGCCGTTCGAGAGAGGGAGGGGATTATTCAAGGCCGAAGATCTGGCCCGGGATGTATCGCACTTCGTAGACCTCGTCTCATTTCGTGACCACAGCCCAAAGATCGCGGTCCACGTTAGCGGTATGCCCCTGCGGTACGAAGCGCTCTTTGCCGGGCCTGGAACCTTCAGATTCACGGTTAGAGTTGCTGGCGATGGGGTGAGAGCCGCTGAGATCAAAGTCCGCATTGAATGGACCGGTAGCCGCTCGAATCTGGTTGCCGCGGTATCGCATTAACCCCCGCCCGCTGCTGGACATCTAACTGTTCCCCAATCTCACCTCAGACACTCACTCAGACAGTCTAGGACAGTCAGGAACCGGATTCAGCCGGACAGATGGGAGCAAGGTAGAAGGCTGGCCAGGACGGAGACGGACAGGATGCGATCAGGCAGGGGGAGCTGCTGTGCGTTTTAGCAAACCGCCGCCCGGGGGCGGCGGTGATTACGACGAAGCAATCAGTAGAGGCTCCCCTGGCGATCTCACCGCGGGGATGGCCTGCTGCGGCGGCATGACTACCTGACCGACGATCCACGACGGCGTCTGATTGGCTGGGAGGGGAGGCCTCCCCCTGGTCGAGGTAGGACTGCAAGAACGCCTTGAGCGCTGGCTGTGAGGCGGCAAGTACCTCTTCGCGCGACCGTCCCGCGACGAAGAAGTCCGGGAGCTCTGCGATCCGAAGCTCAAAGTGAGGGTCACAGCCAGGCTCCTCAGCGAGGGCAGGTCCGCTCCACCCCCACGAGAGTCGCAGTAAATCAGCCATGGTCATCGCAACCTCCCTCTTCCAGGATCGCTCGCGCCGCCCGCTTGACATCTACTGGGAGCAGTTCCCCACCGCCAGAGTCCACGCTCGGCACCCGTCGCCCTGTGGGTGCCCTCCAGGCACGGTGGGATGAGCCTTCCCCGTGCTCGGTCCAGTCCGCCCGGCGCAACCAGCGCGCCACGCGGTTGTACCTGAAATTAGTGGCTTTGCCCGCTAACGCCGCTCGTATCTCGGCGCAATCCTTTGCACTCAATGCCACGGCCGTGGCACAATCAGGCAGAAGGGGCGTGGACAACATGGACCTCATCGGCGAGGTCACCTCGGGCCGCTCATTGTCCACGAGGACATCGAACACGTAGGTCCCGGCACGCTCGAAGGTGGCCAGCGCTATGGGTAAGACACCCTGGATGCGCCGGCCGCTCCCTAGTGCACGGAGTCTGACAACCTGAAGGGGCCATCCACGATCGGACGGACGAGATTGCCGTCGTCGTCCAGCAACCGGATCTGCAGCGTGTGATCGGCAGCCTCGTTGCCGCCCGCTTCGAGGCGAATGACTAGCGTAAGCGACGCGAGTGTGACAGGGAACTCGGGGGCGCGGATAAGGTTGAACTCGCCCAGAACATTGATCTTCCCTCGGCGGTCACGTTCGCCGCGTCAGCCAGCAACCCTAACGTGAGGCGCATCCACTTTTGCTCGCGGTTAGGGAGTGTTGGGAAGGTGCTTCTATCGAGGTCACTCCGCTAGCCAGCGCTCTGCAGGCCGGGTGAAGGTTGTGCCCCAACTGTGCCCGTTCTATCGCAACCAAGCCCTAGAATAGCCGAAACGCCCGGCTCGCTCCGGGCGCTTAATTCAGCTGATATTGTTGGTCTTAGCGTGCGTGGGGAATCCTCGTCTCCGCCCCTCACGGATTGAACTTGCCGAAATCCTGGGGATCCATCTTCTCGAGATACTCCTTGAGCTTGTCGGCCTCGAGCGAGGGATTGGGCGAGGGCTCGTCGGTCTCGACGCCGCTCTGGTCGAGCAGCTGGTCGCTGGTGAAGATCGGGGCCCGCATCCGGAGCGCCAGCGCGATGCTGTCCGACGGCCGGGCGTCCACCTGGAAGACGTGGTCGTCGCGGCGGATCAGCAGCTCGGCGAAGTAGGTGTTCTCCTTCACCGCGCTGATGACGACCCGGCGCAGCTCGCCGCCGAGGCCGACGAGGATCTGCTTGAGCAGATCGTGGGTGAGCGGGCGCTGCGCCTTCATGCCCTGCAGCTCCATGGCGATCGCGCTGGCCTCCGCGGGCCCGATCCAGATCGGCAGCACCCGCGCCCCGTCCTTCTCCCGCAGAATCACCACCGGCGTGTTGGTCGTCCGGTCGAGCCCGAGGTGGGCCACCGTCACTTCGATCATTGAGCCGAATCGGCACGTAGAGTGGGGAGAGCAAGGCTGCCGACGTAACCTCGCCGACCCCCTCGTTACACCCCGTCCTCCGCAGGCTCAGGTCCCCGCGTCCCAGCTGGCGAGATACTTCAGCTGCTCCGGCGGTCAGGGTATCGATCGCGATCCCCATGCTCTGGAGCTTGAGGCGCGCGATCTCCTGGTCCACCGCCGCCGGCAGCCGGTGCACCGCCTTGGCCAGCGTCTCCGCCTCCTTGGCCAGCAGCTCCGCGGCCAGCGCCTGGTTGGCGAAGGACATGTCCATCACGCTGGCGGGATGGCCCTCGGCGGCGGCCAGGTTGATCAGCCGGCCCTCGCCGAGCACCATGATCCGCCGGCCCTTCACCACGAACTCCTCGACCATTTCGCGCACCGTGCGGCGCTCGGACGCGATCCGGGCCAGCCCGTCGAGGTCGAGCTCGACGTTGAAGTGGCCCGGAGTTGCAGACGATCGCGCCATCCTTCATGACCGCGAAGTGCTCCGGACCGGATCACGTGGATGTTGCCGGTCAGGGTGATGAAGAGATCGCCGATCGGCGCCGCCTCGGCCATCGGGCCGGACCTCGAAGCCGTCCATCCGCGCCTCGAGCGCCGGCAGCGGATCGATCTCGGTGACGATCACGTGGGCGCCCGCGCCCCGGGCCCGCATCGCGACGCCGCGGCCGCACCAGCCGTAGCCCGCCACCACCACGGTGCTGCCGGCCAGCAGCAGGTTGGTCGCGCGGACGATGCCGTCGAGCGTGGACTGGCCGGTGCCGTAGCGGTTGTCGAACATGTGCTTGGTGTTCGAGTCGTTCACCGCGATGATGGGGAACTGGAGCACGCCTTCCTTCGCCATCGCCTTGAGGCGGATGACGCCGGTGGTGGTCTCCTCGGTGGAGCCCCTGACGCCGGCCACCAGCGCCTTCCGCTCGTCGGGCGACAGCGTCTCCACCCAGTGCCGGATCGGCGGCGCGAGGTCGTCCAGCCGGTTGAGCGCGATCATGTGGAGCGAGCCCGACCAGGTCGGCGCCGTCGTCCTGCGTCATGTCCGGGCCGAAGGCCAGCGCCTGGGCGATGTGGGTGTAGTAGGTCTCGTGGTCCTCGCCCTTGATGGCGTAGACGTGCACCCCGTGATCGCGCACCAGGTGGGCGGCCACGTCGTCCTGGGTCGAGAGCGGATTGGAGGCGCAGAGCGCGATCTCGGCGCCGGCCGCCCGCAGGGTGATCATCAGGTTGGCGGTCTCGGTGGTGACGTGGAGGCAGGCCGAGAGCTTGCTGCCCTTGAGCGGCTGCTCCTTGGCGAACCGGGCGCGGATCTGCCGCAGCACCGGCATGGACCGCTCGGCCCACTCGGTGCGGCGCTTGCCCTCGTCGGCCAGGCCGGATGTCACTGGATGTCGTACTTTGCGTCTTCGGTCTGCACGCTCATGCGCTCCTCATCGGGCGGCCGACAGCAGGTCCTTCACGCGGTCGGTCCGTTCCCAGGTGAATAGGTCGACCTTCTTGTCCTTGGTGCCGTTCTCGTACACGCCGGTCGACGGGACGGCGGCCGAAATGCCCGTAGGTCGCGGTCGGCCGGTAGATTGGCCGCCTGCAGCTTGAGTGCGTCAATGATGCCCTTGGGCGTCAGATCGAACACCTCGTCCACGATCTGCTCGAGCTGCGCGTCGGGCATGCACGCCGGTGCCGAAGGTCTGCACCATGACCGACACCGGCTCGGCCACGCCGATGGCGTAGGCCACCTGCACCTCGCAGCGCCGGGCCAGCTTGGCCTCGACGATGTTCTTGGCCACCCAGCGCGCGGCATAGGCCGCCGAGCGGTCCACCTTCGACGGATCCTTGCCGCTGAAGGCGCCGCCGCCGTGGCGGGCCATGCCGCCGTAGGTGTCCACGATGATCTTGCGGCCGGTGAGCCCGGCGTCGCCGTGGGGACCGCCGATGACGAAGCGGCCGGTGGGATTGATGAGGAACTTGGTGCCGCGATACTCGAGGCCCGGCCTCCGAGCACCGGCTTGATGACCTCCTCGATCACCGCCTCGCGGATGGTGCCCTGGGCCAGCTGCCGGGATCCGTCGCCGCTCGGCGTGCTGGGTCGAGACCACCACCGTCCGGACCGCGACCGGGCGGTCGTCCTCGTACTCCACCGAGACCTGGGACTTGCCGTCGGGCCGCAGCCAGTCGATGCGCGGGTGTCCCGGCGAGGCCCTTCCGCACCGCGGCGAGCCGCTCGGCGATCCGGTGCGCCAGCATGATGGGCAGCGGCATCCGCTCCCGGGTCTCGTTGGTGGCGTAGCCGAACATCATGCCCTGGTCGCCGGCGCCCTGCTCCTTGGCCTTGCCCGCTCCACGCCCATCGCGATGTCGGGCGACTGCCGGTCGATCGAGGTGAGCACCGCGCAGGTCCGGCCGTCGAAGCCGTAGGCGGCATCGGTGTAGCCGATGGACTCGACCGTCTCGCGCACCAGGTCGGGGATGTGGACGTAGGTGGTGGTGGTGATCTCGCCGGCCACCACCGCCATGCCGGTCGTCACCAGCGTCTCGCAGGCCACCCGGCCGGCCGGATCGCGCGCCAGGATGGCGTCGAGCACGGCGTCGGAGATCTGGTCGGCGACCTTGTCGGGATGGCCTTCGGTGACCGACTCGGAGGTGAAGACGTGGCGCTTGGGCGAGCCATATGTGCGCTCAGTGTAAGTGGACGGGCTGACGGGGCGGCGAGGTGGAGCGGCCACCGACCCGCTGCCCCGGCTGCGTCCACCGCTTTGCGGCCTCAAGCTACCCACCCGTCCCCTCCCCGGCAACGCCGAGCTGGGATCGAGCAGGCGCACGTCGATGAACTCGCCGACCGTCTCCCGCAGCGCCGCCGAGACCTCCGCGGCGCTCGCTGGCGGCGAGCGCGATGTCGGCGGCCCGCGCGAGCCGCCTCCTCCGGCACCGTGCGCACCACCCATTTGACCAGCGGGCAGCGCCGGCGGCGCCACGCTGAGGCGGTCGTAGCCCAGGCCGATCAGCAGCACCGCGCTGAGCGGCTCCGACGCCATCTCGCCGCAGACGCTCACCGGCATGCCGGCCGCCGTGCCCGACCTCGGCCACCCGTGTGGAGCTGGCGCACGATCGAGGTGGTGCGGCGTGAAGCGGTCGGCCAGCCGGGCGTTGCCGCGGTCCACCGCCATGGTGTACTGGGTCAGGTCGTTGGTGCCCACGCTGAAGAAGGCGCTCGACCTCGGCCAGCCGGTCGGCGATCAGCACCGCGGCCGGCGTCTCGATCATGACGCCCAACCGGCACGGTCTCCGCCGCCCGGACGCCGGCCGCCTTCAGCGCCGTCGGCTTCCTCCTGCACGATGGCCTCGCGTCTCCAGCACCTCCTCGACCCGGGTGACCAGCGGGCAGCATCAGCTGGACGTCCCGTCCCCACGCGGCCCGGAGCACCGCCCGGATCTGCGGCCGGAACACCTCGGGCTCGTCCAGGCAGACCCGGATCGAGCGCCAGCCGAGGAACGGGATTGGCCTCGTGCGGCGCCTTGAAGGCGGCGGGGAACTTGTCGCCGCCCAGGTCGAAGGACCGGATGATCACGGTCCGGTCGGGAAAGGCGAGCGCCACCCGCCGGAAGTAGGCGGCCTGCTCGTCCTCGGTCGGCAGCGTCGCGCGGCCGGTGAGCAGGAACTCGGTGCGCAGCAGGCCCACGCCCTGGGCGCCGAGCCGGAGGGCCGGCTCGATCTCCTCGGGCAGGTCCACGTTGCCCATGAGCAGGATCGGCCGACCTTCGGGGGTCACCGCGGGCTGCTCGACCACGCCCTTCGAGCTGCAGCTCGAGCTTGTGGCGGCGGCTGACCTGGGTCTTGGCGTCGTCCAGCTCGTCCCGCGTGGGATCGAGGACGATGATGCCGCTCTGCCCGTCGAGCAGCAGCATCGTGCCGTTGGGGATGCTGGCGAGCGCGCCCGACCGCGCCCATCACCGCCGGGATGCCGAGGGAGTGGGCCAGGATCGCGGCGTGCGCGGTGCGGGTGCCCTCCTCGCTCACCAGCCCGACGACGTGCTCCCGGTCGAGCTGGACGGTGAGGCCGGGAGAGAGCTCGTGGGCCACGACGATCACCTGCTCGTCGGACGGCATCGCCGAGAGCTCGGTGCCGGAGCGGCCCAGCAGCCGGTTGATGATCCGGAGCTGGATGGCGTGCAGGTCGGCGAGCCGCTCCCGCAGCCGCGCTGCTCCCGGACCACAGGTTCCGCAGCTCCAGCGCCTTGAACTCGTAGGCGGTCTCGGCGCTGAGCTGGTTCTTCCGGATCAGCACTTCGACCGAGCTTGAGGAACTCCTCGTCCTGCGCCATCAGGATCTGGGCGTCGAAGATCCGCGCCTCCTCGGGGCCGGCCCGGCGCAGCACCTTCTGGCCCAGCTCGTGCAGGTGGCCACCACCTCCGCCACCGCCTCGCGCAGCCGGCTCACCTCGGTCTCGACCTCGTCGGGCGCCACCGCGCGGTCGGGCACCTCGGGGAAAGTCCCACTGGACGATCAGCGCCGGGGCCCATGGCGACCCCGGGCGAGACGCCGATTCCGCGCACCACGCGCGACATCGCTCACGGCTCCCCGAATCCTCCCGCCACCAGTTGCAGCGATCGCCTCCACCGCCTGCTCGGCGTCCGGGCCGTCGGCCCGGACCATGATCGAGCTGCCGCACTCGGCGGCGAGCATCATCACTCCCATGATGCTCTTGCCGTTCACCGCGACCCCGTCCTTGAAGCAGCTCGATCTCGCGAGTCGAAGCTGCTCGCCAGCCGCACGATCTTCGCCGCGGGGCGCGCGTGCAGGCCCTCCTGATTCACGATCGTCGCCTCGCGCTCGATCACGGCAGCACCCAGCGGAAGAGGACGAGCAGGATCAGCGCGAGCAGGGTGAAGCGCACCGTGGTGAGCGAGGCGCCGAACCACCGGGTCACCGCGACCCCGGTCGCCGCCACGGCGACCGCCCCGAATGCCGCGGGCCAGCCGATGTCTTCGAGATACCACGCCGCCACCAGCGGGATCGCGGCGCCGATGCCGAAGCCCGCGGCGGGGCCCACCCGCTCGATCGCCTTGGAGAGCCAGGAGTGCCCGATCGCGGCGCCGACCCCCATCCCGGCGTCGAGCCCGGTGCGGAGCGCCCAGATCGCCGGTCGGCGACCCGGGCCAGGTTGTACAGCAGCAGGAAGCCCAGCACCGCCCACCAGCGTCGCGCCCAGCACCACGCCGATCAGCGCGGCGCCCAGCAGCAGCGGGACCAGCCCGGCCCAGAAGAGCTGGTCGCCCAGGGCGCCGAGCGGACTGCACAGCGCCGTCCGGAGCCGCGCGATCTGCGCGCCGGGAACGCCGTCGTACTCCGCCCGGGCGGTCGCGCCGAGCGCGAGCCCGGCCAGGTTCGGGTTGCAGTTGAAGAACTCGGCCGACCGGACCACCGCCTCGGTGTGCCGCACCGGGTCCACGGTCTTCAGGTCTTCGAGCAGCGGCTCCGCGGCGTAGCCCATGCCGACGCCGAGCATCCGCTCGTAATTCCAGGTTCCCTGCACCGCGAAGAGCCGGAGCCACGCGCGCCAGCCCCCGTTCATCGCAGCGCCGCCGCGAGCAGTCCGACCAGGGCGCCCGCGCCGAGCCAGCGGAGCCGCGGGCCCCGGCCGGCGCTGCGGAGCGCGCCGCCGATGACGGCCGACAGCCCGCAGCCCACCGCCACCAGCGTGAGCCCGAGCGCGGTGGACCGGTCGAGCCAGGCGTAGCGGTCGCCAGGACCCAGGCGCAGGCCAGCGCCGAAGGCGGTGAGGCCGGCGCCCCGGGCCGCGTCGCGGAGGAGCGAGCCGTACTGGAGCCGCCGGATCGCGCCGCTCTCGCCCGCCGCCAGCGCGGCCGAGCGGTGCTGGATGGCCCGCGCGTTGGCCCGGCGCACCAGCTGGAGGCTGAACCCGCCGAGCACGGCGAGCACCAGGCCGAGCGCGGCGCTCAGCCCGAGCGCGAACTGCCAGGGCGAGTCCGCGGCCAGCGCGACGGCCGCCACCGTGGCCGGGCCGTAGTCGGGATAGCGCACCGCGCCCGACCGGCAGCACGTCGAGCGCGAACAGCTCGAACAGCACGCCCGACCCGGAGCCCGGCCTCGACGTCGCCCGCCAGCCAGCCGGCCACCGCGCCGGCGACGACCGGCCGCGCGACCATCGCCTGGGGCACGCTCACCAGGTCGAGGCCGACCAGGGTGCCCCAGATCACCAGCAGCAGCGCGCTGGCCGGAGCGAGGTCGGTCATGCCAGCGCCTTCAGCGTGACGGGCGGCGTGGTCGGGAGATCCTGCGCCGCGACGGCGGCGCCGGCGGCCTCGAGCGCCGCGAGGCGGGTCATCTCCTCGTCGGTCAGGTAGAGATACGGCAGCCGCTCCCGCCGGCCGGCGCGGTGATGGATGCCGCCGAGGTTGATCCGGTGCACCGTCACGGGATCGGCGGCGTGCAGCGCCGCCATGGTGTCGAGGTCGCCGGTGAGCACCAGCGTCCGGCGCACGTCGGCCTGCCAGTCGCGGAGCCGGGCCGCCGCGTCGGCCATGGTGACGAACTCGACCTCGACGTCGGGCGTCACCGCCATCCGGTAGAGATCCTGCTCCCAGGCGCTGCGCGGCCACCTGGTCGTCCACCAGCACGATCCGGTTGACGCCGAGCGGACGGCCCCAGCCCACGACCACCTGTCCATGGATCAGCCGGTCGTCCACCCGAAAGAGCACGATGGCCATCAGGGAATCCGGATCGCCTTGGTCCCGGCCGCGATCGCGCGCTCGGCCGCCTCCTCGGGGGTGAGCGAGACGATGGAAGACGAAATCGACCAGCATCGCGAGGTTGACGCCGGTCACGACCTTGACGCCGGGCAGGGCGCGCAGCCGCTTGAGCACGGCGAAGAGGCAGGAGCCGGAGGCGAGATCCACGAAGACCACGGCCGGGCTGCCGTCCGACCGCTTCGGCCACCCGCGCCTCCAGCGCGTCGCGGTCGCAGCCGGTGTTGGACACCGGCTGCAGCACGCCGGTCACTCCGCTGATCGACTCCGCCGCCTCGACCAGCGCCTTCGCCAGCCCGCCATGGCACGACCACCACCCCGCGCAGGGCATCACTCATAGTCTTCCTGAAGATACTCGCGCACCCCGCGCTGCTCCTTCATCCGCTTGATCAGCCGGGCGTTGAACGCGGCGGCGACGTCCACGCCGGAGTAGCGGAGCAGGTGCATCATCGCCACCACCTCCGAGATGACCGTGATGTTCTTGCCGGGATTGAGGGCGACGACCACGCGGGGCACCGCGACGTCGAGAATGGTGGTCTCCTCCCGGGCCAGCCCGGTGCGGTCGGAGTCCTTGGCGGTCTCCCAGTCCTCCAGCTGCACCACCACCTCGATGCGCTTCTGCTGCCGCACCGCGCGCACCCCGAACAGCGCCGGGATGTCGATCAGGCCGATGCCCCGGATCTCCATGTGATGCGCGGCCAGCTCGTGGCCGCGGCCGATCAGGATGTCGTTGCCGCGGCGGATCACCTGCACCACGTCGTCCGCCACCAGGCGGTGGCCCCGCTCCACCAGGTCGAGCACGCACTCGCTCTTGCCGATGCCCGAGCGGCCGATGAAGAGCAGCCCGACGCCGTAGACGTCGGCCAGCGAGCCGTGCAGCGTGGTGCGCGGGGCGAACGCCTCCTCGACGATCGGCTTGACCCGGCGGTAGAACTCGGCGGTCTTGAGCTTGCTGCGCAGCACGCGGCACGCCGCGCGCCCGGGCCAGCTCCAGCATCTCCGCCGGCACCTCCTGCCCCTTGGTGACGAAGATGCAGGGCAGCTCGAACTCGAAGAACTTCTCCAGCGACTTCCGCCGGTCCTCGCCGGCGAGCGAGTGCAGGTAGGTGATCTCGGTCTCGCCGAACACGTGCAGCCGGTTGGGCGCGAAGCGTCCGGTGTAGCCGGCCAGCGCCAGGCCGGGCCCCGCGACCTCCGCGTCGGGGAGCTGCCGGTCGAGCCCCAGCTCGCCGGTGAGCGCCTCGAGCTGGAGCGACTCGCCGCGGCGGGAGAGGAAATCGCGGAGGCGGAGCATCAGAGCTGTTCGGCCTGCGACGGACGGCGAGCGGCGGGGCCGGGCGGACGCCTTCTCCAGCTGCTTCCGCAGCTTTTCCTCCGCCCGGTCGAGCGCCGTGCGGTGGTCCTCGGCCTCGCCCTTCGCGACCAGCACCTCACCCCGGGACACGTGCAGCCGAAGCTCGGCGGTCTGGAGCAGCCCCTCCGTGTCGAACACGACCGTCGCCTCGATCGGACGGGTGGCGATGTTGCCCAGGCGCTCGACGACGGCGAGGGCGCGCTCGCGGAGCGCTTCGGAGATCTCGCAGTGGCGGGCGGTGATCGTCGTCTGCATGAGAGGTCCTCCTGACCCGGCCTAGGCCGAGCCGGCGATGATGTCGTGAAGATGCCGCTCCGTTTCGGCGGCCGATCGCTCCCAGGTCAGCCGCTCGGCGAACCGGCGGGCGCCGCCGCCCAGCCGGGCGACGAGTGCGGGGTCGCCGGCGAGCTCCAGCATGCGCGCGGCCAGCGCGTGCACGTCGCCGTGCGGTACCAGGTAGCCGGTTTCCATGTGGCGCACCGAGTCCCGGAGCCCGGGACTGTCCGAGGCGATGGACGGCGTGCCGCAGGCCGCCGCCTCCACGACCGTGATGCCCCACCCCTCCTTGGGGGAGGGAAACAGATTGGCCCACGCGCCGCGCAGCAGCGCCACCTTCCGTGCCTCGCTCACGAAGCCGTGAAACGTCACGGCGCGAGTCCTGGCCCAGCTCGGCGGCCAGCCGCTCCGAGCTCCGCGGCGATAGTCGCCGGTCCCCGCGATGTCGAGCCGAAGGTCCGGCCGGGTCCGGCGCGCGAGCGCCAGCGCCTCGATCGCCAGCCCTATTCCTTTATAACGCTTGAGCCGTCCGACGTACAAGAACCGGGGCGTCCCGGTCCGCGGTTCCGCGGGCGACGGGCTGAAGCGCACGCTGTCCACGCCGGGATGGATCACCCGGATGCGATCCGCCGGCACGCCTCGGGCCACGAGATCGTCGCCGGGTGCTCTCGCTGATCGCGTGGAATGCCGCGCGCCGGTACGCACCGGCCAGCGGCCGCTCCGCCAGCCAGACCGCCGCGGCCATCGGCCAGGGCGCCTCCTGGAACGCGGTCTCGCCGAAGAGGTGCGGGACCAGGGCGCAGAACGGCAGGTCCGTCAGCGTCGGGAGAAACAGCGGCAGCTTGTTGATGTCCTCGACCACGACGTCGGGCCGCTCCGCGCGGATCGCCCGGCGCACCGCGCCGCGCCCCAGCAGCGCGAAGCTGTTTCGCCCGCCGACCCGCTGCACCTCGATCCCGCTCAATTCGGTCGCGGTCGGTGGCGCGCCCTTCCAGCCGGAGCAGACCAGCCGCACCCGGTGGCCCGCCGCCGGCCAGGCGTCCGAAGATCTCGAACAGGTGGATCTCCGCCCCGCCGGCCTGGGGGTTCTCCAGGTCCTGCCAGTTGACCACCAGCACGTTCATGCGGTCAGAGCCGGCCGGTGGCGCGGGCGATGCCGTCCAGCACGCCGTTGACGAAGCCGGGCGCGCGGGCGCCGCCGAACCAGTGGGCCAGCCGCACCGCCTCGTCGATGGCCACCTTGGGCGGCACCTCGCCCGCGCCGCAGCTCGAGGATGGCGAGCCGCAGGATGTTCCGCTCCACCACCGCGATGCGGCTCATCCGCCAGTTCTCCGACGCCCGCGCCGCCTCCGCGTCGAGCGATTCGACGTCGGCCACGACGCCGGCGGCCAGCGCCTCCGCCCGGTCCAGCAGGGCGGGCTCCGGACCGGTGAGGCGCGACAGGCCGCCGGCGACGACCGGAATCGGCGGCGCGCCGCGAAGCTCCCAGGCATAGAGCAGCTGGAGCGCCCGCGCCCGGCTCTTGGTCTCAGTCCTCAGCATGGCTCGCCCTGAGCTGGGCGATCGCGTCGGCCGCGCCGAGCGCCGCGGCCGCCGCCTCGTGCCCCTTGTTGCCGGCGCTGCCGCCGGCCCGATCCATCGCCTGCTGCAGCGTGTCCACGGTGAGCACGCCGAACCCGACCGGGAGCGCGTACCGCAGCGAGACGTCGGTCGAGCCCGTGCGCCGCGGCGCCGGCGACGTACTCGAAGTGCGGGGTCTCCCCCCGGATGACGGCGCCGAGCGCCACGAGACAGGCGTAGCGTCCGCTCTCGGCCGCGGCCGCCGCGGCCGCCGGCAGCTCGAACGCGCCCGGGAGCCACACGACGTCCACCTCCGTCGCGCGGCACGCCCGCTTCGGCGCAGCAGGCGAGCGCCCCGTCGAGGAGCTTCGCGGTGATCAGCTCGTTGTAGCGGCTCACCAGGATCGCCACGCGCCCGTGGTGGCGGAGGCGGAAGGAGATGTCGGGCACGTCAGTGGGAGAGGAGGTGACCGAGCTTGTCGCGCTTGACCTGGAGGTAGTCGCGGTTCTCCCGGTTGGGATCGGCGAGGAGCGGCACCCGCTCGACGATCTGCAGCCCGTAGCCTTCGAGACCGACCAGCTTGCGTGGGTTGTTGGTCATGACCCGGATGGAGGACAGACCGAGGTCGCGGAGAATCTGGGCGCCGATGCCGTAGTTGCGGAGGTCGGGCGCGAACCCCAGCCGCTCGTTGGCCTGCACCGTGTCGGCCCCCGAATCCTGGAGCGCGTAGGCCCGCAGCTTGTTCAGCAGGCCGATGCCCCGTCCCTCCTGGTCGAGATAGACGATCGCGCCCCGCCCCTCGCTGCCCGATCAGCTCCATGGCCCGGTGGAGCTGGAAGCCGCAGTCGCAGCGCTGAGAGCCGAAGACATCGCCGGTCAGGCACTTCGAGTGCATCCGCACCAGCACGTTCGGCTGCCCCGCGATCTCGCCGTAGCACCAGCGCGACGTGCTCGGCCTGGTCCACGTCGTTCTGGTAGCCGATCATCCGGAACTCGCCGTACTCCGTCGGCACCCGGGCCTCGGCCACCCGATGAACCAGCTGCTCGGTGCGGAGCCGGTAGGCGACCAGCTGGGCCACGGTGACGAAGGTGAGGCCGTGCTGCTCGGCCATCTCGTGCAGCTCGGGCCGCCGCGCCATCGAGCCGTCGGGATTCAGGATCTCGCAGATGACGCCGGCCGGCACGAGCCCGGCGAGCCGCGCCAGGTCCACGCTCGCCTCGGTCTGACCCACCCGCTGGAGCACGCCGCCGGGCCGGGCACGGAGCGGGAAGATGTGGCCGGGTCGGCGCAGGTCGGACGGGACCGTGGCGGGGTTGATCGCGACGTGGATCGTGGTGGCGCGGTCGCGGGCCGAGATCCCGGTGGTGACGCCGAACCGGCGGCCGGCATCGATGCTCACCGTGAAGGCGGTGGCCAGCTCCTCGCTGTTCCGGTCGGTCATCTGCGGCAGGCCGAGCTGGTCGCAGCGCTCGCCGGTGAGGGCGAGGCAGATGAGACCCCGGCCGTGCAGGGTCATGAAGTTGATCGTCTCGGGCGTGACCAGCTCGGCCGCGCAGACGAGGTCGCCCTCGTTCTCGCGGTCCTCGTCGTCGGCCACGATGACGATCTTGCCGTTGCGCAGGTCCTCGATGGCCTGCTCGATTGTGCCAAACGTCGTCATGAGCCATTCCCGAAAAGCGTGAAAAGTGAAAGGTGAAAAGTGAAACGGAACTGCCTTGTGAACCGGCCCCCTTTCACTGTTCACCTTTCACTTTTCACGCTTTTTCTCCAGCAGCCCTTCGCATCAGCGCCGCCACGTACTTCCCGATCGTATCCGCCTCGAGATGCACCCGGTCGCCCGGCCGGCGCTCGGCCAGGGTCGTGTGCTCTAAAGTAAACGGAATCAGGGAGATCTGGATCGTCCCGGGCGCCGGGATGGCGTTCACCGTCAGGCTCACCCCGTCCACCGTGATGGACCCGAGCGGGACCGAGACCCGGGCCACCTCGGGAGGCGCCTCCAGGTCGAGAAGCCGGGCGTCCTGCCGCGACTCGACCCCGCGGACCGTGCCGACGCCGTCGACGTGACCCTGGACCAGGTGTCCCCCGAGCCGGTCGCCGACGCGCAGGGCGCGCTCCAGGTTGACCTTGCGGCCCGGCACGGAGGTCGCCGAACCGGGTCCGGTCGAGCGAGGTGCGAATGACGCGCGCCGTGAACCCGCCGGCCACGACGGCCGCGACGGTGAGGCAGGCCCCGTCGACCGCGACGCTCTCGCCGGCGGCCAAGTCCGGATAGGTGCAGTCGATCGTGAGCTCGAGCCCGCCATCCACGGGTCGAGCCTCGCGCACCGTTCCGATCTCGGTCACGATTCCGGTGAACATCAGCGCCGGTCCAGCACGAGCAGCGTGTCTTCGCCGAGCCCGCGCCGCTCGACCACCGTCCACCGCTCCGCCCGGGCGATCGGATCGCTGGGCAGGCCGGCGGTCGCGGGAACGCCGCGCTCCCCCAGCCAGAGGGGACTCTGCACCCAGTAGTAGCGATCGACCAGGCCGAGGCCCAGCAGCGTGCCCGCCAGTCGTCCGCCGCCTTCCACCAGCAAGGAAGAGACGCCTTCGGCGCGAAGCATCCGAAGCCCCTCCTCCAGGGAACCGGCCCGGATCACGCTCACGCCGGCCGCCGCGAGGCGGTCCATCCGGTCGCGTCGGTGCGTTCGCAGCCGCGACGACCGTCGTCGGGATCTCTCCGGCCGTCCGGACCAGGGTGAGGCGCGGATCGAGGTCGGCCCCCGCGTCGAAGATCACCCGGCGCGGCGCGACGCGCGGGGTCACGGCGCCGCGGACGGTGAGCGACGGATCGTCGAGCCGCACCGTCCGGCCGCCGACACCGATCGCGTCGAAGCCCGCCCTGAGCCAGTGCACGTAGTCGCGGGCGGGCTCGCCGGAGATCCACTGCGAGTGACCCGATGAAGTCGGCGATCCGTCCGTCGAGGCTGGTGGCGAGCTTGAGGGCGACGAAGGGCCGGGACTGGTTTCGGAAGCGATGCAGGAAGATGGCGTTCTGGGCCGTGGCTGCCTCGCGGCCGACGCCGACCTGCACCTCGAGACCGAGACCACCGAGCCGCGCCGCGCCGCCGCTCGCCTCGGGGTTGGGATCGGCCATCGCGGCCACGACCCGCCGGATGCCGGCCCGGACGACGGCGTCGGTGCACGGCGGCTGCTTGCCCTTGTGGCTGCACGGCTCCAGGGTCACGACCAGTGTCGCCCCGCGGGCCCTCTCGCCCGCATGGCCAGCGCCAGCGGCTCGGCGTGGCGCTGGCCGAACTCGGCATGCCAGCCCTCGCCCACCACGACCCCGTCGGCCAGGACCACGGCGCCGACGAGGGGATTCGGGTGCACCCTCCCCCACCCTCGCCAAGCGAGGTCGAGGGCCAGCTGCATCGCCTCCCGCTCGTCCATGTCAGCCCCTCACCATGAACGACTGAGGGCGACCCGCGGCCGGCCCCGTATGCCTTCTCACGAACGGAGGAACCGAACCGCCCGCTCTCCCCGTCGGATCTCACCCATCGTCCAGGTCGCGACACCATCCGCCGTGGCCGCCGCCTGGGCTGCGACCACGGCACTGGGTGGCAGCACGGCGATGAGGCCGACACCGAGGTTGAAGACGTCGCGCATCTCATCGGTGGAGATCCCACCCGCTTCCTGCAGCGTCGCGAAGAGCGGCGGCAACTCCCAGCTCGACGAATCCACCACCGCCTCGCACTCGGAAGGCAATACCCGCACCAGATTGCCGGGGATGCCGCCACCGGTGATGTGCGCCAAGCCGTGAACCTGGGTGATGACAGGCATCACGCTTCGGAAGTAGCTGCGGTGCACGTCCAGCAGCACGTCGGCCACGGAACGATCCAGCTCCCCGAGCCGGTCGTCCATCCCGAGCCTCAGCCGCTCGAACACCACCCGGCGTGCCAGGGTGTACCCATTGGTGTGCAGTCCGCTGGAGGCGTAGCCCAGCAGCACGTCGCCGGGACGGATCGCATCGCCGTGGATCGCGGCCTCCTCCTCCACGACCCCGATGATCGTTCCGGCGAGATCGTAGGTGCCGTCTCGATAGAGGCCGGGCATCTGTGCCGTCTCGCCGCCGGCCAGCGCCATGCGATGCGCCCGGCAGCCGCGCGCGACTCCTTCGACCAGTCCGGCGATCTGATCCACGCCCAGCCCGGATCCGGCGATGTAGTCCATGAACGCGATCGGGGTGGCGCCGTGCACCAGGATGTCGTTCACGCTGTGATTGACCAGGTCCTCACCCACGGTGTCGAACCGGCCGGCCTCCAGCGCGACCAGCACCTTGGTACCGACCCCGTCCGTGCTGAGGACCAGCGTCGGCCGCCGCATTCCGTCGGGGACCCTGACCATGCCGCCGAAGGCGCCGACGTGTCCTACGCTGAGGGGCGTCCGGGTGGTCGCGACCGCGCGGCCGATCCGGGCCTTCGCCGCCTCCGCGCCTTCCAGATCCACGCCCGCCTCGGCGTACTGTCGGGTCACGGCAGGGCTTCCGCCAGCTGCACATGGGTGAGATCCTGGAAGGCGCGGACCCGGGCCTCGACATCGGCCAGGGTGATACTCTCGAAGCCCCGGATCCCGAACTGCTCCACCGCGTACGAGCCCATGGCTGCGCCGTAGACCATCGCCCGTCGGATATTGTCCTCGCCGAGCGAGCCGGTCCGCGCCAGGTACGCCATGAAGCCGCCGGCGAACGCGTCCCCGGCGCCGGTGGGATCGAACACGGTCTCCAGCGGAAACGCCGGCACGTAGAACGTCCGCGAGGCCTCGATGAGCAGCGCGCCGTACTCTCCCTGCTTGATGACCACCCGGCTCGGTCCATGCGACAGGATCCACCGACCGGCGCGGTGGATGTTCCAGTCTCCGCTCAGCTCCCGCGCCTCGCCGTCGTTGACCATCAGCACGTCCACCCGCGTCAGCAGGTCGAGAAGCGCGCTCTTCTTGCTCTGGATCCAGTAGTTCATCGTGTCGCAGACGACGAGCTTGGGCCGCCGCACCTGCCCCAGCACGCCGATCTGCAGCTCCGGGATCGATGTTGCCGAGGAACACGAACTCCGCCGCCCGGAACGCCTCCGGAATCTTGGGCTGAAAGTCGGCGAAGACGCCCAGCCGCGTTTCCAGCGTCTCACGGCTCTGGAGGTCGTAGCTGTACTTGCCCTTCCAGCGGAAGCTCTCGCCCTTGGCACGCTCGACACCCGACCAGTCGATCCCCCGAGCCGACAACCGCTCGAGCTCCTGCACCGGATAGTCGTCGCCGACCACGCCGACCACCTGCACCGGATGGAGTATCGAGCCCGCGACGCTGAAATAGACCGCCGACCCGCCCAGCGCGTCGGCGGTCTCACCGAACGGGGTGAAGATCGAGTCCAGCGCGACGCTGCCGACCACGACGAGAAGGCTCATCAGGTCACATCCGATCGGGGGCGGAGATGCCCAGGAGGGTGAGGCCGTTGGCGAGGACGATCCGGGCGGCGCGCGCGAGCAGGAGCCGGGCGCGCTCGGTGTCCTGCCCCTCGGGCGCGCCGACGGCGCGGGTATGGTGGTACCAGCCGTGGACCACGGTGGCCAGCTCGTGCAGGAAGACGGTGATACGGTGCGGCTCCCGCTCGCGTGCCGCCTTGGCCACGATCTCCGGGAAAGTAACGAGCTTCTTCAACAGCTCCGTGTCCTGCGGCGCGGGGAGCGCCGGCAGGTCGAGGTCGCCGCTGACCGAATCGGGATCCCGCCCCGCGGTGCGGAAGATCCCGCTCAACCGGGCGTGCGCCATCTGGACGTAGAAGACCGGGTTCTCGTCGGTCTGCTTCTTGGCCAGCTCGATCTCGAAGTCGAGCGGGCTCGCGCCCTTCCGGGCGAGGAAGAAATAGCGGGCCGCGTCCACGCCGACCTCGTCCACCAGGTCCCGCAGGGTGACGAACTCGCCGGACCGCTTCGACATCTTCATCTCTTCGCCGTCCCGCATCACCTTCACCAGCTGCACCAGCTCCACGCCGAAGAAGTCGGGCGGATAGCCCAGAGCTCCGAGCACCGCCCGCATCCTCGGGATGTAGCCGTGATGGTCGGCGCCCCAGACGTCGATCGCGCGGTCGAAGCCGCGGTCGTGCTTGTCGATGTGGTAGGCGATGTCGGGAACCAGGTAGGTCAGCGAGCCGTCGCTCTTCCGGAGAACGCGATCCTTGTCGTCGCCGAACTGCGTCGTTCGGAGCCAGAGCGCGCCCTCGGATTCGTAGGTCAGGCCACGTTCGCCCAGCAGCGCGATGGCGCGCTCGACCCGGCCGGAGTCGTAGATCGCCTGCTCCGAGCTCATCACGTCGAAGCGCACGCCGAAATCGGCGAGGTCGCGGTCCTGCTCCTCGCGCTGCATCCGCATGCCCAGGATGCGGGAGCGCTGAACGCCTTCGTCGTCGGGAAGCCGGGCGAACTCAGTCCCCTCGGCGGCCAGGACCTGTCGCGCGTTCTCCCGGAGATACTCGCCGTGGTATCCGCCCTCCGGTATCTCGCCGGGGAGCCCCGCCTCCTGCTTGACGCGGGCCCAAAGGCTGGCGGCGAGCCGGTCGATCTGGACGCCGGCATCGTTGATGTAGAACTCGCGGGTGACGGCGTGCCCGGTCCACTCGTACAGCGATGCGATCGCGTCGCCCAGCGCGGCGCCTCGGCCGTGACCGACGTGGAGCGGCCCGGTCGGGTTGGCGGAGACGAACTCGAGGTTGACCTTGAGCCCGGCGCCGACCGTGCCGCGCCCGTAGTCCCTGCCCTGCTCCAGGATCGCGGCGACCGCGTCGGCGAGCTGGTTCTCGGCGAGCCAGAAATTGATGAAGCCGGGGCCGGCGATCTCGGTGCGGGAGACCACGGTGGGTGGGAACCGGAGCTCGCCGACCACGCGGGCCGCCATCTCGCGCGGGTTCAGCCGGTCGCGCCGGGCGAGCAGCATGGCGAGGTTGGTCGCGAGGTCGCCGTGGCCGGCGTCGCGCGGACGCTCCAGGACGAACTCCAGCCCGTCGGCGCCGAACCCGGCGGCCACCCGCTCGAGCTCGGCGCGGATCGCGTCGCTCACTCCTTGGAGGCCTTCCCCCCGCCCTTGCCCGGAGTCTGCTTGGACGAGGAGGGCTCGGGCTTCGGCTTCGACTCCTTGGCGCCGCCCTCGCTCTTGCTCTCGGAGGCCTTCTCGACAGTCGGCTTCTCGGACTCGGCCTTGCGAGGTCCCTTGCCGTCCTTGCCGTAGTCGGTGATGTAGAAGCCGCTCCCCCGGAATACCAACCCCGCCCCGCCCGAGATCTTCCGGGTGGCCGACTTGCCACAGACCGGGCACTTGGTGCGGGGCTTGTCGGTCATCTTCTGGAACTTCTCGAAGGCGTGGCCTTCGGGGCATTCGTACTCGTAGGTCGGCATCGGGGCTCGCTGGGTTAAACGAAATCAACGCTTAAACTTAGCCGACTGTTGGAGGCTGTTCAAGGCGAGGGGCTAGGCCGGCCGGTAGGTGCCCCAGACGGCGCGGAGCGCATCGCTGATCTCCCCGAGCGTCGCGCGAGCGCGGACCGCGTCGAGGATCGGCGGCATGAGAGACTCGGTGCCCCCGGCGGCCTGCGTGGACCGCCGCCAGGCCTCGCGCCACCGCGCGCGCCGTCCCGCCGCCCTTTGATCTGTTCCAGCCGCCCCTTCTGGTCCGCTTCGAGCGCCGAGAAGTCGGGCGTCTCGATCTTGAGCGGCGGCGAGTCGTCGGTGAACCGATTGACCCCGACCACGACGATCTCCCCGGCCTCCTGCCGCTTCTGCAGCTCGTAGGCGCTCCGGGCGATCGCCTCCTGGAAAAATCCCCGCTCGATCGCCTTCGCGGCGCCGCCGAGCGCGTCCACCTCCTCGATCAAGGCCGCGGGCCCCCGCTTCGATCTGGTCGGTGAGCGACTCGACGTAATAGCTGCCGGCCAGGGGGTCCACCACACCCGCCATCCCGCTCTCGTAGGCGATCACCTGCTGGGTCCGGAGCGCGAGGGTCGCCGACTGCTCCGTCGGGAGCGCCAGCGCCTCGTCGTAGCCGTTGGTATGGAGCGACTGGGTGCCGCCCAGCACCGCCGCGAGTGCCTGCACGGTCACCCGCACCACGTTGTTGAGCGGCTGCTGCGCCTGGAGGGTGACCCCGCCGGTCTGGGTGTGAAAGCGGAGCCGTGCCGTCGCGTCGCCGGCGCCGAACCGCTCGCGCACCAGCTCGGGCCCACAGCCGGCGGGCCGCGCGGAACTTCGCCGCCTCCTCGAAGCAGATCGTTGTGGCTGGCGAAGAAGAACGAGAGCCGCGGCCCGAAGGCGTCCACCGCGAGCCCGGCCTCCACCGCGACTCGCACGTACTCCAGCGCGTTGGCGAGGGTGAACCCGACCTCCTGCACCGCCGTCGCGCCCGCCTCCCGCATGTGGTAGCCGCTGATCGAGATCGGGATTGAAGCTCATCCCCTCGTCGGCGACGAAGCGGAAGATGTCCGCCACCAGGCGGAGCGACGGCGCCGGCGGGATAGATGTACGTGCCCCGCGCGACGTACTCCTTCAGCACGTCGTTCTGCACCGTGCCGGTGAGCTTGGTCCGCGCCACCCCGTGCTCCTCCCCGACGACGACGTACATCGCGAGCAGGATCGCGGCGGTGGCATTGATCGTCATCGAGGTGGAGACGCGATCGAGCGGGATCTCGCGGAAGAGATCGGCGAGGTCGTCCACCGTGTCGATCGCCACCCCCACCCGGCCCACTTCACCGTGCGCCATCGGGTGATCGGAGTCGTAACCCATCTGGGTCGGGAGATCGAACGCGGTGGAGAGGCCGCTTTGGCCCGCCGCGAGGAGCTGGCGGAAGCGCCGGTTGGTCTCGCGGGCGGTGCCGAACCCGGCGTACTGGCGCATGGTCCAGAGCCGGCCGGGTACATCTCGGGGTAGACGCCGCGGGTGAACGGAAACTCGCCCGGCCGCCCCAGGTCCCTGTCGCGGGATCGCCGGCCCAGTCTCCCGGGCCGTACAGCTTCTTCACAGCGCCGGCTGGATGACCGGGCCGCTCGCCCGGGCGGACTCGGTCCGCCGCAGCGCGTCGGCGACGAACCCGACGTCCTCCCGGGACCCGATCACGAGCGGCGTGCGCTGGTGCAGCGCGTGCGGCATGATGTCGAGGATCCGGTTCACCCCGTCGGTCGCCGAGCCCTCGGCCTGCTCGGCGATGAACGCCATCGGACTCGCCTCGTAGAGCAGCCGCAGCTTGCCCTGCGGGATTGCGGGTGTCGGCGGGATAGAGGAAGATGCCGCCGGCGATGAGGTTGCGGTGAAAGTCGGCGACCAGGGAGCCGATGTAGCGGCTGTTCTTCGGCTTCATCAGATCGGGGACGTCGCCCTTGAGCCCGCGCACCGCGGCCTGCATCGGCCGGTCCCAGCGGCCGAAGTTGCTCTCGTTCACGCTGTAGTACATGCCCGACCCGCGGAGTCACGATCTTGGGATGGGACAGCAGGAACTCCCCGATCGTGGGATCGAGGGTGAAGCCGTGCACGCCCTGGCCCGTGGTGTACACCAGCATCGTGCTCGAGCCGTACATCACGTAGCCCGGCCGCCACCTGCTTGCAGCCGGGCTGGAGCACGTCGGCCACGGTGCCCCGGCCCTCCATGCTGACCCGGCGGTAGATGCTGAAGATGGTGCCGACCGCGGCGTTGACGTCGATGTTGGAGGAGCCGTCGAGGGGATCGAAGAGCACGGCGTACTTGCCGACCGGATACTCGGGCGGGACCGGCACGATGTCCTCGTCTTCCTCCGAGCCCATCACGCACACCCGGCCGGTGTGATTGAGGCAGTTCTTGATGGTCTCGTTGGCGATGACGTCGAGCTTCTGCTGTTCCTCGCCCTGGACGTTCTTGGCGCCGGCCGTCCCCAGGATGTTCACCAGCCCGGCCCGACGGATCGCCGCCGCGATGATCTTGGCCGCGAGCGCGATGTCGTAGAGCAGGTTGGAGAGCTCGCCGGTCGCCTCCGGGTAGCGGTGCTCCTGGTCGAAGATGAACCGCTCGATGGTGGTCACGGACGTCTGCACGAGTCCCCCGGGGATGATTCGAAAGCGCGTGAAGCTACTCGCCGCGCGTCGAGCGAGTACCTCACGCTCTCCCTGCCCGGACCGAACCCACATCGTCGCGCCGTCGGTCGCTCACGCTGACCGTGCCGTCCTGGTCGGTCCGGAACACCGGCACCTGCCGCGCGTCCGAGCCGGGCGAGCGTTTCCGGCGCCGGATGGCCGTAGTCGTTTCGGCCCACCGAGATGACCGCCGCGAGCGGGCGGAGCGAATCGAGCAGCTCCTCCGCCGGTGCTGCCGCGGCTCCCGTGATGCCCCACCTTGAGCAGGTCCACCGGCCGAACCCTGCCGCGAAGCGCCGCCTCGGCCGGAAACCCGGCATCGCCGGTGAAAAGCGCCTGGAAGCCGCCGTACTCCACCAGCAGGACGACCGAGTCCTCGTTGACGTCCTCGCCCCAGCCGGGCCAGTCCGCGCGCGGGATGCAGCACGGTGAAGCCCACCCCATCGAGGGTGAAGCGCTTTCGCCCGAGCGGGCCGGGGTGCCACGGGATACCCTCGCCGATCGAGCGCCGCTCAGGAGCGCGGCGTAGGCCGGGTCCGGCACCGGCCCGCCGGGCTCGATGACCACCCCGACCGGAAAGCGGCGCGAGCAGCGCCGGGCACGCCCCCCAGGTGATCGGCGTGGGCGTGGGAGACGACGATCGCGGCCAGCGCGCGGACGCCCTGCCGCTCGAGAAACGGGGCCACGACCCTGCGGCCGGCGTCGCTCGCGTCCACTCGCCGGGCCGGCGTCGATGACGATCCAGCGGCCCCCCGGCGTCCGAAGCACCGCGCCGTCCCCCTGCCCCACATCGAGAAAATGTAACGCGAGGCCTCCGCCGCCGTCAGGCGAGCGCAGACCAGCAGCCCGGCACGCAGGCCGCAGCCAGAGCGCCGCCCCAGCGCACCAGCCCAGACGGCGCCCGGCCTCGGCAGCGTGTTCCGCTCCCCGGCGACCCAGAGCGCCAGCACCAGCACGGCCACCCAGGGGACCATGCAGCTCGGCGAGCTCCCGGCTCGACCATGCATGTGCCGGCCGGAATCGGCGGCGCCGGCCACGGCGCAGAGCTCCAGCAGGTGGAGCCCGAGGCCCGCGCCGGCCGCCAGCGCCTCCGCCGCGCCGGGCCAGACGGGCAGCAGGATCAGGCTGGCGAGCACACCCGGCACGGCCAGAGCCGCCAGCGGGATCGCGGGAAAGTTGAGCACCAGCCCGGCGAGCGCCACGGTGCCCGAGAAATGCGGCCGTGATCGGTGCGGTGGCGAGGGTCGCGCCGAGGGACGAGGCGGCGGTGCGGGCCCAGAAGCCGGTCCCGAGCGCGCGATCCGACCAGCGGGTGAAGGTGGACGCGCCCCAGAGCGCGGCGGCGGACAGCCAGCCTCCCAGGTCGAGCGCGGCCCAGGGGTCCACCAGCAGCACCGCGAGGCAGGTGGCCGCGAGCAGCGCATTGGGCTGCACGTGTCGCTGCCGGGTCCGGCAGCGGGCCATCACGATCGCCAGCGCCGCCGCCCGGGCGGCGGGGGCCGGCCAGCCGAGGAAGACGACGTAGGCCGCGCTGGCGCCGGCGGCGGTGACCAGCGCCGTGGTCCGGCTCATGCGCGCCGAGCCGACAGAGGAGGAAGACCCAGGCCGGTGATCAGCCCGACGTGAAAGCCGGAGATCGACAGCAGGTGGACCAGGCCCGAACGCGCGAACCGGTCCTGGAGCTCGAGGTCGATGCCGCCCCGCCGGCCCAGGATCAGCGCGTCCACCATCCCCGCCCGGGCACCATAGAGCCGATGGCTCGCCGCGTAGAGGTAGTTGTGCAGCCGGTCGGCGGGGCCGGGCGCAGGTTCACGAGCACTGCGCCTTCGGTCGACGACCAGCAGGTCCCCCGGGCCGCCCGCCGAGGCCCGGCCGCGGCATCCACCGGGCGACCACGTCGGCGCGTCGCCCCGGCGACTGGACCGGCCGGCCTCGGGGCCATCGCGCCGACACACGTCCCGCGGCACTCCGGCATCGGGGTCAGAGCGACCCGACCTCCGGTCGCATCGGCCGGCTCCAGCACTCGCACCCGAAGCCGCAACTGCTGCCGGCCGGCAGGCGCGCCGCGCACTGGTCTCGCTCCAGCGATGACGGCCAGCTCCCCGCTGCAGCCGCCCGGCGAGCAGCGCCCCGCCGATCAGCGACGCCCCATCGGCTGCCGGACGAGCGCGAGTGCCGACCGCGAGCACCGCCACGCCGGCGGGTCCCCAGAAATGCAGAAGGCCGGTCGCGAGACCGGCCCAGTACGTCGCGGTCGAAGAGAATGGCCGGCCGCGGTCTCACCGCGGCCCGAGCTCGCTCAGGTCTGGTCGGAGGCTTGCGCTCGATTCCCGCATCGCGGCGCCAGCGAGATCCTCCGCAGCGCGTCCATCATCGCGACCTCGATGGCCGCGCGGCTCTGCTCCTTCTCCAGGTTGACCTCGGTGACGACCGATCCGGTGGGCGTCGACACGTAGCGGGCCGGAATGCCGGTTCAGCGTGTAGACCAGCGCGTCCTCCCGGCAGATCTCGCAGCCGCAGAAGTCGGGGAAGTGCGGCCGCATGGCGTCGTACGCCGCGACGACGTGGCTCCTCGACCAGGTTGTGGATCACAGGACCGCCAGGGCCGGTGTGACCACCGCGCCGGTGAAGGTGGAGCCGGTCGTGCCGGTGAGCCTGACCCGATGATACTCGCCGACCGACTCCCCGGGAAGATCGACCAGCACGAGGTGATTGGTCCGAGTGCGCGCCAGCATGAGCTCGCCCCGCTTGGCCCGCCGCTCGACCAGCGACCTCGTGGACCTCGCCCACGCGCGCGAGACTCTTGCGCCGGGCGTTGCGCCGCACCGCCTCGATGAGCCGCTCCAGCCGCTCGGAGCCGACCTCGTCGGACACGTGATCGCGGAGCCGGACCGCCGGCGTGCCTTCCCGCACCGAGTACTTGAAGGTGTAGGCGTCGTCGAAATCGGCCTCGGTGACCAGGCTGAGCGTCTCCTGGAACTGCGCCTCGGTCTCGCCGGGGAACCCGACGATGATGTCGGTGGAGAACGTGATGCCCGGAATGGCCGCACCGGAGCGCCTGCCACGACCTCGAGGTACCGCTCCCTGGTGTAGCGCCGCAGCATCCGCCTGAGGACCGCGTTGGAGCCGCTCTGCACCGGCAGGTGCACGTGCTCGCAGACCGCCGCCGTGGTGGCCATGGCCTCGATGACCCGAGGGTGTGAAGTCGGTGGGATACGGGCTGGTGAACCGGACCCGCCGGATGCCGTCCACCGCGCCGACGGCCGCAGCAGGTCGGCGAAATCGTGCTCGCCGTCGTGATACGAGTTGACCGTCTGCCCCAGCAGGGTGACTTCGCTGGTGCCCTCCTCCGCCAGCCGCTGCACCTCCCGCACTACGTCGGCCAGCCGGCGGCTCCGCTCGGGCCCGCGGGTGTACGGGACGATGCAGAAGGTGCACCGGTAGTCGCAGCCGCGCTGTACCGTGACGAACGCGGTCGGACCGCGTTTCGCGCACCGGGGGCACGTCCTCGTAGTGCTCCCAAGAGCGGAACTCGGTGTCGGTCGAGCCGCTGACCCGACTCGGCGATGCCGATGAGCTGGCCCAGATTGCGGTAGGCATCGGGACCGACGACGAGGTCCACCCGGGGCACCTGCTCCAGCAGCGCGGGGCCCAGCCGCTGCGCCATGCAGCCGACCACGCCGAGCACGCCGCCGGCGCGCTTGTAGCGCTGGAGCTCGCCCACCCGGCCGATCACCCGCTGCTCGGCGTTGTCCCGGACGGCGCAGGTGTTGACCAGCATGACGTCGGCCTCCGCCGGCTGCTCGGTGCGGACGTAGCCCTCGCGGCCCAGCAGCCCGAACATCAGCTCGGAGTCGGCCACGTTCATCTGGCAGCCGTAGGTCTCGATGTAGACGCGCTTGGGCATGCGGGGGAAGATAGCGGGCGACGTCTCGCGGGGGAGTACGCTACGGCCGTACTCCGACCCCCACGGAAATTACGAAGGCGCGCTCCTTGAAGTCGCCGGCGGAGCGCCAGAGATGCTCGACCGAGAGGTCGATGCCGGCCCGATCCTGGGCGAAGCGCACCCCGCTTCCGAGCGATACGCCGAACTCCTTGGGCTGCACCCCGGGCTGGAGCGGAAACGGGCAGGGTGGCGTACCGGGCCCCGAACCGGATCGGCCGCCGATAGGGGCGCCGCGGGTCGCCGATGTACTCGCCGCCGAACGCCACCTCGAAGGTGTTGTCGGCTCCGGTTCCGCCCGAGGCCAGCAAGTCGCTGTTGGCGCCCGACCAGGTACGGAAGATCCCGTGGGTGGCCAGATCGAGCCGCTGGCCCGCCTTCAAGCGGACGCCGACGCCCAGAGTGTACGGCAGGTCCACCTCCGAGACTCGGGCCGAATCGCGATCCACGATGCACCTTCCCGTCGCTCCGCGCGATCGCGGCCACCCACAGCGCCAGCGCCCAACTGCTGCACCGCCCCCACCGAGGCCCCCACCCCCGCGTAGGAAAGCTCCGCACTCTGCTCGGACCGGCAGATACTGGTCGTCGGCGAAGGTCCGGCGCGATTCCAGCCGGTTGGACCCCGTGAGAATGTGAAAGCGACGCCCCCACCACGCTGCGGTCGCTGGAACTTGTAGGCGGCGGCCAGCCGGAAATCGCTGAGCCCGCCCCGGCTCGAGAGCGTGTCGGAGACCGGCACCGGCACCTCACGCAGCTCCACCGTATCCCTGGTGGCGACGGTGAAGTCGCGATTGGCGTAGGTCGAATAGCTCAGGCCGACGGTCACCGGAGTGCTCCGGACCGGCCCGCCGAAGGCGACGTGGGGAAATCGCGAGTCGCGCAGGGACGCCGAGCCCGGCCGAGTTCTCCGCGGTTCGGAACGACTGCGTGCCGTTGAAATTCGCGGTCATGACGGCGAGCCCGCTCAGCGCCGCCGGGTTGAGCCCCGACTCGGCGTCGAACATGCCGAAGGCGCCCGCCGAGCCCGCTGCGCGGGTGGAGATGGCGCGCCCCGGAACACCCAGCCCCCGTACCCCGAACTGCGAGGCCTGCGACGCAGCCGTGGCCGGCCAGAGCGCGAGTAGACCCAGCATCAGAAGGCGTCGCACTTACGGGTTCTCGAAGGGGAAGGACTTGAGATAGGTGATGCGAAGCCGCGGGCGCGCCCACGGTTCCGGACCGGGTCGAGCCGAAGACCGGCCGGGTGAAGCTTCCGGCCTCGGGGAGCAGGGAGAGGAATACCGCCTCGAGGCGGATCGCTCGTCGGCCTGCCAGCGGCGGACGATGGACGTCACGTCGAGCCGGACCGTGTCGGCGCTGCCCGACTCGAGCGTGTCGGCTGGCGATGAGTCGCGTCTCCGTGGTGACCGGCGACTTGGCGCCGAGGTCGGCGAGAAGTGCGCTTGGCCTGAAGCAACGGCGGATCGGTCGGGCAGGCCCAGCAGCGGTGACCGCGGCAGCAGCTCGAGCGTCGCCCGGACGATCGTGGCCGAGTCCTCGATGTGCTTCCGGGAGGTCGAACCGGAGCAGCGCCCGAGAGGAGGGCTCGCCACCGACCGTGAGGAACGCGGGTCGGGAATCTGCGGAGACTCGGTCACGAAGGCGTTGAAGCCGGGCTGCGCGCCGATCACGGTCTCGCGCTTCGGATCGATGCCGGTGTCCGGCACGTCGAGCGTCACGAAGCTGATGAAGGTCGGCCCCGTCTGCTGGTCGCCAGGGCGCCGAGCCGCACGCCGCTCGGCTGATCGGCCGCCATGGAGACTCCGATCGCCAGCACGCCGCCGGTCCCCAGCGGCAGGGCCACCTTCGCCAAGTCGGCGCCGCGAAGCACGGTCCGGACCTCGCCCGAGTTGACGCTGTCGGGCACCTGGATGCTGTCGATGATCGCGGTCGGGGACCAACTGCGGAGCGATCGGTGGCGAACGTGTCGTCCGTCGTCCACGGTCGCGGGTCGATCCGATACAGGTACAGCTTGAGCCCGTTCACCAGCGTATCGCGCGCGAGCAGGTTCAGCGACAGCTGCACCGAATCCACGGTGTAGGCACGGAGCGTGTCCCGGCGCTCGATCGAGTCCTGCCGGAGCCGCGAAGCGGATGCACCGCCCGGTCCTCCGACGCGGGCAAGCCGTTCGACACCAGCAGTGGCTCGGCCGAGGTCCGCGCGATGTAGCCGACGTAGCTGGTGTCGGAACCCGGCAGCGGAGTGATCACGGTGTCGAACACCCGCGACTCGCCGCCCGGGCAGAGCTCGGGGCAATCGGCGGGCGCGGTCAGCCGCTCCTGACACCCGCCGATCCCCGCCGCGAGAACGACGAAGGCGGCGAGCCATGCCGTCCCCCGCCTCACGACAGCTGGTCCCGGCCGAACGCCGCCGGCAGCAGCTCCGCCATGGTCCAGGTCGCGGTGCCCCGAGGTCCGACCGCGTCGACCCGCAAGTCCCGGCCGAACTCGGAAAGCACCTGACGGCAGGCGCCACAGGGCGCGGCCGGCGGATCGGCAGTCGCTCACCACGACCGCGCGGCGGAAGCGCTGGGCTCCCGCCGAGACCGCGGCGCACACCGCCGCCCGCTCGGCGCAGATGGTGAGGCCGTAGGAGGCGTTCTCCACGTTGCAGCCGACGTAGACGTCGCCGTCTGTCGCTCTCCAGCGCGGCGCCGACACGGAAGTTCGAGTAGGGAGCGTAGGCCCGTGCCTGCGCCGCCCGCGCCGCGTTCACCAGAGTATCAGTCAATCCAGACCTCGGACAGGAATGAGGTGCCCGTCGAAAGCGGGGCCACATCGAGAAATTCGGCCACCGTCTGGCCGATGTCGGCCATCGTGCGGACGCCGTCCCAACCCGACCGGCCGCACCCGGGGTCCCGTGACGAGCAAGGGAACCACCTCGCGGGAGTGATCGGTGGACGGCGTGGTCGGGTCGTTGCCGTGATCGGCGGTAAAGATAACGAGGTCGTCCTCGGCGCACCGGGGCGAGCAGCCGGGGAAGCTGCGAGGTCGAGCTCCTGCAGTCCCCGGACGAACCCGGGCACGTCGTTGCGATGGCCCCAGGTCTGATCGAACTCGATGACGTTCGCCAGCAGCAGTCCGCGCTCCATCGCCAGCAGCGCCCCTTCGATCAAGGCGTAGGCCTCGGCGTTGGTGGCGGTATGGATGCTGCTGATCCCCCGCCCCGCGAAGAGGTCGTCCACCTTTCCCACGCCCACCCGCGGGATGTGCCGCTCCGCCAGGCGGTCCAGCAGCGTCGGGCCCGGCGGCGGCAGGCTGAAGTCCTTGCGGCGAGGCGTGCGCACCCAGGCGCCGGGCTCGCCCTCGAACGGCCGGGCGATCACCCGGGAGACGCCGTGCTCGCCCTGAAGCAGACCGCGCGCCGCCTCGCAGGCCGCGTACAGCTCCGTCAGGGGCACCGTGTCCTCGTGCGCCGCGATCTGAAACACGCTGTCCGCGGAGGTGTAGACGATCCACTTGCCGGTGCGGCTGGTGCTCCTCCCCGTAACCGGTCCAGCACCGCGGTGCCGGAGGCCGGCAGTGTTGCCCAGCACGCCCCGGCCCGTGAGCCGGGCGAACTCGTCCGACCACCGCCTCCGGGAATCCGCCGGGATAAGTTGGAAACGGCTGCGCCGAGCGTGAGGCCGCAGATCTCCCAGTGACCCGGTGGTGCTGTCCTTCCCGGCGCTGACCGGCTCGCAGCTGCCGCATGCGCGGCAGTGGGCGAGGGGACGGCAGGCACCCCCGCGATCGAAGCGCAGTGGCCCAGGCCGAGCGCCGCGAGCTCGCGGCAGACCGAGAGCCGCCGGCCCGCCGCGCCACGTTGCCCAGGGTGTTGCTGCCGCCATCTCCATAGGCTTCGGTAGTCGCGGCGCCGGACCGATGCCCACCCGTCGAGGACGATGATGGCGGCCCGCCGAGTCATGCGTAGCGCCTCGGCAGTCGGGTGCCGAGCGAGGTCAGGAGCTCGTAGGAGATGGTGCCGGCCGCCTCGCGCCTGCTCGTCCAGGGAGATCACGCCCCCGAAGATCGTGGCGACGTCACCCACGGCCACCTTCCCGTCGTCCACCGCCGCCATGCACATGTCCATGGTGACGCGGCCGACCAGCGGGACCGCCCGGCCGCGGAGCTCCACCCGTCGCGGCGGCCACGTGCGCCCCGGTCCGCGGCTCGCGGAAGCCCGTCCGCGTAGCCGATGCCGAGCGTCGCGACCGTGGTCGCTCGGGCCGCCCGCCAGGTCGCGCCGTAGCTGACGCTCTCTCCCGGGGCCACGGTACGCACCGCCATCGACCCGCGCGCGCAGTGCCGCGACCGGTCTGGGGCGCGGGCCGACGGCTCCGGCCTCGCCGCCGTAGAGGAAGATGCCCGGCCGGGCGAGATCGGCGGCGTACGCGCGTCCGCAGAGCGCCGCGGCGCTGTTGGCGGCGTGCACCAGGGACGGCCGCCGGGGAAGCGCGGCGAGTACCGATCTGGAACCGGCTGCCACTGCGTCGCGACCGAGCCCGCGTCGGTGTCGGCCGAGTGAAAGTGGGTGAAGACCCCTTCCCATCCGCGGCGCGGCGGCGAGCAGCGCCGCCGTCCCGGTGATGCGCGACGTCGTCGTCCCCAGCGGATGCCGCCGCGCGCCATCCCGGTGTCGATTTCGAGGTGGAAGGGCGCCGGCGACCGGGCGATCCAGCTCCGCAGCATGGCGGCATCACCTATCGTCGGGTCGGAATCCCGCACCAGGATCGGCTCCATGGAGTCCGGCGTGAGTGGGCTGACGACGAGGACGGGACGGCTCACGCCCGGCGACACGAAGGGCGAGCCCTTCCTCCACCGTCGCGACGCCGTATCCCCAGGGATCCAGCGACTCCAGTGCCCGAGCGACCCGGGCGGCGCCCAACCCGTAGCCGTTAGCTTTGACCATCGGCAACAGCCGGGCGTCGCACGCCGTCGGCGAGCGTGCGCGCGTTGGCCACCAGCGCACCGAGGTCGACGTCGACCCAGGCGCGGGCCGTTTCGGAGGGAAAGGTCATGGTGAAATCGGCGCGAATCTTACGGGGCACGAGGGATAAATGCAAGACAATTCAGCGCTTGGACGCGCTCTGGCGATGGTGCGGGACCTCCGTCGCCGGTGTCCCTGGGACCGGGCGCAGACCCGGGAGACGCTCCGGCCCGTACCTGGTCGAGGAGGTGCTGGAGCTGGACCACGCGCTGGGCGAGGGCGAGCCCGACGCGATCCGGGGTGAGGTCAGCGACCTCCTGCTGCACCTCGCGTTTCAGCTGGTGATCGCGGAGGAGCGGCGACGAGTTCACCGCGGACGAGGTGGCCGACCAGCTGGAGCGGAAGATGCGGCGTCGGCATCCGCACCTGTTCGACCTGGGCGAGCCCGAGCCCTGGGAGCGGATCAAGCGGCGCGAGCGGCAGGGCAAGACGCTGTCGGGCATCGTCCCTACCCTGCCGCCGCTGCTCAAGGCCTACCGCCTGCAGGAGCGCGCGGCCTCGGTCGGCTTCGACTGGCCCGACGTGGAGGGCCCGCTGGAGAAGGTTCGGGAGGAGCTGGCCGAGGTCGAGCGGGAGCTCGATCGAGTCACCGGCCAGGCGGACCGGCTCCGCGACGAGATCGGCGACCTGCTGTTCGCGGTGGTCAACCTCGCGCGCAAGGCCGGCGTGCAGCCGGGGCCGGCGCTCGACCGCGCCAACCGGAAGTTCCGCGAGCGGTTCGAGGCGGTGGAAGCGCTCTGCGCGGAGCGAGGGATCGAGCTGGAGACCGCGGGGCTGGAGGTGCTGGACGGGCTGTGGGATGAAGTGAAGGCATCGAAAGGCAAGAGCGTGAAAGGTGAACAGTGAACAGTGAAAGGGAGAGAGGCGCTCACCGCCTCCCTTTCACTCGTTCACCGTTCACTTTCACGCTCTTCCTCATGGGTACAGCCGATGGATCTGCCGCGGAAAGGCGATCGCCTCCCGGATGTGGGGAATGCCGCAGATCCACGCCACGGTCCGCTCGACCCCCAGCCCGAACCCCGAGTGGACGAAGGTCCCGTATCGCCGCAGGTCGAGGTACCAGCGGTACGCCTCCGGCATCCAGCCCCTGCTCGTGGATCCGGGCCAGCAGCCTGTCGTAGTCGTCCTCCCGCTGTGATCCGCCGATGATCTCGCCGTAGCCCTTCGGGCGCCAGACAGTCGTTGTTCAGTACCGTCCGGGGGTCCTCGGGGTTTTCCTTCATGTAGAAGGCCTTCACCTGCTTGGGATAGTTGTAGACGAAGACCGGCCGGTCGTACTCCTTGGCCAGCAGCGTCTCGTCGTCCCCGCCGAGATCGGAGCCCCAGGCGATATCGGACCCGAGCCGGTTGAGCCTGGTGACCGCGTCGGTATAGGAGATCCGGGGAAACGGCGCCGTCACCCGCTCCAGCGGGGCCGGTGTCGCGCTCCAGCTCCTTGAGCTCCTCCGCCGCGGCGGTCCAGCGCCCGGGCGACGATGTAGCTGACGAACGACTCCTGGAGCCGCATGTTGGCGTCGGAGTCGTTGAAGGCCACCTCGGGCTCCACCATCCAGAACTCGGTCAGGTGCCGGCGGGTCTTCGACTTCTCGGCCCGGAAGGTGGGGCCGAAGCAGTACACCTTGCCGAGCGCGGCGGCCGCGGCCTCGACGTAGAGCTGGCCGGTCTGCGCCAGGTACGCCTTGCCCGAGGTCGAAATAGTCGGTGGCGAAGAGATTGCCCGCCTCCTCGCCGATCGCCCCCGTCAGGATCGGCGTGTCCACCAGGGTGAACCCCTCCTGGTAGAAGTAGTCGCGGATCGCCTGCTCCACCTCGTGGCGCACCCGGGCGATCGCCGCCTGGCGGCGGCTCCGGAGCCAGAGATGTCTATGCTCGAAGAGGAAAGTCGTCCCATGCTCTTTGGGGGTGATCGGATACTCGTGGCTCGGGCCGAGCACCTCGAGGTCGGTCACCGTCAGCTCGTACCCGCCCGGAGAGCGCGGCTCCTCCCTGACCACCCCGGTCAGCGCGACGCTCGCCTCCTGGGTCAGGGTGCCGAACGCGCGTCCAGACGCGGCTCCGGGACCTCCTTCTTGGATAGGACCCCTTGCACCATTCCCGAGCCGTCCCGCAACACCACGAACGCGATCTTCCCGCTCGACCGGGTCGTGACGACCCAGCCGCGCAGAGTGACGGTCTTGCCGGCGTGCGCGCGCAGCTCGCTGATCTGGACCGCCGACATGCCTCGTCCGTGGGCAGGGGAAGGGTGATGCGCGGAGCGTTGAGTCTAGTCCTGCTCCTGGGGAGCGTCAACGCGGGCTGCAGCGGCTACCGGCCGCCTCCCGCCGCGCCGTTGCAGGCGAGCGCCGTGTCGGGCGCCGCGCCGACCCAGGTCTGGGCCGCGCGGGCGGGCCGGCGGTTCACCGGCCGGGTGGTCGCTGGACGACGGGCATCATCTACGGCGGCGGGGTGGACCGGAAGGTTTACGCGGTGGATCTCGAGACCGGAGCGATGATCTGGTCCAGCCGGCTCTCGGGCCTGGTCGCGGGCGGCGTGCTGGTCTCCGGGCGACACCGTGTTCGCGGCCAGCTCCCGGCCCGAGGGCCGGGTCTACGCCCTCGATCGGGCCACCGGCAAGCGGTTCTGGCGCACCAAGACCGGACCGGTCGCCGCCCCCCTCGCGCTGGTCGGCCGGGACGCTGATCGCGTCCAGCCCAGCGCGGCCAGCTGCTGGGACTCGATCCGACGGACGGCGTCGGTCCATTGGCGCCAGCGGATGGGCATGGCGCGGATCGCGCCGGTGCCGACCGGGGACGGCGTCGGTCGTGGTGGCGACGCGTCGACTCGATCTACCGGGTCGCCGCGGACGACGGCGTGGTGACCCATCGGGTGCGCTCGCCCGGCACCATCGTGTCACCCTGGGTCGTCATATCGCGGCGGCCTCGTGGCGGGGACCACCGACTCGCAGGTGGTGGCGCATCGACCTCGCCGATCTCGCGACTGCGCTGGAGCGTCCGGGTCGACGCCCCGGTGCTCGGCTCGCCCGCGGCGCTCGGCGACACCCTCTACGTGGCCAGCCGGCGGGGCACGCTGTACCGCATTGCCCCGGGGACGCCGCCGAGCCTCGAGCGGGTGGTGGAGCTGGAATGGCCGGTCACCGCGCCGCTGAGCGTGGTGGACGGGCAGATCCTGCTGGGCGGCGCCGACGGCACGGTGCGCGCGCTTCGGCCGGACGGCACCGAGGTCTGGCGAATCCAGCTCTGGCGCCCCGTCGAGCTGCGCCCGCTCGCCCTGGACGGACGGCCTCTCGCCATCGGCGGCAACGGCGACCTCCACCGGTACCGCCAATGACCCGTCCTCCTGTCGCTGCGCTCCTCGCCCTGGCCGTCGTCGCTCACCACGCCCGCGGCCGCAGCAGGGAACCGGTCCGCTGATCCGCTACGGCAAGTGGGTCCTGGCCGCGGGCGCGGTCGGGATGAACCTGCTCGCGGCCCAGGCGCACGACCGGGCCGACGAGGCCTTCGACGCGGATCGAGGAGGCGTGCTTCCTGAACTCGAGCCGCTGCACCCTCGGCCCCGACGGGAGCTACGCCGATCCGCCAGATCGAGGGCTTGTACCAGACCTCGCTGCATTACGACCGGAGCGCGCGCCGCTGGCTCATCGCCGGCGAGACCGCGCTGCTCGGCGCGGCGGCGCTGTTCGTCTGGGAGATGACCCGGAAGACCCACAAGCCCGACAACATCCCCTTCGAGCCGGAGGTGCGGAGCCTGCAGACAGGCGACGGGCGTCGGGGTGAGGGTCGCGTGGTAGGAGCGAAGCGTGGGTCTAGGCACTGGCGCTCAGCCCACCCTGAACAGCTCGACGGCCCGCGGATATCGTGATACCGCCCGCTCCCGCAGCGGCTGGTGCTCGCCGCGTTGGAGCGCCGGGTCGGCGGCGATCAGCCGAGTGGCCAGCTCGCGGGCGCGGGACAGCAGGTCCTCGTCCACCGGCAGCCGGGCGTGGCGCAGCTCGAAGCCGCCCGACTGCCGCGCCCCGATCAGATCTCCCATCCCCCGCTCTGCCAGATCCAGCTCCGCGATCCGGAACCCGTCCTGCGTAGCGGCGAATGCCCGCAGCCGGTCCATGCCCGGGCCCGTCCGCCAGCAGGATGCAGTAGCTCTCCTCCGCGCCTCTCGGCCGATCCGGCCGCGAAGCTGGTGCAGCTGCGCCAGGCCGAATCGCTCGGGATGCTCGACCAGCATCACCGTGGCGTTGGGGACGTCGATACCCACCTCGATCACCGTGGTCGCCACCAGCACCTGAATCTCGCCCGCCGCGGAACCGGCGCATGGTGTCGTCGCGCTCGTCGGCCTTGAGCCGGCCGTGCACCAGCCCCACCTGCAGCTCCGGCCACCGCGCCGCCAGCGATCTGCGCCATCGTGGTCGCGGCCCGGAGATCGGCCCGCTCCGACTCCTCGATCACCGGCAGCACGACGTACGCCTGGCGGCCCCGGCGCGCACTCCTGGCGCACGAACTCGAGCACCTTTTCCCGCTGGTTCGCCGGCCGCAGGCCGGTCCGCACCGCGCCCCGGCCCGGGCGGGCGCTCCTTCAGCGTGGAGACGTCGAGATCGCCGTAGAGCGTGAGCGCGAGCGAGCGCGGGATCGGCGTCGCCGTGAGCAGCAGGACGTCCGGGGCCGCGCCCTTGCCGATGAGCGCGGCCCGCTGCTCCACGCCGAATCGGTGCTGCTCGTCGATCACCACCAGCCCGAGCCGGCGGAACGATACGCTCTCCTGCATGAGCGCATGAGTGCCCACCGCGAGCCGCGACTGGCCGGCCGCGAGCCGCGCCGCGGATCGCCGCCTTCTCCGCCGCGGTCTGCCGGCCGAGCAGCAGCTCGGGGCGGATGTCGAGCGGCTCGAGCAGCCGGCCGAGCGTGGCGGCATGCTGCTCCGCCAGCAGCTCGGTGGGCGCCATCAGCGCCGCCTGGAAATCGTTCTCCACCGCGAGCAGCATGGCGAAGAGCGCGACGACCGTCTTGCCGGTGCCCACGTCTCCCATCAGCAGCCGATGCATCCGCTCGGGCGCGGTCATGTCGCCGGTGATCTCGCGTAGCGCGCGCTGCTGGTCGGCGGTGAGCTCCCAGGGCAGGCTCTGCTTGAGCCGGGTGGTGAGGTCCCGCTTCACCTCGAACGCGACGCCCGCCCGCTGGCGCTTGGCCACGGTGCGGGCCCGGATGAGCATGAGCTGGAGGTCGAGCAGCTCGTCGAAGGCGAGCCGCCGCCTGCCCTGCTCCGCTTCCTCGGTCGAGGCCGGCCGATGCACCGCGCGCAGCGCCTCCGCCAGCGGCGGCAGCCCGGCCGCGCGGCGGAGCGGCTCGGGCAGCGGATCTTCGGACAGCGCGATGAGCGCATCGAGGTGCCGCTCGATCAGCGACCGGATGATGCGGTGGCTGAGCCCTTCGGTTGCGGGATAGACCGGCAGGACCTTGCCGGACGCGAGCGGGTCGGCCTCGCCGTCGGCCTCCGCCAGCACCACGTATTCCCGCGGTGACGAGCTGGCGTCCGTGGTAGAACCGGACCGGTCCGGAGACCAGGAGCGTCTGGCCGACCGCGATGGTCCGGTCGAGGAACGCCTGCCCCGGCCACACGCATTCGAGCACGCCGCTGTCGTCCCGCAGCACGGCGTGAAAGATCCGGAGCCCGCGCCGGGTCGGGAGCACCCCCTTGGCGACCACGCGCCCCACGCACGCGACCTCCTGCCCGATCTCCGCCCGGACGAGCGGAGTCACCGAGGAAGCGTCGACGTAGCGATGGGGGAGATGCCAGAGGAGATCGCGGGCGGTGCGGATGCCGAGCCGTTCCAGCTGCTCCGCCCGGCGCTCGCCGATGCCCTTGAGGAACTTGACCGGCATGTCGAGCCGAACGGCGGCCGACTCGCGGGTGCTGGGGTTCGGCATCCGTGCGTTCGGCATTGACGGCCTAGGCGACGCCTCCGTGCATGTCGAGTCGAGGCCGGGATCGGCGGTGGCTACGCCGAGCCGTGCCAGGAGATGCTCCGCGAACCGCCGGAGTCGAACGCCTGCAGGTCGTCGAGCGACTCGCCGACGCCGATGAAGCGGATCGGGAGGCCGAGCTCGCGCCGCAGCGCGGTGACGGCCCCGCCGCGGGCGCTGCCGTCGAGCTTGGTGACGACGATGCCGGTGGGCGACACCGCCTCGGCGAAGAGCCGGCCCTGCTGGATGGCGTTCTGGCCGACGGTCCCGTCGAGCACCAGCAGCGTTTCGTGCGGCGCGCCCGGCAGGCGCCGGCTGACGACGCGCACCACCTTCCGGAGCTCGTCCATGAGCCCTTCCTGGGTGTGCAGCCGGCCCGCGGTGTCGACGATGACCGTGTCGAGCCCGCGAGACGCCGCGGCGTCGATCGCGTCGAACGCGACCGCGGCCGGATCGCCGCCCGGCGCGCCGGCGACGCAGGGCACGCCCGAGCCGCTCGGCCCAGACCTGGAGCTGGCTGATGGCGCCGGCGCGGTAGGTATCGGCGGCCGCCAGCAGCACCTTCCGGCCTTCGCGCTGCAGCCGGCGGGCGAGCTTGGCGGCGGTGGTGGTCTTGCCGGTGCCGTTGACGCCGATCAGCAGGATTACGGTCGGTCCGCTCGTCGGCTCCGCGCCAGCGCGCCCGGATTCTCCATCCCGTCGAGCAGGGCCGCCAGCCGGCCCTCCAGCGCCCGCCGGAGATCCTCCTCGGTCTTGAGCTTTGCCCTTGCGGACCTCGTCTTCCAGCGCCTGGGTCAGCTCGACCGTGGCGGGCACGCCGAAGTCCGCCTCGATGAGCACCCGCTCCATCTTTTCGAGGTCTTCGGCATTGAGCCCCCGCATCAGCGCGCCCACGTCGGTGAGCGCGAAGCGCTTGAGCCGGGCCCACAGGCCCTCGTTCCGGTCCTTCATTCTGCCTTCGGCCATGCTGAATCCTAACACCCCCTCAGCGCAGCCCGAGGCGCCGCCGCGCGAGCCATTCGACGCGACAGCGCCGCGACGGCGATGCCGAACAGCCAGAGCCAGTCGCGCGCGGCGGTGCGCCCCTGGGGCGCGGGACCCGCGCGGTTCGGCTGGTCAGGGTCGACCGGTGCAGGGAGCAGCTCGTCCGAGTACTCCTCCACCGCCACGGTGCCGCCCCCGCCGCCGGCGAAGCGGTAGCGGTACTCGCCGGGTGGCAGCCGGACACTCGGCCCTGCCGGCGCCGTCGAAGCGCAGGGTGTCGGCGCGGGGACCCTCGCGGTCCGGTCCAGACCACCGGCGCCGCGACCGCCGGCCCGCGCCCGGTCCATTCGAAGACCAACGGTCGGCCGTTCTGCACCACCGGCCGGACCGGCGACGCGACGCCCCGCGCGGAGTCGGCGCCGCCGAGCAGCCAGCTCGCCGTGGAAGCCACCCAGGTGCGGTAGCTCTGCTCGCTGGCGCCGCCGCGGAACGCCCAGCGCCAGAGTCCGTCGGCCGCGACCGAGACCGTGCGCACCCGCCCGTCCTGTCGGCCCGTACACGGCCGGCGCGAGCCGCGCCCCGCCGGCCGAGCTGCGCGGTGAGTCCGACCCAGTCGCCCGGACCGCGGCTCGATCGGGGTCAGCTGCGTCGCCGGCGGAAAGGAATCCACCGGCTGGCCCAGGAACGCACCGGCGATCGGTGAGACCTCCGGCCGCCGACAGATACCAGTCGCCCGGCGACCGGCGCGGCGCCGGTCTCGCCGCTGGGCCAGCGCCAGATCCCGCGCGCCCGCGCGTCCCTCCGGCGAGGGAGCCCGGATCGCCCTTCAGGATGAGGAGGTCCGCGCCGCGCGCCGCCTGGCGAACACGGTCGGTGCCGACGCGGACAGGTCGCTCATCGAGCGCCAGCGGTCGCCGTCGAGCCGCACGTAGCCACGCACCGGGAAGCTGCGCCACGTCGCGGAGTGCGCGATAGAGAAAGCGGCTGTCCCAATCGGCCGGGGCCGCGAGCAGAACGACGCCGGGCGTCGGCGCGACGGTGACGCAGATGCAGCCGGGCATCGGTTCGCGGCTCCTCGTCTCCGTCCCGGCCAAGCGGACACGCAGGACGTGGTCTCCGGGACCGATCGCCGCGGAGGCGAAGGCGACGCTGGGACTTCGCACGGTCGCGCCCGGCTCAGCCGGAGTCGCCGGCTCGCCACCGGCTTGCCGCCCGAGAGCACCTCCACCGCGAGGCTCTCGGCCGCGGCGCCCGCGACCGACCGGGCCTCGACGTCGAGCACGATCGAATCTCCCGCCGTGACTCGCGACGGCCCGGCCACGCTGATCAAGGCGATGTCGCCGCGCGGGCTTGCCGCGGCGAAGACCTGAACGCGGGCGCGTCCGAGCAGCTCGGGCGGGATGTCGCCGGCGTCCTCGATCTCGCCGTCGGTCACGACGACGACCGGCCGGTTCGGACGCGGCCGCGGCGGTGAGCGCCGGCCGCAGCAGCGATCGGCCCCGGGTCGGGGTGGTGTCGGTCGGCCGCACCTTCGTCGCCGAACATCCGCACCTCCCCAGTGCGCAGGGCGGCGTCCCGCGCCTCGCGCCCATCTGCCGCCCGGAGCGTCCATGCTGAGCGAGCCGTCGAGCAGCACGAGCGGGCCGCTCGGGGCGCCCGGCCACCGGACAGCTGACGTTGAGGAGCAGGAGACCGATGCGCCGACCAGGCGACGGCGCGGGAGACGAGCGGCACCCAGGCCCTGCGGTCCCAGGCGCTCGACGCGGAGATAGGTGAACGCGGCGAGTCCGGCCGCGCAGCAGCACCACGAGCGCGGCGGCCAGCATCAGGCCGGGTGGGATCGCGCGTCGGCGGCCTCGAGCGCTTGCGGCAGGTCGAACCGGCCTTCGTAGAGCGCGCGGCCCACGATCGCGCCGGCCAGCCCGGCCTCGGCGATCCGCCGCAGGTCGTCGAGCGACGAGACGCCACCGCTGGCGATCACCGCGCGCCCCGGGCGCTGCAGCGCGAGGGCGCCGGCGATGTCGGGTCCCTGGAGCATGCCGTCACGGGCGACATCGGTGTAGATCAGGGTGCGAGATGCCGGCCGCCAGCGCGCGACCGGCCAGCTCGGCGGCGGTGAGCGTGGAGGTCTCGGTCCATCCGCGGACCGCCACCCGGCCGTCGCGCGCGTCCACCCCGACGGCCAGGCGCTCCGGCGGAACCGCCGCGGCGACCGCGGCGAGAAACCCGGAGTCCATCGCGGCCGCGGTGCCGACCACGACCCGATCGGCTCCCAGCTCGAGCCCGCGCATCACCAGCTCGAGCGAGCGAAATCCGCCGCCGACCTGGACCCGCACCCGCCCGCGCACCCGCTCGAGGACGCGCCGCACCGCCTCCTCGTTGTCCCCCTCACCGAAGGCGCGGTCGAGATCCACGACGTGGATCCAGCGCGCGCCCTGCTCGGCGAATCGCTCCGCCACCGCGGCGGGGTCCTGCCGTAAACGGTCTGCCGCGTCGCCTCGCCCTGGCTCAGGCGAACGACGCGGCCGCTTCGGATGTCGATGGCGGGAAAGAGGTCCACGGAGTGACCGTCGGCGCATCGGCTACGGGACCGGCGGCTGCCGGTGCTGGCGGTCAGCCTGATAGCTGGCAGCTGATCGCCTGATAGGTGGTGTCAGCCGAGCAGCATGCCAGCAGGCGGTCGCGCTCGCGCTCGAAGGCCTCGCGGTCGGCGCTCGGCGATCGGGGCGCCGTTGCCGAGCTCCACCCTGCGGGAGTCCTTGGCGACGCCGTTCACCCGGAACTCGTAGTGCAGGTGCGGGCCGCTGGCCAGGCCGGTGGAGCCCGACGTACCCGATGGTCTGGCCCTGGGACACCCGCGCGCCGCCCCGGATGCCCCGGGCGAATCCGCGCAGGTGGCCGTACCGGGTGGTGATGCCGTTCCGGTGGCGCAGCTCGATGAGGTTGCCGTAGCCGCCGGCGCGGCCCGCGCGGAGCACCACCCCGTCGCCCGCGGCCATCACCGGCGTGCCCGGCGCGGCGGCGTAGTCGGTGCCCTGATGCCGGCGGGTGATGCCCAGCACCGGATGGCGGCGCGCCCGGGCGAAGGTGGAGGAGATCCGGCGGAACTGGACCGGCGCCCGGAGGAACGCCCGGCGCAGCGACTTGCCGTCCGCGTCGTAGAAGGTCGGCCGGTCCGCCGCTGCTCGAAGCGGAACGCGGTCAGGCTCTTGCCCGACATCGTGAGATCGCTCGCCAGCACCCGGCCGAAGCGCACCTCGCCGTCCTCCGAGATCAGCCGGTCGAACACCACCCGGAACTGGTCGCCGGTCTGGATGTCGCGGGTGAAGTCCACCTGCCAGGCGTAGATGTCGGCGAGGTCCCAGGCGAGCCGCTGCCGCTGGCCGCGCGTCGAGCTGCTCGTCGCTCACCTGCGCGTCGATCGCCTCGTACAGCGAGTTGTCGATGCGCGCCCTCGATCCGGAACGGCTCGGAGCGCCAGTGGATGGACTCCACGCGCGGTGTCCCAGCGCTCGGAGGCGCGCTGGAAGACGACCCGCTGCTCCGGCGTGGCGCGGACGGTGATCCGGGTGGGGAGCGATTCGGCGGCGGGACGGCGGAAGCTGAACACGAGGCCGGCGCGGAGCCGGCGGGGATCGAGCGCTACGGCGGGATCGAGGCGGGCGAGGTCGAGGTCGAGGACGCCCTGGCGGGCCAGCAGCTCGGAGAGCGTCTCGCCGCGGCGCAGGGTGTCGAGGACCTGGTGGACGGGTCCGCCACCACCTCGATCGGCTGGGCCACCGGCAGCTCGGCCTTCTGCCACGGCCGCCGAAGCTCCCAGCGCGACGGCGGCCGAGGCGATGACGAACAGCCCTCCGGCCAGCCGCAGCCTCCGCATCAGTCCATCTGCCTGCGAATGAACGTGGGGATCTCCATCTCCGGCGTGTCCGCCGGCGGGCCGGCGGCCGGCGGCGCCTGCGGGAGCTGCTGCGGCTGAGGCCGCTGCGGCGCCGGCTGGGCTGCGCGGGCGGCTGCGGCACGCGGGCTCGGAGGGGCGGCCGCGGGTGGTCGGGAAGCTCAGCACGCCGGCCGCGCCGGACGGCCGCGCCCATCGGCACGCGGCGATGCTCCGATCGGCATGCGCGCGGTCGAAGCCGGTGGCGATCACCGTGACCCGGATCTCGCCCTGCATCGCGGCTCGTGCACGGCGCCGAAGATGATCTCGGCGTCGTCGCCGACGGCGTCGTGGATGATCTCGTTGATCTGGGTGGTCTCGCCGAGGGTGAGGTCGTCGCCGCCGATGATGTTGATGAGCACGCCGGTGGCGCCGGCGATGGAGACGTTGTCGAGCAGCGGGCTGGAGATCGCCTGCTGCGCCGCCTCCATCGCGCGGTTGTCGCCCCGGCCGATGCCGGTGCCCATGAGCGCCGAGCCGCCGTTCTGCATGACGGTGCGCACGTCGGCGAAGTCGACGTTGATGAGGCCGGTGCCGGTGATGAGGCTGGCGATGCCCTGGGTGGCGTGGAGCAGGACTTCGTCGGCCTTCTTGAGCGCGTCCTGGAACGGGATGCCCTTGCCGACGACGGCGAGCAGCCGCTCGTTCGGCACCACGATCATCGTGTCCACGTTCTTGCGCATCTCGGCGATGCCCTGCTCCGCCTGCCGCATCCGCTTCCGCCCCTCGAAGAGGAACGGCTTGGTGACGATGCCGACGGTGAGCGCGCCCGCCTCGCGGGCCATCTGCGACACGATCGGCGCCGCGCCGGTGCCGGTGCCGCCGCCCATGCCGCAGGTGACGAAGACCAGGTCGGCGCCCTGGACGGCGACCGCGACCTCGTCGCGGTTCTCCTCGATCGCCTGGCGCCCGATCTCCGGCCGCGCGCCGGCGCCGAGTCCGCGGGTGAGCTTCTTGCCGATCTGGATCTTGACGTCGGACTTCGACAGCGCGAGCGCCTGCGCGTCGGTGTTCACCGAGATGAACTCGACGCCGTCGAGCTGCTCCTCGATCATCCGGTTGACGGCGTTGCCGCCGCCGCCGCCGACGCCGACGACCTTCATCCGCGCGTTCTGGACGCCGCTCTCTTCGAGCTCGAAGATCATGATTGGTTCCCCCGGGCATTGCTCAGAAGAAGTCCTGGAGCCACCGCTTGACCGGAGCGAGCACCTTCTCCACCGCCGGCGACTTGCGGGCTGCCTGTTCCCAAACCGCCGCTCATCGCGACCTGCCTGGCGCCGTAGAGCACCAGTCCCGCGGGCACCGCCATGCGCGGGCGATTCCACGCTGTCCGCCAGCCCGCGCAGCCGCTGGCCCGGCACGCCGGTGCGGGCCGGCATGGCGAACACCTCGCGCGCCAGCTCCACGATGCCGGGCGTCAGCGCGCCGCCGCCCGTGAGGACGACTCCAGCGGGTAAGCGCTGATGATAGCCTGCGCGCGTCACTTCATCCAGCGCGTACTCCAGCACTTCCTGCAGCCGCATGTGCATGATGTGCGCCAGCACCCGCCGCTGGGCGTTCCGCGCGCCCTGCCCCGGCGTGCTGGGCAGGTCGATGACGTCGCTCTCCGGCACCAGCGGCTCGAAGCCGGCGCCGTGGCGCTCCTTGAGCCGCTCGGCGTCGAGCTGGGTCACCTGGAGCCCGTGGACGATGTCGGCGGTGACGTGCCCGCCGGCGCAGAGCAGCGAGCCGGTGTGGCGGATCTTGCCGTTGTGGAAGATCGAGACGTTGGTGGAGCCGCCGCCCAGCTCCACGATCGCGCACCCCAGCTCGATCTCGTCCGGCGTGAGCACCGCGAGCGAGGCGGCCAGCGGCTCCAGCACGAACTCGGCCACGTGATAGCCCGCCCGCTCCACGCACTTGCGCAGGTTCTGCAGCACGCTGGAGAGCACGGTGACCAGGTAGACCTCGGCCTCGAGCCGCGAGCCGGTCATGCCGATCGGCTCGTTGATCCCGCCCTGCTGGTCGATCAGGTAGTCCTGCGGAATGGCGTGCAGCAGCTCGTGGTCGCGCCCGAAGCTGATGTTGCTCGCCATGTCGTTCACCCGGGCCACGTCGCTGGTCCGGATCTCGTCGCCGGTGACCGAGACCATCCCGTGGGAGCTTCGGCCCGCCACGTGCTCGCCCGCGATGCCGCAGTAGACCGAGCCGACCTGCACCCCGGCCATCCGCTGGGCGCTCTTCATCGCCTTGTCGATGGCCCGGGTGGTCTCCTCGATGTCGCGCACCACGCCGCGCCGGATGCCGGCGCTGCGCTCGACCCCGACGCCCAGGATCCGGCAGCCCGGCGTCGCGCGGGTCGCCGGTCACCTCGGCGATGAGCGCCACCGCCTTGGTCGAGCCGAGGTCGAGGGCGGAGACCAGGCGCTGGGGCTGGGCGCTCATGCCCGCGCCCTTCGCACGACCACCTGGCCGGCGAATCGCCCGTCGAGCTCCCGATACGCGCGCCCCTGTCGGGCGAGGGCCTGCTCCACCGCCGTCACCGCTCGAATATCCTCCGCCGTTAGCCTGGAGCCGAACCAGAACCACCGCCCACCCACCTCGAAGACCACGTCGGGTCCGACCCGCCACGCGGCGTCGATCCGCGCGAACAGGCCGGGATCGAACTCCTTCGCCCGCGCCAGCGCGCCCGCGACCAGCCCGCCGCCGCCGATCAGCACCGGCAGATCGGGCGCGGATGCCGCAGTGGATCGAAGGGCAGCACCTCGGCGCGCTCGTTCACCATCGCGAGCCGGTCGCCTTTCGGGGTCGAGCGCCACCGGCTCCGCTTCGTCCAGCTCGATGCGCAGCGTTCCCGGGGCGCGGATGTCCAACCTCGGCGCCGGCCGGACGCCCGGCAGGGCCCGCAGCCGGGCGGCGACCGGCTCGTGATCGTCGAAGATACTCGCGCGCGGCGCGATCTCCGCGGCGCCCGATCACTTTCGCCGCATCAAGATACTGCAATCCGACGATCTCCACCCGCCGGACCCGGAAGAACTCGAGATGCCGAAGACCGAGCGGGAGCGCGAACCAGAGCGCCAGCGCCGACGACGGCCGCCGCCGGCGAGCCAGAGTCGCGCGTTTCAGGCCGGCGCTCAGCCACCGGACCAGCTCCGGTGCGACGCGGGTGATGTCGCCGGCGCCGAGCGTGAGCACGACGTCGCCGGGCTCGAGCGCCTCGCGCACCCGGCGGCCGACGTCGGCGCGCACCGGCTTCGAAGCGCGCGTCGGCGCCGGCTCGGAGCCGCCGCATCGGCCACCTGCCGTCCGCTGACGCCCGGAACGGGCTGCTCGCGCGCGGCGTAGATCTCGGTCACGAACACCAGGTCGGCCGCGGCGAGCGCCTCGCCCATCGCCTCGCCGTGCGCGATGGTTCGCGAGTAGAGGTGCGGCTGGAACACCGCCACCAGCCGGCGTCCGGGATACGCCTGCCGGGCCGCCGAGAGCGTCGCCACCAGCTCGGACGGATGGTGGGCGTAGTCGTCCACCACCGCGACGCCGCCGTGCTCGCCCAGCCGCTCGAACCGGCGGCCCACGCCGGAGAACGCCGCCAGCGCGTCCGCGGCCGGCTCGAGCGCGCCGCCCAGCGCCTCCACCGCGCCCAGCGCGGCCACGGCGTTCCGCAGGTTGTGGATGCCCGGGACCCGGAGCCGGAGCCGGACCGAGCGTGCCCCCGCTCCACGACGACGGTCGCCTCGGTGCCGCTGCGCGCCCTGCACCACGTCGCGCGATCCGGATCGTCGGCGTCGGCGGCGAAGCCGAACCGCCGGGCCCCCTCGACCCGAGCGGCCACCCGCAGCGCACCGGCGTCGTCCGCACTGACGAGGGCGACGCGGGCCCGGCCGGCGAACTCGACGAAGGCGTCCTCCAGCGCCTCCACCGAGCCGTAGCACTCCAGGTGGTCGGCCTCGACGTTGTTGACGATCGCCACGGTGGGATGCAGCGTCAGGAACGCCTGGTCGTACTCGTCGGCCTCGACCACGAAGAGGTCGTCCCCGTCGATCCGTGGCGTTGCCGCCCCAGGCCGCGACCCGGCCGCCGGCGAGCCCGGTGGGCTGCAGCCCGGCGGCGGCCAGCGCTTCGGTGGTCATGACCGTGGTGGTGGTCTTTCCGTGGGTGCCTGAGACGCCGACCGACCTGGCCTCACCCACGAGTGCGGCCAGGGCGACCTTCCTCGGAACGATCGGCAGGTCCAGCTCGCGCGCCCGGCGCAGCTCCGGGTGGTCGGTCGGGACCGCGGCCGTGACCACGACCGCGCGGGCACCCTCGAGGTGCGAGGGATCGTGCCCGGCATGGACCCGGACGCCGAGCGGCGCTGAGGTCGGCCGCGCCGGCTGGATCGGCATCGCACCCGGTGACCGCGACCCCGCGGCGGCACGCGATGAGCGCGAGGGCGCTCATCCCGGCCCCGCCGATTCCCATGAAGTGGACAGGACGCGTATCCGCGGGGTTGAACAGGTCCATGATGGATTGAGCTAATGTAAGTTGTCGCTGCGAGTTCTCAAAGTGCGAGCCGTCAGCCGAACCAGCGTCAATAAATTTGACACTATCTCCGCGCGCCGCTTCCGGCTTTCCGCGCGCCCGCGCCCGTTTCGCCATCGCGCTCGCGTGTACCATCCTCCGACAGTAGCCGTTCCACCGCCTCGGCCAGCCTCTCCGGCGTGAGCTCCGACTGCGGCAGCATGCGTGCGACGCGCCCGCCTCGGCCAGCACCCGCGCGTTGTGGGTCTGGTGGTCCGCGGCCGCGGTCGGCAGCGGAATCAGGATGCTCGGGAGCCCCCAGGCGCAGAGCTCGGCCACCGTGATCATCCCGGCTCGCGAGACCACCAGATCCGCCACCGCGTAGCCGTCCGCCATCGGATCGAGGAAGTCCACGACCTGGACCCGCGGCGGACGGTGGAAGCGGGCGAACTCCTCGTAGGTGCCGCGGCCCGTCACCCAGATGAGCGCGGCGCTCGACCGGGCCGCCCGCCTCCAGCCACCCGGCGACCGCGCGATTGATCGCGAGCGCACCCTGGCTCCCGCCGGTGACCAGCACGACCGGCGCGCCGGGCTCGAGCCCGAACAGCTTCCGTGCCTCGGGCCGCCGCTCCGGCGTCGGCGGCACGATCGGGTTGCCGGTGTCGAACACCTGGGTCCGGCTGCCGAAGCGGAGCAGGCTCCTCGATTCGGGCAGGCCGAGGTAGACGTGGCGCACCCGGCGGCTGAGCCAGCGGGTCGCGAGGCCCGGGATAGGCGTTCTGCTCCTGGATCGCGGTGGGCAGTCCGCCGTGCGCGGCGCGCCAGACCACCGGCGCGGAGGCGTACCCGCCGGTGCCGAGCACGGCGGCCGGGCGCTCGGCCCGCAGCAGCTCGTCCACCCCGCGGAGCAGGCGGCCGGCGAGCAGCGGCCAGCGGACGTTCCTCCACCAGGCTGCGGCGGTAGATCGGCTCGGAGGGCAGCAGGTGATAGCGGAAGTCCCGGGTCGGAAGGATCCTGGCCTCGACGCCCGCGCATCGCGCCCACCAGCACCGGCTCGAGTCCGTCTCCCGTGCGCCTCCAATGGCCGCGGCGATGGCGAGCGCCGGCGTCAGGTGACCGCCGGTGCCGCCGCCGGCGATGAGGATGGTGCGGCGGCCGTTACCGCGCGTCACTCGCTCTCCTCCTCGTCGTCCGGCTCCCGCCGCCGTCGTGCCGCCCGCGGCCTGCCCCGCGAGCGCGCCGATGTTGATCAGGATGCCGGTCGCGAGCAGGGAGATGACCTGGCTGGAGCGGCCGTACGACATGAACGGCAGCGTGAGGCCGGTCGTCGGCATCAGGCCGAGCGAGACGGCCATGTGCATGAACGCCGTCAGCCCGATCGCGCGGTGAGCCCGACCGCCAGATACTGGCCGAACGGATCGGCCGCGGTGCGGGCGATGCGGAAGCCGAGCCAGCAGAACAGCGCGAAGAGCGACACCACCACGAGGACGCCGAGGAACCCCCACTCCTCGCCGATGGTGCTGAAGAGGAAGTCGGAGTAGGCGTACGGCAGGTAGCCGAGCTTCTGCTGCCCCTGCCCGAACCCGGTGCCGAAGATCCCGCCCGACCCGATGCCGATCAGCGACTGGTGAATCTGGAAGCCGGCCTCGGTGGTCGCGTCGCCCGGATTGAGGAACGTCACCAGCCGGGCGAGCCGGTACTGGGCGTCGCGGATCTGGTGGAAGACCAGGATCACCGCCGCCGCCGGACAGCAGGATGAAGTGGCCGATCTTGGCGCCGGCGGCGAAGAGCACCAGGCCGCCGAGCAGCGCCACCAGGGTCGCCATGGACAGGTTGGGCTGGAGCAGGATCAGGAGCGAGACCAGGCCGAGCACCACGATGAACGGCAGCATCCCCTTCTTGAACTCGCGGACCTGCTCGCCCTTCTTGGCGGCGAGCATGGCGCACCACACCACGACCGCGACCCGCGCCAGCTCCGACGGCTGGAAGCCGAGCGGGCCCGAGCTCGACCCAGCGGCGCGCGCCGTTCACCGCCGGCGCGATGCCGTGGGTGAACGGCAGCACCGGGATGAGGAGCAGCACCAGCGTGACCAGCAGCAGCGGCCAGGCCAGGAGCCGCCAGCGATAGTAGTCCTGCCGCGAGGCGATGAGGAGCAGCACCCCGCCGAGCAAGCGCCCCGCTCAGCTGCCGCACCGCGAAGTCCATGCCGACGCTCTGGCCCCGCACCGTCACCAGGCTCGCCGCGCCGTAGGTGGCCGCGATCCCGAACCCCAGCAGCAAGGCCGTCACGGTGCCGAGGAGCCGCGTCTCCCACCGCAGCTCGCCGGGGTGGCGCACCGGCCGGGACGTCAGAACGCCTCCACCGCCTGCCGGAAGCGCGCCCCGCGCTCCTCGTAGTTCTTGAACATGTCGTAGCTGGAGCAGGCGGGCGACAGCAGCACCGCGTCGCCCGGCCGGGCGAGACGTCGCGCGGTCGCGAGGACCTCGTCGAAGGAGCCCGCCGGCACCACCTTGAGCGGCCTCGCCCAGATCCTGCGATGACGAGCGGGCCCGCCTCGCCGTACGCCACCACCGCGCGGCAGCGGCTCCTCGAGCGGCTCCACCAGCCGGGTGTACGGCTCACCCTTGTGCCGGCCGCCCAGCAGGAGCACGAAGGGCCGGTCGAGCGCGGCCACCGCCACCTCGGTCGAGGTGATGTTGGTGGACTTGGAGTCGTTGATCCAGAGCACGCCCGCCGACCTCGCGCACCGGCTCCACCCGGTGGGGGATCGCCCTGAAGGTCCGGAGCCCGGCCGCGATCCCCTCCAGTCGTGCAGCCCGGCGGCGCGTGGCCGCGAGCGCCGCCGTGAGCGCGTTGGCCACGTTGTGGTCGCCGAGGAGCGGCAGCTCGCCGCGCGGGAGCAGCGCCGTCCGTCCCAGCATGAGCCGACCGGACCGGCCGATCGAACCAGGCGTCGGCCCGCTCGCGCACCGAGAACCGCAGGTGCCTGCCCGGCACCCGCGCCACCATCTCCTGCACCGCCGGATCGTCCGCGTTGCTGACCGTGATCGATGCCGCGTCGGCGTTCCGGAACAGCAGCGCCTTGTCGGCGTAGTACTCCTCGAGCGTGTGATAGCGGTCGAGATGGTTGGGCGCGAGGTTGGTCAGCACGCCGACCGCCGGGCGCAGGTTCGGCGTATCGTGCAGCTGGAACGACGAGAGCTCGAGCGCCAGCCAGTCGGGCGGCGACTCCGACCGCGCGACCTCGCACAGCGGGCGGCCGATGTTCCCCGCCGTCTCGGCCCGGAGCCCGCTGGCCGTCGAGCACGTGCGCGATCAGCGAGGTCGTGGTCGTCTTGCCGTTGGTGCCGGTGATGCCGATGCAGCGGGTGCCCCGAAGCGCCAGGAACCCGATGTCCATCTCGGCGTGGATCGGAATGCCGGCGCTTCCGCGCGGCCTCCAGCGGCGGCGACCTCCGGCGGCACCCCCGGCGCCACCACCACCGCGACGGCCCGCGCGATCCGCTCGAGATCGTGGCCGCCGAGATGGACCGTCGCGCCGGCCTCGCCCAGCTTCGCGGCCCATTCGTCGAAGGCGGGGCCGGTGCCGGTGTCCGAGGCGTAGGTCGGGATCCCGTGATCGCGCAGGAGCAGGGTCGCCGCGACGCCGCTCTTGCCCAGCCCGACGACCGCCACCTCGCGTCCGCTGGCGCGCCACTGTCGCCAGGAGCGGAACGGCGGTCACGCTCACCGCACCTTCAGCGTGGAGAGCGCCACCAGCGCGCAGAGCAGGCCCGAGGATGTAGAACCGGGTCACCACCGTCGTCTCGGCCCATCCCAGCTTCTCGAAGTGGTGGTGCAGCGGCGCCATGCGGAACACCCGGTGGGCGTCGGCGTACTCCTTCCCCCGGGTGCGCTTGTACCACTTGTAGGTGCCGGTCTGGAGCAGCACCGAGATCGCCTCCGCGGCGAACACCCCGCCGATCAGCAGCAGCAGGAACTCGGCCTTGAGCAGGATGGCCACCGTGCCGAGCGCGCCGCCGATCGCGAGGCTGCCGGTATCGCCCATGAAGACCTGGGCCGGGTGGGCGTTGAACCAGAGGAAGCCGATCGTCGCGCCCATGAGCGCGGCGCAGAAGATCGCCAGCTCGCCGGCGCCGGGCAGGTAGAACAGGTTGAGATAGCTCGTCACGTCGGTCCGCCCGAACAGGTACGCGAAGCCCGCGAACGCCGCCGCGGAGATGCCGGCCAGGCCCGGTCGCCAGCCCGTCGAGCCCGTCGGTGAGGTTGACGGCGTTGCTGCTCCCGGTGATCACCACGGTCACGAACAGCACGTAGAGCAGCGGCGCGAAGTTGACCACGAGGTACTTGAAGAACGGCAGCGTGGTGGCGGTGGCGGGAATGGTCTCGGTGGGTACCACCGGATTGTAGGCGAGGAAGAGGCCCAGCAGCACGCCGAAGCTCACCTGCCCCGCCAGCTTCCACTTGGCCACCAGCCCGCGCGACTTCCCCTGCACGATCTTGAGGTAGTCGTCGAGGAACCCGATGCAGCCCATCCAGAGGATGGACAGCATCGCGACGACCACGAACCGGTTGGTGAGCGGGCGCCCAGAGCAGCGTCGGCACGATGGTGGCGAGCAGGATGATGAGCCCGCCCATCGTCGGCGTGCCCCGCTTGCTCTGGTGGCTCGCCGGACCCTCGGCCCGGATCACCTGCCCCACCTTGCGCGCCCGCAGCCGCCGGATCACCGGCGGCCCCACCAGGAAGGCCAGCAGCAGCGCCGTCACCGTCGCGCCCGCGGCCCTGAAACTGATGTAGTTGAAGAGATTGAAGATGATGTACGTCTGGCCGAGCGGCGCGAGCCAATGATAGAGCATCCGTCCTCAGCCGAGGGAATTGGCGCGAGCGGTGAGCGCCGGAAGTATACGTTCGAGCGCCACGCCGCGGGATGCCTTCAGCACCACGACCTCGTCCCCCCAGAGCGGCTCGCTCAGCAGCGGCGCGAGCGCGAGCGGATCGGCCGCGGTGACCAGCCGCGTCCCAGCCGAGCCGCGATAGGGCTCCAGCGCGGGCACGAAGTCTCCGACCGCCGCCAGCAGATCCGGCGCCGAGATCCACCAGCTCGCGCGCGACCCGCGCGTGCAGCGCGGAGGACTCGGCCCCCAGCTCGCGCATCGTGCCCGGCGACGAACACCAGCCGGCCGGCCGCGGCGCAGGCTCCTCGCCGTCGCGATCGCGGCGCGGAACGACTGGGGATTGGCGTTGTAGCAGTCGTTCAGGATGGTGAGGCCGCCCAGTCTGGAGCAGCTCGCCGCTGCCCCCCGGGCAGCGTGAACTGCTCCAGCGCGTCCGCCACCGCGGTCGAGATCGAGGCCCAGCTCCTCGGCGACCGCCCAGACCCGCACCGCGTTGTCCGCCTGGTGCAGCCCGCGCGCCGCGAGGGTGAAGCGTGGTCCCGCCGATCGTCAGGACCGGCCGGGCGTCCGGCCCGAGCTCGACCCGGTCGGGCACCAGGTCGGCGCCCTCGAGCGCGGCCGTGCGCACCCGGCGCGCCCGCCGACGCGCCCCGTCCGCGAGCGCCGGCGGATCCACCCCCACCACCGCGAGCGCGACGCCCTCGGCCAGCGAGAGCTTCTCCTCGACCACTCCGTCGAGCGAGCCGAAGCCCTCCAGGTGCCCCGCGACGGCGTTGGTGATGACGACCATCTCCGGGGTCGATGATCTCGCGGTAGCGCGCGATCTCGCCGGGCAGGTTGGCGCCCGCCTCGACTACCAGCGCCTCGGTTCCTTCCGGCGCCTCGAGGATGGTGAGCGGCACGCCGACCAGGTTGTTGAGGTTGGCTCGGGTGGCGTAGGTGACGTACCGGGTCCGCAGCGCGGCGGCGAGCATCTCCTTGGTGCTGGTCTTGCCGTTGGTGCCGGTGATCGCGACCACGGGCCCGGGGATCGTCGCCCGCCGCGCGCGGGCCAGCGCGCCGAAGGCGCGCAGCGTGTCGGGCACCTCGAGCAGCGACAGTCCGGCCACCGGTGGCGTGCCGGTCCGCACCACCGCCGCGCACGGCCCCCGCGGCCGCCGCGGCAGGCAGGAAGTCGTGGGCGTCGAATCGCTCGCCGCTCAGCGCGACGAACAGCGCGCCCGGCGAGATGGACCGGGTATCGGTCGAGATGCCGGCGAAGGTGCGGCCCTCTCGCCTGCCCCTCGAGTCCCAGCGCCTGCCGCACCGCCGCCTCCGGCCACGGCGGCGTGCCCGGCCCCTCCTGTTCACCTTTCACCGTTCACCTTTCACGGCCTTTCCGCACGATCTCCCGCTCGTCGAACGGCACCTTCTCCGCGCCCGATCACCTGGTAGGTCTCGTGCCCCTTCCCGGCGAGCAGGATCGTGTCGCCCGCGCGTGCCTGGTCGAGCGCGGTGTGAATCGCGGCGAGGCGGTCCGCGATCCGCAGGTGGGCGACGCCACCCATCCCCTGCTCGATGTCGTCGATGATCGCCCCGGGATCCTCGGTTCGCGGATTGTCCGAGGTCACCACCGCCACGTCGGCGAGCTCGGCCGCGATCCGGCCCATGAGCGGGCGCTTGCCCTTGTCCCGGTCGCCGCCGCAGCCGAACACCACCACCAGCCGGCCGCTGGTCAGCGGCCGCAGCGTCGCGAGCGCCCGCTCCAGGGCATCGGGCGTGTGGGAGTAGTCGCGCAGGACCACGCAGGGCGTCTCGCTGAGCAGCTCCATGCGGCCCGGCACCTGGGGCGACGAGGACAGCCTGCCGGCCACCTCGGCCGAGCGGAACGCCGAGTCCCAGCGCGCATGCCGCGGCGGCGAGCGCGTTCGCGACGTTGAAGTCGCCCAGCAGTGGCAAGCGAGACCTCCGCGGCGCCGAAACACCCGTCGAGCCGGAACCGGCTTCCCGCCGCGTCGAGGACGATCCCGGTCGGCGCGCACGTCCGCCGCCGGGTGCAGCCCGAACGTCACCCGCCGCGAGCGCATCGGGCAGCACCTCCCAGGCCGACGTCGTCCAGGTTCACCACCTCGACGCCGCGCTCGGCCAGCATGCTCCCCAGCCTGAGCTTGGCGGCGAGATACGACTCCATCGTGCCGTGATAGTCGAGATGGTCGCGGGTCAGGTTGGTGAACACCCCGGCCGCGAAGACGCAGCCCGTCCAGCCGACCCTGGTCGAGGCTGTGCGACGAGGCCTCCATCGTCACCCGGTCCACTCCTCGCTCCACCATCGTGGCCAGCGTCGCCTGGAGATCGATCGGGCCCGGCGTGGTGAGCGTGCCCGCGGTGGAGGCTACGGGCTCACCTCGGCCGTCGAACGCGCCGAGCGTTCCGATGCTCCCCGCGGTGCCCGCCGCGTTCAGCAGGTGGCGGATCAGGCCGGTCGTGGTGGTCTTCCCGTTGGTGCCGGTGACGCCGACGAGCGTGAGCCGGCGCGCCGGATGGCCGAACCACGCTGCGCCGAGCACCAGCGCCGCGCGCCGGCCATCGCGCACCACGATCTCGGGCACGCCGGAGCCCGCGGCGGCCTCGACGATGACCGCGCGCTCGCCCCGCGCCGCGACCGCGTCGGGCACGAAGCGGTGCCCGTCGGCCTGCGAGCCGCGCACCGCCAGGTATACCGAGCCGGGACCGGCCGAACGGCTGTCCGCGGTCAATGCGGAGGGCGTCGGCCCCGCGCGGCGGAGCGGTCGACCAGCAGGTCGGCTCCGCGGAGCTGGCTCAGCAGCTCCTGCCATGTGAGTGGCATCGGCTCAGAGTCTCCCGTTCATTCGGCCCACACCGTCACCGACGCGCCGGGCGGCGCCGGCTCCCCCGCCGCGGGCGCCGTCCGCACCACCCGGCCGAGGCCGCGGAGGCTCATCCGAAGTCCCCGGCGGTGCAGCGCGAGCGCGGCTTCTCGCACCGAGCTGCCGGCCACGCTCGGCACCGGCACCGGGGCTCGGCGCGGAATCGGACTCCTGGTACGGCCAGCTCACCACCACGACCGGCTTCGCTGCGTCGGGCGTTCCGGCCGCCGGCCGAGGTCGGACCCGGTCGCGACCAGACCTCAGGCGGGGCCAGCCGCCCGCGATCGATCGCGACCCGTCGCGAGGCGAGCGCCTGCTGCAGCATCGTGCGGGTGACCGGGGCGGCCGTCCGTCCGCCGTAATAGCTCCCCTTCGGGTTGTCGATCTTCACGATCACGACGAGCTGGGGGTCGTCCGCCGGGAAGATCGCGGCGAAGCGTCGAGGTGTACTTGCCGGCGGCGTAGCGGCCGTCCTCGAATCGCCGGGCGGTTCCGGTCTTGCCCAGCACGGTGTAGTTGACCAGCTGGGCTTCGCCGCCGGTGCCGCCTTCCCCCACCGCGCCCCGCAGGTAGTGCCGCAGACGCGCGGCGATCTCGGGGCTGATCACCCGCCGCACCGGCTCCGGCTCCCGGCGAAACAGGACGTCGCCGGAAGGGTCGCGGACCTCGCGCACCAGCGTCGGGGCGAGCAGGAGCCCGTCGTTGGCGATGGCGCCGTAGGCCGCCGCGAGCTGGACCGGGGTGACGCCGAGCTCGTAGCCCATCGCCATGCTGGCCCGGGTGTACATCGGCTGCCATCGATCCGGCGGCGCCAGCCTGCCCGCGCGACTCCGACGGGAACTCCGCCCCGGTCGGCGTCCCGAACCCGAAATCGCGCAGCATCTCGAACTGCTGCTCCGGCGTGAGCCGCAGGCTGAACTTGGCCATCGCGATGTTGCTGGAGGTGCGGATCGCCTCGGCCAGGGTGACATTGCCCTTGTGGACGTGCACGTCCCGGATCGGCTCGAGTCCTCCGGCCGCTTCGAGTCACCGGCATGTTCCACACGCCGCCGCTCGCCGAACACCTCGTCGGTGCTGTCCACCAGATCGGTTCTGAAGCAGCGCGGCGGCGGTGAAGAGCTTGGCCGTGGACCCCGGCTCGAACGGATCGGTGAAGGTGGAGGCTCGGGGCACCGCGCCGGGACGGACCTGCCGGGAGGCGAGCGCGAGCAGCTCGCCGGTCTTCGGATCCAGGAAGACGACGTCCCCGCCTTCCGCCTTCATCTCCTCCAGCGCATCGGCCAGCCCGCGCTCGGCGATCTCCTGAAGCTCCGCGTCGATGGTGAGCACGACGTCGTTGCCGGGCACCGGGTCGCGCACCAGGCGCGACGGGCGAGTCGTAGCGGCGTCCCGCCCGGTCCTTCAGCAGCACCGCCTCCCCGGGCGTGCCGGTGAGGATCGAGTCCAGCGCCAGCTCGAGGCCGGCTCCGCCGACGGCGCGATCGGCCTCGAGCCCGCCGATGATCGGACGCGCCAGCTCGCGCGAGGGATAGAACCGCTGGAATGCGCCCTCGAGGTGCACCCCGCTGATCGCGCGCAGCGGCTGGACCTGGGTCGCGTTGAACGGGCCGTGCAGGTAGATCCAGCGCTTGCTCGCGCGGAACTCGCGATCGAGCGGGGCCGCCGGGACGCCGAGGCTGCGGACGATGAGCCGGAACGCCGCGCCGGGATCGTCGCAGCTCGTTGGGCGCGATCCCGACGTGGTAGAACTCCTGGGTGATGGCGAGCGGGACGCCGTTGCGGTCGTACAGCGCGCCCCGCCTGGCCGGCGAGCACCCTGCCGCTCGGTGCGCGTGCTCTCGGCCTCGTTCGCCCACTTGCTCGCCGTCGATGATCTGGAGCTGGACCGCCCGCGCCAGCAGCGCCACGCACCCCGAGGGCGAAGCCGAGCTGAATCGCGGCGATGCGGACCGCTGGGCTTGGCCATCAGGGCCTGACCGACGGGAGCGGGCGTGACGGGCAGCAGGGTGAACTCGGAGTCCGAGGGCTGGTGCAGCCCGAGCGCGCGCTCGGCGAGGGGAACCAGCACCTGGCGGCTCGAGGCCGACCCGGATCTGCCGCTCCAGCTCTGCGCGGCGCGCCTCCAGGGCCATCCGCTCCTCCCGAAGCTCGCCCAACCGGCGGGCGGCACGGAAGCCGGCGCTCTGCCGAGCGGCGATCGCCAGCAGCACGCAGACGAAGACGACCAGCCAGAGCATCAGCCAGTGTCGCCCCTTAAGCCGCATGGTCGACTCGAAAGATCCTCAGCTTGGCGCTCCGGGCCCGCGGGTTCGAGGCGATCTCCTCGTCCGACGGAACGATCGGCTTGCGCGGCTCGAGCCGGCCCAGGGGCCGGCCGCGACAGGTACAGACCGGCTGCCGAGGAGGACAGACGCAGGCGCTGGCCCACTCGCGGAAGGCGTGCTTGACCAGCCGGTCCTCGCCCGAGTGATAGGTGATCACGCCAAGCCTGCCTCCCTGCTCCAGCGCAGTCCCGAAACGCCGGCAGCGCCCGGGCGAGACCCGTCCAGCTCGTCGTTCACGGCGATGCGAACGCGCCTGAAAGAGGCGGGCGAACTCGGACGGACCGGCGCGGGGGCCCAGCGTGGCGCGGATCGCGTTCACCAGGTCGTCGCTCACCGCGAACCGCGACGCGCTCGCGCCGCCGGACGATCTCACGGGCCAAGCGCCGCGCACGCCGCTCGTCGCCGTACTCGGCGAAGATCCGCTCCAGCGCATCCCCATCGGCCTCGTTCAGCAGGTCGGCCGCCGAGGTTCCCTGTCCCTCCATCCGCATGTCGAGTGGAGCGCCCGGTCGGAAAGTAAATCCCCGGCCCGCCTCATCCAATTGGCGGGAGGACACGCCCAGATCCAGCAGAATGAACCCCGGGTGGAAGCCGGCGACCGCGTCGAGCGCCTCGGGCGAATCGTAGGCCGCCTCGAGGTACCGGATGCCCTGGTCGCCCAGGCGCGCCCGGCCGAAGGCGATCGCGTCGGGATCCCGGTCGATGGCGAGAAGCTTCGAGCCCGGCGCGGCGGAGCGCCTCCGCGTGCCCGCCGCCGCCCAGGGTCGCGTCCACCGCTCGCGCGAGCGCCCGCCGCAGCCGCGAGGACCGGCTCGAGGAGCACGGGGACGTGGTAGGACGTGTTCGGCTCGGCCATCGCGGTCGACTGAGGTTGGAAACGACAACACCCCGTCCACCGGGACGGGGTGCAGCCTCGAATACTGGAGCGGGGCTGACGGGGCTCGAACCCGCGACCTCCGCAGTGACAGTGCGGCACTCTAACCAAGCTGAGCTACAGCCCCCAGCAACGCGGGCGGAATATAGGGGAAGGCGGGGGTTCGTGGTAGGGTCGTGCCAGCTATCTCGGCAGTCGCCAGAACTCCACCCGGTCGTCCCGCAGCAGCGGCATCGCCACGATCCCGCGCCTCGGGGTCCACCCCGATGTCGGCGGCCGCCGGCACCCCCCGGATGACCGGCCGGAGCCGGCCTCGCCCACTCTCGCTCACCGTCGAGTCGTTCCAGGCCGAACCAGAATCCGCCCGCCGGGGAGCGACCTCGATGCCGTCGTACCGCCCCGGCCCGCTGGCGATCGCAACCGGCCGCTCCCGGTCCGGCCCACTGCGAATACCGCCTTCTCACCCGCGATCGGCGCGAGGAGAAAGCGAGCAGCCTTCCGGTCCCAGGCGATCCCGTTCGGCTCGCCGAGCACGTCTCCCTCGAGCGCCACTGTCGCCTCGCCTCCGCTGATCCGGAACACCCGGTCGGGGCCGGTGTGCTGCCGCGTCCGCCGCCGTGTCGAACCGGACGCCGGTGTCGGTGACGTAGAGCGCGCCGTCCGGACCCACCGTGATGTCATTGAGGAAGAGCGCGCCGAGCGGTTGCAGGTCGATGCTGGCCGAGCCGCGCCCGGTGCGCCGGTGAAAGCCGCGCACTGCGTCGAGATCGGTGACCCACAGCGTGTCGCCCGTGATCGCCATGCCCTTGGGCGCGTGCAGGACGACGCCGCCGGTGCCGCCGGCGATGAATCGCAGCCGCTGCATCCGTCCGTCGGCCGCCGACCCGGCTGATGTAGCCGTTGTCGTCCTTCTGCCTGGCTCCGTTGATGTTGCTGACGAACCACACCCGCTGGTCCGGGTCCCAGCGCACCGACTCCGGCCGCGCGAGCCCGTCGCCGACCTCCGCCGATCTTCACCGCGCCATCGCCGCGCCGCCGGCCTCATCGCCCTTGTACTCCACCCGCCAGATCCGATTGGCCGGATCGTCCGCCACCAGCAACGACCGTCAGGCAACTCGACCACGCCGACCGGCCGCCCGTAGACCTCGTGCCGCCGCGCTGTCCGCGATGAACCCGCCAAGAAATCCTCCGCCGGCCCTGAGGGCGGCCGCCGGCGAACGGCACGAACAGCACGCGGTAGCCGGCGAGCGCCAGACCGATTCCACGAGCCGCGCTGCCCGATGAATGCGCCGCCCCGGTACCGCTCCGGAAACGCCCTGCCCCGATAGAAGGCGAGACCCAAGGACGCGGTGTGCGCGCCGAGGGCGAAATCGGGGGCGACGCTCGGTCGCGACCAGGTCGGGCCGCCTCCCCGCTGCCGAGGATCCTCGTGCCGGCCCCAATAGGCGTAGGGCCAGCCGTAGAATGCGCCGTCGCGCACGCTGGTGAGGTAGTCGGGGACGAGGTCGTCGCCCAGGCCGTCCCGCTCGTTCACCACCGTCCAGAGCGTGCGGGTGCCCGGCGCCCAGTCGAGCCCGAGCGGGTTACGGAGGCCGGAGGCGAAGACCCGCATGCCGCTGCCATCGGGATTCGAGCTCGAGAATCGCGGCGCGGCGCGGGTCCCGGGCGTCGATCCCCTCGGTCGTCCACGTTGGTCGCGGAGCCGACGGTGACGTATAGCTTCGGTGCCGTCGGCGTTGGCGACGACGTTGCGGGTCCAGTGATTGTTGTAGCCGCCGGCGGGCAGCTCGAGCACTCGCCGCGGCCGGCGCCGTGATCGCGGTATCGCCCGGCGGAACGGGTACCGCACCAGCTCGTCGGTGTTCGCGACGTAGAGCCAGCCGTCGAGGTACAGCATGCCCACCGGCTGATTGAGTCCCCAGAGCAGCGGGATCGCTCCGCTCGGCGCGGCCGTCCCCAGTCGGCTGTCGCGAGTAGCGTGATGCGATTGGCGGAATGGCCACGGTTGCCCGATGCCCAACGCGCGGCGAGCTGCTCGGGCGGCATCAGTGTGTCCCGCCACTCCCCGGGTTGGCCGACTCGGCGACCAGCACGTCGCCGTTGGGCAGGACATAGAGCCAGCGGGGCCGCTGGAACCCGTCGGCGTAAAGCGACACCTCGAAGCCTGGCGGCGCCGCCGGCATCCGGCCCTGCCGGCCAGGGCACTACCCTGGAGAGCAGGGTGCGCCCGGGCGGTCGGTGTCGGGAGGCGGGAGACGGGATCGGGACCGATTCCCGGGCGGTCACCCGCGGCCCCAGCTGGTCGGCGGCGAGCATGGACCCCGTTTCGCCGGCGCGACGAGGGGCGCACGCGAGGCCGAGCATGACGATCGCTGTCAGCATGGCTCAGCGCCCCGCCGTCCCGCGCCGTGCGCTCGGGCTGCCGTCGAAGATCTTGCCCACGATGGTCCACTCGCCGTCCACCTTCAGCAGCGACATGTAGTCGGTCACTGTCGCGTCGGGATGAGTCGAGCTCGAGCTTGGCCATCGCCGCGTTGCCGGTCACGTCCACCGAGCACGATCCGCCGCCGCACCGCATCGGGCTTCGGGGGATCGGGCGCCCGCGCGGCGATCGCCGCCGAGCCAGTCGGGGATGCTCCGCTGCGCCAGCGCGCCGTCGCGCACGGAATACATGATGGCGACCGGATGGAAGGCCCGGTGGGCGGCCGCGGTGTCGGCTCGGCGCACGCCCTCGAAGTAGTACCGCTCGATGTGCCGCCGGATGGCGCGCTCGTCGGGGTCGTGCACGGCAGCGGCCGGTCAGCGCCGGCCGCACTGCCGAGCATGAGCGTGTGAGCTAGTGTCGGTGCGAGACAACATCGTGTTCTCCTGGATCGGTGAGCGTCGATGCGACCACGCTGCGGTCGCCGGCGCGGCGAATGCGCAATCGAAGGGCGGCGAGCGGCGGCGGAGGGCCGCCGAGCGTCAGGAGAAGCGGGCCTTGAGGCGGGAGGCGTAGCGGCGGCTGAGGGTGAGCGGCTCGGGCTGGCCCCGGAGGTGGACCTGGTAGGCCTCGTGGGACCACTCCTCGATCCGCTCCACGAACTGCAGGTTCACGAGCGCCTCCCGGTGGATCCGCACGAACTGCTTGGCGGGAGCCGCTCCTCCCAGCTCCTTGAGGCTCCGCGGCACCCGTCCCCGCGATGCCGTCCGCGGTCGTCACGATCGTCGCGTCACCCGCCGCCGCGACGCTCACGATCTGGTTCACCCGGAGAAACCGGGACCGGCCGTCCACCGGGAGAAAGACGAAGTCGCCGTACTCGAACCGGCGGGCGGCTGCGGCGCGCCCGGCGTCCGCTCCGCAGGCGCGCGATGTCGCCGCGGCCAGGCGGGCCGGCGCCACGGGCTTGAGCAGGTAGTCCAGCGCGTTCACGTCGAAGGCGCGCAGCGCGTGGGCGTCGTGCGCCGTGACGAAGACCACCCGGGCCGCCACCGGGCGCGCGGGCGAAGAGATCGAACCCGGATTCGCCCGGCATCTGGATGTCGAGGAAGATCACGTCGGCTGCTCCCGGGCGAGGTGGCGCGCGGCCTCGTCCACGCTGGCCGCCTCGCCCGCACCTCGACTTCCGGATGGACCGCGAGCAGCGTGCGCAGCTCCTGTCGCGCCAGCCGCTCGTCATCCACGATCAGTGCCGTCAGCCGCTCGCGGCTCATGCCGCCGCTCCGTCGCGCGATCTCGATCCGCGCCCGGACCCATCCGTCCTCCTGCCCGACCTCGAAGCTGTGGCGGCCGGGATAGAGCCGCGGCGAGCCGCTGGCGCACGTTGGCCAGACCCGACGCTCGAGCCCGGTCTCCGGCGCCCCGTCCTCGGGCTCACACCAGCGCCCGGTGTTCGCGATCTCGACCAGGAGCCTGGGCCCCTCGGTGCGCGCCGCGACCGCGCACCCGCAGCGGCCGCGGGCTGGTGCGGATGCCGTACTTCACCGCGTTCTCCGCCAGCGGGTGCAGCAGGAAGCTCGGCACCCGGCGCGACTCGGCCGCGGGCTCCACCTCGAACGCCACCTGGAGCCGCTCCTCGTAGCGCACCTGCTCCAGGGCCAGGTAGCGGCGAATCGACGCGATCTCCTCCGCCAGCGCCACCTCGGCGGTCCCGGACCGGAAGCAGCGAATAGCGGAGGAAGTCCGACAGCTCGGTCACCATCTCCCGCGCCCGCGCGGGATCCTCGGCGATGAGTGCCCGCAGCGAGTTGAGCGAGTTGAAGAGGAAGTGGGGCTGGAGCTGGTAGCGCAGCATCTCGAGCTGGGCCTCGGTGGCGAGCGCCGTCGCCCGGAGCGTGCGCTCCCGCTCGGCCTGGAGATCCTGGCGGTGCTTGATGCCGAGGTAGAGGGCGCTCCACGCCAGGAGCACCGGCGTCTTGTTGATCACGCCCTTCTGTAGCGTCTCCCAGCCCTCGAACGGCAGGACGCCGCGCCAGTGGAGCAAGCCGTCGTAGAGCAGAAGCCAGAGTTGGCGAGCGCGAAGGAGGCGGCGGCGCCAACGGCGATCGTCAGCGGCTGGGAGACGCCTCGGCGCGGAGCCGGCGGTAGAGCGCTCGGAGCGGCAGCTGGCCAGGAGCCCGATACGCAGCAGCAGCAGCACCCGGCCGACGCTCGGGATAGACCGCGCGGCGACAGCGTGTACTTCGCGACGCCGTACGCGCCCCAGCCGAGCAGCTGGGCGGTCCAGAACGGAGAGAGTTTCGCGGTGACTGTCTGGCTGGGCATTCGGTTGCCGCTGCACAATGGGCCTAAGGCAGTTTATGCCGCAGGTCGGCCCGGAGGCAACGGGATCTCGGTCGAACGGCGCCCCACGCCCGTTCAGCGGCACCAGGGCCGCGCCTGCGGCGTTTCATCGGCGGGCAAACACGGCGGCCCTCCCCGCGATGCGAGGAGGGCCGCCACTCCAGGGTTCGATCCAGCGGCTACTTACAGTACGCCTTCAGCATGGAGGCCACCCGCGGCTTGTACTGCTTGATGATGCCGAGGTTCTTGTCGACGGCCTCCTGGTTCACCGACCGGCCCGCGGTCAGCGCGGTCTCGGCCTCGGTCAGAGCGCCTCCTCCTGCTTGGCCAGTTCGCAGGACTTCTGCTTCTCAGCCTGCGGATCGATCTGAGGCACCTGGAACAGGGTCGCCAGTCCGAGCAGGTAGTTGGATGCCGGGCCCACCTTGCCGGCTGGGATTCGCCGACTGGACCGCCAGGCGCAGCAGCTCCGCCGCGCCCTGCAGATCCTGCGGCTGCTGCAGCAGCTTCGCCCCGGCCGTGTACAGCAGCGCGGCCGCGTTCTCCTTGGCCTGTGGGTCGCCGTACTTGATGGCGAACTCGAGGAACGGCAGCGCTTCCTTGGCCCTGGACGTACTCGCCGGTCTTGGCCGAGTCGGCCCCGGTGGTGGCGAGGGGTTCCGGCGGCCGGAGGCGTCGCGGCACCGGCTGCGGGAGGCGCATTGATCAGCGCCTGGGCCGCCTCCAGCGCCGGAACCACGGCCGTGGTGTCCTTGGCGATGATCCTGGTTGGTGACGGCGACGACGCTGTCGACTCTGCCCCGTCATCGAATAGCCCCGATTCAGGTAGCCCAGCAGGGTCGGATTGTCGGGATATTTGCGCACCCCGAGCTGGGACCACTTGAGCAGCCTGACCGTGTCGGGCTTCTCGCCCTCGGCCGCGGCCGCCGAGATCTTGGTGAAGAAGAGCGTGTCCGCCTTGGTGGAGTCGGTGGCGTACATCGTCTCCAGCGCATCCACGGCGCACTTGAAGTTGCTCAGGAACAGACAGGCGTTGCTCTTGAGGTCGTACAGATCGGCGTTGTACGGGTCGATCTTGAGACCCTCGTCCGCCACTTCCAGGGCGGTCTCGGGGTGACCCGACTGGAGGAAGTACTTGAACAGCTCCTCGCGCAGCTTCTGGTTGGTCGGCGCCACCCGGAGCATCTGCTTGAAGGCGAGCAGCGTGTTGGCGGTGTCGTTCGCCTGCTGGAACTGGGTGGCGAGGGCGGTCCACACCGGAAGGCTCAGCGGATCGCCCTTCGCCGAGGCCTGGAGGTGCTTCACGACCTCAGCGCGCGGGCGCCTTCTTGTCCTGGGCGAGGAGCGCGAGGCAGTAGTGGGCGAGGCCGTGGTTGGGCACCGCCTTGATGGCCTTGTTGGCGGCATCCGACGGCCTTGTCCGGCTTGCTCTTGCGCTGGTCGATGCACGCCTTGGCGTCGGGGAGCGACTTCACCATCGGGTCGAGCGCCTCGGCGAGCCGCTTGCCGAACGCCTGCGGGACTCTCCCCCTGGTTCTGCGCCAGCGTCACCACGTTGCCGGCATCGTCGCTCACGCCGAGGAGCCGGGCGGTGACGGCATACCGTCCGCCTTGGCCCTTCGCCATCGTGGAGGACACCAGGAAGCGCGCCTGGATGTTCTTGGCGAGCGTGGTCGCGAGCGCCGGGCTCAGAATGGCGTCCTTGGGATAGCCGTACTGGGTCAGCGCGTCGTTCATCTGCTGCTGCTCGACGACCTGGAAATCGCGTCCGACGACGTCCTTCATCTCTTCACGCATTCCCGACGCCGATCGCCACGGCGGGCGCGGAGTCGGCGGGCGCGAAGGCGAACGGATTCGCCACCATGAAACGGGGCGCGATGTTCGCCGTGCTGCGTGCGGGCGTTGCGAGGGATGCCCTGAGCCGCCAGCGGCGCCGACAGCGCCCCACCCACGGCCACGAGGGTGACAAGACGGAGCAGATACATGCGAAAGCCTCCCCAGAGGAACGGTCCCGCGGGACCGACAACGTCCGCGCTCACGACGCGGGGGCGAATGGGCGAAGAGGGATTCGAACCCCCGACATCCTGCGTGTAAGGCAGGCGCTCTGAACCAGCTGAGCTATTCGCCCGACGGCTGGCGCAGGCCCCGAGATACAGCATGCGTACCGCATGCGCAGGGACCGTGCCGTGATGACCAACACCCTTCTCAGAGAGCGATGCCGAGCGGAAAGAGCACGCAGTAGCCGAGCACGAGGATGACCGCCGCCGCGCTCGGATGTCCGGCCATGAGGGTGAGGTACCCGGCCACGAGCACCAGCACCGCCGCCGCGAGGATGAGGAGGTTCCGCCGGGCGAGCAGAAACCGCCGGGGGCCCGCGGCGGGCGCGGATGACGATGGCCGGGCACTGGACATAGGGGTTGAGGCTACCACCGTTCCCGGGTCGGGTCAAGTTCAGGTCCGTCTACAGCTTCCGGCTCAATTTCCCATCCTTGATCGAGGGCCTCCCGGCGCTCCCGGTCGGCCCGGCGCCGAAAGTGTACCAATCCGAGGACGGCCGCGGCGACCAGCGCCCACCCGCCGCCCGCCAGGAGCCAGGTCGCCAGACCGTAACGGCGGCGGACCGACCGCTGCCACTCTTCCTCGAAGCGATCCACCGTGAGCCCGGTGGTCGCCAGCACCGCGGCCTCGAAGTCGCTCGCCCTCATGGAGCCGCCCGAGCAGGGGGCCCAGCGTGCCCGACGGATTTCTCCGTGCCAGCTCGGCGACCGCGGACACGGCCAGCGCGTACGCGGCGTCGGCGCTGGTCTCGGTGCCCCTCAGCGCGCCGTCCAGGACACGGAGTCCAGGAATCGCGCCGCGCGCCACCGCGAGGTTGAGCTCCAAGCCGCCCATTCGGTCCCACTCCCCGGCGGCCCACCCGGCGAACCCCTCGTCGAACCAGAGCGGCACGCGCACGTCGACCTGCTGGTGGAGGGCGAGGTGGGCCAGCTCGTGGCGAAGCGTGCGCGAGAGGTCGCCCGCATCGGCGCGGAGCACGATGGTGCGCAGCGCAGGCAAGGCGACAGCCGCACCCCAGCGCGGGGCCCGGCCGAGGGTCAGGGAATCCAGCCGGCGGCCGTCGGGCACTACGACCAGTCGCAGCGGCCCCGGCGTCGAAGCCGGCCCAGGCCGGGCCACTCGGTCGGCCGGCCGGCCTGACTCGGCCAGCTCGATCGCGAGGTCCATCTGGTCCGGCCACGCGACGGCGGTGACCTGCCCGACCTGCACCGACGTGGGAGCACCCTGCAGGATGAAGAGGAGGGCGGTTTCCAGAAATCTCGATGGGAACAGACTCAGGAAGGCAGACTGCGCGGGACCTCACCTCCAGCGGCGACCAGGTCGAGCATCTCCTGGCAGCGCTTGGCCCAGGGATTGAACTTGTTGGCCTTGTGCCCTTCGGCCCAGGTCTGGCGGGCGGCGTCCTTGTCGCCCGAGAACCATTGAGCCCGGCCCAGGTCGAAGTAGGCCTCGATCAGGTTGGGCCCGAGCGCGAGGGTCTTGCGGAAGAAACTCTGGGCGTCCTCGTACATCTCGCGCTCGAGGTACACCAGTCCAAGATAATAGTGGGCGTAGAGCGTCGCCTTGCGGTCGTTGTCCAGCCGGATGGCCTTGGACAGGTGCTCGATCGCCTCGCCGAAGATCCGCTTCTTCAGGCAGATGTAGCCGACGTTGATGCGCGCCAGCGCGTTGGCCGGCTCCTTCATCAGCACCTTGGAGAAGGTCGTCAGCGCGTCGTCGTAGTCCTCGTGCAGCATCTGCGCCCAGCCCAGCAGCGACTGCGCCTGCACCGCGCCCGGGGACAGCGTGAGCGCCTTCTCCAGCGCCTGGATCGCGCCGGCGTAGTCGCCGAGCGAGATCAGGCTCCAGCCCTTCTCGATGAAGGTCGAGGCGCCGAGATGGTCGGCCTGGACCGCGGGCCTGGCGCCGGTGAACTGGGGCGCCGGAGCGGGACCGGCCGGCGCGGCGCCCGCCGCGTTGTTCATCTGCTTGTAGCGCTCGGCCAGGCCGCGAATCCCGTCCTTGAGCTGGCCCAGCTCGGTCAGCGCGCCGTCCACCCGCTTGAAGAGCGCGATGATCTCGCGCTTCACTCGCCTCGCGCGCCTCGGCGTCCTGCGCGGCGTCCAGCCGGCCCTCGATCTCCTGGTACTGGCTCTTGAGGCCGGCCAGCAGGCGATTCGCTCATCTCAGGCGCTCCCGATCGCGCTGAGCGCCAGGCGCTCGGTGGAGGAGAGCAGCTTCCGAGCGTTGAGGATGATGATGGTGCGGCCGGGTCGGGTGACGAGCCCGGAGATGTAGGCCGCCGCGAGACCGCTCACCATCGGCCCCGGCGCGGTGATGGTGCGGCTGTCCACCCGCAGCACCTCGCGGACCTCGTCCACCAGGACGCCGACCCGCTGGTCGCCGAGGTCCACGATCATCAGCCGGGTCTCGTCCCGGATCGGCGCATCGAGCTCGAATCGCTTGCGCAGGTCCACCACCGGAACCGCGCCGCCGCCGTACTGCACGACCCCCTCCAGAAACTCGGGGGCCTGCGGCAGCGGGGCGGGAGGCTCGTAGCGCAGGATCCGCTCGATCTGCAGGATGTCGAACGCGAACTCCTGGGGACCGACCCGGAAGGTCACGACCTGGATGTCGTCGGCCGCATTCATGGAGTCGCTGCCTCCGAGATGCGAGCGCCGACCGCGGTCAGGTCGAGCAAGGGGACGATGCCGTCCGCCTGCCGCGCCACGGCGACGGCGAACGGCAGTGAGACGTCCTCCGGCACCGGAAGGCCGGGCTCGCGCAGCACCTCCTCCGCGTCGTCCACCTCGAGACAGACGCGCAGGCCGCCCAGCCGCACCATCACGGCGGTGCCGCCGCCCGACGCGGTGCTCCCGGCGACCCTCGAGCAGCGAGCGCGAGATGGACCAGCGGAACGATCCGGCCCCGGGAGCTGGTGACCCCGCGAACGGCGGGCTCGGTCGACGGGACCGGATAGACCGGGCCGAGGTCGAGCACCTCGATCACCTGGTCCAGGGCGAGCCCGACCCGCCGGCCGCCCGCGCGCACCAGCAGCCACCCTTCCGCGCTCACTGCTTCTTCTCCATCCGCCGAGCTCGCCGGCGACGCGGGCGGCGATCTGGCCCACCGGAAGCACGTGCCGGGCGCCGCCGGCCTGGAGCGCCGCGTTGGGCATGCCGTAGATGGTGGAGGTCTCCCGATCCTGGGCGATGCCGATGCCGCCGGCGTCGTGGATCCTGCGCAGTCCGTCGGCGCCGTCGCGGCCGAGGCCGGTGAGCACCACACCGACGGCCCGCGGCCCGTAGAGCTCGGCGACGCTGCGGAAGAGCGGATCGGCCGCGGGCCGCACGCCCCAGACGCGTCGGCTCCCGGCCCAGCTCGATCCGCGGCCCGTCGGCGCCGGCGACGACGCGCATGTGATAATCGCCCGGGCGCCACGTACGCGGTGTCGGCGAGGAACGGGGTGTCGTGCTCCGCCTCGACCACGCCGATCCGGCTCTGGGCCGCCAGCCGCTCGGCGAGGCTGCGGGTGAACCGCGGCGGCATGTGCTGGACGATGACCACCCCGGCCTGCAGTCCCGCCGGGCAGATGCGGCACCAGCTCCGCCAGCGCCCGCGGCCCGCCGGTGGAGGCGGCGATGGCGACGCATGAGCGCGCCCGGCCGGGCACGGCGAAGAGCGTCGCGCGGCGGCCCGCGCGCGACGGCCGGGCGAGCACCGGCAGCCGGTGGATGTCGGCGGTGCGCGCCGCCCGGAGCGCGCCGAGCAGCCGGTCCGCCAAGCGGTGAGCGGCCTCGTCGGTGCGCTCCTCCTCCTTGGCGACGAGATCCACCGCGCCGAGCTCGAGCGCGCGGATCGCGGCGGCGGTTCCGGGACCGGCGTAGGAGCTCACCACCACGATCGGCCGGGGCGACTCCGACATGATGTAGCCGATGGCGCCGAGGCCGTCGAGCTCGGGCATCTCGAGGTCCATCAGCACCACGTCGGGCGCGTGGCTGTGGACCTTCCGCAGCGCGTCCATGCCGTTCCGCGCCGTGGCCACCACGGAGAACTCCCCGGTGCCGTCCACCACGTCGGTGAGCAGCCGGCGGAAGAAGGGGCTGTCGTCCACCACCAGGACGGTGCGCGCGTCAGAGCGTATGGACACCATGCGCCACCGATCGGACCTCGAGGCTTCCCGCCGGACACGTCGAGCCGGACCGTGCGGCCGAAGTCACCGCCCACCGCTTCGCCGACCAGCGGAATGCCGTGCGTGTGCAGCACCTGCCGGGAGGCGACCACGTTGCGCTCGCCCATCTGGATGGTGCCGGGCGGAGCGAGCGCGGCGAACATGCTGGCGCCGCCGGCGAGCCGGGCGGTCATCCGCCGCGGACTGGCGCCGCGAGCCGCCATCAGCTCGAGCAGCCGGGGCACCGCGGTGTGGGGCGACTTGGCGGGGTTGCCGTCCTGTCGGCTCAGCGCCGGCGAGGGCAGCAGGACGTGCGCCAGCCCGCCGACGCACGCGTCGGGCATCGTGCAGCACGATCGCGATGCAGCTGCCCAGGCCGACCGTGACCAGGACAGTCGCCCGCCCCGCCGACCTGGAGGTCCGCCACCCGGACGACGATCTCGCGTCGGTCTCATGCCGGCCGCCGGTAGACCCGCTCGCGCGGATCCACGAGCAGGAGCCGGTCGCGGACGGCGCCGAAGAGGGTCTCCACCTTGCCCAGCACCAGGTAGCCGCCCGGCAGCCAGGCGTCGGTGAAGGTCTGGAACAGCCGCTCCTGCATCGGGCGGTCGAAGTAGATCAGCACGTTCCGGCAGACGATCAGGTGGTAGTCCCGCCGCGGCGGCCGCGCGGAACTGAGATCGAGCCGGCGCACGAAGACGCGCTCGCGCACCCGCGCCACGACCTGAAGCTCCGGCCCCGCCGGCTCGAAGTAGCGGTCGACCAGCTCCGGCGGCATCTCGGTCAGGTTCTCGCGGCGATAGCGGGCGGCCTCGGCCCGCTCCAGGCTCAGCCGATCCACGTCGGTCGCGTCCACGACGAGCCGGTCGAGCTCGCCGGAGCGCCCGGCGCGCTCGAGGTGCTCGGCGGCGAGAATGGCGAGGGTGTAGGCCTCCTCGCCCGAGGAGCAGCCCGCGCTCCAGACCCGGATCTCGCCCGAGACCGGGCGCGCAGAGCGCGCGGAATCAGGTCCCGCCGCAGCAGGTTCCAGGTCTCCGCGTTCCGGTAGAACCGGGTGACGTTGATGGTGAGCGCGTCGCGCAAGCCGCTCGTACTCGGCCGGGCTGCGGTCGAGCAGCGCCTGGTAGTCGGCGTAGGTGTGCACGCCGCAGGCCCGCATCCGCACCGCGATGCGCCGGCGGACGCACTTGTCCTTGTACGCCTCGACCGGCGAATCCGGCGCCCTGGGAGATTCTGCGGGCCAGCGCGGCGAAGCCGGGATCGTCCGCGGCGGTCACTGGCTGATGTCCAGCATGTCGAGGTTGGCCCGCGCCAGCTCGTGGCCGGGATTGAGCTCGGTCGCGCGGCGCCAGCTCTCACGAGCGCGGTCGTGGTCCCGCCGCTTGTAGGCGATGTTGCCGAGCTTGAAGTAGAGGTCGTCGCCCAGGTCGGGCGCGAGCTTGGCCGCGCGCTCGTAGGCCTCGCGGGCCTCCTCGTAGCGGCCGTTCCGATAGAGGATGTCGGCCAGATTCTTGGAGATCTGGGGCAGCGAGGGATCCTCGGCCAGCGCGGCGCGAAGCATCGTCTCCGCGCCGGCCGACGTCGCCCGCCAGCTCGCGCAGCACCGCCAGGTTGTTCCGCAGCACGGCGCTCGCCGGGGTGGGCCGCGGCGCCCTCCTCCGCCGCCTTGAGGGCGCCACTCGGGGTCATCGAGCCCCGCGCTCGCGAGCGTGGCCGCCCAGTACCAGAGCGGCGGCGCCGGCTTGTCGCCCGCGAGCTCGCGGGCACGGGCCAGCCGGCCCTGCGCCACCTGGTACTCGCCCCGCTTGAGCGCGACGACGCCCCAGCCGAGCATCACCCGCGCGTCGTCGCGCGCCCGGCCGGCGGCGTCGCCGTAGGCGGTCTCGGCCTCGTCCAGCCGGCCCAGCCGCTCCAGCGCGAGCGCCCAGGTTGTGCAGCGCGGGCGCGCGCGGGCCGCCCTTCTCGATGGCCTGGCGGAAGGCGCGTGACCGCCTCCTCCCAGCGCGCCTGCCGCAGCGCGATCAGGCCGAGGAAGAACGGCGCGCTGGCGTCGGCCGGCCGGAGATCGGCCACCCGGCGGAACTCGCGCAGCGCCTCGTCCAGCATCGCCGCCTTGTAGAAGGCGATGCCCAGATTGCGGTGCTCGTCCACCCGGCTGTCGTTGACCCGGGGCGCGCTCGCCGCCGAGGTGCCCACCCGGTGGGCGAACCCGGCGGTGATGAGCCCGAAGAGCGCCTTGCCGACCTCGAACTCGACCAGGCCGCTCTCCTCCACCACCTGGGCCACGTCGCGGGTGCCGTCCAGCAGCGGGACCAGGCAGCGCTGCTCGGCGCGACAGCTCGGGAGCCGACTCGCCGATGTGGGTGCCGTCCACCGCGAAGATCAGATCGAACGACGGGATCTTCTTCTCGATGAGGCTCCACTCGTCCACCCGGCGGGCGCCCTCGAGCAGCAGGTACTCCGGGTTGATGCGGACCAGGAAGTCCTCGCGCTCCGGCCGCACGCCGGCCTCGAAGTTGAACGTCCCCGAGGTCCAGGTGAACAGGTAGTAGACCGCCTCCTCGATCTGGACCCGGATGTACCGCTCCAGCTCCTCGCGCGAGAGGGAGCCGAGCTGCACCAGGATCTCGCCGAGCTTCTGCTCGCGGTCGCCGCCCTGCCGGTCCACCGCCTGCGCGGAGCTGCTCCGCGGTGATGCGGCCGCTCCGCAGCAGAATGTCGCCCAGGCGGTCGCGCCGGTTGACGATCGAGGCGTAGACGATCTGGCCCTCGTCGAAGTAGATGGTGCCGAAGTTGTGCCGGTCGGCGAGCGCGAGGCAGCCGGTTCGCCGCCCCAGGAAGAGCAGCTGGATGACGTCGGGGAGGCTCGCCTCCTTGAGGCTTCCCTTGATCGCCATCAGCGCCAGTCCTCGAGCAGCCGGTCGGCGAGCTCGGGCCATTCCCACACCATCTTCTCCCGGCTGCGGGCCCCGCCCGCGGTCGGCGCGACGATGCCGCTGGAGCGCTGACCGGGCGGCCGCCGCGCCGGCGCCGCGGCCGGCGCTTCCGCGGGAGGGCCGGGCGGCACGCCGTCCAGCACCTCGCGCGCAAGCGCGACCGACGGCGGGACGCTCCGCGCCTCCGCCGCGTTCAGCACCCGCTGCAGCTGCGCGCTGAGCACGCGGATCGAATCCACCGGCCGAGCCGCCAGGTGATCCACCAGCGCCGCGTCGGCCGCGCCGGTCTTCGCGGCCAGCTCGCGGGCGGCGACCGGTCGCGCAGCTCTCGCGGTCGGGCAGCGGCAAGCTCGACCACCAGTCCGCCCTCGAGCCGGGTGCGAAGCCGCGGCTCCAGCCCGCCGAGCTCGGCCAGCGGCACGGCGGAGGTGAAGACCATCTGGCGGCCCGACTCCAGCAGGACGTTGTAGAGCAGGAAGAGCTCGTCCTGGGTCCGGTCGGTGTCGGCGATGAGGTGCACGTCGTCGAGCAGGAAGGCGGCGACCCGGCGGTAGCGGGAGCGCCAGATGCCGACCGCATCGCGATCGATCGCCTCGATCAGCTCGCCGGTGTACTCCGGCGCGCTGAGGCAGGCGACCGGGGCGGCGCAGCGCTCCGCCAGCGCGTTGCCGATGGCGTGCAGCAGGTGGGTCTTGCCCGTCCCGCTGCCGCCGACGATGACCAGCGGGTTGTAGCGGGTGCCCGGGCTCCTGCATGACGGCGCGGGCGGCCTCCATGCGCGACCTTGGCCGACGGGCCCTCGACCCAGTCCTCCAGTGCGCCACAGCGGCGACGGCGCCGCCGGGGGCACCGCTCCCTCGCGGGCCCGCGCGAGCAGCGACTCGGCCGCGGCCAGATCGGCCGGGTCGCGGAACGCCGGCGGAGCCGACCAGGTCCGCGGCCAGCTCCGCGGTCTGCGCCTCCATGTCGCGCAGCCGCTGGACGTCGCACTCGAATTCCTGCAGCGCCTCGCGCGGGATCGGGGACGACCTCCTGCTCCAGCAGCTTCTGCAGCCGGCCGGTGCGATAGCCCTCGCCTTCCCAGCGCAGGATCGCGGCGCCGATCTGGGTGCGCCACGCGTCCACCTGCTGCGCCACGGTGGCGGAGATCTCGGTGAGGAAGTCGGAGAACTCGTCCGGGGCGGCGGGAGTCTCGGCGGCCGCGGGCGGCCGCGCGTCACCGGGGGCATGTCCTGCGCCGCCGGCCGCCGACGAGCCGCCTGGCCTGCTCCGCATCGATCGGCTTGTCGCTCACCGCCTGGAACGCCACCAGGCGATTGAGCGCGCCGAGCAGCTCGCGCACGTTGTCGATGCCGAGACCCGCGACCGCCTCGAGCACCCCGTCGGCGAACGACGCCCGTCGCTCCTCCGCCTTCCGGCGAAGGATCGCGACCCGGGTCTCGTAGTCCGGCGCGGAGACGTCGATGATCAGGCCGCCGGCGAACCGGCGGATGAGCCGCTCGTCCAGCGCCTCGATCTCGGCCGGCGGCCGGTCGCTGGTGAGCACGATCTGGCGGTTGGCGGTCTGCAGCGCGTCGGTGAGCCGCAGCAGCTCCGCCTGCATCTCGCGCCGATGGGTCAGGAACTGCACGTCGTCCACCAGCAGCAGGTCCACGTCGAGGAAACGCTTGCGGTACGCCTCGCCGTGGCCCGCCGCGATCGCGGCGTGGAACGCCTCGACGAACTCGTCGAGCGTGAGGTACTCGACCTGGAGGTTGGGATCGATCGCGCGGGCCGCGTGGCCCAGGCCCATCAGCAGGTGGGTCTTGCCCAGGCCCGGCCGGGCGTAGATGAAGAGCGGGTTGTAGACCGTGCCGGGCGACTCGGCCACGGCCTTCGCCGCCGTGACGGCCAGGCGGTTCGCCGAGCCGACCACGAAGGTGTCGAAGCGGTACAGCGGGTTCAGCGTGACGGTCATCCGACCACCGCGCCCGCCGCGAGCCGCTTGAGGACCAGCTCCGAGATGCCTCGCAGCGTCTCGAACACGCCCGCTGCCGTGCAGCGCGTCGCCGGCGAAGCTGTGCACCGACGCGGAAGTTCAGCGCGTCGTCCATCTCCTCGTGGGTGAGGATCAGGTCGCGCGGCAGGTCCTGCTTGTTGTACTGGAAGACCACCGGCAGCTGGCGGACGTCCACGCCCTGCGCCAGCAGGTTGTCCTGGAGGTTCTGCAGGCTCTCCAGGTTGTCGTCGAAGCGGCGGGCCTGGCTGTCGGCGACGAAGACCACGCCGTCGGCGCCCTGGAGCACCAGCTTGCGGGTGGCGTTGTAGTAGCTCTGCCCCGGCACGGTGTAGAGCTGGAACTTGGTCGCGAACCCGGAGATCGAGCCGAGCTCCAGGGGCAGGAAGTCGAAGAACAGCGTCCGGTCGGTCTGGGTGGCGAGCGACACCATCCGTCCCCGGCGGCTTTCCGGCACGCGACCGTAGACGTACTGCAGGTTCGTCGTCTTTCCGGACCGGCCCGGCCCGTAGTACACGATCTTGCAGGTGATCTCGCGCGCCGTGAAGTTGACGAGAGACATGTCGCTACCGTCCGAAGAGCGCTTTGAGGCTGGCATCGAGCTCGTGCTCGAAGTTCTCCGGCAGCGCCGGAGCCGCGGGCTGCTCCCGCGGCGCCGCCGCGGCGAGCTGCTGCACCATCTGATCGAAGAACAGCTGCACGATCCCCACCGAGGTCTCCGGGCCGAAGACCACCAGACCGATCCACCGGCCCCGCGGCGTCGTGAACCCGGCGAGCAGGCAGCTCTGCCGCGCGCCCGTGGTGCACCAGCGCCTCGAACCGGGGCGAGCCCATCAGCCGGGCCAGCTCCTCGGTGGAGGCGCCGATGCCCGCGCCGAGCGCGGCGGCGGTCATGACGTCGAGCGAGCGGCTGAAGCCGTGCTGGGCCACCACCTGCCCCGACGAGGTCATCAGCAGGGTGAGCCGCGCCGAGGACTCGTCGAGGAAGGTCTGGAGCGGCACCTCGACCCAGGGCTCGAGCGCGCGCATCAGTCCAGCCGGCTCGCGGCGTCGAGCATCTCCAGCCGGGCGAGCCCGACGTTGGCGTCGGGGCCGACGACGGCGACCAGCACCAGGTCGTTGGGGCAGGGCGCGGCGAGAATGGAGCCGCGCTCGGCGCGGAGCTGGACGAACGCCGGGCGGCCGGCGGCCCGCGCCGTCGGCCGTCCGCACCAGCCGGCTCGACCAGGCTGCCCGCCAGCGCCGCCGCCGCGCGGCCGTCCACGCCGTCCATGAGCTGCTCGGCCACCACCAGGCCGTCGCCCGGCGGAGGCGACCAGCGCGCCGCGCACGCCGGGGACCCGGGTCACCCGCTCCAGCACCGCCTGCGGCGTCCGTCATTGGACCCGCTCCAGCCAGCTGCTTCGCCGCGCGCGCGGCCCGCTCCGCCAGCAGCGCGACGCGGGCCATCGGCAGCGACGGCTCCCGCGCGGCGAGCAGCACGGTCTCGCCGGTGGGCCGGACCAGGACGAAGTGCGCGTCGGGCGACTCGAGCGTGATGGTCTGCCAGGTCCCGAGCCCGAGGAGCCGGGTGGCGCGCGCGGCCTCGCGGGAGACGCCGGCGAGCTGCGCGGCGACCCGGTCGCCGGCCTCGTCGCCGCCCGGCGCGGGGAGACTTCCCGGCCAGCCGGAGCCCGTTGGCGTCCACCAGGACCAGTGAGCGGCCCGCCGTCCAGCTCCGCGAACGGCGAGCCGGGGTCGTCGGCTGGCGATCGGATCGGCGCCGGGTCGACGCGGCGGCTCGGCGCCGCGAGCGGCGCCGGACTCCGGTGCCGGGTCGGGCGCCGGCTGCGGCTCCGGCGACGGCTCCGACCGGGGCGCGTGACGGCATCGGTCCGCGACTCGCGCCGCACCCGCGCGAGTGCCTGCGCGATGCGATCGTCGTCCGGATCGGCCTCGGCCGCGCGCTGGAGGTGCTCGATCGCGGCGGTCGGCGTCGCCCGGCGCGGAAATAGAGGAAGGCGATGCCCTTGAGCGCGCCGGTGCGCATCGGGTCGAGACGAAGCGCGTCGGCCCACGCGTCGAACGCGCCGGCGAGGTCGCCCTGGTCGCTGAGGATGCGGGCCATGAGATCGTGCGCGTCGGCGAGCCCGGGATACCGCGACCAGGCCGCCGCGCGCCACCTTGCCCGCCGCCTCGAGCTGACCCCGGCGGCGCAGCGCCTCGGCCAGCTCGAGAAACGCGAGGCTGGCCGGCTCCTCGGCCAGGCGCGTCGTCAGGGTGCGGATGTCGTCAGTCACGGATAGTCGCTCCAGCTCCTTCACCAGGTTTCCACCGCGCGCCGCATCCGCTCCACCGCCGGGCCCTCGGCCTCCTCGCCCGGGCGTGCGGGGACCGAGCCGGCTCCAGGCGTGCCAGGTCTCCAGCGCCTGCGGCGAACCGGCCCATGGCGGCCTGGCAGACGCCGAGCAGCCGCCGCGCCTCGGGCATGAGCGGATCGCGCCGGAGCACCTCCTCCAGCGCCCCGGCGGCGATCTCGTACTCTCCCTGCGCCAGCGCCTCGCGCGCCGGCACCAGCAGCGCGGCCGAGATCCCGGCCCGGCTCCGGCTCCTGGCCCGGGTCGCGCCGGATCGCCGAGCACGACGACGCCGGCGGCGGTCAGCCCGTAGACCGTGCGCGCCACCTCGAACTCGGAGCGGCCCAGCACCTCGGCGAGGGCGTGGAGGTCGCGCTGGCCGTCCACCGCGGCGAGCACCTCCCACTCGAACGGCACCAGGTCGAGCGGCGCGCCGGCACCCGTTCGTGATCCGGCAGCCGCGGGCACCAGGCCGAGGTGCGAGACCTTGGAGCCGATGCGGGACCACTCGTCGAGCCGCCGCGCGCCCTCCATCAGCAGCGCCTCGGTCGGCGAGCGGACCGGCGGCCTCGACCGCCGCCTGGCAGGGCGCTCCTTCCTCGAAGCGGAAGTAGCCCTCGGTCCAGGCCAGCAGATCGAACACCGCTTCCTCGATCTGGGCCTTGAGCTGCCGGTCCAGCTCCCGGCGGGAGATGGCGCCGAGGCTCCACGAGGATGTCGCCCAGGCGGCGGGTGTCGCCCGCCGCTCTGCATCGCCCGCGCGCGGTCGAGCTGCTCGGCGGTGATCTTGCCCGACCCGCACCAGACGGGCGCCGATCGGCTGCGGATCGCTGCCCAGCGCCGCGGCGACCACGCCGCCGCGCTCGAAGCAGACGGTGGCCGCGGTCTGCCGCAGCTCGGAGGTGACGCGCAGCACCCCGCTCTTCCGGCCCAGGTCGAGCAGCTGGAAGACGTCCTGGATGTGCAGCTCCTTGAGGGGTCCCTCGAGCGCCACCGGTCACCCCGCCGAGGCTGCGAAGATGTGCTGGAGATCGCGCGCCGAGCGGGCCCGGCTCCGCGCCTGGGCGGCGTACGGGCCCGGACGGGTCGAGCTGCACCACGCGCTCCCACACCTCGACCGCCTGGTCGAACTGGCGCTGCCGGGCGAGCGCGGCGCCCTGGTGATAGAGCGCGCCCGCGTGCTCCGGGTCGAAGCGCAGCACCCGGGCGAACGCCTCCAGCGCCTGCGCCGTGCGGCCGTCGTCGAGCAGCGCCCGGCCCAGCGCGGTCAGCGCCTCCAGCTCGTAGGGATCGGTCTCCAGCAGCCGGACCAGCACCGCGATCGCCGCGCGGGGCGACTCGCGCCGGCCGAGCAGGTCGGCGAGCGCGAGCGCGGCGGCGCTGTAGGTCGGCAGCAGGTCGAGCGCGCGCTCGTAGGCGGCGCGTGCCGCCGCCCAGTTGCTCCCGCTCCTCCTCCAGCCCGCCGAGCTCGTACCAGACCCGGACCAGCGACGGATCGAGCTGGAGCGCGGCGTTGAACGCGGCGAGCGCGGCGGAGCGGTCGCCCAGCCGAGCGGACACCTGGGCCTGGAGGTGGAGCAGGTCCGGACCGGCCGGGCGCGAGCGACTGCGCCTCGCGGATGCAGTCGAGCGCGCCGAGCGCGTCGCCCACCGCCAGGCGCACGCGGGCGCGCGCGACCAGCACCTCGACGTCGCCCCGAACCCGCCGCGCCAGCTCGTCGGCCAGCGGCGCGGCGTCGGACGCCCAGCCGAGCGCCAGCAGCGCGCGGATCTCGCCCAGCGTCGCGTCGGGATCGTCGGGCGCGGCGGCGCGCGCCTCGCGGTAGCGCTCCAGCGCCTCGCCGTAGAGCCCGCGCTTGGCGAAGATGTCGCCCAGCAGCACCGCGGCCGCCGCCGCGCGGCGCGCCGCGCGCGGTGGCGCGGGAGACCTCCGCCAGCGCCAGATCGAGCAGCCCCTTGCCGATGTAGTCGCGCGCCAGGTCGAGCGCGTCGCCGGGCGCGGGCGCGCGGCGCCTGCGGCGCGCCCGGGGTCAGCTCCTCGAAGAGCCGGTCGAGCGCCGGCGCGTCGAACTCGAACTCGCCGGCCAGCTCCTCGCCGCCGACCTCGGCGGCCAGCTCCGGGCGCGATCGCGATCGTGGGGTCCTCGTACTGGAGGTCGATCGTGAGCGCGAACTTCTGGGGGACGTACAGCGGCTCCAGCTCGAGGGCGCGCCGGGTCTCCCGCAGCGCGCCGTCGAAGTCGCCCAGCTGGCTCAGCACGAAGCTCAGGTTGTAGTGCGCCGCGGCGAAGTCGGGGTCGGCGTCCACCGCGCGGCCGAAGGCGTTGCGCGCGTCCTCGTAGCGCCGGAGCTCCATGAGCACCAGCCCGACGCCGTTCCAGGCGACCGCGCTGGCCGGCTGCTCGGCCAGCGCCTGCTGGTACTCCTCCAGCGCGGCGCGGAACTGCCGGCGCTGGAACGAGAGCAGCCCCAGGTTGAGCCGGGCGGCGAGCAGCGGGCGATCCGCGCCCAGCGCCTGGCGGAACGCCGCGACCGCCGCCTCGGCGTTCGCCTCGTGGGCGCGCACGACGCCGAGGTTGTTCCAGGCCAGCTGGTACGCGGAGTCGATGCCGACCGCGCGCTCGTAGGAGACGACCGCCTCGGCGCGCCGGCCGGCCTGGTGCAGGCAGACGCCGCGCTCGTTCCACAGCTTGGGCGAATCGGGATAGTCGCGGACCAGCCCCTCGTACAGCTCCAGCGCCGCGCCCAGCTCCCGGCGCAGCAGGTGGACCTCGGCCATCGCCTGGAGGTTGAGCCGGCGGTCCTCGCCGGCCTCGAGCGCGAGCCGGTACTCCCGCAGCGCCTCCTGGTGATACGCCCTTCTGCCGGAGCGCGAGGCCGAGGTTGAAGTGGGCGAGCGCGGCGCCCGGGACCGACTGCGGACCGCTGGGCGGCGAGCGGGGCGCGTCCGCCTCGCGCCGTCCCGGCGACGGCCGGCGCCGCCGCGCCGCTGCCCGCTGACCCCGTCGGTCGAACCGCTCCAGCGCGAGATTGGCCTGCGCCCGGGCGAGCGTGGGGTTCAGCGCGATGGCGCGCTTGGTCGCCTCCCGGGCCGCCTCGTGCTGGCCCAGGTCGCCGTAGACGAAGGCGAGGAGATAGTGGGCCTCGGCGTAGTCGGGGTTGCGGGCGATCGCTTCGCGCAGCGCGGCGAGCGCGGCGTCGTTGAGGCCGCGGTTGTAGAGCACCTCGCCGCTGTAGAAGCGGGCGACCGCGCTGGCGGGGTCGGCGGCGCAGGCGCGCTCGAGCCAGTCGCTGGCCGCGTCGAGCTCGCCCCGGGCCTTCTCCGCGAGGCCGAGCTGGAGCATCGCGGGCACGTCGTGCGGGTGCCAGGCCAGCAGCGCCTCGAACTCGGCGATCGCCTCGACGTAGCGGCCCAGCGCGGCGTAGGCGCGGGCCAGCTCCCAGCGGCTCTCCCGGTCCTCCGGCCGCCGGCGCACCCGCTCGCGCAGCTCGGCGATGCGGCGGTCGTAGTGGCCGCTCTCCCGGTAGGCGATCTCCAGGTTGTCCTGGGCCACCTGCATCCGGGGATCGAGCTCGAGCGCCCGGACGAACTCGGCGATCGCCTCCTCGATCAGGCCCTTCTGGTAGTAGAGGACGCCGAGGTTGTTGTGCGCGCCCGCGTCGGACGGGTCGATGCGGCGGGCGAAGGAGCGGAGAACGGCGAGATCGCGCTCCGAGAGCACGGGGCCCGGCATCGACTCAGGGCAGGCGGATGGCGTCGAAGATCGCCCGCAGCGACGGCATGTCGGGCAGGAGCAGGAAGTGTCCGCGCAGCGGCTCGGTGTCCCTCCACCCGGAAGGAGGTCTCGACGCAGAAGACGTAGTCGCGGTCGTGGCCGAAGTTGAGATAGGCGGTGGTGAGCACCGCCGCGCTGAGATCCACCACCAGGCTCGGCACCGAGGGCACCAGCATCATCCCCATGAAGTCGCTGAGCGCGTTGAGGTAGGCGCTCGCGAGGATGTTGCCGGCCTCCTTGATGCCCGACTGCTCCATCGCGCCGAACTCCCGGGTGGTCCCGGGCTCGCGGCGGAGCAGGATGTCGCAGAGGGTGCGGGCCGAGCCCTCGGGGAACAGCACCAGGGTGCGGCCGGTGAGGTCGCCCATCATGTGCATCAGCACCGCGGCGATGACGGTGTCCGGCGCGCCCACGAGGTCGGTCACCTCCTCGAGCGCGCGGACGTTGACCTCCGGCACGGTGATCATGATCGTGCGGTTGGTCATCTGCGACAGCGCGGTCGCGGCGTGGCCGGCGCCGATGTTGGCCACCTCGCGCAGCGCGTCGAGCTGCAGCTCCTTGAGGTCCCGCACGTCTTCCATGCCTCCTCCTACACCAGCGCTGCGGCGTCGAGGATCAGCGCCGGCGCGCCGTCGGCGAGGATCGTCGCGCCGCCGACGAACGGCGGCATGCCGCGCGGCGCGTCGAACGGCTCGACCACGATGTCCTGCTGTCCCACCAGCGCGTCCACCACCAGCGCGGCGCGGCGCTCGCCGATCTCCAGAATGACCGTCGGCGCGCGCGGCGGCGCCGGCCGCGGCTGGTGCGCACCAGCGTCGCGCAGGTGCACCGTCGGGATCACCTGGTCGCGCACCACCAGCGCCTCCCGGTCGCGCACCGCGGTCACCGACCGGCGGTCGAACTCCACCGTCTCCGCCACGTAGGCCAGCGGGACCGCGTAGCGCTCGCCGCCGCGCTGGCCAGCAGCGCCCGCACGATCGCGAGGGTGAGCGGCACCCGGATGGTGAAGGTGGTGCCCCGCCCCAGCTCGCTCCGCACCTCGATCGTGCCGCCGAGCGCGCGCACCCGGGTCACCACCACGTCGACGCCGACGCCGCGGCCCGACACGCCGCTCACCGCCTCCGCGGTGCTGAAGCCGGGCCGGGCGAGCACCCGGAGCAGCAGGTCGTCGGTGAGCGCGTCCGCGCCGCCGTCGACCAGGCCTTCGCGTCGCGCCTTCGCCAGGATCGCCTCCCGGTCGATGCCCCGGCCGTCGTCGCTCAGCCGCAGCGCGACGTAGTTCCGCTCCCGGCTGGCGGACAGCAGGATCCGGCCCTCCTCGGGCTTGCCGGCCGCGGCCCGCTCCTCCGGCGACTCGATGCCGTGGTCGGCCGCGTTCCGGATCAGGTGCAGCAGCGGCTCGCCGATCTCGTCGAGGATCGAGCGGTCCAGCTCGATCTCCTCGCCCTCGACCTCGAACCGGATCCGCTTGCCCAGGTCGCGGGCCAGGTCGCGCACCAGCCGGGGGAACCGCTCGAGCACCTCGCCCACCGGCGTCATCCGCGCGGCGATCACCTCGGCCTGCATCGCCGGAGACCAGCCGCGAGATCCGGTCGCTCACCTCGGCGAGCGTCGGGATCGGCGGACTCCGCCGCGAGCGCGCCGAGCCGGTTCTTGCGCGACGACCAGCTCGCCCACCTGCTTCATCAGCGCGTCGAGCCGGCCGAGGTCGACCCGGATCTGGCGCGACTGCGCCGGCGGCTGCGGACCGCGCCTGATCCGTCCTCGAAGCCGACCGACTCCACGTCGCCCGCGCTCCGCGAGCGACGCCGCGACCTGCTCGTCGCTCGCGGCGGTGGCCAGCCGGAAGGAGAACCGGCCGTCGAAGTCCTGGCTGTCGAACTGGGCCAGCGGCGGGCCGCAGCGCGCTCACCGCGCCGAGCGTCTCGGCCCGCTGCAGCACCAGCGCGGCGCGCGCGCCCCGCATCACCGCGTCGCGCCGGAGCGCCACCTGCACCGGGCGCGCATCCGTCGCCGTGGCGTCGGCGACTGGCGCCCGACGGCCTGCCGGCGACCGCCGGGTGTCCGCGGTCGTCACGGTCATGCCGATCGCCGCCGCAGCCGCATCGAGCTCCGCGGCCAGCCCTCGATCCGCCGGCCGGCTCCGCGCCGGCCACCGCGCCTTCGACCGACGCGCGCCAGCGCGTCCACCGCGCGGAACAGCAGCTGGAACACCTCCGGACGCCGGCGCGACGGCCCGCTGCGCGCAGCGCGTCGAGCAGGTTCTCCAGCCGGTGGGCCAGCTCGGCGACGCCGGCGTAGCCCATCGTCGCCGCCATGCCCTTGATCGTGTGGATGGCGCGGAACAGCCCGCCGACCTGCCGGGTCGACGGCGGGCTCGCGCTCCCACTCGAGCAGCAGCTGGTTGCAGGCGCTCAGGTGCTCCCGGCTCTCGGCGAGGAACAGCGCGGCGTACTTCGAGACGTCCATGCGTCAGCCCAGGACGCGCTGCACCGCCTCGAGCACGCGGGAGGGCTGGAACGGCTTGACCACGAAGTCCTTGGCGCCGGCCTGGATCGCCTCGACCACCAGGGCCTGCTGGCCCATCGCGCTGCACATCAGGATCTTGGCGTCGGGATCGGTCTTGCAGATCTCGCGCACCGCCTCGATGCCGCCCATGTCCGGCATCACGATGTCCATGGTGACGAGATCGGGCTTGAGCTGGCGGTACTTCTCGACCGCCTGCACGCCGGACTCGGCCTCGCCGACCACCTCGAACCCGGCCTGGGTGAGGATGTCGCTGATCATCGTGCGCATGAAGATGGCGTCGTCGCAGACGAGCACGGTGTGGCTCACGACAGCTCCTCCGGGCAAGGGCAGCGGGACGGCGGGGCGACGTCCCGCGCCGTACGCTGCCGATGATCGGCGCGAACAACCGGTCGATGTCGAGCAGGATGAAGTGCTGGTCGTCGCGGAGGCCCACCGCCCGCACCAGCCGCGGGATCGACGCCGGGCAGGTCGGCCCGCTCGGCCACCGATTGCTCCGGGACCTCGAGGAAGTCGAGCACCTGGCCGACCCCGAGCCCGTACCGGCGGCCCGCCACCTCCACGAGCACGATCGCGCCCTCGTCGTCGGCCCGCCGCTCCTGCTGGAGGAGCACGTGGCCGTCGAGCACGGTGAGCAGGGTGCCGCGGACGTTGACCAGCCCTTCGACCGCCTGGGCGACCCCGGGAATCCGGGTGGCCGGCAGGCGCGGCAGGATCTCCCGCACGATCCCTGCCGGGGCCGCGCAAATAAGCGCACCGATCCGAAAGATGACGGCGTGGAGCGTCTTCGAATTAGCCATCTCTATTGAAGAAAAGAAGATAGCTCAGGGGGTCAGGGTGAGCAACAACTTCGCTCCCCGCCACCATGAGCAGGGCTTCGCGCAGATCCGCGGGCCATTCGGACCGGAACTCCAGCGGCTCGCCCGTCGCCGGGATGGCGGAATGCCAGACCGGCCGCGTGAAGCGCCTGCCGCGGGGTCGCGCGCTCCAGCGCCTCGGCCTCCCGGCGGGCGGCGCCCGAGACCCGCCGGCTGCCCCCGCCGGCATAGACCGGATCGCCCACGACCGGGTGGCCGATGTGCTCCAGATGCACCCGGATCTGGTGGGTGCGGCCGGTGTGCAGCTCCAGCCGGAGCAGATCGACCACACCGAACCGGGCCACGACACAGGCGTCGGTGCGGGCCGGCCGCGCCCTGGGCCGAGACGGTCATCCGCTTCCGGTCCGCCGGGTGCCGGGCGATCGGGCGCCTCGATCACGGTCGGGCTCTGCGTCGAGGTGGCCCCAGGCCAGCGCGGCGTAGGTGCGCGCGCACCCGCCGCGCGGCGATCGCGGCGCCGAGCCGCCGGTGGGCCAGATCGGTCTTGGCGACCACCATGAGCCCGGAGGTGTCGCGGTCGAGCCGGTGCACGATGCCCGGGCCGGCCCTCGGCGCCGCCGGCCAGCGTCGTGCCGCGGGCGACCAGCGCGTTGACCAGGGTGTCGTCCCAGTGGCCCGGCGCGGGGTGGACCACCAGCCCGGCGGGCTTGTCGATGACGGCGAGGTGCTCGTCCTCGTAGACGACGGCGAGCGGGATGGCGGCGGGGCGGAGCGTGCGGGGCGGCTCGTGCTCGGGGAACCGGACGGCGACCAGCTCGCCGCGGGCGAGGATCCGGGAGGCGCGGGCGGGCTTGCCGTCGACGGTCACCGCCTTGTCGGCGACGAGCCGGGCGGCCTGGGTGCGGGAGAGGCCGAGCTGGTCGGCGAGGAAGCGGTCGAGGCGCTCGGTCTCCGGGGAGACGACGGAGAACTCGACGCGTGCCTCCGGCTGGCGTCACGCCACCGAGGCCGACTCCGGCTCCGCGCGTCGGGAGTCCTCCCGCCACATCGAGATCGCCAGGGCGATGGCGCCGCAGCTCACGGCGATGTCGGCCACGTTGAACGTCGGCCAGCGGAGCGCGCCGATGCCCGACGTCGAGGAAGTCCACCACGCCGCGCGCGCTGCGGATCCGGTCGATCAGGTTGCCGGCGGCGCCGCCGGCCACCAGCCCGAGGGCCAGCTGCCGGAACCAGTCGCCCGGCGGGCTGGTCCGCGACATCCGGTGGAGCACGAACACCGCGACGACCGCGACGGCGAAGAAGATCCAGCGGGAGTAGGGCCCCAGGTGCAGCCCGAACGCGGCGCCCTGGTTGTAGACCAGGCGGAGCTGGAACCAGTCGCCCAGCACCGCGATGCCCGGCGTCCGGAGCAGCGTGGCCTCGGCGATCATCTTGGTGACCAGGTCGAGCCCGATCACCGATCCCCGCCGCGGCCCAGAAGATCCAGCGCTCCGGGCCGGCCGTGGGCTCAGCGGCGCTTTCCATCTTCCTCTTTCTCCTTGCAGGTGATGCAGAGCCGCGCGTGGGGCAGCGCGTCGAGCCGCTCGAAGTTGATCTCCTGGCCGCACTGGTGGCAGTGCCCGAACTTCTCCGGGGTGCCGTAGAGGCGGCGGAGCGCCTCGTTCACGTGCCAGAGATAGCGGCCCTCCTGCGAGGCGAAGAGGAACTGCTTCTCCCGCTCCATGGCGTCGGTGCCCTGGTCCGCCATGTGGAACGAGTAGGACGACAGGTCGCCGTCGGAGGACTGCAGCGTGGCGTTGAAGGACTCGTCGTAGTAGCCGAGCTCCTTCATCACCCGCGCCCGCTCTTCGAGCAGGCGCTTCTCGAGATGCGTCAGCTGCTTCTTGTTCATTCCCCGTCCCTGGGTTGCGGACCGGCCCCGTTGCGGCCGTCCAGGTATCGTTGCACTCCCACCATCACTCCATGGCCGTCGATGTCCACCTCCTGCTCCAGATCGGGCGCCGGCGCCCGGACGCCCGAGCTCCAGCCGCCGGGCCAGCGTCTCGCCCTGGATGAACTCGCGCGTGGCCCGCGGACCGCGTCGAGCACCGGGCCGTCGCCCGGATCCAGAGCCCGATCCGGTCGGTGTAGACGTAGCCCGCCTCCTTCCGGAGCCGCTGCACCCGGTTCACCACCTCCCGGGCGAGCCCTTCCTGGCGCAGCTCCTCGTCGAGCCGCGGGTCGAGCGCCGCGACGTAGGGCCCGTCGCTGGCCACCAGCCAGTCGCTCGCCACCTCCCGCTCGACCACGACGTCCTCGGGCAGGAAGCGTCGCCGCCTCGCCGTCGACCTCCAGCGTCGGCCGGCTCGCCCGCTCCAGCGCCGCGCAGCTGATCGGCGTCGAGACGCGCCGCCGCCGCCGCGACGGCCGGGGTCCGCTTGCCGTAGCGCTTGCCGAGCGAGCGGAAGTTCGGCCTGGCCCGGAGCCGCACCAGCTCGGTGTCGGACGCGACGACCTCCACCGCCTTCACGTTCACTTCGATGCGGAGCAGCTCGAGCAGCTCGTCGAGCGCCGGGCCGCGCGCCGCGGCCGGCACCGCCACCTGCATCCGGGCCAGCGGCTGCCGCACCCGGAGTCCGCGCTCCTCGCGCGCGGCCCGCGCCAGCGAGGCCAGCCGCCGCACCGCCTCCATGGCAGCCTCCAGCGCCTCGTCCCGCCGGCCCGAGGACGCCGGAAACCGGGCGAGGTGCACCGAAGTTCCCGCCAGCGCCCGGTGCAGCCAGTCGCTCAGGAACGGCGCGGCCGGCGCCAGCAGGCGGCTCACCGCGACCAGCGCCTCGTGCAGCGTGGCGAGCGCGGCCGGGATCGGCGTCGGCATCCACCGCCCAGAAGCGCGGCCGGTTGACCCGCACGTACCAGTTGGACAGCTCGTCCACGAACTCCATCAGGATGCGGACGCCGGCGGTCGGATCGTAGCCGCTCCACGCCGCGCGCACCGCCTCGACCGTGGCGTCGAGCCGGCTCAGGAGCCAGCGGTCCACCAGCGGACGCTCCGGCCGGCGGCGAGCGCCGCGCCGGCGACCAGTCCTCCGGCGTAGTCGGCGAAGAACTTGTAGGTGTTGCGCAGCTGGTTCACGAAGCCGCGCGCCACCTCGGCGATCGCCGTCCTGGTCGAACCGCTTGGGCAGCCACACCTGGCTCGAGGCGAGCAGGTAGAGCCGCACGGTGTCGGCGCCGAAGCGTCTCGATCATCTCCCACGGGTCCACCACGTTCCCGCGGCTCTTCGACATCTTCTGCCCGTCGGCGTCGAGCACCAGCTCGTTCACGATCACGTGCCGGTAGGCCGGGCTGTCGAACACGCCCGTGGCGATCGCCAGCAGCGAGTAGAACCAGCCGCGGGTCTGGTCCAGCCCTTCGCAGATGAAGTCCGCCGGGAAATGGGCGTCGAACTCCGCCTCGTGCTCGAACGGGTAGTGCCACTGGGCGTACGGCATCGCCCCCGAGTCGAACCAGGCGTCGATCACCTCGGGCGTGCGCCGCATCGTGCCGCCGCAGGCGCAGGCGCCAGGTGATACTCGTCGATGAACGGCTTGTGGGGATCGAAGTCGGCGGGCAGCGGCCGGCCCGAGCGCTCCGCCAGCCGGGCGTAGCTGCCGATCGACCTCGACGTGCGCCGGGATCGCGCTCGCAGACCCAGACCGGCAGCGGCGTGCCCCAGTAGCGGTCGCGCGACAGCGCCCAGTCCACGTTGTTCTCCAGCCACTCGCCGAACCGGCCCGCGCCGACCTCGGGCGGATGCCAGTCGCACCTCGCGGTTGAGCTCCAGCATCCGCTGCTTCACGGCCGAGGTGCGCACGAACCAGGAGTCGCGGGCGTAGTAGATCAGCGGGCTGGCGCAGCGCCAGCAGTGCGGATAGCTGTGGCTGTAGGGCTGGGTCAGGTGCCAGCGGCCGTCCCGCTTGAGCCGCTGGATGATCAGGTCGTTGGTCTCCTTGTCGGTGACCAGCCGGCCCTCGATCTCGGGCCAGTCGTGCCGGTGAAGGTGCCGTCCGCGCCGACCGGGCGGGCCAGCGCCAGGCCGTGCTCGCTGCCCGGCCTGGTAGTCGTCCGCGCCGAACGCGGGCGCCATGTGCACCAGGCCGGATCCGTCGTCCGCGGTGACGAAGTCGCCCGGCGACCACCACGCGCGAGGCGCGGTCCTCCGGAAGCGGCACCACCTCGAGCGGCCGGCGGTAGCGCAGCCCGACCAGCTCGCGGCCGGAGAACGTGCGCCGCGCGCCGAGCTCGGCGAAGCTCGGCGCGCCCTTGTCCGAGCTGCTCGGCAGTCCGGCGCGCGCGGTCGCCAGGATGAGCCGGCGTCCGCCGACCTCGTACTCGCCGTACTCCAGGTCCGGGTGCACCGCCACCGCGACGTTGGAGAGCAGCGTCCACGGCGTGGTGGTCCACACCAGCAGCTCGCGGCCGGAGCCGTCGTCCAGCGGGAAGGTGACGTAGATCGAGTTGGTGGTGACGTCCTCGTAGCCCTGCGCCAGCTCGTGGCTCGAGAGCACGGTGCCGCAGCGCGGGCAGTACGGCAGCACCCGGTGCCCGCGGTACAGCAGGTCGCGCTGGTGCAGCCGCGCCAGCAGCCACCAGACCGTCTCGATGTAGTCGTTGCTGCAGGTGACGTAGGGGTGCTCGTAGTCCAGCCAGTACGCGATCCGGTCGGAGAGCGACTCCCACTCCTCCTGGTACTTGAACACGCTCTCGCCGCGCGCGGGCGTTGAACTCCCGCACGCCGAACGCCTCGATCGCCTTCTTGCCGTTGAGCTTCAGCTCCTTCTCGACCTCGATCTCCACCGGCAGGCCGTGGGTGTCCCACCCCGCGATCCGGGTGACCGACTCCCCCTGCATCGCGTGGAAGCGGCAGACCAGGTCCTTGATGGTGCGGGCGAAGACGTGATGGATGCCCGGGCGGCCGTTGGCCGTGGGCGGGCCCTCGTAGAAGACGAACGGCGGCCCCTCGCGGTTGGCCTCGAGCGTCCGGTGGAAGAGATCCTCCTCCTTCCAGAGCGCGAGCTGCCGCCGCTCCAGCTCGTCGGCCGCGACCTCGGGCAGCGGAGGAAATGCCATCAGGACAGTCGCTCCACCACGGTGGTCACCAGCCGGGTCAGCTGCGGCTCCGCCCGGGACGCGGTCGCGATGATGCGGCCGATGTCGGCCGGCTCCAGCGCGTCGGGCAGGCACTGGTCGGTGATGATCGAGATGCCGAGCACCCGCATGCCCTGGTGCACCGCGACGATCACCTCGGGCACGGTGGACATGCCGACCACGTCGGCGCCGATCGCCCGCAGCATCCGGTACTCCGCCCGGGTCTCCAGGTTCGGGCCGGGCACCGCCACGTACACGCCCTCCGCGGAGCATGATGCCCAGCTCCAGCGCCGTCGGCGCGCGCCAGCGCCCGCAGCTCGGGATCGTACGGCGCCGACATGTCGGGGAAGCGCGGCCCGAGGCGCTCGTCGTTCGGCCCGATCAGCGGATTGTCGCCCAGCAGGTTGATGTGGTCGCTCAGCAGCACCAGGTCGCCGGGCGCCCACAGCGGATTCATGCCGCCGCAGGCGTTGGAGACGACCAGCGTCTCGCGCGCCGAGCGCGTGGAGCACCCGCACCGGGAAGGTGACCTGCTGGAGGTCGTAGCCCTCGTAGCGGTGGAACCGTCCCTGCATCGCCACCACCGGCCGGCCGCCCAGCCGGCCGGCAGGAGCTGGCCCGCGTGGGCTTCCACCGTCGAGAGCGGAAAGCCGGGGATCTCGCCGTAGGGGATCTCGGCCTCGACCTCGATCTCGCGCGCGAGGCCGCCGAGGCCGGTCCCCAGCACGATGGCGACCTCGGGGCGCAGCGTGGTCCGGGCGCGCACCGCCTCGGCCGCATCCATCACCCGGTCGTGCAGCGCGGGCGAGGCCGTCATGCACCGCGCTCCCCGAAGAGGACTGTTCCCAGCCGCATCATCGTCGCGCCTTCCTCCACCGCCACCGGATAGTCGCCCGACATGCCCATGGACAGCTCGGGCAGCCGGTGCCCGTCGCGCTCCGCCGCGTCGCGCAGCTCGCGCAGCCGTCGGAAGGCCCGCCGCTGCTCCGCCGTGTCGTCGGTCAGCGCGCTCATCGTCATCAGTCCGATCACCTCGAGCCGTGGCAGGGCGCGCAGCCCGTCGAGCAAGCGCCGGGAGCGCCCCGGGCTCCGCCCCGCCCTTCTGCGGCTCGTCGGAGCAGTTCACCTGCACCAGGAGCTTCTGCCGCGCCCCGGCAGCCGATCGCCGGTCCAGCTCGGCGCCGAGGTCGGCCCGGTCCACCGAGTGGATGAGGGCGAACCGCCCGGCCGCGTGCCGCGCCTTGTTGCGCTGCAGGGTACCGATGAGGTGCCACGCCACCCGAGGCTCCGCGGACCTGGTCCTGCTTTTCCAGCGCCTCCTGCACCCGGTTCTCCCCCACGTCCTCCAGGCCCGGCGTCAGCGGCCGCCCGAACCGCCTCGGGCCCGTGGCCCTTGGTGACGGCGATGATCCTGACCGGATGGGTCCACCCCGCGACGGACTGGTGCCGGGCCACCGTCTCGCGCACCCGGGCGAGGCGGCCGGGCAGGTCCGGGAATTCCATAGCCTTGAAATTTACGTCGATAGGCCGCCGGGGTGTAGGTGGCCGGGTGCCGGGAACAGTCGGTAGCTCGGCGAGGTCGATTCGCGGAGCCGGCAGGAGGCTGGAGTCGGCCGGGGTCCAGCAGGAGCTCCGCCAGGGCCTGCCGGAGCCCGGGATTGGGAGAGAGCTTCACGGCGTGCTGCGAGCGCCCGCTCCATCCGCTCGCGGTCGCCGCGGGCCTGGTAGGCGTAGACCAGCTGGACGAGAGGCAGCGCCAGCTGGCGGCGGCGCTGGCGGAGGTGGGATCGAGGTCGGTCGCGCCCGCGCTCCAGCAGTCCGGCGTAGCGGTAGGTCTCGGTAGACCAGCGTCCTCGGTGTCGGGGAGATGGAGCGGCGCGCCCGCCAGCCGGCGGAGGTCCAGGTCGGGATCGGTGGTGTCGGGCGGGCTGGTCTCGAGCTGGAAGCCGAGGCCGCGCTGCACCACGTAGTCGCCGCAGCCCGGCGACCCCGCTGCCGGCGGTGACCGACCAGACGATCGGCCGCCGGCCGACGTTCTGCTGGACCAGGCTCAGCGACACGAGCTCGTTGGGATACAGGAAGGTGCCCTCCGTCAGCGTGCGGACCAGCGGTCCCAGCTTCACCTGTTGGGTGGCGGTCCACCAGGTAGCCGTTCATGGCCGTGGCGATCATCGAGTCGGTCATCCCGTGCAGCGGCCAGTCGGGTGGCGGCGGGATCGAGTCGCGCCAGAGCCGCGGCACCTGCGCCGGGATCGACCGGCCGGACCGGGTTGTCGCGCAGCTGGCGCATGTACCAGTCGGTGTTGGCCAGCGCCAGGCAGACCACGGTCACGTCCTGCCGGATCCCTTCCACCTCCTGAGCCCACCAGAGCGGGAAGGTGTCGTTGTCGCCGTAGGTGAAGAGGATCGCCGTACGGCGGCGCGCTGTTGAGCAGGTCGTAGGCGAAGTCGGCGGCGAGCCGGGCGTCGGGGCCGTGGCGCCGGGAGGCCTTGCTCCAGTTGAGCGCGACCGGCACGAGCGCCACGACGCAGCAGCGCCGGGCGCCAGCTCGGCGTCCCCAGGCCTTCCGAGCCAGGTCCGCGGCGAACGCGGTGGCGCCGATCCCGGCCCACAGTCCCCAGACGATGAAGCTGACGACGAAGAAGTAGTCCCGCTCGCGCACCTCGTGGTCGTCCAGGTTCGGGCCACTGCGTCGAGCGCCAGGCTGAACCCGGCCTGAAGTTCATGTACCCCACCAGCCCGAGGCCGGTCACCAGGAAGATCCCGAGCAGCAGCCACCAGGCGGCGCGGTCGGAGCGGCGCTGCTCCAACAGCCCGCGCAGGCCCAGAGTCAGGAACAGGATCGTGACCGGCTTCCGCACGACCTCCGACAGGCGAGCGGGCCCACTGCCAGTCGAAGTACTGGAAGTAGTTGGCGAGCTGCCAGCCGATGAGGAGCGAGAGCGTGCGGCCGGGGTTGTCCGGGCCGTGCGGCACCGTCGGGTCGTCGAGCGGCGTGCGCGGCGGATACTGCGCGCGCCGGATGACGGCGAGCAGCGCATCGAACGTCGAGGGCGCGGCCTCGTTGATGATCGGATGCTGGGCCGAGCGGAGGTAGATGAAGAGGTAGGGCGTGACGCCGACGGCGGCGATGGCCAAGGCCGCGACGGCGAAGGCCCCTGCCCCGCCGGCCGCGGCGAAGACCGCCGCCGCCGAGGAAGCAGACGGCGCCGACCGCGGTGAGCGACGTGCTGCCGAGGCCGGTGCCGACCAGCAGCGCCCAGACGCCGGCGACCACCGCCACCTGGCCCCACTCGCGCGGCGGCGCGCCGGATCGCGGCGCCGGCTCGTGCCGCAGCGTCGCCACCAGGAAGACGCAGCGACGCCGGGCCGGCGAGCAGCGCGAGCAGGTGGTTGCCGATCGAGATGCCGGCGAGATAGACGATCAGGAGCAGAAACCGCGGCGCCCGCTCGGTGCCCCGCGCGGCTCCGCCAGAGCATGCGCCGCCCAGCATGGCCGCGATGGTGAACGTCGCGACGGCGTAGACCTCGGTCTCGTTGGAGTTCTGCCAGTTGGTGAAGGTGAAGGCGCCGAGCGACGGCGGCCGCGGCCGCGCCCACCCAGGCAGCAGCCGGCGCGCGGCGTCGTCCGACAGGCCTTCCACCACGCCGCGCAGCGACTCGTGGACCACCAGGAAGAACAATCCCGCCGCGGCCGCGCTGAGCAGCGCGCTCAGCAGGTTGGTGCGGTAGGCGCACTCGCCGATCGGCACCAGCATCGCCCCAGACGTGGGCGATCAGGACGAAGAGCGGCGTGCCGGGCGGATGCGGAATGCCGAGGGTCCGGGCCGCGGCGATGAACTCGCCCGCGTCCCAGAACGTCACCGTCGGCGCGAGGGTGAGCACGTAGACCGCCAGGACCACGGCGCCGACCGCGAGCGCGGCGCGGTACGGCGGTCGCTCGTCCGAGACGCGCTCATGGGTGGGCGGCGGTATCGAGCGCGCGGCGCCAGCGCGAGCGCCTCGCGCGCGGCCGCGCACGGCGTGCACCCGGAACAGCCGCGCGCCCCGCTCCCAGGCGAGCGCGCAGGCCGCGGCGGTCGCGCGGTCGCGCTCCTCGACCGGCAGGCCGGTGACCGCGCCGAGGAACCGCTTGCGCGAGGGCCCGACCAGCAGCGGGCCGGCCGAGCGCCTGGAGCGCGGGCAGCTGGTCGAACAGCACGACGCTCTGCTCCACCGTCTTGGAGAACCCGAACCCGGGGTCGACCACGATCGCGTCCGGCGCCGACGCCGGCCGCCGTCGCCGCGGCCAGCGCCTCCCGCAGCTCGGCGAGCACGCCGCCCACGACGTCGCCGCCGTACTCGGCGTGCTCGTAGGAGGCGATCTCGAGCAGCCCGCCGCGCGAGTGCATCAGGATCACGCCCGGCCCCGCGTGCCGGCGACGACGCCGGCCATCGCGGGATCGAGCCGGAACGCGGTGACGTCGTTCACGATCGCGGCGCCGGCGTCGAGCGCCGCCCGCGCCACGGCCGCCTTCACCGTGTCGACCGAGACGAGCAGATCGGGATGGGCTCGCACCAGCGCCTCGATCACCGGGCACGACCCGCCGCAGCTCCTCCTCGGCGGGACCACGCTCCGTGCGCCCCGGCCGGGTGGACTCGCCGCCGACGTCGACGATCGTCGCGCCGTCCGCGAGCAGCGACTCCGCGTGGGCCAGCGCCGCGTCGGCGCCGGTGAAGCGGCCGCCGTCGCTGAAGCTGTCGGGGGTGACGTTGAGGATGCCGACGAGGACCGGCCGGTCGAGCGGGATCGGACCGCGTGCGGTTCGCCAGACGGGCCCGGGTCGGCCGGCATGGCGAGCCCGACCTGGAGCGCGACCTCCGCCAGCGGCTCCGGCGCGGTCCAGGGCCGGGCGAACGCGCTCAGCCGGAGCGGCTGCCGGCGAGGATCGCCCAGTCATCGCCGGTGAGGACCTCGAGGCCGAGGCCGCCACCGAAGCGGACCAGGGCCTCGAGCGCGCCCTGGTCCAGGCCGGTCAGATGGAAGGCGAGGGGATGGATGCCGCCGGCGGAGGCGCGCGGCGAGCCCGTCCTCCCACCCGTGGGAGCGGAGCGCTTCGCGCACCGCCCCCGGCGAGTGGAGCGCCAGCGGCGTGACATTCACGCGCCGGCGGGTTCGGCCGGCGGCGCTCCGAGGATCGGCGCCCGTGCTGGGCGTGACGCCCGGCTTGGCCGCGGGCGGATTGGCCGGCCGCGGCCGGATCGGGCGAGAGATTTCCGCGGCGGCAGCGGCAGGTTCTTGACCAGCCGGTCGAGATCCTCCCGGTCGATCGTCTCCCGCTCGAGCAGCGCCACGGCGATCCGGTCGAGCAGCTCGCGATTCTCGCTGAGTGATCTGCGGTGGCGCGGGCGTAGGCCTCGTCGATCAGCCGCTTCACCTCGTCGTCCACCATCTGGGCGGTGCGCTCCGAGATCTCCCGCCGCTGGGCGAACTCGCGGCCGAGGAAGATCTCCTGCTCCTTGTCGCCGACCGCCAGCGGGCCGATCACCTCGCTCATGCCGAACTGGGTGACCATCCGGCGGGCGAGCCCGGTGGCGCGCTCGATGTCGTTCCCCGCCCCGGTGGTGACCTTGTCGGCGCCGAAGACGATCTCCTCGGCCACCCGCCCGCCGAAGAACATCGCCAGGCTGCCGATCAGCCAGTCCTTGGTGTAGTTGTGGCGGTCCACCTCGGGCAGCGAGGCGGTGAGGCCGAGCGCGCGGCCCGCGGGGCACGATGGTGACCTTGTGGATCGGATCGCTGCCCGGAATCTTGAGCGCGACGATGGCGTGGCCCGCCTCGTGGTACGCGGTGAGCTTCCGCTCGTCCTCGGTGAGCACCAGGCTCCGCCGCTCGACGCCGAGCATCACCTTGTCCTTGGCGTCCTCGAAGTCCTGCATGTCCACCAGGGTCTTGTTGCGCCGCGCGGCGAGCACCGCCGCCTCGTTGACCAGGTTGGCCAGGTCGGCGCCGGCCATGCCCGGGCGTGCCCTTGGCGATCGTGTCGAGCCGCACGTCGGAGCCGAGCGGGATCTTCCGGGTGTGCACCCGGAGAATGCCCTCGCGGCCGCGCACGTCGGGCGCGTCCACCACGATCTGCCGGTCGAAGCGGCCGGGCCGGAGCAGCGCCGGATCGAGCACGTCGGGCCGGTTGGTGGCGGCGATCAGGATGACGCCGTCGTTGGACTCGAAGCCGTCCATCTCGACCAGCAGCTGGTTGAGCGTCTGCTCCCGCTCGTCGTGCCCGCCGCCGAGCCCGGCGCCGCGGTGCCGGCCGACGGCGTCGATCTCGTCGATGAAGATGATGCAGGGCGCGTGGGCCTTGCCCTGCTCGAAGAGATCGCGCACCCGGCTCGCGCCGACGCCCACGAACATCTCGACGAAGTCGGAGCCCGACATCGAGAAGAAGGGACGGCCCGCCTCGCCGGCGACCGCCTTGGCGAGCAGGGTCTTGCCGGTGCCCGGCGGGCCGACCAGCAGCGCGCCCTTGGGCAGCCGGCCGCCCAGCCGGGTGAACTTCTGCGGGTCCTTCAGGAACTCGATGATCTCCTGGAGCTCGACCTTGGCCTCGTCGGCGCCGGCCACGTCGGCGAAGGTGACCTTCGGCGTGTCGCCCGCGAGCAGCTTGGCCTTCGACTTCCCGAAGGCGAACGCCCGGCTGCCGCCGGCCTGGAGCTGGCGCAGCAGGAAGAACCAGAGGCCGAGGATCACGATCCAGGGCAGCGCCGCGATGATGATCGCGGTGATGCCGCCCTTGGGCTCCTTGGCCAGGATCGGCACGCCGGCCTCCTCGAGCCGCTTGATGAACGCCTCGCTGTTGGCCACCGGCAGCAGCACGGTGAAGCTCTTGGCGGACCGGCCGTCCTGGGTGACCGGCGCGCGGAAGTCGCCCTCGAGGCGCTTGCCGTCGAACACCTCGACCCGGGCGACGTTGCCCTGGTCGAGCTGCCGGCTGAACTCGGTGTAGGAGAACTCCTGGGTCGGGTTCCGCTGGCGGCTCATCATCTGGAAGAGCGCCAGCGCCAGCAGCCCCACCAGCAGCCAGAGGGCCAGGTTCTTGCTCAGGTTGCCCCAGTTGGTGCGCGGGGGCCGGGATGGAAGTCGGTCTGCCATTTATTCCAAGTCCGCGATGAACGGGAGATGACGATAGTTCTCGGCGTGGTCGAGTCCGTACCCGACCAGAAACGCCGGCGGCGCCTGGAAGCCCGACGAACCGGAGCTCCGGCCGCGGCTCGGCCGCCAGTTGCTTGTCCAGCAGGGCGCAGATGGCGAGGCTCCGCGGCTTCCGCTCGGCCAGCAGCGCCATCAGGCGCTGGAGCGTCTTCCCCGTATCAATAATATCCTCGACCAGGAGGATGTGTTTGCCCTCCAGCCGGGTTTCGGGGTCGTAGAGCAGCCGGACCGTCCCGCTGGAGACCTTCCCGTCGCCGTAGGAGCTCGCCACCAGGAAATCCACCTGGAGCGGCCGCTCGATCTTCCGGACCAGGTCGCTCAGGAAGATGAAGCTCCCCTTGAGCAGCCCGAGGACGAGCAGCTCGCCGTCGGGATACGCCCGGGTGATCTCCGCGCCCAGCTCCTCGACCCGGGCCGCGATGGTCGCCTCGATCGTAGACGATCGACTTGACCGGCTTGCCGCCGGTCCGGCGCAGCACCTCAGGCGTGCTCAGCATCGACACGAAGCGCCTCCGCTCCTGCGGGTGGCAGCAGGGCGTCCGACCGGCAGACGCCCGGGATCCAGCACCACGAGATCCTGCGCGGCGAGCACCGGCCAGTCTCCGCCGGTTCCGCCGCGGCACCCGGGCGTCCTGAAAGCAGCGGACCACCAGCCGGCCGCCCGGTCCCCGCCAACGGCCGGACCTTGTCTCCGGGTGCCCAGGGCCGGACGATCAGCGGATCCGGACTGGAACCAGGCGGTCCGTCCGACGCGCTCCTGTCGCTGCGGGCGCGGCCTCGGACCGCCAGGTGATCCGCCATTCCCCCCAGAGTCGCTCCCCGCTCCGACCCGTCCAGGGCCAGCGCGCCAGCCGCGTCCGGCTCCGAGCCCCGCACGATGCGCAGCCGGTCGAACGCCAGCTCGGCGCGCCAGCCGCCCCCAGCGGCACTTCCCGGCCGCTCGCTCCGGCCGGTCAGGAGCCGCCTCACCCGCGCCGCGCGCCCCGGGCCCATGGCGAAGCCCGCGCGCCGCGCCGCGGCCATCAGCACGGTGTGGGCCAGGGCTGAATCATAGGCCGCGAAGGGGGCGGCAGCAACGGAAATTCCGCCGCTCTTCGCGCTCGCGGATCGAGCCCGGGAAGGAGGTCGATCGCGCGGCTCCCATGCCTCCCGCTCCCGGGCGGCGTGGGATCCCAGCCGGCGCAGCCTCGCGTCCACCTCGGGGAGGCGCGTCCGGATCGACGGCAGCAGATCGCAGCGGATCCAGGACCGCAGGTGGACGGGATCGCTGTTGGCCGGATCCACCCAGACCGGCAGCCCCCGTTGCCGCGCGTAGCGCGGCCAGCGTCACCCGGGAGAAGCCGAGCAGCGGACGAACCAGCGGGCCCGCTGACCGCCCGCATGCCTGCGAGCCCGCCCGGCCCCGAGCCCTCGAGGGCCCGCATGAGCACCGTCTCGGCCTGGTCGTCGGCGTGATGCGCAGTGAAGACGACGGTGGCGCCGAGCCGCTCGCGGAGGGCGAACAGCCAGGCATAGCGCGCCTCGCGGGCCGACGTCTCGCCGGTCCCCGCTCCGAGCTTCAACCGTACGACCTCGCACCGAAGTCCGAGACCAGCGGCGAAGGCGGCCACCCGCTGCGGCGACCGACCCACTGTCGGGATGAATGCCGTGATCGGCGTGCGCCACCACGAGCTCGAGCTGGGGGCCTGGCGGCACGATGGAGGAGGTCGAGGAGGACGACGGAGTCGAGCCCGCCGGAGACTGCGACGAGCGCGCGGCCGCCGGGCAGCGCGAGCGAGGTGAGATGCGCGCGGAACTCGTCGTGGAGGTCCATCGCGGGAAAGTTAACCGGTTGACACCTCTACGCGATGACTGATGTTTGTCGGGTGAACGATCCCCACGAATTTCTCCGCACTCTGGCCCTGGTCATGGGCGTGGCCGCCGCGGCGACGATCGTCTTCCAGCGGCTGCGCCAGCCGGTCGTGTTCGGCTACCTGCTGGCCGGCATGATCGTCGGCCCGCACGTGCCGATCCCGCTCGTCGCCGACGAGGCGATGGTTCGCGTCCTCTCCGAGCTCGGCGTCATCCTGCTCATGTTCTCGCTCGGGCTCGAGTTCAGCCTGCGGAAGCTGTTCGCGGTGGGGCCCACGGCGCGTCGCTGATCGCCGTGCTCCAGACCAGCGTGATGGTGGCTCGGCTACCTCGTCGGCCGGCTCTTCGGCTGGACCGCCCTGGAGAGCGTGTTCGCCGGCGCGATCATCGCGATCTCCAGCACCACGATCATCGTCAAGGCGTTCGCCGAGCAGGGGATCCGGGGCGGTTCACCCGGATCGTCTTCGGCGTGCTGATCGTCGAGGACCTGATCGCGATCTTCCTGCTCGCCGTCCTCACCGCGATCTCGGCGTCGGGAGGCATCTCCGCCGGCGACCTGGCGGCCACGGCCGGCCGGCTCGGCCTGTTCCTGGTCGGGCTGCTGGTGGTGGGGCTGCTGATCGTGCCGCGCCTGATGCGCGCCGTCGTCCGGCTGGACCGCCCGGAGACCACGGTGGTGGCCGCCATGGGCATCTGCTTCGCGTTCGCCTACTCGCGCTCACCTTCGGCTACTCGGTGGCGCTGGGCGCGTTCCTGGCCGGCTCGCTGGTGGCGGAGTCGGGCGAGGAGAAGGCCATCGAGCACCTGGTGCAGCCGGTGCGCGACATGTTCGCCGCGATCTTCTTCGTCGCGGTCGGCATGCTGATCGATCCCGCGGCTGATCGCGGAGCACTGGGTGGCCGTGGTGGTGTTCACCGTGCTCGTGGTCGCGGGCAAGATCGTCGTTCGTCAGCGTCGGGCGCGTTCCTCGCCGGCTACGGCACCCGGACCTCGGTGCAGGCCGGGATGAGCCTGGCGCAGATCGGCGAGTTCTCCTTCATCATCGCCGGCATCGGGCTGGCCAGCGGCGCCACCGGGGACTTCCTCTATCCCGTCGCGGTGGCGGTCTCGGCGATCACGACGCTGACCACGCCGTGGCTGATCCGCGCTGGCCGGGCCGGTCGCGTCATGGGTGGATCGCAAGCTGCCGCGGCCGCTGCAGACCTTCGCCGCGCTCTACGGATCGTGGATGGAGAGCGCTGCGCAGCAGTCCGCGCGACGTCGGCCGCCGGTCACGCGAACGGGGCTGGCCGGGCTGCTGGTGCTCGACGCCGTGCTGCTCGGCGCCATCGCGCTCGGCGTCGCGCTCGAGCTCGATGTCGCGGTCGGCGCTCTCACGAGCGAACCGAGCTCGCGCCGGAGCCGGCCCGGCTCGCGGTGCTCGCCGGAGCCGCGGCGCTGGCGGCGCCGCTGGCGATCGGCTTGCTGCGGACCGCCGCGGCGCTGGGCCAGGCGATCGCGCTGCGGGCGCTCCCGGCCCCGACTCGCGGCGTCGATCTCGGCGCCGCGCCGCGCCGCGCGCTTCCTCGTCACCTGGCAGCTGGTGATGGTGGCGATGGTCGGCGTGCCGCTGGTGGCGCTCACGGAGCCGTTCCTCCCCAGACACCTGGGCACCGCGGTCTTCTTCGGCGCGCTGGCCGTACTCGCGATCGCGTTCTGGCGCAGCGCCACCAACCTTCAGGGCCACACCCAGGCCGGGGCGGAAATTATTCTCGCGGCCCTGGGGAAGCAGATGGCGGGAAGCGCCGGGGAGCCGGAGCGAGCCGGTCCTGCACCGGCGCCGCGCGAGCGACAGCGAGTCCGGCGTGGCCGTCCTCGCCGCGGCCCCGGAACAGGCCCGCGCGCTCTCGGGGATCTACGATCTGATCCCGGGTCTGGGGCAGCCGGTCTCGGTGGCGGTCGGTCCGGACGACTACGCGGTAGGCCGCTCGCTCGCCGAGCTCGACCTGCGCGACACCACGGACGCCACGGTGCTGGTCATCGTGCGGCCGGACGACTCCGTAATTCTCCCGGTGGGGCGTGAAGTGTTGCGGGCGGGAGACGTGCTGGCCCTTGCCGGCGCGGAGGATGCGGTCCTCAAGGCGAGAGCGCTGTTGCGTTCGGGGCCGCCGAAGTAGCCAGACTCCCGGTCACGGCGCGTCGCGAACCTCCACGTCGGAGCGCTGAACGCGGGTGATGCCGTGGGAGGTCTCCAGCCACACGTAGGTCGGATAGTTCCCGTGGGCGGTATACAGAGGATACCACGAGTCGGGTAGGATGGTCGGGTAGAATCCGAGCCAGCCCGGCCGCAGCCTGGCCTGCGGCGCTACTCGAGAGTTCCGGCGGTCCGGTCATCACTGCGCCTTCGCCCCTACCGAGTGCGTGCCGCTCGAGATCGGCGTAGTCGGGCATTACGGTGACCAGGCCGAAGTCGGCTTGGTTTCGGCTCTGGCCGGCCACGAGCTGCTCGTTCAGGTGGGCAAGGTAGAAGTCGAAGGGGTCCTTGGGATCGCCATCCACGATCTGGAGATCCGCATCCACCATGGTGAGCTTGCCGAAGCGGAGGATTTTCCCCCGGTAGAACATGTAGTTCGGTGCCGAGGGATTGCTGGGATGCAGGGGCTGCAAGCGACCGCGCCGGGTGGAGGCACCGAAGATCTGTTCGATCCTACCGTCCTCGAGTCGAACGGCCGTCACCCGGCCTTCGATTCGGGGCGGCGGAAGAAGACCGGCCGGCGCGAGCAGAAAATCGTTCTCGGCGATCTGGACGCCGCGCCCTTGCTTGACGTGCACCAGATTGTCCAGCTCGATCCCGAAGGTACGCATCAACCCCTTCACGCCGATCCCCGCCACCTTGACCGATGTTGGATGCAGCCGGAGCCTTCCATCGGGTGTCGCGCTGAGCGTGGCCCGGATGGTGAACGGCAGATCGATCACCTTGTGCAACGTCCCGGTCTGCTTCAGCTGCCCTCGCTCGATCGTGACCTTGAGGTCCTTGAGCGGGGTGCCCTTGTAATTGAACACGTAGTCGTTCAACAGTGCGCTGAGGCTCGCGGGTGAGATGCTCACCTCGCCCGTGTCGATGGCGAGGGTGAACGACTCGGGATCGTCGAACCACGGCGGAGCGTCCCGGGTCGGAAGCAGGGCGCCCCGAAGATGGCGGATCTGCAGCACCACGCGGTCGTCCACGTGATAGAGCACATGCCGCATCTCGGCTTCGACGGGGCCGCGTGAGGCGTGGGAGGCGCGCTCGAGATCTGCCGGCAGGCCCGCGCGGGCGGGGGCTTGGGCGTTTCCGCGCGGCGAGCAGCCCAGCACGGCAAGCGTCAAGACAGCGGTAGTGACTTTCACGAAGGCACTATATGACAGCGGGTTGCAGCTCGCTGTGACGCCGGAAGCAATGGCCGTGGCAGCCGGAAGGGATCCCTCCCGAGTCGGCTCAGGGCACCACGATGCTGAGCCCGAACTGAACATTGCTGATGGCTATGTTCAATTCAGCGTCCTCCCCGTCCAGTTTGACATCCGCGCCCGCGAACGATCCTCACGATTCCCACGTAGGGCGCGAATGCGAGACTGCCGGCACCGACCTCGTACCCCACTCTGCCGGAGAACCCGATGGCGCTCGCGGTGCGATCTCCCAGGTCCGTGTCTTCCTGGTATCCGACCACCCCTAATCCCGCGCTCAGAAAGAGGCCGCTGGTCGGGCTCAGATACTCGGTCGCCTGGGCCATCAAGCTGTACACCCGTACTGTGGCGCCTGATGTGTTTTTCGTCCATCCGGTGCCCTCGACCCCCAGAAACGTCTTCTCGCCCACCGAGCCGGCCACCGACAGGAATCCCGAGAAACCCGTCTCACTGGCGAAGTCACATCCCTTACAAGGAGTGTCCATGACGCCGGCACCGAGACCGAGGCCGAGATGCAGGCCGGACCGCTCCCTGGGCTTCGTGGCCGGCATGGCCTGAGCCGGCGGCGGCACGGCAGCTTCGCCCGGTGCCGCCGTGTCGGGGCGGTCGTCCTCTTGCGCCGACCGTCCCAGGGGACTGCAAAGTCCGGTCGTAGCGGTATCGGGACAGCCGAGAGGCGTGGTGTGCTCGGGCCCGATCGCGAACGCCTGATTCGAGTACTCGCCGATCTTTCTGCCCCGCTCCCAAAGCTCGATGATGAGCCGGCGGCCGTCTGCGGACCACGAGTCATAGGCGAATGCCAGCTGGGTGAAGTAGTACAGGCGCGCCTGGTGAGTGTGGAACCTGGGGCCCACCCCGACCCGGAGAATGCCGGGCGGCCCCTGCTCCACGGTCGTGGCGAGGCCGGTGCGCAGGATGTCGCCGACGGCTTTGCGGCGATCCGCCTTGACCCGCTCCGACACTATCTCGTTGGGCGCGCTGGCTTGGAAAGGCTGACCGGGCGGCTGCGCGACGGTTGCCGTGTCCCGCGGCGGCTCCGCCGCGACGACCGCAGTATCGGAGACTGGCGTCACATCGGTACCCTTGGAACCGAATATGGCGGCACAGCCCTGGAGCAGGAACACGCATGAAAGTGGGCTGAGAAGGCATGCCAGGGAGTGCCGCGCGGCCATAAGCGATCCTTCCATCGAGTTTGTGTCAGTTGCCGAATCGAGGTTCAGAGCGGTCACCCGGTCGATCCCACCGCGGCCCGGGAAAGTGCAGCCGCGAACTCCTCCATGGTCGCGAATCGTTCAGCCGCGGCCTTCGCGAGGGCGCCACTGATCGCCTGATCGACGGCTGCAGGCGCCTCCGGGCGCACTTTACGTACCGAGGGAATGGACGCCCGAAGGATTCGGTTCGCCACTTCCGTGATGGACCGTCCGGTGTACGGCGGGCCGCCGGTCAGCATCTCGTACAGGATGCACCCCAGACTGTAGATATCCGCCCGCTGGTCCAGATCGCGGTCTTCCCGGAGCTGCTCCGGACTCATGTAGTAGAGGGTGCCGACGATGACGCCGGTCTCCGTGAGTTTCTGATAGTCCGCCGCGCCGATGGCCCGAGCGAGGCCGAAGTCGGCGATCAGCGCACGGCCCCCCGCGAGAAGGATGTTCTCGGGCTTCACGTCCCGGTGCAGCACCCCGCGACTGTGAGCGTATCCCAGGCCGGTGGCCACGTCGTGCGTGATCCGGAGGGCCTCCTCGATCGGAAGCCGCCGCTCCCGCTGCAGCCGATCGTAGAGTGACTCGCCTTCGACATACGGCATGACATAGTACAGCACGTCACCGGCGTTGCCCGAGTCGTGGAGCGGTACGATGAGCGGATGCACCAGAGCGGCGGCGATCCCCATCTCGCGGACGAAGCGCCGGCTGTCCAACGCGGTCGCCAGCTGGGGGTGCATGACCTTGATGGCCATGAGGTCGCCCTGGCCGAGGTCGCGCGCGAGGTAGACGGTCGCCATGCCGCCGCGCCCGAGCTCACGTTCGAGCGCGTAGCGGCCGCCCAGGGCTTCCGCGAGCACTTCCCGGACTTCCGTCACCGATTCATTCCCCTGGGATCACTGATGGGCCCAATGCATCACGGCGCTTCCTCGGATGGTATTTCCAGGTTCGGACTATACGTATGCGCGCCGGAGCATCTCGGCGGCCGATTGATCCAGCCGGTCGGCCCAGCGGAGCTGATCGAAGAGCTGCAGCAGGTCATCCTCCGACAGCCGCCGCCGGCGGATGTCCCTCAGGTCGTATGCGATTCGCCCCCGATGCATGACCAGCACGCGATCCCCCAGCTGCACTGCCTGCGCCATCGAATGGGTGACCATCAGGGTCGTGAGCCCGCCGAGCGGCAATGACGTCCTGCGTCAGCTTGATCACCACCTCGGCGCTGCGTGGGTCGAGCGCGGCGGTGTGTTCGTCCAGCAGCAACAGGGTCGGGCGCACCATCGTCGCCATCAGCACCGTCAGCGCCTGCCGCTGACCGCCCGACAGGAGCCCGATGGGGGTATCGAGCCGGTCCTCGAGTCCCATCCCCAGGAGGGCGACCTTCCCTCGCATGACCTGCCGGCGCTCGGCGGTCAAGGCTCGACGGAGCCACCGCCGCCTACCCCGCCGTGATGCGAGGCCCAGATTCTCCGCGACGCTCAGGTCGGACGCCGTACCGGTGAACGGGTTCTGGAAGACCCGGCCGATCAGGCCGGCCCGCCGGTGTTCGGACCACCCGGTCACCTCCCGGCCGTCCAGGTACACCCTGCCCTGCGCCGGCGTCAGGCTGCCGGCGATCGCGCCGAGCAGACTGGACTTCCCCGACCCGTTGGTTCCGAGCACCACGGTGAAGCTGCCCCGCGGCAGCTCCAGGTCGACGGCGTCGAGCGCACGCACCTCGTTCGGCGTGCCCGGATGAAAAACGTGCGACACGGCCTCGAGCTTGAGCGCGACCTCAGGCATTGACTCGGACCGCCCCGGCCGTGACCCGACGGCGAACCCGGCGCGCCAGGTTTGGAAGCACCAGCACGCTCAGGACCAGGACCGCGGTCACCAGCTTGAGCGCGTTCGGCGACAGCCCGGCCCGCACCGCGGCCGCCACCAGAAGGCGAAAGACCACCGCGCCCACGACCGCTCCCGCGATCCAACGCCCCAACGGACGCTTCCCCACCAGCGTCTCACCGACCAGCAGCGTTGCCACGCCGGTGACCACGGCCCCGATGCCCATCTGAATGTTGGCGAAGCCCTCGTATTGCGCGATCAGCGCGCCCGACAAGCGCGATGAGTCCGTTGGAAAGGCCGAGGCCGAGCACGATCATCCGATCCACGTCGATGCCGACGGCCTTCGCCATCTGGGGGTTGTTGCCTGCGGCTCGCATCGCCAATCCGAGATCGGTCCCCAGGAAGAGCGCCAGGCCGAGCGCCAGGCCGCCGGCGAGCAGCGCCATGAGCATCAGCTCCGCGATCCGACCTCCGCTCACGGTGGTGCCGAGCAGCGTGAGGCTGGGCGGGATCCCGAGCACCTGCTGTCCCACCCGCTCGGCCAGGGTCACGAGGCTCTCGGCCGACGCGAGGGAGAGGTTGCCGCCTCCCATGAGAAACAGGTTCACCGAGTAGAGCGCGGTGCTGGTCAGCACTCCGGCCAGCAGCGCGCTCACCAGAAACCCGGTGTGCAGCACCCCGGTGACGCCGCCCGCGATCGACACCAGCCATGGCGCCGACGGCGGTGGCCGCGAGCGGATGCACGTCCCGCACGAGGAGCGCGGCGACGACGGCCGCCCCCACCCCGAACGACCCGTCGGCGGTGAGGTCGAGCGTGTGATAGATGCGGTAGCTGATGAAGACGCCGAGGGCGAGCGGCGCGAGAATGAGGCCGATCGTCGCCGCTCCGATCAGCAGGTTCACGCGCGGGGCTCAGCAGACCTGGGTGATGGGTGCCGACCCAGCCGACACCGCGCACCAGCGCGCTCTCGGCCCACCGCGGCCTCGCCCGCGATCGTCCCAGACAAGGTGCAGGACGTCACGCAGCTGATGGTTCGCGAACAGTCCCTTCACCAGAGTCGGCAAGCTCCACCGTGCGCTGAGGCAGCGGCTGATAGGAGAAGACCGCGGCATGAAAATGCCCGTGAAGCTCCCCGGTCCGCACCGAGCGGACGGAGGTGGGCCGCGAGGGGGCCCGTCGGCGCCCGGGCAACCACGCCGGCGATCAGCGCGGTCGTCATGGAATGGGTGCGCTCGGGCGCGAACGACAGCCACTCGCGCACCGCCGGCACCTCGAACCGCACCGGCGCGGCATCGTGCGCCGGGGACCGCCGCAGCCTGCGCCCCGCACAGCCCGGCCGCCTCGCCGGCGATCGACCAGTCCGGCGACCCGCCTGCCGGCCGCATCGAGCGCGACGGTCGCCAACTCGGACAGGGGAACCGCCTCCGCCTCCGGCTTGGCGCTGAATCGCACCAGCTGCGAGAAGCTCGCCCTCGCAGGTCAGGCCCGACGCCAGCACCGCGCGCGGGGCGACCCGATCGCCACCGACGAGGTAGTCCGCCATCCGGGCGCCGTCGCTGGGGAAGTACGCGACGCAGCCCGCAACCGCGATCAGCTCTCCGAAACGGACATGGCATTCCTCGTAGCTGCTCCCGATCGCGCCGAGGCCCAGGCCGAATCCGCCCGCCGGGAGAGCGTCGCGGTGCAGCAGTCGTCCGGCTCGAAGCGGCACCTCGACGAGCCGGTCGGGGTCGCCGTGCAGGTCGACAAGTCAACGCGCCCGCCTGGAGTGCTGGGTGACATCTCGTACTGGCCGCTCGCGGCGAACTCGTCCCGCGGCATGCCAGGAGGACTGCCGGAGGTCGATCGGGCGCACCGGCCGGACGCTCGAGGCTGCCGGAACCCGAGTCCCAACCGGCATCGGCGAACACCTCGCGCACCGCCGGCGGCAGCGACGTGAGCCGCACCTCGCCGCGCAGGAGCGGCCAGCTCCTGGTGCCATCGGGTCAGCACCTGGGTGGCCGCCGAGCTGACGTAGGTCACCCCGGAGAAGTCGATGTCGAGCGACCGGACGCCCGTCCTGCAGCAGGTCCTCGAGGGTGTCGGAGAGATGCTCGGCCCATTCCCGATCGAGGCGTCCCTCCAGCTGAAGGAGCGCGGAGCCTCCCTCGCGGGCGGCGTCGATCTTCATTGCTTCTGCGCGTCCCCGCCCACGACCGAGTCGGCCTGCTTCACCAGGTCCGGGAGAGCAGTGGAATGCCCAGCTTGCCGGCGTCGCCGGGATTGACCACCAGCTTGGTGGTCTGCAGCCGGTAGAAGGGAATCGATGCGGGGCTCTCGCCCCGGAGCACCCGCGCGATCATCTTGCCCGCCTCCACGCCCCCCTCCTGAAAGTCCGGGTAGAAGGAGGCGACCGCTCCCTGCATCACCTCGAACGGCGAGGGGGAGAACACCGGCACCTTGCACTCCTTCGCCACCTTGATCAGGCTCGCGAATCCCGCGTGGGCGGCGTTGCCGAAGAGCTCGATCGCGTCGACCTTCTGGCTGCAGAGCGACCGGGTCGCGTCGCCGACTTCGCCGACGTTGCTCACCGGCACGGCGGTCACCCGCAGGCCCGGCCTGCCGGCCGCCTTGGTCAGCCGGTCCTTGAACGTCCACCGACAGCTGCTCCTCCGGGCTGAACAGGACGCCGATCGGGCGCGCCTTGGGCACGACCCGCTTGATCAGCTCCACCCGCTTGGTCTGCTCCGGATCGCCGAAACCCGGCGAGTACACGCCGGTGATGTTGGGGAGGTGGTTGCTGTCGCTGGTTCCGGCGCCGGCGGCGAACGGATCGGACAGCAGATTGAAGACGACCGGCACCGTCTTGACCCGCTGCACCGCCGCCTGAAGGGTGGCGTCCTGGAGGGTGACGATGACCTTGACCTTGGCGTCGATGGCGGCGTCGATGAGACTGGGGAGCGTCGCCAGGTCGCCCTGCGCGCTGGAGATCTTGAGCTCGTAGTCCCGGCCCTCCTCCATGTCGGACTCCCGCAGCCCCAGCTTGATCGCGTCCTCACTCCACTCGCGGCCCATCCAGTCGGCGGCGCGGATGATGGCGATCGTCGGCTTGCCCTGCGCATCGGACGCGCCGACGCGCCCGATCCGTCTCCCGCGGGAGCGTTGGCGTCCGGCGTGCCGCGGCAGCCGAGAGCCATGGCGAGGCAGACCGCGAGGTCCGGCGAGCCGCAGCGATGCGACAGGCAGGAGGGGGAGCCCTGGACGGCCGTTCATGTTCGATTCTCCCAAGTGCGAGATGGTGATAGGCAGGACACCCTCGTCAGCGCTAGGGTCCGGGTGCCCGGTGCGGCCGGCCCGCCGCGAGACGCCCTTCGCTGCGGGCCTTCACGTAGGCGTACATCTGATCGATCCGCTCGTCGTCCAGCAGATCCTCGAACCCCTTCATCACCTTGTTCTCTTCGCGGTTCTCCGCCCCCTTCCGCACGACCACCCGCGAACGAGTCGGCCGACACTTCCCCCTCGGGCGAGATCGAGATAGCGCAAGTCGGGCGCATCCGCGTGCCGAGCGCATCGGGCCATGGCAGCGTTCGCAGTACACCGGCGTAGTACTTCCAGCCCTGGTACTCCGCCTCCGTGACGGCCAGCCGGTCGCGGGACGAGTCCGGCGTCGCGGCCGGTGCAGCGACAGCCGGCGAGCTCGGCGGGGCCGCCGGTTCGACGGCGGGGGCCTCGACCTCACCGGCGGGCCGACCACAGAGCTTGCACCCAGAGCACCGTCGCCTCGAGCGTCCAGGCTCTCAGCGTGCGCCGCTGGTCGCCCTTTCGTGGCGGCGTCCCCATCGCGCCTCCTGCCGAGTCACTACAGCTGCACCACCGCCTCCACCCAGCGCTCGCGATCCCGGTCCTCCTGCAAGCAGCGCCGACAGATCGACCACCACGGTGTCGCCGTCGCGCCGAAGCGCGTGCCGGTCCAGACTCCGCGTGGCCCGACCCGCCAGGAAGGTACCATCCAGCTGAAACGTGCTCTTGTGCTTCGGGCATTGAAAGCGCCCCTCTCCTCTGCCACCGCAGGGCGGTACGCTGGTGGGGGCAGGAGAGGCCGAAAGCGTACACCCGATCCTGATAGCGTACCAGGATCACCTCGTGGTCCCGATCGATGGTGGCGCCATCCTGCGCCGGGATGGGATAGACGGCCTCCCCGCCGACGAGGCGGAGCGCGGTCGCGAGCTCGAGCGGCAAGCGGATCGAAGGGCCCGGCGCACCGAGCGCGGCGACGCACCCGAGCAGCGAAGCCGCCTCGCGAAGAAAATCCCGCCGCGACGCGAAGCTGGCGCACCACGCGCAGGCCGCGTCACGCTGCATCGGCGGCTCCCCCGCCGGATGGCCGGTCATGCGCTCATGAGCACTGTGCCGGCGAGGATCACGCCGAGCCAGAGCGCGATGCTCGCGGCGGAGATGTACCGCAGGCGGCCCCACAGGCGCGGGGAATCGGGCTCGCCCTCCCGCAGCGCGGTCTCGGTCCGAGCCAGCAGGTAGCCGTTCCCCAGCAGGAGTCCGAGGAGGACCATTTTTACCCAGAACACCGGCGACCGCATGAATGTCTCCACATCGGCGGCCCACAGCAGCAACCCGCTACTCAGCGCCATCACCAGCCCCACCATCACCGGTCGGTGGATCGTGTGGAGGTGCGCCAGGTGCCGGATCTGGCCCGAGAGGCGCGCGACGCGCAGGGCGATAAAAGTCTCACGGTCGGTGGCGATGGCGAAGCCGCCGCCGAGGAAGATGCCCGCGAGATGTAGAAAGATCACTCCGGTCTGCACGGTTGGGGAGTCGTTGTAGAACGACGCCCAGGGTTCGGTGAGGCGCACCAGCAGTGCGATCAGACCCGTGTCGGTTGCCATCGCCACCCTCCCCGACCGACCGGCAGCCGGTCAGCCGAGTCCCAGCTTCTCCACCATCGGGCCGTACCGCGGGTCCGAGCGCAAGGGGTCGGCCCAGGGGGCGACCTTGAGAAACAACAGTCCCGGCTCCCGCAGCTGGTACGCCCGCTCCAGCTGCTCGAATGCGCGATCCTTCGAGTCCAACGCCGTGAACGGGAGCGCCGCCAGCAGTGCCAGCCGGTGCTCGGTCGCCAGCTTGGGCTCCAGCTCCCACAGAATCCCACTGGCCTCTTCCTTGTTGCCCGAGGCGGCACAGGCGTAGGCCAGCGTCAGCTTCTTGATGGTGCGGAGGCCGGGGCGCTCGACCTCCTTTCGGATGTCGGCGAGCGCCTGCTCGAAGGCCCCCTGCGCGATATACACCCACCAGAGCACCAGCCGCGCCCCCAGAAACTCCGGGTTCATCGCCAAGCGCCTTCCGCAGCTCCTCGATCGCCAGGTCGTACCGGCGGCCGAAATACAGCACCCAGCCCACGGCGCGGGTGACCGGTACGGACAGCGGGTCGAGCTGCTGGGCGCGCTTGATCTCCGAGAGCGCCTCGTCGTGCCGACCGAGCGCGGCCAGGTACTCGGCGTACCATTCGTGGGCCATCACGTAGCTCGACTGGAGCTCGATGGCACGCTTGAACCCGCGCTCGGCGACGGACCAGTCCAGATCTGCCAGCCAGCGGGCGTAGGCCAGCGACGTATGCGCTTCGGCGAGGGAGTCGTCCATGTCCAGCGCCTTCAGGGCCATGGTCTTCGCCTGCGTCAGGTACTCGACGGGGGGCTTGGAGCTGAATCCGATGCTCAGCAGCTCGTATGCGTCGGCCAGCCCCGCATAGGCCACCGCATATGCGGGATCCTTGGCGATGGCCAGCTGGTAATACTCGATGGCCTTCTGCACGTCGGCTTCGGACCACTTGTTCGCGTGGAAGCGTCCCAGGAGATACAGGTTGTACGCGTCGGCATCGCTGGTCGCCTTCTTCTCGACCCGCTGCTTCTCCTCCGGCGACAGGGCCAAGGAGAGCGCCCCGGTGATCTGCTGAGCCACCTCGCTCTGCACCTCGAAGATGTCGCTCAGCTGGCGGTCGAAGGTCTCACCCCAGAGATGCTTTTCGGTCCTGGGATCGACCAGGTGCGCGACGATCCGCACCCGCTGCCCCGCCCGCCGGACGCTGCCCTCGAGGACCGCCGCGACGCCGAGCTCCTCGGCGATGGCGGCGATCTTCTTGGTGGACTTCTTGTACTGCATGGTGGAAGTGCGGGAGATCACCTTCAGCGCGCTGATCTTGGAGAGCTGGGCGATGATGTCGTCGGTGATCCCGTCGCTGAAATATTCGTTCTCGGGATCGGTGCTCATGTTCTCGAACGGCAGGACGGCCACCGACTTGGTGTTGGCGATGGCCTCGGTCATCGCCTGGGCGGCGCCCACCGCGATGGCCACGGTGGCGGAGGTGCCCAACGCCTCGGCGAACTGGGCGGCGGTCGCGAAGCGGTCGGCGGGCAACGTGGCCATCGCCTTCCGGACCGCGGCGTCGACCACCTCGGGCACCAGCTCGCGGAACGATCGCGCAGAGGGAACCGGCGAGGTCAACCGGTTGGCGATGATCGCCGTCAGCGTCGCCCCTCTGAATGGCGCCGCCCCCACCAGCATCTCGAAGAGCACACAGCCCAGGGCGTAGATGTCGGTTCGGCCGTCGAGCTTTTCCAGTCCTTCGACCTGCTCCGGGCTCATGTAGGCCGGCGTGCCGACGATGTGTCCCGTCGTCGAATCCCCCGTGCCCAGGGCCTTGGCGATGCCGAAATCCGCCACCAGAGCGTGACCCGAGTCAATCAGGATGTTTGCCGGCTTGATGTCACGGTGCACCACGTTGGCGCCGTGCGCATAGTTCAAGGCATCCGCCACTTCGCGTGCGATCTGGAGCGCGTCGTTGACCGGCAGCTGGTGCTCCCGGGCGAGCCGCTGCCGCAGCGTGTCTCCCTCGATATAGGGCATGACATAGTAGACCAGGCCATCGACCTGATCGGAGTCGTAGAGCGGCAGGATATGGGGATGGTGAAGGCGAGCCGCGATCTGAATCTCACGCAGGAACCGGGTGGGTCCCACCTCGGCGGCCAGGTCGGGGCGGAGCACCTTTACGGCGACCGCGCGCTCGTACTTGAGGTCGTGGGCCAGGAATACCTTGGCCATGCCGCCCTGCCCCAGCTCTCGCTGGATCTGGTACCGCGCGGCGAGGACCTCGTTGAGGCGCTCCAGCAACTCCGCCACTATCGCTCACCTTTATCGGAGCACGAATTCCGTACGGTGGGAACAGAACCCGAGAAGCCGACTCGCCAGAACCCTCCGGAGGGCGAAGGGCGGGCGAGGCGGGGGACAGAGACAGCGGAACCAACCAACCGGGCCGCGGGCATCGAGCTTGCCTAAGCGAGTATAGGCCCAAGTTATAGCGTACGGCCGCGAGCGCTAGTCTCGGCGAGCGCCAGTCTCAGTGTGCGCCGTGGGAGCGGAACCTCGGCAACAGTAACTACCCATCGGTTGAAGCTGTGGAATCGGCGCGGGCGTCGTCCCACCAGGGCCAGGGACATCCAACTCTGAACGATCGGGGTGCGGGGACCGAGACAGTTATGACAAAGCACTTGAACGCAATCGCTCAAGTGGTTGCTCCATATGCGCAGATCTGCGGTCGACCCAGCGACAGATCGCGACGAGGAGCCGAGCGGCGTCGGACAGCTAGGTGCAGCGACTCAGGTTCGCAACATTACGACCATCAGCAGCAGATACTCCTCTACCACGAACGCCCACAGGAGAGTGCGCCGAACGTTGAGGCGGGCGCTGACCAACCGGGTGTCACAGAGGGGGCACCGGAGATGCCCGGTGACTGTAATTCCGCAGCAGGGACAGCGAGTGTCCATTGATGCCTCCAGGCCACGACCCTGGGTCAAGCTGTGGGTAGGGGGGACTACAATCTTCCAAGGGGTGCTGATGCGCGCAAGGGGGTAGGCGTCACACTCCGCCGATTCGCACCGGCACCGTGCTGTGATCGTACGGGGGACCAAGCTCCCCGTCCGCTCCGTGCCCCCAGCACCAGGTCCCGCCCGCGGCGTCCAAGCCACAGAAGGTAGCCCAAGACCCGGCAATCCTGGTCCAGGCGGGGCCTACCACCATCTGCTGCGGAGTGTTGAACCGAGTGTGGAGCCCCGCTGGGGTAATACCCATCTCACCGTATGCGTTGATCCCCCAGCAATACACGCCTCCCGCCGCGGTACGACCGCAAGCCGCCCACGTGCCGGTAATGAGATCTACGAATGGCGGCGAGCTCTCGATGGCGATCGGCGTGGCGGAGAAGCTCACTCCCCCTTCACCGGGCGGGAGGATGTCGCGGCCCCAGCACCAGGGTCTACCATCGGCCGCGAGCGCGCAGGTATGCTCGCCGCCCACCGCGATCGCCTTGAACCGCAGCTCGCCGGTGACGCGCGTCGGAACATCATGACTTCCCACCCGCCGTGCCGAGGCCCAGCTGCCCGCTCGCATTGGCGCCCCAGCAGTAGGCCACGCCCGTCGCGGTGAGACCGCACGCGTGCGCGGCGGTGCCCAGGGCAAGCGTGCGTAGTCTGGGCTCGGCTGGGAGGGCGACCGGTACGCGACTACAGGGAGCTCCGTCGCAGGTGTCCGCGGAGGCGGTGCCGAGCTGCCCGGCGGCATTCGAACCCCAACAGTAGACCGCGCCGTCCCGGGCGAAGCCGCAGGTGTTCGCGCCGCCGGCGACCAGGGCGTCGAACCGCAGCGCCGTCTCCATCGCGTGGGGGCTCGGCACGCATTGCCAGCCGTGGATCAGCTCGCCGCAGGCCTGGTTCATGCTCGCCGGCAACCCCGCCTGGCCGGCGCTGTTCTCACCCCAGCACCACGGCTGGCCCTCCGCGGTGAGGGCACAGGTGTGCAGCCCGCCGGCGGCAATACTGGTGAATCGCGTGGTGCCCGAGGAGGCTTGCACCGCGATGGACCTGAGCGGGGTTGTCTCGATCCCCAGTTGACCAGCGTCGGCGCGACCCCAGCAGAGCGCGCGCCCGTCGGTGGTGAGACGGCAGCCGTGGCGCCCTCCGACTCCCAGAGCGAGTCCGATCGTTGGCTGGGGGGCGGTTCCGGGCCCAGTGGCATCGCTGCAGCCATCGAGGAGAAAAGTGGCGACGCACAGGACGAAAGTGAGTCGCCAGCTGGGACGCCGGCCACTGAGGTGACGCATGGTCCCTCCGCGGGTGAGCGGGGCGGTACGGCGGCACTTGCGCCGACGCGCTGCTGAGGGGACGCGCCACGAAATGGGCCCTACACATCCGGCGACGTGCTGATCAACTAGGATTCGAGCGGGTGTCTTTCTCCGCTAGCCGAGCATTATCACCATTGCCGTAACGATCACGGCGATCGCGAAGAGGCAACACCCTATCTGCTTTTTCTCCTCCGAGATCACATCACGGATATCGGCGACACTGAACCCGAGCTGGTCCGGCGAGGTGATGGTTTGGTCGCCAATTTTTACGATGTCGGTGCCGCCCGCGAGGACCACGTGTGGGACTCGGCGCCCGCCCACCAGCACCAGAGTGACCGTGACGGCTCCATAAGAGGACTCCGGGAAGCGCATCGCTTTGGCGGCCAGGATGTCAGGCAGTCGGAGGTCCATGTCGACCAGAAGGTGCCTCCCTGGCTGGCCGTCCGCCAGGCGGAAGCGTCCTCTGCGGCAGTGTCGGAATTCGAGATGGTCTGCGTGTACGTGGAGGCGTATGAAAAACCACTTGAACATGAGCGTCCAAGTGGTTGCGGTGTAAGTAGCAGGGGCGGGACTCGAACCCGCGACCCCGGCATTATGAGTGCCGTGCTCTAACCACCTGAGCTACCCTGCCGCGAGCGAAAAACCTAACCCGAGCCCCACCCCTACTCAAGTTGGCGGCTGGTATCCCCAGGCACGATCCGGAACAGATACTCGCCCTTCCGGATCATGCCGAACGACTCCCGCGCCACCCGCTCCTGCACCCGGGGATCGCGCCGGATCGCCTCGGCGGCCCGCGTCAGTGAATCCACCAGGACTCGCAGCCGCTCCACCTGCTCCCGCTCCCGTTCCACGTCCGCCGCGAAGCTCCAGCAGGTGGCTGGTACCGTACTCTCCCCCTTGGATCGCGAAGTAGAGCGCGAAGGCGAGTGCCGCCACCGCCGCCCACCGCGCACGCGTCACAGAGGGTAGAGGTCCCGTCCGGGATAGTGCGCCAGCTCGCCCAGCTCCTCCGCGATCCGGAGCAGCTGGTTGTACTTGGCGGTGCGGTCGGTGCGGCTCGCGCTTCCGGTCTTGATCTGCCCCGCCCCGGTCGCGACCGCGAGGTCGGCGATGAAGGTGTCCTCGGTCTCCCCCGAGCGGTGGGAGATCACCACCCCGTAGGCGCTGCCCTTGGCCAGCTCGATGCACTGAAGGGTCTCGGTGAGCGTGCCGATCTGGTTCACCTTGACCAGCACGGCGTTCCCCACGCCTTCCTCGATGCCCTTCCCCAGCCGATCCACGTTGGTGACGAACAAGTCGTCGCCCACCAGCTGGACCCGGTCGTGCAGCCGCTCGGTGAAGTGCGCCCAGCCCGCCCAGTCGTTCTCCGCCAGCCCGTCCTCGATCGAGACGATGGGATAGCGGTCCACCCAGCCGGCGTAGAGCTCCACCATCGCCTGCGCCGAGCGGCGGCTCTTGTCGCCCTTCTTGAAGACGTACTCGCCGTCCTGGAGCAGCTCGGACGCGGCGACGTCGAGCGCGATCGCCACGTCGCGGCCCGGCTCGTAGCCGGCGGCCTCGATGGCCTGCATCACCACGTCGAGCGCGGCCTCGTTCGACGGCAGCATCGGCGCGAAGCCGCCCTCGTCGCCCACCGCGGTCGAGAGGCCCATCTTGCCGAGCACCTTCTTGAGCGCGTGGAACACCTCGACCCCGATCCGAAGCCCCTCGGGAAACGTCTCCGCCCCGATCGGCACCACCATGAACTCCTGGGCATCCACGTTGTTCGAGGCGTGGGCGCCGCCGTTCAGGATGTTCATCATCGGCACCGGCAGCACCCGCGCCATCGGGCCGCCGAGGTAGCGGTAGAGCGGCAGCCCGCAGTCCTGCGCCGCGGCGCGCGCCACGGCGAGCGACACGCTGAGGATGGCGTTGGCGCCCAGCTTGCTCTTGTTGGGCGTGCCGTCGGCGTCCATCATCTCGGCGTCCACCGCGATCTGGTCGGTCGCCGCCATCCCCTCGAGCCGCGGCCCCAGCACCTCGTTCACGTTGCGCACCGCCTCGGTGACGCCCTTCCCGACGTAGCGCTTGGGATCGCCGTCTCGCAGCTCGACCGCCTCGTGCTCGCCGGTGGAGGCGCCGCTCGGCACCGCGGCCCGTCCCTGGGCGCCGCTCGACAGCACGACGTCCGTTTCGACGGTCGGATTCCCCCGGCTGTCGAGGATCTCGCGGGCGTGCACTTCGATGATCGTGCTCATGGTCGCTCTGGAATGGGGAACGGGGGGCAACCTAGCCGCGGCCCCGGATCAACGGAAGTGGTCGTAACCGCGGAGCGCGAGCGGCCGCCCGGCGAGCTCGGCGCGCACGCCGGCGCCTCGTTTCACGGTGCCCACCCGAGTGAGCGCGATTCCGCAGGCGGCCTCGAACTCGCGCACCTCGGCAGCGCCGAACTCCTCGGGCAGCGCAACGAGCAGCTCGAAGTCCTCGCCACCTTCGGCGGCGAACTGCTGGACCGGGACGTCGAGCCGTCGCGCCTCGGCGATCGCCGCGGCGGCGACGGGGACGGTCTCCAGCGTCAAGATCGAGCCGCACCTCCGAGGCGGCCGCGAGATGTTCCGCGTCACCGGCGAGGCCGTCGCTGAGATCCAGCATCGCGCGCGCCCCGTGTGCCGCCAGCCACCGCCCCGCCGCGATCCTGGGCTCCGGATGCGCGAAGGCCCGCCGGGCGTCGTCCGCCGGTGTCGCGCCGCGCCGCCACGCCTCGAGCGCCGCTCGAGCGCCGCCGAGGACGCCGGTGACCCAGACCCCGTCGCCCGGCCGCGCGCCGACGCGCGCCACCGGTCGCTCCGCCCGCCCGATCACCGTGACCGCGACGCTCCAGACCGGGCCGGCGGACAGGTCGCCGCCGATCACGACCCCGCCAACGGCCGCGGTCGCATCGCCGATTCCTGCCGGTCAGCGCGACGAGATCCTGCTCTCCCGCGCCGTCCGGTACCGTGAGTGCCGAGAGCACACCGATCGGCGTCGCCCCCTCCGCCGCGAGGTCCGACAGCGCGGCGGCGGTGGCGCGCCAGCCGACTTCCGCGTGGCCGATCCAGTCGAGCCGGAAATGCACCCCCTCGACGCTCAGGTCGGTGGACACGGCCAGCGTGCCATCGCCGTCGGGCAACAGCGCGCAGTCGTCGCCGAGTCCCTGGGCGCGGTCGCCGAGGGCGCGCGCGATCCGGCGGATGCGATCGAACTCCGGGCCGGGGCCCAGGGCCGATCCCGGATTGCGCGGGGCGGGACGGATCACGGGCGAATGGCGTCGAGCCGGAAGCGGACCAATCCGTCTTCGGTCGCGACCCAGAGATGGTCGCGATCCACGGCGAGATCGTTCGCCGGGCCGGGCAGGTCGCCGTCGCGGAGCGGCGCGGGCCGAGCGCTCCCGCCAGCCGTGCGAATCCCACGCCTCTGTCCCCCGCGACCCAGAACCCCGGGCCGTCCGGCGTGAACCGACGGAGCCGCCCGAGGAGGGCGGAGAGATTGGGACCGACGGTCCACGCCTGGCTCCGCGGGTCGCGCCAGAACATCTGGTCGCGGGTGAGCGCGACCAGCGTGTCGCCCAGGGTCGCGATGCCGATGACCGGCACCTGGAGGCTCGCGGACGCCAGTCCCTTCGGCCGCACCAGATCGTCCTGCCCGGGCAGGGCCAGAAACACGCCGCGCGGCGTGCCGACCCAGATCGAATCGCCCACCGGGAAGACCGCGTACGCCGCGTCGCCGAAGCGCGGCGCCACCGCGGGTCACCCGAAGTGCGTCGTCCACCAGTGCGAGGCCTCGTGCGGTGCCGACCACGACGCGGCCCTGCCGGCCCGCGACGTCGAAGACCCGGCTGTCGGGAAGGCCGCGGCCTTCGTCGAACAGCTCGATCCGCTCTTCCGCCGGATCCATCCGCGCCAGTCCGAAGTCGGTTGCCGCCCAGACCGACTTCTCCTGCCCGGCGAGCTCGAGCACGCGGCTGAACGGCGTCCCCGTGGCCGGCAGGCCGCGCACCGTGCGGAACTCCCGCAGGCCGGACTCCACGAAGGTGAACGCGGCGTCCGCCTGCGCCGGTGCGGTTGGTCGCCGCCCACACTCCGCCGGGCCAGCTCATCACCGCGCCGACGAACTGCGCCGGCAACCCGAACGGCATCGGCTCGGGAATCGCGGCCGCGTCCTGCAGGTAGAACAGCCCCAGCCCCGAGGTGCCGAGGTACCACCCTTGGTTGTCGAACGAGCGGGCGGCCGCGGTGAGCCGCACCGCGCGCATCCGCGAGTCGATCAGATATTGCGCGGCGTTGGTCTGGAGCGTCGGAGCCTGCCGGAGAACCTCCTCGACGCTGGTCGGTCCGAGCGGCCGCCCGGGAGGCTGCGCCGGGCGTCGGGACCATGGCCCCACGCGAAAGCAGGAACCAGCCACCGCGGGTGCGGATGAAGAGCCCACCGACCGGGATCGTTCTCGTCGAACGCGATGGTGACCACCGCCTCCGGCACGACGCCTTCATCCCAGATCTGAAGCTCCGGCTGGTAGTGCACCCAGCCGTTCGACCGGGCGAGCCAGAGCGACTGGTCGAGCGGGTCCACCAGCGCCGCGAACACGCCCGCGAGCGCCGCGCGATTGGGCGGCTCGAAGGGACCCGCCCACGCCCGAAAGTGGGGCTGCCAGACCACCAGGGAGGTGGGCGAGGTGACGTACACCCGGTCGATCGAGCTCGCGATCGCGGTGATTCGGCTGAAGTCGCCGATCACCGTCCGGTCCTCCGGCCGCCAGTCGCGGCTGGGAGACTGCGCCACCGCCGTGACCGTGGCGGCGGCGAGCATCAACACAGCGCCGAGGGTGCGCATCAGGGGAATGTACACTTCAGCCGGCATGCGATCGGGGATCGACGTTCACAGGGTCTGGGGACGGGAAAGCTCGAGCAGGACCGGCGGGTGAGGGGGCGGCGGCGAGCGGCGCAGCAGCTCCCATTCTCGCCACAGATCGGGCAGCGCGGCGATCACGTCCATCGGGCGAAGGCTCCGGGCCGAGACCCGCCGGGCCGCGATGTCGGCGCTGCGGCCGAGCGCCTGGGCGCCCAAGTGCCGCGGCGATGCTCCGGCTCGAGGTGCTGCGCCAGCGCGGTGCCGATGATGCCGCTCAGCACGTCGCCGCTGCCTCCGGTGGCGAGACCGGGATTGCCCGAGGCGACGGTGAGCGCGGGACGGCCCGGTGGACGCGACGACCGTCGGCACCCCCTTGAGCAGCACGACGGCGCCGGTCCGCTCGGCCGCCGCCGCCGCCGCGCCCCAGGGATCCAGCTCCCGCTGCGACGCGAGATCGGGGAAGAGCGTGCGGAACTCGCCGGGATGCGGCGTGAGCACCACCGGGCGACCTTCCGCAAGCTGGCGAAGCTCCTCGACCGCGCCCTGGAACGCCACCAGCGCGTCGGCGTCGAGCACCACGGCCCGCGCCTCCCGCGCCAGCGCCGTCGACCAGCTCGCGCCGTCCGGCTCGCGCGGCCGAGGCCGGGGCCGATCACGACCGCGTCGGCGCGGGACGACGAGCTCCTGCAGCGCGGGGCTCGGCGCCGCGATCGAACGGCGTGCGCCAGGGTCTGGAGATCCGGCTCGGCCTGACACCAGCGCCGCGACCGTCTCCGGCGGGCGCGACCGCGTGGACCAGGCCGGCCCCGGCGGCGAAGGCGGCGCGCGCGGCCATTCGCACCGCGCCGGTCATGCCGGCGTCGCCGCCCACGACGACGACGCGGCCCCGCGTGCCCTTGTGGTCGCCGGCGTGGAGCCGCGGCAGCCAACTCGGCCGCGTCCCGGTCCGAGACCAGCGCCGGCCAGTCCGGCTCGGCCGGCGGATGGCCGATGTCCGCGCCACGACGACCGTGCCGACCTCGTCGCGCGCGAGCAGATGGCCCCGGCGAAAGCCGCCGAAGGTGACGGTGAGGTCGGCGCGCGGCGCGCCGTGCACGGTTCCGCTCAGGAGATCCACGCCGGTCGGCCCGTCCACCGCCACGACCGGCACCTCCAGGTCGAGCAGCCGCTCGAGCAGCGCGGCGACCGGCGGGCGCGGCGGCCCGCTGGCGCCGGTGCCGAGCAGCGCGTCCACCGCCAGCCCCACCCGGGGCCAGGGCCCGTCCGGCGCCACCTCGCGGACGCCCTCCGCCCGGGCGAGGCCGGCCATCCGCTCGCGCAGCGGCGCGCCTCGCCCGGCGGGAGAGGTGACCCAGACCGGCACCTCGAGCCGGTGCAGCGCGCGGGCCACCACCCAGCCGTCGCCGCCGTTGTGCCCGGGCCCGGCCGCGACCAGCACGCCTTCGCCCATGCCGGCCGGCGAAGCGCGGGGCGAGCACGGCGACCACGGCCCGCCCGGCGCACTCCATCAGCGTGGCCAGCTCGATGCCGGCGGCGACGGCCTTGCGGTCCCAGGCGGACGATTGGTCGGGGGTGAGGATGGGGAGCATGGAGGCACTGGCGGCGAGGGGCAGGCTGTCAGCCCCGCGCTCGGACGAGCTCACTTGTAGCTCTGTCCGATCGCCCTGCCGAACGAGATCTCCCCGTTGTCGATCCGGAGATTGAAGCCGCAGTCCGGGTTGGTGCAGACCCAGGCCTTGTAGGTGATCGGGGCCCCTTCGCGTCCGTAGTCCGAAAGGGGAATCAAGGTCCCATGCGAGCACTTCTGGCACGCCGGCCACTCGGGTCTTCTCCATGTTCCCCTCCGCTGTCGATCCACCCCGCTCAGGCGCCTCGCACTCCCTGCCACTCGTAGGCATCGCCGAACGCATCGGCGAATTGGTAGACGGCTTCGAAGTCGGCCTCGTGATCGCCGGGCTGGGTGACCAGCAACCCGACGTCCACCAGGGTGAACACCATGCGGCCGAAGTCCTCGGTCCGGGTGACGCCCCAGTGACCCAGCACGTGGGGCGCCAGCAGCCCGAACTGCTCCCGGGCGAAGTCGCGGCAGGCCCAGGCCAGCTCGGCGCCGGCTCACGTGACGCCGCACCTGGAGACGCGACTGGAGATACTCGATCGTCGCGAGGACGAAGAGATAGGCGCGCTCATGGTAGGCCCCGCCCCGGGCCCGGATGCGCGCCATCACGTCGTCGGCGAATTGCAGCTCGTTCACCGGATGACCCTCGGCGAGGCGGAGCGCCAGCATTCACGCGCTCCGGCGGACCCGGCCGGCGGCCGACTTCGACTGGTAGAGCGGAAAGGTCGAGCTCAGCTCGCCCACCTCCTCCCGGACGCGGGCCAGGGTGGCCTCGTCGGGACGCGTCAGCGCCCGGTCGATCAGCTCGGCGACCCGCTCCATCTCGCCCGGCCCCATGCCCCGGGTGGTCAGCGCCGGCGTGCCCAGCCGGATGCCGCTGGTGACGAAGGGCGACTGCGGATCGTCCGGGATCGTGTTCTTGTTGACCGTGATGCCGGCCTGGTCGAGCGTCTTCTCCGCCGCCTTGCCGGTCAGGTTCTTGGGCCGCAGGTCCACCAGCATCAGGTGGGTGTCGGTTCCGCCGGAGACGATGGCGAACCCGCGCTCGATCAGCGCCGCCGCCAGCGTCTTCGCGTTCTCCACCACCCGCTTGCTGTAGACCTTGAAGTCGTCGGTGAGCGCCTCGCCGAAGGCCACCGCCTTGGCCGCGATCACGTGCTGCAGCGGGCCGCCCTGGGTGCCGGGGAACACCGACTTGTCGATCGCCTTGGCGATGCTCGGCGGTGCAGAGGATGAGCCCGGCGCGAGGGCCGCGCAGCGTCTTGTGGGTGGTGCTGGTGACGACCGGCGCGTGCGGCACCGGCGAGGGATAGACGCCCGCCCGCCACCAGTCCCGGCGAAGTGCGCCATGTCCACCAGGAAGATCGCGCCGACCTCGTCCGCGATGGAGCGGAACGCGGCGAAGTCGATGATCCGGGCGTAGGCGCTGCCGCCGGCGATGATGCAGCCGGGGCCGCTCGCGGCGGGCCTGCTCGCGCAGCGGCGTCGTAGTCGATGCGGCCGGTGGACGGGATCGACGCCGTAGTGGACCGCCTTCCAGATCACCCCGCTGTGGTTGACCGCCGCGCCGTGGCTCAGGTGGCCGCCGTGCGGCAGCGACATCCCCATGATCTTCTCGCCCGGGGGGATCACCGCCATGAAGGCGGCGAAGTTGGCCTGGGCTCCCGAGTGCGGCTGGACGTTGGCGTGCTCCGCGCCGAAGATCTGCTTGAGGCGGTCGATGGCGAGCTGCTCGATCTCGTCGATGACCTCGCACCCGCCGTAGTAGCGGCGGCCGGGATAGCCCTCGGCGTACTTGTTGGTGAGCGGCGTGCCCATCGCGTCGATCACGGCGCGGCTGGCGAAGTTCTCGCTCGCGATCAGCTCCAGGCCGTGGCGCTGCCGCCCCAGCTCGCGGTCGATCAGATGCGCCACCAGGGGATCGGCGTCCCGCAGGCTCGCGTTGTGGTCGATGGCTCATCCCTGCTCCTGGTCGATTTTCGCGACCCGGCGGCTCGTGGCGGCCCGCCGGCGAATTCCGTCTCCAGCCAGGTCTTCAGAATCTCCACGCCCTCCGCCTCGCTGACGAAGCGCGCGGGGAGGATGAGGACGTTGGCGTCGTTGTGCTCCCGGGCGAGGCGCGCGATCTCGGGCGACCAGGCCACCGCGGCGCGCACCCCGGGTGGCGGTTGGCCGCGTACGACATGCCCAGTCCGGTGCCGCACAGCAGCACCCCGCGGCGGGCCTCGTGATGTTCTACCCGGGACGCGACCTGGTGGGCGTAGTCGGGATAGTCGGTCGATTCCGGTCCGTCGGTTCCGAGATCGAGCGGTGCGTACCCCAGCGCCCGCAGCTCCTCGACCAGCCGCCGCTTCAGCTCGAACCCGGCGTGGTCGGCGCCGATGGGAATGACTTCGGGCATCTGGTACCTAATGTATAAGGAATTCGCTTGCGCGGTAGAGAGGGGCACGGGGAAGTCGCTAGGTCACCGCCTGTCAGGCGCAGTCCGCCTCACCTGCCGACTCATCTCCGCCCCCCCATCCACATCCGGTCCAGCCCGGCCACCGCCGCGATCCGCTGTTCCGCCAGGCGGTCGGCCGCCCGGTAGGTCGGGATCCGCTCGGTCCGGCGCGATCTCGAAGATACGCAGCAGCGTCTCGTAGATCTCCCCCGCCTTCTTGAGCGAGCGCTCCGCCGGCCAGCGGTTGAGCTCGCCGTAGACGTTGATCACGCCGCCGCCGTTGATCACGTAGTCCGGCGCGTAGAGGACGCCTCGCTTCTCCAGCTCGTCGCCGTGGCGGTCCTCGGCGAGCTGATTGTTGGCCGCGCCGGCGACGATCTGGACCTTGAGCCGGGGGATCGTCTCGTCGTTGATCGTGGCGCCGAGCGCGCAGGGCGCGTAGATGTCGGCCGCCTGGTCGTAGATCGCCTCGGGCGCGACCGCGCGGGCGCCGAACTCTTCCACCACCCGCTTCACCTTCTCGGGCCGGATGTCGGTCACGATCAGCCGCACGCCTTCGTCGTGCAGGTGGCGGCAGAGGTGGTAGGCGACGTTCCCCACCCCCTGCACCGCCACCGTCCTCCCCTCGAGCGCGTCGCTGCCCCAACGGGCCTTCGCCGCCGCCTTCATCCCGACGTACACCCCGTAGGCCGTCACCGGCGACGGATCGCCCGACAGACCGAGGAGGCCGGCGACGTGGTCGGTCTCCAGCTTGATGTACTCCATGTCCGCCGGGCTGGTCCCGATGTCTTCCGCCGTGATGTAGCGGCCGTTCAGCGTCTCCACGAACCGGCCGTGTGCCCGGAACAGCGCCTCGCGGTCCACTCGCCGGTTGTCGCCGATGATGACCGACTTCCCGCCGCCCAGGTTGATCCCGGCGACGGCCGCCTTGTAGGTCATGCCCGCGCGCGAGCCGCAGCGCGTCGGTGACCGCCTCGTCGGTGTTCTCGTACTGCCAGAAGCGGGTGCCGCCGAGCGCCGGACCGAGCGTGGTGTCGTGGATCGCGATGATCCCGTAGTAGCCGCACGACGGGTCGTGGGACAGCAGGAGCTGCTCGTGGCCGAAGGAGCGCATTGACTCGAAGATGTCCACTGGGACCCCGCGACGACCCTCTTTACCGTTCACCGTTCACCTTTCACGCTGTTGTAGTCGTAGAACCCCCGCCCGGTCTTCTTGCCCAGGTCGCCCGCCGCCACCATCCGGCGCAGCAGCGGGCAGGCGCGGTACTTGTCGTCGCCCAGGCCGCGGTGGAGCACGTCCAGGATCGCGAGGCAGACGTCGAGCCCGATGAAGTCGGCCAGCGCGAGCGGCCCCATCGGGTGCGCCATGCCGAGCTTCATCACCGTGTCGATCGCCTCGGGCGTGGCGACGCCCTCCATCACGCAGAAGATCGCCTCGTTGATCATCGGCATGAGCACGCGGTTGGAGACGAAGCCCGGGTAGTCGTGCACCTCCACCGGCACCTTGCCGAGGGCGCGGGCGGTCTCCATCACCGTGCCGGTGGTCGCGTCGCTGGTGGCGTGGCCCCGGATCACCTCGACCAGCTGCATCACCGGCACCGGGTTCATGAAGTGCATGCCGATCACCTGGTCGGGGCGCCGGGTGCGGGCGGCGATCTCGGTGATCGAGATCGAGCTGGTGTTGGTGGCGAGAATCGCGCTCGGCCGGCGCGATCCGGTCGAGCTGCTCGAAGAGCGAGAACTTCACGGCCGGGTTCTCGCTCGCGGCCTCCACCACCAGGTCGGCGTCCGCGGCGCCCTCGAGGGAGGTCCCGGTCTTCACCCGCGCGAGCACCTGCGCCCGGCAGCGTCGGGCGGGAATCGCGCCCTTCTTCACCTGGCGCTCGAGGTTGCGCGCGAATCGTCGCGCCGGCCTTCTCCAGCGCGGCGGGCGGCGCTGTCCACCAGTGCCACCTCCCACCCGTGCTGGGCGAAGACGTGGGCGATGCCGTTGCCCATGGTGCCGGCGCCGATGACGGCGGCTCGGGTCATGTCGTGTTCCTTCCTCCGGCCCAGCGTCTGGCGACGAGAACCGCGATGGTGAGCGCGAGGGTCGAGGCGAGGCCTCCCTCCGGCCCGAAACGTCCGCCGGTGAGCCAGGCCGGATCGCCAGGCGCGTAGTCGAGCAACGGAATACGAAAGGGGACGCCGCTCACCGGCGCGTCGAGCGCGGCGAGCAGCGGCGTTCCAGCCCAGGTGCGCGCCCCACGCCGTCCAGATGCCGCCGGGCGCGTAGAAGGCGAGACCGAGGAAGACGCCGGCCAGGGCGATGTTCCCGATCGCGAGCGGGCGTGACGTTCGGGTTGTCCACATGCGCGAGCGCGAACAGCACGGCGACGAGGACGATCGCGGTGCCGCGCCCGAGCGCCTTCGCCAGCAGGAGCAGCGGCACGCCGCGGAACAGCACCTCCTCGCTCAAGCGCGGCGGGCGCGAGGACCAGGATGGTCGTCGCCGCCGTCTGGACGTAGTCGAGCACGGTGCCCTGATCCCGGGTCCATTGCGCGGCGCCGAGCACCACGGCCACGGCGAGCGCGGTGCCGGCCGTGACCGCGCCCGCCATGCATGCCGGCGGCGAATCCCGGCGCGCCGCGATCCAGCCGTGTAGCGAAGGTCCGCCGGCGTCAGGCGCAGCACCCGCATCCCGATGAGCCAGGTGAAGAAGGCCGTACTGAGAAGCATGCCCGCAGCCTGGAGCAGCAACGGGCCGGGCCCGGTCTGACCCAGCCACACGATCGCCTGTTCCGTCGAGCCGGTGATCAGGATCGCGGCCCCGAAGCGACAGCAGTCCGAACAGAGTGAAGGTGAGCACGACGAAGGCGATCGACCATCCGATCGCCTTCGGGAGAGAGTATCGGTCGGGCATCGAGGGCCCGGTCAGAGGAGGGAGCGGAGCTTCGGTCCGAGGCCCAGGATCACTGCGGCGGCGATGCCGACCTTGAGGAGGTCGCCCGTGAGGAAAGGCACGAAGCCGGCGCGAACCGCGAATCCGGGATCGCCGCCCAGGATCGCGAGCTGCGCGGTGCCGCCGGCGTGGATCACCACCATCGCCGAGGGCGCAACCGAGGAGCACCCGACCGAGCCGTGGCGACTCGCCGGCGAACCGTCCCGGCCACCGCGGCGGCCGCCGGGAACGCGAGCAGGTAGCCACCCGTCGGACCGAGTACGTGCCCGATCCCTGCGCCGCCCCGCGAAGAAGACCGGCAGCCCGACCAGCCCGAGCGCGAGGTAGAGCAGCAGCGCGGCGCTTCCCCGCATGGCACCGAGCAGGCCGCCGACCGCCAGCACGGCGAGAGGCTGGAGGGTCATCGGCACCGGGCTCATCGGCACCGGCACCGAGACCTGGGCCGACGCCGCCACCACCAGCGCGGCCGCGCCGACGGCGAACGCCCGGCGCGCCGGCGGTGGCGCGATCGGCGAGCGGCAGGGTGTCGAGCCGGTCACCCGGATTCATCAGAGCATCTCCACGCTGAGGGCCACGGCGTTGCCGCCGCCCAGGCAAAGGGTGGCGAGGCCGGTCGAGCCGCCTCGGTCGCGCAGCGCATACAGCAGCGTGGTGAGCACCCGGGCGCCGCTCGCGCCGATCGGATGACCCAGCGCCACCGCGCCGCCGTGCACGTTCACCCGATCCCAGTCCCAGCCCAGCTCGCGGCCGTCGGCGAGCGCCTGAACCGCGAACGCCTCGTTGGCCTCGATGAGGTCGTAGTCGCCGATGCTGGTGCCGGTGTGGCTCATCAGGTTCCGCACCGCCTGCACCGGGGCGAAGAAGATCTCGCGGGGCTCGCCGCCGCCGGTCGCGTACCCGGTGACGCGGGCCAGGGGCGCGATGCCCTGCGCCTTGGCGAAGGCGAGCGAGGCGACCACGAGCGCGCTCGACCCGTCGTTGAGCCCCGGCGCGTTCCCGGCCGTCACCGTCCCGCCGTCCTTCCGGAAGGCGGGCTTGAGCCTGGCGAGCGAATCGGCGCTGGTGTCCTTGCGCGGCGCCTCGTCGGCTGCGACGGTGGTGGGCCCGCCCTTGCCCGGCACCTGCACCGGCAGGATCTCCGCCTTGAATTTTCCTGCCTCCGCGGCCTCGATCGCCTTCCGGTGGCTCTCATAGGCGAACCGGTCCTGGTCCTCGCGCGTCACCCCGGCCTTCTCCGCCGTGTACTCGGCATACTCGCCCATGTGGCAGCAGCCGAAGGAGTCCCAGAGCCCGTCGTGAATCATGCCGTCCACCATCGTCTGATTGCCGGCCTTGATCCCGCCGCGCATGCCGTAGACGTAATGCGGCGCGCCGGACATGGACTCCTGCCCGCCGGCGACGATGCATTCGGCGTCGCCCGCCTTGATCGCCTGCGAGGCGAGCATCACCGCCTTGAGGCCGGAGCCGCAGACCTTGTTGATGGTGAGAGCGGGAATGGCGGGTGGCAGACCGGCATGGATCAGTGCCTGGCGCGCCGGCGCCTGGCCGGAGCCGCCCTGGATCACCTGTCCCATGATCACTTCTTCGACCGCGGCCGGATCGACCTTGGCGCGGGAGACGGCCTCGCGGATGACCATCGCCCCGAGCTGGGGGGCGGTGAAGCTGGAGAGTCCGCCCAGATATCTGCCGATCGGCGTGCGGACCGCCGACAGGATGACAGGTGTGGTAGCGTCGCTCACGAAATCCTCAGGGTACGAATCGGGAGCAAGATAGCCGGGGTGGGAGAGGGTGGAAAGGCGTTACGGGACCAGCGCGCGGCTTCGCACCTCCTCGCCGATCCGGCTCAGAAACGCCTCCACCGGCATGACTTCCTGCTTCTTCCCCGCCCCGCGGACCCGGAGCGCGAGGCTGTCGCTCTCCGCCTCTCGCTGGCCGATCACCGCCATGTAGGGCACCTTCTGCATCTCGCCCTCGCGGATCCGGTAGTTGAGCGTCTCGGTGCGGTCGTCCACGTGCACCCGGAGGCCGGCCGCCTTGAGCCGTCGCGGCCAGCTCGCGGGCCGCGTCGGCCTGCGCGTCCGAGATCGGGATCACCCGGACCTGCTCCGGCGCCAGCCAGACCGGGAACGCGCCGGCGAAGTGCTCGATCAGGTTGCCGGTGAACCGCTCCAGCGTGCCGTAGATGGCGCGGTGGATCATCACCGGCCGGTGGGGCCGGTTGTCGGCCCCGGTGTACTCCAGCTCGAACCGCTCCGGCAGGTTGAAGTCGAGCTGGATGGTCGGCCCCTGCCACACCCGGCCGATCGCGTCGCGGAACTTGATGTCGATCTTGGGGCCGTAGAACGCGCCGCCGCCCTCGTCGATCCGGTAGGGGATCCCCTTCCGGTCCAGCGCCTGCTTCAGCATCGCCTCGGCCCGGTCCCAGATCTCGTCGCCGCCGAGGCGCTCCTCCGGCCGGGTGGAGACCTCGAAGTCCAGCTCGAACCCGAAGGTGGCCCGCACCAGCCGGTCCACCTGGTCGAGGCAGAGGAAGATCTCGTCCTCCACCTGGTCCATGGTGCAGAAGATGTGCGCGTCGTCCATGCTGAGCCCGCGCACCCGCAGCAGGCCGTGCAGCGTGCCCGACTTCTCGTTCCGGTAGACGTTGGCGACTTCGCTCAGCCGGATCGGCAGGTCGCGGTAGCTCCGCTGCTGGCTCTTGTAGATGAGCGCGTGCATCGGGCAGTTCATCGGCTTGACCCGGTAGCGCACGTCCTCCGCCTCGCCGGCGCCGGCCGCCATCGGCGGGTACTGGTTGGCGGCGTAGAGCGGCAGGTGCCCGGAGATCTTGAACAGCTCTTCCTTGGTCACGTTGGGCGTGTAGACCAGGTCGTAGCCGTTGGCGACGTTGTCGTCCTCCACCGCGCGGGAGAGCAGCCACTTGATCATCGCGCCCTTGGGATGCCAGAGCACCAGCCCCGGGCCGACGACGTCGGAGATGGAGAAGAGATCGAGCTGCCGCCCGATGACCCGGTGGTCGCGCTTCCGCGCCTCCTCCAGCCGGTGGAGATAGGCGTCGAGGTCCTCCTTCTTGAACCAGGCGGTGCCGTAGATCCGCTGGAGCATCTGCCGCTTCTCGTCGCCCCGCCAGTAGGCGCCGGCGGCGTGCAGCAGCTTGAAATGCTTGAGCCGGCCGGTGCCGGGGATGTGGGGACCGCGGCAGAGATCGGTGAACGGGCCGTCGGTGTAGACCGTGATCGTCTCGTCGTCGCCCAGCTCGCCGATCCGCTCCAGCTTGAGCGGATCGTCGGCGAATCGCCGGTTGGCCGCCGGCGCGGTCCACCACCTCGCGCACGAAGGGGTAGTCGGCCTGCGCCACCTCGCCCATCCGGGCCTCGATCCGCTCGAGATCCTCCGGGCGTGAACGGGCGGGGCACCTCGAAGTCGTAGTAGAAGCCGTCTTCGATCGGCGGGCCGAAGCCGATGCCGGCGCCGGGGAAGAGCTCCCGCACCGCCGTGGCGAGGACGTGGGCCGCCGAGTGGCGCAGCACCTCGAGCGCGTCGGGATCGCGGTCGGTGAGGATGGCCAGGGAGACGTCGCGCTCGATCGGCCGGTCGAGGTCCCAGACGGCGCCGTCCACCCGCGCGGCCACCGCCGCGCGGGCCAGCCCCGGCGCCGATGCTCTCGGCGACCGCCGCGCGCGGTCGTCCCCGGCCGCGACCTCGCGCACGCTGCCGTCGGGCAGCGTCACCCGCACGCGGTCGCTCACTCCGACTCCACCGCCGGCGGCGCCGCGGGCGGGCTCGACGGCGCGAACCAGAAGTAGAGCGCGATCCCCAGCAGGACCAGCACGGCGACCATGAGCCAGCGGCCCCGATCGGGGCCGCGAGAGACGGGAGCGGGTCGTTCGTTCATTCGAGCAGCCTTGGCGACCGAGGATTCCCTGCGCGTGAAGCGCGACGCGGTTAACTTAACCGCATCGAGAATTCTTCCGTAAGAGGACTTCGCGTGCGCCACGACGACGAGCTGAGCGGAGGAGAAGTGCTGCTGTGGACGGCGCTCGGCGTCGGCGGCGGCCTGCTCGCCGCCATCGCGCTGAGCGAGTGGGTGGGCGAGGTGAATGCCGGCCGCGTCCGCCGGGTCGCCGACCGCCTCCGCGAGAGCGGACCGACCCGGCTCACCGCGTCCGCCTCGGTGCGCGCGGTGGAGGTGGCGCTGCGCGCCGAGCCCCGGCTCGCGGGGCTCACCATCGAGGCCCGGGCGGTGAGCCGGGGCGCGGTGGAGCTGCGCGGCTGGGTGCCCAGCCGGAGCCTCCGCACCGCCGCCGGCCGGACCGCGCTCGCGGTGCCCGGCATCGAGAGCGTGATCAACAGCATCCTGGTGCGAGGGGAGGACGACCGACCCTCGCCGGACCATCCTCGGGCGGCCGACCAGAGCGCATGACCGCGCCGCTCGCTCCCCAATACGACCCATCCCAGATCGAGGCCCCGCTCTACGCCTGGTGGCGGGAGCGGGGCCTGTTCGACCCCGACGCCGTCCAGCGCGCCCGCGGCGGCGCGCCGGGGGAGCCGTACGTCATCCAGATGCCGCCGCCCAACGTCACGGCGGAGCTCCACACCGGTCACGGCCTCAACAACACGGTGCAGGACGTGCTCATCCGCTTCGAGCGGATGCGCGGCCGCCGCGCGCTCTGGGTGCCGGGCACCGACCACGCGGGCATCGCCACCCAGAACGTGGTCGAGCGGCTCCTCGCCAAGGAAGGCCTCACCCGCTTCGACCTCGGCCGGGAGGCGTTCGTCGAGCGGGTGTGGGCCTACGTGCGCCAGACCGGCGCCAGGATCCTCGACCAGCTCCAGGCCATCGGCTGCTCGGCCGACTGGTCGCGCACCTACTTCACCCTGGACGAGGACCTCTCGCGCGCGGTGCGCGAGGTGTTCGTCCGGCTGTACGAGAAGGGGCTGGTCTACCGCGGGCACTACATCATCAACTGGTGCCCCCGCTGCCTCACCGCGCTCTCCAACGAGGAGGCGGAGAAGGAGGAGGTGGACGGCCGCATCTGGCACATCCGCTATCCCGCTCGCGGACGGCGAGCGGCCACCTCACCGTCGCCACCACCCGCCCCGAGACCATGCTCGGCGACACCGCGGTCGCGGTGCATCCCGGACGACGAGCGCTACCGCCGCCTCGTCGGCCGGCGAGCTCCGGCTGCCGCTGACCGACCGGCTGATCCCGGTCGTGGCCGACGAGGCGGTGGATCCCGCCTTCGGCTCCGGCGCGGTCAAGGTGACGCCGGCCCACGACCCCACCGACTTCGAGATCGGCCGGCGGCACGGCCTGCCCGTCGGTGGACGTGATGACGCCCGAGGCGCGGATGAGCCTCGCGGTGCCGGAGCGATTCCAGGGGCTGGACCGCTTCGAGGCCCGGAAGCGGGTGGTCGCGGAGCTCGAGTCGCTCGGCCTGCTGGAGAAGGTGGAGCACCACCGCCACGCGGTCGGCCACTGCTACCGCTGCGACACGGTGATCGAGCCGCGGCTCTCCGAACAGTGGTTCGTGCGCATGGCGCCGCTCGCCCGCCCCGCGCTCGAGCGCTACCGCGACGGCACCATCCAGTTCATCCCCGAGCGGCGCGGCGACGACTACGAGCGCTGGCTGGAGGGCATCCGCGACTGGTGCATCTCGCGGCAGCTCTGGTGGGGCCACCGCATCCCGGTGTGGTACTGCGAGGACGAGCGGCTGCGCGCCGGGTCAGCGTGAGCCGCACCGACCTGACCGCCTGCCCGGGCTGCGGCGGCGCGGTGCGCCAGGACGAGGACGTGCTCGACACCTGGTTCTCCTCCTGGCTGGTGCCGTTCACCAGCCTGGGCTGGCCCGAGCGGACCGACGACCTCGCCACCTACTACCCGGGCCACACGCTGGTCTCCTCGCCCGACATCCTCTTCTTCTGGGTGGCCAGGATGATCATGTCCGGCCTGGAGTTCATGGGCGAGCCGCCGTACACCCGGGTCTACCTGCACGGCGTGGTGCGCGACACCCAGCACCGCAAGATGTCGAAGTCGCTCGGCAACGGGATCGACCCGCTCGAGGTGGTGGACCGCTACGGCGCCGACGCGCTGCGCTACTCGCTGGTCGCCGGGCATGTCGGTCGGCACCGACGTCATCCTCGACCCCGAACGACCTCGAGACGTCGTTCGCGCCCGGGCGCAACTTCGCCAACAAGCTGTGGAACGCGGGCCGCTTCATCCTCTCCAACCTCGACGGCGCCGCCCCGGCCCCTCGCCGGCCGCTCGCCCGACGTGGTGCGGCGCGAGGAGCTCACCCTCGCCGACCGCTGGATCATCGCGCGCTGCGAGGCGACGGTGCGCGAGGCGACCGAGGCCTACGAGCGCTTCCGGCTCAACGAGGCGGCCGCCGCGGTCTATCGCTTCATCTGGAGCGACCTGGCCGACTGGTACATCGAGCAGATCAAGCCGCGGCTCTACGGCGACGCTCCGGGCGGCGACGTGGCGCGGGCCGTGGCGGCGCAGACCTTCGATGTCGCGCTCCGGCTGCTGCACCCGGTGATGCCCTTCGTCACCGAGGCGCTGTGGCGGCGGTTCCCCGGCCGGCCGCGCGGACGCGTCGATCTCGGTCGCGCCCTGGCCCCGGCCCGACCGCGCGCGCCGAGGATCCCGAGGCGCTGCGGGAGTTCGGCCTGGTGCAGGAGGTGGTCGGAGCGATCCGCGGCGATCCGCGCCGAGTACGGGGTGCAGCCCGGGCAGCCGGTCCGCGCGGTGGTGACCACGGTCGCGATTCGGGCGACGGCGCCATCGGCCGAGAGCAGGCCGACCGTGACCCGGCTGGCCAAGGTGTCGGAGCTCTCGTTCGGCGAGCCGCGCGAGCGGGTCGGCGGCCACGCCGTGCTCTCCGACGGCACCGCCGTGTTCGTGCCGCTGGGCGACGCGATCGACGTCGAGCGCGAGTGCGGCCGGCTCAGCGCGCGAGGTGGAGCGGCTGAGCCAGCTGGTCGAGGCCCAGGAGAAGAAGCTCGGCAACCAGCAGTTCGTGTCCCGCGCGCCGGCGGACGTCGTGCAGCGCGAGCGGGAGAAGGCGGCGACCTGGCGGGAGCAGCGGGAAGTGCTCGGCCAGAAAGCTGGAGCTTCTCGGGTGCGGCACCGGGCGCGCCGCCGTGAGCGCGCGGCCTTGCGTCTCCGCCGCCGTGCTGGCGCTGCTCGTCGCCTGCGCCCGCATGGAGCCGCCGCCCGGCGGCCCGCCCGACGCCGCGCCACCGCAGCTGGTCCGCGACCACGCCCGACTCGTTCGAGAGCCTTCCCGATTTCGGCGACGACGTCGAGTTCCTCTTCGACGAGGTCGTCTCCGAGGGCGGCTCGCCCAGCCAGGGCACCGGCACCGGCGACCTGGAGAGGCTCGTCATCCTCTCGCCCACCGACGGAGATCCCCCAGGTCCGCTGGCGGCGCAACCGCATCACGGTGCGGCCCGACGAGGGCTGGCAGCGCGACCGGGTCTACCGGGTGGAGCTGCTGCCCGGCGTCACCGACCTGCGGCGGAACCGGCTCGACCGCGGCGCGCTGGTCACGTTCAGCACCGGCGCCCCCCGCCCCGAGACGACCTTCGAAGGCACCGTGGTGGATTGGACCTCGGGCGCGTCCCGCGCCGGCCGGCGCTGGTCGTCGCGACCCTGCTGCCCGACAGCCTCCCCTACCGCGGCCTCGCCGACTCCGTCGGGTCACTTCCAGCCTCGGGCCGCTCCCGCCGGCGAGTACGTCGTGAGCGGCGTGCTGGACGAGAACCGGAACCATCTCGCCGACCCGCGGGAGGCGTTCGACAGCGTGCGGGTTCCGCGGGGACCGGCGACAGCGCGCTCGAGCTGTGGGCATTCGTCCACGACACCACCCCTCCCCGAATCCGCGCGGTCACCCCGAGCGACAGCGTGTCGGCCGCGGTCGAGTTCACCCAGCCGCTCGACCCGCGCCAGCGGCTCCAGCCTGTCGGCGGTAAGGGTCTCGCTGCTTCCCGACTCCACCCCGGTGCGGATCGCCTCGGTGCTGCCGCGCGCCGATCGACGACAGCCTCCACGGCGAAGCAGCCGGCCAAGCGTGGACTCCACCGCGGCCGACACGACGGCCGCTGCCGGACACCGATCGCTCCGCCGGCCCACCGGGGCGCCGGCCGCCAGGTCCGCCGCACGGCCCCGCGAGAAGCCGCTGACCAGCCGCCCGGCGCTCACCGACCAGCTGGTGCTACGGCCGGTCGCACCCTGGCGGCCGGGCGCGCGCTACACCGTCGAGATGCGCGGCGTCCGGAACGTGACCGGCGTCGCCGGCGACGTGGTCGGCACGCTGGTCGATCCCCGAGCGCTCCGCGCGCGACTCGCTGGCGGCCGCCCGCCGACTCGCTCAGAGCGGGAGCCGACTCCATCCGCGGCCGGCGTGACTCGGTGCCGACTCCAGCAAGGCGGGCTCCGGCAAAGCCGCAGCCCAGCCCGCCGCGCGCCCGCCAAGCCGGCTCCGACCAAGCCGGCGCCGACCAGATCCCAGTGAGCGACCCGCGGCGCGAGCTTCCTTCGGTGGACCGGCTGCTGCTCGAGCCCGAGATCCGGGAGCTGCTCCGCACCGCGCCGCGCGTCGCGGTCGTGGACGCGGTGCGCGAATCGCTGGCCGCCGCACGCACCCGCGCGGGCCGGCCCGCCGGAGAGCTGGGCGGCCGACGTTCGGGAGCGCCTCTCCGACCGCGCCCGATCGAGCCTCCGCCCGGTGCTCAACGCCACCGGCGTCGTGCTGCACACCAACCTCGGCCGTGCACCGCTCGCGCCGGCGGCCGTGGCCGCGATGGCGGAGGTCGCCGCGGGGTACAGCAACCTGGAGTTCGATCTCGACACCGGCACCCGCGGGCAGCCGCAGCGACCACTGCCGCGAGCCGCTTCGCGCGGTGACCGGCGCCGAGGACGCGCTGGCGGTCAACAACGCGGCGGGCGCGCTGCTGCTGGCGCTGAGCGCCCTCGCGGCCGGACGGGATGTCCTGATCTCCCGGGGTGAGCTGATCGAGATCGGCGGGTCCTTCCGTATTCCGGACATCCTGGCTGCGGAGCGGCGCCCGGCTCCGCGAGGTCGGCACCACCAACCGCACCCACCTCGAGGACTATCGCCGCGCACTCGACGCCGGACGTCGCCGCCGTCCTCACCGTGCATCGCTCCAACTTCGAGCAGCGCGGGTTCGTCACCACGCCCGGCACGGCCGACATCGCCGCGCTCTGCCGGGACGCCGCAGTCCCGTACCTGGTGGACGTCGGGAGCGGCCTTCTGGCCGATCTCTCCGCCTGGGGCCTGCGCGGGCGAGCCTCGGGTGGCGGACGCCCTGGAGGCCGGCGCCGACCTCGTGCTCTTCAGCGGCGACAAGCTGCTCGGCGGACCGCAGGCGGGCTGCATCGTCGGACGCCGGGGGGCGGTCGCTCGCTGTCGCGAGCACCCGATCGCGCGCGCCGTTCGCGCAGACAAGATGACGCTGGCAGGGCTGGAGGCGACGCTCGCGCTGTACCGCGAGCCCGAGGAGGCGGTCCGGACGATCCCGGTGCTGCGCATGCTGACGCTCGCAGCGGAGGAGCTCGAGCGCCGGGCAGCCCGGCTCGCGGCGGCTTGCCCGCGCGAGCCTTCGGCCGGCGCTCCAGCCCGGCGAATCCGCGGTCGGCGGCGGCTCGTTTCCCGGCGCGGTGCTTCCGACGACGCTGGTCGCGCTGGACGCCGGCGAACTCGGCCCCGACGGCCTCGCGCTCCGGCTCCGCGCTGGGAGACCCGGCGGTGGTGGCCAGGGTAGGCGGCGACCGGGTGCTGCTCGATCCGCGGACGCTGCCCGAGGAGAGCTTTCCGGCGGTGGGCGCCGCGCTGGTCGAGGCGCTGCGCGAGTGAGCGACCGGCGCGCGGTCTTCCTCGACCGCGACGGCACGATCATCGAGGACACCGGCTACCTCGCCGACCCCGCCGCGATGCGGCTCCTGCCTCGGTGCGGCCGAGGCGATCGCCCGGCTCAACCGGGCGGGTCTGCCCGTGCCTCGTGGTGACCAACCAGTCGGGGATCGCGCGCGGGCTGCTGGACGAGGCGGCCTACGCCGCCACCGCCCGGCGGCTGGACGAGCTCCTGGCCGACGCGGGCGCGCGGCTCGATGGACACTACCACTGCCCCCATCACCCCGACTTCACCGGACCCTGCGAGTGCCGGAAGCCGGGGCCCCTGCTCTACCGCCGCGCCGCGGCCGACCATGGCCTCCAGCTCGGCGCGCAGCTGGTGGGTCGGCGACCGGCTCCGCGACGTGCTGCCGGCGGAGCGCTTCGGCGGCCGGGGATTGCTGATCGGCCAGCCCCCGGCGAACGAGCTTTCCGCGCCGGCGGCGGGCCGCTTTCCCGTGGTCCGGGACCTGGCCGCCGCGGTCGACATCATCCTGCATTAGCCCGCTGCCCTGCCGCCCCGCGCCCCGATTAGCTTCTCCCCCCATGCCGATGCACGTCGCCGTGGCCGTCTCGGGACGCGGCAGCAATCTCGAGGCGCTGCTGCGTGCGCTCGGGCCCGGACGCGCCGGCGCGAGTGGTGCTGGTGCTGAGCGACCGGCCCGACGCGCCGGCGCTGGAGCGCGCGGCCGCGCAGCGGATCCCCGGCGTCGACGCTTCGGGATCCGTCGGACGCCGCGGAGTGGCTCGGGGCGCTGGAGCGCCAGTCGGTGGACCTGGTGGTCCTCGCGGGCTACCTGAAGCTGGTGCCCGCCGGGGTCATCGCGCGCTTTCGGGGGCGGATCATCAACGTCCACCCGGCGCTGCTGCCCTCCTTCGGCGGCAAGGGCATGTACGGGCGCCGGGTGCACGAGGCGGTGCTGGCGAGCGGCGCGCGGGAGAGCGGCGCGACCGTTCACCTGGTGGACGAGGTATACGATCGCGGCGCGATCCTGGGGCAGGCCCGGGTGCCCGTCCTCCCGGGCGACGATCCCGACACGGCTGGCCGCGCGGGTGCTCCAGGTCGAGCACCGGCTGCTGCCGGCGGCCGTGCTCGCCGCCGCGGCGGCGGGACGTCCCGTCCCGATTCACGAACCCGTGGAGTCTCATCAGTGAGAGGTCCGTCATGCCCCGCGCGCTGATCTCGGTCAGCGACAAGCGCGGGATCGTTGCTTTCGCCCAGGGCCTCATCCAGCTCGGCTGGGAGATCGTCTCCACCGGCGGCACCGCCGCCACGCTGCGCGGCGCCGGGGTGGACGTCATCCCGGTGGACGAGCTCACCGGCTTCCCCGAGCTGCTCGACGGCCGGGTCAAGACGCTGCATCCGGCCATCCACGGCGCGCTCCTCGCCCGCCGGGACGTGGCCGAGCACCTCGCCGCGATCGCCGAGCACGGGATCGTGCCGATCGACCTGGTGGCGGTCAATCTCTATCCGTTCCAGATGACGATCTCGCCGCGCCGGCGTGCCGTTCGAGGACGCGGTGGAGAACATCGACATCGGCGGTCCGTCGATGCTCCGCTCCGCCGCGAAGAACCACGAGTTCGTCCTGCCGGTGGTGGATCCGACCGACTACCCCAAGGTGCTCGACCTGCTGCGGCGGAATGCCGTGGACGCCGCGGTGCGGCGGGAGTTCGCCGCCAAGGTGTTCGCCCACACCGGCGACTACGACGCCGCGATCGCGGGCTACCTGACTCCGAAGGAAGAGGGCCTGCCCCAGCGCCTCGGCGCTCGCCGTCGAGCGGCTCCAGATGCTGCGCTACGGCGAGAATCCCGACCCAGCGCGCGGCGCTGTATGTGACCGAGGAGCCGCGCGGGATGCGGGACCTCGCCCAGCGCCAGGGGAAGGAGCTCTCCTTCAACAACCTGCTCGATCTCGACGCGGCGATGTGGGCGGTCGCGAGCTGGCCCAACCGGCCGGCCTGCTGCATCATCAAGCACACCACGCCCTGCGGCATCGCGGTCGCCGGCGCCGCGGCCGAGGCGTTCCGCAAGGCGCGCTCCACGGATCCGGTCTCGGCCTTCGGCTCGGTGATCGCGTTCAACACCGTGGTGGACCGCGCCACCGCCCAGGCGATGAGCGATCTCTTCGTCGAGGTGGTGGTCGCGCCCTCGTTCCACGACGAGGCGATGGCCGTGTTCGCCGCAGAAGAAGCAGCTCCGGGTGGTCGAGCTGCCGGTGAGCCGCGGCGCCGGCGCCCTGGACTTCAAGCGGGTGCGCGGCGGGTTCCTGGTGCAGGACCAGTTCGAGTTCGACGGGTCCGATCAGGACTGGAGCGTGGCCACCGACCGCCAGCCCTCCGAGCGGGAGTGGAACGATCTCCGCTTCGCCTGGGCCGCGGTCGCCGCCGTGAAGTCGAACGCCATCCTGCTCGCGCGGGACGAAATGGCGATCGGCATCGGCGCCGGCCAGACCAGCCGGGTGGACAGCGCCTTCCTCGCGGTCCACAAGGCCCGGGCCCTGGGCCACGACCCGGCCGGCACCGTGCTCGCCTCCGACGCCTTCTTCCCCTTCGCCGACGGCGTCGAGCAGGCCGCCTCCGCCGGCGTGAGCCGCCGATCATCCAGCCCGGCGGCTCGGTCCGCGACGCCGAGGTGATCGAAGCGGCCAATCGCCACGGCATGGCCATGGTGATGACCGGCCGCCGGCAGTTCCGCCACTGACCCCGACGACCATGACCGCGACGCCGTCAGGAACGGCCGCCCTACCTCTGGGCGCTGGCCACGTTCGTTCTCGTGCTGCTCGTCTACCTGCTCACGCTGGCCCCGACCACGGCGTTCTGGGACGCGTCGGAGTACATCGCGGCCGCGCGGGTGCTCGGCATCCCTCACCCGCCGGGAAATCCGCTGTTCGTCATCCTGGCCCACGCCTTCGGCCTGCTGCCGCTGGCCGAGTCGTACGCGGTGCGGATCAACCTGTTCGCGGCGGTGACGAGCGCCGGGGCGGCGGGTTCTGGTTCCTGGTGGCCGAGCGCTGGCTTCGCGGCATCGTGCCCAACCGGTGGGCCCGCTACGGAGCCGCCATCGGCGGCGTGCTGGTGGGCGCCACCTCGTGGACCGTGTGGAACCAGTCGGTGGTGAACGAGAAGGTGTACACCGTCTCGCTGCTCTCCATCGCGCTGGTGATGTGGCTGGTGGTCCGCTGGGGCGACGACGAGCCCGGCCCGCACCGCGACCGCTGGCTGGTGCTCATCGCCTACGTGCTGGCGCTCACCGCCACCAATCACCTGATGGGCTTCCTCGCCCTGCCCGCTCTCGGGATCTACGTGCTCTGGACCGACTGGCGGGTGGCGGTGCAGCCCTGGGCCGATCGTGACGTTCTACGCTCTGCTCCTGGCGGTCACCGGCAAGTGGCTCGACATGTTCATCGGAGACGGCCCGACCGGGCCGGTGCTCATCCTGCTGACCCTCGGCGTGGCGGGCTACGCGCTGTGGCGCTCGCCCAAGGATCCGCTGGTCTACCTGGGCGTCCTCGCGGTCGTGGTGGGGATCTCGCTCAACTACCTGTGGCTCCCGCTCCGCGCGGCCCAGTATCCGGCGATCAATGAGGGTGAGCCGGTCGGCCTGTTCAGCCAGGCGCTCCAGGACGTGCTCAACCGGGTGCAGTACGGCAAGCCGGCGCTCACCGAGCGCCAGGCCAGCTTCGGCGGCCAACTCGCCAACTTCTGGCAGTATTTCGGCTGGCAGTTCGCGCGCGGATGGGGACGCTTCGCCGGGCGTCGCGACCGCGCTCTTCGCGGTGCTCGGCTCGAGCGGGCTGTGGACGCTGTGGAAGACCGACCGCCGGGCCGGCCTCGCCGCGGCGGCGCTGCTCGGCGTGCTGACGGTGGGGCTCGTCTTCTACATGAACTTCAAGTACGGCTACTCGCAGTACCCCGACCAGGCCTTCGCTGGCGCGCGAGGTCCGCGAGCGGGACTACTTCTTCATGGGGTCGTTCTCGGCATTCGGCGTGTTCGTCGCGCTGGGGCTCGGCGCGCTGATGCGGGGGATCGTGGATTTCCTGCGCGACCGCGGCACGCCGAACGGCCGCTGGGCCGTCGCGAGCCTGGTGCTCGCGCTCGGCGCTGGTGCCGCTCGTGGCCAACCGGGCCTCCGCCAGCCGGGCCGGCGAGACCATGGCCCGCGACTTCGCCCACGACATCCTCCAGTCGGTCGAGCCCTACGGCATCCTGATCACCGCGGGCGACAACGACACCTTCCCGCTCTGGTATGCTCAGGAAGTCGAGGGAATCCGTCGCGACGTGACCCTGGCCAATCTCTCGCTGATGAACACCGAGTGGCACCTCCGCCAGCTCCGGCGCCGGGAGACTCCGGAGTTCGATCCGGACGGGCGCGGCGCCGCTCTGGCGAGAAGCTGGGTGCCGCCCGAGCGGCCCACCGAGCCCGCGCTGAATCATCCCGCTGGAGGAGATCGACAGCCTTCCCGAGGCGATGCGGGTGCCGCCCGAAGGCGGTGTCGCGTTCGACAGCCTCCAGCTCCGGTTCGGCCAGGACGTCCTGCTGCGCCAGGATCTGGCGACGATCTTCCTCATCCGCGACAACCTCGGCAAGCGGCCGGTCTTCTTCAGCTGGAGCGATGGCGGCTACCCGGACCAGACCTTCGGACTGAGCCCGTACCTCGTGTCCCAGGGGTTCGTCCGAAAGCTGATGCCGACGCCGGTCGCGCCGAAGCGATTCGATCGTCCTGAGCCCGGGGCTCGGGTACGTGGATCTGCCGCGCACCAGAAAGCTGCTCTGGGACGTCTACCACTGGAAGACGGCGACGAAGGATCGCCCCGCCGGTTGGGTGGATCCCGCCGTCGGGCTCGATCCTCCAGCTCTACTCGGTCGTCTACGGCGGCACGGCCGAGACTCTGCGGAAGGCGGGGGACAGCACCGTCGCGGCGCGCGCGGACTCGGTGGCCCGCGAGGTGAGCGGGGAGCTGCGGCAAGGCGCCGAATTCTAGCGATCAGCTGCGACTGAAGCGCCGCTCGGGTCCGGCATAGCCGAGGTCGTCGTGATACCGGCGCTCGCTGCCGCGCCACGGCTCCCGGGCGACATCAGCGGGGTCGCTGGGATCCTCCTGCTCCTCCGGACTCCCGAACAGGTCGAGATCCTCGGCCGATTCGCTGACTGGTGTCCCCAGGTCCCCGCCGGCCGCCCGAACGATCTCGCCAACCTCCGACCCCAGCGATCCGGCGGAAGCGGTTACCAGCACGCTGCCCTCCCGAAGGCCCTTTTCGAAGTAATTGGCATTGCGCTCGGTACTTCCCATGGCGACGAGCGTCGTCACGAGCCCACCGCCCGCGGCGCTGATTCTTGCGAGCGCCGGGGCCAGCACGCCGGCGACGATGAGCGGGCCGACTCCGGGAACCGCCAGCGCACCCGATCCAGCCAGCATGCCGGCGACGCCGCCCAGAATTCCACCGGTCGCGTAGCCGTCCGGCGTGGTGACCTCGCCCAAGTCCCGCTGTCGGCCGTGGTCCCGAATCGCGACCCCGATCCGGCTCTGATCGACGCCTGCCGCCTGCAAGTCCTGGATGGCACGCTCCGCGTCGGTCTGGTTGCGGAACAGTGCGACGATGGTGCCCTGATCGGCGCCGGTGGTCCCGGCGTTGTTTTTGCTTGAAGTCATCGAGTGCCCTCCCTCTCCCCGGTCCCGCGCAGGAACTTGCGCGTGAGAGGCGTCGAAGCTAGGACGTCGGAGATCGGCCGGTGGTGACGAACCTCACCAGTTTGACAGCGCCTGGAGTGGGGCTCAGTGGGCGTAGTGGTCGCTCACCCGCTGGGCGGCGCCTCCTAGCGGGCCGCAAGGGGCAGGGTATCTTCCCATCGACTCCGTCTCGCCCACCCAGAGGATCCGATCCGTGAGCGACATTCCGCCGGTCCGTGAGCGTACGACTACCATCCTGGTGGCCGAGGACGACGACGCGCTCCGCGGCCTCGTCACCCGAGTCTTCTGGGATCAAGGATACCGCACGCTCGAGGCGCGTCACGGACACGAGGCCCTGCATCTGGCCGAGCTGGCCGCCCCTTATCTGGACCTTGTGGTCACCGACGTCATCATGCCCGAGCTCGATGGCCTGGAGCTGGGCCGGGAGCTGGCGCGACGCTGGGCCTCGATTCCCGTACTGTACATCTCCGCCTATCCCGCCAACGACATCTTCAGCCGCGGCGGCCCCACCGATTCGCCTCCGTTCCTTCAGAAGCCGTTCACGTCGGAGCTGTTGCTCGAGCGGGTACGCCAACTGCTCGCCGCTCAAAGGCGACGTCACCTCGAGCGCGATGCCAGCCTAGCACTGGCGGTGGCCTGGTTAGAAGGATGTTCCGCTTGCCGGGCTGCCGTTGTCGACCAGCTCCCGCAGCTGACGGAGCAAGGTCTCCGCCGAAAAGGGCTTCTGGAGAAACGCGGTGCCCGGCCCTACCCTGCCGCTAGGCACGATCCTCGGCTTCGGAATGGCCGGACATGTACAGCACCCGGAGCCCCGGGCGCCCGGCCACGAGCAGCTTGGCCAACTGGGGACCGGTCGCGCCGAGCAGGCCGACGTCGGTCAGCAGGACGTGAATCGGTTCCAGCCGGTTCGAGGCCAGGTCGATCGCCTCCATAGGAGTGGAGGCGGGTATGACCTTGTAGCCGGCATTCTCCAGGATGCGGTGAATGGCCCTGAGGATGCCCCCGTCATCATCGACGACGAGGATGGTCTCGCGGGTGCGCGCGCTGAGTGAAGGAGTCAAGCGTCCCTCCTCGATGTGCGACGCCACGTGATGGCCGCCGCAAGCACCGCGGCCGCCAGGAAGATGACGTCCGCCAGGCTGAGGTGGACTCCCCCGCCGGACCAATCGAGGACTGGCGCGGTCAGCGACGTCAGCCCGTGGCCGGTGAGATACAGGTCGACCACCGCGATCGCGATCGCAACCACGACCGCGCTGGCTACACCAGCGGCGAAGCTCAGCAGGAGCCGGACCCACCAGGGACGCTGCGACATCGCTATTTCCGTTTCCTCCGGACCCGAGCCATCAGTTCAACAAACTCGTCAGGATCCGGCAGCGCCACCTTCCGAACCTTCGCCGCAGCCCGGATCCGAGCCTTGATCGTGCGGACCTCGCCGGGAGGGTATTTCTGGGCGTTCCTGGGTTGGTGGATGTAAGCCCAGGCTGCCTTGATCCGGCCTGGCGTATCGATGGGGTACTTCTTGTTGACCGGGTCAGCGAAGGTCGCGTCCCCGTACTTCCGGGTTCCTTCCCGAGGATCAGCGTCGCGGCGCCGGTGAATCTTCTTGGTCACATGACTTAAGAGAAAACGCGAACTTGGTTGCCTAAATGGCTGCACAGTATGAGGTTTCGGGCTTCGATTCCTTCCTTTCCCCTGCTCCTCTCATTTCACTCCTCGGCGCTCTTTCCGCCTGAGTGAGAGCGGCCCTAGCGCCACCAGTGATGTTGCCCGGTGCAGGTGGAACTAGCGGCAAGCTTCGTTAGCGCCACAAGGGGCCGTGGCTGACTACCCGCGGGGGCCACACTCCAGAAAGATTACGTATCGCAGCGGCAGCGCCAAGGGATTGGTAGACGCCTTCCCAACCGGAGCCGTCCACGAAGCCGCCATGGACGAGAACGATCAGGAACCGAGCTTGGATAGGATCACTTTGGCGGCTGCTGTCGCCAGTTCAGAAGCCCTGTCCTGGCCGGGTGCGATCACCTCGAACGTCCGGCCGCCGCCCCCGAACACGACAGTGGTGTAAAGACCGTCCGGCTGCCGGATGGCAATGCACGCCTTATCACCGACGCCGCTCAACGGCTCGCTACCGGGTGTCAGCCGGCATTGATCGCTGACCTGGAGCACATTGAGAAAGACCCAAAGACCGGTGCCGGTCGTGCCGCGGGCATCCTGATAGTGGCACCCTGAATCGTCATTCCTCTTTTGGACGAGCGACTTGCTCATGATCCTCTCTGCATCGGCCTGTGGCAGGAGGTCACACAAGCTTCTGCGGCAGGGTGGCTTGCTGCAGGCTTTCGTCGACGGGTGGCTGATCGGCCGCACCGCTACCGCACGCGGCAAACAACATAGCGGACACCGTCATCGTAAGCAGGCGATTGAAATGCATCGCTACCTCCGAAATAGGGAAGGCATCCTCTCTTGGCCTTTCACCTCCTAACGCACCATCGCCGGGCCGTCCCCATCATCGACGGCCAGAGTGATGATGCGTGCGATTGCATGTCAGCGCTGCAGCGCAAGTTGCAGGGTCGTCGATGGGGGGGTCTTCCCTGCCATGTTCGTTTCAAGGTGAATGCTGGCTGGTGCGAGGCTGAAGCAGCCTACCAGGTGGGAGAGGCCGGCGATGGCCAAGGAGCGGGAGCCCAGCGACCGTGAGCGCTGGCTCTCAGCCGACGAACTGGCCCGGCGCTTTCCTAACTTGCGTACTTCGTTGCCCTGAAAGACTTTTCACTCAAGGGCGTGGTGGCCGAGTGGTTTAAGGCAGCGGTCTTGAAAACCGCCGACCGGGCAACCGGTCCGTGAGTTCGAATCTCACCCACGCCGTCTCCCCGCTCACTCAGGCCGACTCACGCGCTCGACCACCGAGCTTCGAGCCGGCCGGCTCCCGCCTCCGCCAGCTCCGCCTCCAGATCCTCCGCCGACCGCCGCCCGATGAAGTGGCGGTACCAGACCTCCGCCGTCAGCAGCAGCCAGATCCGGTTGCCGTGGTCCCGCCGCCCCTCGAGATGCTCGCCCACCAGCTCCCGCACCCGCTCGGTCCGCAGATAGCCGTCCCGGGCCAGCTCGCTCTCCAGCAGCAGCCGCGGCGCCAGCCGCCGCACCTCGTCGTTCAGGATGTACATCAGCGGCGAGGCGAACCCCTGCTTCTTCCGCGCCAGCACCTCCGGCGGCAGGTAGCGCTCGGCCAGCTTCCGCTCCAGATAGCGCAGCCGGCGGCCGCGCACCTTGAGACCCGACGGGCACCCGCGCCATGAACTCGGCGAACCGGACGTCGAGGAACGGCGAGCGCGACTCCAGGCTGTAGGCCATCGTCGCCCGGTCGAGGATCATGAGCGACTGGCCCGGCAGCCGCGACGCCACGTCCACGTACATCATCCGGTCCACCGGATCCTCGGCCGGCGCGCCGGCGAAGAGGTCGAGGACGCAGGCGTCGGGCCGCGCGCCGCCCAGCTTCCGGTGGAACTCCGGGCGTGTACAGCTCCAGCCGGTGCGCCTCGTTGAACCAGAAGAACTGCATGCTCTCCGAGTAGCGCTCGCCCCCGCTCTTCCGCGCCATCTGGTCCACCCAGCGGAGCTTGTGGGTGAAGCTCTTGAAGGTGAACTGGTCCGGCAGCCGGCCGAGCACCTGGCTGGAGACCAGGTCGCGCACCACCGACGGCACGCTGCGATAGAGGTCGAGCCAGCGATCGGCCGAGTACCGGTCGTAGCCGCCGAACAGCTCGTCCCCGCCGTCGCCGCCGAGCACCACCTTCACCTCGCGCGCGGTCATCCGCGCGAGGTGGAGCAGGCACATGGAGAGCGGGTCGGCCGGCTCGTCCAGCGCGGCGACCAGGCGCGGCAGGTCGTGCACCACGGTCGGCGTGACTTCCTCCGCGAAGTGGCGGGTCCCGTAGCGCGCGGCGACCGCGGCCGCGGCCGGCAGCTCGTTGAGGTCCCGGTACGGGATGCCCATGGAGAAGGTGCGCAGCTCGGAGCCCAGCGTCCCGCGCGGCGTAGGAGGCGACCAGGGTGGAATCGAGCCCGCCGCTCAGGAACGCGCCGACCGGCACGTCGCTCAGCAGATGGGCCGAGACCGTCTCCGCGAGCAGCGCGTCGATCCGCTCGAGCAGCTCCGCCTCGCCCTCGGTCCACTTGGGCCCGTAGGCGAGCTGCCAGTAGCGCTCCACCCGCGGCCTGCCGTCCTCCCAGACCATGTAGTGGGCCGGCGGCAGCGCGCGGACCCGGGGGAAGAACGTCTCCGGCGGCTGGACGAAGCGGAGCGTGAGATACTGGTCCAGCGCGTGGGGCGAGAGCTCGGCGAGGCTCGGGTCGTCCGCCAGCAGCGCCTTCACCTCGGAGGCGAAGGTCAGCCGGCCGTCGACGACGGTGTAGAAGAGCGGCTTCTGCCCGAAGTGGTCCCGGCCCAGGAGCAGCCGGCGGCGGGTCCGGTCCCAGACGGCGAAGGCGAACATGCCGCGCAGCCGCGCCAGCATCCCCTCGCCGTACTGCTCGTACAGGTGGAGCAGGACTTCGGTGTCGGTGCGGGTGCGGAAGCGGTGGCCGGCGGCCTCCAGCTCGGGGCGCAGCTCGGGATAGTTGTAGATCTCCCCGTTCATCACCACCACGACGGTGCCGTCCTCGTTGGTCATCGGCTGGTGCCCGCCGGCGATGTCGATGATGCTGAGCCGCCGCGCGCCGAGTCCGGTGCCGCCCTCGACGAAGACGCCCCAGTCGTCGGGCCCGCGGTGCTGGATCGCGTCGCACATGCGGCGGATCTCCCGCTCCGACACCGGCGCCGGGCCCACCCGGCCGACGATCCCGCACATCTCAGGCGGCCTTGTCGGGCCCGGGCCACCATCATGTAGCCCGGCGAGAACGGGATCAGGCTGGTCGAGCATGGTCCAGCCGCGGAGCAGCGGGGTAGATGGCGGAGTACACCTTGTACGCCGTCCCCACCTTGTCCAGCGCCTCGGCCGACATCGGGCGCGGTGTCGCCGTGGAAATCCTGTTCCGCCGGCTGCTTCCCTTCCATCGCCTTCCGGTGGTACGCGTAGTTGAGCAGGTCCTCCAGCGACTCGGTGAAGATCCGGCAGTAGTCGTCCACGCTGAGCACCGTCAGGCCGTGGCGCTGCATCAGGTCGCGGGCCCGCGCCGGAGGGTAGCCGTCGCGCGCGTGGCCGAACCCCTCCTGGTCGGCGGTGAAGCCCAGCACCCGCTTGAGCGCGAAGCCGGGCCGCCCGTGCTCGCCCTTCGGCGCCATGAAGAGGAACTCGCCGCCCGGCTTCAGCACCCGGACCATCTCGGCGAAGAAGGTGTCGTCGTCCTCGATGTGCTCCAGGAAGTTGATCGCGGCGACGACGTCGAACGACGCCGTGGGAAACGGCAGGGAGCGCTCGTCGATGTGGACCACCCGCTCGCCGACCAGTTGCCGGGCGGAGTGCACGTGGTCCCGCTCGAAGTCGCAGCTGGTCCAGGTGCCGCCCTGCTGCCGGAGGAAGTACGAGGTGAGCCCGGTGCCGCAGCCCAGCTCGAGGCAGGTCGCGCCCCTCGACCGGCGGGAGGTGGTCGAGCAGCGCTTTCATCGTCTCCTTCTTCTTGAGGGAGCGACGGAACAGCTTGATCTGCCACGGCTCGGTCAACGGTCGGCCTCCGGTCATGATGCCAGCGCCCCCGAGCGCCGGTAGTCTTCCAGCGTGCGCCGGATGCCCTTCCGGCAGGTCCACCCGCGGGCGCCCAGTCCAGCCGCCTGCCGCGCGCGGCGTGGTATCGAACTCCGAATCGCTCCAGAAGAAATCCATCCGCCGCCGGTAGATCGGCGGATCCACGCCGAGCTTCCGCGAGACGTCCTCCACCACCGCCGGCGACGCCCAGCATCGGCTTGAGCGGCAGCCGGACACCGTAGCGCCGGCTCCCGGTCGCGGTCTGGACCTCCGCCACCAGCTCCCGAAGGGTGCACGCCTTCGGCCCCGCGAGGATGAAGCTCTCGCCGAGCGCGTCGCTCGCGCTCGCAGGCGCGGAAGAAGCCGGAGACCACGTCGTCCACGTAGATCATGTGCCGCCGGCCTTCCCCGCGCCCGAAGAAGGGGAACCGTCCCGCGCTCACGCCCTTGAAGAGCTTGAGCAGCCGCTGGTCCCGGGGGCCGTACACGTCGGCCGGCCGGAGGATGGTGTACGGCAGCGACCGCTCCGCCCCGAACTCCCGCACCAGCCGCTCGGCCGCGACCTTGGTCCGCTCGTAGATGTTGCCCGGCGCGAGCGGGGAGTCCTCCCGGGTGATGCCCGGGCGCCCGGTGCCCGTAGATCCCGATCGTGCTGCAGTACACGAACCGCCGGACGCCCTCCTCCGCCGACGGCCTCCAGCAGCCGCCGGGTGCCGTCGAGGTTCACCGACTCGAAGAACTCGTCGCTCTTGGCGCCCTCCCGCATCGCCACGGCCAGGTGGAACACGTGGGTGGCGCCCCGGACCGCCCGCCGGCACAGCTCCGGCATCGGTGATGCTGCCCGGCCAGCACCTCGACCCCCTGCCGCCGGAGCAGCTCGACGTTGGCCCGCTCCTCGGGCCGGTCGGTCAGGCCGAGCACCACGACCTCGGCGCCGAGCCGGCGGCCCTGCTCCGCCAGGTGGGACCCGATGAACCCGGTCCCGCCGGTCACCAGCAGCCTCATCCGTAGCGCTGCTCCAGCGCCGCGACGATCCGCTCGCTGGCCTGGCCGTCGCCGTAGGGGCTCACCGCGTTCGCCATCCGCTGGTACGCCGCCGTGGAGGAGAGCAGCGCGCCGGCGGTCGCGACGATGCGCTCGCGGTCGGTGCCCGACCACGACGGCGGTGCCCGCCTCCACGCCCTCCGGCCGCTCGGTGGTGTCGCGCAGCACCAGCACCGGCTTGCCCAGGCTGGGCGCCTCCTCCTGCACGCCGCCGCTGTCGGTGAGGATCAGGTGCGCCCGCGCCATCAGGTGGACGAACTCCACGTAGTCCACCGGCTGGATCAGGCGCACCCGCGGCGTGTCGCAGAGGATCGCCTCCACCGGTCCCCTTGACGCTGCGGATTGGGATGCACCGGCAGCACCACCTCGATATCGGGAAATCCGGCGACCAGGTCGCCGATGGCCGCGCAGGTGGCCCGAAGCGGCGTCGCCGAAGCTCTCCCGCCGGTGGGTGGTCACCAGCACCAGGCGCGAGCCGGGGTCGAGCGCCGCGAGCGCCGGGGTCTTGAACTGGTAGTCCGGCTTCGACCGTCGCCAGCAGCGCGTCGATCACGGTGTTGCCGGTGAGGAGCACGGTCTCCGGCGGGCACTCCCTCCGCCAGCAGGCGATCGCGCGCGGTGGTGGTCGGAGCGAAGTGAAGATCGGCGAGGCGGGTGGTGAGCACCCGGTTCATCTCCTCCGGGAACGGGTGGTACCGGTTGCCGGTCCGCAGGCCGGCCTCGACGTGGCAGGAGGGGATCCGCTCGAGGTAGGCGGCGAACGACGCGGCGAACGTGGTCATGGTGTCGCCCTGCACCAGGAGGACGTCGGGCCGGATCTCGCGCAGGAGCGGCGGCAGCCGGTCCAGCACCCGCGCCGCGACGCCGGCCGGCGACTGGCCCGGCGTCATGATCTGCCAGATCGTGATCGGCGGTGAGGGCGAACACGTCCGAGCACCTGGTCGAGCATGTCGCGGTGCTGCGCCGAGACGCAGACCAGGCTCTCGAACCGATCGGGCCGCGCCTCGCAGGCGGTGCACGACGGGCGCCATCTTGATCGCCTCCGGCCTGGTGCCGAAGACGCTGAGGACCCGGATCATCGGGCGGGCGCGCCGGCCCCGAGCCGCGCCGCGACCGCCTGCATCGTGACGAATCGGAAGCCGCGCTCCACCACCCGGGCGAAGACCTTGCGGAGCACCTGCTCGCGCACGCCCTCGTAGCAGGGATGCCCGTAGAGCACCACCAGGTCGCGGCCCTCGAGATGGCGGTCGAGCTCGTCCAGCACCTGCGCCTCCGGGCGTGCCGCGCGCGCCGTGATACTCGAGGAACGGGACGGTGCGAGGCCCGCAGAGCGTCACCGGGATGGTCCAGTGCCGGAGCTGGCGCCCGTCCGCGGTGGCCCGCCGCGGCTCGCCGCCGATCGCGTCGCCGTCGTAGGCGAAGCCCATGCGGTCCAGCATGCCGCATCACCCGGCCATCGGAGTAGAAGCCCGGCGAGGAGAACCCGGCCGGCTTCCCGAAGTGCCGCGACGAAGTGCCCGTAGGACTCCTGCACGTCGGCTTCCAGCACCGTGTCGGGCAGCTCGTGAAACCGGCGGCTCCAGACGACGTGGTCCATCCCACCGTGAAGCCCGAGCTCGTGCCCTTCCTCCTGGAGCGCGTGGAGCTCCGGCACGAACCTGAGCCCGACCGGGCGGGCGAGCGCGGTCTCCAGGAGAAATCGCGGCCACCCGGTCTTCTGGATCAGGTGCACCGCGTCCTTGTCGGCGAGCTTCGCCTTCGAGCGGACCATTCCCTTCCCCAGCCATTCGCGGAGGTTGGTGGACCGGCCCATGTTGACGAAGAAGGTGTTGGGAACGCGCGAAGTCGCGGCAGACCGATCGGATGCGCGGGAAGCCCATCGGTGACGCAGACCCGGTGATCGACGTCCCAACGGAAAACGAAGAGCCGGTCGCTCACCGGCTCACCCGGGCGCCGACCTCGACGATAGAGTCGCTCGAACTGCTCCGCCGTCCGGTCCCAGTCGAAGAGACGGAGCGCGCGCTCCCGGCCCGCCACGCCCATTTTCCGGCGCAGCGTCGGGGTCCGCAAGCAGCGAGCCGATCGCCTCGGCCAGCGCCGCCGTATCGCCGCGGGGCACGACGAGGCCGGTGACACCGTGCTCCACGACCTCGGGCAGCCCGCCGGCGTCGCTCGCCACCACGGGCACCTCACAGCCCATCGCCTCGGCCGCCGGGATCCCGAAGCCCTCCTCGAGCGAGGGAACCACGGAGATGGCGGCGGCGCGGTAGTAGTCGCGGCAGCGTCACGTTCGGCACCCAGCCGAGGAAGGTGACGTCGTCGCCGATGCCGAGCTCCTCGGCGAGCTGCACCAGCGCGGGTCGCTCGAAGCCGTCGCCCGGCGAGCACCAGCTTGAGCTCGGGAAACCGCGGCTTCAGCTGGGCCACCGCCTCGACCAGGAACCGGATGCCCTTCCGGGGGAAGAGCTGGCGGCAGGCGAAGATCATCTGCGGCCCGAATCGCGGATCGACCCCGTTGCCGTTGGCGGAGGGGCTGAAGCGGCGGAGATCGGTGCCGTTGAAGATGAGCCGGATGCAGCGCTCGGGAGCGCCGGCGCGCAGGGCGTGCTGGCGGCAGTCCTCGGTGATCGCGGTCAGGGCGCTCGCGTGGCTCAGGGTCCAGCGCAGCGGCGGCCGGACGTACCAGCGGGTCGGGAAATCGTAGCCCTGCTCCGGATTCACGTAGACGTCGCCGCCGTGCATCGTGATCACGCTGGGGATCTCGAGGCGTCGGGCGGCGAGCACCGCGGCGGGGCCGGTCGGGATCGCCCAGTGGGCGTGCACCACGTCGGCGCCCCGCGCTGCGGGCCGCGGCCACGGTGGCCCGGTACTGCGCCTCCATGTAATGGGCCATGACCGCCAGGCGGGCGAACCGGCCCAGCAGGCTCACTTTGCCCTGCGCCACCCGGCCGTAGGTGAGGTCCGAGGGCAGCTCCATCGGGAAACCGGACCACGTCCACCCCGTCGAAGCTGTCTTCGGCGGGGAGCGAGCGATCGCCCGGCGTCACCACGGTGACCTGGTTGCCACGGCGCACCAGGTGGCGGTTGATGTCGTGGACGTAGGTCGCCTGGGTATCGTTGGCGTGCTGCGGATACCAGTAGGTGGGGCAAACGATGCGCAAAGGCGCTCCCGGCCGTCGTTGGCTCGGCAGGGGCACGTCCGGCGTCTCGACCTCAGCGCCCCTCTCGTCATCGACTATTCCCCGAGGTCGATACGTGGTCCGAGCGCGCAGAATGCCGCCGTAAGTTCAACATCCATGCCACGTCAGGGGCTTCCCATCGTTCCGCAGAGCGTCCCCGGCGAGCGCCGGTTCCGGGGCGCTGGACGCCTGCACGCGGTGCCCCAATTCGCCCCTGCCACGGAACCACGCACCTGGCGTACCTCGGCGCGCTGCGCGGTATCCGGATTCTAACTGAATTACACAACATGCTGCGGTGATGGGGGTTACCACTCGAGCGGCAGGCCGCCCCTATCGCTCCACCTTCCAGCAGGGCCCGCACCTTGGCGGCCAGGTCGTCCTGGGTGAACGGCTTGGCGAGGAACGGGGCGCCGGGCTCCAGAATGCCGCCCCGAAAGACCTCCGAGGCGAAGCCCGACATGTAGAGGATCGGCTTGCCGGGCCACCGCTCCTCGACGTGGCGCCCCAGCTCCCGGCCGTTCATGCCTGGCATCTTGATGTCGGTCAGGACGAGATGAATGGGACCCGTCGTGCTCTTCGATGGTGGCCAGGGCCTCGCGCCCGTGGCGGGCCTCGAGAGCCTGGTACCCAGTCCAGGTGAGCATCCGGCAGGCGAGCCGGCGCACCGCCTCCTCGTCGTCCACCACTAGAACGGTGTAGCCGCCGGGTGGGCGATCTGGCCGCTGCCCCGAGGGGGACGAGGATCGCGGTTCCGAGTCGGAGTTTCTCGACAGAAGCATGAGGTGAAATGCGAAGGTACCAGACCCCCGGTGGGGCCCGCAAGCTCCACGCGTAGCCCTTCCCACAGCCACCCACCAGCTGCCCGCGGGGTCTTGAGGCTGACCTCGTGCTAGCGCGCGCTGACTACCTGCGCATCGACCTCCAGGCGATCATCCTGAGGCCCGGAGTCTCCGCCACAAGAACCCTCCGAGCGCACCCAGCACGAATCCGACAGGACCGGTGAACAGAATGCCGAGCAGTGGTCCCAGACTCGCACCCCGCCATTTGACCAGCGGACCTATGAAGCCCGCGGAATCCCACGCCTCCAACCAGCCACCCGCCTCTCCAGGTACTGTGGATGGCCGCCCGACTCTCCGGCCGCTGGCCACGGAGGGCAAACCACCAGCACAGGACGCTGATGGCGACGAGAAGGAGGGCAACCGGCACCCAGAAGATCCAGTCCGTCATCCCGGTTTGCCCGAGGTTCCGCAGGCAGAGCCAGAGCGACCCGCAGGCCAGTGCAAGTCCGGCCACGGCTGAGGCGATCCGATGGACAACTAGACTGGTCGGAAGGGCGTCAACCATTGGTCCTCCGATATTTGCTCATGTGGGTCGGTCGATTCCCGGATCGGGGATGCTGACTCTTGAAGTGTCCGCACCAGGTCGTAGATTGGCCCGAGCAGGATACGGAGGCGGGGGCCATCCCCCGGGAGCCTGGAGAAGCAGGATGCCGCGAATACCTCGTGGAAGTGACGCCTGGACGGGAGTTGGTGTACCCAACCCCTGATACGCTTCGTGCTGCCATGTACGGCGGCATCATCACCGCCGACTCCCGGATTTTTCATCGTGCCGCCTCGACCTGGGTCTGCATTACCGAACATCCGGAATATCGCCGCTACCAGGCGGAGATCAGTTCCCACCCTGGTTCGGTCCGTCACCCGTGGTGGAGCCGGAACAGGCAGCAGACCCTGAAGCGCCGCAGGAACCCCGCGTCATGCGAAGGCGGTCCGGGTTATTGCGTAGGCTGGCTGGCCTCGGAGCCACGCTCGAAAGAGCGGGCGAGCGGGATCGCACCGTCACGGGATCACGGGCTGGGCCGCCATCAAGAAGCGGTTTACCAGGACTTCCGCCGCGCCCGCACACAACCAACCGAATCAGGCCGGTCCTCGAGTGCCAGCTCCCCCGCGGGACCACTATACCTTCTTAGGATGAGCTAAGGACGATTCCGCGGACTGGCTCGACGCCCCGAGCGCCGAGCGATCGTGATGGTCGCGTCGATTGACATGAGCGCGCCGCCGACAGTCAGACCGTCGGCGGCGGCTCACGTCAACCTCCTCTGGGGCGGCGAGGCTTGGTCCCGTTTCTAGTTGCTGGTGGCCCTCAGGCCGGGTTCCGAGCTCGATGCGGTGACGTCCGCCCCCACCGACCCGGCCGTCTGCGTGGCCAGGGTCAGGCGCTGCTGCAGCTGGGGCAACATCCTCGAGGCCAGCTGCTTCAGCGACTGTACCCGTCCGCCCTCGGACTCCTGCTGGAATAACCGCACCTCTTCACTGTGGCGCTTCAGCATCTCGGCCATGTATTTCTTGTCGAAGGAGGAGCGGCCCATTCGAGCGAATCGGTCCGCGATGCGCTGGTGTTCTCGCAATAGGACAGGCGCGGGGAAGGCCGCCTCTACACTCCTCCGCACTGTCCGTCTCCGTCCTGCCGTTACCTGCCCTGACCGTCTGAGGAAATGTCGCGAGCCCCTTGACGATCGAGGACCTGCGGGGCACGGTCACGGCGATGCTCGACGGAAAGGGCGGCGGATTGCCCTCTAGACCCGGAGCCGTCTGCGAGCAGGCCCTCCTGGGCCGACGTAACGTGCTCGATTCTGCATCACTGCTCTGATGTCGGATGTGGGGTTTTTCGCACAGTCTCATCGAGTGCAGCACGCACATGTTGGGTCAGCAATGATGCTGAAAATGGCTTCTGTAGGAGCGGAGCGGTGGGGACAAGCAGCTCCCGACGCATGATTTCATCCTTGGTGTAAGCCGACATGTAAAGCACCGGGACATGCGGGGCGTGGGTCGCCATCACTTCGCCGACCTCTCGCCCATCCATACCGGGCATGACGAGATCGGTAAGCACCAGTCGAACATCTGCGGCATGGGCGGTGTAAAGCCGGAGCGCCTCAACTCCGTGACGAGCCTCCAAGACAGTGTACCCACAGTCGCGGAGCACGCGACTTATCCACCCACGCACGCCCTCCTCGTCGTCCGCGACAATGACCGTTTCATCTCCGCGCGGAAGGCTTGGGATGGAGATAGTCGCCCCGCTAGCCTCCTCTGCGAGGGCCACCTCCGGTAGCTCAATGATAAAGGTTGTGCCGACGCCAAGTTCACTTTCGACTCGAAGGAATCCGCCATTCTGGGTGACTGCACCAAACGCGCTGGCCAGCCCTAGTCCCGTGCCCTCGCCAATGGGCTTCGTCGTGAAGAAGGGCTCGAACACTCGTTGACGGGTTTCCTCATCCATGCCTTCCCCGGTATCACGCACCCCAACGCGGATGTACCGCCCGGGAGTTTGGCCGGGGAAGACGGCATCGGAGGATTCGTCAACTTCTACCACGGAAAGCGCGATCTCGAATGTGCCGGTGCGCTTCATGGCGTACCGCGCATTTAGCGCCAGATTGAGAAAGACCTCACTGAGTTGTCCCGCATCAAATTCGGCTGCCCGTATTTCGCCTTTCTGGACCAAGTGCAGTTCGATATCTGGTCCCAGTACGCGACCAAGTAGTGTTTCCATGCCTCGCAGAACGGCCCAGGGATCGAGGATCTCTCGTTTGATCATCTGCTTGCGGCTAAAGTTCAGCAGTTGCCGGGTGATGTACACCACATGGTCGGCAGCTTGCTCGGCAAGGTGGAGATCATGGCGTTTTGGATCGTTCGGCTCTAGGTGACGCGTGACGAACGACATGTAGCCTATCAGAACCGTCATCTGATTATTGATCTCGTGCGCCACTCCGCCGGCGAGTTGCCCCACCGCCTCCATCCGGGCAAACTCACGCAGCCGCTCCTCTAGGCGCACCTGCTCGGTCACGTCCTCGAACGCGAGCAGGAGGGTGAGGGTGTCCGGGTCGGCAAACCTCAGCCTTCGTGCGTTAAGTCGGAATATCTTTGGCGAGCCGTTGATACTTACTCGCACTTCGTGGTTCTCGAAGGCGACATCCTGTCCCCGAAGCGCTTCCAGCACGGCATGCAGCCCGGGGGCGTCCCAACGTCCCTCCGCGAGGTCGAATAACGACCGTCGGCGAGTGACAATCGGGCTACCGCCGAAGGCTCGATAAAAAGCCGCGTTCGCGGCCATCACGCGGAGGCCCGAGTCCAGGAGTACTATGGGCTCCCGAACCGTCTCCACAATGGCTGCACTGTATTCCTGAAGAGATCTTGAGGGAGCGTGCGCGCTTGCTTGATGTTCCGCTGCCGAGGGCGCGGGCTTCTTATTCTTCGGCATGTTGGTTCCTAGCTCGCTTGCGGCTAGTCATTCCAGTCGTTCGGTCATTCCTCTCCGCCTGCTCGCCAGGAAATGTATGAACGCGGAGGCCGCCGACAGTGACCGGCGCCACACTCTTTAGTACCGGAGCGGTTGTTAGCTATGTACTCAGGAATTCCAAAGGGGCCCTTCACGGTGGTCGCGGCGCCGCCTAGTACTGTCTGAGGAAATGTCATCAGTGAGGGGGTTTCGAGAGGCGGGGGTGAGGGGTTAAGTTCTTTGCGCTGAAAGTGCTGGAGTGGTGGCCGAGTGGCTGAAGGCACCGGTTTGCTAAACCGGCATAGGGGGTCAACCTCTATCGAGGGTTCGAATCCCTCCCGCTCCGTGAGATTCCCGCAAGGTCCATGGCCCATCCCCGCGTCCGCTTCGCCCCTTCCCCCACCGGCTACCTCCACGTGGGCGGCGCCCGCACCGCGCTGTTCAACTGGCTCTTCGCCCGACACACGGGCGGCACCCTGGTCCTCCGGATCGAGGACACCGACCGCGAGCGCAGCACCGAGGCCCACACCAAGGTCATTCTCGACGGTCTCGGCTGGCTCGGGATCCGGTGGGACGAGGGCCCGTTCTTCCAGGGCGAGTACGGGCCCCGCCACAAGGCCGACGCCGAGCGACTCGTCGCCGAGGGCAAGGCGTACCGCTGCTTCTGCACCCGCGAGGAGCTGGAGGCCCAGCGGAAGGAGGCGGAGAGCGCGGGCCACGCCTTCCGCTACGACCGGCGTTGCTACCGCCTGCCGCCGCGAGGAGGTGGAGCGCCGCCGCGCCGCCGGGAGCGCCGTCCACCATCCGGTTCCTGGTGCAGCGACGAGGAGATCGCCTGGGACGACGCGGTGCACGGGCGAATCAGCTTCCAGGGCCGCGATCTCGACGACTTCGTGATCCTCCGGAGCGACGACTCCGCCATCTACAACATGGCGGTGGTGAGCGACGACATCGCGATGGACATCACCCACGTGATTCGCGGCGACGACCACATCTCCAACACCCCGAAGCAGATCGCGCTCGTACCGCGCGCTGGGCCACCAGCTCCCGGTCTTCGCCCACGTGCCCATGATCCTGGGCACCGACGGGAAGAAGCTCTCGAAGCGGCACGGCGCCACCGCGGTCGGCGACTACCAGGACCAGGGCATCCTGGCCCCGGCGATGCGGAACTTTCTCGCGCTGCTCGGCTGGTCGCCGGGCGGCGATCGGGAGATCGTGCCCGAGGAGGAGATGATCGCGCTCTTCACCCTCGAGGGCATCCAGAAGAAGGCCGCCGTCTTCGACACGACCAAGCTGGAGTGGATGAACGGGCAGTACCTGAGCGCGCTGCCCGGCGGAGGAGCTGCTCGCGGCCGGTCCGCCGACGCCTGGAGCAGATCGGGCGTGCTACCGACGACGGCCGCGACCTCCGGCCGATCATCGACGCGGTGAAGGCGCGCTCGCGCACCATTCTTCAGGTCGCCGACCGGGTGGCGGTCCGGCTCGATCCCGTCGCGCTCGCAGCTCGACGAGAAGGGCCTGGCGCTGATCCGGAAGATGGGGCCGGCCTTCTCGACCAACCTGCAGCGGGCGGCGGAGGCCCTCGAGCCGCTCCGGCAACGGAGCCTGGACCGCGGACCGGCTGCTCGCTTCCCTCAAGGGAATGGCGGAGGCCAACGGTCTCAAGCTGGGCGACGCGATGCAGCCGATCCGGGTCGCCCTGACCGGATCCACCGTCTCCGAGCCGGTGAACGAGCTGCTCGAGGTGGTCGGTCCCGAGCGGAGCCTCGCGCGCATGCGCGAGGTGGCGGATCGCGAGCGAGGGAGCCGTCCTCCGCGTGAAGGCCGGCGCGGGCTGATTCTGCTCGTCGTCGGCGCTCGGCGGCATGCTGCCAAGACGCCGCCCACTCCACCCGCACCGGTGCCCTCTCCCGACACGCGCCCCACCGCCGGCGCCCGCAGCTCCGGCCCCCGCTGCCGGTCAAGCCAGCCGCCTCCGCCCCGGCTGCTCGCGGGTCCGGTTCGTCTCGCCTTCACCGGCGACATCAACCTCGGGACCCTCACGGTCCCCGGACGGCGTGCCGCCGGACGAGGGCCGCGGCCTGCTTCGACGCCTCGCGCGAAGCGCTGACAGGGCGACCTGGTCGTCGGCAACTTCGAGGGCGTGCTGGGCGACAGCGGTACCACCTACAAGTGCGGCCGCCGAGGGCAGGCACGTGACCCTCGCCGACACCGCACCTCCCAAGCCGGCCGCCGCCGCCGCCAGAAGCCGGTGAAGCCGAGGCGCAACGCCCCGAGCCGCCGCGCCTGTGCTACGCCTTCCTGACGCCGACCGCGCTGGCGCCGCGGCTGGCGGAGGGCGGGTTCACCCACCTCAACCTCGCCAACAACCACGCGAACGATTTCGGGGCCGAAGCGCGAGCGGCACGACCGAGCGGATCCTCGACTCGCTCGGCCTCCGCACCTACGGGCCGCTCGGCAGCATCGCGGTGGACACCGTCCGGCGGGGCGACAGCCTCACGATCGTGGGCCTGGTCGGGCTTCACCACGTATCCCTACGCCTACGACCTGCTGGACATCGCCCGCAGCGCGGCGGTGGTGGATTCGGTCCGGGACCTGGTCGACCTGCTGGTGGTCACCTTCCACGGCGGCGCCGAGGGGTCGAAGGCGCTGCACGTCCCGGAGGCCGCCGAGTCGCTCGGCCGCGAGCCGCGGGGCGACCTGCGCGCCTGGGCCCGCGCCGTGATCGACGCCGGGCGCCGATGCGGTCGTGGGCCACGGACCGCACGTGCTCCGCGGGATCGAGTTCTACCGGGGGAAGCCCATCGCGTACTCGCTGGGGAATTTCCTGACCTACCGCGGCTTCAACCTGGCCGGGCCCGCTGGGCCTGACGGGCGTGCTTCGGCTCGAGGCCGGTCCCGACCTCGCCTGGCGCCGGCGTGCGCTTCGTTCCCGATGATGCAGCTGCCCAGGCAGCGGGCCCGCGCCCGGACCACGACGGCGCCGCGCTGGAGCTGATCCGGAGCGCTCTCGCGGGAGGACTTCGGGGAGTCCGCGGCGCGGTTCGGCGAGGATGGCGAGATCCTGCCGCCCGAGTGAGTCGCCAGGGGTTACTTGCCCCTCACGCGCGACCACTCTACTGATTCTGCATGACGACTCGAACCGATCGAGCCGGAATCCAACGGCGGCGGGCCGACGCCCGGCCGCCATCGCCGCCACCGAGGACCCGGTGCAGCTCACCGTCGGGCTGGTGGACGACCAGCGCGTCCCCGAGGGATGGTCTGCATGGGGAGCTACCGGAACGGCCGCCTGGTGGCTCGCTCGGTCATGCCGCCGGAGGCCTGGGCGCAGATCGACGAGTACGGCATCTTCGACGAGCCGGTGCAGGTGGTGCTGGTCGCGCGCGCGGCCCCGCCCGGCGTGCAGTGCCAGCTCTACGCCATGGTGCCGCTGCCGGAGGAAGAGGACGACGAGCCCGAGGAGCCCTGGGCGGCGAGCGTGCCCGGGCTCGTCGTACGAGGCTTCGCTGGAGGAGTCGGAGGAGGAGGAGGAGGAGGACAGAGAGCCGCGGGTCGCGCCGATTCCGCTGGGCCACATCGTCCGCTACGAGCGGGACCGGGTGCACCCCGAGAGCCTGCCGCTGGAGGCGGTGGATCTGCTGCGGAAGATCATCGACGGGAAGACGTCGGAGGTGGTGGACCGGGCGCTGGCGGATCTGCTGGGCCTGTGAGCGGCGGCGGCGCCCGTGCACGTACACCATCACGCTGGTGCGGAACCTCCAGATCCGTCCCAGCAGGTCGTCCAGCATCCCCTGCGTCGCGAACACCTCCACCGCCCGTCGCGGTGGCGGCCGCGTTGGCGCCCCACAGCGCCGCCCGCTTCAGTCGCCCTCGAAGTCCGCCTGGATGAACACCGTCTCCTCGCTGCTGTACACGGTGGGCAAGGATCCCCGAGAACTCCTGGGCCACGCCGTTGGCGCCGGGGCCCCCGATCGCGATCGTCGGATTCAGGTGGAAGATCCGGTTCTCGAGATACCAGCATGTCCGCCACCACCACCGCGCGCCGGTAGGCGTGGCCCTCGCCCCGCGGCGGTCGATCTCCGCCTTCAGCAGATAGGCGAGCGGCCGGTCGCGCTCCTCCGCCGTGAGCGACGCGCCGGTCACCAGGACCACGGTCTCGCTCGGTGTCCACCAGCTTCATGTGATCACGGGGTGGGCGGCTCCTCGCGGCGGTGGCGCGGTGCGCTGGTTCCGCTTGAACTCCTCCTCCCGCTCCTTCCGCAGCCGCATGTCGCGGATCATGTCCTTGAACTCCTGGAGATTCTGCGACCGCTGCGCGGCGTACTGGAGGTCGGCGCGCATCGACATCAGATGATTGTAGGCCCGGTTCTGGTCGATGTTGCCGCGGCGGGGATCGGCAGCAGCGCCAGCACCGCGGCCGGGATCTTGAGCCCGGCGATGTAGATGTTGGACGAATCGAGCCCGAACTTCGTGCCCGCCACGTTGGTGGTCCAGCTCGGCAGGCCGGCCTTCCGTGACGAGGGGTCGGCCGCGATGGAATCGAGGTACCCCTGCACGATCGCGGTCACCGCGCTGTCCACCAGCTCGGCGTGCTTCTGCCGGCGTCAGCCGCCCGGCCAGCTCCTTGGGCGGCAGCGGGAGCGGCCGCACCCAGAGCCGTCCCTCCGCCAGTTCCGGGCCCGATCCTGCCGATCAGCGGCCGGGCGGCGCCGGAGCGGCCGGCGTGGCGCCGGTATCGGCAGCTCGACGTCGGGCCGGGGCGGCGTCCTCGACCACGATCGGAGGTCTCCGGCTCGGGCCGGGGCGGCGCCGGAGTGGGGGCCGCTCCCCGGCCGCGCCTGCCCGTCCGCCGCCTCGCCCTCGCCGGTACGGCATCGGCACCTCGCGCGGACCCTCCGCCGGCGGGGCCGAGCACGATGAGCTGCGGAGGCCGGCTCGGGATCTCCGGCAGGCGTCCCTCGATCCGACCCGAACACGAGCAGGACCGCGTGCGCGGCGACGCTGACCGCGATCGCGAGCCAGGGCCGCGCTGCCCCGGCGGCGGAGGCGCTCGAGGTCAGGCGGTGGTCGCAAGCTCCCCTCGTCGGGTCGCCTGCGAGGACGCCGCCCAGTCGGCCGGCCGCCTCCGTCAGCCGGTCGGCGCCCGACCGTGAGCGCGATCCGGAAATACCCTTCGCCCGCCGGGCCGAACGCGCTGCCCGGCAGGACCAGCGCGCCGGTCTCCTCCAGGGCCCGGCGCGCGAACGCGGCGGAAGGCACGCCGGCCGGAAGCGCGACCCACAGGTACATCGCCGCCTTGGGCGACTCCAGCGCGAACCCGGCGTCCCGAAGCGCGGGCACCGCGGCGTCCCGGCGCCGCTTCAGCTCCTCCCGGATCGGCGCGACCACCTCTTCGGCCCGATCGAGCACGGCCGCTCCCGCCTTCTGCACCGCCAGGAACGGCCCGGTGTCCATGTACGACTTCACCCGGGTGAGCGCGCCGATCAGCTCGGCGCCGTCCCGACGGCGAAGCCGAGCCGCCAGCCGGTCATCGAGAAGCTCTTGGAGAGGGAGAAGAACTCCAGCGCGACGTCCGCCGCGCCCGGGATCTCGAAGATGCTCGGCGCGCGGTAGCCGTCGAACGTGAGGTCGCAGTAGGCGTTGTCGTACGCCAGGAGGATCCCGTGGCGCCGGCAGACCGCCGACCGTCCGCTCCAGATACTCCAGGGTGGCCACCGCGGCGGTGGGGTTGTTCGGGTAGTTGACGAACGCCAGCTTGGCCCGCCGCAGCACCGCCTCGGGGATCCGCTCCAGCTCCAGCAGGAAGTCGTGCTCCCGCCGCAGCGGAGCGATGTACGGCTCCGCGCCCGCGAGGAGGGAGCCTCCGAGGTAGGCCTGGTAGCCCGGCTCGGGCACGATCGTGGCGTCGCCCGGATTCACCACCGCGAACGGCAGATGCGCCAGACCCGTCCTTCGAGCCGATCAGCGGCAGGATCTCGGTGACCGGATCGAACCGCTTGCCGAAGCGCGCCTCGATCCAGCGGCTCGCCGCCTGGCGGAACGCCGGGAGCCCCTGCTGGAAGCCGTACTTGCTGTAGGCCGGATCGGCCAGCGCCTCGGTCATCGCGCTCGACCGCGATCGCCGGCGGCGGGCGTGTCGTTGTCGCCCGCGCCGAGATCGATCACGTCCACGCCCGACTCGATGAGCCTGCGCTTGATGGTCGGGATCTCGGCCAGCGGGTAGCCCGGCAGCGATTTCACCCGAGCGCTGATCTCGATCATTGACGAGTCGCCCTTCACTGGATTGGAGAGCACGCCGACGCCGGGGATCTCGATCTCGACCCGATCGCCGTCCTTGAGCGGCGCCGGTACCGGCCGGCGTGCCGGTGGCGATGAGGTCGCCGGGCTCGAGCGTCATGATGCCGCTCAGGAACGACACCAGGTCGGGAATCGGAAAGTGCATGTCGGTGGCCCGGGCGCGCTGGCGCTCCACCCCGTTCACCCGGCAGATGATCTCGAGGTCGCGCCAGTCGAGCCCCTGCGCCACGCGCGGCCCCGCCGGGCAGAAGGTGTCGAATCCCTTGGCCCGGCCCCACTGGCCGTCCACCTTCTGGAGGTCGCGGCAGGTGACGTCGTTGACGCAGGTGTACCCGGCGATGGCGCGCACCGCCTCGGCCGGGTTCAGGTTCCTGGCCCGTGAGCCGATCACCACGCCGATCTCCGCCTCGAACTCCACTCTCTGGGAGACGCCCGGCAAGCCGGATCGTGTCACCGTCCCCGATCAGCGAGGTCGGCGGCTTGAAGAAGATGATCGGGACCGCCGGCATCTCGTTGCCCAGCTCCTTCGCGTGGGCGACGTAGTTGCGTCCGATCCCGATGATCTTCGACGGGCGAAGGGCGGTCATACGATGGCTCCGATGCCGTACCGGGCGAAGAAATCCTCACACTTGGTGCGCACCTGCGTCCAGGAGCCGATGACCTGTTCCGCTGGAGGCAGCCCGTCCAGCAGCATGGGACCGTACCGCTTGGTGACCGCCCGGCTGTCGAGCAGCACGACGACGCCGAGGTCCGTCCGGCTGCGGATCAGCCGGCCGAATCCCTGCTTGAGCTTGAGGGCGGCGTGAGGAAGCAGGTAGTGGAAGAAGCCGTCCTGCCCCTCCTCGGCGAGCCGCTCCAGTCGTGCCGCGGTGAGCGGCTCCGACGGAACCTTGAAAGGTAGCTTGTTGATTACGAGGGCGCGGAGCGCGCGTCCCGGCACGTCCACCCCTTCCCAGAACGAGTCCGTGCCGAGCAGAATCGCGTTCTCCGCCTCGCGGAACCGCCGCAGCAGGACGTCGCGGGGCGCCTCTCCCTGCACCAGGAGAGGCCAGCGGGTCCCCAGCGCCATCCGAAGCTCCGTCGCGGCCCGCCGGAGCGAGGCGTGGCTGGTGAACAGCACGAACATCCCGCCGTCCGAGGCGATAGGCCAGGTCGGACACGATCTGGACCACCGCCGCGCCGTGGCCGATCTCGTCCTCCCGGGGCTCCGGCAGATCGGTCGGGACGCCGAAGAGGCACTGCGACGGGATAATCGAACGGCGAGGAGAAGATCTGGCGCTCGGTCACCGGCGAGCCCGTCGCCGCCCAGCCCCAAGCGCCCCTCCAGAAATTCGAACTCGCCGCTCGCGGCCAGCGTCGCGCTGGTGAGAACCACGGTATCCAGGCGGTCGAAGAGCAGCTCGCGCAGCATCGGCGCGAGGTCCAGGGGCACCGCCGAGAGCTGGACGGTCTGCCCTCGCGTCGTCCGCTCCATCCAGCGCACCGTCGGGCGGACCGCCCGGGCGCCGGCCGGAGGGTCCGGTTGAGTCCGTCCGACACCGCGTCGAGCCGCCGCAGCGCGCCACGCAGCTCGCAGCAGGAGCTGGCCCCGGCGCTCGGTGTCGTCGGCCTGAGCCAGCCGGTCGGCGATCGTCTCCACGCTCTCGCGCAGCGCGCGGAACGCCGTGAGCGACGCGTCCAGGTCGAACCCGAGTCCCTCGTCCCAGATCCGGTCCACCGCGAAGTCGTCGCCCAGCCGGAGCTGGCCCGCCGGGGCCTCCGCCAGGCGCTCGTACAAGCCGGTGGAACAGCGCGTCGCTCGCGCGGCGGGCGTCGGTCAGCGCCGGGAAGAGCCGCTGTCGCAGCACCTCGAGGCTCTCCCGGCTCGGCGGATCGCCCCTGGCCGCCAGCTCGTGCGACAGCGTCGGGGCGAGCCCGCGGCCGTTCCGCTCGAACCGCGACAGCAGCCGCCGCACCGACCGGCTGGTGACCTGCACGCCGAGGTGGCCCGCGGCGACCTCCTCGAGGTGGTGCGCCTCGTCCAGCACCAGGCGCTTGTACGGCGGCAGCACCGCGGCGTCCTCCCAGTTGTCCTGGGCCCGCCGCACCGAGAGGTCGGCGGCGAGCAGGTGGTGGTTCACCACCACCACGTCGGCCTCGGCCGCGCGACGGCGCGCCCGGAAGAGGAAGCAGCGGTCGAAGTGCGGGCACTTGAGCCGGGGGCACAGGTCCGCCTCCGCGCTCACCTCGTCCCACACCTCGGGCGTCGGCGTCACCGGCAGATCGCTCAGCGTCCCGTCCGCCGTGTGGCCGGACCACTCCGACAGGGCGATCAGCTCGTCGAGCTTGTCCTGCTCCAGCAGGGTGCGCTGGGATCCGACCGCCTGGTTCAGCCGCGACGAGGCAGAGATAGTTCCGCCAGCCCTTGAGCAGCGCGAAGCTCGGCATGTAGTCCTCGGTGGAGAGCGCCTCGCGCAGCAGCGGCAGGTCCTTCCCGACCAGCTGCTCCTGGAGGTTGATCGTGTTGGTGCTGACGACCGTCCGCTCCTGGTTGGTCCGCGCCCAGGCCAGCGCCGGCACCAGATAGGCGAAGGACTTCCCGACCCCGGTGCCCGGCCTCCATGAGCTGGATGCCGCCGTCGTTGTAGCCGTCGGCGATGTAGGCGGCCATGTCGCGCTGGCTGCGGCGGTCCTCGTACTGGCCGAGATGCGCGGCGATGGGCCCGCGCTCGCCCAGCGTGTCGATCACGTCGAAGGGATCGATCCGCGCGATCACGCGGTCGCGCGGGCACCTCGACGACGACGTAGATCTCGGTCGCCCCGTTGTCGATGATGCCGAAGCCGACGCCCCCGTCGTGCAGCCGGGCGGCGACGTTGAGGTCGGCGGGGGAGGGAGCGAGGTGCCCGCTCGGGTGGTTGTGCAGCAGCATCTCGCCCCGGCAGGCGGTGCCCGGGCAGCGCCAGCACCATGTCCACGGTGCCGCGCGCCACCACCCGCGCCGCCGGTGACGACGCCGTCGCGATCCACCTCCGCGACGAAGGACACCTCACGTCCCCCCGCTGCGGCGATCTCGCCGGCGAGGAGGGCCCGGACACCCGGGGCGATGCGCTCGCTCAAGTCTTGAGCTCTTTCTTCTTCGCGGCCGGGAACAGCACGTTGTTGAGGATCAACCGGTAGCCCGGGGAATGGGGGTGCAGGGACAGATCGGTCGGCGCGTCGCCGATCTGATGCTGCGGGTCTTCCGGATCGTGGCCCCCGAAGAAGGTCCAGGTCCCCTGCCCCCGCTCGCCGTGGACGTACTTCACCCAGGGCGGCGCCGGTCTCTTCCGCCAGGACGTCACGCCCGGCTTGAGCCGTTCGCGGGTGAAGCTGGTGGTGAGTCCGTAGAAGTCCGGGATCACCTGGCGGTGGTTCTGCACCAGCATGGTGGCCACCGGATCGATCTTGGCGCTGAAGTTGAAGAGGGTGAACGAGCCCAGCGGCTGGCGCCGATCGGGCGAGTTCACCTGGTGCCCGTCGATGTCGGAGTAGACCGGCATCGTCGGGCTGAGCTCGAGCCGGGCGCCCTGAAACGCCAGCGAGCGTTCCCACCGCATCGCCGGCCGTGGCATCGGGGTCCATCGGGGAGCCGTCGGCGTACGCGGCCGCGATGTCCACCCCGTCGGCGGCCAGCGCCAGGTCGAGCGTCTCGGTCGCGGTGCACATCGCGAAGAGAAACCCGCCGCGCTCCACGTACTGCGCCGATGGCCAGCGCCACGGCCCGCTTCTCCGCGGGCACCGAGGGATACCCCAGCGAGCGCGCCATGGTCCGGTTCTGCTCCACCATCTCCACCAGCCAGGGCGCCCCGGCGTAGTTGAGGAAGAACTTCGAGTACTGGCCGGTGAAGTCCTCGTGGTGAAGATGCAGCCAGTCGTAGCTCCGCAGCCCCTGCCCCACGACTTCCGGGTCCCAGATCTTCTCGAACTTGATCCCGGCGTAGTTGAGCGCCATCGTGACCGCGTCGTCCCACGGAGCGGCGTTGGGCGGAGCGTACACCGCGACCTTGGGCGCCTTCTCCAGCGGGACGGCATCCATGTTCCCGTTCTGGATCTCGCCCCGGACCTCGACCAGCCGCCCGTCGTCCATCGGCTCCGTGGTGACGCCCGCGAGCGCCGCGTCGCGGCTGGTGGCCCCGTCGGCCGGCATGAGGAACGCGCCTCCGCGGTAGTTCAGGAACCACTCCGCCTTCCCGCCGCGCTCGAGCAGTCGAAACGCCAGCCCGTAGGCCTTGAGATGGTCCGACTGGGCGTCGTCCATCGGCACCAGCAGCCAGGGCGCGGCTCGCGCCGGCACACGGCAGCCGCGACAGGCCCGGTGTCAGCGCGACCAACCCCGCGGAGGTGCGGGCCACGAACTCGCGGCGCTTCATGTCTCGGGGCACCGCGCCGCGCGCCACGTCGAGCGCGCGGCGTGCCTGCGGGACCAGCGCGCTCTCGGGATAGGTGAGGATGAGATGCTCCAGCCGCGCGACGGCCTCGGCGTTGCGCCGGGCGCCCAGCAGCAGCTCCGCCAGCGCCAGCTCCGCCGCCGGTCGCGGTGGCCGGCGCCTCGTTCGACGCCGCCTCGCGGTACAGCCGCTCGGCCAGCACGGGGTCGCCCTTGGCCGCCGCGCAGCCGTCCCGCCAGCAGCCGCAGCTCCGCGCCACCCTTGGCCGCCGGAAGCTCGCTCGCGACGCTCTCGAGCTCGGCGATGGCGCGGGTGGTGTCGCCCTGCTCCAGCCGGAGCAGTGCGGCACCCAGCGCCCGCAGGGTGTCGGCCTCGATCGGCTGGAGCAGGGCGAGCAGCACCGTCCGCCGAGTGGCGTCCGCGCGGTCGCCGGCATAGGGGCCGGCTTCCTTGAAGCTCTCCACCGCGCCGTCCAGATCTCCGCGGTAAAGCCTGATGCGACCGGCCAGCGCGAATCCTTCGATCGTGCTGTCCCGGCCCAGGACCGAGTCCGGCGCGGTCGAGCTCGCCCAGACGGATGTAGCGCCCCGACGAGAGCGCGCGAGAGCTCCGCCTGCTCCTCTCCGCTCAGCTGAGGCCGAAGCTCGGCGAGTCGCCGGGCCGCCTCACCCAGCTTGCCCTCCCCGATGAGCACGGTGACGAGCGCCGTCGCCGCGCCGGAGGAGACCGCCCCGGGGGCCGACCGGTCGTCCGCCAGTCCGGAGAGCATCCGACGGGCGGCGTCGCGGTCGCCGGCGGCGGAGTAGGCCTGTGCCGCCTCCAGACGGGTGCGCGCGGCCTGGCTTCCGGGCAGAGCGCGAGGCGATCGCCTCCAGCGCGCGGCCCTGCGCCAGCAGAGCGTCGCGGGTGCGCTGCATCCGGAGCTGCTCCACCAGGCTGCGCAGAGCCTCGACGCCCTGCACCCGAGCCTGCGGCAGGCCCGGCTTCGAGCGCCGCCAATCCCCCGATCGGGTCGCCCCACTTCACCCGCAGCTCCGATTCCAGCCGCCGCGCGGTGAAGTCGGACTCGGCCGTGAGGATTCGCAGGATCTCCGGACGCTTGGACAGCGGGTGCGTGGCCCAGCGTCGCGACGGCGGTGACCCGATAGCCGGGCAGCCGGCGCACCGCGGGAAGCCACTCGCGGGCCGCGGTGGCATAGTCGCCGTCGGTCATCGGCCAGCTGGGCCATCTCGGCGGCCAGCACGTCATCTCGGCCCAGGCGCTCGCGGCCCAGCCGATACGCTTCGACCGCCCCCTCGCGGTGACGGACCGCCAGCGCGGCCGCGCCCCACTCCCGGTAGGGCGCCTCGTCCCGGGGTGCGATCCGCGCCCAGCGCTCCGCTACGGCGCGCATGCTGTCGGGTTGATCCGCCGCGCCCCAGGCTCGCAGCGCGACTCCGTACAGGGCCGGCGTTCGACGGGCTCAGCCGCCAGTGCCGCCCGAACCGTCGGGCAGCGATCTCGGCGCTGCGGTTGAGCGGCAGCAGCACCCGCTCGAGGCCGAGCAGCGCGGAGGCGTCGCCGGGGCTCCGGGCCAGAACCCCGCGATACGCCGCCGCCGCCGACTCGTAGTTGCCGCGCCGCTCCAGCTCGAAGGCCCGCGCCATCGTGGCCTGACCGGCCAGCACACCGGGCCGCGGCCCAGAGCGCGATCAGCGCCAGCGAGAGACCGATCGAGACGGATGAGATGACATCGGCTTACCTCGCGGGGGACTCGGACAGGCGGCGGAAGTAATCTACCACCAGCCTGCGCTCCTCCGGCGAGAGCCGCTGCAGCTCGTCCCACGTCGGCACCCGGAGCCGGCCGTCGTCGTCGGTGAGCCTGGCGCGAAGCGCGGGCGGGAGCCGCACGCTGTCGTCGGCCGCGGTGGTGCTCTGCCGCTCCTTCTGGTCGTCCTCCTCCTTTCCCTGAAGCGTACGGCCGGCATCGAGCATCCGACGGAAGAGCCGCTCCTGCCGCTCGACCACCTGGCGGTCGAGCCGCCCGGCGTCGAGTCGGCGCGCCAGCTCGTTCGCCTCCTCGGCCAGCTCCCCGGCGCCCGGCATGTTTCCCTGCCCCTGCATCCGCTGAAGCTCCTCGGCCAGCGCGCGCTGCTGGTTGGCGAGCCGGCGGAGCTCCTGCTGGATGCCGGCGGAGCCCGCCATCGGCAGCATGCCGGCGGCCTGTTGTCCGAGCCCGCCCTGCTGCTTCGCCAGCTCCGCCATCCGCTCCATCGCCTCGGCGAGGCCCGACCCCGAGGAGGCGCCCGAGACATCGCCCCGCGCGCGCAGCAGCTGGTGCGCCGCCGACGTTGAGCGCGTCCACCGCTCCACCGGCCTGCTCCACGCCTTCCCGGACGTTGGGCACCGCCGAGGCGATCGCCTCGCGCGTCTTCTGCATCTGCAGCTGCGCGCCGCCCAGCGCGCCGCCGATCTGCGCCGGCACCAGGGCATTCTTCCCGGCCGTCTTGCGGACCTGCTCGAGCAGCCGCTGCACACCCTCCTCGATCGCGCCCTGCTCCGCCCGGAGCGCGCGCCCGCCTCCGCGCCGCTCCGGAGCGCCTCCTGGACGGCGAGCTGGCGCTCGGCCAGGCGCCCGGTCTCGGCCAGCGCCTGGTCGATCGCCTGGACGACCTCCTCCCGCCACTGCTGCTGCATCTGCTCACGCTCGCGCTGGAGCTGGTCGCCGACCGGCTCCAGCAGACTTGGCGCCGCCTTCTCGCCCTGCTCCTTGGCGGGATCGCGCCGGCCCTGCTGCGCGGAGCGGGCCGCCTGGCTCATCTCCCCGGTTGCCTGCTCGGCCTGCTGCGCGGCGGACTCGAGCTGTTTCTGCGCCGCCTCGCCCTCCATCTGCTTGCCCAGCCGCTCGAGGCCCTTCGACAGCGAGTCGGCGCGCGCCGCCAGCTCGCGCTCCGCCGCCGCCGCGCGCGAGCTGTCGGCGCGCGCGAACCTGCTCGTTCCACTGCCGCTGCTCCCGCGACAGCTCGCGGGTTTCCTGGGTGAGATTGGCCAGGTCGCCCTCCAGCGCGGCGCGCTTGAACAGCTCCCGGCTGCGCTCCAGCGTCTCCCGCATCTCGCGCTGTGCCTCGGCCAGGCGCTCGAGCGCTTCCTTGGCCTGCTCCGCGTCCAGGTTCTGGAGCGCACGCTGGAGCGCGGCCAAGCGCTCGCGCAGCTCCGGCGACAGCGCCCGCTCCAGTTGCTCCCGGATCTCCTGGAGCTGCCGCTGCCACGCCGAGTCCCCTACGCCGGCCGCCTCGGCGCTCTGCCGCAGCGCCTCGAGCGACTGCTTCAGCTCTTCGGCCTGCCGGAACAGCTCCTGCTGGCCCTTCGCCACGGCTTCCGCCCGCTTGGACCGCTCGAAGGACAGCGCCTCCTCGCCCCGGTCTCCGGTCGAGCCGGCGCGCGGCCGCTCGCGGGCGAGGTCCTCCGTCTGCCGCTCGAGCCGGCGGCTGCCCGCCGTGATCGAGTCGAGCTGACTGCTCACGTCCTCCGAGGCGACCCGCTGCGGCCGCGCGAACCTCGCTCATGGTGGGCAGCCGCAGCACGAACTCCCGCGAGCGGCCCGCTCTGCCGCTGCGGTGTGTTGTCGGTCGCCACCGCGTAGTAGCGCACCGTGTCGCCGGGCAGCAGCCCGCGGCGGTTGAGATCGAGGGTGTGGGTGAGGATCGCGCGGTCGGGGCGCTCGCTCCGGAACGGCGAGGGTATCGCGGCGGGCGGAGTCCACCGTGCCGAGACGGCTGATCCGGCGGCTCACGACCGCGACGGAGGTGATTCCGTAGTCGTCCCGCGCGTCCACCACCAGCGGCACCTTGAGGCTCAGCGGCGCCAGTGTGTCGGCGCCGGGCACCGGGATCTCGACTGCCGGGGCGCTGTCGGCCACGACGCGCACGGGGAGACGGACGGTGTCGCCGGCCAGCGGCGCGCCGTTCGCGCTCGCGAGGGCGAGGCGGTACTCGCCCGAGGCCGCGCGGAACGAAGGCCCCCGAGAACGCGCCTCCGTTCACCTCCAGTGTCTGCTCCGGCGATCCCGTCTCCCACGCGGCGGAGGACAGCGGCGCGGTGGCCTCGCCCTTGGTCTCCAGCCGCGTCCCGGCGGGCAGGAGCAGCGTGTCGCCGTCGGTGGGGACCGGCTCGGACTCGAGATCGAGGTAGCGCGGGGTAGTGCGCGGTGACGGTGAGCGCGCCGAGGAACACCGGCAGGCGCACCTTGACCAGCACCGTGTCCGAAGTCGCGGCTGCCGCTGGTCACGCGCGCGTAGACGTCGCTGGCGAGCGGGCCGCTCGACAGCGCCGCGGCGCCCAGCGAGTCCAGCCGCACGGCGCGCGGGCGCCACTCCTCGCCCGGCGCCCGCAGCCACAGCGTGGCGAGGCGCCGGCCGATCGGCTTCGACCGCGAACCCGACCGAGTCCCCCCGATCCACCACGCTCCGGTCCGCGGCGATCCGAACCGGCGCCACCATGGCGCTCCAGGCGCGCGCCGGATGCCAGAGCGCCGCGGCGGACGCCGCGCAACCGGTCCCGCGGAGGTGAAGGCGACCAGCCGCCAGCAGCAGGACGGCCAGACCGCTCAGGCCGATGACTCGAACCGGCCGCGCGATCGGCTCGGCCGCCTCGGCCCCGCGCCGCTCGACCTCGCCCGCCTGCGCCGCGTCGGCCTGCGCCAGGAGCGCGTCGCTGGTGCCCGGCGCCGGCTGGTCGAGGAGCGCGGTGAGCGTGCCCCGCCGCCAGGCGCCGAGCTCCTCCAGCCGCTGCGCGACCCGCGCGTGCGAGAGCGCGCCAACCGCGTTCCAGGCGAGCCACGCCACCGGCCAGGACCGCCACGCTCACCGCGAGCCACGCGATCAGGACCCAGTGCGGAGCCGCGACCCAGCCCAGGCGCACCGACCAGGCCGCGACCCCGAGGAGAAGCGCCGACGATCCCAGTCCGAGCGCCAGCCACCCCGCGCGGGCGCGGATCCGGAGCGGACGGGAGAGCCGGTGCAGCGCGCGGCTGGTCGCGACGCCGCTCATTCTCCGTACCCCACGGCGTAGGCGAAGAGGTTCACGCCCATGCGCAGCGCCGCCTCGCGCTTCGCGGGCGGATCGCGATGCACCTCGGGATCCTCCCAGCCGTCGCCCGAGGTCGGTCTGGTAGGAGTAGAAGACCACCAGCCGGCGGTCGAGGAAGATTCCGAAGCCCTGCGCGGGCTTCTTGTCGTGCTCGTGAATCTTGGGAATGCCCTTGGGGAAGTCGTAGACCAGGTGATAGATCGGGTGGTCGAGCGGCACCTCGACCAGCTCCTCGCCGGGAAACAGCCGGGCCAGCTCGCGCCGGAGCGAGGCGTCCATGCCGTAGTTGTCGTCGGCATGGAGGAATCCGCCCTGCCGGAGATAGCGGCGGAGCGTGACCAGATCGTCCTCGCTCCAGCGGACGTTCCCGTGCCCGGTCATGTAGAGGTAGGGAAGGTTCCACAGGTCGTCGTCCCGCAGCGTGACGACCCGCTCCTGGGGAGCGACCCGCAGACCGGTTCCGGTTCGGATGGCCTCGAGAAGATTGGGCAGGCTGGAGGGATTGGCGTACCAGTCGCCGCCCCCGTCGTAGTGCAGCCGGCCGATCGTCATGAGCGCGCCGGCGGCCGGCGTCGCGGCCGGCCCCTGCGCGGCGGCCGAACCGGTGACGACCAGACCCGACAGGAGCAACGGCGGCGGCACGCAGCATCTAGGGCAATCCCATCACCAGTCGGTAGGCGTCGTTGCGCGGCATCCCCAGAGTCTCGGTGAGCCGCCGGGCGACCTCGCGCCGCGAGAGCCCTTCCGCCAGCAGCGCCGTGGCCTCATCCGACCGCCTCGGCCGTGCGGTCCGGCGGCGGCAGCGGGCGTGCCGGTCCCTTCCATCACGATGGTGAGCTCCCCCTTCGGGGGAGTCTCCGAATAATAATCCGCCAGCTCGGCCAGAGTGCCGGCCCGCAGCTCCTCGTGCAGCTTGGTGAGCTCGCGGGCGACCATCGCGCGCCGGTCGGGGCCCGCCGCGGCCGCCAGGTCGCGGAGCAGGGCCGCCAGCCTCGGCGGCGCCTCGAAGAGAACGACGCTCCACTCCTCCGCCGCCGCACGGGCCAGCAGCCTGGTGCGCTCGGCGCCCTTCCGGGGGAGGAAGCCGAGGAAGAGATAGCGATCGGCGGGAAGTCCGGCGGCCGACAGGGCGGTCGCCACGGCGGACGGGCCGGGGATCGGCACGACCGTGAACCCCGCCTCGCGCGCCGCGGCCACCAGGTCGGTGCCGGGGTCGCTCACCCCGGGGGTGCCGGCATCGGTGACCAGCGCGACGTCGCGGCCGTCGCCGAGGATCTCGAGGAGGGTGTCCACCCGGCGCTCGCCGGAGTGGGCGTGGAAGCTGAGCAGTGTGGGGGAAGCGCCGAGATGGCTGAGCAGTCCCCGGGTGCGGCGGGTGTCCTCCGCCGCGACCACCGCGACCTGCCGCAGCACCTCGGCCGCCCGCGGGGCGAGGTCGCCCAGATTGCCGAGCGGGGTGGCGACGACGTAGAGGGTGCCGGTCATGGGCGGGGCAGCCGGGGCGACTGCCTCGCCGCCCCGCGACTGCTCAGGTGAGGTGCTGCTTGATCTTCCCTTCCAGGGTGGCCTTGGGCACCGCACCGATCACGGTGTCCACGTGCTGCCCGTTCTTGAAGAACAGGATGCTGGGGATGGAGCGGACGTTGAACCGCATGGCCGTGCGCTGGTTCGCGTCCACGTCCACCTTGGTCACCTTGGCCCGGCCGACGTACTCGCCGGCGAGCTGCTCCAGGATCGGCGCCACGATCTGGCACGGACCGCACCACGTTGCCCAGAAGTCTACCAGGACGAGGCCGTTCGCCTGCTCGATCTCGCTCGCGAACGAGGCGTCGGTAACGTGGACGGTCGGGTGGTTGGTCGCGGCCATGATGTTATTCTCCTAAGGTTAAAACCACTTCGCGCATTCGTTTGGAGGGGCCGCTTGGCGGATCTTCCCCGCATCGCTCATGTCGGGATCGCGGTGCCGGACATCGACGCCGCCTCGCCTTCTATCGCGACGTGCTCGGCCTCGAGCCGCATCCCCCGGAGACCGCCGACGGCGCGACCATCGTCTCCCTGCCGTTCGGCGATTCCGAGGTGGAGCTGCTGGCCCCACGCGACGCCGACGGTCCCATCGCCAGGTTTCTGGCCAAACGGGGCCCGGGTATCCACCACGTCTGCTATCGGGTTGCGGACCTCGATGCGGCGTTGGCCGCCTGCCGGACCGCCGGCTACCGCCTCATCGACGAGACGCCGCGGACCGGGGCCGGAGGACGTCGGATCGCCTTCGTGCACCCCAAGGCGACCGCGGGCATTCTGCTCGAGCTGACCGAATAAGATAACAACCGGCGGTTCCGAAGGTTCCCGCCGCTTACTCCTGGCCGCTGGTGTCCTTTCTGGGCGCCGGGAACGCACGGCTGCGCCGGGTTTCCGGCCGCCGTCAGGTCCACCTGGCTGACGATCCACGTCCCATCGCCCAACTTGATGGCCGTGAAGGGCACGACCCAGGAGCACAGCTGTCGCCGGATCTCGACCTGGAGCGAATGGCGCGCTTCACCCCCGTCGGGAGCGTCCGAGACGATGCGGTGGGATTCGTTGCGGAGATAGGCGCGCATGATGGCGATGCGCCGCTCGTAGTCCGGCGGCTGTCTGGTCCGGGCCGCCGGGCCGCCCGTGGTGCCCCAGAAATTCGCCATCTGGGTGAGATTGCTGTCGGCAACCGCCTGCATGAAGCTCTCGACCGCGCCTTTGGCCGAATTGCTCGGTGCCACGGTTGCGGGAGTGGAGCCCCCGCCGCACCCGGCGAGGACGACGGCGAACAGTACGCAGCGCGGCTTGATCACAAGTCTCTCACCTGGCATATGTTGGCCAGCGAAGCTAATCTCTCGCCAAACCCCGGGCAATGACGGTGACGATGCGGCTCTACATCAACGTGGATCACGTGGCGACCGTGCGGCAGGCGCGGCGAGCCGACGAGCCCGACCCGGTCGAGGCCGCGCTCCTCTGCGAAGCCGCCGGCGCCGACGGCATCACGGCCCATCTCCGGGAGGACCGGCGGCATATCCAGGATCACGATCTGGAGCGCATGCGGCCCGCGGTGAGGGTGCTCAACGTGGAGCTGGCGACCAGCTCCGAGATCGTCGGCATCACCTGCCGGCTGCGTCCCTATCAGGCCACGCTGGTTCCCGAGCGTCGCGAGGAGATCACCACCGAGGGCGGCCTCGATCTTCGGCGCCACGCGACTCGGCTTCGCGACAGCATCCGCCGCCTCGACGAGGCGGGAATCCGGATCAGCCTCTTCGTCGATCCCGATCCGGCCACGCTCGACGCCGCCAAGGACCTCGGCGTGCCCGCGGTCGAGCTGCACACCGGCAGGTACGCCAACACCTGGCGCGAGAGCGGCGAGGCCCTCGAGGAGCTGCGGCGTGCCGCCCGGCATGCCGCCGACATGGGCCTCTTCGTCCACGCCGGCCACGGTCTCACCTACCAGAACGTGGCGCCGGTCGCCTCGATCCCGGAGATCGAGGAGCTCAACATCGGCCACAGCGTGGTGAGCCGCGCCGTCATGGTGGGGATGCGGAGCGCGGTGGAGGAGATGGTCGCGCTTGGTGAAGGGTGCCCGGAGTTGATACCTTACCGGCGAATGACCAACCCTCTCGCGGCCGCGGACTTCTTCGCGCTCGAAGCCGGCGAGTGTCTCGACCGGCTGGAGAAGCTCGCCGGCCATGACGACGCGCCGCCCGCGGAGGACTTCCTCCGCGCGAGCCGGGTGCTCCGGGGCTCGGCCCTGATGGCGTCGCAGCAGGCCATCGCGCGCGCCGCCGGCGGGCTGGAATCGGTCGCCCGCGCCCTGCGTGAGGGCCGGCGGGCGTGGGATCCCGACTGCAGGGAGCAGGTCGCCCAGGCGATCGAGGAGTTGCGCCTGCTCGTCCGCCGGGTGCGCGAGTGGGACGACGGCGACACGGTGCGCGCGGGCCGGCTGGCGCTGTCCCTCGAGGCCCTGGCCGGGCGGCCGGCGGCGGAGCCGGCCGAGCGGCGCGGCGAAGGCGGCGAGCTCAACGCCGGCGTCCGGGCCTTCGTCGGCCGGGAAGGCGCCCTGATCGCGAGCGCGCTCGACCGCGCCGCCCGGGCGCTCCAGGTCGCGCCCGGTGAGCGGGAGCCGCTCTACACCGTGATCCGCCGGATGCAGTCGCTCCGCGGGCTCGCCGAGCTCGGCGAGCTGGCTCCGCTGCCCGAGATCCTGGACGGCATCGAGCTCGCGGTGGGCGACCTGACCCGGCTCTACGCGCCCCCTCCCGGCGTCCACGAGGTCATGGCCGCCGGGGCCATCGCGCTCACCAGGCTCTCTCGCGACATCGCCGAGCACGGCCGGCCCGATCCCGAAGCCGACGAGGCGCGCAACTTCACCGATCTCCTGCTCCGGGCCTTCGCGGTCGAGCGCGATGTCGTGCCGATCGAGACCCTGTACCACGAGGGCGATCCCGCGCCCGTCACACCCGCGCCCGGGCAGCCGCAGTTCGAGGCACCCGGCGCCGCTCGGCCCGCTCGAGCTGGTGAGCCACGGGGAGCACCTCTGCCAGATCGCCGATCTCATCGCCCGCTCTCGGTCGGCCACCGAGCGCGACCTTCGGCTCTACCATCTGATCGGCGCCCTCCGCGCCGCGAGCGCGCCCGGTCCCGACCCGGTCGCCGGAGCGCTCGCGGTCTTCGCCCGCTCGACCCGAGAGGCGCTGGCGGCGGGCATGGCGAGCCGGTCTGCCGACGAGCTGGTGGCGAACCTCAAGGCGGCGGGCGAGCTGCTGCGGTCGGTGGCCGACGCGGGCGACCGGATGCAGGTGTCGCGGCGGATTCTGGACGTGGCGCACAACCTCGATCAGGTTCGCACGGGACCGGTGGAGGCCGAGTCGACGGCAGCCGATGCCGACGTCGTCCCCATCGAGTCGCTGCTCGACACCGATCGAGAGCCTCGCGCCGGACCCCGACCCGCCACCGACGGGCGGCGGTGCGCTGGAGGCCAGCTTCCGGACGCTGGAGCGGCTGCAGCGCGAGCGGGGGCCCTCGGCGGCGTCGCTCGAGACCCTTCTCGGAGGGGCCGCGCCGGCGGCCGCCGACACGGTGGCGATCGAATCGCTCTGCTACCGCGGCCGTCCCGCGCTGGAGCGCGCGGCCGCGGTCCGTCGGACGACTGGCCGCCGAGCTCGCCGGCGTCTCCGACCTCGCCGCGATCCGGCCCCTCCTGCAGGAGCTGCTCGACCTCGTCCCCCTCGCCCTTGACGAGTCCTGAAGTCGACGGCCGCCCCGATGGGGGCGGCGGCGAATCCTGGCTGGCCTCGTCGGGGCCGCGCTGGCCGTCGCGCTCCTCCTCTGGGCGCTTCGGGGCGTGCACCTCGGCGAGGTCGTGCGCCAGATCCGCGACGCCGATCCCTGGCCGCTCGCGCTCGGCGTCGTGCTGGCGTCGGCGACATTCCCGCTCCGCCTGATCCGCTGGCGACTCCTCCTTCGGGACGAATCCGGGCGCCCGCTGAAGCCGTGGCCGCTCTGGCATGCCATCGCGATCGGCTTCATGGCCAACAACCTGCTGCCGTTTCGCGCCGGCGAGCTGGTGCGGGTCTTCGCGGCGACGAAGCTCTCGGGCGCCCGCTTCACCGCCGCGCTGTCGTCGATCGCGGTCGAGCGGATCTTCGACGGGCTGGCGGTGATCGCTCTCCTGGCCGCGGGCCTGCTCACCTCGGATCTCCCGTCGGGCGTCGGTGGTCGGAGGCGTCTCGACTCGCGCGACGCGGCGCAGGTGGCCGGCCTGCTTTCCCTCGGCGCGCTGGTCATGGCGGCGGCGCATCGTCGCCTTTCCGGAACGCGGCCGAGCGCCTGGTTCGCGGGCTCCTTCCACGCAGGTCGTTTCACCGAGCGCGTGATCGCGATGATCGAAGGCATCCGCCACGGGCTCGCCTCGCTGCGGTCGCCCTCGCTGCTGGTCGGGGTCATCGTCTGGTCGCTGGCGCTCTGGCTGCTGCATGCGCTCGCCCTGTGGGTCAGCTTCGCGGCGTTCGATATCCCGGTCGGATTCGGAGGAGCCCTGGTGCTTCAGGGCGTCCTGGTGATCGGCGTCTCGGTCCAGCTCACGCCGGGCTTCGTGGGCCAGTTCGAGGCCTCGGTCGTCGCGGCGCTGGCCCTCTACGGCATCTCGAACGACGTCGCCTCGTCCTACGCGATCGCGTACCACGGCGCCACCTTCGTTCCCATCACGCTGGCCGGCGCCTGGTCGCTGGCCCGCACGCCCGGTGGCGCTCAGCGACCTGCGGGGCGCTCCGGGATCGTGACCGACACCGCGGTCCGGCTGCCGGCACACGCCAAGCTCAACCTGTTTCTCCGGGTCCTGGCGCGCGAAGCCGACGGCTACCATGGGCTGGAGACGGTGTTCTGCCTGGTGGATCTCGCCGACGAGCTGCGGGCCGAGCGACGGGAGGCGCGGGGGGTAACGATCGAGGTGCAGGGCGCGGACGTTGGACCAGCCGCGGACAACCTCGCCGTCCGAGCCGCCGCCGCGGTGCTCGCGGCGACCGGCGACCGGTTCGGCGTGCACCTCACGCTGACCAAGCGGATTCCGGTGCGCGCCGGTCTCGGCGGCGGATCGAGCGATGCGGCGGCGGCGCTGCTCGCGGTGAACCGGCTGGCCGGCGGCGCGATTCCCCGACACGAGCTGCTCCAGTTCGCCGCGAAGCTTGGCAGCGACGTGCCGTTCTTCGTCGCCGGCGCACCGCTCGCCCTCGCCTGGTCCCACGGCGACCGGCTCATGCGACTCCCCGCCCTGCCCTCCGCTCCCGCGCTCCTGCTCGTGCCCGACCGTCTCGATCTCCACCGCGGAGGCCTTTGCCTGGGTGGACGAGGCTCGGCGGACGGCAGGCCGGCGCGGCGCGGTCGCGCTCGACCTGGACGCGCTCTCCACCTGGGGCGACATCGGCCGGATGGCCGGCAACGACTTCGAGTCGGTCGGTCTTCGGCCGCCATCCGCCGATCCGCGCCGCATTCGAGGCGCTGGCCGGCACCCGGCCGCTGGTCTGCCGGATGAGCGGCTCGGGCTCGGCGCTGTTCGCCGTCTACCGCTCGGCCGGCGACCGCGAGGACGCCCGCATGATGCTGGGCCGAAAGCACGGGACGCTCACCGCGGTCGACACGCTCGGCGGCCCGCCGCGGGGCCCGGAGCCGGTATAGATTCTGGGGCGTTCTGGCCCTTCGTCCAATGGCAGGACAGCGGACTTTGGATCCGTTAATGGAGGTTCGAATCCTCCAGGGCCAACTGGACTCGGGTTTTTCTTGTCAGGCTTCGTTGTCAGGTTTGTCCCATTATCCGTCTGAAAAAGCCCCCGGAAGGACTTGGGGGCTCTGGTGTATCCGTCGGAAAGACGCCTAGGACCAGCGTGCCAGAGGGCAGACGGTCAGCGCCATCGCCAACCGGACGCGGCGGTGGACCTGGACACGCTAGACAAGCTGGCGAAGGCGCTCGGAATGCGAGCCGGGCGAGCTGATCAGCCACCGCCGAGGTAGGGCCAGGGGTACGAAGTCTGCTATGGCGGGAGAGAGCGTCGAGCGACCAGCACCGGCCTGGTACTTGACCCGCAGGTCAATCCAGATCGGCGCTGGCGCGCTTGACGAATGCATTCGATTATGACGGGCTCGAACTCGGCGACGGGGTCGGGGTCGGGCTCGGCGACGGACTCGGCCCTGGGCCAAATCCCGCTTGGATGTGGGAGATTCCCTTGCAGATGTTTCCGACGAAGCCGTCTGCCCGGGTCACCCGGACGGTTCTCGTGCCAAGGTCACGCACGCGGAAGCAAGGCGTGCTGCCCACGAAGATGATGCCGTTGCTGCTCGTGACATAAGCCTGGTTCCCCGCCTTAACGCAGACGGTGGTGACCACCTGGCCGGCGGGAGCCGTGATGGACCAGGGGGGACCGACCTCGTCCTTCGCGGGGAACGTCCCGAAGTCACTGCACTTCTCGGTGCCGATGGACGCCAGGGGCGTCAGGGCCGCGGCTCTCAGCGCTGGGCGACGTGCTGTCGCCGCTGGTACAGGCGACCCACGCCACGGCCGAGAGTACCAGACCGGTCAGGATACCTGCGGATTTGGGCATACGCTCTCCTGGTTCAAGTCCTTAGCTCGTCGCTCGTGATTCCCTCACGCGTGGCCGTCTCCCAAGACCTCTCTTCAGGGAGACGGCGCTGCCGAAGCAGTGACCGGCGGTCGTTCCCGACAACGCGCGAGGACGCTCGAGTGAGTCAAAGGGGTGGATGGTGGCTGGGGGGCGACCGGTCTAAGAGGTACTTAGCTGGCATCTTCCGTGCCCTCACCGGCACGCTATGACAACTCGATACCCTGCAATCCATTGAGGTCTTTCCCGACACCGAGCAGGTGTAGCTATGGGGCGGGCGCGCCACAACCCGGGCGCCACGGCGGAGACATGGACTTCGAGAACGGGAAGCACCCCGGGCCCCAGGGATCGCCCGGAGAAGCCGCTCCGCATATCATGAGGCTGTGGAACCCGGCGGGCTTGCCACTTGGCCTCGACGGCGCCGGGGTGATAGGCCTGGCCGGCCGGGGCGGCGGTGGACGGTTTCGTGATGTCGCTCATCGGCACCTGGCGGAGGGAAGTCTCAAGAGTGCCACACATCACGGTTCTCGATTCAGACACAGCCCCCGGCCGGCTCGGGTTCACCCTGCCGTTCGTCGAGGGCAAGAGCCTGCGCGACCGGCTCCCGGGAGAGCGACAGCTGCCGGTGGCGGACACGGTCCGCATCCAACACGAACCCACACGGAGCTTCATCCTGGCGGGCACGCCCGAGCAGGCACTCGACCACGTGGAGCCGCAGCATCCGCGGTTCCGGAGACTGGCGGAGGGCACGTCGTGAACGGAGCGGGCCCTAGACGACGCGCGTGGCTCGTCCCGGCCTTCTGCTTCGCCGCCGCCCTCGCGCTGTACCTTCCCCGACTGGGCGTGCCGCCGACCTACATGTTCGACGAGACCTACCACGCCTACACCGCCGGCCGACTTCTAGCCGGGGATCGCGATGCCTACCTGTGGAATACCCACGCCCCGGCGGAGGGCTCGGCGTACACCTGGAACCATCCGCCGGTCGGGCTGTGGCTCATCGCCGGTGGCATCGCACTGTGGGGCGACAACGCGTTCGGGTGGCGCTTCTCCAGCGCCGTGTTCGGCGCGCTGGGGGCCGCGCTGGCCTATCTCCTGGCGCTCCGACTGACCGGCTACCGTGCACCGGCCGAGCTCACCATGGCCCTGCTCCTGCTGGAGGGGCTCTGGTTCGTGCAGTCCCGCATCGGCATGCTCGACATCTTCGGCGCGGTGTTCATGCTGGGAGCGCTGCTGGCATTCCAGGAATATTTGACCGGCGGATCCGCGGCCCGGGTGCGGTGGCTGCTGGGGACCGGGCTGTGCCTGGGCCTGGCGATCGCCACGAAGTGGAACGCGGCGTACCCGTCGCTCGCGATCGGGCTGGTGGCGCTGGGCACGGCCATCGGGCGCCATCGCCCGCCGCTGCGAGCGCGGGCGGTAGGAGAGGTGCTGCTGGCCCTGGCACTCCTGCCGGCGATCCTGTACCTGGCGACGTACCTCCCGTTCTTCGCGACCGGGCACACGGCCGGGGAGTTCGTGCAGTTGCAGCGCGAGATGGTTCACTACCACGCCACGCTGCGTGAGACGCACAACTATCAATCCAGGTGGTGGGAATGGCCGCTCCTGCTGCGGCCGGTGTGGTACCATGTGACGTATGGACCCGGGACTCTCGCCCACGTGTACGCGCAGGGCAACCCGGCGCTGGTCTGGTTGTTCGTGCCCGCTGTGCTCTGGCTCGCCGGGCGATGGTGGCGGCAGCGCCGCGCCGCGTTCATCACCCTGGCGATCGGGTTCTTCGGCCAGTGGCTCCCCTGGGCGCTCGTCCCGCGACCGGGCTTCTTCTATTACTTCCTGCCCGCAGTCCCCTTCGGGGTGCTCGCGGTCTCCGCGGCCGTGGCGGAGCTGTGGGCGGGCCGCCCGGTGGCCCGCGCGGTCGCGCTGGGATACGTCGCCCTGGTCGCCCTGGCCTTCGTGTTCTTCCACCCGATCTACGCAGCGGTGCCGCTTACCCCCGGGGCGTTCTCGCTCAGGGTCTGGCTGTCTGGCTGGCGCTGACGGTCACAGCCGCGCGATGCTAGCGCAGCCGCATGATCCTCGCCTTCGACGGGACGTTGTTGGCGTTCAGGGTGAAGAGCATGTAGAAGCCGGGCGGAGCCAGGTTGCGGCTGGCCGGCGCCTGGACCGTAATGCCACCGCTCGTGGTTGTGAAGTTGAGCCACATGAAGCGCTGATTCGCGTCGAACGCGTGCGTCACCGATCCGAGCGCGACGAAGCTCACCTTCTTCACACCCGTCGGGTTGGCCGTGCCGATGGTGAACGACTGTCCGTAGCTCACGAGAGTCGGCGCGCTGGAGATGGTCGGCCGGGTGCCATTGAACAGATAGGGCGGCGAGTAATACTCGGCGTTCCGCTCATCGGGAGCCGGCGTGCCGTCCGGCTGCAGTGCGTCGCCGCTGCCGGCGTGCAGCACCCGGCCATCGGGCAGCAGCACGGATGTCGAGTGGTAGCCCCGGTTGATCGCGTTGTTGGCCACCTGCCTCCAGGCGCCCGTCGCCGGGTTCCAGATCTCCGCCACCCGCACGGCGAGGGTGATCTCGTTGAAGCTGGTCCCACGGGTCCCGCCGGTGACGAGCACCTCGCCCGTGGGGAGAACCGTGGCATTCAGGTGGCGCCGCGCGTTAGGCCATTGCTGCCGGTCGATTGTCCACGTCGGCGTCGCGCTGTTGAGATCGATCGTTTCCGCCGTAGCCAGAGGTCCGTCCACCGCCGACGTAGAGGATCTTCCCGGGAAGGTACATCACCGCGGCGCCGTAATCGCGCGCGCCCGAGATATGCGACGGACCCACGGTCCACGCGCCGGCGTTGGAGGTGTTCAGCCAGCGGCTGATCTTCTCCTCACCGGCGTAGAAGATCTTGCCGTTCGGCGCGACGAAGGTGCGAGGGTAGTACTGGAAAAGACGGTTCGCGCCGGTCAACGCCCGCCAGGAGCTGCCGGTCCAGACCTCGGGGATGCCCACGTTGATGAAGTTCTCGTCGTGTCCCGCCGATGACCACCACCTGACCGTTCGGCAGCAGCGTCGTCGTCGGGTACCATCGTCCCCTCCGCATCGGCGCCATCGTTTGTCCAGCTCTGGTCGTTCACCTTGAATATGTGAGTGTCGGGTAGACCCTGAGCATCGCTGATGTGCCCGCCCGCGACGAGGAGGCGCCCGTCAGGCAGGAAGGTGTGACCCGCGCAGAAGAGCCACGCGCCCGCCGGCTTGGCGGCGAAGCTGCCGTTGCTGGGAGTGCAACACGTACGGTTCGCCGAACTTACCCCAGGCGACACCCGGCCGTTCTTGAGCAGATGCAGATGCACCGCCACGATCGGCCAGGTGAACGGCGCGCTCCAGGCGCCGGCTGTGCTGGAGGCCGCCGCGACCAGGGCGGCGCTGCTCGTGACGGGCGCGCAGGCCATACGCTCGTTCTCGCGCACGCCAAGCAGCTCTTCGCCCCGGTAGAGAGCGAGGGTGCCCGAGTGCGCCACCGCGAGCTCGACCTCGCTGAACGGCGGGTCGGCGGCCGGTGCGGCCCGGAGCGTCAGTTCGCCCTGCTCGTCGGTGCCCTGTATCCGCCAGGTCACCCGCACCTGGTAGGGATGGGCGTTGATCAGGACGAACCGGTTGTCACAGAGATAGAGCGCCCGGATGGGCGCCTGCATCGCCCTCCGGTCGCGGGCTCGGCGCGTCTCCTGAGGGGGCTGCTGGAGGTCCGGCGTTCCGGTCGCAGGCGGTGCCCAGAAGGGCCGCCAAAATGGCGGGGAGCAAGCCCGTGAGCGGGGCACGACTGCGGGAGTGGACCACGATGACCGATCCAGTGTGGGACGGGGTGAATGTACCTGCGGATTTCGCGCGCGTCGAGATGACTGTGCTTGCACCCCGGAGCCGCGCTGTCGGAAAACGCGGCACCCTTCCACGAGCGGCGGCTGGCACCCCGCCCCGCCATCGTGGGGCCACGGAGCGAAGGCATCTAAGCCCTAAGGATGGCAGCGGTCGGAGGCCGGGTGGACAAGGTCTCGCGCCCCGAGGGGTACGCTATCAGCCCCAGCCTTGACTTCTTCCCAGGTCTTGGCCCAGTTTCCGTCCGCGAGGCATTGCGGCCATGAGATGGCGCTTATCCCGGCGCCATTCGCTCGCCCTGGGGTCCCACTCTAGTTCGTTCCAGCGAACACCCAAGCAGACAACCTAGGTCAGCTCCCGCTCGGCTGCGCGGCGAGTCTCCCGTTCCTCCGCGTCCGGATCTCCTCGCGCTGCGCCAGCGTCCCGGCTTCTGCCGTGCACCCAGCTCCCGCTGTGGTGAGCGAGATGACCGTGATCATCACGCAGGGGATTCAAGTCATGAGACGCATGCTCCGTTGCCGCTCGCGCAGCCCTCCTTCTCGTCAGTCGCGCTCGCCGCCACATCGTGTGGCGAGGTGGATCCTCCCAGCTCACCGGAGCCGGCTGCGCCGGAGCCTTCGAGTCCCGATCCGACCACGCCGGCGCCCGCGGTGAGCCATACCGGCATTCCCTACGGTCCCTACGGCCTGTACGCGAACACGACCGAGTTCGAGTGGGGCCCGGCGCCCTTCAGCGCGAGCCTCGACAACTCCGGCTTCCCCAACGCCATCGTGCGGCGCATCGACGCGGCGAGACGGCAGCGCCATCGCCTCGTGCTGGCGATGACGGCCGATAGGAGTAAGTACATCAGAAACGGCAAGTTCGACCTGGGGAGGTGGAAGGCCGAGATGAACACGCTCAATACCGCGGCGATCAAGAAGGCCGTGGCCGACGGCGTGGCGGACGGGACGATCGTCGGCAACAAGCTCCTGGACGAGCCCGAGTCTTCCCAGTGGGGCGGCGTAGTGACCAAGCCCTTGATCGATCAGATGGCGACGTACGCGAAGAACATCTTTCCGACGCTGCCGATGGGTATCACCCATGGCGCGCCGGGGTTCCGCTGGCGCACGGGCGAGCGGTACAAGGTGCTGGACTGGGTGGGTGCCCAATACGTGTGGAACTACAATCAGGGCGACATCATCGCGTGGCGTGATGCCGTCCTCAGCCGGACCCGTGCCGACGGGGTGACGCCGGTGTTCAGCCTGAACATTCTGAACGGTGGAGTCCGCGACAAAGTCGGCGCCTGGGATTGCCCGGGCACGGGCGGCAAGGGAACCGGCTCGGGGTTTTGTCGCATGACGGCCGACCAGGTACGGACCTACGGCCGGGCGATCGGCCCGTACGGCTGCGCCATGCTCATGTGGCGCTACGACGACGCGTTCATGTCGAAGTCCGCCAACAAGTCGGCCTTCCAGGACGTCGCGTCCCTGCTCAACTCGAAGCCTCGGCGCAGCTGCCGGCGGCCCTGAGGCTCGGCCAGTCGCGTCGCTGGGTCAAGCCGAGATCAACGGGTCCAGGACCAATCCACGATCAGGTGGGAGGAGGTGCCGGGCGGCCTCACTCAGCGTCGCGCCCGCAAAAGGTTTCTGCACGAAGAGCCAGCGGAGGCGATCCAGGTCCGACGGCTTGGGGTGCGCTTCGGGCCAGGCCGAGATGAAGAGCACCGGGATGCGGGGATACCGTGCGTGGATGCGGAGGGCGAGCTCCGGCCCCGAATGGTCCGGCAGCCGAACGTCGAGCACGGTGAGATCGGGGATCCGGCCCCGGTCCAGCCAAGCGAGCGCTTCGGTGGCGGTACCCGCCTGGATACACTCGAAGCCCGCCTCCTCCAGATAGCGAGACGTCACCAGCCGGACATGCGGTTCGTCATCGACTACGAGCACAAGAGGTGGCATGGTGACGGAACGTACCTTTCGCTGTGGCGTCCGCCAGGGTGGCTCGGAGCCCACTCAGGGGACCGGCGCTATATCCGAGCGGCGATCCGGCCGCTATTATTGGAGAGGATCAGCAGCGGGTGAAATGCTCCGCCGCCGGGCGATCCCGAGGCGGTATCCTGGCCCTGCTGACCATAGCCCCCAGGTGGGATCAGGAGTCGGTAAAGAGGTGAGCATGAGGCATCGTCAGCGCTCCGTGAGTTATGCCGGGGAGCCGTTCAGCTTCGAGCGGATCGAGAGGTTGGAGTCGGCCTCCAAACGTGCCGTCTGGGCGGTCTCCCACCGCGGGGAGTTCATCGGCACCATGACGAGTACCGATGAGATCACCACCCGGGACTTCGACGTCCGGTGCGCCCGATGGCTCGAAGAGCTGCTGGGAGCTGCTCCCTCCATTTGAGCCGGCCTAGTTGCTGAGCGTGATACTGCGCTCGACCGAGCACACGCTGCTCCCCGCCAGGCAGACCTTCACCCGCCAGGTGGCCGTCCCTTTGAACAGGCGGACGGTAGTGTGTCGCCCGTCGTTGGGTGTATTCAGGGCGAAGGCTCCGTTTCGGTAGAGATCCACGGTCGTCCCGGTCGCGCCGGACCAGAGATGCGTGACCAAGTGCCGCGTGGCATCGGTAGTGCCCGAGATCGTCAGCGTGATGCTCGTCGCCGGCGGCGCCGTGACCGTCACCGGCGCAGTCCAGCTGATGAGTCGCGCCCAGGTTGTCCGTCACCGTGAGGGTCACGCTGTAGGTGCCGGCCGATGCGTAGGTCCGGCTCGGGTTACGGGCGGTCGACGTGGTCCCGTCACCGAAGGTCCAGCTCCATCCCGCTATGCTGCCGTCCTGGTCGGTGCTCGCGTCGGTGAAGGTGCAGGACAGGCCCGTGCAGCTCGAGCTGAACGCCGCGACGGGGTTGACGTTCGGGATGGGCGGGCTCACGGTGACCGGGTTCGAGACGGACGTCTGGTCACCATCGTCGTCGGTCACGGTCAGAGTGACCGTGTAGCTGCCATCGCTCGAGTAGGTATGCGAAGGATTCTGCACCTCCGCCGAGGAGCCCTCTCCGAAGTCCCAGTGCCAAGCCGTGATATTGCCGTCCGTGTCGGCGCTCTGGTCCGTGAAGGCGCAGCCGAGGCCGGTGCAGCTCGAGGTGAAGGCCGCTGTCGGCGCCGCGTTCGGCGGCGTGCCGACCGTGACCTGCTTCGAGACTGATGCCTCCGCTCCATCGTCGTCGGTGACCCTCAGGGTGACCGGGTAGACGCCGTCGCCCGCGTAGGTGTGCGAAGGATGCTGCAGGTCGGCGGATGCAGCCGTCCCCGAAGTCCCACTGCCAACCCGCGACACTCCCGTCCGAGTCGGTGCTCCCGTCGGTGAAGCCGCAGTCGAGCCCCGTGCAGGTCGAGCTGAAGGTCCGCCGTGGGCGGCAGGTTCGCCGGGGGGCCGGCCGCGAGCCGCTTCGACGCGGAGCCCTGCGATCCGCCGATTGTCCGTCACGGTGAGCGTACGGTATACTCGCCGCCGGCGCCATAGGTATGCGAAGGATTCCGCTCGGTCGAGGACGAGCCGTCGCCGAAGTTCCACTGCCAGCCCGCCACGGTGCCGTCCGGGATCCGAGCTGCCGTCGGAGAAGCGGCAGGTGGCGCCGGTGCAGGTGGGAGTGAACGCCGCGTTGGGCGGCGAGTTGTCCGGCGGAGAGCCGCCGCCGAAGAGCGCCGTGGCCGGGTTGGAGCAGATCGTGCGTCGCCGCCTCGCACACCTTGAAGATGTAGGTGGCGGCGCCGGTGGCGGTCTTGCCGACGGCCTGCTTGCCGTCGTTCGGCGTGCTGTGTCAGCACCAGCCCGTTCCGATAGATGTACACCTGGGTCCCTGGGCCCGGGTCCAGGTCAAGGTCACGATCTGCTTGCTGGTTCGGTCTTCGTCGTCAGGGTCAGCCCCAGCGGATACTGCGGCCCCGGGACGGTCACCTGCCGCGACAGTCGCGCCCGTGGCGCCGTCACCATCCTTCGCGGTCAAGCGTGACCGTGTAGGTGCCCCCCGCCTGGTAGGCGTGGCTCGGATCGCGCGCCGGCGAGCTCTCGCCGTCGCCGAAGTCCCAGCTGCCAGCTCGGACAGATTGCCGTCCGGATCGGTGCTCCGGTCGGCGAAGGTGCAGTTGAGGCCGCCGCAGCCCGCCGAGGAACGCGGCCGTCGGGCGGAGCATTGGGACCCGGCGACAGGCTCGGACGCGCGCCCCACCTTCACGATCCGTCCCGACCGAGGGCACGCCGTTCTGATTCGACCAGGAACAGCATGTAGTGTCCCGGGGGCGCCCGCGTTCCGCTCGCCGGCGCGGTGATGCGTGAGCGCGCCGCGTCTGGCGCGTGAAGGTGAGCCACAGGAGCCGCTGGTTCATGTCGAAGGCGTGGGTCACCGAGCCCAGGCGGATCAGGCTGACCTTCGCGATGTCCGGCCGCGTCCGGCGTCTGCGACGCTGAACGTGGTGCCGTAGCCGACCAGCGTCCGGCGCGTCGGTGATGGTCGGCCGCGGCCCCTGGGAGAGGTACGGCGGAGAGTACAGCTCCGCGTTCTGCTCGTCCGGCATGTCGGCGCCCTCGCCGCTGCCGGTGTGCAGCACGCGGCCGTCGGGCAGGAGCAGGGACGTGGAGTGGTAGGTCCGGCCGGACGGCGTTGCTCGCCATCGTGGTCCAGAGCCCGGTGGCCGGATTCCACATCTCCGCCGCCCGGACCGCCTGGGACACGTCGTTGAACGCGGCGGCGCTGCTGCCGCCGGTCACCAGCACCTCGCCGGTGGGCAGCAGCGGTGGCGTTGAGATTCCTCCGGGCGAACGCCATCGAGCCGGTCCACTGCCAGGTCGGCGAGGCGGCGTTCAGGTCGATGATCTCTGCCGTGTTCGTGCGTGCGGCCCGCCGCCGACGTAGAGGATCTTGCCCGGCCTCGTACATCACCGCGGCGCCGTAGGAGCGGGCGCCGTAGCGCCGCTCGCCGACCGTGGTCCACGAGCCGGTGCCCGACGTGTTCAGGTACCGCGTGGTCTGCTGCTCGCCCGCGTAGAACACTCTGGCCGTTGGGCGCCACGAACGTCCGCGGGATAGTAGGGCAGCACCAGGCTGGCGCCGGTGAGCTGGCGGATGCCGCCGCGGCGACCAGATCTCGGGCTCGGCCACCTCGTCTCCCACTTCGTCCCGGCCGGCGATGATCACGACCGAGCCGTTGGCCAGCGTGGTGTTGGTGGGATACCAGCGTCCGCGGCGCATGGGCGTGGACTTCGGTCCAGCTCGCCGTGGCCGGCGAGAAGATGCTGATGTCGGGGATGCCGCGGTCGCTGGCGATGTGCCCGCCGGACGACCAGCACCCGGCCGTCCGGCAGGAGCGAGTGGCCCGCGCAGAACAGCTCGGCCGGGCTGGCGACCTCGGTGAACTCGCCGGTGGCGGGATCCCACACCTGGGGCGACCCGTCGAGTCCCCAGGACGAGCACCCGGCCGTCGGGCAACAGGCTCGGCGTGAAGCGCCACCGACCGGCCACGGGAACGGGTGCGGTCCAGCTCCCCGCCTCCGCGGCGGTGGCGGACGGCCAGCCGTTCGGCCATCGCCATGCGCGCCGCACGGCCAGCTTCAGGTTCCGCCGCCGGACCACCCGCTGCCCGTCCCGGTACAGCTCCACGATGCCCTTCTTCGCTTCGTCTCCAGCTCGGTCTCGCTGTGGCCCGGATCCTCGAGCGGGCCGGGTGGGAGCGTGACGCCGCCGGTCTCGGAGGTGCCGACGACTCGGTAGGTCAGGTGCACGATGCGTTCGGGTCGAGTTGGTGGCCAGGAACTTGTTGCCGCAGACGTAGACCAGGTCCAGCGGAGCCAGATTGCCGGCCTTCCTCGGCCGAGACTGCTTGCAGCGAGATCTCGGCGCGTTCGGTGGGCGCTTGGGAGCCGTCTTCGCCGCAGGCGCCCAGCAACAGGACCAGTGCCGAGGCTGAGACCGGAGTGGAGCGCCTCGCCGGTTGAATTGCATTGGAACTCCGTCGACGCGTCTGATCCGGTGCCCGCGCCGCGGCGGTGCCCAGGCCGGGTTCCCTCGGGGAGCGGCGAGAGGGATCGGGGCCGCGCCGGGGTCGAGCTTCTGGCATATTGGCGGCTAGTATGCCCGAATCGCTGTTACGTCAGAACGTTGACCTCAGGCCGGACTCTCGGGTCGGCAGGTTCCGCGCAAGCGGGATCCGCAGGGGCTGCCCCGATGGTGCCCCAGGTGGCATGCAAGCCACACGACTGCACAACGTATGTTACCGAGTTATATCACTTAGAGTCGCTAGTCATGTGTACATGAAGTCGGCTGGCGACCATCCGGATTGCGCCCGGCCGACTCGGACTCCAATATTTGCAGCGGCGATGCGACGACACCTCGCTGTGACATGATGGCAACGACGCTGACCTGTCTCACCTGCGGCGAAGGCGTCCGTCCCGCGCGACCGCTTCTGTTCGCGATGCGGCGACGAGCTGGCGCTGAGCTCCCATCCCACCGCCCTGCTCGACAGCGAAGCGCACCCCGACGACGATCCGGATTCGCCCTGGGCCGAAGTGGTCCAGCGGCTGCGGCGCGCCACGCTCGGCGAGTTCGAGATCGGCCGCGAGCTCGGCCGCGGCGGCATGGCCGCGGTGTTCCTGGCGCACGAGATCTCGCTCGACCGCAAGGTCGCGATCAAGGTCATGTCGCCGGGCCTGCTCATGGGCGACGGGATGATCGATCGCTTCAAGCGCGAAGCGATCACCATCGCGCACCTGAATCACCCCAACATCGTCTCCTGCTACTCGGTGCGGCAGGCGGAGGGTCTGCACTTCTTCGTGATGCGGTACATCCGCGGCCGCTCCCTCGAGCAGTTGATCCACGACGCCGGCACGCTGCCGCTGCCGATCGTCCGCTCCATCCTCTGCCAGGTCGGCTCGGCCCTCACCTACGCCCACCGCTCCCGGGTGGTCCACCGCGACATCAAGCCGGCCAACATCCTGATCGACGAAGACGGCAACGCGGTGGTCACCGACTTCGGGATCGCCAAGGTGGCCGAGCTGCCGGGTCACACCCACACCGGCGCGCTGGTCGGCACGCCCGCGTACATGAGCCCGGAGCAGTGCAGCGGCGCCGAGGTCTCCGGCGCCTCCGACCAGTACTCCCTCGGCGCCGTGGCCTACGAGATGGTGACCGGCGCGGCGCCGTTCACCGGCTCGACCCTGACGGTCATGCAGGCGCAGGTGGAGCGCACGCCTCCGCCGATCCGGGATCGCTGCCCCGATTGCCCGGCCGAGCTCGAGGCGGCCGATCCTCCGCATGCTGGCCAAGGATCCGGCCGACCGGTTCCCCAGCATGGCGGAGGCGAAGGCGGCGCTGGGCGCGACGCCGCTCATGGAGGACGATCCCCTGCTGGCGCGAGCTCTGCCGGCTTGCCGCGGCCGGACGCTCGTCGAGCCCGCCTCCGGAGCGCCGATCTCGACCGGCGCGCGCCCGCCGTCCAGCGCTCCGTCGGCGTCGCGGTCCGCGCTGGCCGGGCAGGCTCGCAGCATCGTGATCCTCCCGCCGCCGGCGGAGCTCGCGACGGGCGACGGCTTCGCGCTGGTCGCCCTGGTGCGGGGCGAGCGCGGCGTTCCCGCTCCCCGGCCGGACCGTCGAATGGAGCACCGACGCCCCCGACGTGCTCCACGTCGACCAGGACGCGGGGCGTGGCGACGGCGGTGGCCGCCGGGCTCGGCGCTGCTGACCGCCAGCTGCGACGGCATCCAGACCCGGGTTCCGGTCTTCGTCCCGCCGATGGCGGAGCCGCTCGACGCTCGAGCCGGGTGATCCAGCCGCCGCCATCCAGATCTCCTCCCCGCCGAAGTCGGTGCGGGCCGGCGACTCGTTCGTCCTGACCGCCACTCCGCTCGACTCGGCGGGTCACCCCCTCCCCGAGCCCAACGTGCTCTGGAACACCAGCGACGTGCGGGTGGCGGTGGTCACCGCCGGAGGATGGGTGGCGGCGCTCGGCCGGGGACAGGTGGTGCTGACGGCCACCCGCGGTGGCGCCAGCGCCTCGGTCACTATCGACGTCGCGCAGGCGATACCGGCGCAGCAGGCCCGGCGAAGCCCCCGGTCCCGCGAGCGGAGCCCATCGACTTGGCGCCTTCCCACCGCTCCAGCTGGCGCCGCCGCGGCAGCTCGCCTGCGCCGGAGCCCTGGTCAAGGTCGCGGTGGCGGCCATCGCCATCCTGGCATCGGCATGGCTCTTCGGCGGGATGCGTGACTTCCGGGGCGATCGCGGTCGGACGTCGGCGCTTGCGCCCGACACGGTCCGGACCGCTGCCGACACGACTCCGCCGCGCCGAGCCCGGTCGACTCGATCGCGCCGATCAACCAGGGGGCAGCCGCCCCGGCTGGCGCGAGCCCCGGCGCGGCGCGCCGCGCCCCGCCCGGCGCCGGCGCCCGCTTCGCTCTCCATCGCCTCTCACGACCCGGTTCGTGTGGGAGACACCATGACCCTGTCCGCCGTGGTGCTCGACTCGCAGGGGGAGCCGATCGGCGAGGCGGGGGTGACCTGGAGATCGACACAGCCCGGGCTGGCCGCGGTGGACAGCGCGACCGGCAGGGTGCGCGGGCAGGCTCCGGGAACCACGCTCATCGTGGCCCGCAGTGGCGGCGAGACCGCGACGTCCGAGGTGGTCGTACTCCCGCCGGTCGAGGCGCCGGTCGAGCCCTCGGGCTACGTGCCGTTGACCCCCGAGCTGGACCGGCCGGAGTCGCCGGAGCAGGTCGCGTTTGTGCCCCCGCCGAACCGGTCCGAGGCGGAGCCGCCGCTGGATCGCCGGGAGCTCGAGTCCAAGATTCGGGAGGGCGTCGAGGATTGCTACGGCGCGGTGCGGTCCAAGGACCTGGACCGGCTGGCGAGGATGTACCATCCCAAGACCTATGCCGACGAGGACAAGCTGAAGCGGCTGACCCGGATCCTCCGGACCGAGCCGTGGAAAGCCGTCGTCGGCAAGCGGGTGGACGGCGCCCGGGAGATGAGCGCCAGGTCCGCGGCCGCGGAGTTCAGCTTCCGGCTGGCCTGGAGAGACGCGCACGGGGGGCGCCTCAGCAGTCAGCCGATCTTCCGGGCCGAGTTCGCGCGGGACCCCGACGGCTGGACCATGTCGAGCTGCCGGATCGTCGGGTCGCCCAAGCTCTGACCGGGCCCTTCGCCGGACCTCGACGATTCCCGTTCGTTCGTACACGATCAGCTGCAACGCCGCCCGGGACACGCCCGGCTCGGCGAACGACACCACCAGGCGGCGCCTGGGAGCGCTCCCCCGCACCTCGTAAGTGACCCGCCCTCCACCCAGCCGATCCCGACCATCCCCGCCCAGCGGCAGACGGTTGTCCTTGCCTCCCGTGGCCCGAGCAGGTGCCGAACCGGATGAAACCATCGGTGGACAGGTCGAAATGATCGTACCGCGCCCCGAAGCGCTCGAACTCGAAGCCCACGGGTAGCGGGCCCGTGGTCTCGTGCTCGCCGAGTAGGATGGCGTTGGCTGTCGCGTCGGGCTCCGGCACGATGGTCATGAAGGACCGAATTGGCGTGACCATAGGTCTACTCGCTTCTCCCTGGGCCGCAGGGTGTTGTGGGCGCGGCTATAGTGCCGTTTCCAGATCAAGCCGAAGTCAAGTCGGTGATCTTCGGGCTCCTCGGCCCCGATCCAGCGAGGTCCGCGTGATCCTCTGCCGTACGCTGGGACCGGTCGATGTCAGCGTGGACGGCGGTCCTGCCGCCCCCGACCTCCTCTGGCGCAAGCACCTCGCGCTCCTGATCTACCTGGCGCGCTCCCCTCGGCGTGCGCGGAGCCGTGACCACCTCGTCGGGCTGCTCTGGGGCGACCGGACCGAAGCCGCCGCACGTCACTCTCTGAGCGAGGCGCTCCGGGTGATCCGGCGCCAGTGCCGGCGAGGCGTCGGTGGAGACGGCCGGCGGACAGGTCCGCCTCGCCGCCGGGGGTCGTCGAGGTGGACGTGGACCAGCTCGAGGCGCTGGCGGGCGCCGAGCGTTGGGAGGCGGCGGCCGAGCTGATCGCGGGCGAGTTCCTCGAGGGGTTCGCGGTGCCCGGGCGCGTCGGAGTTCGAGGATTGGCTGGCCGCCGAGCGGGAGACGTGGCGCCGCCGGGGCGTCGAGGTGCTGGTGCGCGGTTCGGAGACGCTGACCCAGACCGGAAGGACGCACGACGCCTCCGCGCTCGCCGCGCGGGCGCTCGCGCTGGAGCCGACGTCCGAGCGGGCCCTCGGGGCCACCCTCCGTTGCCTGTCGCTGGCGGGCGATCGTGCCGGGTGCGCTCGAGCTGTTCGAGCGTTCCGGACCCGGCTGGCGGAGCAGGTGGGCGCGGAGCCGGGCGAAGAGACCCGGGCGCTGGTGGAGCGGGTACGGCGCGAGCGGGGCGTGCGGCCCGAGATCGCCGCGGCATGGCCCGAAGGCGAGCTCGATCGTCAGGCCGCCGCTGGAAGGGCGCGCTGCGGAGCTGGGGCGGCTGCTGGAGGCGCTGGGCCGCTCGGCCCGCGAGCGTCAGGCGTCCCTGCTCGTGCTGGAGGGTGAGTCAGGCGTCGGCAAGACCCGTTTGCTGCAGGAGCTGCTGGCACGGCTTCGTCTGGACGGCACCTCGATCGCCGCCGCCCGCGCGGTCGAGGCGGATCGCGCGCAGCCGTGGAGCGGAGTGCTCGCGATCGCTCGCGGCGGTCTGCGTCGATGCGCAGGGCGTCGGCACGGCGCCCCCCGAGGCGCTGGCCGCCTTCGCGGCGATGCTGCCCGAATGGAGGGAGCGGTTCCCCGGCGCCCCGCTCGCCGGCACCCAGCCGCTCGGCCGGGCCCTGGTGGAGACCCTCCAGGCGGCGGCGGAGGAGCGGCCGATCGTCATCGCGGTCGACGACGCCCAGTGGCTGGACCGGGATTCCGCCTCGGCGCTCGGCGCGATCCTCCGCGACCTGTCCGGCTGCGCCGCTGACCGTCATGCTGGCGCTGGTGCCCCACCCGCCCCGCCCCGAGCTGGACGAGCTTCGCTCCAGGATCGGCCGGGATCTGGCCGGCGAAGCCGTCCGGCTGCGACCGCTCGACCGGACGGCGCTCCGCCGGCTCGCTGAACGCATGCTTCCCGGCTACGAGCCGGTCGCGATCGATCGAGTGACCCGGCGGGTCGCCACCGATTCCGCGGGCATGCCGCTGCTCGCGGTGGAGCTGCTCCGCGCCGTCGCGCTCGGACTCGATCTCGGAACCATCTCGGAGGCCTGGCCGGAGCCGCTCCGCACCCTGGATCAGACCCTCCCGGGCGAGCTTCCCGACGCGGTGGTGGCCGCCATCCGGATCGGGTTCCGGCGGCTGAGCCCGCCGGCTCAGCGGGTGCTGGCGGCGGCCGCCGTGCTGGGCGATCTCGTGCCGGCGCCGGTGCTGGAGCGCGCGGTATCGCTTGGACCCGATGAGACGGCGATCGCGCTCGACGAGCTGGAGTGGCACCGCTGGCTCGTGGCGGAGCCGCGGGGCTACTCGTTCGTCGCGCGGATCGTGCGGCGGGTAGTGGAGCGTGACATGGTCACCCCCGGCCAGCGCCAGCGCGTGCTCGGGGCGACCGGAAGAACCGAGGCGCCGGCCCGTCCATCGCCTATTTGACCTGCGAGCGAGCCCTGGAAAAGCATTCGGCCCCGCCGCGATGCGACGGGGCCGAATGTCCATCCATTTCGGCGACTTACTGCTGCGGGGTCGCCGTGATCGTGATCACCAGGTCGTTGAAGTCCGGCTCCGGCGGCGTGGCATCCTCGCCGTCATCGAACTCCAGCGTCCACTCGGGATACGCCCCGAGCACTCGCAGCGCCGGCGCGACTTCCTGCTTGAGCGAGCCCGAGATCACCTCGGCATTGAGCTCGGTGCCGGCCGCGTAGGCATCCCCGTTGTTGAGATCCCAGGTGGTTCCCACCTCGGGCTCGTAGCACCCGTCGGTGATCAGGACTTCCTCGGCCGGCTGGGTGATCCGGAAGGTGTTGTTCCGGGCGGTGCACTCCCGGCTCTCCAGCGTCACGGTGACGATGGCGTCGTCCTCCAGCCTCAGGACGCAGGCCACCCCGTTGCAGGTGAGGCTGGCCGAGGGCGAGACCGTGAAGGTGATGGTCTTGGTGCTGCTGAGACCGTCGTTGTCGGTCACGGTCAGGCTCGCCGCGAACTCGGTGAGCTCGGTGACGGCGTAGTGGTGGACCGGCGGATTCTGGGCGTCGCTGGTCGCGCCGTCCCCGAACACCCAGTCCCACGACACGATCGTGCCCCCATCCGAATCCTCGCTGTCGTCCACGAAGGTGCAGTCGAGGGAGAAGCAGGTGATGGTGAAATTGGCCACCGGGGCGCCGGGCGGCCGGCTCGGTGACGTCGACACTCTTGGTGACCGTGCCCTCGGCGCCGTCGTTGTCGGTGACGGTGAGCGTGACCTGGAAGTTGCCGGCCGCCTCGTAGGTGTGCGACGGGCTCTCCGTGGCCGCGGTGGCGTCGTCCCCGAACTCCCAGACCGACGACTCGACCTGGCCGTCGCTGTCGCTCGACAGGTTGGTGAAGCTGCACTCGAGGTCGGTGCAGTCGATGGTGAAGTTCGCCGTCGGAGCGTCGTTGTCGTTGTCCGGTCCATTCGAGTCGCTGCAGCCGGCGGCGGCAAGGCCGAGCAGCAGCATTGCCACATGCTTTCCACGCGTCGCGATCATAGGCTCCTGCCAGGGTTGCGAGTGATCCACCGGCCAGCGGTCCTGCACCGGGGGTGTCCGCCGGGCCCGCGAGGGCCCGGCGGTGGGGTACTTCCCCAGGTGTGTTACGGCGTTATTCGGTCGCGGCGACCGTCATGATGATGTCGTTGAAGTCCGGCTCCCCCGGCCCGGTCGGGTCTTCACCGTCATCGAACTCGAGCGTCCACGTGGGGTACGCTCCGCTCACCCGCAGCTGACGGTGCGATGCGGTCCGGATCGTCCGAGCCGGAGATCATCTGCGCGCGAAGCTCGGTGCCGGCGGTGTACGCGGCGCCACCGTTGAGATCGAAGAAGTCACCGGCGGTCTGGCTGCAGCCGTCGTTGAACACCTCCTCGTCCGGATCGGGCGCGGTGATGATCAGCGTGTTGCCGTCCGCGGTGCAGTCGAGGCTGGTGATCGTCACCGTGCACCGTCGCGGCGTTGGTCAACACCAGGCCGCATTCCACGAAGGTGCCGCTGCCGTTGTCGCAGACGGTCTGCGCGGGCGGGGCCACGGCGACCGTCTTGGTCACCGTGTCGGTGCCGCCGTCGTCATCGGTCACCGTGAGAGCCACGTCGAAATCGGTCAGCTCGGTGATGCCGGTGTAGGTATGCACCGGATCGGCCTCGGTCGAGGTCGTGCCGTCGCCGAAGTCCCAGGCCATACGTCGCGATGGTGCCGTCGCCGTCGGTGCTGGCGTCGGTGAAGGTGCACTCCTCGGCGAGGCGCAGATCGAAATGAAGTCCGCGGTCGGCGGCTGGTTGGCCGTGGTGGTGACGGTCACCTCCTGGGTGACGCTGCTGGTCGCACCAGCCGCGTCGGTGACCGTCAGGGCGACGTCGTAGGTGCCCGCGGCGCTGAAGGTGTGCGCGGGCTCTGCTCCTGTCGACTCGCCGTCGCCGCCGAAATCCCAGTCCCACGGCTGATGTCGGCAGCGCCGTCCGGATCGGTGCTGGCGTCGGTGAAGGTACAGGCCAGGGCGTTACAGTTGAACGTGAATGCCGCGACTCGGATCCTCGTTCGTCGGCCCCATCGCCGCCGTCGTCGCCGCCGCAGGCTGCGACCACCAGGGAGAGCGCCGCCATGATACACAGATTCCGATGGAACGATCGCATAGTGGTGATCCAGCCTCAGTTTGAGAGTCAGGAAAGTGGGAGCGGCCGCATGAGACCGCTCCGGGGCGCCGCGGGTGCGAGAGACGTGCCACCCGGCAATCGTCAACTCCTCAAACACTGCAGAAAATTGCAATGACGCTGCGTCACAATGTCATAGCCGGTGTGTCGTGATCGAGAACAGTAACACGGGCGCGTGCCTCCACAAGCTGTGGCGGGGCGACCATACGTCCAGACCGTCGCGAGCCCTGCCGCGCGCCTGGCCCCGCCGTTGACGTAACCCCGTGGTGGCGGCTAGGTTTGCGGGCTCGGATATGACGGACCTGTCGCTGTCGCGCAGCCAGATGCTGCTCCTGAGCGGGTCGGCCAACCGGCCCCTAGCCGAAGAGGTGGCCGCGCATTTAGGGCAGCCTCTGTGCCAGGTCACGCTCCGGCGGTTCGCCGACGGCGAGCTGTTCGTCAAGATCGACGAGAACGTGCGCGGGCGGGACGTCTACATCATCCAGCCCACCAACCCGCCGGCGGAGAACATGATGGAGCTGCTGCTCCTCATGGACGCGGCCAAGCGGGCCAGCGCGGCCCGGGTCACGGCGGTCATCCCGTACTTCGGCTACGCCCGGCAGGACCGGAAGGACCAGCCCCGGGTGGCGATCAGCGCCAAGCTGATGGCCAACATGGTCTCGATGGCGGGCGCCGACCGGGTGCTGGCGATGGATTTCCACCAGCACCAGCTCCAGGGGTTCTTCGACCTGCCGGTGGACCACCTGTACGCGGCGCCGGTGCTCGTGAGCCACTACCGGCAGAAGGCGCTGCGCGACCTGGTGATCGTCGCGCCCGATGTCGGCTCGGCCAAGATGGCGCGGGGGTTCGCCAAGCGGCTCAACGCGTCGCTGGCGATCATCGACAAGCGGCGCCCGTCGGCCAACGTGGCGGAGGTGCTGAACGTGGTCGGCGAGGTCCGGGGCAAGGACTGCCTCATCCCCGACGACATGATCGACACCGCCGGGCACCATGGCCGAAGCGGTGACGGCGCTGAAGCGGCTGGGCGCGGAGGACGTGTACTGCTGCGCCACCCACGCCCTGCTCTCGGGGCCCGCGGTGGACCGGCTGATGGCGTCGCCGGTGAAGGAGGTGGCGGTGACCAACACCATCGCCATCCCCAAGGAGCGCCGGTTCGACCGGCTCAAGGTGCTCTCGATCGCCGGCCTGCTGTCGAAGGCGATCGGATACACCCACAGCGATCAGTCGGTGAGCTCGCTGTTCGATTAGAGCTTCAGGACATCAGGTGACCGCGGGAAGGTCATGCTGGGCGCGGCGAAGGATCGTCGCTCGATCAACGGGTGACACAGGACAGCTGTTGGCTTCTTACACGGAGTTCCGAATGGCCCAGCAAGCGAACCTCCACGCCGCCACCCGCAGCGACACCGGGAAGGGCGCCGCCCGCAGCCTCCGCCGCGAGGGCAAGGTCCCCGGCGTGATCTACGGGCACGGTCGCGCCCCCGAGGCGCTCACCGTGGAGACCGCGGCGCTCAACAAGATGCTGATCGGCATCAGCGCCGCGACCACCATCGTGGACGTGGCCATCGACGGCCGCGCGCCGGTCAAGGCGCTGATCCGCGAGATCCAGCGCGACGCGCTCCGGCCCGCCCAGATCCTCCACCTCGACCTCTACGAGGTCCAGGCCGACGAGAAGATCACCCTCGAGGTGCCGGTCCACCTGGTCGGCATTCCCGACGGCGTGCGCAACTTCGGCGGCGTGCTCGACCACTCGCTCCGCGAGCTGGAGATCGAGGTGCTCCCGGCCGACATCCCGGAGCACGTCGAGCTCGACGTCACCGCGCTCACCATCGGCCACTCGCTCTTCGTGCGCGACATCACGCATCCCGAAGGCCCGGATCCTCAACGATCCCGACACGCCGGTCTGCACCGTCGTGGCGCCGCGGACCGAGGAGGCCCCCGCGCCCGTCGAGGAGGTCGCGCGCCGCCGAGCCGGAGCTCATCCGGAAGCCGAAGGCCGAGGCCGAAGGCGAGGGCGAGGCGCGAGACCAAGCCGAAAGCCTGAGCGCTGCGCGCCATCGTGGGGCTGGGCAATCCCGGCCCGGAGTACGTCGAGACCCGGCACAACGCCGGGTTTCGCCTGGCCGACCACCTGGTCGCGCGCTGGCGGCTGGGCCCGCTGCGCCGCGGCGACCGCGCCCGGGTGGCCGAAGGCAGCTGGAACGGGCACCCGGTCCGCGTCGCTCGAGCCGCAGACCTACATGAACCGGAGCGGCGCCGCGCTCGCGCCGCTGCTCGCCCTCCCCGACTTCGATCCCAGCCGCGACCTGCTGATCCTGGTGGACGAAGTGGCGCTGCCCCTCGGCCGCTTCCGGCTGCGCGGCGCCGGCTCCGCCGGCGGCCACAACGGCCTCAAGAGCGTCGAGGGCGCCCTCCGCCGCCAGGACTACGCCCGGCTCCGGATCGGCGTCGGCCCGGTGCCCGCCGGAGCTCGACGAGCTCAGCGACTTCGTGCTCGACGCCTTCCCCGCGCGAGGAGCGCGAGTGCTCGACGCGCTGCTCGACCCCATGGCCGACGCGGTGGAGACCTGGCTCGACGAGGGCATCGAGCAGGCCATGACCGGACACAACCGCTAAGCTGCCATGCTACGCCTCGGCATCGTCGGACTTCCCAACGTCGGCAAGAGCACGCTCTTCAACGCGCTCACCTCGGCCGGGGCGCTGGTGGCGAACTATCCCTTCGCCACCATCGAGCCGAACACCGGCATCGTGCAGGTGCCCGACCCCCGGCTCGACGTGCTCGCGGGGATCGTCTCGCCCGAGCGCACCGTGCCGGCGGTGGTGGAGTTCGTGGACATCGCCGGCCTGGTGAAGGGCGCCAGCGAGGGCGAAGGCCTCGGCAACCAGTTCCTCGCCAACATCCGCGAAGTGGACGCGATCGTCCACGTGGTGCGCTGCTTCGAGGACCCCGACGTGCAGCACGTGGCGGGCGCGGTGGATCCCGCGCGCGACCGCGAGATCATCAACATCGAGCTCGGCCTCGCCGACCTCGCGAGCGTCGAGAAGCGGCTGGACAAGACCACCCGCGCCGCGCGCTCGGGCGACCCGCAGGCCAAGCTGGAGCAGCGGCTGCTCGAGTCGCGTGCGGGACGCGCTCGCCGCCGGCCGGCCCGCCCGCTCGGTGCGCGCCCACCGACGAGGAAGCGCCGGCCTACCGCTCGTTCAACCTGCTGACCGCGAAGCCGGTGCTCTACGCCGCCAACGTGGGCGAGGACGAGATCGCCGCCGGCAACCGCTACGTCGAGGCGCTGCGCGCCGCCGTCGAGCGGGACGGCGAGAGCGCCGAGGTCGTCACCTTCTCCGCCAAGGTCGAGGCGGAGCTGGCCGAGCTCGCGCCCGGAGGACCGGAAGGAGTTCCTCGACTCGCTCGGCGTGACCGAGTCGGGCCTCGACCGGCTCGCCCACGCCGCCTACCACCTGCTCGGCCTGCAGAGCTACTTCACCGCGGGCGAGAAGGAGGTCCGGGCCTGGACCATCCACCGCGGCGACAAGGCGCCGGCCGCGGCCGGCGTGATCCACTCCGATTTCGAGAAGGGCTTCATCCGGGCGGAGACCGTGGCCTACGACGACTTCGTCCGGGTGGGCGGCTGGAAGCCGGCGCGCGAGCAGGGCCTCTCCCGCGCCGAGGGCAAGGAGTACGTGGTGCAGGACGGCGACGTGCTGCTGTTCCGGTTCAGCTCGTGATCCGGCTCGTCTCGCGTCCAGACCGGCACGCCCAGCACCGTCGGCACTCCGCGGCGCCGCGGACCCGATGGAGCGGGCGTTCACCAGCGCCATCTGGAAGTCGCCGGTGGCCGGCCCGGTCCTCGCGGGCGCGCTGGGCCTCGCGGGCGACGCCGTGGCGAACACCAGGTCCACGGCGGGCGTGGACCAGGCGCTGTCTGATGTACGCCGTGGCGCACTACTCCGCGCTGGGAGGCGGAGCTCGGACGGCCCGATGAGCCCCGGCGGCGTTCGGCGAGAACCTCACGGTCGACGGCCTCGACGAGGACACGGCCTGCATCGGCGATGTGCTCGCAGATCGGAACGGTGCGGCTTCGAGGTGTCGCAGCCCCGGCAGCCGTGCGCCACCCTGGCCCGCCGCCACCAGATCCCCGACATGATCGCGATCGTCCGCGCAAACGGGCGGAGCGGCTGGTACCTCCGGGTGCTGGTGGAGGGCACCGTGGAGGCCGGTCAGATCGATCGAGGTCGTCGAGCGCCCCAACCCGGCGTGGACCGGTCCGCCGGGCCGCTGCCGTCATGCACGGCACGCCGGCGGGAGCCGGCCGCCGCCGCCGCCTCGCCCGGTGCCGGGGGCTCTCGGAAGGTGGCGGACCCGGCTCGTAGCCGGCTGACTCCCATCCGGTCTGCCCTACCGCGCCGCCCGCTCCCCGCCTATACTACGCCCCTCACAAACCATCCTCCCCGGCGCCCACACCAGGCCCGGGGCGACTCAGACCGAAGGAAGGTGTCATGACCCGTCAGTACGAGGTCGTCTATATCTTCGATAGTGCGCTCGAAGAGGCGGCCATCAACGAGCGCCTCGCGCGCTTTCAACTCCCTCATCCAGCAGCCCGGCGCCGAGGCTCCCCAGGTGAGCCACTGGGGCAAGCGGACGCTCGCCTATCCCATCAAGAAGCACGAGACCGGCTACTACGTCGTCGCCAAGTTCGACGCCGACGCCACGGCACTGCCCGAGTTCGAGCGCGCGATCAAGCTCGACGAGGGTGTGCTCCGCTTCCTGGTCGTGGTGAACGAGGGGGCCCAGCCGGTGCCGGTCACCGCGGGCAAGAGCGACGAGGAGGACGACGAATGAGGCGGCCCCAGAAGACCTGCGCCATCTGCGAGTCGGGCGTGCGGGTGGTGGACTACAAGGACGAGCGCACGCTGTCCCGGTTCCTGACCGAGCGGGGCAAGATCCTGCCCAGCCGGCTTTCGGGCACCTGCGCCCGGCACCAGCGGCAGCTCAGCACCGCGATCAAGCGGGCGCGGCAGCTCGCGCTGCTGCCGTACATCAAGGGCTTCACCGGCTGAGCGCCCCGGCGCGGGTCGGCGGGGCCGGCGGGCGGGCGCTGGGGCCAGGTCCTGGCCCTGGCGGGGTTCCTCCTGCTCGCCCCGCCGATGTTCCTGTTCGGCCCCCTCGCCGCGCTGCTCCTGGTATCGCCGCCCGCCACGCTGCGGGAGTGGGCCTGGCTGCTCGGCGGCGCTCGCGTGGTCGGCGCTCTGGCTCCAGCAGGCCGGGGGCCTGGGCGCCCAGTTCGCCCGCGCCGCGGCGGTGCTGGTGTCCGGGGGCTTCCTGGCCCTGACCCTGTGGCGCCCGTCGAACCGGATGTCCCACGCGCTGGCCGCCACCGGCGGCGCGGCCGTGGCGCTCGCGATCTGGATGTACGGCCTGGGACTCCAGCTGGAGCGCGCTCCGCGCCGCGGTCGAGGACGAGCTGGCAGGCGTTGCAGAGCGGAATGCGGGTCGACGTTGGACGGGCGTCGCTGGGATCGTCCGAGATGTCCGCGCCAGATGTCCGCCATGGCGGACACGGTGTCCATCCTCTACCCCGGCCTGCTGGCCCTCGCGGCCATCGCCGGCCTGCGGCTGGCCTGGGCCTGGTATCACCGGATCGCCGACCGGCCGGTCGGCGCGCCCCCGGCTGCCCTTCCCCGCCTTCGGGTTCAGCGACCAGCTGGTCTGGGGCTGGGTGGTCGGCCTCGCGCTGGCGCTGCTGCCCGAGCCCGCGTGCGGTCCGGCTGGTCGGGCGCCAACATCCTGCTGGTCTGGGGCGCGCTCTACGCCACGCGGGGGCTGGCGGTGTTCGTCACCGGCGGCGCGGCGGACACCGCCGGCCGTGCTGGCGGCCCTGGCGCTGGTCACGCGTGGTCCTGCTGCCGTTCGTGTCTGTGCGGGCTGATGATCGTCGGCCTTGCCGACACCTGGCTAGATTTCCGGCGTCGGCTGACGCCGTCCACCGGAGGGTACGACCGATGATCGAAGTGATCCTGCGCGAGGACATCAAGACCCTCGGCAAGGCCGGAGAGATGGTGCGGGTGAAGCCGGGCTACGCCCGCAACTACCTCCTGCCCCACGGCCTCGCCTACGAGGCCACCGAGGGCAACAAGAAGCGGATCGCCGCCGAGACCCGGGCGCGGGGCGTCCGGAACGCCGCCGAGAAGACCGAGGCGGAAAAGGCCGCGGCCACGCTCTCGGCGGTCAGCCTCACCATCCCCGGCAAGGCGGGCGAGGAGGGCAAGCTGTTCGGCTCGGTCACCGCGCAGGACGTCGCCGACGCGCTCGGCCGGCCAGGGCCACCACGGTGGACCGCCGCCGGATCGAGCTGGACCATCCGATCAAGTCGCTGGGCGACCATCGTCGTGACCGTCCGGCTGCATCCTGAGGTTCACGCGGAGGTGCGTGTCTCGGTCGTCGCGGAGTGATCTGCCCGCGCATGAGCGTCGGGATCGCGTACGTCGACGGTCCCCGGCTCGCGCGCTCGGTCTTCGCCGCCGCCGATTGGGTCGCCGCCGGCCGCGACGAGATCAACCGGATCAACGTCTTTCCCGGTCCCCGACGGCGATACCGGCACCAACTTCAGCCTGACGCTTCGCGCCGTCGCCGACGCCCTCCGGGCGCTCGGCGACGCGCCGCTTCCGGAGACCGCCCGCACCATGGCGCGCGCCGCCGTGCTCGGCGCCCGCGGCAACTCCGGAATGATGCTGGCCCACTTCCTCCTCGGCTTCAGCGATTCGCTCGGCGACCGGCCCACCGCCGCGCGCCCAGGACATCGCCGCCGCGGTGCGGGCCGGCTCGGACCGGCTCTACGCCTCGCTCGACGACCCTCGCGAGGGCACCATCCTCACCGTCGCCCGCGAGGCGGCCGCCGCCGCCGAGCGCGCGGCCGCCGACTCGCCCGACATCGCCGAGTTCATGCGCCGCCTCCTCGAGGAGGGCGAGGCGGCGCTGGCGCGGACGCCGGAGCTGATGGCGGCGCTCAACGAGGCGGGCGTGGTGGATGCCGGGGGCATGGGATTCGTGCGGATGCTCGAGGGCGTGGTCCGCTACATCGAGGGCGACCCGATCCTCGCCGGTCGCGGACGTCCGACCTCGAGTCCGGCCGAGGTGCCCGCGGCGCTGGTCGAGGTCGCCGCCGAGCGCGATTTCCAGTTCTGCACCGAGGTCCTGGTCCGCGGCGAGCAGCTTCCGCCGGCCAACGAGGTCCGCGCGGCGATGCACGCCTTCGGCGGGCTCGGTGGTGGTCGCGGCGGCCGGGCGACATCCTCAAGATCCATGTGCACACCGACAGCCCCGAGGCCGTCTTTACCTATGCGGCGCGCTGGGGCCGGGTCGAGACCACCAAGGCCGACGACATGCGGGCCCAGCACCGCCGCCTCGCGCACGCCGAGCGCCGCGCGGTCGCCCTCGTGACCGACACCTCGGCCGATCTCGCCGACCCGGTGCTCGACCGGCACCACATCGCCCTGGTTCCGCTCCAGGTGGTGTTCGGCGACGAGACCTTCCGCGACCGGGTCGAGCTCAAGCCGGAGGAGTTCTACCGCCGGCTGCGCGGCGCCCGGGAGCTGCCGACCACGTCCCAGCCGACGCCGGCCGACTTCGTCCGGGTGCTCCGCGATGCCCGCGGCGGAGGCCGACGAGGTGGTCGCCGTCCTGCTCTCGGCCGCGCTCTCGGGCACCTTCGCGTCGGCGCAGGCGGCGGTCCGGGCGGCGGGGATCAGCGGCGTCCACCTGGTGGACAGCCGGTCGGCCTCGCTCGGTCTCGGCATGCTGGCGCTGCGGGGCGCGGAGCTCGCGGAGTCGGGCTGGACGCGGGGCGCGACATCGCGCGGGAGCTGGAGCGGGTCCGGGGCCAGGCCGGGATGCTGCTCACGGTGGACCGCTACGACAACCTGCTCCGCTCCGGCCGGGTCTCCCGCGGCAAGGCATGGATCGCCGGCATGCTGGACGTGAAGCCGATCCTGTCACTGGATGCCTCCGGGCGAGTCATTCCAGTGGACCGGGTCCGGGGCAAGGACCAGGTGGTGCCCAGGGTCCTGGCGCTGCTGGACAAGCGTCTCACGCCGCGCCCGAAGGTGGTACGATTCGGGGTGGCGCACGCCGAGGCCCCGGAGATGGCGGAGCGGGTGCGAAACGCGCTCGTGGCGGCCTATCAGCCGCGGGACTGTTTCGTCACCCTGGCCACCGGCGTGCTCGCCACTCATGTGGGGCCCGGGGCCTGGGCGATCTTCTACCAGGTCGAGGACGGCCCCGCCGGGCGGATCGGGCCGCCGTGGCCGAAGGAACCACGCGAATGACGCAGTACCCCAGAGGCGCTTCGCCTCGCGCTGGACGCCATACAGGATCTGAAGGCCAATGAGCTCGTGGTACTCGATTTGCGAGGGCTGACCGACGCCACCGACTATTTCGTGATCGCCTCGGGCACCTCCGACGCCCACGTCCGCGGCATCGCCGAGTCGGTCATCGAGAAGCTCGGCCGCCGGGGACACCGCACCCACCATGTCGAAGGGCTCAACGGCGGCCGGTGGGTGCTGCTCGATTTCGTGGACTTCGTGGTCCACCTGTTCCACCCGGAGACCCGCTCGTTCTACCAGCTCGAGCGCCTCTGGGACGATGCCCCGGAGCTGTTGATCAGCTCCACCTAGCTGAGGTCGCCATGCTTCGACGCTCCGCTCCGGCGCTGGTCCTTCCTGCTGCTCGGCCTTCCCGGGCGTGCTCTCCGCCCAGTACTTCGGCCGGAACAAGGTCCAGTACACCAACTTCGATTTCAAGGTCATCCAGACCGAGCATTTCGACGTCTACTTCTACGAGCGCGAGCGGGTGGCGGCGATGGACGCGGCCCGCATGGCGGAGCGCTCCTACGCCCGGCTCTCGAAGGTGCTCAACCACGAGTTCCGCGAGCGGAAGCCGATCATCCTGTACGCGTCGCACTCGGACTTCCATGCAGACCAACGCGACCCAGGTCGGCGGCGAAGGCACCGGCGGCGTCACCGACTTCGCCCGGAACCGGGCGGTGATGCCGTTCACCGGCTCGTACTCCGACTTCGAGCACGTGCTGATGCACGAGATGGCGCACCAGTTCCAGTACGACGTCTGGTCCCGGGGCCGGGCGGGCGCCGGCTTCGCCACCCTGGTCGCGATCGCGCCGCCGCTCTGGTTCGCCGAGGGCATGGCCGAGTACCTGTCCACCGGCCCGATCAACGCGGAGACCGCGATGTGGCTCCGCGACGCGTCGCTCGAGGGGAAGCTCCCCACCATCGACCAGATGACGGTGGACCCGTACGAGTACTTCCCCTACCGCTTCGGCCACGCGCTCTGGTCCTACGTGGCCGAGCGCTGGGGCGACGAGGCGGTCGGCGCCATCCTCAAGGCCACGCTGGCCGGCGGCGTCGAGCCCGCCTTCCGGCGCACCATCGGCCTCACCCTGGAGCAGCTCTCCGAGCAGTGGCGCGACGCGGTCCAGAAGCGGTACCTGCCGGAGATCGGCGCCCGGGCGCGGGCCCGCGCGGTGGCCGACGAGCTGCTCACCGAGAAGCGGTCGGACGGCACTCTGCACCTGGCCCCCGCCCTCTCGCCCGACGGCTCCCAGGTCGCCTACTTCAGCGAGAAGGACTTCTACTCGGTCGACATGTACCTCGCCGACGGCGTCACCGGCAAGGTCAAGCGGCGGATCCTCAAGTCGGGCATCAGCAGCAACTACGAGACCTACCGGTTCATCAACTCGCAGGCGAACTGGTCGCCCGACGGGAAGTTCCTCGCCTTCGCGGCCAAGCGAGGCCCGCGGGACGACATCCTGATCGTCGACGTCGACCGCAACAAGGAGGTCAAGCGGATCGAGGTCGAAGCTGAGCGGCGTCACCACGCCGTCGTGGAGCCCCGACGGCAAGCAGCTCGTCTTCACCGGCTACGAGGGCGGCCTGAGCGATCTCTACGTCGTGAACCGCGACGGCAGCGGCCTCCGCCGGCTCACCGAGGACAAGTACGCCGATCTGCACCCGGTCTGGTCGCCCGACGGCAGGCACCATCGCCTTCGCGACCGACCGCGGGCCCGAGACCGACTTCCGCACCCTCGCGTTCGGCAACTTCCGCATCGCCCTCTACGATCTGGCCACCGGCTCGGTTCGGGTGCTCGACCGGATGGACCGGGGCAAGAACGTGAGCCCGCAGTGGAGCCCCGACGGCCGCTCGATCGCGTTCGTGTCCGACCGGAACGGCGTCAGCAACATCTTCCTCTACGATCTCGAGGCGAACGACCTCTATCCAGCTCACCGACTTCTACACCGGCGCGCAGGGCATCACGCCGCTCTCGCCGGTGCTCTCCTGGGCCAGCGGGTGCCGACCGGCTCGCCTTCGTCTACTTCGAGGCCAGCCAGTACGACGTCTACAGCATCACCAATCCCGCGCGCGCTCAAGCGGCAGCCGTACCAGGAGCAGGCGCAGGACAGCGTCGGCATCCTGGCCCGGGCGGTCACCCCGCCGCTCGACACCGCCCGCTCGCTCCAGGTCACGGAGGAGGTGCGGCCGCAGGTCGGCGAGGGCGGCTCGATCTACCGCACGCCCGTCGGGCTTCCGCTCCTCCAACGAGGTGGTGCGCTCGGGCGACACCACCCGCCCGGTCGAGCCGGTCTCCATCGTGGCCCTGCTCGACTCGGCCGACTACAGCCTGCCGGACACCAGCGAGTTCACGCTCAAGCAGTACCGGACCAAGTTCACGCCCGGACTACGTGGCCCGGCCCTCCATCGGCTACGCCCGCGACAACTTCGGCCGCGGCTTCTTCGGCGGGTCGGCCATCTCGCTGAGCGACATCCTGGGCAACCAGCAGCTGATCTTCGCCGGCTACGTGAACGGCCGGATCAGCGAGGCCCAGATCCTGGCGGCGTACGCCAACCTGAGCCGCCGGATCAACTGGGCGGTCGGGCATCTCCCAGGATCCGTACTACTTCCTGGAGCCGAGCGAGATCCTGCCCGGCGACGAGCCCGGCGAGAACATCTTCGTCACCAACATCCGCCGCCTGGTGGTGCGCTCGGCCTTCGGGTCGGCCTACTATCCGATCAGCCGGTTCCAGCGGATCGAGGCGGGCATGCGCTTCGCCAACGTGGACGACGCGATCCTCAAGATCAACGAGCCCTACAACCCGGCCACCGGCTTCGCGACCGACGACCCGTTCCTCGAGACCGACAACCTCCCGGGCGTGACCTACGCCCAGCCGTCCGCGGCGCTGGTGTTCGACAACTCGCTGTTCGGCTACGTCGGCCCGTTCTACGGCCAGCGCTACCGGTTCGAGCTGGCGCGGACGGTGGGTGACTGGAGCTTCGCCCAGGTCACCGCCGACTACCGGCGCTACGACCGGATCATCGGCCCGATCGTGTTCGCCAGCCGGCTGCTCTACTTCGGCCGGATCGGCCGCGACGCGCGCGAGTTCCGGATCTACGCCGGCAGCACCGACCTCATCCGCGGCAACACCTCCGGGCTCCTACCGCCGCAACGAGTGCCTCAACGCCAACGACCCCGGCTCCGAGACCGGCTGCGTCGGAGCTGGACCGGCTGGTCGGCACCCAGATCGGCGTGGCCTCGGCGGAGCTCCGCTTCCCGATCCTGAACCCGTCGTTCGGCGTTCCGGCCGCGCTTCCCGCCGATCGAGGGCGCGATCTTCTACGACATCGGCCTCGCCTGGGACGACACGAGCACCATCCGCTGGAAGCGCCGCGCGGGCGACGATCCGGTCCGGGTCCGCACCCCGCTTCGCACCCTCGGCGTCTCGGTGCGGGCCAACCTGTTCGGCTTCGCGGTGGCGCGGCTGGACTACTCGATCCCGCAGGAGCGGCCGGCAGGTCGAAGGGCCTCTGGACCTTCAGCCTCGGGCCGACGTTCTAGGAGGCGGAACGGCGGACGGCGGAACGAGGCATCACGTCATCCCGAGCGCAGCGAGGGATCTTCTCCGCGGTGATCGATGCCGGTCGAGAAGATCCTCGTCGCTTCGCTCCTCGGGATGACAGACCGTTCGCTGCCGCCTTCCGCCTGCCCCGCCTTGCCCGTTCCGCCTCGCGCCTCCTGCCAACTATCTTTCCAGCGTGAACCTCGACTCATGCCATCGTCGCGCCGGCTTCGCGCTGGCCCTGGCCGGGTGCGGCGGCGATCCCGACCTCGCGGCCGGCAACCTGCCGGCCGTCGGCCGAGGGCCCGAACTGACCACGGTCGCTCCGCATCCCGCGCGAGGGCGGCACCGCCCGGCTCTATCGGGTGCCCAGCCTCGAGCCCTCGGCCTGGAAGCTGGAGGACAAGCTTCCGCCGCTCCAGCGCACCGTGGGAGCCGATCCCGAGCAGGGATTCGTCTTCCTGCTCGACAAGAAACGCAACGTGGTGGCGCTCGACCTCGAGACCCGGCGCGTGCGTCCGTCGCTCGAGCAGGTGCGGCACGCGGCCGTCGGCCCCGACGGCGCGCTGTACGCGGTGGACACCGGGAGCACCGTCACCCAGCTCGTGCGCCGGACACCGGTCCGCTTCCGGTCCAAGCTCCAGGGCACGCCGCGCGAGCTGCACGGCACCATGGGCGGCATGCTGGTCGCCCGCCTGGCCGGCGACAGCCCAGGCTGGAGGTCCTCGGCTCCGACCGGCCACCCGCGATCGTTCGAGGTGCCGAAGGGTCAGGCAGGCGCTGAGCTTCTGGGGCGATCTCGTCGCCGTCGCCGCCGACAGCGCGGTCGTGATCTACGAGACCGAGGGCGACAGCGACGGCGACCGCGACCGGATCGTCGATCCCCGTCTCCGGCGGCGCGAAGGCGGTCATGTTCTCCCCCTCCGGCCACCGGATCTACGTGGCGCGCGCCGCGGACGGCCTGCTGGTGCTCGACCGGGTGAGCGGCGAGGAGCTGCAGGAGATCGAGCTGCCCGGGCCCGCCGTCGGGCTCAGCGGCGATCTCTTCGGCCAGTGGCTGCTGGTGCGGCCGGCCTCGGGCGACTCGGCCTGGGTGGTGGACGTCGGCAAGGGCGGCTTCGTCGGCACCGTCGACGTCGAGTGGGACGAGCGACCTGCCCGGCCGTGGTCTCGCCCAACACGCTGCTGACCCGGCGGGGCAAGGATGTCGTGGCGCGTCGACCTCGCCGCCGAGGGGTTCCCGGTGCGCGCGCAAGTGGAGGGCGGGGCCGCCGACACCTGGCTGCCGCTCGCCTGGCACCCGCCGCAGGAGGAAGGCGTCCCGGTGAACGCCGATTCCGCGGCGCTCGCCGCGGCGGCCGACTCCGCCGGGAAGGCGGCGTCGGTGTATCTCCAGGTGAGCAGCTCGCAGAACCCGGCCTGGGCGGAGGAGCTCTCGCAGAAGCTGCGGGCGGCCGGGCTGCCCGCCGCGGTGCTCAAGCCGGCGCGGAGCGACGAAGCGTACCGCGTGGTGCTCGGCCCCTACGCCACCCGGGAGCAGGCGGAGGAGACCGGCCGCGGGATCGGCATGCCGTCTTTCGTCGTGACGACGCAGGATCCCCCATCCCAATAGGGCTCGAGGCCGCCGGCTTCGAGTTCACGCTCCACGACAGGAACGCGCCATGAAGCTCACCAAGCTGGAGCTCTCCGGCTTCAAGTCCTTCGCCGACACCGTCACCCTCACCTTCGAGGAGGGCGTCACCGCCATCGTCGGCCCCAACGGCTGCGGCAAGTCCAACGTCTCCGACGCGGTGCGCTGGGTGCTGGGCGAGCAGTCGGCCCGGCTGCTCCGCGGCGGCAAGATGGAGGACGTGATCTTCCAGGGCTCGGCGGCGCGCCGGCCGGTGAACGTCACCGAGGTCTCCCTCTTCCTCGACAACAGCGACGGCGATCTGCCGATCGCCTACCGCGAGGTGGTGGTCACCCGGCGGCTCTCGCGCTCGGGCCAGAGCGACTACCTGCTCAACGGCTCGCCGGTCCGGCTCCGCGACATCCAGGACCTGCTCCGCGGCACCGGGCTCGGCAGCGACGCCGGCGTGGTGATCGAGGCGAAGATGATCGACCTCCTCCTCTCCGACCGGGCCGACGAGCGCCGGTCGCTGTTCGAGGAGGCGGCCGGCATCGGGCTCTATCGCGACCGGAAGCACAGCACCGAGCGGCGGCTGGAGGAGACGGCGGTGGACCTCCAGCGGGTGGAGGACCTGATCGCCGAGGTGCAGTCCCAGATCCGGAGCCTCGCCCGCCAGCGCGGCAAGGCCGAGCGGCACGCCAAGCTCACCGAGGAGAAGTTCGCGGTGCAGCTCACGCTCGCCCGCCGCCTGCTCGAGCGGCTGACCGAGGACGTGGCGGGCATGGAGGCGCGCTTCGCCGGAGCTGACCGAGCTGCTGCCCGCCGCGCGCACCCGGGTGGCCGACGCCGAGCACCGCCGCGAGGCAGGTCTCCCGCGCCCGCTCCGCCGCGGAGGGCCAGCGGACCGAGATCGCCGAGCGGCTCGCCGGCGTGCGGGTCGAGCTCGGCAAGCTCGATGGCGACCTGGCCCTCGCCGCCGAGCGGCTCGCCAACGCGCAAGCCCGCCGGGCCCGGGCGGAGGAGGAGCGGTCGCAGGCGCAGCTCCGGGCGCAGCAGGCCGCCGCCGAGCAGGAGGCCGCCACCGCGGACCGCGGCGCCGCCGGCGGCGAGCACGAGCGGATCCGGGCCGAGCTGGCCGGACGCGCCAGCGCCGAGGAGGAGGTGCGCCGCCGGCTGACCGAGCAGCGCGACGGAGGTGCGGCGAGCGGGAGCAGGAGCTCCAGCAGCAGGCCCAGACCCTCCGCTCGCTGGAAGGCGAGCGCACCGCGCTCGAAGGCGAGCTCGCCTCGCTGCGCGAGCGGGTCACCCAGGCCGCGGCCCATCGCGCCACGCTCCAGATCGAGCTCGCCGACGCCGAGCGCCGGCGCGACCACGCCATCGAGCGCGCCGGCTTCCTGAGCCACGAGGCCAAGCGCGCCGCCGCCGAGGCGGAGCACGCCCGCCACCTGGTCGCCGAGGCCCGCGAGCGGGAGGCGATGCACCGGGCCGACCGCCGCCAGGCCGAGGAGGCGCTGGCGCAGATCACCGCCCGCCGGCAACGCGCTCGAGGAGCTGGAGCGCGACCGCGTCGGCCTGGCGCCCGCCGCCGCCGCGCTGCTGGCGGCGCGCGACCGGTTCGACGGCGGCGTGCTCGGCCCGCTGAGCGACTACGTCAGCACCGGCCGCGAGGACGCCGAGCTGGCCGAGCGGCTGCTGGGCGACTGGATGCACGCGGTGCTGGTGCGCGACGGAGACGACCGTGCGCGCGGTGCAGGCGTGGCACGCGAAGCAGCAGCCGGGCGCGCTGGTCCTGCTGCCGCTCGATCCCGGCCCGCAGGCCCGGCGGCGACGCTCAGCCGCTGGACGACCGGCTGCGGGCGGAGGGGCCCGCGGCCGAGCTGGGTGCGCGCGGCGCTCGCCGGCTCCGAGGTGCTCGACCCGTCGGGCCGCGTCCTCCGCCGCGCCAGCGGCGCGATCTTCCTCGGCGGCGCCGGGGCCCCGTCGGGCCCGCTCCGCCGCCGGGCCGAGCTCGCGGCGCTGGCGCAGGACGTCGAGCGCGCGGAGCGCCGCGGTGGCGGCCGCGGAGGCCGCCGCTGCAGGAGACCATCGGCGAGCCTCGCCGAGCGGGAGCGCGCGCTGGCCGAGGCCATGGCGGCCGCCGAGCAGGCCCGCGAGGCCGAGCGGCAGGCGGTCGCCGGACGGGAGGATGCCGTCCGCCTGGCCGGCAATCTCACCCGCGAGTCGGCCGACTCCGAGTCGCAGCTCGCGCGGCTCACCGAGCGGCTGCCGCGCTCGGAGCAGCGGCTGGCGGAGATCGACGCCGCGCTGGTCGAGGGCGAGCTGGCGCCGCGGCCGGCTCGACCAGGAGCTGGGCACCGCCCGAGCGCCGCCTGGCGGAGCTGGAGAGCGAGCAGGAGGCGGCCCGGGAGCAGCGGGTCCATTGGCAGGTGCAGGAGGCCCACGTCGCCGGCGGCCTGCGCTCGGCCGAGGAGCGGCTCGAGCGCGCCGCGGCGATGCGCGCCGAGGCCGAGGCCGCCGGACAGGCGCTCGCGGGCGAGCTGGCCCAGCTCGACGCCGACGAAGGCGGTGCTGCTGCGGCAGCAGGGCGAGTGGCGCGAGGCCCGCGCCGAGCGCGAGGTCGCGCTGCATCAGCTGGAGAGCGCCAGCGCCGACGCGGAGGCCGCCCTGGCGCGACGCCGAGTCGGCGCTCGCGGCGGCGGAGCGGGAGGTCGTCGAGTCCCGCGCCGACGCTGGAGTCGGGCAACGAGGAGAGCCACGTCGCTCCAGGTCCGGCTCACCGAGGCGGCGGGCACCCGCCGCAGCATCGTCGAGCGGGTCGAGGCCGAGTGGCACCGGCCCTTCGATCAGCTCATGGAAGGCGCCCCGCTGCTCGACCTCGACCTCGAGACGCTCCAGTCGGAAGTCGGCGCGCATCACCGAGGCGCTGGAGTCCATCGGCCCGGTGAACGCGCTCGCGGTCGAGGAGCACGCCGAAGAGGTGAAGCGGCTCGAGTTCCTCACCGCCCAGCGCGACGACCTGGTCGGCGCGCGCCAGTCGCTGATCCAGGCGATCCGGGAGATCGACGGCACCGCGCGCACCATGTTCCTCGAGACCTTCACCGCGGTCCAGGGCAACTTCCTCCGGGTCTTCCAGACCCTCTTCGGCGGCGGCGAGTGCGAGCTCCGGCTGGCCAACCCGGACGACCCGCTGGAGAGCGAGATCGACATCCACGCGGCGCCGCGGGGCAAGCGGACCCAGCGCATCCACCTGCTCTCCTCGGGCGAGCGGACGCTGGTGGCGGTCTCGCTGCTCTTCAGCATCTATCTCACCAAGCCGAGCCCGTTCTGCCTCATGGACGAGGTGGACGCCCCGCTCGACGACGCCAACGTGGGCCGGTTCACCCGGCTGCTGGACGAGTTCAAGAGCGGCACCCAGTTCCTGGTCATTACTCACAATCCCCGGACCATGCAGGCCGCCGACGCCGTGTACGGCGTGACCATGCAGGAGCCCGGGGTGTCCACGATCGTGGGCGTGAGGCTGGGGGAGCGGGAGCACGCCTAGGGGCGAGCGGAGCGTCTGGCCCGGAGCTTGCCTGGCTGGGGCCACCGGGGGTACTTCTGAGTCATCCCGAGCGGAGCGAGGGATCTGTCTCAGCGGGTCACCGAGCGCCGCCCGGCAGAGATCCCTCGCTGCGCTCGGGATGACAGTCGTCCACCAGGAGACCTGAATGCTCGTCGTCATGCGCCACGGCGCGCCGCAGGAGGACATCGACCGCGTCGTCGCCACCATCGAGGAGATGGGCTACCAGGCGCGGCCGATGCCCGGCAAGCAGCGCACCACGGTCGGCCTCGTCGGCAACGACGGCCGGGTGGACGGCTCCCGGCTCGACGCCCTGCCGGGCGTGCAGGAGATCCTCCACGTCACCAAGCCGTACAAGCAGGTCTCCCGGGAATGGAAGCCCGAGTCGACCGTCGTGCGGCTGCCCGGCGGGCTCACCATCGGCGGCGACGACGTGGTGGTGATGGCGGGCCCCTGCTCGGTGGAGAGCGAGCGGCAGATCCTCGACGCCGCCCAGGCGGTGCGCGAGGCCGGGCGCCACCGTGCTCCGCGCCGGCGCCTTCAAGCCGCGCAGCTCGCCCTACTCGTTCCAGGGGCTCGGCCGCGCCGGGCCTGCGGCTGCTGGCCCGGGCGCGGGAGGAGACCGGCCTCCTGATCGTGACCGAGGCGATGGACGCCGAGGGGCTGGACTACGTGCTCGAGGTGGCCGACATCGTTCAGATCGGCGCCCGCAACATGCAGAACTACTCGCTGCTCAAGCACGCCGGCCGGGCCCGGAAGCCGGTGCTGCTCAAGCGCGGCCTCTCCGCCACGATCCAGGAGCTGCTGCTCTCGGCGGAGTACATCCTCGCCGAAGGCAACTCCCGACGTGATCCTCTGCGAGCGCGGCGTGCGCGGCTTCGACACCGCCACCCGGAACCTGTTCGACCTGAGCGCGATCCCGGTGGTGCACGGCCTCTCCCACCTGCCGATCGTCGCCGATCCCGAGCCACGGCACCGGCCACCGCGACATGGTGATCCCGATGGCGCGCGCGGCCGTCGCCGCCGGCGCCGACGGGCTCCTGGTCGAGGTCCACCCCACGCCCGATCGCGCGCTCTCCGACGGGGCGCAGAGCCTCTACCCCGAGCAGTTCGATCGGCTGATGCGGGAGACCCGGCTCATCGTCGAGGCGATCGGCCGGCGGCTTCCCGAGCCCGCGGGAGCGCGCACGTGAGCGCCCTCGGTTCGCTTCGCTCGCTCGGCGTTCGGCGCGTCGCTCCTCGTGCCAGCGGCCGGCGTGCGACTCGCGCTCCAGGCGCAGGATGCCCAGTCCATCGTCGGCCGCTCGTCCCGGGTCTATCGGTCGCTCGCCAGCCTGAGCGCCGACTTCGTCCAGGTCATCGACAATCCGATGATCGACAGCGCCGAGAGCAGGGGCACGCTGATCCAGGCGGGCCCGTCGAAGCTCTCGATGCGGTTCACCGATCCGCCGGGCGAGGCGGTCGTGATCGATGGCCGAGCACGTGTGGGTCTACACCCCGAGCACCGTCCCGGACCAGGTCGCTGCGCCTCGCGGTCCCGAGCGGCGGTCCGGTGTACGGCTACAATCTCCTCGCCTGGTTGCTCGACCGACCCGCCGAGCGGTACACCGCGAAGTATCTTGAGGCAGGAGAAGAGTGGGAAGTCGAGCGATGGACGTCATCGAGCTGGTGCCGGCGGTGCCCGACCTGCCGTTCGACCGGGCCGTGCTCTGGCTCGACCGGGAGGATGCCCTGCCCCGCCGGCTGGAGATCACCGAGAAGAGCGGCGCCCTGCGGACGCTGGCGCTCTCCAAGCTGCGGGTGAATCGCAACGATCCCCGACGAGCACCTTCGAGTTCAAGGTGCCGCCCGGGGGTGCGCGTGGTCGATCAGTGAGCCTGGGGCGCCGCCTGCCCGCTAAGCCCAGCAGCGCCTGCGGCGAGGTCGTGCCGCGCACCAGCTCGATCGCCTCGCTGGATCTGCCGATCGTCCGCCGCACGGCGGCGCCGCTCCGCGGCCGGCCCGAAGGTGTAGCGGGCGATCTCGTAGCCCAGCTGTTCGTCCACGATCCGCGTCGCCCCGCCGAATACACTGTCGGCGATCGGCACCCCGCGGTCGCGAAGCCTCCGCCGCACCTCCTCGCGCATCGCCGCCGTCACCTGGAACTGTTCGCTTCGGACGGCGCCTGTCTTCCGAGCTCGAGCGCGTAGGCCGTCAGCACGTCGCGGAACACCGGGATCTGCTCCGCCCAACGACTGGGCGAACGCGGATTCCGACGTCGTGAGCGTGTCCGCCGCCAGCACCACGTCCGGCACCAGCCCGCTGCGGCGTCAGCCTGCGCCCGCCGTGGAATAGGCGGCCGCCGGGGCTGCGGTCGGCGCCCATCACCGAGTCGAGCGCGGCTCCCTGGATCGACCGTCCGCCCGGGGTGTACCAGCGAGCGGTCGTCATCCGCAGCGCCAGGTCATGCGACAGCGTGAACACCGTCTGCACGATGCCCTTGCCGTAGGTGGTGTCGCCCACGATCAGCGCCCGGTCGTGATCCTGGAGCGCGCCCGGCGATGATCTCGGCGGCGCTGGCCGTGCCGCCGCTGACCATCACGACGACCGGCAGGTCGGGCCACCGCTGCGGCCGATCGTCGCTCCAGCGATGGTTGTCGCCCGGCGCCCGGCCGCGGCTCACCAGGATCTCGCTGCCTCGGATCGAGGAAGAGATCCGCCACCTGCCACCGCCTCGTCACGCAGGCCGCCGGGGTTGGACCGGAGATCGAGCAGCAGCACCCGCATCCCTGCTGCGCCAGCGTCCGCCACCTCGTGCTCCAGCTCCTCGGCGGCATTCTCCCGCACCATCGTCATGCTGAGGTAGCCGACGCCGTCGGGCAGCAGGAGCCCGGGCGGCACCGCGCGCTGGTGGATCCGCTCCCGCACGAGGCGGAACCGCAGCGGCTCGTCCGCGCCCTCCCGCCGGATCGCGATGTCGATCGCGGTGCCGAGCCGTCCCCGCATCGCCTGCACCGCCCGGTCGAGCGTCCAGTCCTCGGCCGAGCTGGCCGTCCACCTCGAAGAGCTGGTCGCCGGTGCGGATGCCTGCCCGCTCCGCGGGGAGTCCTGCATCGGCGTCACCACGGTCACCCAGCCGTTCCGCGCGTCCACCAGCAGGCCGATGCCCGGCGTAGTCCCCGGTGGTGCGCTCGACGTGCCGCTCGAGCTCCTTCCCCGACAGGAGCGCCGCGTAGGGATCCCGCAGCTGGGCCGAGCAGGCCGTCGGCCGCCCTGCGGTAGAGCTCCGGCTCGCCGATGGAGTCCACGTGGTAGTCGCGGACGTGGGCCATGACGGTCTCGAAGAGCCGGGCCTGCTGGTAGACGTCGCCGCCGGGCGCCAGCTGCCGCTGGAGAAACCAGCCGCTGGTGAAGCAGGTGACCATCGCGGCCGCCGCGAGGACCTTCCATCGTCGGGGCATGGGACGACCTCGGTGAGGGGATCAGCGGAGGGGCGTCTCGCGGTCGGATACTGTCAGTAAGGATCGGCGGGCACGAAAGTTTCGACCTCAGCCTGCACGACGCCGACTCGCCGAGCCACGTCCGATCCGGCGGCGGCCGCCGGGAGAGTCCCGCCTCCCGGGCCAGCCGGAGCGCCTCCCGGGCGAGCAGGAGATACAGCTCGCGGTCCGCCGGGCCCGAGCGCCGCCAGATGGGCCGCCACAGTCTCGACGTCGCCCCGGCGGACCGGGCCCGGTCAGCGCGGCGGCCGGGCCCGCCTCCAGGTTGGCGGCCGCCCCCCGGATCAGCGGCAGGTAGAGCCGGCGCGCCACCTCGGGGGTGATCCCCGCGTCGATGCGCGAGACGCTCGGCCACGGCGACGAGGGCGGTGGTGTAGTTGGCGGCGAACGCGGCGCCGGCGTGGTAGGCCGCCTTCGCTCCGGCGGGGATCCGCACCGGCAGTCATTCGCAGCGATCCGCCAAGCGCCTCGGCCGCGGCGAGCGCGCGCTCGTCCCCCTCGATCGCCGGCGTACGCCCCGGCGAACCGGGCGGGCGCGGTGGCCGGATCGGAGACCGTCTGAAGCGGATGGAACGAGCCCAGGGCCGCACCGGTCGGCGCCGAGGGAGCGAAGCGCCTCGCGGTCGCGCAGACCCGACAGGTGCAGGACCACGTGGCGAGCCGTCGATGTCGCCTTCGCCGGCGAGCTCGGCGGCGAGCGGATGTGATCGCGCCGTCCGGCACCGCCGAGGACGATCAGCTCGCGCCTCCGCAGGGCGCGTCGCCCCGAGGACCGCCGTGCAGCCGAAGCGGCGGCGCGACCGGATGCGACGAGTCCGCGAGACCAGCGAGATCCGATGACCCGCCTCGCCGAAGCGCGAGCGCGAGCCCCTGCCCCATCCGCCCCGCGCCGACTATCGCCACGCCCGGCTGCGCCACCGATAGCTCCGATGGAAGCTCCGCAGATACCAGTCGAGCCCGGCCGCCGCTACGGGCGGACCGGGCCCGGGATCAGGTCGTGCGAGCTGCGAGTCAGTTCTGGGCCGGCTCCGCGCCGCGCGGCTGCCGACCGCGAGCCCGAGCAGCTCCTTCGGGCTCTGCGGCCTTGCGGAGCAGCCCGAGCGCCGTCTGCACCTGGCGGTCGTCCCCCGCCCGGCGGCGGAACTCCGCCGGCCGGCCGAAGACGTACCGGGCGATCTCGTAGCCGAGCTGCTGGTCCACCAGCCGGGCGCCCTGGTCGAACTCCTCGGGCGTCAGCTTCACGCCCTTCTGCTTGAGCCGCTGGAACACCTGCTGGCGCATCTCCGGCGTGACGGTGAACGTCTCGCGAGGTGATCTTCTTGGCGCTCTTCTGCTCCAGGGCGAACCCGGTGAGCACGTCGCGATACTGCGGCAGCGTTGGTCACCCAGCGCCTTGGCGAACTCCCGCTCCGCCTCGGTGAGGGTGTCGGAGCGGACCACGATGTCGGGCACGATGCCGCCGCCGCCCCGGACGATCCGGCCGGCGCCGGTCCGATAGACCGGCCGGGCCTGGATCGCGGAGTCGACTGGCCGAAGGGTCGGGCTCGCCGAGCATCGTGTCGCTGGCCTCGAGCGCCGCCTGCGCCAGCTGCTCCTCTTCGCTCTCGACGGTCCGCTGGATGGTGCGGCCGCTGGGGGTGAACCAGCGGGCGGTGGTGAGCTTGAGCGCCACCCCTTCGCCCAGCGGGAAGAGCGTCTGCACCAGTCCCTTGCCGAAGGTCGGCGTGCCGACCACGACCGCGCGGTCGTGGTCCTGGAGCGCGCCGGCGATGATCTCCGCGGCGCTGGCGGTGCCCTCGTTCACCAGCACGACGATCGGCAGCTCCGGCCAGGTCTGCCGCGCGTCGTCGAAGAACTGCTTCGTCGAGCCTCGGGCGCGGCCGCGGGTGGAGACGATCTCCTGCTTGGCGTCGAGGAACAGATCGGAGACCTCGACGCCCTGGTCGAGCAGGCCGCCGGGGTTGAAGCGAAGATCGAGGATCAGCGACTTCATCCCCTTCCGCTTCATCGCGGTGATCTCCTGCCGCAGCTCGCCGGCGGAGGTCTCGCTCACCGGGTTGAGGGAGATGTAGCCCACGCCGCCGTCGAACATGGTGCCGGCCGGCACCGAGCGGATGTGGATCTGCGCGCGGGTCAGCGGGTACTTGATGGGGTCCGGAATGCCGGACCGGCGCACGGTGATGACGACCTTGCTGCCGGCCACGCCCCGCAGCGCCTTCACCGCCTCGTCGTTCTTCCAGCCCTCGGTCGATTTGCCGTCCACCTCGATGATCTGGTCGCCGGTCTGGACGCCGGCCCGCTCCGCCGGGCGTCTCGGGCAGCGGGGCCACCACGGTGATCCACCCGTCGCGCACGTCGATCTGGATGCCGAGGCCCGGCGTAGTTGCCCGAGGTCTGCTCGGTGAGGGCCCTGTAGTCGTCGCCGGTGAGCAGGACGGAGTACGGGATCCTTGAGCTGCTCCAGCATCCCCTCCGTGGCCTTCTCGTAGAGGTCGGTCTCGCCCAGCGAGTCCACGTAGTAGGCGCTCACGTGACCGAGCACGTCGTCGAACAGGCGGGCCTGCTGGTAGACGTTTCCGCCCACGGCGGTGCCGCGCTGCAGCAGCCAGCCGCCGCTCAGGAACGAGATGACGGATACCGTCGACGATCACGCCCCAGCGCTGCCTCATACCTGCCTCCGCTTCCCGCAGAATGACCGCGGGCCGGCCCGCTCGCCGAACCACGATTCTGAACTTAACTCGTCACCGCGCCGAACCGCTCCGGCGCCAGCTTCAGGATCTCCGACCAGGCGGCTTGCAAGAGCCGGTCCGGCGGAGAGCCGCCCGTCCAAATGTCGCACCCCGTCCCCGCGCACCGCCAGATAGTACTCGGCGACCCGGCGGTGGAACTCGCGGCTCTCCCGGTCCAGGCGATCGAGCCGCTTTCCGCCCGCAACCTGCCGTGCCTGGCCCACTTCGGGGCTGAGATCGAGAATCAGGGTGAGGTCCGGCACGAGGCCGTCCGCCGCCGCGCGGTTGGCCGGGAGCACCACGTCCGGCAGGCAGCCCGCGGCCCGCCATCTGGTAGGCCTCTGTGGACATGCGTGAAACGGTCCGAAAGCACCACCCGGCCCTGCGGCGAGCGCCGGGACGGATCAAGCTTCTGCACCAGGTCGGCGCGGGCGGCGAGGTAGAAGAACAGCTCCGAGACGGGCCCCGATCGGTGGTGCTCGGGATCCAGCAGCGCCGAACGGGCGATCTCGGCCGCCCGGGTGCCGCCCGGCTCCCGGACGACCAGCGGGATCGAGCCCGGCCTGCCGCATCCGCTCGGCCAGCGCGACGGCCAGCGTGGACTTCCCCGACCCCTCCGGCCCCTCGAGGACGATGAACAGCCCGGGCCGGTTCATCCCAGCGTGATGATGCTGCTGGTCGCCCCCTTCTCCATGCCCTCGCTGATCTGCTGGTTCACCCGCGCCATCAGCTTCTCGAAGTTGGAGCGGGCGACGACGTAGGCCTGGCCGACGGGGCTGGTCTCCAGGTCCCGCACCGCGGCTCTCGTAGGCGTCCGCGGTGGCCTGATCGGGCATCTGCCCCTGGGCGATCGCCTGGTCCACCTGGCGGGCCAGCGTCTGGATCTGATCCAGCTTGGTGACCGTCTCCTTGTCCTCGCGCAGCGTGGACTCGGCGCGCCTGCAGCGCCTGGTACTCCGAAGACTGGCCGATCTGACGGCCCAGCTCCTGTGCCTTGTCCCAGATCACGGTTGTGCGCTCCTCCGAGCGAGCAGGTAGCGCTCGCGTCCGAAAAGGTCGGCGTGAATGGCGACGTCCATCCAGCCCAGTGCGCCCGCCTGCGCGGCGACGGCCGCCGCCCGGCGTGCAATCCACTTCCAGCGCCAGCCATCCTCCGGCGCGGAGCACCTCCCGCGCCTCCTCGCAGCAGCCGGCCGGTGGCGTGCAGCCCGTCGGGACCGCTCACCAGCGCCGCCGCCGGCTCCCACCGCTTCACCGACGGGTCGAGAGCCGCGTATTCCCCTTCCGTAAGATAGGGGGGATTGGAGACGACCGCGTCGAGTGAGCGGGACGGCAGCGGCCGGCAGAGGTCGCCGCGGACCAGCTCCACCCGCGCGCCCAACGCGCGTCGCGGTTCTCCTTCGCCAGCGCCAGCGCCGTCGCGCGGAGCAGTCCACCGCCGCGACCTGGGCTGAAGCCGCCCTCGGCGGCGAGGCTGAGCGCCAGGCATCCGGTGCCGGTCCCGATGTCGGCCACCCGGCCGGTGCGGACCCGCTCGAGCAGCAGGTCCACCAGCCCCTCGGTCTCGGGCCGCGGAATGAGCGCCCGGCGGTCGCTCCGCAGCATCAGGGTGCCGGAATCCGACGCGGCCCGACCACGTGGGCGAGCGGCTCGCCCGCGGCCCGACGGCGCACCGCCTCGCGCAGCGCCGGCGGCGGCACGCGGGCTCGGCTCCCGCCTTCGCCCTCGAGCAGGACCTCGGCCGGCGTCGACGCCGCCGAGCTCGCACCAGAGGCGCAGCGCCTCGCGCCGCGGCTCACGCACGCCCGCCGCCGACAGCGCGGCCGTCGCCTCGGCCAGCAGCGCCCGGCGCGAAGGCAGCACGTCAGACCGCATCCTGCTCCTGCCGGCTCGCCATCCGCAGCGCATCCACCAGCTCGTCCAGCCGGCCGTCGATCACGTCGGCCAGGTTGTGGACCGAGAGATTGATCCGATGGTCGGTGACCCGGCTCTGGGGAAAGTTGTACGTCCGGATCTTGGCCGAGCGGTCGCCGGTGCCCACCATGGCGCGGCGGTCGCGCGACCGCGCCGCCTCCTGCTCGGCGATCATCCGGTCCAGCAGCCGGGCGCGGAGCACCTCCATCGCCTTGAGCTTGTTCTGCTGCTGCGATTTCTGGTCCTGCTGGCTGACCACGAGCCCGGTGGGCAGGTGGGTGATCCGCACCGCGCTGTCGGTCGTGTTCACGCTCTGGCCGCCGGGACCGGAGGAGCGGAACACGTCCACCCGGATGTCCTTGTCCTCGATCTTCACGTCCACCTCCTCGGCCTCGGGCAGCACCGCGACGGTGGCCGCGGAGGTGTGGATCCGCCCCTGCGTCTCGGTGGCGGGCACCCGCTGCACCCGGTGCACGCCCGACTCCCGCCGCAGCAGGCCGAACGCGCCGTCGCCGCGGACGGCGACGATCGCCTCCTTGAGCCCGCCCAGTGTTCCCTCGCTGAGCGACATCGGCTCCCAGCTCAGGCCGTTCCGCTCGCTGAACCGCTGGTACATGCGGTAGAGATCGGCCGCGAAGAGCGCGGCCTCGTCGCCGCCGGTGCCGGCGCGGATCTCGACGATGGCGTCGCGGGCGTCGTGCGGGTCCTGCGGCAGGAGCAGCTCGTGCAGCTCCTCGGTGAGCGCTGCGATCTCGGGGGTGAGCGCGGCTGAGGTCGGCCCGGGCCAGCGCGGCGAGCTCGGGATCGGCCTCGTCGGCCAGCTCCCGGGCCTGCGCCAGCTCGCTCTCGAGCCGGGCGAGCCGCTCGGCCAGACGCACGACGGGCGCGAGCCGCGTGTGCTCGCGCCCGAGCGACTTGAGCTGTGCGGGGTCCCGGGCGACGAGTGGGTCGGCGAGGGCTCTGCCGACCTCCTCCGCCCGCAGCAGTGCCTGGCGGAGCCTGCCCTCCACGGGTTACGCCTTGGGCGCCGCGGCCGCCGGCTCGCTCTGGTACTTCCGCCGGAACCGGTCCACCCGGCCGGCGGTGTCCACCAGACGCTGCTTGCCGGTGAAGTACGGATGGCACTGGGCGCAGACTTCCACGTGGATCGACGCGGACGTCGAGCGGGTCTCGAACGAGTTCCCGCAGGCGCACACGGCGGTCAGCTTGCGGTAGAGGGGATGCAGATCGGCCTTCACTGCCAGACTCCTGTTCTCGGTTAGCCGCGAAATCTAGACCGGCGTGAGACCGGAGTGATAGGGCCGAGGCCCTCGCGATGGAGGCGTCCGCGGCGAGTCATCGCCGCCCGTCGCCGCCCCTCCGCGTCCGTTGACACGCCCACCATGCGCAAGTATGCTATCGCCAACCACTTCCGCTTTCCGAGAGGCCCCCGTGCCGCTGTCTCCCGACCGAGGTCCTGCGCAAGGTCCCCCTCTTCTCCGGTCTCGGCGAGGCCGACCTGGCCGCGTTCGCCGAGCTGACCCGCGAGCGCAGCTACCCCAAGGGCAGCGTGATCGTGTTCGAGGACGATCCCGGCGACGCCCTCTTTCTGGTGGCCGCCGGCCAGGTGAAGGTCGTGCTGATCGCCGAGGACGGCCGGGAGGTCATTCTCTCGGTGCTCGGCGAAGGCAGCTTCTTCGGCGAGATGGCCGTGATCGACGAGGAGCCCCGGTCGGCTCACGTGATCGCGATGGAGGACTCCAGCCTGCTGGTGCTCCGGCGGGAGGACTTCCACGCCCGGCTGCGCCACTCGCCCGAGGTCGCGATCTCGCTGCTCAAGGAGATCTCGCGCCGGCTCCGCCGCGCCGACGAGAAGATCGGCAGCCTGGTGCTGCTCGACGTCAACGGCCGGGTCGCCCACCTGCTGCTTCGCATGGCCGACGACGAAGGCGGCGACCGCATCACCCGCAAGCTCACCCACCACACCATCGCCCAGATGATCGGCTCCAGCCGCGAAACGGTGTCGCGGACCATGCGGAACCTGGTGGAGCGAGGCATCATCGCGGTCACCCGCAAGGACATAACGCTCCGCGACCGCCACTCGCTCATGCTCGCGGCCCGGCGGGCGTGAGCACAGTCACGAGCCGGCTGGTGACTGTGGCCGTTGCCGGAGAGGGCCGGAACGGAAGACGTTCGAGGCATGTCCGCTTCCCGTTCCGGGGCTCCTCTCGTGACCTACACGCTGAAGTTCTGGGGCACCCGCGGCTCCATCCCCACTCCCGGACCCGCAGACCGCCCGCTATGGCGGCAACACGGCCTGCGTCAGCGTATCGAGGCCGGACGGCCGCCTCGTGATCCTCGACGCCGGCAGCGGGCTGCGGCCGCTGGGCCACGAGCTCATGGCCGGCTCGCGACGGCGCGATCTCGGCCGACATCCTGCTCTCGCCACACGCACTGGGATCACATTCAGGGCCTGCCCGTTCTTCAAGCCGCTCAGCGCTCCCGGGCAACTCGTTCTGCATCTACGGCGCCGCGCAGGAGGGCGTCGCGCTGGAGGAGATCCTGCGCCGGCAGATGGACCCGATGGTGTTTCCGGTTCCGCTCCGCGCCCTCGCCGCGGCGATCCAGGTGCAAGGAGATCACCGAGGGCGACGTGGAGCCTGCCCGACTTCGTGGTGCGCGCCTTCCGCCTGCGCCATCCCGGCACCACGCTGGGCTACCGGCTGGCGCCGGCCGCCGGGCGGCCGCGACATCGCCTACCTCACCGACAACGAGCTGGGCGACGGCGCACGGTACCCGGTGGCGCTCGAACTGGCGCGCGCGGCTGGTCGAATTCCTCTCGCGGCACCGACACCCTGATCCACGACGCGATGTACGCCGAGCAGATCATCCAGGCCCGCTGCGGCTGGGGCCACTCGACGCCGCGGCAGGCGGTCGCGCTGGCGGCCGGAGGCGGGATGTCGCCGGCTGATCCTCTTCCACCACGAGCCGGAGCACGACGACGACGCGCTCGACCGGCTGCTCGACGACACCCGGCGGCTACGCGGCCGCGAACGGCGGGCGGCCCTCGAGGTGGAGGCCGCAGCGGAGGGCATGGAGCTTCCGCTGTGAGGAGGCGAGCGCCGATCAGCCTGAGCCGCGCCCCGCAATCCGCACAGCCAACCCGAGGTGGATCGGCAGAGCGAAGGCGATCGACCGGCCCATTGACCTGATCGACGCCCGGCAATACCTGAAGCAGGACCCACGCAGGGACAGCGCGGCGAGCCCGACGTCGAGCCGCGCCGCCCACCGCCCGGCCCGCCCGAGCCTCGGACAGCCCAGCGGCGACCAGCAGCACGCGAGCCGCAGCGACCAGCGGGTTGAGCTGGAAGAGATTCTCGTTGCGGTAGGCCATGGCGTGATCGGTGAAGCCCCAGAGCCCGGCCAGCACCATCCCGCCAGCCCGCGACTAGTCCCCACGACACCGCCACCACACCCAGACCGAGCCGTGCGGCCGGACTGACGCCCCGCGGACACCGAAAGCAGCCGACGCCGAGCGCCCATCGCCGACGCCGATCAGCAGATACCAGCTCGACCCACGACGGCGGCCGGTCAGGTGGCGGCGGCGCGGTGGATTCGAAGAGCGTGCGCTCGCTCGCCACCAGCGGCACCCGCGCGCCGTTCGGGCCCGGCCACCGTCACCCGGCGGACATGCTCCCGCAGCGCCAGCGGGCAGGAACATCTCCTCCCACGCGGAGATCGGCCGGTCCACGCCGCGGCCCGAGCGCGAGGAGGAGCCCGGTGAAGATCGGCGGATCGTTCGCGGTGAGCCGCTGGGTGTGGAAGCGATAGGTCGTGCCGGTGGGGAGCGTGTCGGTCTGTCGCCTTGATGGCCCCGCCGATCACCCGGTCGATCGCGTCGCGCACCCGGGTCGAGCAGTTGTCGTCGTAGTAGTCGTAGTGGTAGAACCGGTTCTCGGGCCGCTCGTTCCAGCGGAGGAAGTCGCGCAGCTCGAGCCGGGCGCGTCGGCGGGAGGTTCAGCTCCTGGAGCCAGACCGAGCGGTTGTCCCGCACGTAGCGTCCGGACGTACGGCTCGGCCGGGATAGCCCGCCATCCAGTACCACATCTGCCCCCGGATGAAGCGGAGCAGGAAATTCTCCTGCCGGAAGTCGAACAGGCCGTAGTTGTAGGCGGTGTCGGGTTCGGCCGACGGGGTCGTCGATCCAGATGGCGTTGTGGCCGAACCGCTCCCAGACGCCGCGCCCGGGCCCATGGTCATGAGATAGACCCGGAGCTCGGAGCCTGGCGGGCCGTCGGGGCCGTCGGGCAGCGGAGGCCGTCGGACTGGCAGCGTCCGCGACGGACGCCAGGTCAGGCAGGAGACGGTCCGTCGCGGCCAGCCACGCCGCCGCTGCCAGCGCATGCCCGCCTCACAGCTCCACGTCTCGCCCGTCCTGCGCCGAGCGGTAGATCGCGTCCACCACCTTGTGCAGCACCAGGTGGTCCTGCAGCGACGGGACCTTCGCCTCGCCGGCGATCGCGGCCTGGAAGTGGGCCCACTCCGCGCGGTACGAGGCGGTGAAGGCGTTCTCCCGGCTGCCCGACCCGGTGGGCGAGACGTCCATCGGCACGCCGTGCAGCTCCTTCCACACCGTGAGCGGGTTGATGGCGGCGGTGCCCTTGCTGCCGCGCAGGCCGACGCCGAACCGCTCGCCTTCGCCGAGGTGATGCCAGGTCACGTCGACGAAGAGCGACATTCCGTTCTCGCAGACCACGAAGGCGCTGCCCGACTGCTCGACCGCGCGTTCCTTGCCGCTGACATCCAGGCTCGCGCTCACCCGCGACCGGCGCGGGGTTGCCGCCGAGCCAGAGGCCGAGGTCGAGGATCGAGAGTCCCAGATCGAGCATCGCGCCGCCGCCCGCCTGGTCCCGTTGCTGTCGCCAGCCGAGCTGGGCGCGGCTGGGCCGGAAGACGTGCCAGCTGCCCGCGCACGCTCTCGATCGTGCCGAGCTCGCCGCTCTGGACGAAGCTGCGGACGATCTGCACGTCGGGCCGGTAGCGGTGGTTCATCCCGACCATCACCACCCGGTCGCGCTTCTCCACGGCGCGGATGATCCGCTGGGCGCTCGCCGCCGACATCGCCAGCGGCTTCTCCACCAGCACGTGGAGATTCGCGGAGAGCGCCGCGAGGATGTGCGACTCGTGCAGGTGATTCGGGGAGCAGATCACCACGGCGTCGAGCGTCTCGAAGCGGAGCAGGTCCTCGATGTCGTCGAACGCGTCCTTGACCGCGAACCGGTCGGCCAGGGCGCGGGCCTTCGGCAGATCGGTGTCGCAGATCGCCTGGACCTCGATGGTCTTGAGCTTCTTGAGCACCGGCAGGTGGGCGACCTGGGTGATCGCGCCGCCGCCGATGATCCCGACCTTGAGCCGCTCGCTGCCGGACCGGCTGGCGGTCATGCCGACCTCCTCAGTAGAGCCGCTGGAGCGCGGCGCCCGGATAGTAGGCCGCGAGGATGCGCTGGAAGTCGTGGCCCGGCGCGGGAGCGCCCGACCGCGCCCCACTGGCAGAGCCCGACGCCGTGCCCCGCCCCGCTGCCCTCCGCCACCAGCCGGGTGATCCCGCTGCCCGCGCCCGTCGCGGTGAGCGTGAAGGCGGCGCTCCGGAGCAGCTCGCCGGACGGCGGGCGCAGGACCTGGCGGACGACGGGGCCGTCCACCATCACCTGGTTCGACCGCAGCGTGATCGCGAGCCGGCCGACCCGGCCCGACGCCGGTCCGCTGCGCCACCCAGACGTCGCGGACCTCGCGCGACCCGGTCCGCCGGAACGCCGGTCGCCGCGGGAAGCGTGCGCCGGAGCGTGGAGCGGAGCGCGTCGCCGGTCCACTCCTCCCGCCAGCGGTACCGGGGAGAGATGCCGGCAGTAGGCCGCGCCCGTTCTCGTCCACGTCGGGGAACGATCGCAGGTACGGCCGCGAGGCGGCGCGGAACGCCTCGACCCCGTCGGCGGTCTGCCCGCCGCAGGTCGAATAGTAGAAAGCGTCGATCGGCGCCCCGCTGTAGGTCAGCACCATGCCGCGGGTGCGATCGCACCGCCTCCAGCCCTTCGGGCGTCTCCGAGCCGCGTCCCGGCGTACACCTGGTCGGCGACGCCGGCGTGCAGATCGAAGCCCAGAGCGGCGCGGCGGCGCCGAGGTTGCGCAGCGCGTAGGTGCGGGAGACGACCGCCTGCGCCTTGAGCGCCTCGAATTCCGCCAGGTTCCGCCGCCCCATCTCGGCGGAGACCACGCCGAGCAGGTAGGCCTCGAGCGGCAGCCGGTTCACCAGCGTGATGCCGGCGGTGTCCCGCACGATCTCGACGATGCCGCGGTAGGTCCGGCCGTTGACCCGCACGACCGTCCGGGCAGGATCGGCGGCGATCACCGCGATCATCTCCGAGGAGCGTGGACCCGACTCGGCCAGGCGGCTGCACCGTCACCCCGACGCCCGGACGGCACCACCCGCCACTCCTCGCCCGCGGGGATCACCGCGAGGCGCGCGCCGCTCGGATCGGTCACCACCAGGTCGCCGCCGCCGCCGACCGTCGCCGAGGGCACGCCCACGGCCAGACCGATCCGGAGCTGCGGGCTCGCCCGGCTCCGGTGGCTCGCTCCGTCCGCCCGGGTCGGCCGGGCGCATCCGGGCCGAGCTCGGGAGCGCGGCTGCTCCGTCGGCGGACCCGCCGGAGTGCAGCTGCCCAGCGCCGCGAGCCCCGCCGCCACGGCCAGCGCCACGCCCGCGAGGACGCGGCGCTCAGCCGCGGTAGTTGCCAAACTTGAGCTCGATGCCGAAGTCGCCGCCTCGCAGCAACGCGATGACCGACTGCAGCTCGTCCTTCGACGGGCTGGTCACCCGGACCTCGTCGCCCTGGATGGATGCCTGGGTCTTCTTGAAGCCGCCGTCCTTGATCGCCTTCACGATCTTCTTCGCGGCGTCCTGCGGGATGCCCTGGGTGAGGCTCACGGTGCGGCGCACCGACTGCCCGGTCCCCTGCACCAGGTCGCCGATCTTCAGGTTCTTCACCGGCACCCCGCGCTTGATCATCCGGCCCTGCAGCACGTCGAGCAGCGCGTCCATCCGGAACTCGTCGTCGGCCGCGAGCCGGATCTCCGCCTTGGGCCGGTCGAACTCGATGGTGCAGTGGGTGCCCTTGAAGTCGTATCGCTGGGCGATCTCCTTCAGGGCCTGGTTGACGGCGTTGTCGACCTCCTGGAGGTCGGCGCCGGTGGAGATATCGAAGGAGGCGTTGCTGGCCATGGTTCGGTGGTGGATCGGGTGTGAGGGCGGCGTTGGGACAGAAGGATTACCCCGCGGCCTCGGGCGGGCAAGCCGCGGTGGCCGACCAGTGATCAGGGGTGCCCGGCCGGCGATCCAGACATGCCGGTGAGCACCCCTGATGGACCCTCGGCGAGAGCTCCCTACGCCAGGAAGCTCTCCAGCGCCCTCGCCCGGCTCACGTGCCGGAGCCGGCTGAGGGCCTTTTCCTTGATCTGCCGGACCCGCTCGCGGGTGATGCCGAGCAGGCTGCCGATCTCCTCCAGCGTCATCGGCTCGGGGCCGTCGAGCCCGAAGTAGAGCCGCAGGATCTTGGCCTCCCGCTCCTTCAGGGTCGAGAGCACCTCCTCGATGGACTCGGTGAGGGCGTGCTCGAAGGTCTCGGAGTCGGGCCCGGGGTTCTGGGTGTCGGGCAGGTAGTCGAGGAGCTTGTTGTCTTCGCCCGGGGTGAGCGGCGCGTCGAGCGAGAGGTGGTTCTGGGAGATGGAGAGGGTCTTCTGGACCTCCTCCATCGAGATGTCCATCCCCTCGGCGATCTCCGACGGGGTCGGCTCCCGGCCCAGCTCCTGAAGCAGCGCGGAGGAGCGCTTGCCGATCCGGTGCAGCGTGCCGGCCCGGTTGAGCGGCACCCGCACGATCCGGCTCTGCTCCGCCAGCGCCTGGAGGATCGCCTGGCGGATCCACCAGACGGCGTAGGAGATGAACTTGATGCCCTTGGTCTCGTCGAACTTGTGGGCGGCGCGGATGAGGCCGAGGTTGCCCTCGTTGATCAGGTCGGCGAGCGAGACGCCCTGGTTCTGATATTTCTTGGCGACCGAGACGACGAAGCGGAGATTGCTGCGGACCAGCTTGTCGAGCGCCTCACCTTCGCCCGCGCGGATGCGCTGCGCCAGGTTGACCTCTTCCTCCTGCGGAATCAGCGGATACTTGCTGATCTCGCGGAGGTACTGGTCGAGCGACCCCTCGTCGAACGACGGGCCTCGCCTGCCGGAACCGACCTGCATTGGACGCATGCGACTCGACCTCGTACTGGACATGGGGAGCGACTCGACAAGCGGCGCGACTTCGAAACGAAGGTCCCCATGATGACGCCCGGCGGACCGCGATTGGGATGCTTGAGGGAACCTTACTCGCGCGATTGGGAGAGCGCAATGGACGCGACGAGCGTCACCTCGATGGTGACCCTCGGACTGCAGCTTGTCTCACAACTGCACCGCGTCGATCTGCGCCCGCTGCAGCTTTCCCGAGTAGTCCACGTAGCACACCTTGGTCTCGGAGTAGAACTCGTAGACCTCCCATCCGCCCTCGCGGTGGCCGTTGCCGGTCGCCTTCACGCCGCCGAAGGGCAGATGGGCCTCGGCGCCGATGGTCGGCGCGTTGACGTAGGTGATGCCGTTGTCGAGATCCTGCATCGCGCGGAAGGCGAGATCCACGTCGCCGGTGTAGATCGAGCTGGAGAGGCCGTAGCGCACGTCGTTGTTCACCTTCACCGCCTCGTCGAAGGAGCCCACCCGGATCACGCTCAGCACCGGGCCGAAGATCTCCTCCTGCTCCAGCCGGCTCCGGGGCCGCACGCCGGCGAAGATCGTGGGCCGGTAGAACCAGCCGTCCGCGAGCCGGCCGCCGGGCGCCTTGCCGCCGAGCACCAGGTCGGCCCCTTCCTCCCGTCCGATCTCCACGTACCGCTCCACCTTGTCCCGCGACGCCTCGTGGATCAGCGGACCGACGTCGGTCTTGTCTTGCCGCCCGTCGCCCAGGCGGAGCCCCTCGGCGGCGTCGCCCAGCCGGCGCAGGAAGCGGTCGTGGATCTTGCGGTGGAGGATGAGCCGGCTGGTGGCGGTGCAGCGCTGCCCGGTGGTGCCGAACGCGCCCCAGAGCACGCCCTCGAGCGCGAGGTCGAGGTCGGCGTCGTCCATCACGATCATCGCGTTCTTGCCGCCCATCTCCAGCGACAGCCGCTTGTGCATCCGGCCGCAGGTCTCGCCGATGATCGAGCCGGTCTCGGTCGAGCCGGTGAAGGAGATGACCGGCACGTCGGGGTGCTCGACCAGCGCCTTGCCCACCGTCTCGCCCCGGCCGTGCACCAGCTGGATCACCTCGGGCGGCAGTCCGGCCTCGAGCAGGATCTCGACCAGCAGGTGGACCGTGTGGGGCACGTCCTCCGACGGCTTGATGATCACCGCGTTCCCGCAGACCAGCGCGGGGAACATCTTCCAGGTCGGAATCGCCAGCGGGAAGTTGAAGGGCGTGATCAGGCCGACGACCCCGATCGGGCGGCGGTAGCTCATCGCCCACTTGGACCGGAGCTCCGAGGGCACCACGTGGCCGAAGAGCCGCCGGCCCTCGGTGGCCGCGTAGTACGCGGTGTCGATGCCCTCCTGGACGTCGCCCCCGGTCTCCGCGAGCACCTTCCCCATCTCGCGGGTCATCGCGTCGGCGATCGCCTCCTTCCGCTCGACCAGCAGATCGCCCGACCCGGCGCAGCACGTCGCCCGCGGACCGGCGCCGGAGTCCGGGACCAGAGCGCGAAGCCGCGCTTGGCCGACCGCACCGCGGCGTCGACGTCGCGCCGGTCGGAGTCGGGAAACCGGCCGATCAGGTCGTCGGTGTCGGCCGGGTTGCGGTTCTCGAAGTACGCGCCGGTCGCTGGGGGCGACCCACTCGCCGCCGATGAAGTTCTTGAAGGTCTTGGCCATGTCTGAGGTGGAAGAGTAAGAGTGAAGGTGCGAGCCTAGGGCCCGGACGCCGGGGCGGGCCGGCGTGGGTGCCGAGCGGGGCCGGCGCGGGTGCCGGTTCGGGCTGCGCCGGGCAGAGCCACGGCTTCGACTGAGCGGCGTAGCCGGTGCGGGGCAGGATCTCGCGCGCGCCCAGAGCACCGGCCCAGACCACGACCAGAAGCGAGAGCACGTGCGCCAGGCCCCGCCGTGTGGCCCAGCTGGACACCGCGCCGGCCGCGCCCGCGAGCAGGGCGAGCGACGCGGCACCGAGATAGAAGAACGAGCTGGAGGCCGCACGCCTTGCCGTAGGGCCAGAGCGGCAGCGCCACCGCGAGCAGCAGCGCCAGCACGACCCAGAACCAGGTCATGGCGACCGAGCCTTTCGCGGACCGAATGCCGCGTGCCGGACCGGCGGGTGCTCCGGGAGCACCGGCAGCCTGGCCGGCAGTGCCTGCCGGGCGGCGGCGTGCTTGTCGATCACCCGATCGATGTCGGCCAGCTCCTTGTCCCAATCCCGCGGCTGCTCGGTCATGCCGGCTCCCGGCTGAGGCCGTATCGCTCGATCTTCTTGTACAGGTTGGACCGCGGCATCTTCAGCGCGCGCGCGGTCTCCGAGACGTTCCAGTCGTGCTCCCGCAGCTTCTGGATCAGGAAGTTCTTCTCCGCTTCCTGCTTGAACGTCTCGAACGTCTGGGCGCCGCCGGGGGCGCCGGAGAGGCCGCCGGAGCCGTCGGCGCCGGGGAGCAGCCGGTCGATGTCCGCCGGAGCCACCACCTTGCCCGAGGCCAGGATCAGCGCCCGCTCGACCGCGTTGCGCAGCTCGCGGATGTTGCCGGGCCAGGGCCGCGACTGGAGCCGCCGCACCGCGTCCTCGGAGAACTTCTTGCCCGGAACCCCGGCGCTGGAGGCCAGCTGCTCGGCGAAGTGCTCCACCAGCGCCGGAACGTCCTCCAGCCGCTCGCGCAGCGCCGGCACCTCGATCGGCACCACGTTCAGCCGGTAGAGCAGGTCCTCCCGAAACCGTCCCTCCGCGATCTCCGATTCGAGGTCCTTGTTGGTCGCGGCGAGCACCCGCACGTCCACCTGGATCGACTTGGAGCCGCCGATCCGGGTGACCACGCCCTCCTGCAGCACGCGCAGCAGCTTGGACTGGGCGGGGAGCGACATGTCGCCCACCTCGTCGAGGAAGAGCGTCCCGCCGTCGGCCTGCTCGAACTTCCCGGCCCGGTCGGCGAAGGCGCCGGTGAACGACCCCTTCATGTGGCCGAACAGCTCGCTCTCGATCAGCTCGGAGGGGATGGCCGCGCAGTTGACCTCGACGAACGCCTGGTCGCGTCGGGGCGAGGCCTCGTGCAGCGCGCGCGCCACCAGCTCCTTGCCGGTCCCGTTCTCGCCGGTGATGAGCACCCGCGCGGCGGTGGGGCCGACCTTCGCCACCAGCTCGCGCACCTGCTCGAGCGCCGGGCTCGTCGCCCACCATCTGATAGCGGCTTTCCGCCGCCTCGCGCAGCCGCGCGTTCTCGCCCACCAGCTCGGCGTGGGCCAGCGCGTTGCGGACCGTGAGCAGGAGCCGGTCGGTGTCGAGCGGCTTCTCCAGAAAATCGAACGCGCCGCGCTGGGTGGCCTCGACGGCGGTGGCGATGGTGCCGTGCCCGGAGATCATCACGATCTGGGGACCGGCGTCGAGATCGCGCAGGCGGTCAGGGTCTCCAGCCCGTCGAGTCCCGCCATCTTCACGTCGAGGAAGACCAGGTGGGGCCGGAACTCGGTGTAGAGGGTGATCGCCTCGCCGCCCGAGGCGGCGACCCGCACCTCGAGGTCCTCGTACTCCAGGACCTGCTTGAGCGCCTGGCGGATGCCCTGCTCGTCGTCCACGATCAGCACCCGGTGGCTCATGAGCGCTTCGCTCCGTAGAGAGTGGCGCCGTCAGGCCGGACCCGGATCGCCCTGATCCCTCGCCGGAACCTTGCACCGGCACCGTCTTCCGCTTGGGGTCGCCCAGCGCCTGGCCCACGAGGTCGGGCACCATCTCGTCCGGCACCGGGAACTCGCCGATCCGGAACGACCGGACGCTCCACTCGCCGGCGCCGGGGCGCGTCACCCGTACCGGGCCGGCGGCGCGCACCGGCTCCGTCGGCCGCAGCGCGCCCCCGAGCGGGCCCATCACCTCACGCGGCAGCCGGTCGGTTCGGAGCCGCGCGCTGACCTGGATCTCGCCGTCCAGCAGCTCGACCTGCAGCGAATCGAGCTGGCCGCGAAGCTCGGCGATCCATGCCGCTCCCCACCAGCGAGGCGAACTCCGACGCGCGTGAGCACGACCGAGTCGGCCCGCCAGCCGTTGAGCGAGTCCACCTTGGCCTTGGCGGACTCGAGCGAGCTGACGCCCGGCCGCCCGCTCGGCGGACGGCACGACGCCCTGGATCCGCTCGATCAACCGGCCGACCCTCCTGCTCCAGACGGTCGCGATAGAGGTAGCCCACCGCGAGCGCGACGATCAGTCCGAGGCAGCCGAGCAGTTTGAACGGCGCGGTGAGGCAGCCCATCATGAGGCCAGCTCCAGGGTGAGCCGCGGCTCGTAGCGCGGCCCCACGCGGTCGAGCACGCTTTCGTAGAGCACCAGCTGGGAGGCGAGGAACGGCACCGGTTCGTACGCCCCGGCCAGGCTCTCCAGCGCGCCCGGCGGGAGCCGCTGTCCCTCGCGGACACGCGCAAGGGTGACGTGCGGACGGAACGGCGTGCCCTCCGGCGCGAAGCCGATCGCCTCGGACATGCGCTCCAGCCGGTCCTGGAGCAGCTCCAGCGCCGGCGGCGCGTCGAGCCCGACCCAGATGATTCTCGGCCGCCGCAAGTTGGGGAACGCCCCGATCTCCGCCAAGCGGAGCGACAGCGCACCGGTGCCCGGCACCGCCCCGCGGACCGCCTCCTCGATCACCTCCAGCCTGCCGGGCGGGACCTCGCCGAAAAACTTCATCGTCAGATGCAGCCCGTGATCGTGCACCAGCCGCAGCGGCCAGCCCGGCTCGCGCAGCCGGGCGAGGAGGCCGCGCGATCTCGCCCCGGGCAGGATCGGGGATCGGCACGGCCGCGAACAGACGCATCACGCCGCGCCGTCGGGGGCCAGCGCGAGCAGCCGCCCCCGGCGATATCCCCGCGGGTCGAGCTCCACGCTGTCGAAGCCGAGCTCCGCGAAGAAGCGCTCGACCGACGTCCCAGCGAGGCCGCAGCAGCATCATCTCGCCTTCGGCGACCTCCACGCTCGCATGGCGCCCGTGATGGCGAACCCGCAGATCCCCGGTGACACCCAGCGAGCGGAGGAATGCCTCGCCCTCCTCCACCTGGCGCAACCGTTCGGCATTGATCTCCAGGCCGTAGCGCACTCGGCTCGACAGACACGGCGCGGCCGGCGCATCCCAGGTGGGCAGGCCCAGCTGCCGGGAGGCCGCTCGCACCGCGTCCTTGGTCCACCCCAGCTCCGCCAGGGGAGAGCGGATGCTCGCTTCCTGACCTGCTCGAAGCCCCGGCCGGTGCTCGCCGAGGTCGTCGACGTTGGTGCCGTCGATGATGGTGTCGAAGCCTCGCCGGCGGGCGACTGCTGCCAGGCGGCTCCACAGCTCGGACTTGCAGAAGTAGCACCGGTCGGTGCCGTTCCGGAGATAGCGCGGATCTTCCAGCTCGCGGGTGTCCAGCTCGAGCAACGGCACGTGGAACCGCGCGGCCAGGTCGACGGCGGCGCGCCACTGGACCTCGGGATACGACGGACTCCGTCCGATCGCCGCCAGGAACCTCCCGGCTCCGAGCGTCTCGTTCGCTACCACGGCGAGCAACGCGGAATCGACCCCGCCGGAATACCCGAGGAGCACCTTGCCGAGCCCGGCCAGGTGCCGTCGCAGGACATCGAGGTCTGTCATGGGGGAGAAACGTAAACGAATTGTCACCCCGAGCGAAGCGAAGGCGCCTGAGCCCGGCTAATTTTTGCCCGTGCCGGACGGCTACCTCGAGATCACACCTGAACTGCTGCTCCCGCGTGTCGGAGCTGGACTACCGGGCCACGCGCTCCGGCGGCCCGGGCGGCCAGCACGTCAACACCTCGTCCACCCGCATCGAGGTGTGGTGGAACGTCGGGACCTCGCCGACGCCGACGGCGGCGCAGCGCGCGCTGTTGCTCGACCGGCTGGCGGCTCGTCTCGACGGCGATGGCCGGCTGCGGATCGTCGCCTCCGAGTCGCGCAGCCAGTTGCGGAACCGCGAGGCAGCCACCGAGCGGCTGCGCGAGCTCGTCGCCGCGGCGCTGGTGGTCGCGAAACCGCGGAAGCGCACCAGGCCCAGCCGCGCGGCGAAGGCGGCTCGGCTGGAGGCCAAGCGCCGCCGCTCCGCCACGAAGCGGGAGCGCCGTCATCCGCCACACGACGACTAGGGGGAAACCGGTTTTCCAGGCGCGGTCGTAAGGCCTCCATGCCCCTCCAGCAGTCCCTCGCCCTCGCGCTCGCGGCCGCCGCGGTGCTCTCATCTCCGCTCGTCGCACAGGGAAACGTCGATCGCGGCGGCTTCGTCGTCTGCCTCGGTGACGACACGCTGGCCGTCGAGCGGTATTCGCGCTCCTCCACGACGCTGCAGAGCGAGATCATCCTCCGGGTTCCAGCGGCCAGGCGCGTCACCTACACCGCCGCGCTCGACTCCCGCGGGGAAGTGCGCGGCTTCAGTCTGTGGATGAACCCGCTGGCGCCGGGCCCCATGGCGCTCGACTCCCAGCCGGGGCAGCCTCTGGTTCCGCGGCGATACGGCGGATGTTTCGTTGACGCTGGGCGACAGCACGCGCACGATCAAGGTCGCCGCGCGGGCCGGGTCCATGCCGTTGGCGGCCTTCTCACATGCGCTGGTGGAACAGGCGATCCTCCAGGCCAGGCGCACCGGAATGGACAGCGTCGAGTTCGACTGGGTGGGCGTCGGAGCTTCCAAGGCCTACCCCGCCTATGTGGCGCGCCGGGATGACGGCACCGTGGTGGTCGGGTTCTTCGACGCGCCTGCCGTCGTGACGCTGGACGACGAAGGCCGCATGCTCACACTCGATGGTCGGGCGACCACCGCGAAGGTCGAGGTCCAGCGGGTGAGCGCGCCGGATCTGGAGCACTTCGCGCGTTCCTTCGTCGCCGCGGAGACGGCCGGGGGGCCCGTGGGGCAGCTGTCGCCGCGCGACACCGTCCGGGCCGAGATCGGATCGGCCCATCTGATGGTGGACTATGGCCGGCCCCGCAGGCGGGGCCGCGTCATTTTCGGCGGCGTGGTTCCCTGGGGGCGGGTGTGGCGCACCGGAGCCAACGCCGCCACGCAGCTCGTCACCGACGTGGCGCTCAGCGTTGGGGGTCGGACGATTCCCGCGGGCCGGTACAGTCTATGGAGCATCCCCACGCCTCGGGGCGCGACACTCATGGTCAACCGGCAGACCGAACGGTGGGGCACCGAGTATGACCCGGCCCAGGACGTAGCTCGCCTCGATCTCACCCGGGAATCGCTGCCGGAGCCCGTGGACCAGTTCACCATCGCGATCGAGCCCTCGGACGGCGGAGGTGTGCTGCGGTTGAGCTGGGACGAGACGAGCTATCTTGTACCATTCACCCTCGGGGCAGCTCGATGACTTCCGGCATTCCTTTCTACACCGCGGACGTCTTCACCGATGAGATGTTCGGCGGCAATCAGCTTGCGGTGTTCCCCGCCGGTGGCGCGCTCGAGACCCGGCGGATGCAGGCGATCGCCAGGGAGCTGAACCTCTCGGAGACGGTGTTCGTGTTTCCCGCCGACGACCCTGCTCACACCCGCAAGCTCCGAATCTTCACGCCGGGAACGGAGCTCCCGTTTGCCGGGCACCCGACCCTGGGCACGGCATTCGTGCTGGCGTCGATCGGGGCGGTGCGGCTCGGTGGTGCGGACACGTCGGTCGTCTTCGAGGAGGGAGTCGGGCCGGTCTCCGTGACGATCAAGGCAGAGAACGGGCGCCCGACTTACTGCGCGCTCACCGCGGCCCGGCTTCCTGAATTCGGACCACCTTCCCCGCCGGTGGAGGAAGTCGCGGCGGTGCTCTCTCTGCACCCCGACGATATCAGACGGGATGGCCTCTCCCCGCGCGCGGCGTCGTGCGGTCTCCCTTTCTTCTTTGTGCCGCTTCGCGACGAACGGGCGCTCGCCCGGGCCCGACCGGACCTCTCGGTCTGGCAACGATCGTTCTCGGGCTGGTGGGCGCCGCACCTGTATCCCTTGGTGGAGACCGCTGGGCGAAACGGCGCCGACGTTCGCGCCCGGATGTTCGCCCCGGAGATGGGCATCGTGGAGGATCCGGCCACCGGAGCGGCAGCGGCCGCGCTCGCCGGCTATCTGGCCGAGACCCTGCCACCGGGAAACGGGACGCTGCGCTGGATCGTGGATCAGGGCATCGAAATGGGGCGCCCCAGCCGGCTGCACGTCGAGTGTGACCGCGACGGCGGCAGAATCACAGCCGTTCGGGTGGGAGGCTCGGCGGTGATGGTGGCGGAGGCCAGGCTGGCGGTCCCGTCGACGCACTGACGAAGACGCGCCTCGGCGGTTGTGCGCCGGCCGCCAATTGTGCAAATTTGTGCGGTTGGGTTCCCCTCCCACCTCGAACCGAGTGTCACGCCGCGGCCCGCCGGCGATCCAGGCTCCGGTACTGGATGGCTTCGCTGACGTGGGCGGTCGTCAGGTCGGCGGAGTCGTCCAGATCGGCGATCGTGCGGGCGATCTTGAGCACGCGGTGGTAGGCCCGCGCCGAGAGCCCCAGGCGGTGGACCGCGTCGCGGAGCAGCGCCTCGACCGGCCCGCTCGTGCGGCAGTGGCGCCGGAGATCGCGGGGGCTCATGTGGGCGTTGGCGTGCACGCCGGGACGTTCGTGGAAGCGCTGTCGCTGGATCTCGCGGGCCCGCTCCACTCGCGCTCTGATGGCGGCGCTCGGCTCCTCGCCCGGACCGGCGACGAGATCGCGGTAGGCGACCGCCGGCACCTCGAGGTGGATGTCGATCCGGTCCAGCAGCGGCCCGGAGACCCGGGATCGGTAGCGCTCGATCTCCAGCGGCTCGCAGCGGCAGGGATGGACCGGGTCGCCCAGGTAGCCGCAGGGGCACGGATTCATCGCCGCGGCCAGCATGATGCGCGCGGGATAGGTCAGGCTCATCGCCGCCCGGCTCAGGGTGACCGTCCCGTCCTCCAGCGGCTGGCGCAGCACCTCCAGCACGTTCCGCCGGAACTCCGGCAGCTCGTCGAGGAACAGGACGCCCGCCGTGCGCGAGGCTGACCTCGCCCGGCCGGGGTGACGATCCGCCGCCGATCAGGCCGGCGTCACTGACGGTGTGATGCGGCGCCCGGAAGGGTCGCACCACGCACAGCGACTGGCCGGCTGCCAGCAGGCCGGCGACGCTGTGGATCCGGGTGGTTTCCAGGGCCTCCTCCAGCGTCATCGTCGGCAGGATGGTGGGGAGGCGCCGGGCGAGCATGGTCTTCCCGGCGCCGGGCGGCCCGATCAGGAGGATGTTGTGGGCGCCGGCGGCCGCGACCTCCAGCGCGCGCTTGGCGGCGGACTGGCCCCGGACGTCGGCGAAGTCCACCGGATCTGGAACCTCGGCCGGACATGAGGGCGTTCAAGATCGACGCGCACCGGCCGGGATCGGTTGGACGCCCCGTGAGGTGAGCGCAGACCTCCGCCAGGGTCCTGGCGCCCCGGACCTCGAGGTCCTGGACGACCGCGGCTTCGGACAGGTTGTCCGCCGGCAAGAGCAATGTGTTGCACCCGGAGGCCCGGGCGGCCAGGGCCATCGAGAGGGCCCCCCGGATCGGGCGCAGGTCGCCCTCCAGGCCCACCTCTCCCAAGACCATGGTATGTTTGAGGTTGGCTTCCGGGATCTGGCCGCTGGCCAGCAGAAGGCCCAGGGCGATCGGCAGATCCAGAGCGGAACCATCCTTGCGTATGTCCGCGGGAGCCAGATTGACCGTGATCCGCCTCAATGGGAAGTGAAAGCCGGCGTTGGCGAGGGCCGCGGAGACCCGCTCCCTGCCCTCCTTCACCGCGCCGTTCGGCAGACCGACGGTGGAGAACGACGGCAGCCCGTTGCTGATATCGACCTCGACTTCGACCGGGAATGCGTCGATACCCAGTACGGCGGCGGATCTGATGCGAGAGAGCATGGCCGGCCGAGTGAAGGAGCCGCCAAGGTATGAGTGAAGGGCCGTCGGATGGGTACCGGCGGCGAGCAGTCAAGGACCCGAAAACCGCAGAACCGTTCTGGAGCCCCATGATGCGTTTTGCCCGCTGGTACGTCTTGCCGTTCCTCGTCGCCGCCTGCGCCATGCCCAAGGCCGGCGCGGCCCCTGTCGCGCCGGTCGAGCGCGCCTGGGCCGTGCCGACCCTGGAGCTGTACCAGGCGTGGTGGACCAAGACGGAGGAGTGCTCCGGCCTTCGGGGCGACATGTCGCAGGTGACCTTCTACGCGGTGGACTCGCCCTCCGGAGCCATCTCGCTCGGCACCGAGGTCGCCCACGGCTGGTGGATGCGCAAGGGCAACCGGGTCTATCTCCCGGCCAACGCACTTGGAGAGGAATGGCTGGTGCGCCACGAGATGCTCCACGCCCTCCTCCAGCGGGGCTCGCATCCGTCCGAGCAGTTCGTGAAGGCCTGCCACCTCGCCTCCCTCAAGACCTGGCGGGATTCCAGCCTGGTGGCCGATCCACTCAATCCGCAGGGCCGCTAAGGCGGCCCTCGCGGCCCCCCTTTTGCTGCAAGTTTTGGCGGTTGCTCGTCGGTTCCACACCCCTTCTCCAGAGATTGCATCCGGCAGTCAGCCTAGCAATCTGCGGGAGCCAGTGGCGATGAAGTTCTTCCTCGGGCGCGTTGGGTCGCGCTGACATCGGTCGTGGCGATCTCCTTCCTCAGCGGCGCCTGGCTCACCCGAGCCAAGCCGTCGGTCGAGGGAGGCGTGTATCAGCAGGCCCGTCTCTTCGAGAACGTGGTCGGCGCGATCCACCGCCACTACATCGATTCGCTGGGCGAGGGCGACCTCTACCAGCGCGCCGCGGCAGCTCTGGTGACCTCCCTCAACGATCCCTACGCCGAGCTCCTGGTTCGGGAGAGCTACCGCGAGTACCAGCGCCAGATGACCGGGACCAAGCTGGATCTGGGCGGCCAGGCAAGGCCGACGGAATCGGGTTCGGGCCTGGGAGAACGACGGGGTCGGGGCCCGGAGACGAAGTCCTGAGCATCGACGGCAAGAGCACCGAGGGTTGGAGCTACGCGAGGGTCGAGGATGCGCTCCGGGGCGGAGCCAGCCCGACCGTCACCGTGGTGGTGCGGCCCCTCGGCTCGGACCGGCCGGTGGTCCGCCGGATCACCCGGACCGCCGTCCACGTGCCGGCCGCATCGCCGGGCGTCCTGCTGGACGGCGGCGTGGGCTACGTGGTGCTGCACCGGATGAGCGACCGGGCCGCCGACGAGCTCCGGGCCGCGGTTGACCGGCTGAAGATGGACGGGATGAAGGCCCTGGTGCTCGACCTGCGCTCCAACCCGGGCGGTCTCATCCGCGAGGGCGTCAAGGTGGCGGGGCTGTTCCTCCAGCCGGGCGACACCGTCGCCGTGAGCCAGGGCCGCTCGGCCAAGACGCCGCGGGCCTATGTCGCGGAAGAGTCGGCCGATTGGGACGACATCCGGCTGGTCCTGCTGGTGAATCGGGGCACGGCGAGCTCGGCCGAAGTCATCGCGGGCGCGCTCCAGGACCACGATCGCGCCGCCATCGTCGGGCACGCCGACCTACGGCAAGGGCGTGCTCCAGACCACCTACCCGCTGGGCGAGGAAGTGGCGCTCAAGCTCACCACCGCCAAGTGGTTCACGCCGAGCGGCCGGTGGGTCCAGCGTCCGCCCGCCCAGGCGGTCGGCGGGGCCGGCAACCGCACGCCCGCCCTCGAGCCCAGGGTCTTCCGCACCCAGGCCGGGACGGCCGATCCCGGACCAGAGCGGCATCCTTCCCGACCTCACCGTGCGCTCCTCGCTGCGCTCCGACGGCGAGCGGGTGCTGTACTCGGCGCTGGGCGACGACCTCGAGCGATTCCGGCGGGTGCTCAGCACCTACGCCGCGGAGCTCCGCGCCCAGGGCGGCGTCACCGACGAGGCGTTCCAGGTGACGCCGGAGATGCGGGAAGGACTGTACCTCCGGCTGGTGGAGGAGGGCGTCTCGCTGAGCCCGGAGACCTACGAGGACGCCTCAGCCTACGTCGCCGACCAGCTCGGCTACGAGATCGCCCGGGAGCTCTTCGGCACCGAGTCGGTGGTACGCCGCCAGGCCAAGGCCGACCGCCAGCTCCAGGCGGCGCTACGGCTGCTGCAGAAGCGCCGAGTCGCAGCAGGAGACCATCACCGCCGCAGTGGCGGCGCAGGCGTCGGGGCGGTCAGCGGTAGTCACTGCCCGCTACGCCGGCAGTGGACCGTAATCGTCGTCCCCCGCCCCACCTCGCTTTCCACCTCGATCCGCCCGCCCCAGCTCTCCACCAGCCGCTTCACGATCGCCAGTCCCAGACCCGAGCCGCTGGTCGTGGTCGAGAACCGAGGCTCGAAGATCCGCGGCAGCAGGTCCGGCGGGATCCCCGACCCGTCGTCCGACACCCTGATCTCGCCGCGGCCCGACCCGCACCTCGCACCCGCCTCGCCCCGGCGTTGCGCGCGTTCTCCAGCAGGTTCACCACGACCTCCTTCACCTCGTCCGGCGCGGGCCGCGCCGAACGCCGAGCGGCTCGCGTCACCAGCTCCACCTCGCACCCCTCCTCCGCCAGCCGGTAGAGCTGCACCACCTCGCCGACCGCGACGCCCAGGTCGATCCGGTCGAGCGGCTGATCGTCGCCGGCGGGCGCGGCGAACCGGCTGAAAGCGCGCGCGATGGTGTCGAGCCGGTCGATCTCCGCCAGCATCCGTTCCGCGGTCTCCTCCAGGGTCCGGTCGAAGTCGCCCCGCCGGTCGCGGTACACCCGCCGCAGGTGCTGCATGCCCAGGCGCATCGGGGTGAGCGGATTCTTGATCTCGTGCGCCACCTGCCGCGCCATCTCACCCCAGGCCAGCACCCGCTCGGCCCGGGAGAGGTCGGTGACGTCGTTGATGGCGATCACCACGCCCCGCACGTCCGGCCCCAGCGGCGCGAGCTGGAGGGTGAGCCGGCGGCCGCCCACCTCCAGCTCCGCCGCCGAGTCCGCCTCCGGATCCCGCAGGAACCGGTGCACCACGACGGCGAGCGGCGCCCACTCCGGAGCCGAGCCGCTCGAGGAACGGCTCCCCCTCGCGCGAGGCTCGCGCCGAGGATGTCCACCGCCTGCGGGTTGGCGATCAGGACCCGCCCTTCGGGATCGAGCCCGACGACGCCGGTCGCCACCGTCGCGAGCACCGCCGCGGTCCGCTTTCGGGCCTCCTCCAGCGCGTTCTGGCTCGACCTGATGTCGGCCGCCATCCGCTCGAAGGCGCCGAACACCGGCTCGAACTCCAGCGGCGGGCTGCCGGATCGCGGCGGCATCGCGTCGCCTTTGCCCAGGGCGAGGGCCGAGCGGCGCAGCTCCGCCACGGGCCGGGACAGCGCGCGCGACGCGCGGCCGGCGCCGGCGAGCGCGGCGCCCACGCCCGCCAGCGTGGCGAGCAGCAGCACCAGCGCGAGGTCGAGCCGCCGCACCGCGAGGGAGGCGTCCTCGGCCAGCTGAGGCGTGGCGAGCACGCCGATCGCGGCCGGGAATCCCGGCTGCACCACCCGGTAGCCGACCCGCTCGCGCAGCTCGGGAATCGAGCCGTCCCGGGTGACCTCCAGCTCCCCCTCGAGCGCGAGCGCGCTGAACGCCATCGGGATCCATCAGCTGCGGCATCACGCCGAGATCCTCCAGCACCTGCGTGCTGGTTCCGACCAGGCGGCCGCCCTGATAGAGCGCGAGGTCGGCGTCGATGCGCCGGCTCAGCTCCCGGAGCCGCTCGTCGACGCCGGGCCCGCCGCCGCTCAGCGATCCGCCCGCGGTGATCGCGGCGTCGCGCAGCGTCTGGGTGATGAGCAGATCGCGGCTCCGCTCCACCTCCTCGGCAAGCCGGGTGAAGCTCCAGGCGGCGAACCCGACGGCGGGCAGGATGAAGAACGCGCCGAGCGTGGCCGCGAGCCGGATCCGGAACGAGCGCGAGAGGCTCCGCCACCGCGGCCTCGGCGGCGGGGCCCCCGACACCAGCTCGGCCAGGAACCAGAGCGCGGCGAGCACCGCGGCGTCGAGCAGCACCACGAGGACGCCCCGGACGAAGAGCGGCACCGGCCCCCGGAGATCCACGGCGGCGTGCACCACCCGGGTCCCGCTGGGCAGCAGCAGCGGGTACTCGTTGCGGACCACCCATCCCTCCCGCCGCCAGCGCGGACGAGGCAGCTGAGTGGATGGGCCCGCCGGCGGGCGACAGCGTGAGTCGGTAGAGCGGCGACTCGGATCCTGCCCCGGCTCCAGCAGCCTGCCCGACCCGCCCCGGCGTCACCAGCTGCGAGCGGGGACCGACCGACGACGGTCATGACCTCGTCCGGCGCTGACCCGCACCAGCAGGACGTAGTGCACTCCCGGCACGCGCGAGAGCTGCGCGACGCGCTGGGATTCGCTCGGCACCGAGCTCGCGCACCATCGTGGACAGCAGCGAGGGCGGGAGATCGAGCGAATCGAGCGGCAGCTCGTCGAGCAGCCCGCCGGCGCGGGACCACAGAGCGAGATGCGCCGGGATAGCCCTGATCGCCCAGCGCCGAGCCGTGCCACAGCGCGTACATCTCGGAGGCGCTCGTCGGGGGCCGGGCTCTCGAGCACCTGTTCGCCGAAGCGCTCCAGCAGCGGCACGGCGAGCGGGTCCGGCTCGACGCCGAGCCGCGCGATGTCCCGCTGGGCGACCTGGATCTTTCCGGCGAGCTCGGCGCCCCAGGTCACCAGCGCGGCCGAGCTCCCGGCCACGAGCGCGATGCCGCTGATCGTCGCCCAGCGGGGCGCCGGCAGCGCCACCAGGAGCAGGGCGGGCGTCCAGAGGAAGGTGTACCAGTCGGGCCAGCCGCCCCGCGGGCTCCAGACCAGCACGCCGACCGTCGCCGCGGCCACCGCGATCGCCACGCCGGCCGCGATGTCGCCGAGCCGAGGGATCGCTGGGGTCCCGAGCCGCGGAAGAGCGCGGCCGTCGGGACGATGAGCGCCGCGGCGGAGACCAGGATGGCGAGCTGCCAGCTGAGCCAGAGGCCGACCGACACGCCGCCGGCCGGCGGCGTGATGCCCCGGCCGAGGCTGCTGATGAGGTAGGGCGCAGCGAGGAGCAGCGCCGGCCCCGAGCGCCACGCCGTACCAGCGCCGCGGCAGCCGCCGGCGCCAGAGCCAGACGCCGGCGATGGTGAGCAGGGTGCCCGCCAGCGCGAGCGCGCCGGCCGAGCCCGAGAGCGGGCCCAGCAGCGGGCGGAAGAAGGTCGCCGGAGAGAAGAACGGCTGCAGGTCGAGCGCGCCGCCGACCGGCGCGCGCACCGCGAGCCAGAGCAGCCGCCGAGCACGGCGAACCGCTCGGCCGGGCGCGCTGTGAGCGACAGGGCGAGGCCCAAGGCGAGCAGGATGAGCCAGGTGGCCATCCGGCTCCCGCTGGCGTAGGCGCGCTGCTTGGCGGTGCCCTGCTCCGGCGGAACCGGCTGGACGCTGAAGAGCAGCCGCGGGCCGGCGGTGGTCGGCTCCTCGTAGTCGAAGACGTCGACGCTGTCCGGCGCCGATCCCGGCGGATACACCGTGAGTCCGACCTCGGTGCCCTCGCGGAACAGCTCCGCCAGGCTGCGCGAGCGGTCGGGCACGGCGGGGTGGGCCCAGATCAGCACGCCGGCGACCGCGGTGCGGCCCTCGGCGGAGTGGCGCCGCGCCTCGAGCACGACGTAATATCCAGTCGCCCGCGACCCGATGGAGTCGCCTTCGGCGGCGGGCGGCAGCCGGTGGCGGCCGGCCCAGGCCCACACGTCTCCCTCCGGGTCGAGCAGGGCCACGCTCATCTCGGCGCCGCGGGTCGGCACCAGGCGCTGGAGCAGGCGGAGTGCGGCGCCGCGGTCGTCCTGCGGCGCGCCCGAGGGCGGACTGGGCCAGCCGGTCGGCGCGGTGGAGCGCCGCGTGGAGGTCGCCCGACAGCCGCTCGGACGCGGCCTTCACCCGCCGCTCGCGCTGCTCGGCCCAGTCGGGTCTCGATCGCCGTCAGGCGCGCCTGCGTGACGGCGATCGCCGCGATCAGCCCGAGCAGGGTCACAGCGAGAGCCGCGCCGCCGCCAGCCGCGAAGCGGAGTCAGCGCCACCAGGCAGCCGGCGGCGGCGAGCGCGGCGACCAGCACCCAGGGCAGCGACGGCCGGCGCAGCCACTCCGCCGCGGCCACCCCGGCCGCCACCGTCGACCACAACCACCACGGCGGACGATGACTCAAGCCGGACGCCCCTGGCGGATGAAGGAGATGACCCCGGTCGCGATCGGCGAGCTGCTGCGCGAGCGCCCGACGCTGATCGTGCCGGTCGGCACGACCGAGCAGCACGGTCCGCACCTGCCGCTGGGCTGCGACACGATCATCGTCGAGCGGCTCGCCGACGACCTCTCCGCCGCGTTCACCGTACTGCGCGCCCCCACCGTCGAGTTCGGCGTGCACGCCGTCTCCCGGCCTTTCCCCGGAGGCGCCGCGCTGCGCCGCCGGACGTTGCACCGTGTCATGAACGAACTTATCGAGTCCTGGGAGGAGGGGGCAGGCGTCCGCGAGTTCGTGATCCTCACCGCGCAGGCGAGCGAGGCGCACCTCGAGGCGCTCAGCACCATCCGCACCGAGCGAGGCCACGGTTCAGGTGGTGGACATCTTCAGCCTCGATTTCGGCCCGCTGCTCGATCAGCCCGGCGCGCCGATCCAGGGCGGCGAGCTCGACACCTCGCTCCTGCTCTACCTCGCCCCCGACGCTGGTCCGCATGGATCTCGCCCTCGACTTCGCGCTCACGCCCAAGATGCTGGCGCGCTACCGTCCCGGGCACAGCCGGCGGCTCCCCGAGGGCTCGCCCGGGCTCGGTGGGCTATCCCAGCCTCGCCTCCGCCCAAAAGGGGGAGGTCCTGTATAAATTCATCCTCGACCGGATCAGCAGCTATCTGGCCGGCACCTGAGGTGAGCCGAATGGGCTTCCGCGCCGCGGCGCTTCTCCTCCTGCTGGCATATCAGGCGTCTCCCGCGCCGGCCCAGGCCGACGCTCCGGTCACCCTGAGTCGTTGAGCCAGGGTGGCAAGGAGATCGGCCGGGAGGACTTCACCCTGCGCCAGGGCCGCGGCCGCGGCGCGCGCTGGGACCACCCTGAGCGCGACCGCCCGGTATCCCGCCACGGCCGGCCACGACGCGGCTGACCGCCGTGCTCGAGCGGACCGCCGGAATTCGCCATCGCGAAGTTCCAGCTCGACGTCGAGGGCCCCGGGGCACCACGGTGATCCTGGCGGCGGGCTCCGGCGCGCGGCTCGATCGTTCGGACCGTGGCGACGGGGCTCCGAGTCCGGGCGGGAGCTGCCCGGCGGCCCCGACGTCGTCCTGCTCGACGACGAGGTGCATTCGCTCTACTCCGCCGTCGCCGATCTGGCGACGCCGGCGGGCAAGCGGCTGACCGCGATCTTTCCGCGCACCGGCAAGCGCGCCTCGTTCACCGCCCGGCTCGAGACGGCGGGCCAGGGCGAGACGATGCGTATCGCGCTCACCGGCGACATCGCCGGCACGCTGGTGACGGATCGCCGAGGGACGGCTCCAGCGGCTGGAGCTGCCGGCGCAGGGCAAGGTGGTTACGCGGGCGGAGTAGCTCCTCCTCACAACTCGTTTGCCGACAGCCTCGAAGCCGACCTTTGTCGCAACCTGAAACCTGTGCGGCGAGGCTGCCGTATTGGCCCCGGTCACGTCCCCAGCACAAAGGGCATCAGTCCATGAATCGCTGGCTCGGTTTCCTTGCGGTCGCGTGCCTTCTCCCCACGCCCGCAGGGGCGCAGGACACCACGTCCGCCCGCCGGCGCGGACACCACCGCCGTGAGTCGCTCCGGCCCCCGCCGTCACGCTCTCGCTCCAGGAGGCGATCGAGCAGGCGCGGGCGAACAGCCCGGCCTACCGGCAGATCGCTCAACGACGCGGCCCCGGCGAAGTGGGGCGTGAGGAACGCCTACGGCAGCTTCCTCCCGACGGTCAGCGTCGCCGGCGACCTGGGGTACATCGGCTCGGGTCAGACCAACTTCGGCGGCGGCTTCACTCAGCCGACCTCCGCCTTCCTCACCTCCGGGTACAGCCTCGGCCTCAACTGGCAGCTCGACGGCCGGGTGCTCTCCGGCCCGGGCCAGCAGAAGGCGCTGCAGCAAGGCCACCGACGAGGACATCAGCGGCGCCGGCATCAACCTCCGCGCCGACATCACCACCCAGTACCTGAACGCGCTCCAGGCCGCCGCGCAGGTGGACGTCGCCCGGCAGCAGGTGGTCCGCAACGTGGACTTCCTCACGCTGGCGCAGGCGCGCTATCAGGTCGGCCAGGCCACCCTGCTCGACGTGCGCCAGGCGGAAGTGATCAAGGGACAGTCCGACGTCGCGCTGCTCCGGGCGACGCAGGTCGGAGAACGAGGCCAAGCTCGAGCTGCTCCGGCGCATGGGTGTCGAGCCGCCGGTCGCCATCGAGCAGATCGCGCTCACCGACTCCTTCCCGGTGACGCCGCCCGAGCTTCCAGCTCGACGACCTGCTCGCCATGGCGGACGAGCAGAATCCCCTGCTCCGCTCGCTCCGGGCCCGCCAGGATGCGGCCACCTGGAGCGTGCGGGCCGCGCGTTCCGAGTTCCTTCCCACGCTCTCGCTCCAGGCGGGATGGAGCGGCTTCACCCAGGCAGTTCACCGACGAGGGCCTGCTGCTCGGCCAGACGCTGAGCAGCGCCCAGGTCGGAGGCGGGCCGCTGCCAGTACGACAACCAGGTGCGGACCGCGCTCGACCTCGGCGGGCAGACTCCGGACTGCTTCGGGAGCTTCGGGCTCAACTCCATCGGGGACGGCGCTGCTCGACCCGGTGGCGCAGCAGATCCGGGACGCCGAACAACGTCTTTCCGTTCGACTACACGGGCCAGCCGTTCCAGGCCAACCTGACGATCTCGCTGCCCATCTTCACCGGCTTCTCCCGCTCGCTCCGGGTGTCCCAGGCGCGGGCGCAGGAGCAGGACGCCGACGAGGACGTGCGCGCCCGCCGGCTCCAGGTCCGGAGCGACGTGCACGCGCGCTACCTCGGCATGCAGACCTCCTACCAGGCGATCGCGGTCCAGGAGGCCAACCGCGGCTCGGCGCGGGACCAGCTCCGGCTGGCGCAGGACCGCTACCGGCTCGGCGCCGGCACCTCGCTCGAGGTCTCCGACGCGCAGAACGCCGTGCAGCGGGCCGAGGGCGACTACGTGAACGCGGTATACGACTACCACAAGGCCGTCGCCGCGCTGGAAGCGGCGGTCGGGCGACCCCTTCGCTAACGAGGAACGCACATGTCGCGTGGGATGAAGATCGGGCTGATCATCGGGGTGCTGGCGCTGGCTGGCGGGCGGCGGGATCGCCTACAGCATGAACAAGAAGAAGAACGCCGGCACCGAGGTCCGGATGGAGCAGGTGCGCCGCCGGGACCTGGTCAGCGCCGTCACCGCGAGCGGGAAGATCGAGCCGCAGACCTCGGTGGACATCTCCGCCGACATCACCGGCCGCATCATCCGGATCGCGGTGGAGGAGGGCGACCTGGTGACCAAGGGCCAGTTCCTGCTGCAGATCGACCCCGCCCAGTACCAGGCGGCGGTCTCCCGCGCGGAGGGCGTGGTCTCGTCCACCCAGGCGACCCTGCTCCAGACCCGGGCCAACCGCGACCAGGCAGAGCGGGCCTGGAAGCGGGCCAACGAGCTCAGCCGAGCTGGGCCCGAACCTCATCGCGCCCGCCACGGCGGAGGAGGCCCGGACGGCGCTCGACGTGGCCGAGGCGACCTACTCAGGCGACCCGGGCGCAGCTCGACCAGTCGCGGGCCAGCCTGCGGGAGGCCAAGGACAACCTGGCGAAGACCCGCCTGGTGTCTCCCATCGCGGGCCGGGTGGTCCGGCTGGCGGTCGAGGAGGGCGAAGTCGCGGTGCCCGGCACGTTCTCCCGCGAGACCGGCCTGCTGCTCACCATCGCCGACCTCTCGGTGATCCTGGCGAAGGTGCAGGTGGACGAGACCGACGTGGTGCGGCTCACCCACAACGACTCGGTGGAGGTCGACGATCGACGCCTATCCCGACTCGGCCTTCGTCGGGCGGGTCACCCAGGTGAGCCAGAGCGCCAAGCTCACCAACACCGAGACCGCCTCCGGCTCCAACGACCGCGCGGTGGACTTCGACGTCGAGATCACGCTCGAGACCCCGCCGCGCGACATCCGCCCGGACCTGAGCTGCACCGCCCGGATCGTCACCGACACCCGGGGCAACTCGCTGAGCATTCCGATCATCGCGCTCACCGTCCGGGACCACGAGCGGCTGCCGAACGAGAACAACCCGGCGCTGGACACCATGACGCGGCGGCGACCCGGTGAGCGCGAAGAGGAGGGCGTGTTCCTGGTCCAGAACGGCGTCGCGACCTTCCGACCGGTCAAGGTGGGCATCGCGGGTGACGAGTACTTCGAGGTGGTGGAGGGACTCCGGGGCGGGGAGACCATCGTGGCCGGCACCTACCAGGCGATTCGCGACCTCAAGGACGGCGCCAAGGTGCGGCCGCGGACACCACCAAGCAGGAGACCCGCAAGCAGGCGGCCTCGTGAGCGCCGATCATCCGGATCCGCGATCTCACCCGCGAGTACCGCATGGGCTCGGAGCTGATCCTCGCGCTCCGCGGCGTGACGCTCGACATCCATCGCAACGAGTACGTGGCCATCATGGGACCGTCGGGCTCCGGCAAGTCCACCATGATGAACCTGCTCGGCTGCCTCGATACCCCGACCGCCGGCGAGTACTGGCTCAACGGCCAGGAGGTCTCCCGGCTCACCGACGACGCGCTGGCGCGGGTGCGCAACCGGGAGATCGGGTTCGTGTTCCAGACCTTCAACCTGCTGCCCCGCGCCACCGCGCTGCACAACGTGGAGCTGCCGCTGGTCTACGCCGGCGTGCGGGCGCGCGAGCGCCGGGAGCGCGCGGCGGCGGCGCTCGACCGGGTGGGCCTGGCCGACCGGATGGACCACCGCCCCAACGAGCTCTCCGGCGGCCAGCGGCAGCGCGTGGCCATCGCCCGGGCGCTGGTCAACCAGCCCAGCATCCTCCTGGCCGACGAGCCGACCGGCAACCTCGACAGCGTCACCAGCGAGGAGATCATGGAGGTGTTCGCCGACCTTCACCACGGCGGGCCAGACCGTGCATCATGGTGACCCACGAGCCGGACATCGCGGCGCGCGCGGCGCGGATCGTGGTGCTGAGCGACGGCCAGGTGGAGAGCGATCGCGTGCACCCAGGGCGCCGCGGCCTGATGCCGCTGCTCGAAGCCATCCGCCTCGCGCTCCGGACCATCCGGGCGCAGAAGCTCAAGAGCTTCTTCTCGCTGGTGGGCGTGCTGATCGGCGTCACGTTCCTCATCGCGGTGGTGTCGATCGTCCAGGGCATGAACCGGTACATGGTGGAGCGGTTCGCCAACACCCTGGTCGGCGCCAACACCTTCGAGCTGCGCCAGCGGCCGAGCATCAACATGGGCAACGTGACCCAGGAGACCTGGCTCGCGTGGCGCCGCCGGCCGCGGATCAGCTACGACGACGCCGACTTCGTGCGCGAGCGGATCCGCACGCCCGCCACCTTCGCCAAGTTCTGCCAGGACCGGGTCTCGGTGCACTACGACGGCAAAATCGCCAAGGACATCGACCTGGTCGGCACCGAGGAGACCTACTTCCGGATCCGGAACTACGAGTTGTCGGCCGGGCGGGCGTTCACCGCGCAGGAGGTCCGGGCGGCGCTGCCGGTGCTGGTGATCGGGCACGAGCTGGCGCGAGAAGCTGCTCCCCGGGGTCGATCCGATCGGCAAGGTGGTGCAGATCGGCGGCCTTCCCTACCGCGTCATCGGCGTCGTGGCCCAGCAGGGCACCCTGTTCGGGATCTCGCTCGACAAGTTCGCGGTCATGCCGTTCAGCGCGCAGGCCCGGCGCCTCATCTGCCCCATCAACATCCTGGACGCGCTCATCGTGCAGCACCGACGATCCGACGCAGATGCAGCTGGCGCTGGCAGAAGCCGAGGCCGCGATGCGCAGCCGGCGGCAGCTCAAGCCCACCGAGGAGAACAACTTCGCCTTCCAGACCGCGGAGGGCGCGCTCGGCACGTGGCAGAAGATCTCGCGGATCCTCTTCCTCGCGCTGCCGGGGCTGGTCGCGATCTCGCTGGTGGTGGGCGGCATCGTGATCATGAACATCATGCTGATGGCGGTGAGCGAGCGCACCCGGGAGATCGGGATCCGCAAGGCGCTCGGCGCCCGGCGGCGCGACATCCTGGCGCAGTTCGTGGTGAGTCGGCGACGCTCTCCGCCGCGGGCGCGGTGATGGGCATCGGCCTCGGCCTCGTGCTGGCCTTCGTGGTCAAGGCGCTGACGCCGCTGCCGGCCGCGGTGGCGCCCTGGTCGGTCGCGGTCGGCGTGCTGCTCGGCGTCAGCGTCGGGATCGTCGCCGGCGTCTACCCCGCGAGCCGGGCGTCGCGGCTCGACCCGATCGTCGCGCTTGAGGGCCGAATGAAGACGGCGCGTCGGTCACCCTGCTCTCCCGCATGGTCGAGGGCGCGGGCATCGCGCTCGACTCGCTGCGCTCCAACAAGGTGCGGGCGGCGCTCACCATCCTCGGCGTCGCCATCGGCGTGACGGTCGTGATCGCCATGGCCTCCGCCATCACCGGGATCAACCGCAGCATCACCGGCATCCTCGAGTCGGCCGGCCCCAAGACCTTCTTCGTCCTGCGGTACTTCTCAGGCGGGCTGGAGATCTCCGACGGCTCCGACGAGTTGTCCCCCTGGCGGCGGATGCCGGAGCTCACGGTCGAGGAAGCCGAGCTGATCCGGAGCCTGCCGGCGGTGCGGGACGTCAACGTCGGGGAGTACACCGAGGGCCCGGTGAGCTATGACGGCGTCAACCTGAGCGAGCGTGAAGATCGCCGGGTTCAGCTGGACCTGGCCCCAGGTCAACGGCGGCGACATCCTCGCCGGCCGCAACTTCACCGCGATCGAGTACGCCGCCGGCGCCCGCGTCGCCGTCATCAACGACAAGCTGGCCGAGTCCCTCTTCCCCGGCCTCGATCCGATCGGCAAGCGGATCAAGATCTACGGCCAGCCGTTCGAGGTGGTCGGGATGCACGCCGAGGCCGCCTCGCTCTTCAGCGACGCCGACGACCCGCGCCTCGCCATTCCCCACACCACGTTCCGCAAGGTGGCGGAGTACTGGCCGGGCTGGATGGAGATCGCCGTCGTCCCGACCGAGAGCGCCACCGTCGCCGAGGCCCAGGACCAGGTCACCGCCGCGCTGCGGAGCCGGCGCGGCCTCCGGCCGGGCGACGACAACAACTTCGCGCTGGTCACCTCGGACCGGGTGCTGGACGCGTTCAACAAGATCACCGCCGGCTTCTTCGTCGCGATGATCGCGCTCTCGAGCGTCGGTCTGATGGTGGGCGGCGTCGGCGTGGTGGCGATCATGATGATCTCGGTGACCGAGCGAACCCGCGAGATCGGCGTGCGGAAGGCGCTGGGCGCGACCCGGGGCGAGATCATGTTCCAGTTCCTGGTCGAGGCCGCGACCCTCACCCTGGTCGGGTGCCTCGTCGGGATGGCGCTGGGCGCCGGGGTCGCCTGGGGGGTCCGCTCGTTCACGCCGGTGCCGGCCTCCGTGCCGCTCCTCTCGGTCGTCGCCGCGGTGGTCGCCTCGATCCTGACCGGCGTGCTGTTCGGGCTGTATCCCGCCAACAAGGCGGCCAAACTTGATCCGGTGGAGGCGCTCAGGTACGAGTAGGTCGCCAGCGCCTTCACCTGCTCGACTGCTTTCGTTCCATGCCCCTGACCGAAGCCCTCCGCCTGGCGGTCCAGGCGATCTGGACCAGCAAGCTGCGATCGTTCTTCACCCTGCTCGGCATTCTCGTCTCCGTCGCCTTCCTGATCGTCGTCGTCGCCATCATCCAGGGGATGAACTCGTACGTGAGCGGCACGCTGACGGCGAGCATGATCGGCACCAACACGTTCCAGGTGCGCCGCGGCCCGATCTCGGTCGGCCTGCTCGACGACGAGCAGGTCCGCGCGATCGCCAAGCGGCCGCTCGTCACCGTCGCAGGACGCCGAAACCGTCGCCCAGGCGGTCCCCGACGCGGTCGCGGTGGCGCTCCAGTCGGGCTGGCCCACCCCGGTGGGGGAAGTCGCCTACCGCGACCGCACCGTGATCAACGTGACGATCTTCGGCATCACGGCCGCCGTACCAGGTGGTGCAGGACTACACCTTTCTAGCCGGCTCGCCGCTGACCGAGCAGGATGTGAGCGGGCGACGGCCGGTGGTGGCCCTCGGCCACGAGATCGCGGAAAAGCTCTTCCACCACCCGCTCGCGGCGGTCGGGCGGCGGGTGCGGCTCGACGGGCACGAGCTCACCGTCAAGGGCGTGATCGCCCCCAAGGGACGGCTCCTGGGCCAGTCGTTCGATGCCTTCGTCCTCCTTCCGTTCAGCACCTTCGAAGCCGCCTACGGGCGACGGAAGACGACGGTCGTATCGGTCAAGATGCCGAGCGCGGACGCCATCGAGGGGGGAATGGCTGCGCGCCGAAGAGGCGATGCGGATCGCGCACCGGCTGCGCCCGGGCGAGGAGAACGACTTCACCGTGGACAAGGCCGACGCGTTCGTGGCGTTCTGGAAGCAGCTCACCAGCCTGCTGTTCACCGCCATCCCGGCCGTGGTCGCGATCGGCATCGTCGTGGGCGGGATCGTGATCATGAACATCATGCTGATGACGGTGAACGAGCGCACCCGCGAGATCGGCCTCCGCAAGTCGCTCGGCGCGACGCGCGCCGACATCCGGCGGCAGTTTCTCGTCGAGGCGCTGGTGCTGACTGCCGCCGGGGGGGCGCTGGGCGTCCTGACCGGATGGGCGCTCGCGTTCGGTGTCTCGACCTTCACCCCGCTGCCCGCGCGGATCACGCTCTGGTCGGTCGGGCTCGCCCTGGCCGTGGGGACCGGCGCCGGGACGCTGTTCGGGGTCTATCCCGCCACGAGGGCCGCGCGGCTCGACCCGATCGCGGCGCTCCGGGTGGAGTGACCCGGTGATTCTCCGCAGCATCGGCGAAGGGGTGGCGATCGCGCTCGACGCGATCCGCGCCAACAAGCTGCGCTCGGCCCTCACCATCCTCGGCGTCGTGATCGGGGTGACGACCGTGATGGCGGTCGCGTCGCTGGTGCAGGGGATCCGGCGACAGATCTTCAACGCGATCGAGGTCGCCGGGCCGACCACGTTCTACGTCATCCGCTACTTCTCCCAGACCCCGGTCAACCCCGACCGCCTCCCCTACGAAGTGCGGATCCGGCCGGTCCTCCAGCGAAGCGACGCGGCGGCCCTTCGCCGCTTGCCGGAGATCCGCTACGCCGGCATCTGGGTGCAGGTGTTCCAGAAGGCGGAGTACCAGGGCGTGCGCACCCAGCAGGTCATCATCTTCGGCGCCGACGACCGGTACATGGAGATCCAGGGCGGGACGCTGCTCCGAGGCCGCTTCTTCAGCCGGGCCGAGCTGACCGGCGAGCCGGTCATCGTGCTGGAGAGCGCGGTGGCGGACCGGCTGTTCGGGCGGCTCGATCCGCTCGGCGCGCAGGTCCGGGTCGGCGGCGTCTCCTTCCGGGTGATCGGCATCTTCGAGAAGCCGTCCAACATCTTCGAGCCGCCGGGGCAGGCCACCGGCGGCGTCGTGCCGTTCGCCACCGCCCGGGAGAGCTTTCAATACGACGAGACCAACGCGCTCTTCGTCGCGGTCAAGCCACGAACCGGCGTGGAGGTCGGAGCGGCGATGGACGCGGTGACGGTGGCGCTCCGCCGGGCGAGGAACCTCCGACCCGGCGACCCCAACACCTTCGACCTCATCACCCAGGACCAGATCCTCGACGTGGTCGGCAAGTTCACCGTCCTACTTCTTCCTCGCGATGGTCGCGCTCTCGAGCGTCGCCCTCCTGGTGGGCGGCATCGGGGTGATGGCGATCATGATGGTCTCGGTCAGCGACCGCACCAAGGAGATCGGGCTGCGGAAGGCGCTCGGAGCCACCCGGCGCGAGGTGCTGTGGCAGTTCCTGGTGGAGGCCGCCACGCTGACCCTGGTCGGCGGGGCTCTCGGGATCTTGCTCGGGCTGGGCGCGGGCGCCCTGCTCAAGGCCGCGCTGAGCCTGGACTCGGCCGTGCCGCTGTGGAGCATCGTGCTGGCGTGCGGGGTGAGCATCGCGATCGGGCTGGTGTTCGGGCTGCTTCCGGCCAACCGTGCCGCCCGGATGGATCCGGTGGAGGCGCTGCGGCACGAGTAGCGCGCCTGAGGCCGTGCCATCCGCTGCACTGTGCAAGCCCCCCACCCTCCGCATCTCCTGTGCTCCCCGAGGAGGTGACATGCGAGTCCAGACGATGGTGGTGGGCCTGTTGCAGGCGGCTCTCCTGATGGCATGCGAGCGGCCCGGCGACATTCCCGAGTCTTCCAGCAAGGCTGTCGACGCGGTCGGTCGGCCCTCGAGCGCGGCCAGGGACGAGGCCGAGGCCATATCCCTCGGGTCGGTCGGCGAGCGACAGGCCGCTGCCCGCAGCGGCACCGGCCCGAAGAGCAGTGGTCCCGCCCGTTCGAATTCGACCCCGCCACCCGGCTGATCGTCCGCACCGGCCAGGCGAGCATCGAAGTGGACTCGCTGGAGACCGCGATGGCCGAGCTGCGGCGGATCGTCCAGCGCGCCGGCGGCTTCGTGGCCGATGCCTCGGTGCAGAGCGGCCGCAACCAGCTCCGGCAGGCCACGCTCGAGCTCAAGGTGCCCGTCCCTTCGATTCGACGAGCTGACCGAAGGCCTGCAGCCGATCGGCCGGCTGGAGTTCGTCAATGTCGGCGCGGAGGACGTGAGCGAGGAGTTCGTGGACCTGACCGCCCGCGTCGGCAACGGCCGCCGGCTGGAGGATCGCCTGGTGGAGCTGCTGCGAACCCGGACGGGCAAGTTGCAGGACGTGCTCTCGGTCGAGCGCGAGCTGGCCCGGGTCCGGGAGGAGATCGAGCGGATGGAGGGCCGTCTGCGCTTCCTCAAGACCAGCGCGCAGCTGAGCACCCTCTCGGTCAGCCTGCACGAGCCGGTGCCGATCGTCGCGTCCCACGGGCCCGGGCCCATCGTGGAGGCCTTCCGCGCCGCCTGGCGCAACTTCGTGGGCGTGCTCGCCGGCGCCATCGCTTCGCTTGGCGTTCGTGGTGCCCGTGCTCGGCTTCGGATGGGGCCTGGTGGTGGTCGGCAAGAGGTGGAGGAGAGCCGCGCCGGCAGCGTAGAGGGGGCAGCCGGAACAGCGTGAACGGTGAAAGGTGAACGGTGAGAGGCGGGACGGCAGCTTCGCGCCCTTTCACTTTTCACTTTTCACCGTTCCCGCCTTACTCTTCATCGTCCTCACCGGATCCTCCATGCCCGTAGACATTCTGGCCATCGCCGCGCACCGCGATGACGTCGAGCTCACCTGCGCCGGCACCCTGCTCAAGGCGGTGGATGCCGGCTACCGCGCCGGGATCCTCGACCTGACGGCCGGAGAGACGGCGACCCGCGGCAGCGCCGAGCTCCGGGCCGAGGAGGCGAGTCGGGCCGCCGAAATCCTTGGTGTGGCCGAGCGGCGGAACGCCGGTCTGCCCGACGCCCATCTCCAGAATTCCGAGGAGGCGCGTCGGCTGGTAATCGCGGAGATCAGGCACTTCGCACCCCGGGTGGTCATCCTGCCCTTCCCGGTCGGCCGGCACCCCGACCACCGCATCGCCTCCGAGCTGGGCCGCGACTGCTGTTTTCTCGCCGGTCTCGCCCGGTACGACGCGCCGGGATCGCCCCACCGGCCCCACAAGATCCTGTATGCCCTCTCCTATCGGGAGGACCCGCTCAAGCCGACCTTCGTGGTGGATATCAGCGCCCAGTTCGACCGCAAGCTGGCGGCCATCCGGTGCTATGCCAGCCAGTTCGACGGGGCCAAGGCGGCGGGCGAGATCTTTCCCACCGGCCAGGACCTCTATTCCCTGGTCGAAACCCAGAACGCCCACTATGGCTCCCTGATCCGGACCCGTTACGGGGAGCCGTTTTACACCCATGAGACCGTGGCCGTAGAGGACGTCCTCAGCCTCGGCGTGCAAAGTCTGTAGCACCCGCCAGCTTGGACCCGCCTCCCCGGACGGGTATTTTTCCCGGCCATGACACGCGCCCCGGTCTACCTCGATCACGCCGCCACCACCCCGGTCCGCCCCGAGGTGCTGGAGGCGATGCTGCCCTACCTCACCAACCAGACCTTCGGCAACCCGTCCAGCTCGCACCGGTTCGGCCGCGCCGCCCGGGCCGGCATCGAGCAGGCCCGGCGGGAGATCGCCCAGGCGGTGGGTGCCGAGCCCAACCAGGTCATCTTCACCTCGGGCGGCACCGAGGCCGACAACCTCGGCATCATCGGCGCGGCGCTCGCGGCGCGGGATCGGGGCGGCAACGTCTGCGCGGTCGTGAGCGCGATCGAGCACAAGGCGGTGCTGGCGGCCGCGCACGCCGTCTGCCATCTCGGCGGCCGCGAGGTGGTGCTTCCGGTGGACGGTGCGGGACGGGTGAGCCTGGACGCCTTCGACGAGGCGCTGGCCGAGCGCCCCGCGGTGGTCTCGATCATGTGGGTGAACAACGAGGTCGGGGTGGTTCAGCCGGTCGTGGAGATCGCCGGCGCTGCCAGGCGGCCGGCGTCGTCTTCCACACCGACGCGGTGCAGGCGTTCGGCAAGGTGCCGGTGGTCATGGGCGACCTGCCCTGCACCCTGCTCACCCTCTCGGGCCACAAGATCGGCGCGCCCAAGGGCATCGGCGCGCTGATCGTGCGGGACCGCAAGGCCGTCGAGGCGATCATCCACGGTGGCGGCCAGCAGTACGGCATCCGGCCCGGCACCGAGAACGTGGCCGGCGCCGTGGCGCTCGGGCGGGCCGCCCTGCTGGCCGCGCGCGAGCAGCCCGAGGAGGCCCCACGGCTGCGCGCGCTGCGCGACCTGCTCGCCGAGCGGCTGCGCGCCGCGGTGCGCGGACCTGGTGGTCAACGGCGGGAGCGCCGAGCGGCGCGCCGCACGTCCTCAACGTGTCGGTGGCCGGCGCCGACAGCGAGGCGCTGCTGATGCACCTCGATCTCGCCGGGATCGCGGCGTCGAGCGGGTCGGCCTGCTCCACCGGGGCGGTCGAGCCGTCCCACGTTCTGGTGGCGATGGGCGTGCCCCGCGAGCTGGCGCTGGGCGCGATCCGGTTCAGCCTCGGCCACGAGAGCACGGCGGAGGACGTGGAGCGGGTGGCCGAGGTGATGCCGGCGCGTCGTGGCCAAGGTGCGGAAGCTGTCCGGCGTGCTGGGACGGGCGGCGTCGTGACCGCGCGGGTGCTGGTGGCGATGTCGGGCGGCGTGGACAGCTCCGTCGCCGCGGCGCGCCTCGTCGAGCAGGGCTACGACGTCGTCGGCGCGACGATGAAGCTCTTCTGCTACGGCGACGAGGTGCCCGACCGCCCCTGCTGCTCGCTCGACTCGATCAACGACGCGCGCGACGTCGCGCACGCGCTCGGCATCCCGCACTACGTGCTCAATCTCGAGGACCGCTTCGCCCTGCACGTCATCGAGAACTTCGTGAGCGAGTACAGCCGCGGCCGCACGCCGATTCCCTGCGTCCGCTGCAACTCCTTCACCAAGTTTCGCGACCTGCTGGCCCACGCCGACGCGCTCGACTGCGAGTACATCGCCACCGGCCACTACGCCGTCGCCCGGGACGGCGGGCTCTACCGCGGGCTCGACCGGGCGAAGGACCAGAGCTACTTCCTCTGGGGCATCGACCGGCAGGTGGTGGGCCGCATGCTCACGCCGGTGGGCGAGATGACCAAGGCCGAGACCCGCGCCTGGGCGCGGAAGCTCGGTCTGGTGACGGCGGAGAAGCCCGAGTCGGTCGAGATCTGCTTCGTGCCCGACGACGACTACGTCGGCGTGCTGGAGCGGCACCTGCCGGCGGACGCCCCCGCGCTCGCCCCCGGTCCGCTGGTCACCACCGGCGGCGAGGTCGTCGGGGAGCACGGCGGCTACGCCCGGTACACCATCGGCCAGCGGCGCGGACTGCCCGGCGGGTTCGGCCAGCCGCGCTACGTGGTCGCGATCCGGCCGGAGCGGCGCGAGGTGGTCATCGGTACCGTGGACGAGCTCGCGGGACACCGGGTTCGCCTGGAGGAGCTCAACTGGCTCGCCGATCCGCTCGCAGCCGGGCGACGAGTGCCAGGTCCAGGTCCGCCATCGCGCGCGCGGGGTCCCCGCGACGGTGACCGCCACGGAGCCGGGCGCTCTCGACCTGGTGCTCGCGACGCCGATCCGGGCGATCACCCCCGGTCAGTCCGGCGTGCTCTACTCGCCCGAGGACCGGGTGCTCGGCGGCGGGGTCATCGGCTGACATGCGGTCCCTGCTCCTCCACTGGCTGCTGAACGCGGCCGCGCTCTGGGCGGCGGCGTGGCTGCTCCCGGGCCTCGACTTCCGCGGCACCGTCGTCCAGCTCCTCCTGGTCGCCGCGGTGTTCGGCATCGTGAACAGCCTGGTGCGGCCGATCCTCACCGTGCTGACCTGTCCGCTGATCGTGGTGACCCTGGGACTCTTCACCCTGGTGATCAACGCGCTCATGCTGCTGCTGACCGGAGCGCTGTCGGAGCGATGGGGGCTGGGGTTCACCGTGACCGGCTTCTGGGCGGCGTTCTTCGGCGGGCTGGTCGTGGGGCTGGTGAGCGTCGTGCTCTCCCTGCTCCTGCCCGGCAAACGAGACGATGCATAGCGCGGCGGGGCCGCTGCACACGTTACCGATCCGTTACGTTCGGCCCCTCGCTTCGCAGGATACATTCCCGTCGTGACCGACCTCCAGCTTTCCGTGCAGACGCCTCGCGCGCTGGATCTCCGGGACCCGTCGCTCTACATCAACCGGGAGCTCTCCTGGCTGGAGTTCAACCGCCGGGTGCTGCACGAGGCGCTCGACCCCCGCACGCCGCTGCTCGAGCGGCTCAAGTTCCTCGGCATCTTCAGCAGCAATCTCGACGAGTTCTTCCAGGTCCGGGTCGCCGGGCTCAAGCGGCAGGTGTCCGCCGGCATCGTCGAGCGCACGGCCGACGGCATGACTCCCGAGGCGCAGCTCCACGCGATCACGGAGATCGTCCGCGACCTGGTGCGGCAGGACCGCCGCTGCCTCCACGAGGAGCTGCTGCCCCAGCTCGCGGAGCATGGGCTGGTGCTCCACCCGCAGCGTTGCCGACCTTCGCCGGGAGGAGCGGGAACGGCTCGACACCTACTTCCACGCCAATGTCTTCCCCGTGCTCACCCCGCTCGCGGTGGATCCCGGCCACCCCTTCCCCTACATCTCCAACCTGAGCCTGTCGCTCGCCGTCGTCCTGCGCGGCGCCGACGGCGAGGAGCGCTTCGCGCGGGTGAAGGTGCCGAAGATCCTGCCTCGCTGGGTCCCGCTCATCGCGCCCAACGAGTTCGTGCCGCTGGAGGAGGTCGTCGGGGCCAATCTCGAGTCCCTGTTCCCCGGCGTCGAGATCCTGGGCTGGTACACCTTCCGGATCACCCGGAACACCGACCTCCAGATCGCCGACGACGACGAGGCCGACGACCTGCTGAGCCTGATCCAGGAGGAAGTCCGAAACCGCCGGTTCGCCGAGGTGGTGCGCATCGAGGTGCATGCGTCCATGCCGACGTCGCTGCGCCAGCTCCTCCTGGCCGAGTTCAGCGAGCAGCAGGAGCCGCCGGCGCGGCCGCTCACGACGGACGATCTCTACGAGGTCCCCGGGCTGCTGGACGCAGCCGACCTGCTCTCGCTTGGCGACGCTCGACCTGCCCGAGCTGAAGGACCCGCCCTTCCATCCCGGGACCCAGGCCCGCCTGGCCGCGCCGCGCAACATCTTCGACGTGATCCGCGAGGGCGACATCCTCCTGCACCACCCGTACGACAGCTTCGCGACCTCGGTGGAGCGCTTCATCCAGACCGCCGCGGACGACCCCGACGTCCTCGCGATCAAGCTCACCCTCTACCGCACCGGTGGCGACTCCAGCCTGGCGCGGGTGCTGGCCCACGCCGCCGAGCGGGGCAAGCAGGTGGCGGTGCTGATCGAGCTGCAGGCGCGATTCGACGAGGAGAACAACATCATCTGGGCCCAGCGGCTGGAGGACGTGGGCGTTCACGTGAGCTATGGCGTCGCGGGACTCAAGACCCACGCCAAGGTGGCGCTGGTCGTGCGGCGCGAAGGCGACACCATGCGCCGCTACCTGCACATCGGCACCGGCAACTACAACCCCAAGACCGCCAGGATCTACGCCGACTTCGGCGTCCTCACCGCGAACGCCGAGCTGGGCGCCGACCTGACCGACCTGTTCAACGTGCTGACCGGCTTCGCCTCGCCGTCGGGATATCGCAGGCTCATCGTGGCCCCACGCGGCATGCGGGAGCGCTTCCTCGGCATGATCCGCCGGGAGTCGGAGCACCACCAGGCCGGGCCGCCCCGCGCGGATCATCGCCAAGATGAACGCGCTGGTGGATCCCGAGATCATCGTGGCGCTCTACCAGGCCTCGCAGGCGGGCGTGCCGGTCGACCTGATCGTGCGGGGCATCTGCTGCCTTCGGCCCGGCCTCCCGGGCATCAGCGAGACGATCAGGGTGATCAGCATCGTGGGCCGGTTCCTGGAGCACAGCCGAGCGTACTACTTCCTCAACGGAGGCGAGGAGGAGGTCTACATCGGCTCGGCCGACTGGATGCCGCGCAACCTCGACCGCCGGATCGAGGCGGTGGCTCCGATCGAGGACCCGGCCCACCGCCAGGCGCTGCGCGACATCATGCTGCTGATGTGGCAGGACAACCGGCAGGCGTGGGAGCTGGAGACCGACGGCACCTACCGGCAGCGGCATCCCGCTCCGGGTGAGCCGGAGCGGGCGACGCACAAGTTGTTGGGGGAACGGGTGGTCCGGGCAGTGGTGGAGCCGAGGGTCTAGCTCAGTAGGTCATCCCCGCCGATTCGGCGAACCTCTTCATCAGCTCCTGCTGCTCCGGGGTCAGCTCCTTGGGCACGCTGACCTGGATACCCACCAGCTGGTCGCCTCGGCGGCCGTTCTTCTCGATGCCCTGCCCCTTGATCGCGGAACTTGCGCCCGGGCTGGGTGCCGGGCGGGATCCGCAGCATCACCTTCTTCCCGTCGAGCGTCCGCACCCGGAGCCGGGTACCCAGCGTCGCCTGCGCCAGGTTGAGCGGTACCTCACAGACGACGTCGAGCCCCTCGCGACGGAAGAAGCGGTCGGGCTGCACCTGGAAGGTGATGATGAGGTCTCCCGGGGTGCCGCCGGGTCGGCTGCCCTCGCCCTGGCCGCGGAGGCGGATTCGCGAGCCGGTCTCGGTGGCCGGCGGCACGGTGATCGCGACCCTCCTCTCGGTCCGCACGTCGCCCGCCCCGTGGCAGGTCGGGCACGGTCTCCGACGGGATCCTTCCCCGTCCGCGGCACTGGGGACACGGCCGGTTGACCGCGAAGCCGCCCTGGCCGAACGAGATCGTCCCGCGGCCGTTGCACTCGGGACAGGTGGACCAGGTGGCCCCGGGCGCGCCGCCGCTCCCGCTGCACGTGGGACAGCTCTCGGTGACCGGAATCGTCACCGTGATCTTGCCGCCGAGCGCGGCGACCCGGAACGGCACCTCGACCACCGCCTCGAGCGACTCGCCCCTCGGCTCGGCCTGGCGCCCGCCGCGCCCGAAGATGGACGAGAAGATGTCGCCCAGACCGCCGAAGTCGCCGAAATCGAAGCCTTCCGCTCCCACGTCACCGGGCGCGCCGGCTGGGCGCGGGCCGCCACTGGAGCGCCGCGGCCCCCCGTCGAACGCGCCCAGCCGCCGCATCTGATCGTACTGCTTCCGCTTCTCGGAGTCGGAGAGCACGCTGTGCGCCTCCGAGATCTCCTTGAAGCGCTCCGCCGCGGCCGCGTTGTCGGGATTGGCGTCGGGATGGTGCTGCTTGGCGAGACGACGATACGCCTTCTTGATCTCGTCCTGACTCGCCGAGTCGGAGACGCCCAGGACCTGATAGAAGTCCTTGGCGGCCACCGTCAGGCCTGACCCTGCGCCGAGTAGACCTGGACCCGGGCGGGACGAACCAGCGCACCTTTGAAGCGATAGCCGGTCTGGAACGTCGCGCTGACGGTGTGATCCAGGTCGGGCGTGGGCGGCGGCACGACGGACACCGCCTCGTGGATGCTGGGATCGAACGGCTCGCCCACCGGGTCGATCCGCTCGACTCCCGCCGCCTCCAGCTCCTTGCGGAGCTTGCGGTCCACCAGGCCAACCGCCTCGCGAATCGATTCCACCGAGGCGGCTCCACCTTCGGCGCTCAGCCGGTCCATGTCGTCCAGCACATCCAGCAGCCGGGTGACCAGCGAGGCCTGGGCCCGGTCGCTCTGCTCGACCCGCTCTCGAGACGACCCGCTTCCGGTAGTTGTCGAACTCCGCGGCGAGGCGGAGCTGCCGGTCGCGCGACTCCTCGATTTGCGACTCCAGTCGGCGGATCGCTTCCGACTCCGGCTCGGCCGGAAGGGTCTCATGCCCTTCACCGAAGATCGGTTGGGTATCCTGGCTCGCGCGAGCTGGGCTCGACGGACATGTCGGTGGAAGCCAGATCGGCGCCGTCTCGGCTCGGTCCGGCCTTGGAGGCAGGCTCGGCCATCCCACCGGGGGTATGAATGGGATCGGGGCGGGGGCCGTGGTCAGTTCTAAATCGTCGCTTATCAGTCACTTGCACTCTCGCAGGAGAGGTGATGTTCCCAAAGATAACAGCAACCTTCGTTCCCGGAGGAGGTGGTCATAACGGCAGATCGGGTGCGGAAGATTCGCCACGCGACGAGTGAGGTCGCTCAGTCGGCGAGGAGCCGGCGATGGATCAGAAAAAGTGCTGTCTGGGCGGCACGCTCGCGGATCTCCTTCCGCGATCCCAGGAAAATGATCCGCCTCGCCTCCGTTCCGCCGGGAGAGGCGACCGCGAACCACACCGTGCCGACCGGCTTCTCCTCCGTGCCGCCGGAGGGGCCGGCGATGCCGGTGACGGCGACCGCGACGTCGACTCCGATCCGCGCTCGGGTCCCTTCGGCCATCGCGCGCGCCACCGCCTCGCTCACCGCGCCGTGCGTCGGCGATGAGGGCGGGCGGGACGCCGAGCAGCTCGACCTTGAGCCGGTTGGAGTAGCAGACCACTCCCCCAGCGAACACTTCCGAGCTGCCCGGCACTTCGGTGATCCGTCCACCGACCAGGCCCCCGGTGCACGACTCGGCAGCGCCGAGCGAGAGCCCGGCCCGGCGCGCCCCCTCGAGCACAACGGCCGCGAGATCGGTGTCCCCTTCGCCGTAGGCATGCTCGCCTGCGCGCCCGCGGGCCAAGTCCGCGGCCGCGCCGGAGCCGCGGCATCCGCCTCGGCCAGGGTCCATGCTCCAAGCGGTGACTCGGAGGTCCACCCCTTCGATCCCCGGCAGATAGGCCAGGGTGAGCGGCGCGATGTCGCGCTCGATCTCGCCCATCCGTTCCGCCAGGGTGGACTCGGGAATGCCGGTGGTCCGAACGACGAGCGAGCGGACCACCGCGCCTGACGCGCGCGCGGCCAGCCGTGGGACGACCTCGAACTCGAGCAGCTTGCGCATCTCGGTGGGTACGCCGGGAAGCATGATGGTGAGTCCGATCGGACCCTCCAGCCACAGGCCCGGAGCGGTTCCCCACCTGTTGCGGAGCACCGTCGCGCCGCGCGGCACCTCGGCCTGGCCGCGATTGCTATGCGCCGGCGCGCGCCCCACCCGGGCGAAGCGGGCGACGATGTCGGACCAAACGCTGTCGTCGAACTCCAGCGGCATGCCGTAGAGATCGGCGATGGCCTTCTTGCTCACGTCGTCGCGGGTGGGGCCCAGGCCGCCGGTGGTGAGCACCGCACCGGTGCGCCGAAGGGCGTCCGCCACGGCCGCGGAGATCGCGTCTGGGCCGGTCGGGCACGGCGGTCCGCCGCACGACCTCCACGCCCAGCGCCGACAAGCGCTGCGCGCGATCTCGGCGCCGTTGGTGTCCACGGTGAATCCGAGCAGCAGCTCGTTGCCGATGGTGACGAGCTCGATGTGCATCTGGGGGGAAGTATCTCCCCGGTCAGCTGGGGATGGTCCTGCCCGGCGGATTCGCCACGCCGGCACTCGCCGAGGTCACCGTGCGCGATCCGAGAAGAGCGCGCGGTTCCGGTAGAGGTAGAGGAAGAACGAATACACCGTGAGCAGCGTCGCGACCGCGAGCGTCACGGCGACGAACCCGCCGTGGAACTGGTTCCAGTAGTCCGCCCACGCGCTGTGCTCCCAGCCCATCGGCTTCCGGGCGTCGCGGAAGGCGAACCAGAGGATCACCGCGCCGATGAAGACGTTCTGGATCGCGGTCTTCAGCTTGCCCGCCCCGGCGGCGGGAATCACCACGCCGCGGCGCTGGGCCCAGTAGCGGAACCAGGTCATCGCCAGCTCGCGGCCGATCAGCAGCAGGCAGACCCAGAGCGGAATGCTGCCCCAGATCGGGATGTCGTAGAGGTCGTGCCGCCAGCGCGAGATGAAATAGATCGGGATGAGCGAGGCGAACAGCAGCAGCTTGTCGGCCACCGGATCCAGCATCTTGCCCGAGGTCGGTGACCTCGTTGCGGCTGCGGGCGAGGTGGCCGTCGTAGACGTCGCTGATCGCGGCGGCGAGGAAGATGAAGAACGCGATCAGCTTGGGCCAGTAGCCCTCGATGAACGGCAGCAGGGCGATGACCGGCGTGAAGCAGATCCGGACGAGCGTGATGACGTTCGCGAGAGTCCACATGCGAGCGCCTACCCCAGCGTCTTGACGACGCTCTTGCTGATCGCCTTCAGGGTGTCGAACACTCCTTCGCCGGTGACCGCGACCGCCTCGAAGTAGGGCGCCCGCTCGATCCAGTGGCCGTCCTGCTGCCACACCAGGAACTCGGACTCGTGATAGGGGTCGCGCGACCTGGCGCTGTTTCGCGGGGTCCTCCACCGCCCAGCCCGGATTCACCGCGGCCTGCAGCTCGGCGATCGGCGCGGCGTTGGGAAGGTCGCGCTTGTTGTACTGGACGGCGAAGGGAATCTTGGTCAGGTCGTACCCGTGCTGCGCCATGTTCTCGTAGAGGTTCTGCATCGCCTCGATGTTCGCGTCCATCCGCTCGATCTGGCTGTCGGCCACGAACACGACGCCGTCCACACCCTTGAGGATCAGCTTCCGAGAGGCGTTGTAGTACACCTGCCCCGGGCACGGTGTAGAGGTGGAACTTGACCTTGAAGCCGCGGATGGTGCCGAGATCGACCGGCAGAAAGTCGAAGAACAGGGTTCGCTCGGTCTCGGTGGCGAGCGAGATCATCTTCCCCCGCGACCCCGGCGCGACCTTGTTGTACACGAACTCCAGATTGGTCGTCTTGCCGCCCAGCCCGGGGCCGTAGTAGACCAGCTTGCAGTTGATCTCGCGCGAGGCGTAGTTGATCATCGACATGCGGTGCGGTTCTCCTCAGGACCCGAACAGTTTGTCGATCTCGTCTTCCGCCTCGCCGAGGAACGCCGACTCCACGCCCGGCGCGCTGGTGCCGTCACGGTCGAACATCTCGGTGAACACCTGGTTCAGCTGGCCCACCGCGGGCTTCACCCGCAGCTTGACCAGCCCCAGGGTGGTGCGATTGTCGAACAGCACGACCAGGATCACCCGGCGGGCCACGTCGGCCAGGTACATGGACTCGCGCTCGCCCTGATGGAACAGGGCGCCGAACTCGGCCTCGCCCAGCATGCGGGCGAGCTGATCGTTGGCGCTGAAGTCGGCCGCGGTGAGCGAGGCGAACGCGGTGGGATCGAAGGCCGGCGCCTCGCCCACCGTGGCGACCAGCTGACCGGTGCGATCCACGATGAGCGCGGTCCGCGCGTTGGTCTCGCCCAGGAAGCCGCGGAGGATGCCGTGGATGCGGCGGGAGTCGTCCTCCCGGAACGACCAGCTCGAGGCACCCGTCATCGGTGACCTCTCATGCCAGCGTGGACTCCAACCGCTTGAGGATCGCCTCGGCGCGGCGGCGCAGCATCGGCTGCCGCTCCCAGGCCAGATAGTCGCGCAGCAGCCGGGCCGTCTCCACCCCGTCCTGCCCGGCCAGATAGCCCGAGCGCGGCCAGGCGGCGCATCGGCCGGGGACTGAAGAGATCGCGGCGATGGAAGGTGAGCCGGCGCTGGGCCAGCACCCAGCCGGCCGCGGCCCCGAGCACCGCGCCACCGGCGAAGAGCAGCCCTCGGCTCCGCATCAGCCGACCTCCTGCCGCGCCACCAGCGCGTGGGCCAGGGTGACGCCGTCCACGTACTCCAGGTCGCCGCCCATCGGGAGCCCGCGGGCCAGGCGGGTGACCCGCACCTCGTGCCCCGCGAGGAGCTGCTGGATGTAGGTCGCCGTCACCTCGCCCTCCATGGAGGGGTTGGTCGCGAGGATCACCTCGCGCACCGGGCCCTCCTCCACCCGCCGCACCAGCCGGTCGAGCCGCAGCGACTCGGGACCCACGCCGTCGAGCGGCGAGAGCCGGCCGCCGAGCACGTGGTAGCGGCCCTTGAAGTCCGTCGCGCGATCCACCAGCGCCGACCGCGGAGGCGTCCTCCACCACGCAGAGCACCGCCGGATCGCGCCGCGGATCCCGGCAGATCGCGCAGGGCTGGTCCTCGGTGAGGTTGCCGCACTCCTCGCAGGGCCGCACCCGCTCGCGCGACGGCGACCAGCGCCGAGGCCAGCCGGCCGACCGATTCTGGGGGTTGCTGGAGCAGATGGAAGGTGAGCCGCTGTGCCGTCTTCCGGCCGATCCCGGGCAGCCTGGCCAGCTCGGTGATCAGCTCTTCGATCGCGCTCACCGGTCAGAACGGCGGCGCGAAGGGAAGCGAGGGCACCTTCCGCATCTCGGCCTGGAGCAGCTCGGCCGCCCGCCGCTGCGCCTCGGCCACGGCGGCCAGCACCAGGTCGCCCAGGAACTCCGCGTCATGCTCGTCGAACACGGCCGGGATCGATCACGACCGAGCGGACCGTGCCCCGGCCGTCGGCGGTCACCTTGACCAGGCCGCCGCCGGACGACGTCTCGATGGTCCGGCTCGCCAGCTCGGACTGCAGTTGCTGCAGCCGGCCCTGCATCTGCTGGCCGAGCTGAAAAAGCTGCTGAAGATCCGCCATGCCTTCTGGTAATCCTGCCATTGGCGCCAATGGTATCTGGGGGTGAAGAGGATTGCAACGACCGTCAGTCCACGATCTCCAAATCTAACGCATCCGCCGCCGTGTCGAGGGCCGGATCCTTGGCCCGGAACGACCGGAGCCGGTCGGCCCGGAGCGACGACTCGGTGATCGGTCGCGGCGTCGGAGCGCCGGCTCCCCCTCGGCGACGGTGACCCGGATCCGCAGCGCCTGGCCGGTGTGCCGCTGGACCACCTCCTCGACCACCGCGGCCTGCGCCTGGATCCGCTCGGCGAAGAGCGGATTGGACTCGGCGAGCACCAGCGGCAGCGACGAGCCCTCCACCGGGCCCGGGGTGGTGCCGGCCAGCGCCTCGCCCAGGAACCGGCTCCGGAGCCCGACCTCGGCGACGATCTCGGGCCAGGCGTCGGCGAGGGCGGACGGCGGACGGCCGGACGGGCGGACGCGGGGCGCCGGGGGCGGGGCGGAGGGCACCGGCGGCGAGGCCCGCCGGGGCCGCGGCGTCACGCAGAACGCGACCGGCCGGCACATCTGCCGCAGGACCGGTGGGCGCCCGTTGCGGGAGCCGGGCCCTCCGCCGCCCCCCGCTCCGCCAGTCCGCCTGTCCGCCCGTCCGCCCTCGAGCACCTCCTGCAGATCCACCATCCGGTCCATCATCGCCCAGCGCAGCAGCAGCGTCTCGACCACCAGCCGGGGGTTCGCGCTCCGCCGGATCGAGGCCTCGCTCTCGGTCAGAAGGCGCAACATCCGCACCACGTCGCCCGGCTCGCAGCCGATCGCGGTACCGCTCGAGCGCCTGGCGGACCGCCTCGGTCAGTCCCTCGGGCTCGTGCCCGAGCTGCAGCATGAGCAGCGAGCGGAGCAGCTCCCCGGCGCCGCCCATGAACTCGGCGAGGTCCGCGCCCGCGTCCACCAGCCGGTCCACCAGGGGGAACACGGCCTCGGGCCGGCGCTCCGCCACCAGGGCGAGCACCTCGGCATAGAGCTCGTCCCCGACCAGGCCGAGCACCTCGCGCACCCGCTCGGCGGTGACGGCGCCCTCGCCGAAGCTGAGACACTGGTCCAGCACCGAGAGCGCGTCGCGCATGCCGCCGTCGGCGTGCCGCGCGATGAGCGTCAGCGCGTCGTCGTCGGCCGCGATCCCCTCGGCGTCGAGCACCTGCCGCAGCCGGTCGCGGATGCTGGCCGGCCCGATGCGGCGGAAATCGAATCGCTGGAGCCGGGAGAGCACCGGCGCGGCGGTGGCGGCGATCTTCTGCGGCTCGGTGGTGGCGAAGACGAACACCACGCCCGGCGGCGGCTCCTCGAGGATCTTGAGCAGCGCGTTCCACGCCTCGCGGGTCAGCATGTGGGCCTCGTCCACGATGTAGACCTTGTGGTGGCCCGCCTGGGACGCCGCGTACATCGCGCGCTCGCGCAGCTCGCGCGCGTCGTCCACGCCGCGGTTGCTGGCGGCGTCGATCTCGACCACGTCGAGGCTGGCGCCGCCGTTCCAGATCCGGAGGCAGCTCTCGCACTCGCCGCAGGGCTCGCCCGACGGGTCGCGATTGGGGCAGTTGAGCGCCATCGCGAGAATCCGGGCCGCGGTGGTCTTCCCCACCCCGCGCGGGCCGGTCAGCAGGTAGCCGTGGCCCACCCGGCCGCGGGCGACGGCCCCGCGCAGCACGGCGGCGACGTGGTCCTGCACCAGCAGGTCGGCGAAACGTTTGGGACGGTATCGGCGGGCGAGGGCGATCATGGTCAGGCGGGCAGCGGGGCAGCGGGCAGCGGGCAGGACAACACGGAGCGCACGGGAGGCCAATCGAGGAGCACCGCCGCGCCCCCGGCCCGCCGCCCGCAAAAGAAAGAGTGCCCCAGGCACCCCGAAGCGACACCGGACATCGCTTAGCGCTGCTACCGGCGAGGTCCTGACGCGGTTCACGCGCCGGCGCCCTTCGGACCTGGGGCACCGGCAATATAGTCCGCGTCCTCGGCGATGGAAGTCTCGACGACCGTCGCCAGCGGGGCGGCAAGGCCGCTGCGCCATCATCGCCAATCGTCGCCCGCTGGCGCTGCTGCATCTTGCGCAGCTCCCAGGTCTCGGCGACCACGCCGCCGAGCAGGAACACGATCGCCGTGTAGTTGATCCAGAGGATGAGCAGGACCGCGGCGCCGATGTTGGCGTCCCCGCTGGGGCCCTCGAACGAGGCGAAGTTCGCGAGGTAGAGGCCGTAGAGCCGCTTGGCGACCTCGAACAGGACCGCGGTGAAGGTCGAGGCCAGCAGCACGGTGCGCCAGGGCAGCCGCCGGGGCGAGGCGTAGGCGTAGGTCAGGTAGAAGAGCGAGACCGAGAAGGAGAACGCGAGCAGCTCGCCGAGCAGCCGCCCGACGGAGGACACGAAGAAGGCCAGCTCCGGGCACCCGCTGCGCACCCCGGGCCTGGAGCAGCGCCAGTCCGGTGGTGAGCAGCGTGTTGGCCAGGAACAGCACCACCGTCGCGACCACCATCCCGATGTCCCGCAGCTTGTCGTACGAGCAGCGTCGAGCAGGAAGTGGCGCCGCGGCGCCGGGCCGCGCCGAGATGTCGTAGATCTCGTTGAGCGAGGTGCGGATCCCGGCGAAGAGCCGGGTGCTGAACCAGACGAACGCCGGGATGGCGTAGAGCGAGAGCTGGCCCCGGTTCCGCGAGACCCGGACCAGCAGCCGCTCGATGGCGCCGAACGGGTCCTGGCCCGGCGTGGAGGCGTGGGGCGGAAAGAAGCGGTGGAACAGCGCCGCGGCGTCCACCGTCGAGCTGCTCTCCAGCGCCTGGGCCAGGTGGGTCAGGCCGATCAGCAGCAGCAGGACGAACGGGATGGCCGCGAGCAGCGCGTCGAAGGTGAGCGCGCTCGCGAGGAACGGGAGGTTGTATTCGTCGGCGGCCTGCAGAGTCCGGCGGATGAAGCCGGCGGGCGAGCGATGCCACCCGCCGGGTCGGACGCCGCTCAGGCGAGCGGCTCCTCGATGTCTCCCGACGACCCGCCGCCGGGCGCGGGCCTCGGCGAGCCGGCGCTCCAGCTCCTCCCGGGCCGAGGGGCCGGACGGACGGCTGCGCGCGGACGGCACCTCCCGCGGCTCGAACAGCTCCTCGTCGTCCGAGGTCCTCCTCGTCGAGGTCGCGCAGCGAGTCCTTGGGTCCGCCGAACTGCTGGGCGAGCTCGTCGAGCTTCTCCTCGGTCATCGCCCGCAGCTTCCACAGCCGCCGCTGCAGCACCGCGCCGGGTCTCCTCCCCGCTGCGCGGCGCGTACAGCAGCGCCAGCCCCGCGCCGAGCACCGCGCCCCAGAAGAGCCACTTGGCGGAGGAGTCCCCCCGCTCGACGTAGACCACTTCCCTGCCCTTGTGACGCATGCGTCCCCCTATTCCCCGGCGTCGGGGTCATCGGCCGCCGCCACCAGCACCGGCTTGAGCGCCGCGTGATGCTGCAGTGGGGGCCTGGACGAACCGGTTGACGTGATCCGCGGTGCCGTTCACGTTGAGCTGCTCGAACAGGAAGGCGAAGGTCCGCTCGAGGTCGGCCGCGATCGCGGCGCGCACGTCCTCGGGCAGCGACCACAGCTCCCGCTTGAACGGGCCGATCGCCTTCTTGCGGGCCTTGTAGTAGAACTGCTCGTCGGTGTCGCCGCTCTTCCGCTCGCCCGCGGCGTTCTCGTCCAGCCACGCGCGGATCCGCTCCCGCAGGTCGGCCGGCAGCCGGGGATGATCGAAGACGATGTTCTGGAAGTTGGTGGCGAGGTGGATCTCGGCGGTCTCGATCCGGGGGAAGTTGCCGAAGGCGTTGGACGGCAGCGTGCTGGCCCCGTGCTGCACCGCGCCGGCCAGGCCGTACTCCTCGCGCGCCACGCGGGAGAGCGCCGCGAGCGCCTGGAGGTCGAGCTTCACGTCGGCGATGGAGCCGTCGGGCAGCACCACGCCGCCATGCGACGTCCCGGTCTGGACCGAGATCTTGCTGATCCCCTCGTGCTTGCCCAGGCCCGCGAGGCTCCGGTTGTAGCCCTGCATGAAGGCGTGCAGCTCCTCGACGGTGCTGTTCTTCATGCCGACTTCGCCGATCTCGGCGCCGACCGAGACCGTCACGCCCTCCGGCTCCTGCGCCCGGATGAACGCGGTGATCTCCGCCGCGCGCTCGTAGTTGGCGCGCTGCTGCTCCTCCAGCGTCGGCTGGTCGAGATCCACCAGCGTCGAGGTGTCCACGTCGATGTTGTAGAAGCCGGCGCCGATCTCCTCGGCGATCAGCTTCTTCACCTCGCCCGACCTCCGCCTCGGGATCGGCCTGGTACTTCTTGTGGTTGACCTGGCAGTGATCGCCCTGGATGAAGAGCGGCAGCGTGTAGCCCTCGCGCAGCGCCGCGCCGATCATCACCGAGACGTACTCGGCCGGCCGCTGCTCGGTGTAGGCGATCTCGGAGCGGGCGATCTCGAGGATGATCGCGCCGGCCTTGCCCGCCCGGGCCGCGCGGAAGATCGCGCGGGCCGTGTCGTAGGCCATCACCCGCACGTTGATCGCGGGCACGGTGAAGCCGCCGACGTCGCCCCGGCCGCGGGCCAGGTAGAGCTCGTTGATCGAGGCGGGGCGGGCGCCGGTGGCCTGGCCCAGCTCCCAGAGCAGCCAGCGCGCCGCCTCCCGCTCGTCGCCGCTGCCGAACACCGCCTGCCAGACCAGCCGTATCGGTCGCGGCGGAGCGGAGCTTGGCCGGGTCCCGCACCGTCACGCCCTGCGGGAGCCAGCGCCACCGCCCCGCCGTAGAGATCGACCACCCGCTGGGTTACGTCAGCCATGCAGTGCATTCCTGGTTGAGGCGCCGGAAGCGGTCACGAACCGTCAAAGGTAGGGCGGGCGCCGGGGAGCGTCAAACGATTCGAGCTCACACCTCGTCGGCGCGGGGCCGGACGGCCTGGGCTTCGACTCGTAGCCCGGGCCGGCCCATCGCGGCGTAGGTGAACCGCTTGCCCAGCTCCACGCCGGGCTGGTCGAACGGGTCGATGCCGTACCAGGCCCCGGCGTATCCGGTGGCGAGCTGGAAGAACATGATCGCCTCGCCGAGCGTCTCCGCCGTGAGCTCGGGAAGGTGGAGCGTGCAGCTCATCCGCCCCATCTCCGCCAGCGCCGCCGAGGTCGCCTCGTATTCGGCGTTGAGCAGCTCGCCCAGGCGTGTGGCCCGGGCAGGTAGGCGAGATCGGGGGGAGCGCCGCCGGGCGCCGACGGATCCGGGCGCGCGGGGATGTCGCAGATCCTCGCCGAACCGCTCCAGCCTGACGAAGGTGATGACCTTGTCGAACGGCCCCTCCATGAAGAGCTGGACCTGGCTGTGCTGGTCGGTGGCGCCGACCGCGGCCAGCGGCGTGGGGCCCACGTGCACCGTCCGCCCCTCCCGGTCCACCCGCTTCCCCAGGCTCTCGGCCCAGAGCTGCCGGTACCACTCGGCGAACTCGCGCAGCCGGTCGGTGTACGGCATCAGCACGTGGATCCGCGCGCCGAGGTCGGTGTCGGCGGCCCAGTGCAGCGCGGCGTAGAGCGCGGCCGGGTTCCGCAGCAGGTCGTCCGACTCGGCCCGCTCGATCGCGCGCCGCGCGCCGGCGAGCAGCGCCGCGATGTCGATGCCGACCAGCGCCGCGGGCAGCAGTCCCACCGGCGAGAGCACGCTGAACCGGCCGCCGACGTCCGGCGGCACGTCCAGCGTCGCGATGCCCTCGCCGGCTGGCGAGCTCGCGCAGGGCGCCGCGCGACGGGATCGGTGGTGAAGACCAGGTGGCGGGACGCCGCGTCGCCGAGCGCCTCCTCCAGCCACGCGCGCACCACGAGGTACTGCGCCATCGTCTCCGCGGTGCCGCCGGACTTGCTGATCACGTTGACCAGCACCCGCCGCGGATCGATGCGCGCGAGCGCGGCCGCGACGGTGGTCGGGATCCACGTTCTCCAGGACGGTGAGCCGGGGATAGAACTCGCGGCCCTCGTCGTCCCACTCGTTCCACGCCGGCCGGCGGAGCGCGTTGAGCAGCGCCTTGGTGCCCGAGCGCCGAGCCGCCGATGCCGAGCACCAGCACGTGGTCGTGGGCCTGACCCAGCCCCTCGGCGAAGGCCGGTGATCTGCCGGACGGTGGCGCCCTGGTCCACCAGGCCGTAGAAGCCGTACTCGCCCGCGGCCCGCCGGCGGCGCACCTCGTCCTGCACCGCGCCGAAGCGCTCGGCCAGCTCCGCCAGCCGCGGCGCGCGGGAGGCCGTGGCGTCCGTCGAGTCCATCCTGCAGCATCCGTCCGTAGGCCAGCTTCATCACGGGAATCTCCACGGTGAGCCCGTCGTAGGCCGGCTTCACGCCGTCGGGCAGCTGCGCCGCCAGCTCGGCGTGGCCGGTCTCGTGGGTGAGGTGGGTCAGGTAGGTGCGGCGCGCGCCGAGCGCCCGGGCGGTCTCCACCGCCTCGCCGATGCTGAGATGGGTGGGATGCGGCCGCCACCAGAGCGCGTTGACCACCAGCACCTCGAGGCCCTGGAGCTGCTCGCGCTCCGCGTCGGGGATCGCCTTGACGTCGGTGAGGTAGGCGAGCTTGCCGAAGCGGTAGCCGAACACCCGGAGGTGGCCGTGCCGGAAGGCGAGCGGCAGCGCCTCGACGCCCGCCATGCTCACCGCACGGCCGGGCTCGACCTCGTGGATCTCGAGGGTCGGCTTCGAGGTCCCCTCGTAAGGCAGGACCGCGTCGTCGAAGATGTAGTCGAAGGAGCGGCGGAGGCGGTCGAGCGTCTCGCGCGGGCCGTAGACCGGCAGCGGGCGGCGGCGCCGCACCGAGAACATGCGCAGGTCGTCGATGCCGTTGATGTGGTCGGCGTGCTCGTGGGTGTAGGCGACGGCGTCGATGCTGGAGAAGCCGCCCGGCGAGCAGCTGGAGCCGCAGCTCGGGCGGCGTGTCGATCAGGATGGTGGAGCCGCCGTCCTGCACGACGGCCCCGGACCGGGTGCGCTTGTCCCTCGGATCGGTCGAGCGGCAGACCGGGCAGTCGCAGCCGATCTGGGGCACGCCGAACGACGTGCCCGTGCCGAGGAAAGTGAGCCGCATGCCCTAAACTGCTTCGATCTTCAGGAGGTTGGTAGTGCCCGGCATGTCGAAGGGAACGCCGGCGGTGACGACCAGCCGCTCGCCCGGGCGGGCGAGTCCGCGCTCGAGGATCTGGCGCCGCGCCACGGCGAGCATCGCGTCGTAGTTGGTGGAATGCTGGATCAGCGCCGAGGTGACGCCCCAGACCAGCGAGAGCTGGCGGAAGGTCTCGGGCTCCGGCGTGCAGGCGAAGACCGGCACGTCGGGCCGGCAGGTGGCGACCTTGCGCGCGGTGAAGCCGCTGCTGGTGAAGCAGAGGATCACCGGCGCGCTCAGCATCTCCGCGGCGGCGCAGACCGCCACGGCGATGGCGTCCTCGGTGCGCACCGGTCCGGCCTGCCCCGGCTGGTGGTTGGGCAGCGCCACGCCTTCGCCGGTCCGGCGGCCGAGCGCCGCGTCGATGGTGACGCCGCGCCCCTGGCCGCTGCAGCTCCATCTCCCGCGCGATCCGGTCCATCGCCCGCACCGCCTCGAGCGGGTAGCGCCCCACCGCGGTCTCCGCCGAGAGCATCACCGCGTCGGTGCCGTCGAGGATGGCGTTGGCGACGTCGGAGGCTTCGGCCCGGGTGGGCCGCGGCGCGTGGATCATCGACTCGAGCATCTGGGTGGCGGTGATCACCGGCTTGCCGTGCAGGCTCGCCTCCCGGATGATCTGCTTCTGCATCAGCGGCACTTCCTCGAACGGCAGCTCCACGCCGAGATCGCCGCGGGCGACCATGATCGCGTCGGAGGCGTCGAGGATGCCGCACAGGTTCTGGAGCGCGGTGTCCTTCTCGATCTTCGCGATCAGCTTGGTGCTCGCGCGGCACCAGCGCGCGCAGCTCCTCCATGTCCTCCGGCCGGCGCACGAAGGAGAGCGCGATGTAGTCCACGCCCAGCGCGACCGCCTGCTGCACGTCCTCCAGGTCCTTCTCGGTGAGCGCCGGCGCGCTCACCTCGAGCCCGGGCAGATTCATCCCCTTGTGCGACTTCAGCTCGCCGCCGTAGTGCACCACGGCCTCCACCCGCCGACCCTCGATACGCCGGTGACCTCCGAGCGTCAGCAGGCCGTCGTCGAGCAGGATCCGCGCGCCGACGTGCACGTCGGCCGCGAGGTCGTCGTAGGTGGTGGGAATCTCGCCCGCCGCCGGCCTCGGCCTCCGGCGCGAAGACGACGCGCTGGCCCGCCTCGAGCCGCAGCGGCTCTGCCAGGGTGCCCGACCCGGATGCGCGGGCCCTGGAGGTCGACCAGGATCGCGGCACGACTCGGCGCGGTCCTTCATGATGCCCTGGAGCTCGGTTCGATCCAGCCGGGCGCGGATCTCGGGCGTGGCGTGGGAGGCGTTGATGCGGACGACGTTCACGCCGGCGTCGAGCAGCGCCGTCATCTGGTGCGGGCTCGGCCCAGGCGGGGCCCAGCGTGGCGACGATCTTGGTGCGTCTTACCGAGTTGCGGCATCCGGGGATTCTAACGTCGCCCGGTTCACCGATGCATCACGACCCTCCCGCCGACGACGGTGAGCACCGCGCGGCCCGCGCGGAACGCGTCGCCGTCCCCGCGCTCCACCGCCGGATCCACCGCCCACGCGACGAGGTCCGCTTCGAGCACCGCGCGCCAGTGCGCCGAGTCGGCGCGAGGTGCCCGACGCGCGGGCGGCGCGCCGTGCGTGTAGCCCCGGACCACGTCCTCGAAGCCGAGCTTCTCCTCCGGCCGCCACCCGCCACGCGGGCGCGCCGTCGAACCCCTTCCGCTCCATCGCGGCGTACACGCCCTCGCGCGGGATCGATCGAGGCCACCGGCACGTCGCTGCCGAAGACCAGGGCGGTCCCGCGCCGCAGCAGCGAGCGGAAGGCGTAGGCGCCGCGGCCCCGGCTGCCCCAGTGCCGGTCCACCAGCGGAATGTCGGTGAGGAGGTGCGCCGGCTGCATGGACGCGACGATGCCGGCGCGAGCCGCCCGTGCCAGGTCGGCAGGGTGAACGCACTGGAAGTGCTCGATCCGGTGCGGCAGCGCCGCGCGCGGCAGCCCCTCGAGCAGGTCGAGCGCCCGTCGCACCGCGGCGTCGCCGATGGCGTGGACCGTGACCGCGATGCCGTTGCGTCGCGGCGGCGCGCATCGCCTCCGCGGCCTCGCGCTCGCCCGCCACCGGCATGCCCCGGTCGCGGCTGCCCTCGTACGGCTCCAGCATCCACGCGGTGCGGCTGCCGAGGCTGCCGTCGAGGAAGAGCTTCACGCCGCCCATGCCGAGCCAGCGCGGGCCCGCCCCGCTCCGGGCCCCGCGGCGGATCAGGTCCGGAAGCGACGCCGACCGGGGGATGGAAGAGCACGCGCAGCCGGAGACTCCCCGCCTCCTCCAGGCGGCGGAAGGACCGCCAGGCGCGCTCGTCCTCGACGTCGTGGATGCCGGTGACGCCCAGGCGATGCGCCTCCGCCTGCGCCTCGCGCATCGCATCGTCGAGAATCTCCGTCGACGGCGGCGGGCACGACGCTGGGCGACCAGCTCCACCGCGCGCTCCAGCAGCAGCCCGGTGGGCTCGCCCGCGGCGTCGCGCACGATCCGGCCGCCCGGAGGATCCGGCGTCTCCCGGGTGATCCGGGCGACCGCGAGCGCCGCGCTGTTCACCCAGGCGGCGTGGACGTCGAGGGAGTCGAGATAGACCGGGCTGGCGTGGACCGGGTCGAGGGCATGCCGGTCGGGCGGCTCGGTCCAGCCGTTGGCGTCCCAGCCGTGACCCGACCACCCACCCCTGCGACGGCGCGCCGGCCGCGACTCGCGCCACCGCCTCCGCCCGGGTCCGCGCGCCGGCCAGCTGCACCCGCCGCCGGCCCAGCGCCCACATGGCGAAGTGGGTGTGGCCGTCCACGAAGCCCGGGGTGACCAGCGCGCTCGGGATGATCGAACCGGGGCAGATGCCTGGGCGCCTGGCGGTCGATCTCCACCGGCGAGTCCCGACCGCCCGGATCCGACCGTCCTCCCACCAGAGCGCATCGCCTGGACGCCGGCACCAGCGTGAGCACCCGCCGCGCCGCGCAGCACGCCGCCGTCGAGGCGCGCCGCCCTCACGGTCATCGTTCGTGGCCCGCCGAAGGGGCTCGGAGTGCCCTTGGAGCGCGGTTTCCACATGTTGATAAGTCGCCGTAACGTGAATATCTGGACTGAGGCTTTCGAGGAGGGAAATTCACCGCTCGACACCTGCAAACGAGCATGAGATAGTGCTATATCTATCAGCAATATATTACAGCAACTTATCGAATCGACTAAACCTCGCACCAGGAACAAGGCGACAGTGTCGCCACCCTGCCTGTATTTATTCAGAGTCCTTGATTATGAACATCTTCGACATGGCGGTAACGCGGCCTGCGCCCACATCAAGCGTCCGAACGGCCGAGCGCACTCCCCTCCGCCCCGAGCATGGCCGGGCCGACGAATCGAATGGGCGAGGCCTTGATCGCCTTGGCGAAGTCGTCCTTCCCCTCGACCCGCAGGGAGCCCGCCATCGCCTTGGTCCACTCCGGGCGTGAGCGCGAGGCGGGCGGTCATCGGGCCGCCGCCGCGGCTCTCGGCCCGCCACTCGCTCGGTCACCGGGCCGTTGGCCCGGGTGCTGTCGTCGACCCGGCGCCCGTCCCAGGTGAGCATGCGTCTTGCCGAGCTTGAACTGGTAGCGGAGCCCCGATCGGGGGCGCGGCCGCGTCGTCCTCGTTCTGGATGGTCTCGCACCGTGCTTCGCACGGTCCGGAGATCGAGGCCGCTCACCTCGCCGGCCCGCTCCAGCCGGCCGGCTGTTGGTGAACAGGCGCAGCACGACGTCCGCCGGGCTCCGCCGCCGACGTCCGCCGCGGCGAGGCCCAGACGCCGAGCATCGGCGCCTTGTCCGGGATTCCGCTCCGACACTCGCAGCGAACCCACATCCACCGTCTCCATGTAGTACAGGCAGATGGTGGACGGCGTCCAGGCGGCGAACTCCGGCTGATTGGCGATCACGCTGCGGAGCGACGGGACTCAGATCCTGGATCGGCATCGGCCCGGAGCGGCCGGGCCTCGTCGGGGAGGTCGCGACGTCGAGCTTGCTGGGGTCGATCAGGAGCTGCACGCAGAAGCCGGTGCGGAGCCCTTCGATCTGCCAGACCCGGTCCAGCGGTTCTCGTCCTCCTTCTCTTCCTGCGCGCCGACCAGGCGCGGCGGGACGACGCCGGCGAGTGGCCGCGAGCGCGAGCGCGGCCGCGGCGAAGTGGCGGGAATGCTGTCCTCCGGGGGTGAGGTGCCGGCGGCTCAGCCGCCGCGTGCCGCCTGGACCGCGGAGCCGAGCTCCGAGTAGTGCTTGGGGTCGAGCGCGTTGAACTGCAGGTTCCGGTACTTCACCCGGCCGTCCGGGCCGACCACGAAGACCGTCCGCGTGGCGCGGCCGCCGTCGCCGTTGCTGCCGTACTTGCGCGCCACCTGCAGCTCGGGGTCGCTCAGGAGCCGGAACGGCAGATCGAGACTGGCGGCGAAGCGGCGATGGGTGTCCAGCGAATCGGCGCTGACGCCCAGCACGACCACGTCGGGACCGAAGAGCGTGTCGTACTGGTCGGCGAAGGTCTGCATCTCCGCGGTGCAGCCCTTGGTGAAGTCGGCGGGGTAGAAGGCGAGCACCACGGTCTTCCCGCGGTCGCGCCAGAGCTCGTAGGGCGACTCGGCCGGGCCCACCGTGTCGCGGTTGGCCCAGGGAAGCGAGAACTCCGGCGCCTTGGCTGCCCTCCCGCGGGCCGCCGACGATGACGGCCGTCGGAGTGGCGCTCGGCCGCCTGCGCGGCGAGCCCGGAGACGTGGGACGGCCAGGAGACAGCCGGCCAGCCCGAGCAGTGTATCAGACGCATGAGCGGCGAGCCTCGAAACGAAGGTGGTGATCATGGCGCGGCGACCCGCCGGAGGGCGCCGAGAAAGTCCTGGTCGCCTCCGGTGCCGGTATAGGCGACCTCGCCGGCGCGATCCACGATGACGACGTACGACGTGGTGGGGGCCGCGTAGGCCCGGGTGCTGGCTCCCTCGTCGTCGTACAGCGTACGGAACGGCACGTCGTTGGATTCGACGTAGCGGCGCACCCGCTCGGGCGACTGGTTGACCGCGACGTTGATGCCGAGGAACTGCACCCGGTCGCCCACCTCGGCCTGGGCGGCCCGCACCCGGGGCAGCAGCGCGTCGCACTGCTCGCACCAGGTGGCCCACCACTCGAGGAAGAGCGGCTGCTTGCCGAGGTACTGCGCCGAGGTCCACCGGCTTCCCGTCGAGGTCGTGGACGGTGACCGCCGGGGCGCGGTGCCCCGACCGCGAGCCCGGTCTCCTGCGCCGCGGCTCGGAGCCGACCAGCAGCGCGGCGAGCAGACCCAGCGACCAGCCCGATACGCTCTCACAGCACGCTCCCCATGCGGACGAAGTAGTACTCGGCCATGAGCAGGAGCAGCACGCCGCCGGCGCGCTTGACCCAGACGGGTCCACCGCCCGGCGGCGGGCAGCGCGGCCAGAAGGCCGCTGGAGAGGCCGACGGCCACCAGCAGCGCGGTCAGGCCGAGCGAGAAGACGAACAGGTAGACGAATCCGAGAACCGCGCTGCCGGTGGCGGCCACGAAGGTCAGCACCGCGGCGAAGGCCGGGGCGCCGCAGGGCGCGGCCACCAGCCCGCTCGCGGCTCCCATGCGCGAACGCCGCCGCCGGGGGAGCTGGCGCCGAGCCGGCCGGCCCAGGCCGCGACCCGCTGCGGGGCGTTCACTGTAAAGACGTCCAGGAGGGCCAGCCCAACACCAGCAGCAGATTCCCGGTGACGAAGTAGGCCCAGGGACTCGAGGCGACCGCGCCGAAGAGCGACCCGGTGAGTCCCGCCAGCAGGCCGAGCAGCGCGTACACCAGCGCGAGCCCGCCGACGTAGGCCGCGGTGAGCAGCGGCGGTCCGGCCCGCGAGAGATTCCGGAGGCCCCTGCTCCGCCCAGGATCCCGGCGGTGATCGGGATCATGGGATAGACGCACGGCGTCAGACTGGTGGCCAGCCCGGCGGCGAAGAGCACCGGCACGGCCGCGAGCGGCTCGTGGCGCAGGGTGGCTTCGAGCGGTGGATCTGGAGAACCAGCGGCACAGGGTGGAGTATAACGGGCTCATGCGCCGAGGATGGCGGCGGCTAGGACGCGCGGCGTCCGGCGCCGTAGCGGGAGGCGACGTACTCCTCGAGGATCTCGAGGAACTCGGCGACGATCCGGTCGCCCTTGAGCGTCACCAGGAGCCGCCCGTCCACGTACACCGGCGCCTTCGGCTCCTCGAAGGTGCCGGGCAGCGAGATGCCGATGTTGGCGTGCTTGGACTCCCCGGGCCCGTTCACCACGCAGCCCATGACGGCCACCTTCATCTCCGCCACGCCGGGCCGCTCCTGGCGCCACACCGGCATCTTCTCGCGCAGGTAGTCCTGGATCTGCTGCGCCATCTCCTGGAAGAAGGTGCTGGTGGTCCGGCCGCAGCCGGGGCAGCTGGTGACCTGCGGGGTGAAGCTCCGGAGCCCGAGCGACTGGAGCACCTGCTGGGCCACCTGGACCTCCTCGGTGCGGTCGCCGCCCGGCGCGGGCGTGAGCGACACGCGGATGGTGTCGCCGATGCCTTCCTGCAGCAGGATGCTGAGCCCGGCGGTGCTGGCGATGATGCCCTTTGCGCCGAGGCCCGCCTCGGTGAGGCCGAGGTGGAGCGGGTAGTCGCAGCGCGCCGGCGAGCATGCGGTAGACGTCGACCAGGTCCTGGACGCCGGACACCTTCGCGCTCAGCACGATCCGATCGTGGCGCCATCCCCGCCGCCTCCGCCAGCGCGGCGGAGCGGAGCGCGCTCTCGACCATGGCCTCCATGGTGACGTCGCGGGCGTCGCGCGGGACTGGTCCGCCGCGCGTTGGCGTCCATCATCTCGGTCAGCAGGCTCTGGTCGAGCGAGCCCCAGTTGACGCCGATCCGCACCGGCTTGTCGTTCGCCAGCGCGACCTCGATGATGGCGCGGAAGTTCTCGTCGGCGCGCTTGCCGCCGACGTTGCCCGGGATTGATCCGGTACTTGGCGAGGGCCCGCGCGCAGTCGGGATGGCGGGTGAGCAGCAGGTGGCCGTTGTAGTGGAAGTCGCCGATGATCGGCACCGCGCACGCCCAGCGATCCAGCTCCTCGACGATGTGGGGCACCGCCGCGGCGGCCTCGTCGTTGTTCACCGTGACCCGCACCAGCTCGCTGCCGGCGCGCGCCAGCGCCGCCACCTGGCGCACCGTCGCGGTCGACGTCGGCGGTGTCGGTGTTGGTCATGGACTGGACCACGATGGGGTGCCCCGATCCGACGGGCACCCCGCCGACGCGGACGGTGACGGTGGAGCGGCGGATGGTGGGCGGCATGGCGCGGGAATATAACTTCGTGCATGCCCGACACCTCCCAGCGAAGACCCGCGCCGCGCCGCCATCACCGGAGTCGCGACCTACGTTCCCGAGCGCGTCGTCACCAACGCCGAGCTCGCCCGCACGCTCGACACCTCCGACGACTGGATCGTCACCCGCACCGGGATCCGCGAGCGCCGGATCGGGGCGCCGGGCGAGACCACGTCCACCATGGGCGCCGAAGCGGTGCGCCGGCTGATGGCGGCGAAGGGACTGGGGCCGGAGGACGTAGACGCCCTGATCGTCGCGACGGTGACGCCGGACATGCTCTTCCCCGCCACCGCCTGCCTCATCCAGGACCGGCTGGGCCTGAGGCGAGTCTGGGGCTTCGACCTGTCGGCCGCCTGCTCGGGCTTCCTCTACGCCCTCACCACCGGCGCGCAGTTCGTCGCCTCGGGCGTGCATCGGCGGGTGATCGTGGTCGGGCGCCGACCTCATGAGCGCGATCATCGACCCGCTGGACCGGACCACGGCGGTGCTCTTCGGCGACGGCGCCGGGGCGGTCCTGCTGGAGGCTGCGGAGCCCGGATTCGGCATCCTCGACTTCCTGCCACCGGGTGGATGGCAGCGGTCGGGCCGACCTGATGATGCCCGCCGGCGGCAGCCTCGAGCCCGGCGAGCGCGGAGACCGTCGCCGCCCGGGAGCACTTCCTCAAGCAGAACGGCCGCACGGTGTTCAAGTTCGCGGTGTCGCAGATGGCCGAGAGCGTCGAGCGGCTGCTCGAGCGCAACGGCCTCAAGGCCAGCCGATCTGGCGGTCGTGATTCCGCACCAGGCCAACCAGCGCATCCTCGACGCGACGGCGGATCGCCTGGGCCTGCCGCACGAGCGGATGGCCTCGGTGATCGCGCGCTACGGCAACACCACGGCGGCGACGCTGCCGCTCGCGCTGGAGGACGTGCTGCGGGCGGGAAAGCTGAAGCGAGGAGATCTCGCGGTGTTCGTGGCGGTGGGCGCGGGGTTCACGGTGGGAGCGACGCTGGTGCGGTGGCGTTAGTGACTGCTTCAGGCCCGGAGAATTGCGCCCGGTCGATGCCGCGAGGTCCTCGCGTCGATAGCTCCACCGCCGCCCGCCCCGACGCTGTCGAGCGCATGCTCGACGCGCCGCGCGCTGGGAATCACGATCACCGCCGGCGACCTGCGCCAGCACCCACGCGAGCACCAGCGCGTGGGCCGAGACGCCGAGCCGCGCCGCCATCGGCCGCAGCACCGGATGCTCGGGCAGCTTCCGGTTGAGTCGACCGCCCCCGGTGGGGCTGTAGGCCAGGAAGCCGATCCCCCGCTCCGTCGCAGTACCGCACGACCCCCTCGCCCAGCGCCTCGCGAAAGAACGGATTCAGCCGGTTCTGCACCGAGGCCACCGGCACGATCGCCTCGGCGGCTCGAATCTGCGCGCACGGAGACGTTGGACAGGCCGACCCAGCTGGATCTTGCCCTCGCGCCGCAGGTCCGCCAGCGCGCCGACGCTTTCCTCGAAGGGAACCGCTGGATCGGGGGCGTGCAGCTGGTAGAGCCCGATCCGCTCGACGCCCGAGCGCTCGGAGGGAGCGCTCGCAGGCGGCTCGCAGGTGCTCAGGGCGGCCGTCCCGCTCCCATCGGCCGCCCGGCCGGGTGAGCCCGCCCTTGGTGGCCACGAGCACCGCCTCGCGATCGCCGCTCCAGCCGCGCAGGGCCTCGGCGACCAGCCGCTCGTTGTGGCCGATGTCGGCATCGTCGAGACAGTAGACGTCGGCGGTGTCGATCAGTCTCACGCCGGCCTCGAGCGCCGCGCGAATCACGTCCAGGGCCTGGCGCTCGGGCGGACGGTCCTCGAGCGAGAGGTGCATGCCCCCGTAGCCGACCGCAGGGACCGCGGGCGCGCCGGCGCCCATGACCCGGACCGGCACTACGCGCCCAACGCGTCGCGCAGGTGGCCGAGCAGGTCGTCGCGAACGGCGAAGTAGATCGCCATCGCGTGCCCGGCTGCCCGGCACGATGCGGGCGCGGGTGTGCCCCAGTCCGCGGGTCCAGGCTTGCGACGCTGGCCGCACCCTCGAACGGATCCTCCTGGGACGATGCGAGAAAGAACCGAAGACCGGCGGCGCGCTCGATCGCCGTCCGGATCCGATCGGGTCCGTCGGGTCCGAACGCCAGGGCCCCGGCGGCGCCGAGTGTCGCCACGACGCGGACACCCGGAAGCGCCGGCGCGGCGAGCAGGACGGCGCTTCCACCGATGCTCGCGCCGACGAGCGCGAGGCGGTCGCCGGCGATGAAGTTCTGGGCCACACCCCAGCTGGTGACTCGAACCACGTCGTTCTCGATCCGGGGAAATCCCACCTTCGCGACGCTGCTCACGAACGCCGCTCCGAAGGCCTCCAGGCTGACACCTTCGGGGGTGTCCACCACCACCGGGCCGCGCGGCGAGACGATGGAGTCGCCGTGACCGCGCTGGTCGAAGGCCAGCGTGGCTACGCCCGCGGCGAGCAGGTCCTCTGATCAGCGGCGCGTAGCTGTCACGGGTGGCGGGATACTGGTGGGCGAGAACCGCGAGAGGGTAGCTGCCCCCGACTGCCCCTGGAGGGTAGGTCAAGACGCCCTTCAGGATCAGTCCGTCCGAAGCCGGGACGGACATCCGAAGCGGCGCCAGGCTCACGCCAGTCCGAGCTGACGGGTGAGCCGCCGCCAATCCTGGGCCGACACGATGCCCTGCTCGAAGAGCGGGGTGAGGGTGGCGAGGATCTCTGCCCGCGAGCCGTCGATCCGGCGATCGCGAAGCTCGCCGATCATGCGGGCGAAGCGGTGCTCGTACTCGTCGGCATCGAGCTGGCCCTCCTGCCGCTGCGAGCTGAGCTTTTTCAGTTCCTCCGCCACCCGGGCGGGAGCGATTGGCTTGAGAGCGCCTTCCTGCTGATCAGCCGACATGTCGTGTTTCCTCGCGAAGGCCGGGAGGATGACGAACCGCCTGTCGTCTCCATTATGGCCCTCACCGGCTTGCCGCGTCCAGGGCTCGGCGGGATCGGCGACTAGTTGTGCGGATGCTGGATGGTGACGATCAGGAGCCGCGCGGCCGCCCGAAGAGCGGATCTCGGTCCGAGCCTGGATCAGCCTGCCGCGGCGAACGGAGACCCGTCCGGCCGGGTCCCCGGTGGCGCTGCGAAGGGCCTGCCCCACCTCGGCGACCCCGGCCCAGGCGACCGATGCGGGGACCACCCGGGCGGTGACTTGCATCGTGCCTTGTGCCTGGGCGGAGGACGTGCGCGGCAGGGTCGAGGCCAGGCGCCCCCGTGAGGGCCAGCAGGCAGAGAATTCGCCGGGCCGGGGCCGCACACCCGGGATGGACGGAGGAGGCCGCGTGGAGCCCCCGGGGTGGGAGGCGGTAGCGGGTACCCAAACGCACCGTGAACATTCGGCCTTCCTGTTACTTACGGGGGTGGCTCAAAGCTCCGCGAGAAAGACGTCAAGCGTCTATTTTTTTGACGCCCATCTGTCAGGGCCTTCGACCAAGTGCCACAACGGAATATGGCCTGTTGAGCTCGGTCCATTTTTCTCGCTTTTAGCCACTCCGCAACACTTGGCACGCGCATTGCCCCTCCCCCCGCCGCCGGGGAGCGCGAACTCCCCTGAAACGAACCTCGAAGCGGGACCAACCACTTCTCAACGACCGGGGAGAGAAGCACATGCGCACCGCAACAGTACTATCGGCCGTCCTGGCCGCCGGCTTGAGCCTTGGCGCCGCGGCGCTCGAGGCTCAGACCAGCGCCAACATCCAGGCGACCGCCACCGTGCTGTCGGCCGTCACCGTGACCGCCGGGCAACGACCTGCAGTTCGGCAACGTGACGCCGGGTGTCAACAAGACCGTCGCGATCGCCGACGCCGGCGCGGGCCGCTTCAACGTGACCAAGGCCGCGAACGAGGGAGTGACGCTCTCCTTCACCCTGCCGACCAACCTGACCGACGGGGTCAACAACCTGCCGATCGGCAGCTGGACCGGCGGCTGGAACACCTCGGCGACTCCGGCCGGTGCCACCACCTTCACCCCGAGCGCGGGCGGCACCAATACCACCGCGACCGCCGGCACCGGCATCTTCGTGTACGTCGGTGCGACCGTTTCGCCCGCCGCGGCGCAGGTGGCCGGCAACTACACCGGCACCGTCACCATGTCGGTGGTTTACTTCTAACCAGCGGTTCCTCCCGACAGACCGGCCGGACGCGCCGGTCGGGGGTGGTAACCGCCTCCCTCGACCGGCGCGCTCGCGACCGGCGCTCCGTGGAGAACTCGATGCGATTCACCCTGCCGCTGCTCCTGGCGGCCATCGTCGACCGGGGCCGGCCCGCCGCCGCCCAGATCATCGTGACCCCGGTTCGCGACCTCGCGTTCGGGCCGGTGATCGTCGGCGTGCCGACGCACATCGCTCCCAGTCACCCGGTGCGGAGCGGACAGTTCCGGGTGAGCGGCGCCCCCCGGCTCGAAAGTGCAGCTTCGCTTCACGCTGCCCACTCGGCTGAACGGCCCCGCGGGCGCGACGCTGCCGATCAACTTCGCCAACAACGATGCGTTCAACGTGGCCACCGGGCCGGGCAGCGTGCCCGCCACCTTCAACCCGAAGGCGACGCGGAACATTCAGATCACCGCCGCACCACGTCCTCGTCTTCATCGGCGGCACGGTCTCCCCGCCGGCAACCAGCCACAGGGCAACTACGCCAGCACCATCACCCTCACCGTCAACGTCCACTGATGCCGCGACTCCGATTCAGCGCCCTGCTCGCCGCCCTCGTTGCCCCACAGCGTCCGCGCTCGCCCAGGGCGTGCTGGTCGCGCCCCACGCGGTCGTCATCGACCACCGCACCCGGAGCGGCTCCCTCAGCCTCTACAACCCGGGCGACGAGCCCGCCGAGGTGACCCTCTCCACCTTCTTCGGCTACCCGGTCACCGACTCGGCCGGCGACTTCGAGCTGAAGACGGTCGAGCGGCCCGGTCCCGACGATGCCCTCCGCGGCGGGCTGGGTCGAGGCCTTTCCGAAGAGAATGCTGCTCCAACCGAAGGAGCGCCAGACCGTCCGCCTGCTCGCCCGGCCCCCCGCCCGTCTGCCGGACGGGGAGTACTGGGCCCGGCTGGTGGTGGCGGCGAAGGGCGGCACTGTCCCGGTGCACGGGTGTGGGCGACAGCTCCGGCATTACGGTCGGCCTCAATCTCGAGGTGCGCACCGTGCTCCCGCTCCAGTACCGGAAGGGCGCGGTGGCCACCTCGGTACGCCTGAGCCGCCTCGCCGCGGCGGTCGAAGGCGATTCGCTCGCCGTGCGGATGCGGCTCGACCGGCATGGGCACGGCCGCCTTCATCGGCACCGTGCGCGGCGCCCTGGCCGACTCCGCCGGACCGCACGGTGGCGACGTTCAGCAGCCCGGTGGCGGTCTACTACGACATGGAGCCACGGGTCACGGCGGCACTCCCGCGCGGCGGGCTTCCGCCCGGCCGCTACCGCCTCCGGGTCGAGGTCGCCGCCGAGCGCGAGGACCTCGCGCCGGAAGTCCTCCTCCCCGCCCGGCCGGTGCGTGACTCGCTGGAGGTCCGCCTGCCGTGAGCCTGCGGCGGGCCGTGCCCGCCGCTCCTCCTGGCGGCGCTCCTGGCGCCGGCAGGTCTCCACGCCCAGGCGGCGGCCGACTCGGCCGGCCTCGAGCCGGTGATCGTGGAGCTGGCCATCGGGCGCTACGGCTCGCGCACGGTTTCAGCCTACCGGTCCAGCGGTGACGCGCTTGCTGCCGGTGCTCCAGCTCGCCGAGCATGGCGGAGCTGCGCTCGCGTGCCGATCGCCGGAGGCGCGATCGAGCTGACGCTCGAGCCGGGCCGGCAGCTGGTGATGCTGGATCCCTCGCGCTGGGAGATCCGGACCGCCCAGGGTCGCGCCGCTGGCGCTGACGCCGGCCGATCGCGTCGTCAAGCCGGACGAGCAGTACCTCAGCACGCGGATCCTCAGCCAACTCCTCGGCGTCACTTTCGCGGTCAACTGGAACGAGCTCAGCGTCACCCTGCTCGATGCCGACAGCCTGCCGGTCGGCCGTCGGGTCGCGCGCGAGCGGGCCCACGCGCTGTTTCGAGGCGCGGCCGGAGAGGGCCGGCGCCCGACCTCGCGCTGGGCGCGGACCGCACCCGCTGGGATGGGATGGTCCTCGACTACTCGATCCTCGCGCCGAGCCAGGACCTCCTCGGCAGGCGGCGCCTATTCGGCCGGGCTCGGCCTCAACCTGCTGGGCGGCTCGCTGGAGGGCCGGATCGCCAGCGCCGGGCCGCCGAGAGACGGCGCCGTGCGGGTGGACGCATCGTGGACCGGCGTCTGGCGGCAGAGCCGCTACGTCACCCAGTTCCGGCTGGGCGACGGACTCTCCACCGGACCGCGGCCGAGGTCGGTACGCGGCTTCTCGCTGTCGAACGCTCCGTTCCTCCGGTCGTCGTTGTTCGGCGACATCGGCTTCCAGGGCGCGCTGGGGCCGGGGTGGGAGATCGAGGCGTACCGAGGCGGGCGGCTGATCGCGCTCGACTCCGCCGACGCGATGGGCCGCTTCTCGATGGACCTGCCGGTGGAGTACGGCGAGAACGCCGATGGACTTCGTCGCCTACGGTCCCTTCGGCGAGATGCGCCGGTTCAACCAGAACTACCGGGTGAGCACCGATGTGATTCCCCGATCGCAGGGTCGAGTACGGGCTCGCGGTCGGCGGCTGCCGTACCATCGGAATGCCAGGCCAACGCCAACCTCGACCTGCGGTACGGCCTGACGCCGCAGGTGGACGGTCCGCGGCGGCGTAGACCAGTTCTGGCGCGACTCGCTGCCCGGGCCTCTTCCATCCGTACGTCGGTGTCGGCGGCACGCTCGGCAACGCCTGGGCGTCGAGGTGGAGGCGGTGGCGGCGGCCGTGGTGCGCGGCGCGCTCCGCTACGAGCCGTCGCAGGACGTGCAGGCTCAGCACGGAGTACCACGACTTCGCCGTCGGGCACCGTCGCGCCGCTCCTGACGCCCGCCGGCCGGCGGACCCAGTGGACCACCGAGGCGCTGGCGCGGCCGTTCTCGCAACCGGGACGACATCTACCTCGAGGCCAGCCTCGACCGGATCACGGCCGACAACGGCGGCACCACGAGCGGCCGCCTCGGGCTGTCGCTCTACGCCTCCCGCTTCCGGCTGGCGCCGGCGGTGCGCCACGTGCGATTCACCGATCCGACCGGGCGCGAGCACGACGCGAGTCGTTCGCCTCGCTCAACACCTTCTCGCTTCCCTTCCCCGAGCTGGGCCCGCTGCTCGGCAAGGTCTCGACCCGCGACCACCTGGGAGATCGACGGCGGCGGACGCATGGCGCTGGCGGGCGGCTACCTGTCGCGCGAGCTCGGCCCGCATCCTGCACGTCGAGGCCGGGCGCGACCTGGACCCGCGGTCTGGGCACCATGCTGTCGCTCTTCCTCTCTACCCAGCTCCCGACCGTCCGGGCCACCACCAGCGTCACGCGCGCCGTCCCGGCGGCGACGCCGATGGTGAGCCAGTTCGTGCAGGGCTCGGTGCTCTACGATCCGGCGCGGCGGCAGGTGGCGTTCGCCAGCGGACCGTCGCTCGAGCGCGCGGGGATCAGTGGCCGGGTGTTCCTCGACGGCAACGGCGACGGCCGCTGGCAGCCCGGCGAGCAGCCGGTCGGCGGCGTGCGGGTGCGCGCCGGGTTCGTCACCACGCTGTCCGACTCCTCCGGCCGCTACCGGATCTGGGACCTGCCCGCGTTCGAGCCGGTGCTGCGTGGCGGTGGACACGACCACCCTGGCCTCGCCGCTCTGGATGCCGGCGTACGGCTCCGTGAGCGTGGAGACCGGCCCCAACCGGTTCCGCAGCGTGGACATTCCGATCGCGCCAGGCGGCGTCATCGAAGGTCGCGTCGTCCGCCAGACGCGTGGACTCGACCGTCGGGATTCCCGGCGCGCGCCTGCTGCTCCGGCGGCACGGCTCCAGCCAGACGGCGCGGCTGGTCACGTTCTCGGACGGAGGGTTCTATCTCATCGGGGTGAAGCCGGGCGAGTACGAGCTGTCGGTCGAGCCTTCGGTGCTCGCCCGGCTCGGACTGTCGGCGTGGCCGATCGGGTTCACGGTGCCCTCGTCCGCCGAGGGGGCGACGGTGGACGGACTCGAGCTGCGGTTGGAGTGATCGGAGCTCTCTGCGGGCTCTCCTCGCTCACCCTAAGCTCCATCACTCCTCGGCCGGGCGGACACGACGCCTTGGCGCCCCGCCGGCGCGTCGCTCGCCGGAACGGCAACGATCTCGACTCGCTGAAGTACCAGCAGGTGAGCCTCCGACCGGAGGCGGCGGGAACGGACGAATGGCTCACCGTACAGCTCCGCTACAAGGAGCCCACCGGTTCCGGCAGCCGCCTCCCACCCATCCCGTCCGGGTACGCGGGCGGTTCGGAGAGCCCGCCGGCGACTTCCGCTTCGCCGTGGCCGTGGCCGGCTTTGGTCTGGTGCTGCGGGATTCCGAGTATCGCGGCACGGCCACCCTGGAGCAGGTGCTCGACCTCGCCCGGGGCGCCGAGGGGCGCGATGCCGACGGGGAGCGTGCCGAGTTCGTGCGGCTGGTGGAGTAGGCCCGGCTGCTGCACCTGGCACAGCGGGACGAGACCGACGGTGAGAGCGACGTCCGCTGAGGCGCTGGAGCGAAGCGACCGAAGGAGTCTCGGGCGACGAAGGACGCATGAACGGTCGCGTGAGCCGCAACGTCCCCCACGGTCTAGACCGGCTATGATCGCAGCGGTTCCTACGGCCCGACGCTCACCATGCTCGCGACCGAAGGCACACCCTGCGAGTTCACCAGGAACAGCATGTAAGGGCCCGGGGGCGCCAGGTTGGCGTCGTCGGGGGCCTCCGCACCGAGCGTCGTGGGGCCCGTCGCCGAGAAGGTCAGCGGATAGATGAGCTGGCTCTGGTTGAACGTGTGGGTTACCGAGGAGAGCCGGATGAGCGTGCCACGGGCGACCGAGCCCGCGTCCGGGGTTTCAACGGTAAACGGCGCCCCGTAGGTGATCCGCGACGGAGCCGAGGCGATGCCGGGCCGCTGGGCCAGCGAGCCGTCAGCGTTGTAGAGGTAGGGCGGGCTGAATACCTGCGCCGAGAACTGGCTTTGCTCGTGGGACACCCCTCCCCCCTCACCGCTGCCGCTGGAGAGCACCCGCCCGTCGGGCAGCAGCAGCGCCGCGGAGTGGTACGTCCGCACTATCGATTCGCGCGCCAGAGTCCGCCAGGACTCAGTCGCAGGGTTCCAGAGCTCGGCGTCGTATACCGGTCGCGTGATGTCGTTGAACCCCGGTCCGCTGGTCCCGTTGGTGACCAGCACCTGCCCGTCGGGGAGCAGGGTGGCGTTCATCTGGCGCCGGGCGAACTGCATCCCGGGCACGCTCCGCCACGCTGGTGCGGCCTGGTTGAGGTCGATCACCTCCGCGGAATTCGTCGGCGGGTCGCCACCCCCCGCATACAAGATCTTGCCCGGCGCGTACATGACCGCGGACCCCAGCCTGCGGTCAGCTACGATCCGGTTGCCGACCGTGGTCCACTGACCGCTGCCCGTCACGTCCAGGTACCGCGTGGTCTGGACGAAGCCCGCCAGGAACACCTTGCCGTTCGGCGCCACGAACATCGCCGGGTAGTATGGATTGGGGATCGACAGGCTGGCGTTCGTCAGCCGGCGCCAGGTGTTGCCGTTCCCGATCTCCGGAACGGTGACGACCGCGCCGCTCTGGTCGGAGCCGGAGATGGCCAGGACCTCGCCGCTCGGCAAGGTGGTGGTCGTCGGATAGTAGCGGCCCTGCGCCATCGAGCCGGTGGCGCTCCAGGCCCCCGCCGACGGGTCGTAGACCACCGCCCTGGGGTCGCCATGTGTGCCGGTGATGGTCCCGCCGGTGACCAGCAGCCTGCCGTCCGGCAGGAAGGTGTGCCCGCTGCAAAAGATCCTGTAGGTCTTGCTCAGAGGGGTGAAGTCCGCACTGGGTTCGCGGGATCCCAGAGTTGGGCGGCACCCTGGTCACCCCACAGCAGCACCTTGCGGGTCGGCAGCAGGTGCAGGTGGATGCCCACTACGGGCGTCTGGAAGGCCGGGCCCCAGGTGCCTCGAAGGGCCGCCGAGGCTGGACCCGATCGGGGCGAAGGTGGCGCCGATGGTGCGGGCCTGAATGACGGCGTACTGGCAGGTGCTTGAACCGATGCAGGGCGGACCCCAGTGGCTGAAACCGTGGCCCGCGGCGGGTGTGGCCGTGAGCACGAGGGGCGTGTTGGCCGGGTACGTGGCCGAGCAGCCCGTGGCGGCGGCGCTTCCATTGGTAATGACGCAGTTTATCGCGGGGGTGAGACCGGATTGACTCCTCACGCTGCCGCTTCCCGCTCCCGAGGTGCCGCCCGAGATCTTGATCTTGAACGGCCCCTGGTAAAACCGCGCGCCCACGGTGCGACTCACCGTCATCGTCGTGGTGCAGGTTCCGAACCCCGAGCAGGCGGTAAACCACCCGCGGAAGGCATGCGCACTCTTCGGGGTGGCCGTCAGGCTGACGGTCACTCCCTGGTTGAACTGTGCCTTGCAGCCCGTGGCCGCTGCGACCCCATTGGTCACGGTGCAGTTGATGCCGGTCGGGCTGGAAGTCACCACCCCGTCGCCCGTCCCGTCGCCGCGGACCACCAGGGTCCTGGTGACCACGGCCGATGCGGTCACGTCCAGCTCGGTCGGTTTAGGCGCGTCCTGGCAGGCGTGGAGTACCGCGAGCGAGAGGGAGATCGTGATCAGGAGGGCCACACCGGGGACCAGACGGGGCTTGTGCATAGGACGACTCGGGATGTAGGACCGACATCAACAGCCCTGCTCTCAACTTCCGCGCCGGATTGTCGCGGGCACCGGTCAAGCAGACGTCAAGAGCTTCGAGCGTGGGTCAGGCCAGGCCACCCCGAGCAGCCCAGGCCGTTGAAGAACTGTGTTTGACTTCGGAGTAGGATCGAGATGCTTCAGGTTGAAGCGACCGAGGTCCGACGCGATCGACAGGGCCAACCTCTGGAGACAAGGTATAATTGGAACGCCCCGACAACGCTTGGGTCGTCACTTGGAAGCATCGCCCTGCAGCTCTGCAAGGCGGCGCCGCGCCTCGGCCAGAACGTGTCGTAGGTCCGGGTCGCAATTCTTCCACAGATCAATCAGGCGCGAGTAATACTCTCGGGCCCGCGCCCGGTCGCCGCGGTTGGCGTAGAGATCGCCCAGCCGCTGGTAAATCAGGGGAAGCTCGACAGCATCCAGTACGAATCGCTGTATGTGGTCCATTTCAGTCCTGCGCCGGTAGACGGCGATGGCGGAGTCCACTTGGCCCGCCGCCTCATAGGCACGCCCGAGAGCCTCCAGTCCGCAAATGGGGCACGGGCTTCGACTCACGGCCAGTCGGAACCGATCGATTGCGTCTTCCACCCTCCCTTCCGCTAGCGCGAGCTCGCCGAACGCGCCGTGTTGGCTGCGCTCGAGCAGTTCAGCCGCCTCTCGCAGCCTCGGGTCGATGGCGCGCTCGTACTCATCCAAGATCGCGCGCGACCGCTTGGGCCGTCCCGCCAGTGCGTATACGGTCGCAAGTGTTAGATACGGGCGGTCCAGTGGATGCATCGCATCTATCGGGAAGCGGTCGAGTGCGCGGTCGACTTCCTCGAGCGCGCGCCCTGGTTGACCCTTGTAGCGGATCTCGTAGAGTGCGATCTGAGCGGCGATCTCGTGGTAGTTTCGGGCATCGTCCCCATCTTCGACGGCCCTCAATGCATCTCGTACAAACTGCTCTGCCTGCTGCAGCCTTCCCCGGAGAGCGGCCAGTGCCGCGAGCGTCATGCTGGTCCAGTGTCGCCAGTAGCGCTCCTGGCCATGCCGCTGTCGCAGCGCTTGGGCGCGGCTCTCGGCCTGGCGATAGTCGCCGGTCGACCCGACGAACTGGATCGCCCACCACTCGACCTCGGAATTGTCGGGAAAGGCGCTCTTCATTCGCTCGACCGTCGCCTGGGCTTCACGTCGGTTGCCGAGCCTCATCTGCGTTACCAGGAGTGACAGGTACCTCCCCGCGTCGGAAGAGTCTAGCGCGAGCGCGCGACCAAAGGCTTCCTCCGCCCGGTCGTCCTGCCCCAACTGCAAGTAGACATCGCCGAGCGAGGCGATTGCGTCGACGTCATCGGGGTAGAGGTCCAGCCTTGCGCGGTGGGCGCCGGCCGCCTTGCTCAGCTCGTAGGTCACGTTGCTATAGTAGGCCGCACTGGCGGCATACCGCTCGCGCGCCGGTAGCCGCTCGCGAAGCTCGAACGCCTTCGTGAGCGCCCAGACCCGGCGCTCCGGAGAGTATGGGGGCATCAACGCCCTGCCCAGGTCGGTGTATGCCATTGCGAATCCGGAGTCCAGGGCGATGGCCTCCTCGAGCAGAGCGATGTGCTGCTCGATATCGGCCTGCCGCCCAGCTCGCACCGCCTGGGTGTACTTCCGCAGCGCCTCGAGGGAGGGGGTCGTCACTTCACCAAGGGGTGGGTCTCCGCGAATCGTGCGCATCGACTCGCCGATGTTCTCGCGGAGCCTCTTCGACAGCCGGTCCAAGACAGTCACAATCTCCGTCGAGTCCTCGGCCGTCTCACGATCCGCCAAGAGCACCTCACCCGCAGAAGCGCCGATCAGCTGCACGGATATGACATACCGCACTCCCGATCTCAGGACCTCTCCGGTCACCACAGCTTTGATGCCCTCTCGTATCCCGAGCTCGCGCGCAACATTGAGGTCGAAGCCGTCCGCAGCCGGACGCTTCATCCGTGCAAGCGCTTCCGCGACCCGGCTGGGGGGTATGATGGTGACAGCCGGCGATTGCGCGAGGTCGATTCGGAAGACTTCCGTCACCATGCCGCCGAGCACCGAGTCAGCGGGACGACTGCGAAAGTCTGCGATAAGGAGTGGATCGCGCTGCTGGAGGACGCCGGAGGCGAGGAGGGTAGGCACGCGAGGATTCCAATGCTCGCGAATGGCCAGGAAGACAACCGTGACAAGGACCAGGCAGACACACGCGAGGACGCCTCCACGAATCAATCGCCGCCGACTCCGCTGACGCTCCGCGCCAGAGTCCTCCAGGGCAGTCCTCTCAGGTCCCGGGACGAGCCCGGCTGGCGCCTGCACGGTTATGGGCGAGTCCCGGCCGATGTCCTGCAGCGCACTCGCGAAGGCTGCCATCGTCTGGAAACGGTCGGCCGGGGCTCGCGCGAGGGCAGTAGAGAGGGCACGATCCAGGCCCAACGGCACGACGTCTCGGACGTGTCGTACGGATGGCGCGGGATCAACCAGACGCCTTGCCATGATCGCCTGGGCATTACGCCCCACGTAGGGTGGCTCCCCAGCAAGCATTTCGTAGAGTACGCAGGCGAGGCTGTACACGTCCGACCGAGCATCGACCCTGTCGCCCTCGAGGATCTGCTCGGGACTCATGTACGTCGGGGTGCCGACGGCCAGTCCCGTATCGGTAAGCTTCTCGCCGGCAAGCGCGTCTCCGGCCGATTCCGCCAGGGCGCGCGCCAGACCGAAGTCCGCGACCAGCGCGTGATTGCGCGAGAGCAGGATGTTGCCCGGCTTGATGTCGCGGTGCAGAATGCCTTGTGCGTGTGCCTGGTCCAGCGCGTCGGCCGACCTCGAGGGCGAGCCGGACCGCTACATCGACCGGGAGTTGAATCTCTCGCCGGAGGCGGTCGCGAAGGCTCTCGCCCTCAACGTAGGGCATGGTGTACCAGAGCTGCCCAGCATCATGGCCGGAGTCGAACACCGGGAGGATGTGGGGATGCTGTAGTCGAGCGGTGACGCGGATTTCGCGAAGGAAGCGCTCGGTGCCCGTCGCCGCCAACTCCGGGCGGAGGACCTTGAGCGCGACAAGCCGATCATGGCGCATGTCGCGGACGAGGTAGACAGTCGCCATGCCTCCGCGCCCGAGCTCACGCTCGACCGCGTAGCGACTCCGGAGTGCTTCAAGGAGGGAGGAAGGCGTTTCAGGCACGCACTGCCGTCAGCCGGTGATTCACCAATGTGCGAGCCGTTACCCGGGAACGCCACTACCCCAGCTGTGTTGAGGGTGGCCCGAACACCTACTTCAGGCATGCGGGCCTTCCCCGCCAGCTACAAGGGGCAGAAACGCATCCAGAGTGTCTGGCCCTCTTAGGTTAGGCCTCCGTCACCCGCACTCGCTGTACCCACACACGTGACACTTCACGCACCCTTCCGCATACTCGAGCTGCGACCCGCAATCCGGACACGCCCCCGACAACGTCTCCTGCATCCCCCCGAACATGATCTGCTCCCCCCCGCTCCCCTCGAACCCCGAGGCCCGCGCGCCCGCGACCACCGGCGCGATCTCCACCACCGGCGCCCCAGCCGACGCCGCAGATCCCGGCAGCAGCTCCTGCTGGATCCCCTGCTTCTCCAGCATCCACCGCTCGATCGCGATGCCCACCGCGTCGGGGACCGAGAGCACCTTGTTCGGCCCCAGCCCGATCACCTTGTCCGAGCTGATGCCCCGGAGCTGGCGGTAAACCTCGCGCATGGGGATGCCCGAGCGCAGCGCCAGGCTGATGAGCCGGCCCAGCGCCTCCACGTCCGCCATGAGCGCCCCGCCCGCCTTGCCCAGACTCATGAACACCTCGAACGGCTGCCCTCGCTCGTCCTCGGTGATGTTGACGTACAGGGTGCCGAGCGGGGTCTCGATCCGCCGCGTGGTGCCGCGCAGGGTCTCCGGCCGCGAGCGCTTCTGCCGCCGCTGGAGGTTCTCCGCCTCGAGATCCATCACCGCCTTGCGCAGCCGCTGGTTTTCCGCCCGCACCTCCGCCAACTCGCCGTGGAGATCGGCATACGCGCGGGCCCCGGCCGCGTGTGCCGCCGTGAGGTCGGCCCGTGCCTCGGCCTTGCCGCTCGAGGTGGCCTGCTCGTGGACCTTCTTCGCCGTGCTGCCGGTCGAGAGCACCTGCATGTCACGGCTCCCGTCGCGGTACACCGTGACGCCCTTGCAGTCGAGCTTGTATGCCAGCCGATAGATCTCCTCGACGTACGACTCGGTGGCGTCATTGGCGAAGTTGCAGGTCTTGCTGATCGCCGAGTCGTTGAACTCCTGGAACGCGGCCTGCATCCGGATGTGCCACTCCGGCTTGATGTGGTTGGCGGTCACGAACACCCGGCGCCACTGCTCCGGCACCTCGGCGAACTCGATGTGCCCCGCCTCCGCGATCCGCCGCATCAGCTCCTCGGAGTACCAGCCCTCGCGCTTCGCGATGGCCACGAAGTCCTCGTTCACGTCCGGCATCAGCACGCCGGCCTGGTTCCGCATGAAGGCCACGGCGAAGAGCGGCTCGATGCCGGAGCTGCAGTTGGCGATGATCGAGATGGTCCCGGTCGGCGCGACGGTGGTGACGTTGCAGTTCCGCAGCCGGCGCATGGGACGGATCCGCTCGCCCTCGGCGTCCGCGCGCAGCGGTCTCATCCGGTCCCCAGATGCTGTGCTCCCACTCCGGGAAGACGCCCCGGATTTCGGCCAGGCGCTCCGACTCGACCTTGGCCTCGTCGTCGACGAACTGCTGGAGCTTGCGGCCCAGCGCCACCCCCTCGTCGGAGTCGTAGGGGACGCCGAGTCGGACGAAGAGGTCCGCCAGCCCCATGACACCGAGCCCGATGCGGCGGATGTGCTGGGCCAGATCGGTGATCTCGTCCAGCGGGTACTGGTTGGCGTCGATCACGTTCTCCAGGAAGTGGGTCGAGACGTGGATCGCACGGCGCAGGCCGTCCCAGTCGACCCCTCGCTCCGCTCGGGGTGACTCTGGGGTCACGAAGGCGCCGAGGTTGATGGAGCCGAGGTTGCAGACGTCGTAGGGCAGGAGCGGCTGCTCGCCGCAGGGATTGGTCGCCTCGTAGGCGCCGAGGTGGGGGACCGGATTGTAGTAGTTGGCCTTGTCCACGAAGAACACGCCGGGCTCGCCGGTCTTCCACGCCCCATGGATGATGCGCTCCCACACCGCGCGCGCCTGAAGCTGCCCGGTGACGGCGCCGGTCTTGGGATGGATCAGGTCGTACGGCGCGTCGGCCTCCACCGCCGCCATGAAGGCGTCGGTCACCGCGACCGAGATGTTGAAGTTGGTGATCTTGCTGGTGTCGTCCTTACAGGTGACGAAGTCCATGATGTCGGGATGGTCGACCCGGAGGATGCCCATGTTGGCGCCCCGGCGGGTCCCGCCCTGCTTCACCACGTCGGTCGAGGCGTCGAACAGACTCATGAACGACACCGGACCCGAGGCCACACCCATGGTGGACCGGACGATGTCGTTCTTGGGCCGGAGCCGGGAGAAGCTGAACCCGGTGCCGCCGCCCGACTGGTGCACCAGCGCCATCGCCCGCAGGGTGTCGTAGATCCCGCTCTTCCCATTGGAGAGCGCGTCGTCGACCGGGAGCACGAAGCAGGCGGACAGCTGGCCCAGCGGTCGGCCGGCGTTCATCAGGGTAGGCGAGTTCGGCATGAACAGCCGGCCGGCCATCAGATCGTAGAATTCCTGCGCCGCCTGCTCCACCGCCTTTTCCGACCCGCCGTACCTGCGGTCGGCCTCGGCGACGGTGCGCGCCACCCGCCAGAACAGGTCGCTCGGTGTCTCCACCGGCCTGCCGCCGTCATCCTTCACCAGGTACCGCTTCTCCAGTACCGTGACGGCGTTGGGCGAAAGCTGAACCGCGTCCCGTGGGGTGGACGATTTCATAGTGCTCCCCGCTTGAGATATGGATGCGACGAGAGTGGAGCGGCAACCGGTGCGACCATGCCCTTCAATCCGCGAACAGCGGAAGGCCAAACTAGGCCAAGGGGTGATGGGGCACAATAGCACCAAAAAGCCGCGTCCCTGCGTGCGATCCTGATTCCCACATCACAAAAATAACCGCACTTCCCGGGTTGTGCGCGGTGTGGAAAAAGTGCACGGCTGTGGATGGAGCGCGGGGTCTACTCCGACGCCCGCTGGAGCGGAAATCGCCCGGCCCGATGGGCCCGCGCCTGCCCGACGTAGTGCGACCAGGTTTCCGCTATCCGGCGCGCCAGGCGCTCGTCCACCGCGCGCACGATGCGCCCGGGCACCCCCATGACGAGCGACCGCGGCGGCACCTGCATTCCCTCGGGGAGCACCGCCCCTGCGGCCACCACGCTGCCGGCCCCGACGCGCACGTGGTTCAGCAGGACACTCCCCATGCCGATCAGGCAGTCGTCCTCCACCACGCAGCCGTGGAGGATCACCCGGTGACCCACGCCCACCCTGGAGCCGACGTGGCAGGGCACACCCTCGTCCACGTGGACGATGGTGCCGTCCTGCAGGTTGGTCTGCGAGCCGATCACGATCGGCGCCATGTCGGCGCGGAGCACGGCGCCGTACCAGATGCTCGACTCCTCCCCCAGCGTCACGTCTCCCATGACGGCGGCGGTCGAAGCGATGAACGCGGTGGGGTGGATGCTGGGCAGTGGGGCTACTGCGGCTGCGGCGGGAAGAGCATCTGGGTCCACGCTTCCACTGCCGCACCGTCCTTGAGGGCCGGGTGCCAGGACACGGTCCAGACGAAATCGCGGGCCGCGCGCTCGAACGTCGAATCGTCCGAGGGGCGGAGGCGCTGGAGGTCCAGCGTGCGGCCCTCGGCCGAGACCTTGACCCAGAGCAGGGACGGACGAGGGGTGCCGGTCACACCGTCCGGCAGCGGGACGAACGGGGGATTGACCGGCTTGGGCCGCTCGTCGAAGCAGCTGCCGTCGGCGTTGTAGCCCGGCCCCGGTGAGCAGCGGGCGGCGGCCCGCGGCGGACGAGTGGGCGACTGTGGTGAGGCGCCCGAAGCGGCCGGCTCCGGCGCGCCGAGAGGCTGCAACTGCGGCGTCAGCTCGAGGGTCTCGCCCGAGCGGACCACGATGGTGTCGGTGAAAAAATTGAAGCGCGGAGCCGAGACCGCGAGCACGTGCCGGCCGGGGGTAAGCCGGGTCGTCGGGTCGGTGACCGGCCGCTCGTCGATCAGGACGGTGGAGCCCCGCGGAAGTCCGACCAGGCGGACGCTCCCGCTGTCGGCCGGAGACAGGAGCGACGGGAGGCGCGTCCGACGGTCTCGGGGCGGGGCGGCGAGTCGGACTCGGCGAGGGCGCTGGAGCGGCCTCCGGCGGGGTGGAGGCAGGCGCCGTTGCCGCCGGCGGAGGCGAAGTCGGCGGCACCCCGCGGAGACTGTCCCCGGCTGCGGCGGCGGAGTCGGCCGCCACCGAGTCGGCGGCGGCGGCCGCGGCGAAAGGCGCAAAGCCGCGCTTACTGTAGTAGTAGGCGGCGCCGCCCACACCCCCCGCGATCGCCAGTACCAGCCACAGCCAGCCGAGCCCGGAGGACGCGGCGCGGCGCATCGCAACCGACCGGTCCGCCACCCGGCGCGGATTGTCGCGCCGCTCCCGCGGCGTCGTCCTCCGATTCACCAGCGGCGAGTCGATCGGGGTGGTCGGCTGGCTGACAATCAGCGCAGGACCGCCGAGCGCCGGGCTCGGCACGGTGGGCCCCACTCCCACGCCGACACCCGCCGCGGCGACTGACGCGGACGCCCGTACGCTCCCGGCGGGCGCGATGGGCTGCCCTTGAAGCGACGCAACCAGCTCTTCACAGCTCTGAAACCGGTCCGCCGGGTCCTTCATCAGCATCCGCTTGATCACCTCGTACAGGCGCCGCTCGTCCGCGGTGATGAGCTGCGGCGTCGGCACCGGCTCCGTGATATGCTTGTAGCCGATGGAAAAGCTGTCCTCGCCGTCATAGGGGACCGTGCCGGCGAGCGCCTGATAGGCCACCACACCCAAGCTGTAGATATCGCTGCGGCCGTCGATGGACTGCGCGCGGGCCTGTTCGGGGCTCATGTAGTGCGGCGTCCCGATGGACATCCCGGTGCCGGTCAGCCGCTGGCCCGAGGCGGCCTTGGCGATCCCGAAGTCGGTCAGGACGCACTGCCCGAACTCATCGAACATGATGTTATCGGGCTTGATGTCGCGGTGGACGATGCCGCGCTGCGCGGCATAGCCCAGCGCGCTGCCGGCCTCGAGCAGCAGCCGCCGAATCTCCGGGGGCAGGAGCCTCCGCCGCTCGCCCAGCACGGTCGCGACCGAGCCGCCCCGAAGGAATTTCATGACGAAATAGATCACCCGTCCGGACCGGCCGACCCGGAAGATGGGGATGATGTTGGGGTGCTCCAGTTGCGCCGCGGTGCGCGCCTCGCGCTGGAACCGCTCGACGAACTCCGAGTCGAAGGCCAACGAGAACGGCAGCACCTTGATGGCCACCTCGCGCTCGAGCTGGCGATCGCGCGCCCGGTAGACCATGGCCATCCCGCCCCGGCCCAGCTCCTCGATGATCTCGTATTCGGCCGTGAGAGCATCGCGAACCAGGTCCGTCTCATCAAGAGCCCCGGTCGCGATGGCATGGACCGGGGTGGTGGCCATCAGGTCGAGACCGCAGGAAGGACAGAACTTGGATTTTCCGGTGATTTCGCTGCCGCAACGGGAGCAGAACATGCGCGGAAGCTACCGACCCGTCGGGGGGAGTCAAGCGCCGCGGAGCGTGGCGTTGTGCGAGACGAAATGCAGAAGGCAGAGCAGCGCGGCGGTAGGCTGAAGAGGCCGGAAAAAACATCCCAACCGCATTTCCCCTATGAAATTCCGCCTCCCAGCCCCGCCGCCACGCTGGCCCGGCCAAATGGCACGTCATGTGCAACGGTTCGCACTCAATTCCTTGCCAAATCCGGAGGGTCACCGTGGTTCCGTACCACACGATTGCCTTCAGCCAGCAGAAACTGCGTGGCGCGCTGCGCCGCGCCGCCGGCCAGGACCCGGGCTTCAACTACGGGTTCGTGGTGCACTCGCGGCGGCACAACGAGCGACCGACCCTTGGCGTGATCACCCTCCAGGGTGAGAGCCTGGCCCTCAGCGAGCATCTCCTCAAGGGGCTGGACGGGCTTCCGATCTGGCTCTTCGGGCATGCCAGGATCACCTTCGGGGCCGGCGAGGCGATCGACACCACCGAGGCCGATTCTCCCGCCGCGCTGCAACGCCCGCTCTCCTCGCTGGTCATGCACATCTCGACCTTCGACACCAGCGCGGGAGTTACCCAACATCTGGTCCAGGTTGAGGCGCTGGTGAAGGCCGAGACGCTGGTCCAGCCGCTGCTGGTGCTGACCCACGAGCGGCCGGGGGCGTGGCCGCTGTAAGCCGGAAGGCGGAACGGCGGAACGGCGGACCGATAAGCAACGATGTCATCCCGAGCGAAGCGAGGGATCCTCTCGAAACGGCGTTCGACGCCCGCCGAGAAGATCCCTCGCTTCGCTCGGACACCCGGCTCCCCCTGCCCCAGCTACTCCTCCTGCACCACCTGGAACGGCCGCACCCGCTTGTCCGACCGTCCGGAGTCGTCCTCCACCGAGACCTCGAGGGTGTAATTCCCCGGTTTGAGCTTGTCGAGCTTCAGGCTCCGGCTGGTGCTGGTGATCGGAAACGACGCCGTCTCCTCGAACTTGAGGCTGATCTGGGCCGACCCGCCACCGAACACTTTTCTCAGTAGCCCGCCTCCCCCGCCCTGCCTCCGCACCACGATGCGCACCGTATACTCGGTTCCGGCGCTCAGCCCCTCGACCTCGTAGTACAGCTCCATGTCCTCCTTCTTCTTGAAGGTCCGGAGCGGATTGAAGGCGACGGTGTCCTCCGCGGTGCGCCGCCAAAAGAGGTTGGTGTTCCGGCTTCCGAGGACCAGATCGCTGAGCGCGAGCGAGGTAGAGGTGGGCCGGCCCACCCTGATCGTGTCGGTGGGAAGCAGGATGCCGGCCTCCTCGCCCTGCTGGATGGCGAGGCGATAGTTGAACCGGCCCGGCGGCAGCGGGACGGACACCCGGCCGACCAGGTGCTCGCCATCGGGAACCGGCGCCGGCGCCACGAAGTGGCGGGTGGTGTCGAGCGAGGCCACCACGCGATCCAGCCGGTCGGTGGCCACGAATCGCACTCGCACGGAATACAGGTAGCCTCGGGTCACCATCACCGGCTCGAGCGTGGACCCCGCGACGGCATACGCGATCTGCGCCTGCGTCCCGGTGGAGTCCCGCCCGACGGCGAGCACCTCGGAGCTCACCTTCAGCTCGTTGGGAAAGCGCAGCTCGTAGCTGTCGCTGGTAGTTCCCAGCGCGATGCTCTCCTGCCCGACCTGACGCTCCTCGGTCTGGTACCGGCCGGTGCTGATCCTGCCCGCCGCCTGGAGCCGCCCGTAGATCGGGGCGAGCTGCTCCCGCGACAGCAGCAGCTGCTGCGCCATGGGATCGCCTTCCGACCCTGCGAGCCCGCCTCGCAGCGCCAGCGCGTTGCTGAACCCGAGCACGTCGAACAGGCTTTCGACCAGCTTGAAGTCCTGCACGTCCTCCCGCGCCATGAAGTGGAAGATCATGTCGCCGTCGGGCCGGCTGTACCGCCATGATTCGTTGGGCTCGAGACCGGGGGCGGCGTAGCTCGCCCGGCTGGTCGGCTCGCCGTGGCGGATGTAGATGATGCCCCGGTCGTCGAAGTCGCGGCTGCCGGACCGGTAGCGTTCGACGATGTCGTAGTGACGGTTGAGAGAGGTGAGCTGGAAGTTCTTGCGGGCGTAGAAGAGGCGGCGGTAGTGCTCCCTGAGGCGTTCACCTTCGCCGCGGAGCTCGATGCGGTCGCGCTCACTCCAGAACTGCTTCACATAGTCGGCTCGCCGGCGCCCGGAGGTGCGGTCGAACTCGCCCATCACGCTGTCCGACGCGATCGTCGCCAGATCGGCCCGGTACCCCGCGACCGTGACCGAATCGTCCGAGCCGGCGCCTTCGAAGTAGGGAGCGAGGCCGTCGAATCGACCCAGCAGAAAGAGCGTTCGGGCCACCTCGAGCTGCGCCAGGCTCCGATTGGGTCCCGCGGCCATATAGCCCTGGAACGCGGCGAGTGCCGAATCGCCGTCGCCCACCTCGCGCTCCACCCGACCCCGCGCCAGAAGGACGTCGGGATGGCTGCCCGATTCGGTCGCGGCGGCGCGGCGGAGGGCCTCCAGCGCCACGCCGAGCTTGATATTGACCCGCTGCCGCAAGGCGGTGTTGGCGAGGTCCACCAGGCCGCGGTCGAAACTGGGATCCACCTCGGCCGACTTGGCGAAGGCCATCGCCGATCGGGTGAGCGCGTCTTTGCCGAGCATCGTCTTGATGCCGGTGACGAAGGAGATCTGGGAATCGCCGACGCCGTATTCGGCGGCTCCCATGCCGTACCAGCTATACGGCCAGGTGGGCTGGAGGTCGATCGCCCACTGGAATTCGGAGGCCGCGTCCTCGTAGTGCGACTGCCCGCCGAGCTCGCCGAGCCTGAGGGACAGAAACCCCAGCCGGAGATGGGTCATCGCGTTGTTGCGCTCGGCCTTCGCCTGATCGATGAGGCGCCGCTCGAGCGCCAGAAGTCCCGTCGAGTCCATCGTGGCGGCGATGGAGTCGCGGAAGCGCTCCAGCTGCACGCGGTCGGCGGGCTCCTGCGCGCGAAGCGCCGGGGCGATCGCCAGGAAGGCGACGGACAGCGCCGCGACCAGAAGTCGCGGTCGGGAACGGACTCCGCGGTTCGCGGTGGGACAGCCTAGCGGGGCGGGCATCTGCGGATCCTCATTCCGACTCATCCTGAGGCACGACGGGCGGTTTGAGATTCGAACTAGGAGACGCCCCGGCCCGCCGCCGGCCCACACCCGGAAGCCTATGATTCGAGGGCGCGGTCACGCAAGAAGCGGCGGATGCCCTCCACCACCCCCTCGGCGTAAAGCCGTTGGCCCTGGGGCGCGCGCAACGCCGCCTCCTGCTCGGGCACGATCATGAACAATCCCTCCGTGAGTATCGCGGGCATCCACGTCGTGCGCACCATCGCCAGATCGCCCCGGCCAACGCCGAGGTCGCGCACCCCCAGGCGGCGGACCAGCGCCGTTTGCACCGCCTGGGCGAGGGGAACGCTCCGTGGCTGGTTGTAGTACACGCTGGTCCCGCTGTTCGTCAGCGGGTTCACCCCGTCGGGCAGCGCGTTGTTGTGAATGGACACGAGCAGCTCGGCGCCGGAGCGCTCGGCCAGGTCCACCCGGGGCCACAGCTCCAGCGGCACGTCTTCGGTCCGAGTCATGAACACCCGCGCGCCTTCCTGCTCGAGCAGGCGCTTCACCTCGAGGCCGACGCCGAGGTTCGCCTCCGCCTCGCGAAGTCCGGTGGGACCACTGGCACCGCCGGGCGGGTGGCCCGGATCGACCGCGATCAGTCGGCCTTTCAACGACCCGCTCTGGTCCAGAGACGGCGGGCGACGGATATCGAGAACGAGGTCGCCCCGCTCCCAGTGGGTATGATAGCCCCACAGGCCCCGGGCCAGCTCCACCGTCAGTGTCACCTCATCGCGATCGTCCTGGTCCCAGGCGACCCGGCGAATCAGGGTGTCGGCCGCGCCGTACTGGATCCAGTTGACGTCGCCCAACGCGTCGTAGAGGCGCAGGGTGAGGCTCCGCTCGGACTCGGTCACCTTGAACGGCACCCGATGGCTCAGCGGCACTCGCATTCGGACCCGATCCCGCATCGGCGTCAGCCTCACCGATCCCACCACGGCGGGGACCGCATTGACGCCGGGTATGGGGCGGGCCTCGGCCGCGGAGATCCAGGCTTCGGACCGCGGCGCCAGGTGCAGCCGGAGGTCCTCATTGATCCGGCCGCTCACTCGCGCGCGGGTGCCGGTGGGGAAGAACCAGTGGTAGGTCCCACCAGAGACCGCACGGCCTACCGTGAGGCGGTCGGTGAGACCGGTTCCGGCGGTGTCGTCGTCCAGCTCGGCGATTACGGGGAGGGTATCGAGAACCCCGACCTGCAACGGCCAGCGCGCACGCACGGTGTCGAGGCCCCGGATCGCCTCGACCACGCCCCAAGCCACTGAGTCCGGCAAGAGCCCCGCCGCCACCGGCGGATTCCATGGCATGGGGAGCACAGGACCGGGGTCGGGGCCCACTGCGCGACCCCGCAGCACGCCGACGTAGCGGTCGCGGCGGACCGGAGTGACCAGATTGGCGGTGTCACGGTCGAAGGCGCGAATCCCCTCCGGAACCTCCTCCAAGCGCGACTCCGCCGAGAGCGGCACGATCGTCCCGTCGGGAAGCCGCAATCGGACCTGAGAGCCTTCGCTGGCCCGGACAGACAGCGTCAGATATTCCCCGGCCGGCCACCAGGCGCGGCCGCGCGGCGCCAGCGACGTCGAATCGAGCCACAGCTCCGGACCGGGCGGCGGCCGCCAGCCGGCCCGGCGCAGGGTGTAGTCGAGCACCGACGAGTCGGTGGCCGTGCTGGCGGCGATGTGAAACTGCATGAGGCTGTCGTGCGGGAGCGGAATCCAGGCGAGCCACCCACCGTTGGGCCAGACGCGGACCGGATATCCGTTGATGGTGAGGCGGGCCGCCCCGGTCCCCACCGAGCCCAACAGAAAGCTCGAATCCCTGGCCCGGACCGTGCCATCCGGTGGCGGATAGACCACCCGGATGGCGAGGGGACCGCGCACCATGGGAACCTCGGGTAGCGCGGAGGCGAGCGGTGTCGAAGCGGCAGTATCGGCGAGGATGCCCGCGGCAGGTGAGGGGGCGGGCTGGGAGCCGGTGGAGCGGGCGCACGCCGTGAGCCCCAGCAGCAGGGCGAGCGCGCCAGGGCGGCGAACGAAAACCATGGTTGCAAGGTACATATTGGCTATGACTTACGCTACGCGGACGTTGACGCTCTCCATACCTCTCCCTAGATTCGTGACACCTCACCACTACATGAGAACTCTGGAGGGCTTCACCCGAGTGACTCTCGCCGTCGCCAGCCGCACCCACGCAGACGGTTCCGAGAAGTGTCGCTCTCCGCAGGGGGACGTGTGACCAGCGCACCGGTCCGCGTGTCCGTCTTCGGCAAGACCGACCTGGGACTTACCCGCGAGCACAACGAGGACACCTTCCTCGTCGCCGATCTCAGCTCGGGCAATGCGAACCTGCAGCCCGACGTGCGCAGTCACGAGGTAGGGCCGCGCGGCTCTCTCTTCATCGTTGCCGACGGCATGGGCGGCGCCGCGGCCGGCGAGATCGCGAGCGCCATGGCGGCCGACAGCATCTACCGCCACCTCTCCACCGCCTGGGCCGAGGATGCGGAAGTCTCCGCGGCGCGCTTCGCCTACCGCATGAAGGAGGCGGTGGAGCTGGCGAACCAGCAGATATACGCCTACGCGCGCGAGCATCCCGACGTCCGGGGGATGGGCACCACGGTCACCGCCGCCGGAATCTTCGGCGACGAGCTCTACCTCACCCAGATCGGTGACAGCCGAGGCTACCTGGTTCGAAACGGCGTAGCGTTCCAGCTCACGCGGGACCAGTCGCTCACCCAGCGCCTGGTGGACGCCGGCGAGCTGACCGAGGAGGAGGCCGAGCAGAGCGAGCGCCGCAACATCATCCTTCAGGCACTGGGACCGGATCCGCGGGTGAAGGTGGACGTGAGCCGCCAAACAACTCCGCCGAGGAGACACCCTCATCCTCTGCTCCGACGGTCTGTCCGGGCGTGGTGAAGCGGGAGGAGTTCTCGCAGATGGTGGCGGAGAGCGCCGATCTGCCCTCGCTCTGCAGCGCCCTGATCGATCTCGCGAACGAGCGCGGCGGGCCGGACAACGTGACTGTGGTGGCGGCGCGATTCGACGGCGACGGGCTGCCCGAGCCTGACTCGACGGACGGGGCCGGCTATCAGGTGTACGAGGTCCCTGATGAGGAGATCACCGAGCCCGTGCTGGCCCCGGAGCATCTGACGCCGGCTCCGCTCCCGCTTGCCCCGGCCCCCCACCCATCCGAGCCGGCGAGCCGTTCCACCGACCTGCTGATCGTCGCCGCGCTGGTCGCCCTGATCGTACTGATCCTCACCGCCCTCCTCTGACGCGCGAGTGACCGTCGCTCCGCTCCGAGGCCGCCTGGCGTGGATCGGGGCGCTCTCCTTCGCCTCGGGCCTGCCCTACTTCTTCTTCAACGAAACGATCCCCGTCTGGCTGGCGCAGGAGGGAGTGAGCCTGGCTGGCATCGGTCTCGCCACCGGCGCCTCGATGCCGTGGGTGCTCAAGTTCCTCTGGGCTCCATTGGTGGATCGCATCGGCAGCCGGCGAGTCTGGATCAGAGCCTGCCTGGTCCTCCTCGCGATCGCGACCGCGATCCTGACCGCCGCCGATCCCACGCATCACGGCGCCTGGCTCGGCGCGCTCCTCGTCCTCTACGTGACGCTCTCCGCCACGCAGGACATCGCGATCGATGCCTACACCATCGAGACGACGTCGGGTCGCGAGCTCGGTGTGGCCAACTCGGTTCGGATCGGGGCGTATCGGGGTGCGAGCTTCGTCTCCAGCGCGCTGTTGGTCTATGTCGCGGCACGACGAGGATGGGACGCAGCCTTTCTCGTGGGAGCGGGCATCACCGCGGCGCTCGCCGCCGGATCGTTCGTCCTGCCCGAGACCAGTCGCGGGTCCCAGCATGCCGAGGCGCTGGGGGAGCCGATCGTCGCGCTGCTGCGCCGGCCGGGCATCTGGGCCGTGATCCTTTTCGCCCTCCTCTTCAAGCTCGACATCTCGGCGATGGACCCCATGACCAAGCCTTTCTGGGTGGACCGGGGACTCTCGCTCGACCAGATCGCCGCGCTCACGACCGGGCGCCTGATCGCCACGCTCGCGGGCGCGGCGTTGGGCGGCGTGCTCGCCACGCGCATCGGGATCTTCCGGGCGCTGTGGACGATGGGCCTGGTGCAGCTGCTCTCGAGCCTGGGGTACGCGCTGGCCGCGGCGGCGCCGGCACACCGGGGCCTGATCTCCGGTGCGGCGCTCTTCGAAAACTTCGCGGCGGGACTGGGAACGGCTGCGTTCCTGGCGTTCCTGATGTCGGTCTGCGAGCGCCGTTACGCGGCCACCCAGTTCGCCCTTCTCACCGCGGTCTACGCGTTGAGCCGTTGGGCGGTGGGTCTGTCATCGGGGTTGCTGGCGGAGCGGCTCGGCTTTGCTCAGTACTTCCTGCTCACCTTCGCGCTCGGCGTTCCGGCCTATGCGCTGCTGCCCTGGGTTCGCCATGCCGGTGACGAGGTCGAGGGCCGGGAGGCTACCGGAGCCTAGCCCGAATCCACCTCGCGACGGCTTCCTGCATCAATCGCTGTCGATGCCACGCGAGCAGGACCGGCGCCTCGCTGGGTAGTTGCTCGACCAGCCGCGGGTGGCCGAAGAGCACGATCAGGTCCGCATCCGAGGCGTAACTCGCGAGGGCATCGCGGGAGCCCTCGCCGAACCCCGCCCTTCCCTTCCATGCCCGCGGCTCGGCGAAGACCAGCACGATTCGCGAGCCCCCGGTGTAGCGGCTGGCGAGCTCGGGCCCCAATGCCTTCGCCGTGTAGTCGCTCGGACTTGGCGGGTAGGGCCCGCCGACGTCGTCGTCCACCACCACCAGGTCCACCGGCCCCGAGAGCGGCGGCGCGTCCCCGCGCACCATCCCTTGCTGAAGCAGTGCGTCCGCCAGGCCACCCGCCGAGTCGAAGGGCCCACGGCGCACCGGCGGCGTCGAGCGCGTCGCCGCCGCGACCGCGCGCTCGTACCGCCGGAGGGCCTCCTCGATTCGCCCAGGCGTCAGCGCCCCGCCCTCCAGCCCGCTGATCAGCGCATCCCGTACCCGTCTCGGGTCTTTGGGGTAGAGCAGCAGGTCTACGCCCGACTGCACGGCCTCGACCGCCGCATCGGACTCACGGCGTCCCACCAGCGCGCCGTCCATGATCAGCGCGTCGGTCACCACCAGGCCGTCGAAGCCGAGCGAGCGGCGGAGCCCGTCCATGATCCCGCGGCTGAGCGTGGCCGGCGCTCCCGAGGGATCGAGCGCCGAGTATGCGACGTGGGCCGTCATCATGGCGGCGACTCCGCACTCCGCGGCCACCGCGAACGGGATCATGTCGCTCGCCGCCAGGCTTTCGCGGCTCGCATCCACGACGGGAAGACTGATATGAGAATCGGCGGCCGTGCGCCCGTGCCCTGGATAGTGCTTGGCGCAGGCCAGGGCGCCCGCGGCCTGGCATCCCTCGATCCAGTTGCGCACCAGGGTGGCCACCCGATGGGGGTCGTCACCGAAGGCGCGGGTTTGCACGATCGGGTTCTCCGGCAGCACGTCCAGGTCGGCGACCGGTGCGAAGACCCAGTTGATCCCGACCGCGCGCGCTTCCTGCGCCGTCACGGCCCCTGCCCAGCGGGCCACCGCCGGGTCGTCCAGCGCCGCCAGTGCGAGCGGCGGCGGGAACTCGGTGAGCCCTTCCACCTGTTGACCCGCGCCACGCTCCAGATCCGAAGCGAGGAGCAAGGGCCGCTCGGCTCGGCGCTGGAGATCGGCGGTGAGGCGGCGCACGGTCTCCGCGTTGCCACCGAAGATGATGAACCCGCCTACGCCGAGATCGAGGGCGTCGGCGATGGCGCCGGCCTCGTGGCCGAACGCCCCTCCCGGCCCCGCGCGCAGCGCCGGGAGAATCAGCCGTCCGGGATCCGGGGTGCCTGTCATCATGCCGGCGTGATAGCGCCTAACACACGGGACCCGGCGGCCCCGGTGGCGGCCGGCACGTTGCCCGGCTGGCCATGCAGCGTGAGATAGCCGAGCAGGGCAAAGGCGACCGCCTCCTTCGCGTCGCCGGGAAAGAACAGCTCCTCGAAGGTCCGCAGCGGATGACGCCCCGGCAACGCGTCGAGCCCACGCCGCAGCGCGGCCATCAGCCCAGGGTGGTGGCAGCCGCCTCCGGACGCCACGACCTCGGCGTCTCCCGGGACCCAGCGTCCCACGGCGCCGGCCACGCTTCTGGCGGTGAGCTCCACGGCCGTCGTGACCCCGTCGGGACCGGGAACGCGCCGGTGGAGCTCACGGGCGTACTGATCCCCGAACCGCTCTCGGCCGGTGCTCTTGGGTGGCGGCTCGGCGAAGAACGGATCGGCCAGCAGCTCGGCGAGCACCGCCTCGCTCGCATTGCCCTTGGCCGCGATGTGGCCGTCGCGATCGTACGAGCGGCGTGCATCCACCAGCCGGGCCACGCCGTCGACGATGGCGACGCCGGGGCCGGTGTCGAACGCGAGGACGCCCTCCTCCTGCGCCCGCCGGGGGACGTAGGTGAGGTTCGCCATCCCGCCCAGGTTGAGCAGGACCCGCGGATGATCCGCCGCGGCGAAGAGCAGCACGTCGGCCATGGGGACGAGCGGCGCCCCCTGCCCTCCCGCCGCCACGTCGCGTGGCCGAAAGCCGCTCACCACCTTCACCCCGAATCGTTCGGCGAGCACCGCGGGCTCGCCCAGCTGCCAGGTAACGGTGGGCGGCTCGTGCCAAACCGTCTGGCCCGGGAAGGCGATGAAGGTCAGGTCGGACGCCGGGGTCCGGGCCTGGGCGAGGAGGATCTGGACCGCCTCCGAGGCCCACTCGGCGATTCGGACGTGGAGCCGCGCCAGCGCGGCGGGGCCCGCCTGGCCGCCGGGGTCGAGCGCGGCACGCAGCTCGGCACGCTCCCCGTCGTCATAGGGGCGGGTGACGAAATCGAGCAGCGTCGCGTGGGTCGGTCCGTCGATCCGCACCAGGGCGGCATCCACGCCGTCGAGCGAGGTGCCCGACATCAGGCCGACACCGAGCATGGGACGCTCGGTCATGCGCCCCGCACCGGCGGGGGGTCGCCGACGATCTCCCGAAGCCGGCCCCCATGATCCTCCAGCAGGCGCTCCGCCTCGTCACGGGAGACCCGGCGCCGAGCCATCACGATCGCGGTCTTCACCTTGCCGTCCGCCGCCTGGATCACGTCCCGGGCCTGCTCGCGGCCGAGCCCGGTGGTCTCCATGACGATGCGCTGGCTGCGATCGATCAGCTTGTCATTCCATGCCCGGAGGTCCACCATCAGATTGCCGTAGGTCTTGCCCAGCCGGATCATGGCGCCGGTGGTGAGCGTGTTGAGCACCAGCTTGGTGGCCGTTCCCGCCTTCATGCGAGTGGACCCGGTGACGATCTCGGGACCCACGGCCACCACGATGCAGACATCGCAGGTTTCGCGCAGCAGCTTGGGCGGCTCGGAGCAGGAAACGATCGCGGTGCGGGCGCCGAGCGTCTGCGCGCGCGACAGGGCCGCCCGCACGAAGGGCGTGGTCCCGCTGGCGGCGATGCCGATCACCACGTCGTCCGGACCGATGCGGCGCGCGTCCATCTCGCCGATCGCGGCGTTCACGTCGTCCTCGGCGCCTTCCACCGACTTCACCAGGGCGGGATAGCCGCCGGCGATCACGCCGACCACCATCTCCGGCGGCGTCCCAAAGGTCGGGGGGCACTCCGCGGCGTCGAGCACGCCCAAGCGTCCGCTGGTGCCCGCGCCGACGTAGACCAGCCGGCCACCCGCGCGGAACGCGGACTCGATCAGGTCCACCGTGCGCGCGATCTCCTCCCGGGTCCGGCCGACGGCACCGGGCACGGTCGCGTCCTCGGCGCCGATGAGATCGACGATCTCCAGCGAGGAGGCGGTATCGATGGTGGAGCTTCGGGGATTGCGCCGCTCGGTCAGGCGCGAGTCGAGGTAGTCGTCAGCCACGCGGAAAGGTACTGTCATCCCGAGCGGAGCGAGGGATCTTCTCCGCGGTCATCGAACTCTGCGCGCAAGATCCCTCGCTTCGCTCGGGATGACAGACAGCAGGTGAAGGCGTGTAAGCGACTTGGACAAAGCGGATTAAATTAGACGGCGTCGAACATCCGGGGCAACTCCCGGCTCCTCCATCATCCCCCGCTGTCGAGGTCTCCGTGCGTCTCCGCCGGCCCGTGCCACTCCTGCTCGCGCTCGTCTTTGGGACCGGCTTGCGCCGGCCGCACGCCCGGTAGCCCGGCGCCGGCTGCCGGCATCTCCGGCGATTGGCCGTTCACCGGCAATGCTCGGGTGACGGAGGCGCCGGCGGCGATGGTCGTATCCGGCCACCCGCTGGCGAGCGAGATCGGCCGGGACATCCTGCGGGCAGGCGGCAACGCGGTGGACGCGGCGGTCGCGGTAGGCTTCGCGCTCGCCGTGGTGCACCCGGAAGCCGGCAACATCGGCGGCGGCGGCTTCATGGTCATCCGCACCGCGGACGGCACCGTGCGCTCCCTCGACTACCGGGAGACGGCGCCAGGTGGCGCGACGCGCGACATGTACCTCGACCCGAACGGGGAGCCGACCGAGCGCAGTGTCACGGGGCATCTGGCCGCCGGCGTTCCCGGCGCCGTCGCCGGCCTGACGGCGGCGCACCAGCAGCTCGGCCGGTTGCCATTCGATTCGGTGATCGCGCCGGCGATCCGTCTGGCGCGCGACGGATTCGTGGTGGACGAGTACCGCAGTGAGTCGATCCGGAGCGACAGCGCCCGCCTCAGCTCATTCCCCGCCTCGCTGGTAAGCTTCCTGCCCGCCGGGCGTCCGCCGGTGCCGGGCTCCAGGCTGGTCCAGCCGGACCTCGCGGCGACACTCGAGGCGATCGCCAGGGAGGGAGCGGCCGGATTTTACCAGGGTGTCGTCGCCGACCTGATTGTGGCCGAGATGGCGCGCGGCGGCGGCCTCATCAGTCATGCCGACCTGGCCGGGTACCGGGCGATCTGGCGGGAGCCGATCGCGATCCGGTACCGAGGCCACACGATCTACTCGATGCCTCCCGCCTCGTCGGGTGGCGTCACGATGGGGGAGATCCTCAACATCATGGAGGGGTACGATCCCCTCCCGGCATTCGGTACGCCGGCGCTGATTCACCGCGAGGCTGAGGCGATGCGGCGGGCCTTCACCGACCGCAACCGGCACCTGGGAGATCCGGACTTCGTGCGGAACCCGATCGACCGGCTGCTCTCCAAGGAGTACGCGGCGACGCTTCGGAGCGAGATCGGAGAGCACGCCACGCCCACCCCACCCTTCGATCCCGCCGTGGCAGGTGGGTCGTCGACCACCCACTATTCGGTGGTGGACGCGGAGGGCAACGCGGTGAGCTGCACCACCACGCTCAACGACAGCTACGGCAGCGCGGTGACGGTGACCGGCGCCGGTTTTCTCCTCAACAACGAGATGGACGATTTCGCAACCGCACCGGGCAAGCCGAACATGTATGGCCTGGTGCAGGGCGAGGCCAATGCCATCGCGCCGGGCAAGCGGATGCTGTCGGCGATGACGCCGAGCATCGTGCTGAATCCGAGCGGGCAACTCCACATGGTGGTGGGGACCCCGGGCGGGCCGCGCATCATCACCATGGTCTACCACGTGATCTCGAATGTGATCGACCACCGCATGCCCCTTCCCGAGGCGGTGACGGCGCCGCGGATGCACCACCAGGCGCTGCCCGACAGCCTCCGGGTCGAGGAAGACGGCTTCACGACGACGACGCTGGACAGCCTTCGCTCGCGAGGGCATGGGATCTCCACCCGAGGCCACTGGGGTGACGTCGAGGCCATCATCCGCACTCCAGCCGGTTGGCAGGGTGTGAGCGATCCGCGGGGAGGAGGCGGGGGCGCGGGATACTGACCAGCTGAGGGCGTGGGGGAAGGACAACCCTTCATCCCAAGCGAAGCGAGGGACCTACCCACCCGGTCTGGATGACCGGGGCGTAGGTCCCTCGTTCGCGGAGGATGTGGTGGAGCTGTCGGCTAGGTCAGCTCGACGCCATCAGTTTCTGGTCCAGCGTAAGGGTCACTGAGGTGCCCTGCGGCAGGACCACGTCGCGATCCTTGGTCTCGATGGCGCGCTGAGTCCCGACCGCGCCGCCGATGATCCCGCCGATGATGGCGCCCTTGCTGCTCCCACCGAGGACGCGACCGACGATGGCGCCCGCCGCGGTTCCGCCGGCGACCTTGGCGACGTCGTTGGCATCGGTGCCGCTGCCCTGGAGCGTGGTTCGGACACCGGAGATCGTCGCCACGATCGGAAGCTCGGTCCCGTTCACCTCGACCCCGACCGCGTCGAGCGTCAGCGTCCCGGTGGTGTCGCTCTTGCTGTCCGAGGGCTTGATGGCGGTCACCTTGAGCACCACCTTCGACCCCGCCGGAATCACGACGCGGCCGCTGGCGTCCTTCACATCACTCGCCACCGTAGCCGTGACCTCGTCGCCCACCTTGTTCTTCCGAGACCGGATCTCGGCGTCGGTCGTGGCCGAAATCGCGGTACCCGCGGCTAGGGAAAGCGCCGCGGCCGGAGCGGGAGCCGGCGCTGGGGCCGGCGCCGGGGCGGCCGGCTTCGGTGCCGCGGGCTTCGGCTTGGGCGCGGGCTTCGGAGCCGCGGGGGCCGGAGTGGGCGCGGGTTCCTCCGCGGCCGGGGTCGGCTCCGGCGCGGGTTGGTCGTTCAGCTCCGCCGAGGTGTCCACCGGAGCAAGCTGGAGATCGCGGCTCAGGCTGTCGGCCGTGGCGACGTCACGGCGCTCTCCACCACCGCACGCCGCCACGCCTACGACAGCCAGTACCGTGAGAAGCGTTCTCGTCATCAGTCCCTCCTTGCAGTGTGACTTGCCCGGGTCTCTCTGGTCAGTGACATTTCACTCAAGCATATGCACGAACTGCGGTCCCTGCTGCCCTTCCTGAGGCCCTACCTCCGAACGTACGCCCTCGGCCTCGCCCTGGTCGTCATCTCCAACTTCTTCGTCACCCTCGGCCCCCGGTTCCTGCAGCACGGAATCGACGCGCTGCGAAACGAGGGTGCCTTCCGCGAGGTGCAGGTCGCCGTCGCCCTGCTGCTCGGCGTCGCCCTGATCGGGGGAGTGGCCCGTTACGGCATGCGTGAGCTGCTCAACAGCGGCAGCCGCCGTGTCGAAACGGATCTCCGGGACCGGCTGTACCAGCATCTTCAGCGGATGTCGGCCGAATTCTACGACCGGTACCCGACAGGCGATGTGATGGCCCGCACGACCAACGATCTGTTGGCTGTCAGGATGGTGGCCGGACCGGCGCTCATGTACCTGGTGGATACTAGCATCCGGGCCCTCCTTATTGCACCCGCGATGCTGGCGATCAGCCCTCGCCTGACCCTGATCGCCTTCCTGCCCCTTCTGGGCCTGCCGGTGATCATGGTGTCCCTGGGCGGCCTGGTCCACCGCAGGTCCCAGGCCATTCAGGCCCATTTCAGCGACCTCACCAGCCACGCTCACGAAAACCTCTCCGGGGTGCGGGTGGTGCGGGCGTACCGCCAGGAAGACGCTGAGATCGCCCATTTCCGCGGCCTCAGCGAGGAATACCTGCGCCGCAACCTCAGCTTGGCCCGGGTGCAGGGGCTCTTCTTTCCATTGCTCACCCTGATGGGTGGGCTCAGCGCCGTCGCCGTCCTCTATATGGGCGGCCGGCTGATCATCGCCGGCCAGGTTACCGTAGGTGAGTTCGTGGCGTTCGGGGTTTATCTCGCCATGCTGGTCTGGCCGATGATCGCCCTGGGCTGGGCGGTAAACCTGGTGCAGCGGGGCGCGGCCTCGATGGCTCGCATCAACGAGCTCTTCCGGGAACGGGCCGCGATAACCAGTCCATCCGTATCGGCGTCCCTGCCGCCGCCCCGGGGCGGACGGCAGCTCGAGTTCGACGGGGTCTGGTTCCGGTATCCGGGCACCCAGGAAAGGGGCTGGGTCCTTCAGGATGTGAGCTTCAAAGTCGAAGCCGGGCGTTCGCTCGCGGTCGTGGGTCCGACGGGGTCCGGCAAGTCCACTCTCGTGGACCTGATCGTCCGCGCTCACGATCCGACTCGTGGCACCGTTCGACTCGACGGGATCGACATCCGCCGGCTGGAGCTCGACGACCTGCGGCGCACGGTGGGCTTCGTGCCGCAGGAGACGTTCCTGTTCGGCGAGTCGCTGCGCGAGAACGTGCTGCTGGGCGCACCCGACGACGGCCGCCTGGAGCGGGTGGCCGAGGTGAGCCAGCTGGCGGAAGCGCTTCCGCAGCTGCCGCATGGGTTCGATACCGTGCTGGGAGAGCGGGGCATCAATCTCTCGGGCGGGCAGAAGCAGCGCGCGGCGATCGCCCGGGCGCTGGCGCAGGACCCGCCGATCTTCGTCCTGGACGACGCCTTGAGCGCGGTGGACGCGCATACCGAGGCGAAGATCCTGACCGCCCTGCGCGGAGCGCTCAGCGGGCGGACCAGCATCATCGTCTCCCATCGCCTGGCCGCCGTGCGCGACGCCGACTGGATCCTGGTGCTCGATGACGGGCGCATCGTGGAGCAGGGCGTCCATGCCGACCTCATCGCCCGCGGCGGGCGCTACTGGGAGCTTCTGCGGCGGCAGCAGCTGGAGGAGGAGCTCGAGCAGGAGAGCGTGGGTGGAGGGTAGGATCGGAGTCCTCCGGGCGACGGTCGCGTGCCTGCTGGCGCTGGGAACTCCCGGGCGCACCGGTCTCAAGCTGGATTACCTCCGCACGACCGAAAAGATCCCTCGCGCTGCTCGGGATGACCGGGCCCTTGGCTCCGACAGCGCCGAGTGGGGGCGCCTCGCCCGGGACATTCACGCCGAAACCAATGCCGTCCGCCGGGACCCATCCGGCTACGCCGAGCATCTCGAGCGGATGCTTCCCCGGTTCGACGGGAACGTCCTCCGCCGCCCCGGCCGGCCATATCTCCGCACCGATGAAGGTCCCGCCGCGGTGCGCGAGGCGATCGCCGCGCTGAAGGCTCGGCGGGGGATCTCCCCGCTCCGCTGGTCCGAGGGCCTCGCGGCCGCCGCCGCCGATCACGTGAGGGACCAGGGCCCGATCGGGGGTCTCGAGCATCGGGGGACGGACCGCAGCGACCCAGCCCGCCGGGCGAGCCGGTACGGCCGCTGGATTCGGGGTGTCGCCGAGAACATCGCCTACGGAGAGAATCCCGCGCGGGCGGTGGTGATCCAGCTGCTGGTGGACGATGGCGTGCCCGATCGGGGCCATCGCGACAACATCCTCGACCCGCGCTGGGGCGCCGCAGGGGTCGCGTGCGGCCCGCACCGGGGGTACCAGCAGATCTGCGTGATGGACTATGCGGTGAAGTACGTCGAGCGGTAGCGGCTCAGATCTGCCGGCGGAGGAGCTCGGGCGTGAACCCCTGGAGCCATCCCGCCAGGCGGGTGAACTCACCGGTCAGCAGCAGCACGCCCACCAGCACCAGCAGCGCGCCGCTGACGCGCATCACCCAGGGCAGATAGGCGCGGAAGCGCTGAAACCAGTCGAGGAACCGCTCGACCGCCACCGCGGCGATGAGGAAGGGTACGGCGAGTCCGGCGGAATAGACGGCCAGCAGCATCATCCCGCGCGAGAGATCGGCGGAGGTGGCCGCCAGCCCGAGAATCGCCCCGAGCACCGGGCCGATGCAGGGTGTCCACCCCGCCCCGAACGCCATCCCGACCAGCGCCGACCCGAGAAACCCGACCGGCTTGTGCTCCAGATGCAGTCGCCGCTCGCGGGTGAGCCACTCGGACTTGAAGACGCCGAGACAGACCAGGCCGAAGGCGATGATGAGGACGCCGCCCAGGCGCTGCAGCCACACCTGGTAGTAGTTGAGGGCCCGGCCCAGCGCCGTGGCGCTGGCCCCCAGCAGGATGAAGACGAGGGAGAAGCCCGCCACGAAGAGCAGCGCGTGCAGCAGCGCGACCCGCCGGCGGCCTCCCACTTCGGGCAGCGTCATGCCGGTGAGAAACCCGACGTACGACGGCACCAGCGGCAGCACGCAGGGCGAAAGGAAGCTCAGCAGCCCGGCGGCGAATGCCACCGCGAAACCCAGCGCCGCCGGCTCGTTCATGCTCCCTCCTCGGTGCCCACGACCAGCTCCCGGCGTCGGCAGTCACGGCAGACTCCGTAGATCTCCACCCGATGGCGCGAATGCTGGAAGGCGTGCTCGTCCGCGATGACCGGCAGCATCCGCTCCAGCCGCTCGTTCTGAAACTCGACCACGCTGCCGCACCGCTCGCAGATGAGATGCTCGTGGTACGCCTGCGCCGGCATCGGCTCGTAGCGCTTGAATCCCTCGCCGAAGTCGTGGGCCCGTACCAGGCCGCTCTCCACCAGGACGTCGAGCGTCCGGTAGACGGTGGCGGTCCCCACCGCCTCGTTCCGCTCTTTCAGTCGGCGGATGATGGCATCGACGGAAGGATGATCGTCGGACAGAAACACTACCTGTGCCACGAGGTCGCGCTGGCGGGTGACCGGCTGGTGATGATCGCGGAGGTATCGGCGAAAGCGGTCGAGGAGCGCGGCTCCTTCCGCCCTACCGAGCCGGGCCATCGGTGGTTCCGGCGGCCGGGCATCGGGAAACCACGACTCCGGTGGGACCGGCGTCGGCGGCTGCTCGTCGTCGATGCGCTTCTGCGCCTCCCGCAGCAGCTGGGCGAGCGCCGCGACCGGCCCGCTGCCGACTTCGCGAACCGACGCCTCGAACTTGCCGCGCTCCTTCCCCTTGATGGCCAGCACGTAGCGCGCCGTGTAGATTCGCCGCCGATCGCCGTCGAGACGGGAGAGGACCGCCGTGCCCCACTCTCTGCCATCGTGCCTGCAGGGGGCTGAAGACCCAGACGCCGTCCACCTCGGCGGGAGGCAGCACGTCCGCCACGGCGCCGGCGAGGCGGGCCCAGCCGGAGTCGGGAGCGACGGCTCATTGCGCCGCCTGCTCCCACCGCTCGGTGTAGAAACGCAGCACGTGCATGAAGTCCTGCGCGTTGGTGACCACGCCGTAGGCCTGGTGAGTGCCACGGTCCTTGAGCTTGTTGACCACGAACTCGGTCTGATCCACGCAGATCGTCATGAGCGGCGCCGGGGCACCGTCGCACAGGTGGAAGGCGGGGAGCATGTTCCCCACCGCGATCGCGTGCAGCGCGGTCGCCACGAAAATGGCTCCCGTCGCCTTCACCGTGACCTCCCGCATCGCGTCCTGGGCCTCCAGCGTGTCGCTGTAGACCCCGGGGAGCGGGCCGTCGTCCCGGATGGACCCGGCCAACACGAACGGCACCTTCTGCGTGACCAGGGCGTGCATGATCCCGCTCCGGATGACGCCGGTCTCCACCGCCCGCTCGATCGAGCCGGCCGCCCGCACCCGGTTGATGGCGCGCATGTGCAGCCCGTGGCCGCCCTCGGTCGGCTGCCCGGTGTTGCTCATGCCGAGGGTGGTTCCGAAGATCGCGGCCTCGATGTCGTGCACCGCGACCGCATTGCCGGCGAGGACCGCCTGCACGTAGCCGTTCCGGATGAACCACTCGAAGTCGGCCCGGGCCCGGGAGTGCACCAGCGCCGGGCCGACGACCCACACGAGATAGCCCCCGCGACGCTTCTCCTCGCCCACCCGCGCCGCCAGCTCCTCGTAGTTGACCGGGCGCTCGCGGCTCACCTCGGTCGACATGAAGCGGAACTCGTTGGCGCCATGGGTGCCGCCCAGGAAGCCCTGGGCGTGAACCACGATCCCCTCGGTGCCGTCCTCCGCCTCGCCCATGGCGATCAGGTCGCCCTTGCGAAGGCGCCGCGGCTCGATGGTCTCGAGCGCGCCGCCCCGCTTGACCACCACGCAGTCCATCCGGGGGCGGGTCGGCGCGACCCAGCGGCCCTCGATGTGGATGTAGGTCGGCAGATTCGAGGTCGAGAAAAACCCTTCCGGCAGCACGCCGTCGGCGGGCAACGCCTGGAAGCGCGCCTCGGGCGCGCCGGCGAACGGCGGCTGGCTGAAATCCGGCAATGTGCTGGGGGTGTCGGTCATGTGCGGGTGGAAGGTAGAGGGGGGGTCGGGGGCTTTCAAGCCGCGTGCGCGCCTATCGGGACGGGTTAACTTCCCCTCAACCCCGAGGAGATGTCTATGCGCCGATTCGCGCCCCTGTTCGCCGCTCTCGTCGTCCTCGCCGCCCCGGCGTCAGCCCAGGAGCCCGTCACCGGCGATACCGTCGGCCGCGACACCAGCGACGTCACCCGGCTTCCCGACCTCAACGTCACCGTCACCCGGAGCCCGGAGCCGCTCGCGCGGGTTCCCTTCGCGGTCGGTGTGCTGAACCGGGACGATCTGGTGCGCGGCCAGGCCACCCTCGGCATCGACGAGGCGCTCAACAACCTCCCGGGAGTGGTCGTCGCGAACCGGTACAACTTCTCCCTGGACCAGCGGATCTCGATCCGCGGCTTCGGCAGCCGGTCGAATTTCGGCGTCCGCGGCCTCAAGATCCTGGTGGACGGGATCCCGCAGACCCTTCCCGACGGCCAGAGTCAGCTCAGCAACGTGGATTTCGCCGATCTCGAGCGCGCCGAGGTGCTGCGCGGGTCGAGCTCGTCCCTGTACGGCAACGCGTCCGGCGGCGTCATCGCGTTCCAGACCCAGGGGGCGGAGCCGGGACCGTTCGCCCAGCGGATTCGCGTGCAGGGCGGCGACGGCAAGCGGGCCGGCGACGGATTCTACAAGTGGCAGAGCTGGACGTCCGGGCGCTCCGGCGACGTCAGCGGCACGCTTTCCGTGTCGCAGTTCAAGGCTGACGGATTCCGACAGCACAGCGCCGCGGAGTTCCGCCAGCTCAATGCCGGTGGTGACTGGGTCGTGAGCGGCTCCACCATCGCGACGATGCGCCTGAGCCTGGCGGACAATCCGGAGGCGCAGAACCCGGGGGCGCTCACCAGGGTCGAATACGAGACCAACCCCGACTCCGCCGCGGCCAACAACCTCCGCCGTGGCGCGGACAAGGACGTGCAGCAGCACCAGCTGTCCTTCGGCCTCCGGCATTTCGACGCGGCCGGCAACGAGTACAGCGTGTCGCTGTTCGGGCTGTTGCGGGATCTGGAGAACCCCCTGGCGGCACCCCCCGATATCGGGGGCGGCCCGACCAACGGCACCTACATCCGCATTGACCGCCAGGTCGCCGGTATTCGTCTCAGCGCGGCGCGCGCACTCGGATCGGAGGAGCGATCGCCCCGGCTCACGGCCGGAGTCGACCTGCAGCGGATGCGGGACGACCGGGAGAACCTGGTCTCGGACGCCGGCGTGCCGACCAGCGTCCTCTTTCTCGACCAGCGGGAGAAGGTCACCGAGCTGGGGCCGTTCGCCCAGGTGCAGTGGAGCCCGAACGAGCGGCTACTGGTGAGCGGCGGCGCCCGGTTCGACTGGGTCCGCTTCAGCCTGGGCGACCGCTTTCTCGACGACGGCGACGACAGCGGCGACCGCTCCATGTCCGCCCTGAGCGGCAACGTCGGCGCCGAGCTGGTCGTTCGACCAGCGATTCGTGCCCTACGTCAACGTCTCGACGTCGTTCGAGACGCCCACGACGACCGAGCTGGTGAACCAGCCCGACGGCTCCGGCGGATTCAACACCGAGCTGGGTCCCCAGCGCGCGGTCAACTACGAGGTCGGGGCGCGGGGCCAGCCGGCGCCGGAGCTGCGGTATTCCGTCGCCCTGTTCATCGGCCGGGTGACCGACGCGATCGTGCAGCAGGAAGAGATCGGGGGCCGCGCGTTCTTCCGCAACGCGCAGAAGACCCACAACGACGGCGCCGAGGTCGGGGTCAGCGTCTCACCGGTCCCGGGGTTCACGCTGAACGCGGCGTACACCTACGCCCGCTACCGGTTCGTCGAGGAGGCGGCGGGATCGGGGCTCGACGGCAAGCGGCTGCCGGGAGTTCCCGAGCATTTCTGGCGGCTTCGGGCTTCGCACCGGCCTGACCAACGGCCTGTACCTGGACGCCGACCACACCTTGAACTCGTCGGTCGCCTCGGACGACGCCAACACGCCCGGAGGGGATCGTGGATTCGTGGGGCGCCGGTGTCACCAATCTCCGGGTGGGCTGGCAGGGCGATCTGGGTGCGGTACAGCTGTCGCCCTTCCTCGGCCTGAACAACCTGTGGGATCGCCGGTACGTCGGGTCGGTGACGCTGAACGGGGTCTTCGGCCGGGTGCTGGAGCCGGCGCCGCGGCGGGTGCTCTACCTGGGGACGGAAGTGGGATATCGGGTGAGATGAGCGGACCGGCGGACCGGCGGACCGGCGGACCGGCGCACCGGCCGCGACCGGCCCGCTGCCCGCTTACAGCAGCGACACCGGATCCCGGTCGATCACCACCCGCGTCTTCCCTTCCCTCGGCAGCCGCCGCGCGGCGTAGCGCACGATCCGCCCCAGCACCTCCGACGCTCCCTTCAGCAGCACATGCCAGCGCCACCGGTCCTTGATCCGCGCCAGCGGGCAGGGCGCGGGGCCGAGCACCGTCACCGAAAGCTCGTGCCGAGCGACGAGGGCATTGCACCAGTCCGCCACCTCGGCGGCACGATTCGCCGTGTCCGCCTCACCCTCGCCGGACACGATCAGGTTCACTAAGTGCAGCTCGGGCGGATAGGGCGGCGCGCGGCGAAGCGCATGCTCCTCCCGAAGAAAGCCTTCCGCATCGTGCATCGCTGCTCGGACCAGCGCGTGGTGCTGCGGATGACGGGTCTGCACCACCACCCGGCCGCCCTTGGGTCCTCGCCCCGCCCTGCCGGCCACCTGGGCGAGGAGCTGGAAGGTGCGCTCCGCCGACCGGAAGTCCGGGAGATAGAGCCCGGTGTCCGCGTCCACCACGCCGACCAGGGTCACGTTGGGGAAATCGAGCCCCTTCGCGATCATCTGAGTGCCGATCAGCAGATCCACCTCGCCTCGCTCCACGGCGCCGAGGATCCGTTGATGCGACCATTTGGTGCTGGTGGTGTCGAGGTCCATCCGCGCGACCCGCGCACCGCGGATAGCGCTCGCCCAGGACCTGCTCCAGCTGCTGAGTCCCCACGCCCCGCATCTGCTGCACCGGGTTGGCGCAGGCTCGGCAGGTGTACGGCAGCGCCTCCTCGTGCCCGCAGTAATGACAGCGAAGCGCGGGCGGAGCGCGATGCACCGTGAGCGAGATGGTGCACCTCGGGCACTGCCAGACCTCGCCGCAGTCGGGACACTGCAGGAACGCGGCGTAACCCCGGCGGTTGAGCAGGAGGAGCGCCTGCTCCCGGCGGGCGAGCGTCTCGGTGATCGCCGTGTCCAGCGCCGCGGACCAGGCGACCGATCCGGTTCCCGACACCTTCGGCGCGACACGAAGATCCACGGTCTCCACCGGCGGCATGGGCCGGGCCCCGATGCGCTCCGGGAGCCGGAGTAGCCGGAGCCGACCGCCGGCCCGAGCCATGGTCTCGAGCGACGGCGTGGCGCTGCCCAGCACCAGTGAGGCGCCTTCGAGCCTCGCGCGCACGGCGGCGACGTCGCGGGTGAGGTAGCGCGGGGTTTCGCCGTTCTTGTAGCTCGCCTCGTGCTCCTCGTCCACCACGATGATGCCGAGATCCTGGACCGGCGCGAAGATCGCCGACCGCGCGCCGACCGCCACCCGCCGGTCACCGCGGCGCAGCAGGCGCCAGGCGTCGGCCCGCTCGCCATCCGATAGCGCGCTGTGCAGCACCGCGACCTCGTTGCCGAACGCGCCGCGAAGGCGGCTGACCGCCTGAGGAGTGAGCCCGATTTCCGGGCACCAGCACGATGGCGCCCCTGCCGCGCGCCAGCACCCGTTTGACGGCCTCGAGGTAGACCAGCGTCTTCCCGCTGCCGGTGACTCCGAAGAGGAGCGCGCCTTCGGCCGGCGCCAGGGACTCGATCGCGTCGAGCGCGGCCGTCTGGGGAGCCGTCAGGGTCTGCGGCGGCGGGGTGCCGGGAACATCACCGAAGGGGTCGCGCACCCGTTCGGCGGCCATGACCCGCGCGAGCCCCTGGTGCACCAGTCCACGGATCACCGCCTCGCCGAACCCGAGCTGGTCCACCACATGCCGGACCTGCGCGTTTCCACCCAACGACTCGAGCGCCTCGTAGAGCTCGCGCCGACGGGCACGGCGCTTGAACAGCGACCCGCGCTCGATCAGTGTGGGCGGCTCGCCGACGATCGACACCACGCGCTCGGTGGTGGCGGAACCCGCGGTGTCCGGCGGCTCGACCCTGAGCTCGATCGCACCGACCGCCGCCAGCCGATGGAGCGCGTCCCACACCGGCCGCTTCAGGGCGCGGGCCACTGTCGCGACCGGAGCCTCGCCGCCGCGTTCCGCGAGCCAGTCGAGGATCTCGCTCGCGAATCCGCCGACCCGCCACTTTCCCGGGGCGCGAGTGGCGATCACTTGGGACTCGCCCCAGAGGCCGCCGGGCAGCATGCACTTGAGGGTGAGTCCCAGCGGCGCGCCGTAGTACTCGGCGATCCAGCGGGCCGTGGCCAGCAGGCCCTCCGGCACTGCCGAGCGCTCGTCCGGGGCGGCGAGGATATCGCGGGCGGTGGCCTGGGGGGCCGCCGCGTCGCTCTCCACCACGATGCCGATCAGCTCGCGGCGGCGGACCGGGACGACCACGCGCGCGCCGGGAGCGACCCGATCGCCCAGCGTCTCGGGAATGCGGTAGGTGTACGGACGAGGCGAGCGGGAGCGGGAGCGCGACGGTGGCGAAGCGCTCCGTCATCTCCGCCGGAGACCGAGGCCGGGACCGGACGGCAACGAGACTTGCCCGCCGTCGATGGTCGCGCCGACGAACGGGTCGCCGGCCAGGAGCGCGGCCCCATCGAGATCCACGATGTCCACCAGCGGCGTAAAGTGGGCCGCCGCGGTGATGCCGATCGAGCTTTCGATCATGCAGCCGACCATGACCATGAGGCCGTGGGCCCGCGCGACGGCGATCATCCGAATCGCCTCCCGCAGGCTGCCGCACTTGGCCAGCTTGATGTTGATGCCGTCCACCTTGCCGACCAGCGGCGGAATGTCGGCCGCCGTCTCGCAGCTCTCGTCCGCGATCACCGGGATCTCCGCCCGCCGGGTCACCTCGGCGAGCCCATCGAGCTCGCTGGGAGGGAGCGGCTGCTCCAGCACCGTCACCCCGAATTCCTTCAGCACCGGAAGCATCTGAATGGCCTGCTTCACCGTCCAGCCGCAGTTGGCGTCCACCCGGATCTCCTTGTCGGTGGCATCGCGGATGGTCCGGAGGATCTCGACGTCACGGTCGGTGCCGAGCTTGATCTTGAGGATCGGATACTCTCCGGCTTCCAGCACCTTCGCCCGGATCCTCTCCGGCGTGTCGAGTCCGATGGTGAAGGTGGACCGAGGTGCCTTGGTCGGATCGAGACCCCAGAGCCGGTACACCGGGATGCCGAGCCGCTTGCCCACCAGGTCGTGCAAGGCGGAGGAGAGCGCGGCGCGCGCCGCGGGGTTCCGGCGCAGCAGCAGCTCGCAGCGATTCTCCGTCTCGTCGAGATCGAACGGGTCGGCCGGCAGCAGGCCCGCGTAAAGGTCGAGCGCCGCGAGCACCGTTTCCGTGGTCTCGCCGTAGAATTTCGTAGGCGCGGCCTCACCCCAGCCCTCGTGGCCATCCCCGTCCCTCAGCCGGACCCAGACCGTTCGATAGTCGCTTTGTCCGCCCCGGGCGATGATGAACGGGTGCCGGGTGCGCAGTTGAAGCACCTCGGTTTCCATGCGGATTTGATGGCTCAAAGAGCCCTCGAGGGGAAAGGCCCTACGCCATGGCGGCGAGATGCGCCATCGCGCCGTCGGCGATCCGGGAGGGAGTGTATCCCCCCTCGAGCAATCCGACGATCGGCGTCCGGGGCAAGCGCTCGCGAATCCGCTGGGTGAGATCGGTGTAATGGTCGGGCTCCAGGGTGAACCCCCCGAGCGGATCGCCCGTCATGGCATCGAACCCCGCCGACACGAGCACCATGTCCGGCTGCCAGCCGTCGTCGCGGCCACGATCGCCGCCCACAGATCGCTCACGTACATCGAGGCGGCCTGGCCCGGTCCGCGCGGCACGTTGAACACGTTGCCGACGCCTCGTTCATCCGCCATGCCCGTGCCCGGATACCAGGGATGCTGATGCAGCGACACGTAGCGCAGGGTCGGGTCGGTCTCCATCAACGCCTGGGTCCCGTTGCCGTGATGAACATCCCAGTCAATGATCAGCACCCGGGCCCGCCCTGCCCGCTGTGCGTGGCGAGCGCCCACCACCACGTTGTTCACCAGGCAGAACCCCATCCCCTTCCCGGCGAGCGCGTGGTGGCCAGGCGGGCGGACTGCCGCAAAGGCATGTCCCCGTCCCGCGTGCGCGTGGTCAACGGCCGCGAGCACGGCACCCGTGGCCCCGAGGACCGCGTTCCAGCTGGCGGCGTTCAGGATGGTGTCGAGAAAGAGCACCCCACCACCACGGGCGCTCATGGATTCGAGCGTCCCGAGGTAGGAGTCAGTGTGTACCGCGAGCAGCGGGGCCCGCGTTGCCGGCGCCGCCTCGACCAGGCTTACGCCGTCCGTCTCCCGCGCTCTCGCCAGCAGGGTCCGGAGCCGCGCCGGCGTCTCCGGATGGTCCGTCCCCGGGTCGTGGCGAAGACAGTCGGCATGGGTGAAGAGGGAAGCCGCCATCTCACCCTCGCAGCAGCCGGCGCAGCTCTTCGGCCTCGTCTCGGAGGTCACGGCGGGCCTCGTCGATCTCGTGGAGCCGGCGCAGGTGTCTCCGCCAGAGCACCAGGACCAGCATCGACGAGAGAAAGAGCACGACCCCCGCGACGAGCAGCGCGTCTCGGCCCGACCAGAGGCCGAGCCCTGCGAGCGCGGCACCGTCGAAGGCGAGGAAGCCAGCGGCCAGCAGCGTCAGCGATCGAAACGCCAGCGGGGAGACGGGCATGTCGGGTGCGGCTACCGCATCGGGCGGCGCCGTCGAGGAAGCACGATCACGGCCCCGTTGGCCACCAGACCCGCGTCGGCCAGCGACCGCGATTCGTCGTACAACTCGGCGCCCCGGAACTTGAGGACGTATTCGCCGGGGTCCCGGATCACCTTGGTCGCCTCGAGCGCACGTCGCTTGAGCTCCGCGAGTGAGGCGGCCGCCGGGAGATCCAAGTGGATCTCGTCCCAGGCGTCCTGCACCATGACGCGAACCCGAAGGTTGGACGTCACGCGGCGCCCTCCGCTGGTGGCGGAAGTGTGGAGAGAAACCGGTCGAGCGGCTGGTCGAAGAAGAGCGTGCTCGCTCGGATCATGGTGCCGCCAGGCCCCGGCCGCACCGCGAGGGCGATCTCTTCCCCACCCTGGCCCCGGAGCGTGAGATAGTTCGGGCCTTCCTTATCGGGAAACGCGGCCTGCATCGGAATGCGCTCCCCGAAGAACGTCTTGGCTCGGCGGAGCACTTCGGCTCCATCCAACGCCGTCACTACCTCGAAGACCATCGTGAGCTCATGAGTTGGGGAAATCGGCCGAATCGCGGGAGAAATATACCTCGACCGCCCGGACGGTGGCCTGCGAGGGCGGGCGCGCCCGCAGCAGGTCGCGAAGCCCAGGCTTCCGGCGCAGCACGAGCACCAACTCGCCGGGCGGTGGATCGGCGACCCCGTCGAGCGTGAGGAAAGCCGGGAGGTCCGTCTTCGCCGGCACGTCCACCCGGTAGGAGCGTCCCCGCCATTGCACCGTCGCGGTGCTTGGCGCTTCGGCGACGAGGCGATCGAGGAAGACGTCGTCCTCCACCCGGTAGGCGGCTTCGCCCGCCGGCTCGCCGTCGAGGAAGAAGAGCGGGTCGAACGCCTCCCCGTCCTGGCGGGCGAAGTTCTGTTCCACCGCCCGGTCGAACGCCTCCAGCGCCGGCGCGCGAGCGCGCCACTCGAGGTGATGTCTCAGCTCGTGGGTCACCGTCTCCCACGCCTCATCCCGCCAGTCGAACCCCTCCTGCTGCCTCGCCAGAGCGGCAAAGGAGCCGTAATACAGCACGACCCGGCTCTGGATCCCTTCGCTGGCTTCGCCTTCGGCCGCCGGCAGCGGGATGCACTCGCCGAGCGTGTAGATGTCGGCTCGGTCGGGATGGGGCACGGTGCGGGGTGACACCGCGATCTCCGCGATGCCTGCCATGAAATCGGCCGGAACCTCGTCGGCGATGCGCCGGACCATGGCTTCGAAGTCGGAGATGCGCATGGCTGTGGTCCAGGACAGGCCCGGTATCACTCACCCCCTACCCGCTCACCGATGAACTCCGCCACGCGATCCACCGACACCCGCTCCTGCTGCATCGAGTCCCGATGGCGGACCGTGACCGTCCGTCCCGCTGCGGTCTCCCCGTCCACGGTGACACCGAACGGCGTGCCCGCCTCGTCCATGCGGCGGTAGCGCCGTCCGATGGCCCCGCTGTCGTCGTAGAAGGCGGGAAATCGGCGCTTGAGGTCGAGGTAGAGGGAAGTGGCGAGCTCGGGCATCCCATCCTTCTTCACCAACGGGAAGACACCCGCCTTGATCGGCGCCACTGCCGGGTGGAGACCCAACACCACCCGGGTTTCCCCTTCGATCTGCTCTTCCCGGTAGGCGTCCGCCAGGAGGGTGAGCGCGACCCGGTCCGCCCCCGCCGACGTTTCCACGATGAATGGAAGGAAGCGCTCGTTGGTCGCCTGCTCGAAGTAGTCGAGCTTCTTGCCGGAGAACTCCTGGTGCCGGGCCAGGTCGAAATCGCCCCGGTTGTGAATTCCCTCGATCTCCTGCCACCCGAAGGGAAACTCGTACTCGACATCGAAAGCGGCGCGGGCGTAGTGGGCCAGCTCCTTAGGCCCGTGCTGGTGCCAGCGGAGCCGGGCCGGGTCGAGCCCCATGTCCCGGTGCCACTGCATGCGCCAGTCCCGCCACCGTTCGAACCACTCGGCGTCGGTCCCCGGTTTCACGAAGAACTGCATCTCCATCTGCTCGAACTCGCGGGTCCGAAAGATGAAGTTCCCGGGAGTGATCTCATTGCGGAACGCCTTGCCGATCTGCGCGATGCCGAATGGGATCTTCTGGCGCGAGCTCTGGAGGACGTTGAGGTAGTTGACGTAGATCCCCTGCGCGGTCTCCGGCCGAAGGTAGACCACCGCGGCCTGCTCCTCCACCGGCCCCATGAACGTCTTGAACATGAGGTTGAAGAGCCGCGGCTCGGTGAGCGTTCCCTTGCTGCCGCAGACGGGGCACTGGGCGTCTGGCTGGCCGGGAGTGCCCTTGATCCGGGGGTCGTCCGACCGAAAGCGGTTCTTGCACTGCCGGCAGTCCACCAGCGGATCGGTGAATCCGGCGACGTGGCCCGAGGCCTCCCATACCCGGGGATGCATCAGGATGGCCGCATCGAGGCCTTCGATGTCGTCCCGCGCGTGCACCATCGCGCGCCACCAGCGGTCCTTGACGTTCTTCTTGAGCTCCACGCCGAGCGGACCGTAGTCCCAGACCGATCCGAGGCCCCCGTAGATCTCCGAGGATTGGAAGACGAAGCCCCGTCGCTTGCAGAGGGAGACCAGCTTGTCCATCAAAGTGGTGTCGGCCATCGAGTCTGTCGTTGCTAGAGAGGCGAGATGAAGAACCGCGGAAGATAGGGTCGCCGGGGGGGCGCAAGGAAGCGATCCCAAGCGCGGCTCCGGCCACACCCGGCTGGGGCGTTCTGCCCGCCGGCAATGCATCCCTCGCCACCCCCCGGGCATCGACCGCTCCAGGCTTCGGAACCAGCCTTCCTATCAGCATACGATCTAACTACTTACGGCTGCCTTGGCGGCGGCGAGAATCTTGCCATTCGCTCCCCATCGACCTCTCGATCCAGGTGCCCGTGAGCGACCGCCCGGAAGCGCAGGACAACTCCACCCTTAGCCCTACCGGGACCGCCGTCCCCTCAGTGGGCATTGCCACGCTCGCCCGCGACCTGGCCGATTTCCTGGTCGAGTTCTCGATCGTGCTCCACAAGCGCGCGATGTATCCCCACGGGCACCCCCACCTCCAGTCCACCGCCGAGCGGTTCGTGAGCCGGCTCGAGTCGCTGCTCGAGCGCCGAGAGAGCCTGGTCATCGGCGTCGCGCGCCATCAGCTCATCATCGGCGGGGTCGCCACCGACTCGCGCAACGCGCTGCTCAGCGATTTGGCCCGCCGGCTGCATCGCCAGCGCATCGCCTCCGTCCGATTCCAGCGAGGCGTGTCACTTCAGGAGATCGACGAGCTGCTCAGCAGCCTGACCGCCGAGCCGGATGCGGTGGCCGGTCCACTCGGACTGCGAGTCGAGCGCACGGCCTCGTGGCGACACATCCAGATTCAGGCCCCCGAGCTGGGTCGCCTGCTCCTGGCTCAAACCGACGAGGGAATGACCGACGATGCACCGGGGGGGCCCGCCGGCGAGCTGTGGGTCGGATTGGCCAATCTCGCGCTCTCGGCCGACGGCCAGGGCCCACCTGACGGCGCCGATCCGCTCATCGTCGCGCGGGCGATCGACGATCAGGTCGGCCAGGTCGCGTACGATCGCGTGGTGCTGGACTACCTCGGTCAGTTGGCGGAGGAAGTCTCGGGGCGTGCCGGAGCATGGGAGCCGAGAGCCCGAGAGCGGGTCTCGCGACTCATGGCCAGCCTCGACCCCAGCACCCTCCGAAGCCTTCTCCAGGCGGGTGCCGATCACGCCGAGCGCCGCCGGTTCGCGCTCACGGCGTCTGAGGTATTGGCGGTGGACGCGGTGGTCGAGGTGGTGGAGGCGGCGGCGGTCACCACCGGTCAAAGCATCTCCAGCCACCTGCTCCGCCTCCTCCACAAGTTCGCCCACCACGCGGAGCGGGCGACCGGGACTGCCCGAGCCGAGGCGGAGTCGGTACTTCGTACGAACGTCGCCCAGCTGATCGCGAACTGGGAGCTCGACGACCCCAACCCGACCGAGTACACCGCCGTCCTCGAAGGGTTGGTCCGCCAGGCGCCGCAGGCGGGGGCAGTGGACGCGAGCGCCACCTCCTGCGAAGCGGAAACGGTCCTCCAGATCGCGCTCGAGACCGGCTGCACCGGCCCGAGGGTGTTCGCCGCGCTCGACAGCCTCCTCGACCAAGGGCGTTCCGGCCGGGTGACGGCCCTGCTGACGACCGCACCCACTCCCGAGTCGGCCGAGGCCTTCTGGCGCCACGTGGCGACCCCGGACCGGCTCCGGTCCGAGCTGGCGACGAGCCCGGTGGATTTCACCGCGGTGGAGGGATTGGCCGCGCGGCTGGGACCGGCGGCTGCCGAGCCGCTGCTGGACTACCTGGAAGTGGCGAACGATCAGACCAGCCGGGCGCGGACCCTCAAGGCGCTGATCGGGATCGGGGATGCGGCGGCCATTCCCGCGGCGGCGCGACTGAGCCACGCCCCCTGGTACGTCCAGCGAAACATTCTCGTGCTGCTCCGCTCCCTGCACGCATGGCCCGTGGGCTTCTCTCCGGTCCCCTGTGCCATGCATGCGGATCCACGAGTGCGGCGGGAAGCGTACAAGCTCCTGCTGGACCATCCTCATCACCGCGCCTCCGCGATGAGCCGTGGACTGAACGATGCCGATGAGAGCATTGTCCGGCTGGTGCTGCTCGCGGCGCTCGATTCGTGTCCCCCGGAGATGATGAAGGCCGTGGAACGATTCCTCGGCGAGCGTCGCCGCGCACCGGAGCTGCGGGCGCTGGCCGTCCGGGTCTTGGCGCGCGCGCCCGAGCGGGAGGCGCTTCCCCGACTGGTCGGGCTCGCGGGCGAGCGGCGGATGTTCCGCGGATGGCGGCTGGCGCCCAAGTCGCCGATCGTACTCGCCGCGCTCGGATCCCTGGCGCAATACTGGGCCGCCCACCCGGAGGCCGCGGGCCTGCTCGCCCTGGCGCGGGAGCATCCGGACCCGGATCTCCGACTCGCCGCAGAGGCCAAGTTCTCGTGAGCGATCCGGTCCGCTTCCTGACGGCGTTCTCCCACGCCATCTCCACTCTCGGGCTGTACGGTGACCAGCATCCCGCCGCGGTCCGAGCCTGCGAGACGGCGTACCGCCACCTCAGCGACCTTCAGCCTGCTTCCGGCCAGGTCGAATTCACCTTCCTCCCCGGCGAAGTGCTGTTCGGCCACGACCTTCTCCCGGAGCTGGAGGGATGGGAATGGAGCACCCGGTTCGCCCAGAGCGGCATCGAGCGACTCGAGGTGAGCGGCCCGGTAGCGCCGGACCACTTCGAGCGGTTCCTTGGCCAGGCGGCGAGCGCGGTCGGAGTCCGGGCCGAAGGGTCGGCCGGCGTCTGGCAGGCCGGGGCGGCGACGATCCGGTTCGGCCGGGTGCGCGTGGGCGGAGCCGAGCGGTCGGTATCATCCGAGCCGCTGGCGATCGCGAGGCTGACGTATTCACTGCGTGAGGAGCGCGACGCGGTCGCATGGCTGCATCAGGAGGCCAGCAGCGGGAGCGGCCTTCAGATCGCCGAAGCCTGCGCCGTGGTTCAGTCGCTGTCGCTCGCGATGAGCGCCGGCCAGGCGATGGTGCTCCCGCTGCTCCAGCTCAAGGAATTCGACCAGTACACCACCACTCACGCGATCAACGTGGCCGTGCCTGACCATGGGGCTCGCAGAGTTTCTCGGCCTGGGAACAGGAAACGTGCGCGCATTCGGCTTGGCGGGCCTGCTGCACGATCTGGGGAAGATCAGGATCCCGCGGGAGATCCTGACCAAGCCGGGGAAGCTCACGCCCGAGGAACGCACCATCGTGGAGGCCCATCCCGCGGACGGCGCCCGGATGATCCTCGAAGGGGAGGAGCAGCTCGACATGGCCGCAGCGGTCGCCTACGAGCACCACCTCTGCGTCGACGGCCGCGGGTATCCGAAGCTCCACTATCCCCGGGAGGCGCAGTACGCCAGCCGTTTGGTGCACGTATGCGACGTTTACGACGCGCTGCGCACCAAGCGACCCTACCGCGACGCGTGGTCGTCCAGGGAAGCGCTGGAGTACATCCGGGGACGGGCCGGCTCGGAGTTCGACCCCGACGCCGTCGGCGCGTTCCTGAACATGATGCAGAGCTGGGATGACCGGATAGCGGTACAGCAGGGGTGAGCGCTGGCTCGGTCAGCGACCGGTATCGAGACGACGGCCGCGCTCGAGCAGATCCCGCACGATGAGCTCCCCATGGCCCCGGGAGTTCTCGATGAAGAGCCGGTTGGCATCGTTGCCGCTGGCGATGACACCGGCCAGGTAGACCCCCGGCACCGGCGTCGCCATGGTCGCCTCGTCGTGCGCGGGGATGCCCGTGGCCGCGTCGACCGGCACACCGAGCCGCTGGAGCAACGTGGTGTCGGCATGATAGCCGGTCATGGCGAGCACGGCGTCGGTCGGAAGGCAGGCGACGTCTCCGGCTGCGGATACGATCTCGACCTCGGTCGGCGTAATCGCCCTGACCCGGGAGCGCCAGCGGACCGCGATGCTCCCCTCCTTCACCCGGTTCACGATGTCGGGCAGCACCCAGGCCTTGACCGTCTTGTCGAACCCCTCGCCGAAATGCACCAAGGTGACGATCGCGCCGGCCCGCCAGCACTCCAGCGCGGCGTCCACGCTGCTGTTCCCCGCCCCGATCACCACCACCCGCCGGCGCCAGTAGGGATGGCCCTCGGAGAAGTAGTGCGCGACGTGGGGCAACTCCTCTCCCGGAACGCGAAGGTAGTTGGGGTTATCGTAGTAGCCGGTGGCGAAGACGACGGCATCGGCGTGGTAGGCTTTCTCGTCGTGCTGGCGCCGCACGTCCACCCGGAACGCGCCATCCGCCTCCCGCACCACATCCACCGCCTCCTCCGCGGGCCGGATATCCAGTCCGTAGTGCTCGGCGACCCGGCGGTAGTAGATCAGCCCGTCACGCCGGGTGGGCTTCTCGTGGCTGGCGATGAACGGGATCTCCCCGATCTCGATCCGCTCGGGAGTGGAGAAGAACGTCATGCTCAGTGGATAGCGCTCGATGGTGGACACGATCGTCCGGCGGTCGAGGAGCAGGCAGGACAGTCCCGCCTTTTTCGCTGCGACCCCCACCGCCAGCCCGCAGGGGCCGGCGCCGACGACCAGCAGGTCCGCCCGCTCACCCATTTCCCGTCTCGATGATCTGATCCCGGCGGGTTCCCACGCTCACATACCGAACCGGCACGCCCGAGAGGTCCTGCAGCCGGTCCAGGTAGGCTCGGGCTTCCTTGGGAAGATCGCTCAGCTTGCGGGCGCCGCCGGTCGGACGGCTCCACCCTCGGAGCTCCTCGTATTCCGGTTCCACCCTGCCCAGCGCATCCACCTCGGCGGGCATCTCCGCGCAGGCCTCGCCGTCGAGCCGATAGGCGGTGCAGACCGGGATCGTCTCGAACCCATCGAGCACGTCGAGCTTGGTGACGGCAAGCCCGGTGAGCCCGTTCACCCGCGCGGCGTAGCGGACCACGGTGGCGTCGAACCAGCCGCATCGCCGGGGCCGGCCGGTGACCGCGCCGAACTCACCGCCCAGCTCGCGCAACCGTTCGCCGTGCGGACTTGGCGCCTCGGTCGGCAGCGGCCCGTTGCCCACCCGCGTGGTATACGCCTTTACCACACCCAGCACGCCGTGAATGAGGGTGGGACCGATTCCGGCGCCGACCGCGGCGCCTCCCGCCGTCGTGTTCGACGAGGTGACGAACGGATAGGTGCCGTGGTCCACGTCGAGCAGCGATCCCTGGGCTCCCTCCAGAAGCACGCGCTTCCCCTCGCGAACGGCGCGGTGCACCATGAGGCCCGTGTCCGCGGCCAGCGGCAGGATGCGCGGGGCGAGCCGCTCGAGCAGCTCCGCGTGCTGATCGAAGGAGGCCCGTTCCGTGGAGCCCATCATCTCGAGCAGCCGGTTGGACCGCTGCACCCGGTCGGTCAACAGGGCTCGGGCACACTCCAGGCGCCGGAGGTCGGTGACTCGGATCCCGCGGCGGCCGTACTTGTCCTCGTAGGCCGGACCTATGCCGCGTCCCGTCGTCCCCAGCTTCTGGCTCTTCTCGCTGGCGGCGTCCAAGAGCTTGTGATACGGAAGCACCAGGTGGGCGCGATCGGACACGAAGATCCTGCCGGCGGTCGAGATGCCTCGCTCGGCGAGCTGGTCGAGCTCACCGAAGAAGGTCTCCGGCTCCAGGACCACGCCGTTTCCCACCACACAGGTGACGCCCGGGTGGAGAATCCCGGAGGGAATCTGGCGCAGGATGAACTGGGTCTCGCCGATGACGACGGTGTGGCCGGCGTTGGCACCGCCCTGATAGCGCACGACCAGGTCGGCCCGCTCGGCCAGCACGTCCACCAGCTTTCCCTTGCCTTCGTCGCCCCACTGCGCCCCGACCACCACCAGACACGCCGTCCTGCCGTCGAACATGTGCCCCCCAAGAGCAACGAAAAAGAGCCCCTCGCGGGGCTCCAGCATCCTCGGGCAAACGTATGCGAGACCGCGCCAAAGGTCAATTCACGCGAGTGCCCGGCCGACGCGTTCCGCCGCCTCCAGCGAGAGACCCTCGGGAACGTCGGCCGGGGTATGGATCACTCGGAGCGTTCGCCAGGTCAGCCGGCCGACGGTGACCGCGGCCGCGCCCGCCCTGGCGAGCGGCAGGCTGTCCACCAGAATGCCGAGCGGGAGCCGCCGGGTCCGGACCGGAAGCCCGACGGACCCGAGCCGTGCCGCCAACGCAGTGGCCAGCGCCGCGCCGCGCGGATCGTGGCTCACGACGAACAGCAACCCTTCGTCGTCGATGGTGTCGATGTTGACCACCTCGATGCCCTCGAGGCCGTTCTGAAGCCGTGCGAAGACGCGTGCGCCAACCAGACCGAACTCCTCGGCACCCGTGATCAGGACACCGGTCTCCCCATCGGACGCCACCTCGGCGAAGGCGAGCGCCGCGACCACGCCGCTTCCGTTGTCCCGCGCGCCTCTCGACGTTCCCTTCAGCCTGCCCCTGCCCGTGAGGGCCCCCGCCACCACACCGAGCAGCACCTCGGCCGCACCTAACCAGAGCGGAATGGGTCCCCACAGCCGCGCGACTGCCAGCGCAGCGGCACCGGCGATCGCGGCGGCGAGCACCCAGATCGCGACCAGCCGTCCGGCCATGGACTGCCCCTGAGCCTTGGTGTCCAGGTGCGCGACGATCCAACGGCGAATCGGTCCCTCGGACCTGACCGCGATCAGATTGGCGTCCTCGCGCGACTCCCCTATCGGAAGCCACCCGGCGGCGATTCCCGCCGCGAGGCACATCGCGGCACCGACCATGGTCGACCAGACGGCGAGCGCGCCGGCCGGCGGGCACCTCGCGCAGCGTGAGGAGGGGGAGCGCCAAGAGCCCGGCCGCGCCGATGCCCGCGCCGAGAACCGGAAGGCCGAGCAACGCGGAGGGGTGGAAGCGAAAGTGCTGGAGGGTAACGCGGAACCCCAGCGAGGCGAGGTGGTCGGCCACGATGTCGCGGGCCCGCTCGGCCTCGGGAGGTGCCGGCCTCGCGGTGGTGGCTCAGGATTCGTCGCGCGGCATCCTCGAGCGGGGTCACCGGCGGTCGCGAATCAGCCGGTGCCCTGCTTGCCGCCCCGCTTGCCGCCGGTCGAGGGCGGCGGCGTGGTGAGCGCGAGGGCCGCCTTGGCGGTGTCGGACGTGATGAGGTTGGCCTCGACCAGCTCATCCACATGCTGCTGGTAGGTCTGGCTGCCGTGCTGCTTCCGTCCCTCAGCCATCTGTTTCCGGACCTCGCCGGTGCGGCCCCGGTCCCGCAGGATGTCGCGCACCGCCGGCGTGGCGATGAGCACCTCCACCGCCGGCACCCGGCCCTTGTCTTTTTTCTCGGGAAGCAGCTGCTGGGAGACGATGGCCCTGAGGGACTCGGCGAATCGCATCCGGCCCACCTCGCGCTCCTGCGCGGGAAGCGCCGCGATGACCCGGTCCACGGTCGCGACCACGTCCGCGGTCGGCATGGTGGCGATGACGAGATGCCCGGTCTCGGCCGCCTTGATCGCGATATCGATGGTCTCGGCGTCGGCCATCTCGCCCAGCACCACGACGTCGGGATCCTGCCGCAGCGCGGCCCGAAGGCCTACGACGAGGCTTTCCGTGTCCACCCCGACCTCTCGCTGGGTGATCGAGCAGCTCAGGTCCCGATGGAGGAACTCGATCGGGTTCTCGATGGTCACGACGTGCTTGTGCTGGGTCCGGTTGATGTGATGCACCATGGCGGCGACGGTGGAGCTCTTCCCGCCGCCGCTCACGCCCGTGACCAGGATCAGCCCCCGCTCGGATTCCGCCACCTGCTTGAGGGCCTCGGGCAGGCGCAGCGACTCGATGGTGGGGACGGTGAAGGGGATCACTCGCATGACGATCATGAACGAAGAGCGCTGGCGCAGGACATTCACCCGGAACCGGCCCACCCCCGGCATTCCCCAGGAGCAGTCGAAGTCGCGCAGTCGCTCGATCCGGGAGCGATCCTCGTCGCTGCTGATCAGCTTCATGGCGATCGCCCGGGTCTGGTCCGGCGTGAGCCGCTGCTTGGTCAGCGCCACCAGCTTTCCGTTGATCCGCGCGCGGAAGACGTCGCCGGCCTTGATGTGAAGGTCCGACGCCCCGCGCTCGACTGCGGCTTTGATGATCTTTTCCATGGATGACCGTCAGTATGGGTACGTCATGAAGCGCCCTGTCAGCGTTTGCCCTCTCGGGGGCGACGAGCGTCTACTCTGACACCGGACTCACCCGAGCGGATCCGGGAAGAAACCCCATCCGGTCCCGAACCTCCCTCATGGTTTCCGCCGCGATCCGCCGCGCCGTGGCCGCGCCGTCGGCCAGGATCTCGTCCACCAGCTCAGGCCGCTCCTGGAGCGACAGGGCTCGCTCCCGAATCGGGGCGAGCGCGGTGATCAGATTGTCGGCCAGCACCCGCTTGCAGTCGAGGCAGCCCCACTTGGCCCCGCGGCAGTTGTCCGCCACCGTCGCGATGGTCGCGGGCGGCGAGAAGTACCGGTGGAGGTGGAAGACGTTGCATATCTCCGGGTTCCCCGGGTCCTTCCGGGTGACTCGCGCGGGATCGGTCTTGGCCGGCCGGAGCTTCTGCCAGATCTCGTCGGGCGAGTCGAGGAGCCCGATGGTGTTGCCCAGGCTTTTCGACATCTTGGCCTGGCCATCCAGCCCCATGATCCGCTTCGCCTCGGTCAGCAGCGGCCGGGGTTCCGGAAAGTAGTCGACACCACCGCCGAACTCGGCGTTCCACCGTCGGGCGATCTCCCGGGCCAGCTCGAGATGCTGGGTCTGGTCCTCGCCCACGGGCACGAGATCGGCCCGGTACAGCAGGATATCAGCCGCCATCAACACGGGGTAATTCAGCAGTCCCGCCGGCACACTTTCGAATCGCTGCGACTTATCTTTGAACTGCGTCATCCGCTCCAGCTCGCCGATCGGAGCGACGGTATTCAGCAGCCATTGGAGCTCGCTGTGCTCGGGAACGTGCGACTGCACGAACAGCACCGAACGCGCAGGATCGATGCCGCAGGCAAGCAGGCCAATCGCCATCTCGCGGGTGCGGGCCGCGAGGCTCGCCGCGATCGTATTTCCCGGTGATCGCGTGCAGGTCCACGACGCAGAAAATGCAGTCGTAGGTGCGCTGAAGGTTGACCCAGTTCTGCACCGCCCCGAGCCAGTTGCCGATGTGCAGCTCGCCGGAGGGCTGAATTCCCGAGAATATGCGTGCCATGCCCGACAAGGTACCCGGTTCCTCCAGAGCCAGCAAGATGGTGTCCTCCTTAGACTTACTGCATCTGGCCAGAACCGCGGCCGAGCGGGCCGCGAGCTACCTCCGGGGCGTCGAGCGGCCGGCCGATCCCCGCCGGTGGACACTCAAGGGGAGCCGGGACTTCGTGACCGAGGTGGACCGCACGGCGGAGCGGATCATCACGGAGGTGCTGCTCGCGGCGGAGCCGGGCAGCCGGATCGTGGGCGAGGAGCTGCAGCCCGAGGTGGTGACCGAGGGCTTGGTCTGGATCGTGGATCCGCTGGACGGCACCACCAACTTCCTGCACGATTTCCCGAGCTATGCGGTGTCGATCGCCGGCGCCGTGGATGGCGTGCTGGAGGCGGCGGCGATCGTCAATGTGCCGATGGGGGAGACCTACACCGCCTCGCGCGGGGGCGGTGCGTGGCACGGTGACCGGCGACTGACGGTCTCCGCGATTCGTGATCCCGGGTTCGCGCTCATCGGCACCGGGTTTCCCTTCAAGAGCACCAGTCGAATCGGGGAGTATCTCCAGCAGTTCGGCCGGGTCGCGGCTCAAACGAGCGGCATCCGGCGCCCCGGCGCCGCCTCGCTCGACCTGGCCCATGTCGCCGCGGGTCGGTTCGACGGGTTCTGGGAGCAGCAACTCTCCGCCTGGGACATCGCGGCGGGGACGCTCCTCGTCCGCGAGGCGGGCGGGCTGGTGACCGATCCCGGCGGGCGTGATCTCGGGATCGAGCACGCGGCTCTCGTGGCGGGGAATCCGGCCATCCATGCCTGGTTGATACAAGTGCTCGACTCCGCCGGAGCTCCCGATGCCTGACACCCCAACGCGCGCCTCCTCGCTCGACGACTGGGCCCGCGCCATCGCCCGACCCACGATCTCCCCGGCGGGCGGATCGGCTGCGGCCCTGGCGGCGGCAACGGCCGCGGCGCTGGTGGAGATGGTCGCGGCGCTCACCGCCGAGCGTGAGGCGTACGCCTTGGTCCACGAAGAGGCGCGGGCGGCGCGGGCGCGCGCGGAGGGCCTGCGACAGGAGCTGCTCACCCTGGCCTCGGCGGACGCCGAGGCACTTCAGCGGTTCGTCCAGGCCCTCGCCCTGCCGCGAGGAAGCGACGCGGAGCGACAGCTCCGGCAGCGCCGCAAGCGATCCGCGCTTCGGGAAGGCGCCGAGATTCAGCGCGACGTGCTGGCCGGGTGCGGGGAAGTGGCGGGCCTGGGGCTCGCCATGGTCGAGCGCGCCCTGGAGAGCGCGCGGGGCGACGCCGGAACGGCGGTCTTCCTGGCCGCCGGCGCCGCGAGGAGTGCGGCGTGGGCCATCCGGATCAACCTGCGGGATGAGCCGGCGGACTCCGAGCTCCGCGGGTTACTCGATGCCGCGGCGGAGAAGCTGGCTCGCGTGGAGGAAGCGGAGCGGCTGGCGGGACGGCTGCTGGACGGGCAGCCGGGGTAAGCTCAGGCCGCGGTGAGGATCCGCGGCCCGTCGGCGGTGATGGCCACCGTGTGCTCGAAGTGGGCGGACAAGCTTCCATCGGCCGTCACCACCGTCCACTTGTCGCTCAGCGTCCGGGTAGCCGGGTTCCCCATGGTGATCATGGGCTCGATCGCCAGGGTCATCCCCTCGAGCAGCCGCGGTCCTCGGCGCGGCGAGCCGTAGTTGGGGACCTGGGGCTCCTCGTGGAACCGGGTCCCGATCCCATGCCCCACCAGCTCCCGCACCACGCCGAATCCCGCGCCCTCCGCCACTTCCTGCACCGCGTGACCGATGTCGCCCACGTGGTTGCCCACCCGGGCCTGGGTGATGCCCGCGGCCAGTGAATCCCGGGTCACCTGCATCAACCGTTCGGCCGTCGGCGGGATGCGGCCGACGGCCAGGGTCGTGGCGGAGTCGGCGTGGAGTCCCTCGAGCTGCACTCCCACGTCCACGCTCACGATGCTCCCTTCGGCCAGCACCCGGCGGGAGGAGGGGATGCCGTGAACGATCTCCTCGTCGATGGACGTACAGAGTGTCTTGGGGAAGCCGTAGAGGCCCTTGAACGACGGCACCGCGCCCTCGTGGCCGCGGATGAATGCCTCGGCGGCCGCGTCGAGGTCCTCCGTCGTCATCCCGGGCCGAACGATCCTGCCGCATCAGAGCGAGCGTGCCGGCGACGATGCGGCCGGCGCGTGCCATGATCTCGATCTCCCGGGACGACTTCAGCGTAATCATGCCTCCAGCGCGCGCCTCACTCGTGCCGCGATCTCGTCGATCGTACCCAGCGCCGGAATCCGGCTCACGCCGCCTTTCGCCTCGTACCAGGCCAGGACCGGGGCGGTCTGCTCCCGATAGGCACGGAGCCTGGTGGCCACGGCGGCCGGATCGTCATCCGCGCGGCCTTCGATGGCCCGGCGACGCTCCAGGCGGCCGAGGATCTCCTCGTCGCTGACGTCGAAGAACAGCACCGCTGTCCATCCGGCGCTGCTTTTCCGCGAGGATCCTCTCCAGCCCCTCGGCCTGCGGGATGGTACGGACCACGCCGTCGAAGATCACGCCCTTCGCGGCCTCCGACTTGCCCACCTCCTCGCGCACCACGCCGAGGATGATGTCGTCACCCACGAGGTGGCCCGCCTCCATCACCGCCTTCGCCTTCCGGCCGAGCGGCGTGCCGCGTTTCACGGCATCGCGCAGGAGGTCGCCGGTGGCGAATTTCGGCAGACCCAGCGCCTGGCCGAGGATCGCGCCTTGCGTTCCCTTCCCGGCACCGGGCGGGCCCATGAGCAGAATGTCCATGCGTGGCCTCATCGGGCGTGAAAAGTGAAAAGTGAAAGGTGAACAGGCAGCGGCGATGCGCAGCCCTTTCACCTTTCACTTTTCACTCTTTACGCGGTTGTCACATATACCGCTGTTGCCGGCCCCGGAACTTGACGCGCCCCGTCTTCATGAAGCCGTCGTACTTGCGCAGCGTGCGATGCTGCTCCACCTGGGCGATCGTGTCGAGCAGCACGCCGACCACGATCAGCACCGAGGTGCCGCCGAAGCCGGTGTTGGGGATGTTGAACCAGCTCGACACCAGGATCGGCAGGATCGCGATGCCCGCCAGGAACAGGCCGCCTGGCAGGGTGATCCGGCCGAGCACGCCGTCGATGTAGTCCGCCGTGCTGGCCCCCGGCTTCACGCCCGGGATGAAGCCCCCCTGCTTCTTCAGGTTCTCGGCGAGGTCCACCGAGTTGAAGATGATCGACGTGTAGAAGTAGCTGAACAGGAGGATCATCGCCGCGAAGGTCAGGTTGTAGGGCCAGTCTCCCGGATTGAAGAAACCGGCCAGGTCCTGGAGCACGGGATTCTGGGTGAAGCTGGCGAGTGTCCCAGGCACGATGATGATGGTCTGGGCGAAGATGATCGGCATCACGCCGGCGGTGATCAGCCGGATCGGGATGAACGTCTTCTGGCCTTCGCGGATCCGGCCCCGTCCCATCACCTTCCGCGGGATCTGGATGGGGATCCTGCCGCGCCGCGATCGTCATCGCGACGACGGCCGCGATGATCAGCACCAGGATCGCCAGGAAGACGACGGCGCCGACCGCGGTCACCACGCCGGTGCGCACGAACTGGAGCAGCTGGAGGCTGCCGGGCCACAGCCGCTCGAGGATCGAGAAGGTGATGAGCAGGCTCATCCCGTTCCCGATCCCGCGCTCGGTGATCTGCTCGCCCAGCCACATCACGAAGATCGCCCCGGCCGTGAGCGTCACCACCATGATGAGGCGGGACGCGAAGCCGGGGCTCGGCACGGCGCCGGGTATGGATTCGGTGAAGAGCGCGAAGGTGTAGGCCTGGGAGAGCGCGATGAACACGGTGAGGTACCGGGTCCACTGCGTGATCTTTTTCTTGCCCTCCTCGTCCTTCTGCATCTTGCCGATGGACGGCGCGATGCCACCCGCCAGCTGGAAGATGATGGAGGCCGAGATGTAGGGCATGATCCCGAGCGCGAACACCGTGGCCCGGGACAGGCCGCCGCCGAGCGCGTCGTACAGCCCGAAGAACCCGGCGGCGGCGGAGTTCCGGATGAAATCGGCCAGCGCGGTGACGTTGACACCCGGCGCGGCGATGTGGGCGCCGACCCGGTAGATCACCAGGATGCCGAGCGTGAAGAGGAGCTTCCGCTTCAGCTCGTCGTCGATGGCCAGATTGGGGACGCGGGGTGTGGTCATTACCCCTCGATCTTGCCGCCGGCCGCCTCGATCTTCGCGCGCGCCGACGCGGACAGTGCCACGCCTCGAACCGTATAGGACCGGTCGGCGTCACCGGTGCCCAGGAGCTTCACCGGCCGGTCCAGCTTGCCGATGAGTCCCGCCGAATACAACGTCTCGGGGCTCACCTCCGTCGCGGTCACCTTCTTGAGCTGCGACAGATTCACCGCCTGGGCGGTCACCTTGAACGGGTTGGTAAACCCGCGCTTCGGCAGCCGGCGGTACATCGGCATCTGGCCGCCCTCGAAGCCCGGATTGGTGGCCCCGCCGGTGCGCGCCTTGTGCCCCTTGTGGCCCTTCCCCGACGTCTTGCCGAGCCCCGAGCCCGGGCCGCGCCCCACCCGCTTGCGCGGCTGGGTCGAGCCCCGACTGGGAGCGAGCGACGAAAGGGTAATCTTGTCAGCCATGTAGCACTCCAAAAGCGTGAACAGTGAACAGTAAACGGTGAACGGGGACGTCGATCCCCGTTCACTGTTCTACTGTTCACTGTTCCCGCTTTCCTTGACGTTTCTGCTGCCGCCGCCTTCACCTCGACCATATGCCGCACCTTGAACAGCATCCCTCGGGCCGAGGCGGTGTTGGCCAGACGCACGGTCTGCTGATGGTGGTGCAGCCCGAGTGCCTCGAGCGTGCGCCGCATGGTGTCGGGGTGGCCGATACTGGAGCGGATCTGCTTCACCTCGAGCGCCTTCGCGGTGTCCTCGCTGGGGATCACGGCCGCGTGATGCCGGGGGCCTTGCCGTCCGACCGCAGGATTGCGTCCCATGATCAGGTCCCCTGCCTCGGCTTGTAGGCGATCTGGTCGAGCTCGACCCCCCGCTCCCGCGCCACCTGCCGGGCCGAGACCAGGCTGGTGAGCCCGTCCATCGTCGCCCGCACCATGTTGTGCGGGTTGGTGGAGCCGAGGCTCTTGGTCAGGATGTCGGTGATCCCGGCGCACTCCAGCACCGCGCGCACCGGCCCGCCGGCGATCACGCCGGTACCGGTTGCGGCGGGCTTGAGCAGCACCCGCCCGGCGCCGTGCTGGCCCACCACCTCGTGCGGGATGGTCGAGCCGGTCTTGGGCAGCTCCACCATCGAGCGTTTGGCCGCGTCCACCGCCTTGCGCACCGCCTCGGAGACCTCGTTGGCCTTGCCGGTGGCGATGCCCACCTTGCTCTTGCCGTCGCCGACGGCCACGAGCGCGTTGAAGGAGAACCGCCGGCCGCCCTTCACCACCTTGGCGACGCGGTTGATGGCGATGACGTTCTCCACGTGATCGCTGGCGTGGTCCCGGTCGCCGCGGTCGCGACGGGGGCCGCCCCGGCCGCCGCGCTCGCCACCGCCCCGCCCGCCCCGCCCGCGTGGCCGGTCCGAGCCGCCGGGCCGTTGCTCGGGCGCCGCGGGTGCCTCGGGTGCCGTGGGTGCCTCCGGCGCCGCCGCCTGGCCGCCGCTCTGCGTTCCTGTCGCCTCGTCCGCCATTAGAACTCCAATCCGCCTTCGCGCGCGCCCTCGGCTACCGCCTGGACGCGACCGTGGTAGCGGTAGCCGGCACGGTCGAACACCACCCGGCTGAATCCCGCCGCCTTCGCCTTCTCCGCCAGCAGCTTGCCCACCGCCTTGCCGCGGGCCACCTTGCCCGTCCCATCCACCGCGATCCCCTCGCTCCCGTCGCCCACCCCCAGCAGGGTCACGCCGCGGTCGTCGTCCACCAGCTGGGCGTAGATGTGCTTGAGCGAGCGGAACACCACCAGCCGGGGCCGCTCCGCGCTTCCCGAGATCTTGCTCCGCACCCGGAGATGGCGGCGGTAGCGAAGCTGGGTTCGGGTCTTGGGCGCATGAATCCGACGCATGCTTACTTGGCTCCTGTCTTGCCCGCCTTGCGGCGGACCTGCTCACCCTGGTAGCGGATGCCCTTCCCCTTGTAGGGCTCCGGCGGCCGTACGGAGCGAAGCTCCGCCGCGACCTGTCCCACCATCTCCTTGTCGGCGCCCTCGATCTTGACCACGGTGTTGTTCTCCACCGAGATCTTGATCCCCTTCGGCGCCTCGTACTTCACCGGGTGGGAGTATCCCACGATCAGGTTCACCCCGTACGGCTTGGCCTCGGCCTTGTAGCCGACGCCCTGGATCTCGAGGGTCTTGCTGAAGCCCTTGGAGACCCCCTCGACCATGTTCTGGACCAGGGTCCGGGTGAGCCCGTGCAGCGCCTTGTGGCGCTTGTCCTCGCTGGGGCGCTCGACGGTGAAGCGGCCGTCGGCCAGCGCCAGCTTCATCTCCGGATGGAGGGTGCGGCGCAGCTCGCCTCGCGGGCCCTTTCACCGCCACCATGCTCCCCTGGAGGTCGATCGCGACGCCCTTGGGCAGCGTCACCGGCTTCTTCCCGATTCGCGACATGGCGCCCTCCTACCAGACGAGGGCGAGCAGCTCGCCGCCCAGGTTGGCGCTGCGCGCCTCGCGATCGCTCATCAACCCCTTGGGGGTCGAGACGATCGCCATGCCGAGACCGTTCTTCACCCGGGGCAGCTCGCGGCACTTGACGTAGCGCCGAAGCCCCGGCGTCGACACCCGGCGCAGCTCCCGGATCACCGGCAGCTCGTTGTGGTACTTCAGGTACAACCGCAGCACGCCGTGCGCGCCGTCATCGAGGAGCTTGTAGTCCACGATGTAGTGGTTGTCCCGAAGCAGCCGGGCGACTTCGGTCTTCAGCTTGGACACCGGAATGTCCACGCGCCGGTGCCCCGCGGAGCACGCGTTGCGGATGCGGGTCAGCATGTCCGCGACGGGATCTGTCAGACTCATTCCTTCGTTCCCCTTACCAGCTGGCCTTGCGCACGCCTGGGATTTCTCCCCTCAGGGCGAGCTCACGGAAACAGATACGACAGAGGCCGAACTTCCGCAGCACCGCGCGTGACCGCCCGCAGCGCTGGCAGCGGCGGACGCCCCGGACCTTGAATTTCGGCGTACGTTTCGCCCGCTCGATCCAGGCTGTCTTTGCCATGTCCCCTCAACTGCTGACAGTGAGTGAACAGTGAACGTGACGCGACCGACATTTCACTGCCTTCACGCTCGATCCTCAGGCTACTCGCTGCGGCGTCTCTCCCCGGAACGGCCACCCCAACTCCCGCAGCAGCGCCATCGCCAGGTCGTCGCGCGTGGTCGAGGTCACCAGGGTGATGTCCATCCCGTGGATCTTCTCCACCTTGTCGTAATCGATCTCGGGGAAGATCATCTGCTCCTTGATGCCGAAGGTGTAGTTCCCCCGGCCGTCGAAGCTCCGGTTGGGAAGCCCGCGGAAGTCGCGGATCCGCGGGATCGCCAGGTTGATGAAGCGATCCAGGAACTCGTACATCCTGGCGCCGCGCAGCGTCACGAAGGCGCCCACCGGCATGCCGGCCCGGAGGCCGAAGTTCGCGATCGCCTTCTTGGCCTTGGTGATCACGGCCTTCTGGCCGGTGATCGCGCTCAGCTCCTCGACCGCGGCCTCGAGCTGCTTGGGGTTCTTGCTGGCGTCGCCCATGCCGACGTTGAGGACGATCTTCTCCAGCCGCGGCACCTGGTGCGGGTTGGTGAGACCGAACTCCTTCGCCAGCTTGGCCGCGCACCGTCTCCTGGTAGAACGCCTGCAGCCGCGGCGCGCCTTCGCGGGCCTTGGGCTCGTGGTCCACCGCTGCGCCGGACCCGCCCTTGTCCTTGCCCTTGCCGCCACCCTTGCCGCCCTTGGGCGCGCCCTCGGGGCCCTTCGGGGCCTTGGGCGCCTTCTCCTTCGTGTCCGCCATCGTCACCGGCTCCTGGGAATCGGCTGGTCCGACTTCACGGCGATCCGCTCGACCGTCCCGTCGGCGTCGATCCGGCGACGGACCCGGGTCGGCTCACCGCTCGACGGGTCGAGCAGCATCGCCTTCGAATGATGGATCGGCGCCTCGCGCTCCACGATCCCGCCCTCGGTGGTCGGGGTGGCGCGGAGATGCCGCTTCACCAGGTTCACGCCCTGGATCTTGATCCGGCCGGTCTTGGGAAAGACCTGGAGCACCTTGCCCTGCTTCCCCTTGTCGTCGCCCGAGATCACCTGGACGGTGTCGCCCTTGGTGATGCGCAGCCGCAGCCGCACCGGCGGCTTCCGGCGGATCCGCTTGGCCTTCTTGTACACGAGCGGCTTCATGCTACAGCACCTCCGGCGCGAGCGACACGATCTTCATGTAGCGCTTCTCGCGCAGCTCGCGCGCGACCGGGCCGAAGATGCGGGTGGCCCGCGGCTCCCCGGCGTCGTTGATCAGGACCGCGGCGTTCTCGTCGAAGCGGATGTAGGAGCCGTCCTTGCGCCGGGTCTCCTTGGCCGTCCGCACGATCACCGCCTTGGCCACGTCGCCCTTCTTCACCTGGCCGGTCGGGATCGCGTCCTTGATCGCCACCACCACGGTGTCGCCCAGGCCCGCGTAGCGCCGCTTGCTGCCGCCCAGCACCCGGATCACCAGCGCCTTGCGGGCGCCCGAGTTGTCGGCGATGCGGAGAATCGATTCCTGTTGCACCATGGCTACTTCGCCCTTTCGACGATCTCCGTCACCCGCCACCGGACCGTCTTGGCCAGGGGCCGGGTCTCCATGAGCCGCACGGTGTCGCCCGCCTTGGCGGCCGCGTCACCCTCGAGATTCCGCGCCTTCACCTTCTTGGTGCGGGTGACCTGCTTCCCGTAGACCGGGTGGGCGTAGCGCCGCACCAGCGACACGGTGACCGTCTTGTCCATCTTGTCGCTGGTCACCGTCCCGGTGCGCACCTTGCGCCGGGTCCGCGCCGCTCGCGGCCTTCGCCTGTTCAGCCATTGGCTTCTTTCTCCCGCAGGATCGTCTGCATCCGGGCGATGTCGCGCCGGAGGTCCCGGAAACGCATCGGGTTCTCGATCGACTCGGTGGCCGAGCGGAAGCGGAGGTTGAACCGCTCCCGGGTCAGCTCGTCGATCTTGGTCTTGAGGTCCTCGACCGACAGGTCCCTGATCTCGTTCGGCTTCACGGCTCAGGTCTCCTCGCGCTTCACGAAGCGGGTCTTGACCGGCAGCTTGGCCGCGGCGAGGGCCAGCGCCTTCTTGGCCAGGTCCTCGGGGATGCCCTCGATCTCGAACATCACCCGGCCCGGCTTCACCACGGCGACCCAGCCCTCCGGGTTGCCCTTGCCCTTCCCCATCCGGGTCTCGGCCGGCTTCTTGGTGATCGGCTTGTCCGGGAAGATCCGGATCCACACCTTGCCGCCGCGCTTCATCTCGCGCGTCATCGCCACGCGCGACGCCTCGATCTGCCGGTTGGTGACCCAGCCCGGATCCAGGCTCATCAGCCCGAACTCGCCGAAGGCCACGGTGTTGCCCCGGGCGGCGATGCCCTTGGTCCGCCCCTTGAACGTCTTGCGGAACTTGATCCGCTTCGGCGCCAGCATCGGACTCAGGCTCCCGTGCTGTAGGTGCGGCCGGACACGTCCTCGATCACCTCACCCTTGAAGATCCACACCTTGATGCCGATGGTGCCGTAGGTGGTCTTCGCGGTGCTGGTGGCGTAATCGATGTCGGCGCGCAGCGTGTGCAGCGGCACCCGGCCCTCGTGGTACCCCTCGGTGCGCGCGATCTCGGCGCCGCCCAGGCGGCCCGCCGCGCGGACCTTGATGCCCTGCGCGCCCATCCGCATGGCGCTCTGCACCGCCCGCTTCATCGCCCGGCGGAACGAGATCCGCTGGGTGAGCTGGTGGGCGATGTTGTCGCCGACCAGCTGGGCCGACAGCTCGGGCCGCTTGATCTCCTCGACGTTGATCGCGGCTTCCTTGCCGGTGAGCTGGGCCAGCTCGTCGCGGAGCTTGTCCACCTCGGCGCCGCGCTTGCCGATCACCACGCCCGGCCGCCCGGTGTGCACCGTGATGGTGACCTTGCCCGGCCGCCGCTCGATGTCGATCTGCGCGATCGCCGCGTGCCCCAGCCGCTGCTTCAGGTACTTCCGGACCAGCTCGTCTTCCTTCAGCAGCGCCGGCATCTCCTTGGTGGCGAACCACCGGGACGACGGCTGCCGCACGATGCCGAGCCGAAGCCCGATCGGGTGCGTCTTCTGACCCATTACTCGCTCTCCTTGCTGCTGTCCACGTGGATCTCCACGTGGCTGGTGCGCTTGCGGATCGGGGTGGCGCGCCCCTGCGCGGCCGGCGGTGAACCGCTTGAGCGGCTGGCCCCCGTTCACGATCGCCTTGGTGACGACGAGCGCGTCGGGATCGAACCGCTCGTTGTCCTTCAGCGCCTTCTGCTCCGCGTTGGCGACCGCCGACTTGAGCGTCTTGGCGATCTGCTTGGCCGCGAGCTTCTTGTTGAACTTGAGGATCGCGTAGGCCTCGTTCACGTCCTTGCCGCGAATGAGGTCGATCACGAGCCGCATCTTCCGGGGCGACTGGCGCACCAGCCGCTGAATCGCATGGCCGCTCATCGTTACTCCGGCTTCGCCTTCTTGTCGGCCACCATCTTGCCGCTGTGGCCGCGGAACAGCCGCGTCGGCGCGAACTCGCCGAGCTTGTGGCCCACCATGTTCTCGGTGACGTAGACCGGGACGAACTTGTTCCCGTTGTGCACCGCGAAGGTGTGGCCCACGAACTCGGGCAGGATCGTGCTCGCCCGGCTCCAGGTCTTCACCACCCGCTTCTCGTTCTTGCTGTTCAGGATCTGCACCTTGAGCATCAGGGCGTCCTGCACGAACGGGCCCTTCTTGACGCTTCTCGCCATGCCTTACCTCGTCGCCTTTCCGCGCTTGCGCCCGCGGACGATCAGCTTGGTGGACGCCTTCTTCCGATGACGGGTCTTGCGGCCCTCCGGCTTGCCCCAGGGCGACGTCGGCGGACGGCCGCCCGAGCTCTTGCCCTCGCCGCCGCCGAGCGGGTGGTCCACCGGGTTCATCGCGACGCCGCGGACCTTGGGCCGCTTGCCCAGCCAGCGGCTCTTCCCGCCTTGCCGACCGACAGCAGCTCGTGCTCGGCGTTGCCCACCTCGCCGACGGTGGCGAAGCAGCGGCCATGGATCAGCCGCATCTCGGTCGAGCGGAGGCGCAGGGTGACGTAGTCGCCTTCCTTGGCCACCACCTGAGCGCTGGAGCCGGCGGTGCGGCAGAGCTGGCCGCCCTTGCCGATCTTGAGCTCGATGTTGTGCACCGTGGTGCCGAGCGGGATCTCGCCGAGCGGAAGCGCGTTGCCGGTCCGGCTGTCGGAGCCGGGCCCGGAGATCACGGTGTCACCCTGGTTGAGCCCCTTGGGGTGCAGGATGTACCGCTTCTCGCCGTCGGCGTAGACGATGAGCGCGATCCGCGCGGTCCGGTTGGGATCGTACTCGATCTCCGCCACCCGTCCCGGAATGCCGACCTTGTTGCGCTTGAAGTCGATCTTCCGGTACTGGCGCTTGTGCCCGCCGCCCCGGTGCCGCGAGGTCAGGTGGCCCTGGTTGTTCCGGCCGCCCGACTTCTTCATCGGCTCGAGCAGCGACTTCTCCGGGGTGTCGCGGGTGATCTCGTCGAACCCCGACACCGAGCGGAACCGGGTGCCGGCCGTCATCGGCCGGAATTGTCTGATGCTCATCTCAGCCCTCGAACACGGCGATCGAGTCGCCGTCCTTGAGCGTGACGATCGCCTTCTTCCACCGCGCGGTGGTGCCGCGGGTGCGCCCGCGGGTGACCTCGTGGCGCCGCATCTGCATGGTGCGGACGTCCGTGACGGTGACCCCGAACAGCTTCTGGAGCGCGTCCCGGATCTGGTACTTGTTGGCCTCCGGGTGCACCTCGAACGTGTATTCCCGCCGCGTCTGGTAGGCGGCCGAGCTCTTCTCGGTCACCACCGGCCGCACGACGATCTGATGGAGGGCGGGCATCACTTGCTTCCTTTCTTCTTCTTCGGCGCGGCCTTCTTGGCCGGCTTCGCGGCCGACTTCTTGGCCGGCTTCGCCTTCTTGGCCGCCTTGGCCGCCGACTTCTTGGCCGCCTTGGCGGCCTTGGCGCTCTTCGCCTTTGCCTTGGCCGGCGACTTGGCCGCGGCCTTGCCTTCGCCGCGGCTCGGGGCGGCCTTCGGTGCCGGCCGCTTCCGCGGCGTGGCCGCGTCGCCCCGCTTCCTCCTCCGGCTCCTCGGGCAGCGGCTCCGGCATCACGCCGGTGAGCGCGCCCTCTTCGACCACGACCGCGTCCGACCAGAGGACGTCGTACGCCGAGGCCTCGAAGTAGGGCATCACCTCGACGGTCGGGAGGTTCCGGCCGCTCAGGTACACGCTTTCGTTGCGCGCCGGCGGTCAGCACCAGCACCTTGCGCCCGTCGAGGCCGAGGCTGCCGAGCAGCCCGGCGAGCTGCGCCGTCTTCGGGCGCCCGGAAGGCGAAGCGCTCGACCACGTGCAGCGCGCCCTCGCGGGCCCGCGCGTTGAGCGCCGACTTCCGCGCCAGCTGCTTCACCTTGCGCGGGATTTCGGTGCGGTAGTCGCGCGGATGCGGCCCGAAGACCATGCCGCCGCCCCGCCAGTGCGGGGCACGGGTGGAGCCCTGCCGCGCGCGGCCGGTGCCCTTCTGCTTCCAGGGCTTCTGGTTGCCGCCGGAGACGAAGCTCCGGGTCTTGGTGGCGGCGGTGCCCTGACGCTGGTTGTTCAGGAACACCTTGACCGCCTGGTGCAGCACCGGCTCGTTCACCGTGCCGTCGAAGTATTCGGCCGGGAGCGCGAACGACGCGTCGCGCTTCGCGCCGGCCGGCGTGTAGTGCGGCGCCTCAATCATGACGGCTGGGTCCTCCCTGCTTCGCCACGGTGACGATCCCGTTCCTGGCGCCCGGGATGGCGCCCCGGACGAACAGCAGATTCCGCTCGGCGTCCACCTTCACCACCGTGAGCCCGAGCTCGGTGTGGCGGGCGGCGCCCATGTGCCCCGGCATCCGCTTGCCCTTGATGACGCGCGACGGGTCGGTGCCCGGGCTGATCGAGCCCGGCTTCCGGTGCCGGGTGTTGCCGTGGGTGGCGGGCCCGCCGCCGAACCCGTGGCGCTTCACCACGCCCTGGAACCCGCGGCCCTTGGTCGTGCCGGTCACCTTGACCCGCTCGCCCGGGGCGAAGATGTCCACCTTCACCTCGGCGCCGGGCGCCGGCGCGTCGCCGTTCACCGGGAAGACCCGGAGCACCTGGGGCGCCGACGTCGAGCCCCGCCTTCTTGGCGTGGCCCAGCTCGGCCCGGGTGGCCCGCTGCTTCCGCCGCGCCCCGAAGCCGAGCTGCACGCCGCCCTCGCGCACCTGCACCACGCGGCAGGGCCCGGCCTCGATGACGGTGACGGGCACCGCGGTGCCGTCCTCGGAGAACACCCGGGTCATCCCGAGCTTGCGTCCGATCAGTCCGCTGGTCATCGCTATTCGACCTTGATCTCGACGTCCACGCCCGCCGGCAGGTCGAGCTTGGTCAGCGCGTCCATGGTCTGGGGGCGGGAGTCGTTGATGTCGAGCAGCCGCTTGTGGGTGCGCAGCTCGAACTGCTCACGGCTCTTCTTGTCGATGTGCGGGCTCCGGAGCACCGTCCACCGCTCGGTCTTCACCGGCAGCGGGATCGGCCCCGAGACCTGCGCGCCGGTCTTCTCGGCGGTGCGCACGATGTCCGCCGCGGCCTGGTCCAGCACCACGTGGTCGAACGCCTTGAGCCGGATTCGGATTCTCTGCGCCATGGACTCGTTCGCTCGGCGGTCGCGACTGCGTGCATCCTGGCGGAACGGCGGAGGCCGTCGCTCGGCCGCCGTTCGCCGTCGCCGTGCCCTACTTCAGGATCTTGGTCACGACGCCGGCGCCCACCGTGCGGCCGCCCTCGCGGATGGCGAAGCGCAGCCCCTCGTCCATCGCGATCGGCGTGATCAGCTCGATCGTCATCTGCACGTTGTCCCCCGGCATCACCATCTCCACCCCCGCCGGCAGCTCCACCGACCCCGTCACGTCCGTCGTCCGGAAGTAGAACTGCGGCCGGTACCCCTTGAAGAACGGCGTGTGCCGCCCCCCCTCTTCCTTCGTCAGCACGTACACCTCGGCCTCGAAGTGGGTGTGCGGCGTGATCGACCCCGGCTTCGCCAGCACCATCCCCCGCTCGATCTCCGCCTTCTCCACCCCCCGCAGCAACAGCCCCACGTTGTCCCCCGCCTCCCCCTGGTCCAGCAGCTTGCGGAACATCTCCACCCCCGTCACCACCGTCTTCTTGGTCGCTGTTGAAGCCCACCAGCGCCACCTCCTCCGACACCTTCACCACCCCCCGCTCGATCCGCCCCGTCGCCACCGTCCCCCGCCCCGTGATCGAGAACACGTCCTCCACCGGCATCAGGAACGGCTTGTCGATCTCCCGCTTCGGCTGCGGGATGTAGCTGTCCAGCGCGTCCAGCAGCTCCTGGATCTTCTTCCCCTGCTCGCGAGTTCGGGTCCCCGCTCTCCAGCGCCTTCAGCGCCGACCCCTTGATCACCGGCGTGTCGTCCCCCGGGAAGTCGTAGCTCGCTCAGCAGCTCCCGCACCTCCAGCTCCACCAGCTCCAGCAGCTCCGGGTCGTCCACCATGTCCACCTTGTTCATGAACACCACGATGTACGGCACGTTCACCTGCTTGCGCCAGCAGGATGTGCTCCCGGGTCTGCGGCATCGGCCCGTCCGCCGCCGACACCACCAGGATCGCCCCATCCATCTGCGCCGCCCCCGTGATCATGTTCTTCACGTAGTCCGCGTGCCCCGGGCAGTCCACGTGCGCGTAGTGCCGCTTCGCCGACTCGTACTCCACGTGCGCCGTCGCGATCGTGATCCCCCGCTCCCGCTCCTCCGGCGCCTTGTCGATCTGGTCGTAGGCCGTGAACTGCGCCAGCCCCTTCTTCGCCTGGATCGCCGTGATCGCCGCCGTCAACGTCGTCTTCCCGTGGTCCACGTGCCCGATCGTGCCCACGTTCACATGCGGCTTCGTCCGCTCGAATTTGGCCTTGGCCATGGTCGCTGTTCCGGTGTCCGCTGAGGTTCCTGACTCGGCGGACGGCGGACCGGCGGCCATGTCGCCGTCCGCTGTCCGACCGTCCGCCCTAGCTCTTCGCCTTGCTGATGATCTGTTCCGCGATGTTCTTCGGAACTTCCTCGTAATGGTCGAACTGCATCGTGTACACCGCCCGCCCCTGCGTCATGCTGCGGAGCGTGGTGGAGTAGCCGAACATCTCCGCCAGCGGCACGTCGGCCGCGACCACCTGCGCGTCGCCGCGCTGGGTCATGCCGCCGATCTTGCCGCGCCGGGCGGAGAGGTCGCCGATCACGTCGCCCAGGAAGTCGGACGGGGTCACCACTTCGACCTCCATCACCGGCTCGAGCAGCACGGCGCTCGCCTGCCGGGCCGCCTCCTTCACCGCCATGGAGCCGGCGATCTTGAACGCCATCTCGGAGCTGTCCACGTCGTGGTAGCTGCCGTAGGTGAGCGTCGCCTTGACGTCCACCATGGGATAGCCGGCGAGCACGCCGTTCTCCAGCGCCTCGCGGATGCCCGGCCTCGACCGGCTTGATGAACTCGCGGGGGATCACGCCGCCGACGATCTTGTCCTCGAAGATGAAGCCGGCGCCCGGCCTCGGCGGGCTCCAGCGAGATCACCACGTGCCCGTACTGGCCCTTGCCGCCCGACTGCCGGATGAACTTGCCCTCGACGTCGGTGACCTTCTTGCGGACGGTCTCGCGGAAGGCCACCTGCGGCTTGCCGACGTTGGCCTCGACCTTGAACTCCCGCTTCATCCGGTCGACCAGGATCTCGAGGTGCAGCTCGCCCATGCCGGCGATGATGGTCTGCCCGGTCTCGGCGTCGGAGCGCACCCGGAAGGTCGGATCCTCTTCCTGGAGCTTCTGCAGCGCGGTGGAGAGCTTGTCCTGGTCGGCCTTGGTCTTGGGCTCGATGGCGACGTCGATCACCGGGTTGGGGAACTTCATCGCCTCCAGGATGATCGCCTTGTCCTCGTCGGACAGCGTGTCGCCGGTGCGGGTGTCCTTGAGGCCGATGGCCGCGGCGATGTCGCCGGCGAGCACCTCCTCGATCTCGTCCCGCTTGTTGGCGTGCATCTGGAGCAGCCGGCCGATCCGCTCCCGCTTGTCCTTGGTGCTGTTGTAGACGTAGCTGCCGCTCTTGAGCGACCCCGAGTACACCCGGAAGAAGGTGAGCCGGCCGACGTACGGGTCGGTGGCCACCTTGAAGGCGAGCGCGGAGAACGGCTCGGCGTCCGAGGCGCAGCGCTCGATGTGGGTGTCGTCGTGGAGCGGGAGGTGCCCCTTGATGGGCGGGATGTCGATCGGGCTCGGCAGGTAGTCGATCACGGCGTCGAGCAGCGCCTGCACGCCCTTGTTCTTGAAGGAGGCGCCGCAGAGCACCGGCACGATCGAGCCGGAGGTCGTCGCCTTCCGGATGGCCCGCTGAATCTCCTCGTAGGAAAGCTCCTCGCCCGCCAGATACTTCTCCAGCAGCTCCTCGTCGTGCTCCACCGCCGCCTCGATCACCTCGTGCCGGGCCGCCTCGACCCGCTCGCGGTACGCCTCGGGCACCGGCATCTCGGTGAAGGTCTTGCCGAGCGTCTCGTCGTCGAAGATGATCTCGACCCGGCGCAGCACGTCGATGTGGCCGGTGAACATCTCGCCCGAGCCCACCGGGAGCTGGATCGGATACGCCTTCTTGGTGAGCCGGTCGCGGATCATGGCGAGGCAGCGGTCGAAGTCCGCGCCCACCCGGTCCATCTTGTTGGCGAAGATCAGCCGGGGCACGCCGTAGCGGTCGGCCTGGCGCCAGACCGTCTCGGTCTGCGGCTCGACGCCGGCGACCGAGTCGAGCAGGGTGACCGCGCCGTCGAGCACCCGGAGCGAGCGCTCCACCTCGACGGTGAAGTCCACGTGGCCCGGCGTATCGATGATGTTGATCCGGTGCTGGATGCCGTTCCGGACCCAGAAGCAGGTGGTGGCGGCCGACGTGATGGTGATGCCCCGCTCCTGCTCCTGCTCCATCCAGTCCATGGTGGCCGCGCCCTCATGGACCTCACCGATCTTGTAGTTCTTGCCGGTGTAATAGAGGATGCGCTCGGTCGTAGTCGTCTTCCCGGCATCGATGTGGGCCATGATGCCGATGTTGCGATACAGCTCGAGCGGGGTCTGACGGGCCATTGCCGATGTCCTCTACCAGCGAAAAAGCGGGGCGACCGAACCCGACGATGTCTCGTGGTGGTCTCGCTCCGCGCGCATCCGGGCCGGAGCCCTGGATGGAGAGACCCAGAAGGTCTCCTCGCGTTGTCGTTCAGAAGATGAGAGGTGAGGGCCGGGGGGCCGTCACGTCATCCGATGTCGTCGGGGAAGAAGGCGAGCCGAAGCCAAACCTCCCAAGCCCGCCAAACCTAACGGGATAGCTATGGGTGTCAAGGGCAGCTACCGGGGTGCTTCCTACGGTCTGGGAGGACGCCGCGCTCGGGCGCACCCACCGCATGCCGAACCCCATTCAGGATCGGGGCTCCCGGCACCCATCTGCCTCCTCCGGCATGAGGCGGTCTCGAGGGAAACCGGGCGTGTGGTACGGAGCCGCTTCACCGATCCCGAACCCGATCCGCCCTCGACCCCGGAGCCATCCATGTACCCGTGGCATGCGCGCCCCCTCCGCGCCACGTCCCTTCTGGGAGCCGCGCTATACCTGGCCGCCTGCGGCGAACAGGGGCCATTTGAGCAGGCCCAGCCCGACGCTCCGGCCTTTGCCGGTCCCGCAGGCCGGGGACGCCGGCCGCCGCCGTCGCCGTCACGAATCTCTGGTCGTTCAAGGCGCCGATGGCGACCGGTCGCCAGTCGCCCGGCGCCGGCGTGGTGAACGGCGTGATCTACGTCGTCGGCGGGTACAACGGCGGAGTGACGCTCAGCAGCATGGAGGCCTATACGCCGGGCACCAATAGCTGGGCGCCGAAGGCCGCCCTGCCCTCGCCGCGAGGCAGCCCGGCCGGCGTGGGGGTGATCAACGGCAAGCTGTATGTGGCGGGGGGAACCACCGGGACATCGGGAGTCACCAACACGTTGTACGCCTACACCCCCTCGACCAATACCTGGGCGACGAGGGCCCCCATGAACACCCCGCGCGGCTGCGGGGCGAGTGCGGTCATCGCCGGCCAGCTCTACGTCTATAGCGGCGACTGTAACACCACCGCCAGCAGCACCTTTCAGCGCTACAATCCGGCCAGCAACAGCTGGACGGTGCTACCGCAGTCCCAGGTTCGCCCGCCGGCTGGCCGCAGGAGCCGCCGTCGGCGGGAAGTTCTATCTGGTCGGGGGCTTTCTTACGAGCGGCTTCGCCAGCTCCGTGCTGGAGGTCTTCGATCCCGCGAACAACACCTGGACCCTCAAAGCGGCCGGGCCGACGCAGCGCTATGGCGCGGCGGCAGGGGTCGTCAATGGACTCCTCTACGTGGCCGGTGGCGCTCTCCAGGACTTCACGCGGGTGCGCACGCTGGAGGTCTATGACCCGGGCAGCGACACCTGGCGCATCAAGCCGCCGATGACCGTCGAGCGCCAAACCCCTGCCGCCGCTGTGGTGAACGGTTCGCTCCATGTAATCGGCGGCCTCAGCAGAATCGACTACGCCAGCATCAACGAAGCCTACCGCCCCGGCGACGTCTGGACCACGAAGAGCCCGATGCCCAGCGGGACGGGGCGGGCTCGTGGCCGGGGTCGTCAGCGGGAAGATCTACGCTGCCGGCGGCTTCGCCGGCATCCACCTCGCCGTGAACCAGGCCTACACGCCCGGCACCGATCAGTGGACCAGCCGCGCGCCCCTTCCCCAGACCCGAATGGACGCGAACGGCGCCGGGGTGATCAACGGGGTCATCTACGTGCCGGGAGGCGTCGGCAATGGGCTCATGCAGCGGACGCTGTACGCCTACACGGCGTCGAGCAACACCTGGACGACGAAGGCCGCCATGCCTGCGGTGGGAGGGCGGGGAGCGTCGGGCGTGATCGGCGGGAAGCTGTTCGTGCTGAGCGGCGCCGACGCCGGGTTCACTACCGCCAAGCGCCTGGACCGCTACGATCCGGCCACCAACAGCTGGACGACCCGGGCGGCGCCCGTGTCCTTCCACGACCAGCCGGCCGCCGGGGTGATCAACGGGAAGTTCTACGTGGCGGGCGGCTTGACGCCGAACGGCAACACGGCGGCGTTGGAGGCGTACGACCCCGCGATCAACGGCTGGATCTCACGGGCGCCGATGCCGACGCCGCGCCGAGCCGCCGCGGGCGCGGTGCTCAACGGGGAGCTTTACGTGATCGGCGGGCTCGGCGCCGGTGGGAACCCGCTCTCCACCGTGGAGGTCTACAACCCGGGAACCAACAGTTGGCGGACGCTGAGCCCGTTGCCGACGCCCGGCTTCGCCTTGGCGGCCGCCGCGATCAATGGGGTCATCTACGTGGTAGGCGGGTACGGGGGCGGCGGCTCCTACCTCACGACCACTCAAGCGTACACACCATAAAGGAGAGCCGAGAAATGAAGCCGCGGGGCCCGGTCGTCTTGCGGACCCCCGCGCCTCACCCGAGACGCGCCTTCACCTCCCCGATTCATCGCTGGGTCGCGCGGGCCAGCTCCCGAGACTGGGTCAGGGCGAAGGGCTGGCTGGCCCAGGATCTCCTGCGGTGAAGCGGCGGTACCGGGCCGCCTTCTCGGGCTTACCCCAGGCTCACGTACAGGTCGGCGAGCGCTCGCGCCGCAAGAGTCCGTCCCTGGCGGGCAGACCAGTTATCCTGGGCCAGGAGTAACCGAAAGCTCTCCAGCAGCAGAGGTTCCGCTTCGGCGAATTGTTCTCGCTTCGCGAGGCAGGCGCCGAGCTCCTGCCGCCGGCACATCAGCTACATCAATGCCGCCGGCTCCGACCTCAGGTATGCGACCTGCCTTTCGAATTGCGCCAATCCCGCCAACTGGCAGAAGGTGACAATCGACGAGGGGTCCCAGCAGATCGGCTTCCACAGCTCGCTCGCCGTGGGGCATGATGGAGTCGTGCACGTCAGCTACTGGGATCGCGGGAACGCCGACCTCATGTACGCCCGCTGCGCCTTCGATTGCACCAAGCCCTGGAATTGGAAGAAGGCGCGCGTGGCTACGACGAGCGACGTCGGTGCGTACACCTCGCTCGCTCTCGAGGTCGGGGCGAGTCCACGTCAGTTACTACGATTTCACCAACTCGGCGCTGTCCTACGCCACCTGCATCGGCGACTGTACCGTGCCCTAGTGGAGCAGGACGGTACTGGATGGCGCCATCCACAACGTCGGGCTGTTTACCTCGCTGACAGCCCGGAACGGTGTGGTAAGCATCAGCTACTACGATGGCAGCCACGGCGATCTGAAGTTTCTGAGGCGCTCGCCCCTGATCAGCCCATTCTAGCGAGGGTCCCATGATCATCTGGAGCGGGTGGGGCTTCATGGTGTTCCTCATCGCCTTCATCGCTGAGTCTGCTGACGGAATTCTCCGTCGAGTCCTCGCTCAACGACGAGAACTACTACCAGAGCCATGGATGGCCCCTCGCCGTGGCGCTCATGTTCGGTCGTCGTGACCTGGTTCTTGGGCTCCTTCTTGAACCGGTCGGGAGGCACCGTCATCGACAACGGGATGGGTCGAGAGGAGGTCCTTCGTGGAGTCAATCGCCACCGTTTCTTCTTTGTTCCGATGCAGTATTGGGGCCCGATCTTGGCGGTGCTGGCCATCGTAAGCTTCGCTCTGCGGTGAGCGCGCTCGAATTCCCCTTGCCTCTGTCACGTTCCTCGTCGCATTGGCGCGTAGATGGGTGGGCCGACTTCCCCCCGTGGTCGGCTCGTGCACCCAGACATGAGGTCGATATGAGGCCACTGCGTACAGCCTGCCGGGTACTGGCGATGGGAAGCGTCATCGTCACCGGTGCCTGCCAGGACGATTCCACGACCACAGGCCCGAGCGCTCCACCTGACTTGCCGGACCTCCGGCAGGTGCAGGTCTCGGCCGATCCATTCCTCGTCCACGCCACGCCATCCCGGGCTTCGGCGGGTTCTTCCTCGACCGCAACGGCCGGCCCACGGTCTACCTGAAAGACGCCGGCCAGCGTGGCGCGGCGGATCCGTGCTGGCCGGCACCCTGCGTCAGCTCGGGGCGTCGTCCTCACAGCTTCAGGTCCTGCAGGCGGACTACGACTATCTGCAACTCAACGACTGGTTCACCCGGGCGGTACCTGAGGTCCTCGCCGTTCCCGGTGCCGTCTTCGCGGACGTGGATGAGGGCAGCAACCGCCTGCGCCTCGGCGTCGAGACGGGCCAGGCAGACAGGGGGGTGCGCGGGGTGCTGTCGCGGCTCGCCATCCCGAGCGCTGCGATCGTGGTCGAGCGGGCCGAACCAATCCACCTCGCCGCGACGCTGCGTGACAAAGTGATTCCCAGACGGGGCGGTCTCCAGATCAGCTCCGGGGCCGGCATCTGTACCCTCGGCTTCAACACCCTCAGGCTGAGCGGCCTCATCCTCGTCCGCTCGTTCATCACCGCCTCGCACTGCACCAACGTGCGCGGCGGTGTCGAAGGGACGCAATTCCACCAGCCGGCGCCCTCGAACCTGATCGGCACGGAGGCCGCCGATCCGGCCTTTTTCACAGGCTTTCCCTGTCCAGTGGGACGAAGGTGCCGGTTCAGCGACGCGGCCCGGGTCCGGTATGCCCCGGGCGTGAGCTCCGACCTGGGCGGGATCGCTCGCACTACTTCTCGCTCAGTCGCCGATGGACCGATCACCATCAATGCGGCCAACCCGTTCTTCAACATCACGGCGGAGCTGAGCCCGGTCCAGGGTGTCCAGGTGAACAAGGTGGGTCGCACGACGGGCTGGACATACGCGAAGATCGGCAGCACCTGCATGGCCGCAAACGTCACGGGCACTAACATCACGATGCTCTGTCAGAGCAGGACGAGCGTTGGAATTGTTCCGGGAGTCTCGCGTGGTGGGGACAGCGGCTCGCCGGTGTTCTACTGGGGCGGTGGCAGCAATGTCACTCTGACGGGCATGCTCTGGGGTGGTAACTCCTCGAACACCTCGTTCGTCTTCAGCCCCATCGCCGGCATCGAGCAGGAGCTGGGCGCCCTGCGAACCTTCTGATCGAAAAATCACAGAGCTAAGTAGGGAACCCGCCGCACGGCCTGGACCGCGTGCCGCCGGCGGGTTCCCAACCACCATAAGCGCTTCCTCGCTGGCGGATGGATCCCCTGATGGTGCCCCACCCGCAGTCTCTGGTCCCGCAACGTCTGTCACCTTTTGGACCCGCCTGTCGCGTTTCCTAAAGGGAACCATCCCGCTGCCAGTCAACGAGCGTTTCTCGAGTGCCAGCGTGCGCTCAATGCGCTGCCAAGGCGTCCGGCTGGCGAGACCCCTCAGGAACCGGACCATTCCCAAGGAGCGCCACTATGAAATCCCTGCTCTGGCTACCATTGACTACGCTGCTGGTTTTCGGGTGCCACGAAGCCGCGGACGAGGCGACGGCCCCGTCCAAGGATGTCCCGAACAGGGCCAGTGAGGTGAATCTCGATGATATGGCCGCAAATGTGCTGACTCAGGCGGGCCTAGCCGCGAGGTGCGTCCAACTCCGGTACGTCTCCGAGACCGGCGTGACGAGCAACCTGCAACGCGGGCCCAGCTGCACGTGCTCGCCCGGCCGCCTTGTCTCCGTCACGGCGGTGATCTGGAACGGCGCCGGCGGCAACAACAACTTGGGGAGGGCGTTCTGCGGGGCCGCCGGCTTCGCAGTCGCCGGTCCAGCTTCCGCTGTAGATCCGACTATCGGAGTCTTCGGAGTTACCTCGATTTTCGGCCAACAGCTAAGCGGAGCGCCGGGCTGCACCATCAACTGGACCAGTCAACAGCGCGCGTGACCGCTCGAACCGATTGGTGACCTGCGCCTGGCTCTAGCCAGACGATCTTCGTGGAGATGAGCTTCTGCCATACGTCGATGGACCGGCCCGAAGCTGAAGCGGGCGCCCCGCGTACGGGGCGCCCGCTCGACACCTTGCCAGCGCCTGTCCGCCTACCAGCGATAGTGCGCGAACGCCCGGTTGGCCTCGGCCATCCGGTGCGTGTCTTCCTTCTTCTTGATGGTGTTCCCCTCGCCCTTGGAGGCGAGGATCAGCTCCGCCGCCAGCCGCTCCGACATGGTCTTCTCGGTGCGGGCGCGGGCAAAAGAGATGAGCCACCGCATCGCCAGCGCCGTGCGCCGGTCGGGCCGGACTTCCACCGGCACCTGGAGCGAGGCGCCGCCGACCCGGCGGCTCTTCACTTCCAGCGTGGGCTTGGAGTTGTTGACCGCCTGCTTGAAGACCGCCACCCCGGGCTGGCCGGTGCGCTCCTCGATCAGGTCCATGGCCGAGTAGAAGATCCCTTCGGCCACGCTCTTCTTGCCCTCGAACATCAGATTGTTCACGAACTTGGAGACCGTCTGGCTGTCGTACCGCGGATCGGGCGGCACCGGCCGCTTGACCGCCTTGTTGCGCCGGCTCACTTCTTACCTCCCTTGGCCCCAGCCTCCTTGGGCCGCTTCGCGCCGTACTTGGACCGGCTCTGGCGGCGGTCGTTCACGCCGGCCGAATCGAGCGTTCCGCGCACGATATGATACCGGACGCCCGGCAGGTCCTTCACCCGGCCGCCCCGGATGAGCACGATCGAGTGCTCCTGGAGGTTGTGCCCTTCGCCCGGGATGTACGCCGTGACCTCGAAGCCGTTGACCAGCCGCACGCGGGCCACCTTCCGAAGCGCGGAGTTCGGCTTCTTCGGGGTGGTGGTGTAGACCCGGGTGCACACGCCACGCTTTTGAGGATTGGAGCGGAGGGCCGGCGCCTTGTCCTTCGCTTCGACGTCTTTCCGGCCGCGCCGGATGAGCTGATTGATGGTCGGCATAACCCTGGAGCTGAGGAACTGGACTGCCCGTTTTCGGGCACAGACATAAAATTTAAGCGCTGAAGGGAGTTGGGTCAACCCAGGAAGGTCCCACCACCGAACAGCGGGAAACCGGGAGGCGCCGGCCGCCGTGCCCAATTCGCCAGACTATCGCTCCCACCAAACCAGATGGAAATTGGGACGTGTCTGGTTCCCGGGCTTTCCCACGGCTCGCCGTACTGTTCGCTGCGGCAACTGCCGCCGGCCTCCTTTTCTGGGTCGGCCAATTCTCGCCGCGCACATCCCTGTCTATTGAGCCGGTCACAGAGGCGCGGCTCCTCGCTGCGGACGCGTCGCCCGGTGACTGGCTTAGCTACGGACGCAACCGCGCCAACCACCGCTTCTCCCCTCTGACCCAGATAGACCGGCGGAACGTCGCCGGGCTCCGTCCGGTTTGGCACTACTGGCGTCGCCGCTTCGCGCTGGGCGCATACCGCACCGAGAGCACACCGATCGCCCTCGACGGGATGTTGATCTATAGCGATTACAAGAACGCCGTGATCGCACTGGATGCCCGCACCGGCCGGACGGTCTGGCGCCATGTTCACAAGAACGGACCAACCGCGGTCTGTTGCGGATTGGTCAACCGCGGGGTGGCGGCATACGGCGACAAGGTTTACCTCGCTGCCCTGGACGCCAGCCTCGTCGCACTGGACCGGGAAGACTGGTGAGTTGCGCTGGAGCCGTACGACCGCCAATCCCGCGGAGGGATATTCGTTCACGATGGCGCCCCTCGCCGTCGCCGGGAAGATTGTGGTCGGGGCGGGTGGAGGGGACTTCGGAGCACGTGGCTTCGTAGATGCGTACGACGCGGAGACGGGCAATCGGGTCTGGCGATTCTGGACCGTACCTTCTCCGGCGGAAGGCGGCTGGTGGGGCCGGTGGACTGAGACCACTCCGCACGGCGAGTCCCTCCACCGCAACATTCAGAAGGAGGAGCGCGATAGTGCCCGCTACGCCGAAGCCTGGCGGCACGGTGGGGCGGCGGTGTGGACCACGCCCGCCTACCATCCAGTCTCCGGGCTGGTGATCTTCACCACAGGCAATCCCGCTCCAGTGGACGGAGTGACCCCGCCCGGCGATAACCTCTACAGTACCTCGGTCGTCGCGGTCGACGTGGCCACCGGCAGGCTTCGCTGGTACTACCAGATGGTGCCCCACAACATCTGGGACTACGACGCGGCGAATCCACCGGTGCTCCTCGACCTGCAGCGCGGTGGGGAGACGCTTCCGTTGGTAGCCCACGCCGGGAAGACTGGCTGGGTATATCTGCTCGACCGGCGCGCCGATCCGCCGCTCCGAGCCGTTCATCCCGCTGGCAAACATCTTCCCGCCCGCGACTCGCGCCGGGATACGCACCTCGCCCGGCGACCGCGGAGGCAGCAACTGGGCACCCTCCGCGTTCTCCCCGCTCACAGGGCTGTTCTACGTTCAGGCCAGCGACGCCCCCATGGTCTTTGCCATCGATTCAGCGGCCTAGGCCACACGGCCGACAACGGTGAGCTCCTGGCCTTCGCCCGGTTTGAGCCCGCACACCCCGACAGTGAATCCGGTATTGTGAGCGCGGTCGACCCCGCCACCGGTCGGATCCGGTGGCAAAGCCGGAGGGAGGATCACCTCGGCTCCGGAGGCATTCTAGTGACTGCCGGCGGGTTGGTCTTTTTCTCCGAGTGGGACGGGCACCTGACCGCGCTGGACGCGGAAAGCGGAAAGACGCTATGGCGCTACCGACTGGACGATGGTGCGCTCGGGTCGCCGATCGCGTTCGAGGTCGATGGCGAGGAGCGGATCGCCGTGACATCGCTCGCCAGGGGTCTCACTGAGTTCGGCCTCGTTCATTGAATCGAGCCGTTTGAGTAGCCCCACTCGGCAGTAGAATTTTGAAACCTAGCCGCCCTCCGGCACCGTGCCTTCGTGACCGTTCCACGAAGATGGCCACCACCGCTCGCCGGGCCCGAATGAGCGCAATGTGATCTCGCGTTGGTGCCCGACCGTTCTTGCCGCCGTATCGCCACGGGTGGTCGAGGCGGAGCCTTGGCTACACCCTCATTGCCGCCCACAATCGCGGAGAAGTAGAATCAAGGCAGGCAAACGTTGCCACCGCCTGCGTCATGGCTGTGGGCAAGCGATTCCACTCCAGGCCCACTGCGTGTTCCATGAGCTCGATTTCAGTCGACGGTGAAGCCACATGAGCAATTCAGAACTGACCCTTTACCGGAGCTACCAGGAAGAACATCAGTTCCTCGAAGATGCCCTGCGGAAGGAGGCTGCAACGAAGCCGCTCTTGCGCATACTCGAGGCCGGCTGCGGCCAGAGGTGGGGTGTAGATCTTTCCGACTGTCATATTCACCTCACTGGCGTTGACGTGGACGCGGCAGCCCTGAAAATTCGAATCGCAAAGCACGACGATCTTGATGAAGCGATTGTAGGTGACCTTTTTACGATTGACTTACCACCTGAATCCTTTGACGTCATCCACAACGCCTTTGTCTTGGAGCACGTGCGCGATCCGGAAAGGTTACTGGACAACTTCCTTCGGTGGTTACGACCTGGTGGACTCATGAGTCTCAAGCTGCCAGATCGGAATTCGGTCAAGGGCTTCTTGACTCGCATCACGCCTTACTGGATTCACGTCCAGTATTATCGGATCTATCGGAAAAACCCCAATGCCGGAAAGCCTGGATACATGCCTTACCCAACCCCATTTCGTCCGATCGTATCACGGGTGGGAATTCGACGGTTCTGTTCGGAGCGCGGACTACCAATTGTCGCGGAGCGAGGCCGAGCCAGCTCGGTTGATGACAACAGCCTTCTGTTTCAGTCGATCCTTCGGCTTGGACATTTCCTGAGCTTGGGTAGGTTGCAGTCGGATTACTCGGACGTAGACTTCCTGATCCGTAAGCCGATGACAAAGGGTGAAGTCCCGACGCGCTCGGTGGAGGTTCTCCCGAGCCCTCGGGGCCTGGACCGATGACCACCCGCAGCCTCACCGCGTCGCTCAAGGGATACGGGGCTCCGCCGAGCGCGGCGGCGGTCGTGATAGAGAGCTTGACCCCCCGGGAGCGCCTTGCCCGGGCCGCGACGGTGACCGGTTTAGGCCTCGTGGCGGCCGCTGTGGCATTGCCCATTCCCCTGGTGCACTTTGTCCTCGTCCCGGCCTCGCTCCTGATCGGCTTCATCCTCGGGGCCATGCGTTTGACCCAGCGGGAGATCTTCCGCTCGGCGGAAGGCCCCTGCCCTTTCTGTGGCACCCAACAGCGCCTGGGGCCTAGCGGGCAAATCGTTTCGACTCCCTCGCCGAGCCCATTGCACCAAGTGCGGCAGGGAGCTGGATCTCGAGGAGGTCCGGTAGGCCCACCAGGTCACCACTCAAGTCCTCCCCCCCAGTTCCCTTCTGAAACGCCCCGCTCTAACCGCTAGCCCGGAAACCGGTTTCACCCCCCTCGCACCCGTGACAGTGGCCACAGCAGCCGATTCGAGGCCAACCGGTACATTGGGCCGCGACCCATGAACTGGCTCGGCAGGCGATGGGAGGTCGCTGGTCTCAGACTCGCGGGCTCGAACGCACGCCGTGCGTCCGGCTCAGCGCACGGAGGTCGAGCGATGACGGACAAGAACCGCCAAGGCGCAGCAGAGAAGCACGAGCCCGGGTTGCCCAACCCGCGCTTCGGCTGGCTGGCCCTGTTCCAGATCGTGATCATCGCTCTCGTGGTCCTCATGGCGCGGGAAACCCGGGTGCTTCTCGGGCCCGCCCATGTTGGAGGATCAGCTCGGGTCCCTTGCGGAATCAGCCGGCGGGGACGCGCCGGGACCCTGGGGCGGGCGCGGCTGGCTGGCGGCGCTGGTCGCGATGACCGGCGCACTGCTGCTGATGCTGCCGGTCGCATGGGCGTATGTCGCCACCCGGATACGCCGGGAAATGGACGCCTCGGTCGTCACCACGATCGTCCTGCTGCCGATCGCGGTAGCGGCGATTCTGGTGATCGTGCAGGACAGTCTTGCGGTGGCGTTCAGCCTGGCGGGCATCGCGGGCCTGGTGCGTTTCCGAAACGCGCTCGACGACACCCGGGACGCGATGTACGTCGTCATCGCCATCGCGGTGGGACTCGGCGCCGGCGTCGGGACGCTCGAAGCGTCCGCGGCGCTGACCGGCCTCTACAACCTCGCGGTCGTCTCCCTCTGGAAGTGGAATACCTCCCAGCCGAAGATCGCCGACATCGCGTTGGGCGAACAGACCGTGCCCGAGGGTCAGACCGTGCTGCAGGCCTTGACCAAGGAGGGCGAGCCCCACCCGAAGCCCGTCGCGGAGTGGCTCCAGCCGGAGAAGACCGTTCCCCTCGACGAGCAGGCACCGAAAGCGCAGCCCCAAGCGACCAAGCGCGAAGGCATGCTGCGGGTACATGCCGCGGACGATATTCCCACCCGTCGCGCCATCGAGGAGGTGCTCGACAGCCATACCAAGCGTTGGGAGTTGGAGACGGACGATCCCGGACCCGACAACCTTCCTACCCTCACCTACTGCATCCGGCTCAAGAAGCGGATCCCCGCCGAAGCGCTGCTGGAACTGCTGCGCCAGCGACTCGGCCCCAAGCTCGCGGAGTACACTCCGCAAGAGGCGGCGGGGAACGGCGCGCCCGCCACGGGATGATGCCTCCCCGCGGCGCGCTCGCGCTTCTGCTGCTCTTCGCGTCCGTGGTGACGACCACGTCCGCGCAGACCGGACGCGCGTTGGCGCACTACGATCTCGCGGGCGCCGCCGCCTGGCAGGAAGGGCTGCCCGCGGAGCTCGCGGAGATCTCAGGGCTGGCTTTCGCGCCCGGACGGTCAACTGCTCGCCCATGGTGACGAGCGCGGCATCGTGTGGCGCTACGACCTGGAGAGCCGCCGCGCAGTCGGGCCGGTTCGGACTCGGGGACGACAGGCGCGTGCTGCACGGCGACTTCGAGGACATCGCCGTGGTGGGCGAGCGGCTCTTCCTCGTCACCGGCGCTGGCGCGATCTACGAGGGGCGTTTCGGCGCCCGACGGCCAAGTCGGCCCGGCGGCTCGCCGGATCCAGGGGCTGGGCCGGGGGTGCGAGGTGGAGGGGATGACGTGGGATCCGGGCACCAAGTCCCTGCTGCTCCTCTGCAAGAGCACCCACAGCAAGCTGTGGAAGGACCAGGTGGTGATCCTCGCCGTCTCACCCGACACCTGGCGATTCGAGAGGCGGCCGCGGATCCTGGTCCCCCAAGACCGGCTCCAGAAGGTGACCGGCGAAAAGCGATTCAGCGGCTCCGGACTCACCCGGCATCCCCGCACGGGGACCTATCTGCTGGTCGCCGGTCCGCAGCGCGCGTTCGCGGAGATTTCGGGGGCCGGCGACGTGCTGGCTGGGGGACGGCTCCATAAGGATCGCCACCGGCAGCCGGAAGGGATCGCGGTCGCGCCGGATCTCACCCTGCTCATCAGCGACGAGGCCTCCGGAGGGACGGCCGCCATCACCGCCTATGCCTACCGTCCGTAGCCTGGCCTTCGGCAAGTGGGCGGCAGTCGCCGTCGCGGCCGCCCCCTGCCTCGCGTCGGCGCAGACGAGCACCGAGGCCGCCGCAAGCCTCCAGCCACACCCCGAGTTCGTCACCGTGACAGCCGGCGAGCGGTACGCGGCAGGTGACTTGACCCGGGCACTTCTCGGCGCGCACTACCGGGACCTCTGGACCTCGCCGATCCAAGTGCCGGTGCTCGATCTGGAGAGCTACGCCGGCGGGCTCACCGTGAAGGAGCTGGGCGGGGGGCAACAGACCACCTCGCTGCACCTCGACTCCGGGGGACGGAAGGGAGTTCACCTTCCGGTCGCTCGACAAGGATCCCACGCCCGCGCTGCCGAAGCCGTTTCGGGGCACTGTGGTCAATCGACTGGTGCAGGATGCCATCAGCTCGATGAACCCGGCCGGTGCGCTGGTCGCGGCGGACCTGCTGGAGGCGGCCGGTGTGCTCCACGCCGAGCCCCGGCTCGCGGTGATGCCGGACGATGGACGGTTGGGCGAGCACCGGAAGGAATTCGCCGGGATGCTGGGGATCATCGAGCTGCGTCCCGGCGACGGCTTCGCCGGAGCGGGCGAGGTGGTCGACAGCAAGGACCTGCTCGAGCGCTTGCGGGAAAGCCCCGACCATCGGGTGGATGCGACGGCATTTCTGACGGCTCGGCTGATGGACCATTTGATGGGCGACTGGGACCGCCACGAGGACCAATGGCGCTGGGCGGCATATCCCTCGGAGGCGGGGAAGGTGTGGCGGCCGATTCCGCGAGACCGCGACCAGGCCTTCGTCCGGTTCGACGGGGTCGTCGCCAACCTCGCGCGCACCGCCCACCCCAAGCTGGTGACGTTCGGGCCGAAGTACCCGGGCAACCTGGTCGGGCTGACCTGGAATGGCCGGGAGCTCGACCGCATCCTCCTGGCCCCCCTCGGCTCAGCCGACTTCGATTCCGTCGCCGCCGCGCTTCAGACGGCGTTGACCGACTCCGTCATCGTTGGTGCGGTGGACCGGATGCCCGCCACCTACCGGGACCTGTGGGGCGAACGGATGGTGGACGCGTTGCGCCAACGGCGCGAAGCACTTCCCGAGCATGCCCGACGATACTACCGGTTTCTGGCGAGCGAAGTCGATGTGTGGGCCACCGATGCGCCGGAGATCGCGGAGGTATTGCGCGAGTCGGGAGGCGGAATGGTCGTCCGGCTGCGGGCCGAGGAGGCCGACGCGCCTTACTTCGAGCGCCGATTCGATGCCCGCGAGACCGGCGAGGTGCGGCTCTTCCTTCGCGGCGGCGAGGACCGCGTGCGGCTCGAGGGGAACGGGGTCAAGGATGGGCCCTCGCTTCTCGTCGTGAGGGAGCCGGACTCGGACAGTCTCGTCGGGTCGGAGAGACTTCGGCTCGCTCGCGATTCACGATCACATCGAGGAGCCCCGGGAGCAGGAGGACGATCAGAAGGAGGTGGAGAAGGACAAGAAGCAAGCGAACCAGGAGGAAGAGCCCGAGCCGGAGACGCCGCGTGACTGGGGTGGAGGCCTCTCGATCGGGCCTCGGGCGGGATATGACGCCGACCTGGGCCTCCTCCTTGGCGCGCAAGCGGCGAGAACCGATTACGCGTTCCGGCGGGCGCCCTACGGATCGCGGGTCGGGCTCGCGCTGGTCTACGCCACTGGCGTGGACGGCCTGCGCGCGGATCTGACCGCGGACGTGCGACGTCTCGACCCGCGGACCCGATTCGACCTGCTGGCCCGCGCCTCCGAGATCGAGCTGGTTCGGTTCAACGGCTTCGGCAACGAGAGCGCCGACCGAGGGGAAGCCGGCGAGGTGGACGAGTGGCAGTTCACCTTGGCTCCGGCAGTCGAATACTTCGCGACCGAACGGCTCCGACTGCGCGGCGGCCCGATGCTTCGCTATACGACGGGCGGCATGGGTCGCCTCGGCTTCGCCGGCGCGATGACGCTCGGTGCGGAGGCGCCGGATAGCGCCGTTCGATACGGCAGTGTCACCGCGGGTGCCGGCCTGTTCCCGGTGACGTGGAGCGGAGGCGGGACCTTCGGTGAGCTCCATGCGGATGCGACGGGATTGTTGCCGCTGCCGATACCCGGGTCGCCGATTCTGGCGCTCCGCGTCGGAGCGAAGCGGGTGTGGGGATCGTTTCCGGTCGACGAAGCGGCGTTCCTCGGCGGTCAGGGAACGCTGCGCGGCTTCGATTACCAGCGGTTCGCCGGAGACGCGATGGTAAACGCCAGCGTGGAGGTCCGGGTTCCGGTCGCGCGGATTCTGCCACAAGTGGTTCCGACGCAGATCGGAGTCTTCGGCCTGGGAGACGCCGGCCGGGTATGGGCCGAGGGGACGGAGTCCAGGCGAGTGCACGCCGCAGCCGGCGCAGGCATTTGGCTCTCGTTCTTCGAGCCGCGCAACCGAGTGAGCCTCGCCTGGGCGTCCGGCCGCGAGGGGGACCGGTGGTATTTACGGTGGGGCCTGGGATTGTGATGCGCCCGCTGCGCCCGTACGTCGCCCTGCTGCTGGTGGAGCACGAAGCCATAGTGCGTGCCTACCTCACCCTGCTCTCGCCTGCCGAGGTTCCCAGGGATGCTACGCCGCTGCTGATGGCTCACGAGGAGCCGCTGCAGTTGGTGATGGGTACGGTGACGATGCCTTTCGTCAGCGGCAGGGAGCTGGCGGCGGTGTTGGAGTCCGTCCAACCCCGGGTGCCGGTGTTGATCGTCTCAGGTCGGGAATGGTACCGGGCGCTCCGGAAGGGTCGGCTCGTGGGGAGTGGACCGCTGGTCGAGGTCCCATTCGACCCTGAGCTGGTTCGGGCCAGAATCGGCGCCCTCCGCGAGGACCCGGCGGCGGCGTAGCGCACCTTATCGCCTTTTGCCCCACGGTTGGCGTTTTGACAGGCGAGCCCCTGACAACCTCCAGGCAAGATTGCGGTTAGCGGGTCGATAACCGCGGCCCCGTCCTTGCCAATTCCGCACGGCGTCGGACCATCTCGTCCGGCCGCAACCCCGTCGTGCGGAGTCGGTCGTGCACCTTTCTCGCGTCATCGCCATCTTCACCTCGCTCGCCATCATCGGGTCGGGCGCCGCGGCCGGCCAAGAGGCGCCCTGGAAGGCGTTCTCGGAGGTCACCGCGGGCTCCGACGCCGCCAGCGGCATCTTCTCCGTCTATTACAAGCGCGACCAGGTCCTCCTCGGCCTCACCCCCGGGCAATTCGACCGCGACTATCTGTTGGTGACCCAGCTCTCCCAAGGCATCGGCGAGCTCGGGCTCGACGGCGGCGCCTCGATCCGATCCGACCTGGTGCGTTTCCATCGCGAGGGCGACCGGGTCGAGCTCTGGGTCGTGAACCCCCACTTCGCCGCCGCGCCGGGCTCGCCGATGGCCCGGACGGTGAATCAGTCGTTCGGGCACTCCGTCGCCCACTCGTTTCCCATCGCGACGGTCCGCGATTCCAGCAGAGCCAGGTCCTGATAGATCTGGCTCCCTTTCTCGTTTCGGATTGGGCCGACGTCGGGGCCACGCTTCAGAACGCCGCCACCCAGCGAAAGGTCGTCGCGACCATCGCCCTCGACGACAAGCGCTCCAGCCTCCAGGAGCTGCGCCTCTTCCCCACCAACCTCGAGGCCGAGGTTCGGCTCACCTTTCAGAGCCCCCGCAGCCTCGGACTCGAGACGGTCTCCGACTATCGCTCGATTCCGATCGGCGTGCACTACTCGCTGCTGGAGCTGCCGGCGTCACCGATGCGCCCACGCTATGCCGACCAGCGGGTGGGCTACTTCATCTCGGCGTTCAAGGATTTCTCCCGGGACACCGCGGAGAGCTTCTTCGTGCGCTACGTGAACCGCTGGCGGCTCGAAAAGCGTGAGCCGGGCTCTGCCCTCAGCGAGCCGGTGCGGCCGATCACCTTCTATATCGATCATACGGTGCCGCTCGAGTGGCGGCCCTACGTCCGGGCGGGAATCCTGGAATGGAACCGCGCGTTCGAAGAGGCCGGGTACCGGCGGGCCGTCGCGGCGCTCGATGCGCCCGACGACTCGGTCTACAGCGCGGCCGATGCCCGGTACTCCACGGTGCGCTGGACCGCCACCAACCGCTCGGTCTACGCCGTCGGGCCCACCAACGTGGATCCGCGGACCGGGGAGATCCTGAATGCCGATGTCCTGATCTCCGCCGCGTGGATCCAGACCTGGCGCGGCGAATCCCGCGAATACGGCTCGCCCCTCGCCTCGGTGCAGTCGGCCTTCGCCCCCGATTCAGCGGCGACGTCCGGCGCCGACCCCTCGCTCCTCTGCCGTTTCGGCGAGGGACTCGACCGCCAGGGGACGATGGCCCGCGCACTGCTCGCCTCCCGGGGCGTGATTGCCCGCCGGAGGCGCCGCACCGCGCGAGTACATCGGCCAGGCGCTCAAGGCGCTCGTCATGCACGAGGTCGGGCACACCCTCGGCCTGCGCCACAACTTTCGCGGCTCGGCCGGCGTGACCGCGGAGGAGTTGTCGGATCGCTCGTACACCGAGCGGCACGGCCACGGCGTCTCCGTCATGGACTACACCCCGCCGGCCCTGGCGCTCGACTCCAGGCGCCAGGGCAGCTTCTACTCCCCGACCATCGGCAGCTACGACAGCTGGGCCATCACCTACGGCTATTCCGAGGCCGATGGCGCGACCACTTCTCTCCGGCGCGCCGGCAAAGGCGCCGGAGCGGACAACGCCGGCTGGACGCCCGACGTCGAGATCAATGCGCTTCGGGCCATCGCCTCCCGCGCGGCGGAGCCCGGGAATCTCTACGCCAGCGACGAGGATGCCGGGTTCGGCGGCGCCGGACTGGATCCGACCGTCTCCCGCTACGACATGACGGACGATCCGTTGGGCTGGGCCAAGGACCGGGTCACCTTGGTCGACCGCCTGTTCGATTCGCTGGAAACCCGCGTCGTGGCGCCGGGCCAGGGATACGGACGCCTTCGCTCCGCCTTCACCGACCTCCTATCCGACCGGTGGTATGCGCTGTTGGTGAGCACCAAGTACCTGGGCGGTGCGACCACCGCCCGCGACCACCGGGGAGACCCGGACGCCCGGCCTGCGCTCGCCACCGTGCCGGCCGCCCGGCAACGGGAGGCGCTCGCCTTCATCGCCGACGCGGCCTTCGGGGAGCGCGCGTTCAATTTTCGTCCCGAGCTGCTCGAGCCGGCTGGCGCCCGAGCGGTGGATGCACTGGGGTGCCTCCCCCTCCGCGCAGGGGAGGGCGGACTTCCCCCTGCACGACTGGGCCCTGGCCCAGCAGGGCTCGCTGCTCAACCAGCTGCTCGACCCCGTGGTCCTCTCCAGGATTCGCGACGCCGAGCTTCGCGCGCTGCCGGGCGAACCAACGGTCGGCATCCCCGAGCTGTTCGGACCGCTTACCCAGGCGATCTGGACCGAGCTGGGCATCCGGCACTGGATCGAAGCAGGGCACTGCCCGCAACATCGGGTCGGTGCGCCGCGACGTGCAGCGGCTTCATCTCAACGCGATGGTCCGGATGGTGGTGACTCCGGCCGCCGGACACGCCGGAGGACGCCCGCGCGCTCGCCCGCGCGACGCTGGTGGACCTGGAGAGTCGGCTGGCCCACGCGTTGGACGACGACCGGCCGTCGCTCGACGCCTACACCCGTGCCCACCTCGCCGATTCGCGCGAGCGGATCGCCCGCGCCCTCGAGGCGCAGATGATCCAGTCCCCCACCGCCCTCAGGTAGACCGACGATGCTCCCGATCTCCGCGAGCGATCCTTCCCCTCTCCTGCTGACCGCGCATGTACATGGCGGGGATACTCGGCGGCTACGCCCTGTTGACCGCTCCGGAGGAGTGGCAGCGGGCCTGGCAGACGGTGCGACAGGCCTGGACCCGGCAGCGCCGGGGGTAGCCTCTCGTCCCAAGGCGCGTAACCTTCCCGCATGACGGGAACCGCCGACTCCGCACCATCGCTCCTGGTCCGAGGGCTCCGCAAGCGATACGCCGACGTCGTTGCCGTGGACGGACTCGATCTCGAGATCCGGGCCGGCGAGTGCTTCGGTCTGCTGGGGCCCAACGGCGCCGGCAAGACCACCACCATCGAGATCTGCGAGGGACTCACCGAGCCCGACGAGGGCGAGGTGCTGGTCCTGGGCCGCCGCTGGGGCGAGCACGACCGCGAGCTCCGCGAGCTGCTCGGGATCTCGCTCCAGGAGACCCAGTTCTCCGAGAAGCTCACGGTGGAGGAGACGGTCCGGCTCTTCCGCAGCTTCTACCGCCGGGGGCCCTCCACCGGAGAGGTCATCGGGACGGTCCAGCTCCAGGAGAAGCGCGACCGCGCGGGTCGGCCAGCTCTCCGGCGGACAGCGCCAGCGGCTGGCCCTCGCCTGCGCCCTGGTGGGCGACCCCTCCCTCCTCTTCCTCGACGAGCCCACCACCGGACTCGATCCCCAGTCCCGCCGCCAGCTCTGGGAGCTGATCGAGCGGTTCAAGGCCGACGGCCGCGCCATCCTGCTCACCACCCACTATATGGAAGAGGCCGAGCGGCTCTGCGACCGGGTCGCGATCGTGGATCACGGCCGGGTGATCGCGCTCGGCACGCCGCGGGAGCTGGTCGCCTCGCTCAGCGCCGAGCATGTGGTCGAGTTCGCGGTGGCGCGCCGGAGCGCCGGTGCGCGACGTCCAGGCGCTGCGCGCGGCTGGATGGCGTCGAGGCAGCCGCCCGGCGGGACGGCACCTACCGCATCCGGGTCGCCGAGCTGCACCGGACCGTGCCCGCCCTGCTGGCCGAGCTGCGGCGGCAGGGCGTGCAGCTCACCGAGCTCCGCACCCACTCGGCCACGCTCGAGGACGTGTTCGTGGAGCTGACCGGGAGACATCTGCGTGAAGAGTGAGACTCGAGGGCTGGCGGGATCATCCGCTGGTCCAGCTCACCCTGGTCCGCTACCGCGAGTTCTTCCGGGAGCCGGAGGCGGTCTTCTGGGTCTTCGTGTTTCCGGTGCTGCTCACGGCCGGGCTCGGGCATCGCGTTCCGAAACCAGGCGCCGGAGCGCACGCCCGTGGCGGTGGTCGAGGGCGCTGCGGCCTCCCAGGCAGTGATGGAGGCGCTGGGCCAGAGCCCGGACATCTCTCGCCCTCGCGCTCGCCGAGCCCGGCGGCCGGCGACGCGCTCCGCACCGGAAAAGTCGCCCTCGTAGTCCTCCCTGTCGCCGGGTCGACAGCGTCGAATACCGCTTCGACGCCGAGCGGCCCGAGAGCAGGACGGCCCGGCTTCTGGTGGACGACGCGCTGCAGCGGGCGGCGGGGCGGCGGCGACCCCATCAGCGTGACCGACCGGCAGGTGCGCGAGCCGGGGTCGCGCTACGTCGATTTCGTGGTGCCCGGACTCCTGGGGATGAACCTGATGGGCAGCGGGATCTGGGGCCTGGGATTCGCCATCGTGGATGCCCGGCGGAAGAAGCTGCTCAAGCGGCTCATCGCGACCCCGATGTCCCGGACCCAGTTCCTGGCGTCGTTCGTCCTATCGCGGCTGACCCTGCTCGTGATCGAGGTCGGGGTGCTGGTCGGATTCGCGGTGTTCGGCGTTCGGGGTGCCGCTGCAGAGGCTCGCCGTGGCATCGCTGGTCACCTCTGCCTCCTCTCCTCGCTTTCGTTCGGCGCCTGGGGCTCCTGCTGGCCTCACGGGCCCGGACGGTGGAGGGCGTGTCGGGTCTGATGAACCTGGTGATGCTGCCCATGTGGATCTTCTCCGGGCGTCTTCTTTTCCGCGTCCCGCTTTCCCGACGCGCTCCAGCCGTTCATCCAGGCGCTGCCGCTCACGGCGGTGAACGACGCCCTTCGGGCGAGCATGCTCGAGGGCGCGGGTTGGCGCGACCTGTCGCCCGAGCTCGGGATCATCGCTGCCTGGCTGGTCGCGAGCTTCGCGCTGGCGTCCGCTCTGTTCCGCTGGCGCTGAGGAATGGGGGAATGTTGCGCCGGAGGGCAGCAGCGCGGTTGAAACAGGCGGCGTCACCACCGGCTGAGTGCAGTCGAATGCACGGGTCTGAATGTCTGCCAAGATTCCTGCACTTACACGCTTCAATCGAGCGCCGTTTGACCGCTGCCAATGGCGCGGATCGTGCGTACACGTGGAGCCCGGCAGTCCATCCGGCGCTTGACCAATCGATTCCGCCCACGGCAGAGACCCCAATGTATCTCGTGGAGATCGAAGCAGGTCGGGAGACAGCTGTACGACATCGGTCGAGGCCCTTGGCGGCGGCCATTCGGCGGGGCGAGGTCGGCCCCCGGTCGCGGATCTACCACCGCACCTCGTCGAGCTGGATCTCGATCACGCTCCATCCCGAGTTCAAAAAGGCCACCGCCGATCAGGGAGAGCGAGCCGCTGCCGCCGCTGGCGCGCACCCGGTGGACGTTCTTCGGCGCTGAGCCGAAGAGCCGGGAGATTCGACGAGGCGCCCGCCATCGGCGGGAAGGTCAAGCAGCCCGCCGCCAAGCCGCAGGAGAGCCATCGCCGGACTTCGCGGTCTCCTCGCGCGCGCTTTCCGTGCCCGCGCCCCCATGCCCAGGCCCTCCGGCTCCTGACGTCGCCCCCACCGACCGACCCTGAGCGGTGCCTGCTTCGCGCCTTGACAGGCGCGGACAGGTCTCGAACATTTGCCGTACCGTGAAACGCCATTCCAAATCTGCGTCGGTCCGGCAGGTCGCCGGAACGCAAGCGGTAGTCCGCGCGCTGCGGATCCTGCGCGCCTTCTCCGACGCCCGCCCCGCATGGAGCCTCGCCGACCTTTCCCGCGAGCTCGGCCTCAGCAAGCCCACCGCGTTCCGGCTGCTGCTCGCGCTGGAGCACGAGGGTCTTGTCGCTGCGCCACGAGCCAGCCGGCCCGTTCCGGCTGGGCCCCACGGCGATCGAGCTCGGCGCGCGGGCCCAGCGCGCCAACGGCGTCGCCACCACCGCGCGTCCCGAGCTGGAGGCGCTCACCCGCGCCACGGGCGAGACCTCCAGCGTCGAGATGCTCGCCGGACGACGAAACGCTGATTCTGGACGAGGTGCAGGGCGGGCATCTGATCGGCACCTCGGCCAGCGTCGGCACCCGCTGGCCCGCCCACGCGACATCCACCGGCAAGGTCCTGCTCGCGGCGGCAGCCGAGCAGGACCCGGATCTGATCCGGCGGCATCGCCCGGCCCACCGGCGGACGGCTGCGCGGCCTCACCCCGGCCACCATCCGGTCGGCGTCGCGCTTGAGCGCGGAGCTGTCCCGGGTCGCCAGGCAGGGCTACGCGACGGCGATCGGTGAGCTCGAGGCGGGCTATGTCGCGCTGGGGGCGCCGGTCCGATGGCACGACGGACGCGTCGTGGCGGCGATCTCGCTCGGTGGGCCCAGTACCCGCTTCACCGATGCCCGGGTTCCCGGCGCTCCTCAAAGCGCTGCGGGAGTCCGCCGCGCGGATCTCCCACCGGCTCGGGCTGGGTCCCGGTGTCCGTCCCCTCCCCGGCCCGTCGCTCGGTTTCTTAGACGACTTCCGCTTCCCATGCAAGCCAAGACGATGGCGACTGGCTTGTTGCGCAAAGCGGGGAGGCGAATAATTATAGGCCATCTCCATTCCCCAGCAGTTCACACCCGAAAGCGAGGTGCCAATGCCCCACCATCTCGATGGAGGTCTGACCGACGTTCGACGAGGCGCCCGGGTGCTCTTGGGTCTGGCACTCTGTCTTGCGATCGCCGGCTGCAGCGACGACGACAATGATGACGACGGAGGGGTGGGTCCCTCGGGCAGCGAGGAGCTCCCGAGTCACGACGACCTCTTCACGGCACTCGACGCCGTGGTTGGCAACCCGCCGGCGGGCAACGGCGGCCTGAGCCTGAACATGTGGGCCACGCGTCGTCGACCGGAGTGGGATCGTCCGCACCATCGCCTTCACCGGCACCAAGACCGGCGACCAGTGGCCCGGCAGCCGCGTGATCTCGGCCCAGAAAGCCAACACCGCCAATGCGTTCAGCCTCGACGGCCTGGCCCTCTCCACCGCCAATCTCTTCACCGCCACCCAGCCTGGCGGCAGCCTCTTCGGCCTGCAGGAGAGCAACCCGGTGAACACCGAAGCCGCCTACGGCGGCAACGCGGACGATTACGGAACCGAGAGCGATTTCATGCTGGGCAAGCGCATCGGCGGAGTGAACGTATTCGGCGGAGGACTGGCGCTCTATGACGCCACTGGCGTGGTCATAGGTGCCATCGGTGTTTCGCGGAGACACCAGCTGCGCCGACCACAACATCGCATGGCGGGTTCGCGATGCACTCGGGCTCGACCTGGTGCCGGGCGGCGTAAGTGCCACCGGTGACGACAACATCATCTACGATATCGGCGGCGATGGGGTGAGCGAGAGCGGGTTCGGACATCCGGAGTGCGCGGACGCGGCCACCGCGATCGGCGTGGCCCTGCCAACCAACTTCCCGATCGGTCCCTGAGTAGGAAGTGCAATAGCGGACCCGGCCCGGCCGGAGTCGACTGACGCCCGGGGAAATCTCCCGGGCGTCGTCGTTCGGCATGTGATCGAGGTATCGAAGGCCGGCTGGCCCTCCGGCTGGCGTCGCTGGCGGTCAAGTCTTAACGTGTGGGTGGGTTCAGTCTGCAACCCTGAAAGGTGCCCTTCCACACGTCGAGGCCATCCTTATGCACCGAAGCACGACACTCCAAACGATCGCTTTCGCGGCCGTCTTCCTCGCCGCCGGCTGTACTGATCAAGACCAGCCCACCGCCCCAAGTGACCAACCCGATCCTCTATCGCCCTCCCTCCGGCAGGGACCTGGCGACAATCCCAACGCCCTAGCCCGGGGTATCCGCGGTTTCGGCGGCTTTTTCTTCGATGCTCACGGGCACGCCGACAGTCTATTTGAAGAATGCGGCGGAACGGAGCAATACGGAGCGCGCGCTCGCCCCGTTCTTCCGGGCGCAAGGCCTGAGCCCGGCCGCGGTACAGGTGCGCCGCGGCGATTTCGACTGGGTCCAGCTCGAGCGCTGGTTCGCGCAGGCGTCGGCAGAGATACTCGGCCAGTCCGGCGCGGTCTTCGTGGACGCGGACGAAGCGTCCAACCGGGTTCGGATCGGCGTCGAGCGCGGGGCGATCGGTCGGACCCGCAGCCTCGTCGCTCGGCTGGGGATTCCCGCCGAGGCCGTCATCGTCGAGGAGACCGAGCCGATCGAGTTCGCTGCCACACTTCGGGATCGGGTGCGGCCGGTCGTGGGCGGACTCCAGATCAACTTCCCCGGGTTCCTCTGCACGCTCGGCTTCAACGCCGTGCGGAGCGGGCAGAATTCGTTCATCACCAACTCGCACTGCACCAATACCCAAGGGGGAACCGAGAGTACGCCGTACTGGCAGCCGCTGGAAACCGTGGATCCGGTGCGGATCGGGACCGAGGTTCACGACCCAGCATACTTCCGTCGGCAGAGCGGCTGTCCCAGCGGGCGGCGCTGCCGCTTCAGCGACGCGTCGCGGGCGGCCTACGCACCGGGTATCCCGTTCACCCTCGGCACCCTCGCCAAGACCACCGGCGCGAACAACGGCTCGATCACCATCAACGGGAGCTTCACGATCACCGGCGAGGGGGGCGCCGCGGTAGGACAGACGGTCAACAAGGTCGGGCGGACGACGGGATGGACCCAGGGCCTCGTCACCAACACCTGCGTCAACACCGGGGTGTCGGGCAGTAACATCGTCCAACTGTGCCAGACCTTCGTTTCCGCCCGCGTGGGAGGCGGCGATAGTGGCTCGCCCGTCTTTCGCGGGACAACCAGCGTAACACTGGTGGGAATCCTCTGGGGCGGTAACTCCTCGGGCTCCCAATTCGTCTACAGCCCGATCGGCAACATCGAGCAGGAGCTGGGGGCGCTGACCACCCGGTGAGCCTCGCGGAACGCCGGTCGCCGAGGTCTCGCTCGGCGGCCGGCATTCCAGGGCCTCTATGATCGCTCTCTGCGACCCTCGCCCTTTCGCTCGGCACCGTCGCGGATTCGATGCGCCTCGAGATCGTGCTGCCCGACTCGGTCCGTGTGAGCGAACCGGTGCCCGTCACCCTCCGGCTGACGAACACCGGCCGCGAGCCGCTCACCGTCTACCTGCAAGGGCGGCCGATCGCGTTCGACCTGACCGTTCGCAACCTCGACGGCACCATCGTCTGGCGGCGACTGGAGGGCGAAGTGGTGCCGGCGATCCTCGCCGTCCGCCAGTTGGAACCTGGAGCCTCGCTGGAGTTCGAGGAGGTCTGGCGACAGGTGTCAAACGCCGGTGAAACCGTCCCGCCCGGCGACTATCGGGTCACCGGTGCGCTTCCGACCGACGCCCCGGAGCCGCTTCAGACCTCGCCGGTGTTGCTCAGGATCGTTCCGTAGTCACGGCCCTTCGCGCGCCGCTGAGGGAGTCTCCTGAATGTGCCTCGTGCTCATCGCGCTGGATTCCCACCCTGACTATTCCCTGATCGTCGCCGCCAACCGGGACGAGTTCTACGACCGCCCCACGTCGCGGGCGACGTTCTGGGACGATGCTCCCGCGATCTTGGCCGGACGCGACCTGAAGGCCGGGGGCAGCTGGCTCGGGATCAACCGACAGGGGCGGTTCGCCGCGGTCACCAACTACCGGCAGGGGCGGCGCGAACGCCCCGGCGCCGCGCTCGCGGGGGCAACTGGTCAGCGGCTTCCTGACGACACCAACCGGCGTGCGCGACTATGTCGATCGCGCCCAGGCGGACGCCGCACTCTACAACGGCTTCAACCTGATCGTCGGCGATGCCCGCGAGCTGCTCTACTACTCCAATCGTGGGGGCCGGGTGCGGGCGCTCACGCCCGGGGTGTACGGACTCAGCAATCACCTGCTCGACTCACCCTGGCCCAAGGTCACATCTGGCAAGAACGCGTTGACCGCGCTGGTACGTCGAGGCGCTCCGACCTGATCGGCTGATTTGTTCAGTCCTCCTCTCCGACCGGAGCCGCCCGGCGGACGATCGCTTGCCCGAGACGGGCATCAGACGCGAGTGGGAGCGGCTGCTGGCCATCTGCCTTCATCTCGCTCGCACGAGTACGGTACTCGCTCATCCACGGTGCTGCTCGTTGGTCGCGACCGGCACGTCGTGTTTGTCGAGCGAAGTTACGGGCCCGGCGGAGAGCGGGCGTGAGCAGACCCGCTTCGAATTTCAGCTCCGAACGAAGCCGCCCGAGATCGCTCCCGCCGGCGTGACCGGCGAACGGCGTGCGGCTGAGGACTCGATCGCTCCTACCCTGCGGCGAGCCGGAGCGGCGCTTCGGCTCAGGGGCCCGCCACGAGCCGCTCGGCACGCGCAAACGCACCCGCGGCCGCGGACACCCGTGCCGGTGTCGACCGGACTCACGAGTCCCTGGCCACTCAGATCGGACCAGATCTCGTGGCTCTTGCGGTGCTGCTCCCTGGCCGCCAGCCGATACTCCCGACGATCCGCAGCAGAGGTGGCAGGTCGGCCGGCCAGCGTCTCGTATGCCATTCCCACGTCGGTCCCGGTCGCCGCGAGGAACGCGCGCGGCCACGCGTGGCTCGGCTCGACGGAAATCGCTTCGGCGAAGGCCGTGGCTCTGGCGCAGGCAGCCGACGCATCCGGTCGGCCGAGCACCGCGAGGGCTCTTGCAGATGCGCCCCAGATCCTCCACCACCGCCAGGCGGTTGAACAGGCTGGCCGTATCCGCCCGGAGCTCCCGCTGGTGCCCGCGGACCGCCCGCGTGAAATATCCCGAGCGCTTCATCGTGCCGGCCCAGCGCGGCGAGCGCTTCGCCGATTCGACACTGGAACGAGCCGGTGGTGTCCTCGGCGAGCCCCTCACGATGGAGGGCAAGCGCCTCCTCCCATCGACCCATCCGGCCCAGCACGGTCGCCTCGTAATAGCGCGCGCTGGTAGCCCGCTCCGCATAGGTGGCGTTGTCCGGGAACTCGGCGCTGAGCTCGCGGCGCAGCGCCCGGCTCCGACGGTGGCTCTCCAAGGCGCCGGCCAGGTCGCCGGACTCGACCTGGGCATCGGCCAGATACCCGTAAGTGACCGAAATGGCATGTCGCACCGCGGGCCGCCTCCGCTCGGACTCGGGCGCGGTCTCGAATTGCTTCAGGTCGGTCAGGTGGTACTCGAGCGACTGGGCGATCTTCCCCTCTTCCAACGAGATCTGCCCCAGGAGATTGTTGGCGGCGCTCAGCTGCAGCCGCAGGTCGGTGTCAGTGGGAGCGGAGGCGACCAGCGGGTCGAGCAGGGCGCGGGCGCGGCGGGCATGGGCCAGTCCGCCCGCCAGGTCACCCCGTCCCCAGACCACGCGGCCGAGAGCCATGGCCGACTCGGCCGCGTCTCGGCGCAGTCGTGCATTGCCGCTGTCGGCCCGGAGCAGCATACTCGAGAATGCCGAGCGCCTTGCCATAGCTCCGTGTGGCCCCTTCCGTGTCGCCGAGGCTCGAGGGCTCTCCGCCCTGAAGGTCTCCGATCCGCTTGTACGCCCCGGCCAGCTCCTGCTGGAGCGATGGGTCCTCGCCCGACTCCCGGGCCAGCCCGTCGAGGTAGCCCAGCGCGTCACGGACCATCCGCTCCCGCACCGGCCTTGCGCCACGCAGGTGACGGATCGCGTCGTGATAGTCGAAGAGCAGCGCGTTGGCGAGCTTGCGGACGTCGGCGAAGCGGCGCTCCGCCCGTGCCTGGGCCGCTCGGGCCTGTTGCGCCTGATATGCCGTCGCAACCGTCCCGCCCAGGAGCGCGAGCGCCAGCAGGACGCCGGCAGCCACCGGCATCCGGTTTCGCCGCACGAACTTGCCGGCCCGGTAGCCGAATGTGTCGGGCCGGGCGCGGACCGGCAGGCCGTCGAGGTGCCTCCGCACGTCGCCCGCGAACTGCTCCACCGACTGGTAGCGGCGGGCCGGCTCCTTGCGCAGGGCGGTGAGCAGGATGGTGTCGAGGTCGCCCCGGAGACGGCGCCGGAGCTTCTCGGTCCCGCCGACGGCGCTGGGCCGCTCCGGATCGGTCGTCCGGACGGCCTCGACCACATCCAGAGGCGTACGGCTCCGGAGGCGATATGGTGACCGCCCGGTGAGCAGCTCGTAGAGCACCACGCCCAGCGCGTACACGTCGCTGACGGTGGTGGCGTGCTGTCCCTCGACCTGTTCGGGGCTGGCGTACTCGGGGGTCAGCAGCCGCATCCCGGTGACGGTGGACGTGGCCTCGTCGGCGTCTTCGTGCAGCACCTTGGCGATGCCGAAGTCGAGCAGCTTCGGCACCCCGTCCGCCGTCACCAGGATGTTGAGCGGCTTGATGTCCCGGTGCACGACCAGATGCTGGTGCGCGTAGGTCACCGCGCCACAAACCTGGAGGAAGAGGCGGAGGCGATCGTCTACCGAAAGCTCCCGCCGGGCGGCCCAGGCGTCGATCGGCTCCCCTTCGATGTACTCCATGGCGAAGAACGGCGTGCCCTGGTCCGTGCTGCCGCCATCGAGGAGCCGGGCGATGTTGGGGTGATCCAGCGAGGCGAGGATCTGGCGCTCGGCCCGGAAGCGCGCGAGCACATGCTCGGTGTCCATGCCGCGCTTGATCACCTTCAGCGCGACCCGCTGCTCGTACTGGCCGTCCGCGCGCTCGGCGAGGTAGACGGCGCCCATCCCTCCCCGGCCAATCTCGCGAACCAGCCGATAGGGTCCGACCAGGCGTCCCACCCAGCCCTCGTCCGCTCCCACACCCTCGCGCACGGCCGCGATCGCGGGTGAGGAGATGAAGTCACCCGCCCGGTCGTGAGCGGCGAGGAGCCGCTCCACGTCGGCGCGGAGCTCGGGATCCTCGGCGCAGCTCCGCTCCAGGAAGGCGTCGCGCTCCTTCCCGGCGAGCGGCGCCGCCGCGTGGAACAACTCCTCGCAGCGCTGGAATCGATCGCTGCTCATCACCGGGTCCCGTTCACGACTTGCCTTCCGACCCTTCGATCGCGTCGTAGAGCCAGGCGCGGGCGAACGCCCATTCGCGCTCGACGGTGGCACCGGAGATCCCGAGCACCTCGGCGATCTCCTCGATCGTGAGGCCTCCGAAGAACTTGAGCTCCACGACCTTGCTCTTCCGCTCGTCCAGCGCCGCCAGGCGCTGGAGCGCGTCCTCCAGCGCGATCAGCTCGACGTCCGGGCGGCCGGAGGGTGATTCCACCAGGCTCAGCGACACGCGCTCGGGGTTGCCACCCCGCTTCCGGGCCGCCCGGTCGCGGGCATGGTTGACCAGGATCCGGCGCATCATGCTGGCCGCGACCCCCAGGAATTGCGCCCGGTTCCGCCAGTCCACCCGCCGCTGATCCACCAGGCGGAGGTAGGCCTCGTGGACCAGAGCGGTGGGCTGGAGGGTATGGCCGGTGGCCTCGAGGCTCAGGTAGTGGGACGCGAGGCGGTGCAGCTCCTCGTAGACCACGGGGAGCATCTGGTCCAGGCCCGGCTTGTCGCTGCGGCCCCAGTCCAGCAGCCACTGGGTGATGGCGCCCTTGGGCGAGGGAGGTTCGTCGGGCATGGGAGATGGAGTCGGGTTCGCCTGGCCGGAGACCGAGGCGGATGAGGGATTGTACGCCCGAATCGGGCGTTCCTCAATGGCCGCGAGCCCCTGTGGAGGGCGGCCCGTCCGGTGGGGCGCGTCCGCGCCCACGTGCCGCGTCTCTTCACCGCTGCGGCGAGTGGGGCGCAATTCGGTGAGGGATTTCGTCCGCCGTCGGGGCGTTGCTGATTGACGGGCGCTCGCCCGCGCCGTCCGTATCCAGCCCGAGCGAGTCGAACGGCTCTCACAGGAGGTCACATGGAGATCGCGGTCCGGAACTTTCCCAGCCTGGCCCTGATACCCTTTGCGCTGGCGGCGGGAGCCGGCGTCGGCGCCGCGCAGGACACGACCAATATGAGGCGCATCTGCCTGGCCCCCGCCGCGGTCGAGACGAGCGCGAGCTCCGACGCGGCGGTCAATGCCGTCCGCGAGGCCTTCACGGCCTACCTCACCGGCCCGACGCTCCAGGCGCAGGCGCTCCAGGCGAGGCTCGCATCGCAGGTGCGTCTGGAGGCGCGGCAGGCGGGATGCCCCTTTCTCCTGCTCACCACGGTCAAGCACGAGAAGAAGCGCGGCAGCGGCCTGCTGGGCCGGGTGGCCGCCGGCGCGGCACAGCAGGGGGCGTGGGAGACTGGGGTGGCGAGCGGCTCGACCGCCGGGCGGATCGCGGGCCAGGCGGTGTACGGGGCCGCCGCAGGAGTGGCAGCGTCCAACTATGCCGCCACGTTCCACGCCAAGGACGAGCTCACCCTGAGCTACCGACTCGAGTCGCCGGACGGGAAGGCGCTGGCGGAGGGAAAGGACAAGCGGAAGGCGAAGGCGGACGGGGAGGACATGCTGACACCCCTGGTGGAAAAGGCGGCGGAGGCGGTGGCGGAGGCGGTGTCGCGCTGAGCCCGCGAGGGGCCGCTGGTCTACCCGAACGCGCCCCGGAATATCCCCGGGGCGCGTTTCCTTGAGGGAGCCCGGCGCCGGTCCGGGCGTTGAGAGTGAAAGCCACAAGGAGGCTCGCCGTGCCGATCGGTCCGCTGCTCGCCGCCGCCCCTAACCCCGCCTCCGTCTCGGACGCTGTCGAGATCACTCGCCGACGAGACCCGACGAGCTCCAGGAGGAGCGCCGAGTCGCCGGAGACCATGGCCCGACAGGCAACCACCAACGAGGAGGTATGCGCCATGCACGGCACGTCGCGTAGTACTTCAGCGACACTTATCCTGACGCTCGCCCTGGCGCTCATGGCCTGCGCCGAGGGTGCCGCAGACGAGCCGCGGCACAAGGCCGCGGGTGTCGGCATCGGCATGGCGCCCTGCCCCACGCCTGCCGAGATCGAGACGGCGAAACTCGCGTTCACGTTTACGGTGAACGGCAGTGACAGGTTCGAGGCCGGGACCGGCCTGCCGATGTGTCGCGGGGCTCGACGCTCGATCTCGAGGACGGCGCGACCTATGACTTCTCGCGCGACATCACCGCCTACGACGCTCCCGACCACCTCCGGATCCACGCGGCCGGGTTCGACAACGACCGTGCCGTGGGCGCTGGCAGCTAGGACGCCAGCTGGGGCGACACGCCTGGTGGCGACGGCGGCGGTGACTGGAACCACGCCCGGGCGGAGTACCACCTGGACCAGTATCCCGGCCGCTCGTTCGACTTCCCGTTCAGGATGCGCACGGGGCCGGGCAGCAAGCTGCACTTCGAGGTCGAAGGGCGCGTGAGCGTCACGCGCGAGTGAGCGAGACAACCAGCCAGCCTGGAGCCGATCATCATGCGCGGAGGCTTTCGATGACGATACTTGCTCGAACCGCGGGGTTCGCAGTAGCGCTCACTCTGGCTGCCACCCCTCGCATCGAGGCGCAGTCCAGCTGGATCCGCGTCACGATTGCCGGCGGGCCGCACGCCGGCACCTATGCGCTGGAACGCGGCCAGTGCGACGCCCTCGACGGCCAGATCATTTCCATGTTCACGGCGAAGCTGGCAGGCGTGACCGCCGGGCCGAGAATGCCGGAAAGCATCGAGCTCTACACGGAGCCGGCGCGCGGCAAACCCGACGGGTTCGCCGTGAACGTGGATTTCCGCGCGAAGTCCGGCCAGCGAATCGTGTACGAGATCTTCGCGATCCCGCCCGAACTGCAGGGGCCGGGGCGCACGGAGCCACCGAAGGGACGCGGCAGCGTGACGATCCAGCAGGGAGAAGCGAGCACCACTGCAACCTTCCGCGGGGCGACGAAGGACGGCGTGAAGATGGAGGGAAGCGTGACGTGCGTGAAACGGCGGTAGGGCCGGAAGAGGCGGAACAAGGCGGAAGGGCAGACACGGGAAAACCAACAGCTCGGAGTGAATCATCATGCATCGTATAGCGCGCAACACGTCGCTCGCCTTCGGGCTCGCCGCGGCACTCCTGGCCTGCGGCGAGGGGGCGGCTGGTGAGCCGAAGCAGACCGCCGCCACCACGGGTGGCAGGCCGCCCTGCCCCAAGCTAGCCGAGATCCAGACCGCGATCGGGTTCCCGGTCAAGTCGCATCCGGTTCCGGTCGACGGATGCCTGTATGAGCTCACCGGTGAGTATGCCGGGGTCATGGTCTCGCTGATGTACCAGCCCGCGGCTCGCGCCGAGGACATCTACGCCGACATCGAGAGGCACGTGAAGGCGAAGGGACCGGATGCGCAGCCCGACAAGCTCAGCGTTGGCGAGGGTGGGTGGGGCTACGCGAGCCGCGGCAGGAAGGAAGCGGCCGCCGTGTCAAAGGGTCGCGTGTACCACGTCGAGATCGATCACAACCTCTTCGAGAGCCTGAACTTCGCGGCCGACGTCGCGGTGCGAGTACTCGAGCTCGGGATACGCACCGCTCCGGGCGCTGGTGCGAGCGGCGCCGTCGCGAGCCGTGCCGGGTCCGCCAGCGCACCACTCGACGCATGCACGCTCGCCACCAATGCGGAGGTCAGCCAGGCCGCCGAGGAGCGGCCCGAGATCGCGCAGTACTGGTCGGCGCCGGTGGCCTCGTTCGGCGGCTCGCACTGCGACTATGACGGGGGTTCGATCCGCGTCTACCAGGGCAAGGCGGCCGCGGCCAGTTTCGCGTCGACGCTCAAGGCGTTCGGCGCCGAGAAGGCGCCGAAGACTCCTGTCTCCGGCATCGGTGACCAGGCGTACTTCATGATTCCCTATCCGAACGACCAGTACAAGCGCCTCGGACTCCTCGCCGTGCACGCCGGCCCGCGGGTCCTGCAGCTCATTCTCGACGCGCACGGCAGCGAGCCAATCGAGGCGACGCGTCCTCGGCTCGAGAAGCTGGCGCGCCTGGTGCTGCCGCGGCTCCAGTGAGCGCCCTATGTCACTCTCAGCATTCTGGAGGTTCCCGATGACGATTCTGGCACGAGCTACGGCGTTCGCGGCAGCGTTCACGCTCATTGCCGCCTCGCACCTCGAATCGCAGGCCAGCACGGTTCGCGTCACCAGGGCCGGTGGCAGCCGGAGCTCTGGGTGCTCGCCGACAGCACGTATCCACTGATCCTCAATCGAAGGGGCGGGCACGCAATCGGCGAGCGGAGCTGGTGCGCGACTGTGCCCGGAAGCGGTGAACTGCCATGAGCTGTCGAGACTTGCTCGTAACGTACCCTTCACATTGAGGTAGCCATGAAGCGGATACTGGAGCGCGCCCTGCTTGCCCTCGCGGCGCTTGCGATGATGGCGACCGTATCCCCCCTCGCCGCCCAGTCGGCGAAGGGAACGTCACCCGGTGCCTGCTCGCTGCTGACGAAGGAGCTGGTGCTTCAGGTGACTCCGGAGACGAACAAGGCGGAGCGCGACCGGCTGTCGGGCACTCCACCAGAGGAGCATCGCCTCGGACCTAATCGATCCCTCTGCGACTACGCGGGACTGACCTTGAATCTCAACCCCTTCGACGCCAAGAGCTTCGAGGCGGGTATCCGCAAGGACAAGACCTGGGTGCCGATCCCCGGGCTGGGCAACGCCGCGTGGTTCCACGACGTCAAGGTCATGGGCGAACTCTACGCGGGCGAACTCTACGTGCGCAGTGGCCCACGCAACCTGGGCGTCCTGATCACGGTTCCGCAGGGGCGCACGGCTGAATCCATCAAGCCTAACGCCGTGGCGCTCGCAAAGGCGGTGCTATCCCGACCGTGGTAGTGCGCGCCCGCAACCGGCGACCAGAGCTGGTGAGTGACCGCGCTCAAGGGCGGTGAGGTCCGATGAGATTTCGAGTCCCTCTCCCGGCGGTCGGCGGGGCGCTCATCTGCGCCTGCGGCTCCGACGTCGGCGCCGCACGCCAGTGGGAGAGAGCCGGCTCAGCGCCGCACGCATGGTCGGCGGTATGGTCAAGCCCCTGTTTGCCGCAGGGTAGTAGGTGCGGGGATCTCGCGGTGAGGGGTAGTACGCCGGTTCGGGGCGTTCCTCAATAGCACCGGCATAACCATGGGCTCGGTCGGACGCCCGCTCCCGAAGCACGCCGGAGGCAGATCATGAGCATGCGCATACTGGCGATGGCCCTGGCGGGGGGCGCCGTGGCGGCCTCGCCGTCCCAGCCCGAGGACTGGGCGTTGCGCCGCGAGGTTGAGAACGTCAAACGGGAGCTCGAGGTTCTGAGGACCAGGATGTCCCACCTGGAGCGGCGGGAGGGCGCGAGCGTGTTGCCGCTGACCTCCTCGGCCGCGCCGATGACGACCAAGGTTCGAGCGCCGTTCGAGATCGTCACCCAGGGCGGCGCCACGTTGCTCAAGGTGACTGCGGGCCCCGATGGCGCCGGGCACCTCACCATGTCCAACAGAGCTGGAGAGGTCCTCTGGATCAGCGCGCTCAATTCAGGCGGATTCGTCCAGACCCGTGGACCGGCGACCTACCCGGAAGTGGTGTTCGGGACTGTGGGGACTGTCGGGGGCTTCATTATTCGGGACGGCGAAAATGCCGCGAGAGCAGCTCTGTCTCTGAGCGGCGGCAAGCCTTCCTTAGAGCTCACCAACGACAATCACACGGTCGTTGCGTCGCTCCTGCAGGGAGAAACTGGTGGTGGCCACTTCCAGCTCGGGGATGCCGCCGGTCGCATAGTGGTGAATGCCGGCGTGACGGCCGGTGGATGCGGCAAGGTCGAGACCTTACCAGGGCGCCCGGTTCGGGCAAGCGCGCTCGGCGTCCCCGGCGACATGATCGTCGGAAACTGTTAACACCTTTCCTTGGCGGAGTTTCACGATTGCGAGCCACGATGACCGCGCCGAGAAGGCTCGCCATGCGGTTCCGTCCGCTGCTTGTCGCCACCTGCCTGTTGGTTATACCGGGTCAGGTCCACGCCATGCTGCAGTCGGCCGGCGTGCCTCTGGGTCGCCGGGACTACCCGCTGAACTGCCGCGGGCAGCTGGTCTTCGACACCATCGGCCCGCACGCCGACACCGGGACCGTCCTGAAGCTCTCGCTGGCCTTCACCGCGAATCCGATTGCCGCGGGACCGGAAGGTCAGGGACTCCAGCCGAGCACCTGCGCGTGGGTCGATCGCCCCGTCAACGCCGAGGAGCCCCGGCAGCTTCGCGTGACCATAGGCACCTCCGACTCGGCCCCCCAAGCGACAGTTCGCGACACCGGTATGTACTGGGGGTTCTTGGCCCATAACAGCGACAGCGGATACATCACGGCGGTCGGGTACCGCCATTGGCACGCCTCCTCGCCACCGCTCGCGCTGCCTCGGCCGGCATCCGCCCCCTCCCCCACCCCTTCTCCGACCAAGGGAGCCTGGCTCCCCTTCAACCCGCGTTACCTCCTCTGGTTCGCGCTGGGCTGGGTAGTGATCGCATGGGTGCCCATGCTCGAATTGACCGGACGCTGGAGCGGGTGGCGGCGACTCGCCCGCCTCTATCCGCACCGAAGCACGGGGCGGGGCGGCTCGTTCCGCACCGGATCCCTGTTGATGGGCCTGACGAACTACCGGGGCGGCGCACGCCTGACCGCCGACGATTCGCATCTCCACCTCTCCATGGGGGCGTTTCTCCGCCCCGGTCATCCGCCGTTCAGCGTCCCCTGGTCGGACGTGACGGTATCCCGTGACACCTGGCCCTGGTTCCCGCTCAAAGGGCATCCGGTCATCCGGCTCACCCTCGCGAAGCACAGCGGGCTGCGCATCCTCCTGCCGGTCAAGGATGGCGAGCGCATCCTCGCGGCCAGCGGCGGTCGGCTGCAACTGAGCGGACCGAGTCTTCCCCCTCGCGAGCCGGTCGATGCGTCGCGACCACGAGACACTGAAACCCCGACAAGTTCCCGGAGGTAGAGCGTGCTGACCAATGCCCTGCCCTTCGCACTAGGCGTCCTCCTCGCGTCGGCGTCCGCCCCTGACTCCGGCACGGCTCGTCGTGCGGCCTTTGACGCGGAGGACGTGCTCGCGAAGACCCGCGCGGCGTACGCGGCCCTCACGTCCTACGCCGGCGCGGTCAGCCGGCGCAAAACGACCCTCAAGCACCAGGCGAACCCCAACCTCGAGCCGGCGCAGTTTCGGTTCGCTGTTCCGGCGAGCTGATCATGCGGCGCCGGCGCGGCCGCTCGACCGCTCTTCGCGGCACTCGGCAAGACCGCTGCTGCCAGCCCGCGTGACTGGGGCACGCCATGGCCAAGCTCTGACTGCCGCGGACACTCGCGCGGTAACCACCAGCATGGAGGTATGCGTCATGCACGGCACGTCGCGTAGACTTCACCACACTTATCCTGACGCTCGCCCTGGCGCTCATGGCCTGCGCCGAGGGTGCCGCAGACGAGCCGCGGCACAAGGCCGCGGGTGTCGGCATCGGCATAGCGCCCTGCCCCCCGCCTGCCGATATCGAGACGGCGATTGGGTTCCCGGTCAAGGCCCACCCCCAGGTAGCGACCGACTGCATGTACGAGCTCACCGGTCAGTACCAGGGCGCTTTCGTCACCCTGAGCTACCAGCCCGCCACGCGAGCCAACGATGTCTTCGCGGAGATCAGGCAAGGGTGAAGGGAGCCAAAGGAGTGAACGCGCAGCCGGACCCGCTGAGCGTCGGTGAGGGCGGCTGGGGCTACAGCAGCCGCGGCAAGAAGGAGGCGGCCACGGTCTCACAGGGACGGCTGTATCACGTCGAGATGGATTATGACCTCTTCGAGAGCCTGAAGTTGCAGGAGGACGCCGCGGTCCGGGTGATCGAGCTCGGCGATGCGAACCGGCTGCCGCGCCGGCGACAGGCGCCGCGTCGTTTGACGCGTGCCAGCTCGCCACGAACGCCGAGGTCAGCGAGATCGCCGAGGAGAGGCCCGATATCGCCAAATACTGGTCGGCCCCCACGGCATCGCTCGGAGGTTCGCACTGCGACTACGACGGTGGCTCGATCCGGGTCTACCAGGGCAAGGCGTCCGCTGCCGCCTTCGACGGGACGCTGAAGGCTTACAAGGCCGACAAGGAGCCGAGGACGCCGGTGGCGGGCATCGGCGACAAGGCGTTCTTCATGATTCCGATGCCGGACAACAAGTACAACCGCCTCGGCCTGCTTGCGGTATACGCGGGACCCCGGTCGTACAACTCACCCTCGACGCGCAGGGCGACGAGCCGATCGAGGCGACGCGGCCACGGCTCGAGCGCCTCGCTCGGCTCGTGCTGCCGCGGCTCCGCTGACAGGAGAGGACGTGCCCATGAATCCTCGAAACCTGCTCGCGGCCGCGGCCGTCGCCTCCCTGTGTGCCTGCGGCTCCGACCGCCGAGCCGCGCGTCCATTGAAGCGGCCGGCAGTGCGGTCGAGCGCCGCGACGGGAGCGCCGCGCGCTGAGCGCCGCGACGCAATCCGCTGCCGGGGCGAGCACCGTCGTGGGCACCGTCGTCCCCTCCGGCTGCGACCTGATCCCGCCGCGACGAGATCGAGCGGATCGCCGGCCCGCTCGAGGGCGAGCCGAAGCGCGAGGGGAACGGCTGCTGGTACTACGTGGCGATGGACACGACGTCCGCGGAGTGGAAGCAGCTTCGTGCGGGCGCGGAACGGGCCCGCGCCGCCGGCATGGATGCCCGGGCGATCGAGCTCTACCACCCCACGCGCGCCGGGCTCTACGTCGAGGTGGACGTGCGCGGCGAGGGCCAGGCGCAGACCGGCGAAGCAGACGCGCCCGCCGAGGGATGGGACGAGGCCAGCGCGTCGCGCAGCGGAGCGGTCTTCAACGGCCGCGCGGGCCACGTGCGGGTCGCCGTGCGGCTGCAGCAGCTCCGGCTGCCTCCCGATACGGTCGTCGCCATCGCGAGCCGGGTGCGCGACCGCATCCCCGACGGTCCGATCGCGCACCCCGCCGCGGACCGCTCGCAGCGACCGGCCGCCGGCCAGGACCCCTGCAGCGTGCTCACCCGCGAGGAGGCGGAGGCTGTGCTCGGCAAGCTGGTCGTCGCCGCCGTTCCGGACCAAGGAGCGGACGCCGCTCGCCGATCCGGCGGGGAAGAGCTGCGCCTACCTCACGCCGGGCACCGGGTGCTCGTGCTCACGCCGACGTGGGAGTACGGACGCATCGAGCTCGACGCCGCGCGCATGGTCGGCGGCATCGTGCGCCAGGTGGCGGACCTCCCCGGCATCGAGGGGGACACCCTCGAAGGGCCGTGGGACGATGCCGTCGTCGACCTCGAGGGCGAGCTCCTGCTGCGCAAGGGCGCGCACGCGCTGGGTATCCGCTACCAGATGTCCTCGACCGACGCCGCCGGGGCGATCCGCCTCGCGGGGCCGGCGCTGGAGCGGCTCGCGGCCGCTCCGGAGCCGGAGCGGCCGCGCGTGACAGCCGACGGCTGTCTCCCCGAAGCGACGGTCGGCGCGCTCGTCGAGTCGCCGGCGCGGCTCGTTTTCAACGCCATGAGTGCGGCCGGAATGTGCAACTACACCCTCCGGGAGGATCCCACGGTATCGATCGAGCTCGCGGTGCAGCCGGCGCAGAGGGCCGACGACATCTTCGCCGAAATGCAGCAGCGGGTGAGCCTCGCGCGCGGCGAGTCGGCGGAGGCGGAGCGGATCAGCATCGGTGAGGGCGGATGGGCCTACGGGGCCGGCTCCCAGTCGGAGGCGGCGGCCCGCAGCGGCGGGAAGGTTTACCGCGCGCGGATGACCTACCCCATGATGGCCACGAGCCCCGATCGCAAGGATGCGATGGTCCAGCTCGTTACCCAAATGATGCAGTGAGCCCACCCATGGAGGAATACCATGCACACGCTCATCCGCGCGGCCGCGCTCGCGCTCGCCTTCCAGCAGGCCGCGACGGTGACCGCGAAACTCGCCGCTCAAGGTGCTGGAGGCGCCGCGAGGCCGCCTAATCCCGCCTGCCCCCTCGTCGCCGAGAAGGAGGTCGAAGCGGCTACCGGCCTGGACTACGGACCAGGGGAGGACTTCGACGAGCTGTACGAGGGGGTTGGCGGCAAGGCGACGTGCGTGTGGGGCGGCCCGGCCTGATGGGCGAGGATCTGCCGGAGATCGGCGTCCTCTTCTTCCCGGCCAGCGCCCGCGGGAGCAACACCGAGGCGCGGGCCAAGGGAAGCTGCGGGCGGACTGCACCCGCGAGTCGGTGCGCGGGGTCGGCGATCGCGCCTTCGTCGAGATCTGCGAGGAGGTCCATCTCGAGCGCGAGCGTCTACGCCAGGACGGGAAGCAGCGACATCGCCGTGCAGGTGTACCTGAAGCGGGGCGAGTCCATGGCCTCCCCGGTCAAGCCGGTTGCGATCGCGCTCGCCAAGGCTGCGGCGGCTCGGGCGAAGGGCAAGTGAGCGATCAGCGGAGGCCGCGGATGAGCTGGCTGCTGCGATGCCTCGCCGCCGGCGTCGTCGCGGCGCTTGCCGGCTGCGATGGCGACCAGGCCGAGGCCGAGCTTCGCGTCCCGCCCGGCGAGGGGAGGCCGAAGCCCGGCGCGATGCCGGAGGAGACCGCGACGCAGCCGGCGTCGCCCTGCGACTGGATCCCGGCCAGCGAGGTAGAGGCGGTGGTCGGCAAGCTGAGCGGCGCCCCGCGGAAGCACGAGGGTGGCTGCTTCTATCCCCTGCCGGTGGACTCGATCACCATCGCACGGCGCGCCAAGGCCGATCAGGTGCGGGAGGCGCTCGAGCGGGCGGGAATGAAGTCCGACTGGCCGGCCGAGCCGGAAGACACCGGCGGCGTGTTCATCCAGGTGACCGTCGGCGTGGGCGCGGAGGAGCGGCCGGCGGAGCTCGGCTTCGCGACCCTTGGCTCGTGGGTGGGCAACGACTCGCTCCTGGCGGCGGATCAGCCCGCCGACGGCTGGGATTACCGCCGCAGTCTCCCCGGCAAGCCGAACTTCTGGGGCCGCGCCGGCACGATCATAGTGGTGGTGCAGGGCGGGACGTACGGGATGGACGACGACGTCCTGGCGACGCTGGCCGGCCGGGTGCGCGACCGCATCCCCGACCTTCCCTTCGTGCATCCCAGCGCGGCGACCGGGGTGCCGCACGGCCCCGACCCCTGCAGCGTCCTCTCGCAGGACGAGGCGGAGGCAGTGCTCGGTCCGCTGGTGGTCGCCCCGTACCGCGTACGCGAGGGCGGCGCGCTCGCCGACCCCGGCGGCCGGAGCTGCGCGTACTACACCGGCAAGCACCGCGCGCTCGTGCTCACCCCGCACTTCTCGGACGGCGCGGGCGAGATGCGCTTCATCCGGTCGCGGGGCGGGCTGGGACTGGCGGGGGTGGTGGACCGCGCCGCCGACGCGGCGGACACGCTCGAAGGACCCTGGGATGAGGTCGCGATCGGCGTCTACGGCCAGCTCGCGATGCTCAAGGGCGACCGGATGCTGGAGATCGCCTTCCTCACATCCTCCACCGACCTCAGCGGCGCGATCCGGCTCGCCGGACCTGCGCTGCCAAGGCTGGCGGCCTCGCGATGACCGCTGCCGGCGCCTCGCACGGCGTCATGCCGCCGATATCGGGGCCCGCCGACCGCGAGCTCTTCTTCGCGGCGCAGGCTCGGAACCGGCGCGCCGCCTGGCGACTCACCGCGCTCGCCGCGCTCGGCGTGGCCCTGATGGGCGTGCCCATGAGCGCGGTGATCTCCCCGCTCGTCTACGCCGCTGTAATCATCCTCAACGACCTGGTGAGCCTGGTCGTCCCGGCGGCCGACCTGCTCCACCTCCTGGCCCACGTCGACCGCCAGCCGGGCGCGAGTGCGCTGCCGGACGCCCTGCTGGCCCTGCTCCTGGTGGCCGGGCTGGTGATCCCCGGCTCGATCGTCATGCTGCTGGCGTGGCTGGGCGCGCGCGCCCTGTTCCTCCGCGCCGGCGTCGAGAGTCTCCTGCGCATCCCTCGGCGCCCGCGAACCGCACCCGGGTGACCTGGAAGAGCGGCAGCTCCAGAACCTGGTCGAGGAGATGGCCATCGCGGCGGGCGTGCGGCCGCCCCGGGTCAGGATTCTCGACGGCGCCGCGGCCAACGCCGGCGCGGTCGGCTCCGGACCGGATGACGCCACGCTGATCGTCAGCCGACGCCTCCTCGACGAGCTCGATCGCGACGCAGAGCCAGGGGATCATCGCGCAGCTGGTCGGATCGGTCGGCAACGGCGACCTGCGCGCCGCCCTCGCGATCGTCTCGATGCACCGCGCCTTCGGCGCTGGTGATGGCGGTGCTCGGCGCCCCGTTCGGACGCGCATGCGCGGCGGACGCTCCTGCGGCTGGTGCGGCTGGGCCTGCGGCGCGGCAGCCCAGTCGACGGCGCAGGAGCTGGAAGCGATCGACCAGATGTTGTCGCAAAGTGCGGACATGCCTGAGGGCGACGTGGACCCGAGCAAGAAGACGACGCCCGCCGACCTGCTTCGACTTCCCTTTCTGATAGCCTACACGGCGTTCTGGATGGCCCGTCTGGCATTCGTCGGGTTCATCGTGGGCCCGCTGCTGGCACTGGCGTGGCGCTCCCGCCGATACCTGGCGGACGCCACCGCGGTGCAGCTCACGCGCAATCCCGACGGCATCGCGAGCGGACTCGCGGCGCTCGCCTCGCGCGGGGGCGCCATCCCCGGTGGAAGCTGGGCCGCCCCTCTCTTCGTGATCGGGCCCGAGCGGGGCCCCGCCGGCGGGTTCCGGGGCGACGACTTCGGCATCGTGAGCTTCAGTCCACCCGTTGTGAGCCGGCTCGCCCGCCTCAGGCGCCAGGGGGCGGCAGTGGAACTGCCGAAGGTCGGGAGGATGCACTGGGCCGCGCAGGCGTGCATCGCGCTGGCCGTGATCCTGCTGGGCACGGCGCTGATCGGCTGCGCGCTCGCGCTCACCGGCGTCGCGCTCGCCATCGACCTGTTGATCCTCACACCCGTGGTGGTGGTGACGCATGGCGTCCTGCGCTCCTGGCTACCGGGCTGAGACGGTGGTGAGGCGCACCCGTCGCGGGCCGTTCGATCAACACACAAGGAGAGTTCCCACATGACGCGCCGGACACTCACGGCTTCGGTATGCCCTTTATGCAATCCGGAAGCATTGCGACGCCCACCATGGCGGTGCCCACGGGCGGCATGCACGTGTAAACTGGGCCGGCCCTGACGAGTCCAATGCCGCCCTTTGTCGCCCCGGCGTCCACCACCGGGTTGCCGGCGGGATCGGTGAGCTGCCAATATCCGCCCCCGTCCACAGCAGTCATCAGGTGCGCGACCGGAGTACCCGATCTGTTCTTGATCTGAAGCAGACCACCATGGGCGTCTTCCGTCAGCACGACCAAGGACTTGCCTCCGGGGTGGAAGACCTGGACGAGGCCCCGATTGTCGGCTCCCGAGGTCATACTGGCAACGCCCTGCCCGCTCCCGTTGCCGACGATCACCGCTCCGCCGTCCTTGGTTCCCGCGCCGGTCACGTTGGCGACGATCTTGTCCTTTGCATTTGAGACCGACAAGTGGCCCGCACCAGTCGACATCCCCAGCGCTGCACGCAACTTGCCCTTGTGCATCACCGCCAGCTGCCCTTCGCCTCCCTCCGATACCCCCATCTCCACCTCGGCGTAGCCCCTGGGATCCAAGGTGGCGACATAGCCGTTGCCGTCCTCGACACCGAGCTGGGCTCTACCTCTTTCCCTTCTCGTCCGCGATATCGAGCAGCCCCCCCTCGTCGCTCCCGTCCAGCGCAGGCGAGGATCTTGTCCCCGCGCATGACGGCAAGCCGTCCATCAGACGGTCATCCATGGCCAACATGGCCGCGGCCACCTGGCCCCCACCGTTCAGCACTCTGACACCGTCCTCGGGAAGGATCTCGGCCCGGGGTGCGCCATACTGATCGGCGATGAAGAGGAGCCCGCCTTTACCGTCGTCCGCCGTACCCAGGCCCGCGATATCCTTGCCGCCCCGGTTGATCGTGACGCCAACCACGCTCCCTCGCTGGAAGATCGCGACCCCGTCGTTGGCCGTTGGCGACCCCTGGCTTACCTGCAGGACCACGTTGCCGTTGGGACCGACTACCTCGAACGGCGCCCGGATGCGGGTGGTCGTGCCGGGGCCGCTGGTCAATCGGGCCTCCAGGGCGCTCACCCGCTGCTCGAGATCGTCCTGTCCCGCAGGGGCCTGCGCCGACAGCAGCCAGGTGCCGAGCAGCAGTGCGGGCACGGTGGTCCAGACCCTGGGCGATTGAAGCCCGCCAGGCCGTGCGGCGTCCGGGTCTGGCCTCCTGGAGCCGCGCGAGCTCACGGCGCACCCGCTCGAGCTCCCCCGTGAGATGGGCGACGGTATCGTTGCCGGCGTGGTTCATGGCAGGCTCCCGTTGGTTTGCGGGTGGACGACTCGGGCCGAGACGCGGTTCCTCAGTAACGCCCGGGTCGGGCGAACATCGCCTCACTCCCCGCGGATCGTCCTGTGGGCACCGAGCGCCCGATGGGCAGGCCGGCGAGTGAGGGGAGAGGTGCCCGATCCGTGCGCTACTGGGGTGCAGCTTCGGCTCGGCGATCCTCCCCACAAGCATTCAGGAGTGACTCACATGAGGTCGACCACCGCCTGGGCACCGTCGATAGTGCTTCTCACCTTCTCGGCAGCCTTGCTCGCCGCCTGCGGCGAAAGCGGTGGTGCCGGGGAACAGCGAGCGAATGCCGCCGCTCTCGAGCTCGACTCGTCGGAAGCCGCGGGATCGATCAGAGCGCGCGATCAACAGACTGGAGATGACCAGCCTCCCGACACCCGAAGCGACGAGCGTCGGCGTCAGGACTCCGTTCTGCGGACGCCAGGTGACCGGCACCGGAAAAAACTGGGATCGGACTCCACGTATCCGCCATGAGGACGACGCCCGGGACTGGTCCTCGATCTCCACGGAGAGGTGCGCCACCACAGCGATCCCTGCGTCTTCGCTCACCGGCCGGGGCGGCCGGGGACCCCGGCGGGCCACGGCGGGTCACGGCCGCAGGGTCGGAACGACACGGTCGAGGGACGCCAAGAACCGGCGAGTGGAGCTGGTGCGACAGTGAGCGCGGGACCGGCAGGCCGTGAGGCAGGATCGCGGGGGACGGGGCGTTACCTCGCGAGAACAGGATCGACGACCCGAGGCGCCGACTCACCTGTGCGGAGGCATACGATGTCGAAACAGCAGTGGGTCTCCCGGAACGCCGGAATCGCGCTCAGCGTTCTCGTGGCCGCGGGATGCGGCGATTCCGGTAAGGACGAGGCGGAGTCGGCGCCGGCGACATCATCCCCGACCACGGCGCCGGTGCGCACCGCCTCCGCGCCCTCCGATGCCTGCGGATGGATCCCGGCGGCAGAGGTGGCCGCAATCGTCGGCCCGCTCGAGGGCGCGCCCGTCGTGGTACGGTCGCTGGAGCGGCCGGATCCGGACCCATATGGCCCGGTCTGCCTGTACCCACTGGCCAGCCAGCCCCGGGTGGGCCGCGGCGCGGTCCTGCTTCAGGTGGACCTCTCCGGTGGCATCATCGAAGAACGCGTCAGCGGAAGCATGACGGAAGGGTTCCGGCAGATCATCCAGGCGGGCACGAGCGCCGCGGGCAGCCCCTGCGCCGGCAGCGGCTCCTCCGCCCCCGGGCTGGGACCGGGTCGGCAAGCACTGGATCGGGTTCAACACGTTCACCGGGCGGATCGGACATGTTGCCGTCTCGGCGATGGCGCTCACACCCGAGGTCCCGCCGGAAAAGACGGCCGCGCTGGCCACCCGGGTTCGCGACGCGCTTCCTGATCTTCCCTTCCCGCTGCCGCGGGATCCGCAGCTCGAGGCCCTCGCCCGCGCGGCCGGTCGGCCGCTCGACGCCGAGCCCTCGGGGCCCGATCCCTGCGCGCTGCTTTCCGCCGAGCAGGCCGAGCAGGTGCTCGGCAAGCTGGTGGTGCCGCCGTATCGGTCGGCCGGTGACTCACCGCTCGCCGTAAGGACCGGCACGAGCTGCAGCTACTTCACCGCGGGGCACCGCGCACTCACCATCACGCCCCACTGGGACACGGGGAAGATGATCTTCGGGATGGCGAAGGGCGTCGGCGGCGTTGTCGGCAGCGTGGCCCCGGACGACACGGCGGCCGCGGCCGACACGCTGGAAGGTCCGTGGGAGGAGGCAGCCGCGAACGGCACGACCGGCCAACTCTACTTCCTCAAGGGCGACCGGATGCTGGAGGTGGGCTACATCACGAGCGCGACCGACCGCGCGGGTGCCGTGCGCCTCGCACGGAGCGCGGTGGAGAAGCTGTGACCCGGACTCGGCTGGCCGGCGTCCATGATCCTCTGCACCATCGGTGCATCGGCGTCGTGGGCCCAGAGCCACCCGATCCCGCTTCCCCTCCCCGCCGGCGCCGTGGTGGTCCAGACCCTGAGCTTCACGGGCGGTGAGCGGGAATCGTTCATGTCGCTCGACGAGGTGTCGGACAAGGGGTTCAGGTACGGGTGGCAGCTCCGCGAGGTGAAGGAGTCCGGGGACACGATCCAGCGAGCGGTACGGATTCCTCGAGGGCGCCTCGGACCTCCTCGCTGCGACCCGTCTCTGGGCCTACCACTCGGTGGAGGGCCCGGATGAGCACCCCGGCTACACCATGATGGCCATCTCGCGGGCCACCTATCGCCGTCTCCTTGCCACCCGCTCGGACACGTTTCAGGTGATGACCCTGGAATCGCCGGGCGGTGCCGTTCCCGCGGCGTTCGGCTGGCTCGGAGGCCGGCGCGCCGCACCGGTCCGGTATCGCGGCACCCTGTCGCTCGCCGGGACCGGTCCGGCCGGGCTTCCCGCTGCTTGTGAGCGGCCAGAGGGTCGAGGTGCCCGCCCTCCACCTGCGGGCGAAGCTCACCGCCCGGGGCCGGACGCTGGACGCCCGAGTTCTGGGTGCTCGCGGATACCACCTATCCCCTGCTACTCAAGTGGGTCGGCGCCTCGGACGCGCCGGAGAACGTGCTGCAGACCGTGCGCATCGACCTGCCAGTGGCCATGAGCGGGGAGGTCGGGCGCGGTCAGATAGGGGGCCTGAAGTCGCTGGAAGGCGCGCTGGCCTCCGACTGCCGCGTCGAGCTCCCGGGCATCTACTTCGCCTTCAACAGCGCCGACCTCGAGCCCGCGTCGGACCCCGCGATCGCCGCGCTGGCAGACGTGCTGGCCGGCCATCCCGACTGGACCGGCACGATCGAAGGGCACACCGACAGCGTCGGCACCGCGGCGGCCAACCTCACGCTTTCCGAGCGCCGCGCCGCGGCGGTGCGGACCCGCCTGGTCGGCGCCCATCGGGTGGATCCGGCGCGGCTCGCCACCAAGGGCTTCGGGAGCTCGCGGCCTCGCGAGCCGAACGCCACCATCGAGGGTCGGGCACGCAATCGCCGGGTCGAGCTGGTCCGCTCCTGCCCCGGGCGCTGACAGGATCGGAAGGAGGCTTGGGGCTCGGGAGACAGGTCGGCGGGCGTGAGGCACCGGGCGGTATCCCCGTGCGTCGTAATCATCGGTGCCGGCCAGTCCAGGCGGGCCGACCGCCGCTTTCTTTCGCCAGGGGTGAGCGATGCCGAGACGGCGCCGCCGTGTCAGCCGCCTGAGTCTCTTCTATTTCGTGGTGACGCTGGGCCTTCTCGTCGGAGGGTCGATCTGGCTCGACCGCCGGGGTGAGGTGACCACGGCCCGGGTGGCGTCAAAGCACGAAGAAATCACGGTGCAGCAGGTGCCGGTGGGAGGATGGATCCGCTGGTATCGCGTCGGCGTCGAGTTCGATACCCGCGACGCCGGCCGCGGCATGGCCACCGTGACCCTGCCCCAGCCGCGCTACGATGGGCTCCATCCGGGCGACACGATCCAGATCCGATACCTACCCTTCTTCCCGCTCCTCGCCCGCGCGGCCGACCGCTCCACCGGACAGGCGGCCCTCGACGTCGCGGGACACTTCGCGAACGACCCGTGGCTGCTGCCGTTCCTGTTCTGGCTCCTCGGAGGTTTCGTCGCGCTGTGGATCGCATCGCGCGTGGCCACCGTCGCGATCGTCGTCGCGGGGCTCGCCTGGATGGCGCTCGCGTTCCCCCTGGAGTTCCCAGCCCCCAGGCCGCTCCCGGCCGCTCCGGTCGAGGCCACCGCGCGCGTCACGGCGGTCACCCTGGTCACCAAGGCACCCGCACGAACCACGCCCCGCCGGTCGCGTGTCGGTCGCGGCACGTCCGAATCGGTCCGGCGGCTCGCGATGCCGTACGAGGTCGTCCAGCTGCGATTCGCCCCGCCAGGCCTGCCCGACTCGGTCGTTGCGGTGGACGTGGTCGATTCGGCGAGCGTCGCGGGGCTCACCGCCGGCGCCATCGTGCCCATCGCGTACGACCCGAGATCGCCGCGGGACGCCCGGATGACCCTCGGCAGCCGAACCTACCGGGATCGCAACCGTTACCACTTCCTCGTGCCGATGATGGGGCTCGGCGTCCTGGGGATGCTCGGCGCGTGGGGAGTGCGACATGGGCGGGTGCGCCGGGAGAGAACCGCATCCCCGCGGAACGCCGCGCCTCTCGCGACACCATCGGCGAGGACGGGCTGACATGTCGGCCGCCATCCTCGCCGTTCTAACGCTGACCCTCCCGGTTCAGACCCCGGCGACCGTCTCGGCGGTGCCGCAGCGCCCGGGACTCACGATCGTGAGCGCGGTCGCCGGCGACACGCTCCGGGGCAACCGGCGCGGCGACTACGAGATCGCGGTCACGCTCACCTCGCTCTCGCCGACCGGCGCGGAGCTGCAGGCCTCGTCGTTCGTCCGCAACTACGCCGGGAAGCACGAGTGGCTGCACTTCCGCCGCAGCATACCGGCGAGCGATCTGCGCATGGCACGCACCCAGGTGCTCGGCTTCGCGTCCGAGGACACTCCGACGGTCCCGGGGACCACGTCGCTCGGGCCGTCGCCGCTGGTGATGGGTGAAGCACGCGACATGGGACGCGTCGAGTTCAAGGTGCGGAACTACGCGGATCGCCCGGACAATCCTGGTACGCTGCGGCGGATCGGCGTCGACAGCCTTCCGGTGCTGCTGAACGGCCGCCGCGTCACCCTCCCTGCGGTGCATCTGCGGGGGCAGCTCGGCCAGCCCGGCCACCTCCGGCCGTGGTCCTTCTGGTTCTTCGACGATCCCGTCCAGCCGATCACGCTCAAGGTGTCCTACGGCGTCGAGGGCGCGTCCGAAACCGCGCCCGCCGAGTGGATGCGGCAGGTCATCCGGATCGACGTGCCCGATCCGGCAGGAGGCACCCCAGGCGGCGTGGCACTGGGCCCCGCTGGAGCCGGGCGGACGCCCGGGTGCCGTCGCGGTCGTGGGTTCGGACGGTCCGCTCGAGGACGCGGGCGGGATCCCTCCCGATGGCGGTGGACCCGGCAGCCCGATGACCGGAGGTGCTGGAAACGGCAGCGGTGACGGCGAGGGCGACGGCGCGGGCGACGGCGCGGGTGCCGGTGCCGGTGCCGGGCTTGAAGGAAGCGGCGCCGGCGCCGGGAGGATGGGCTCGGGCGCCGGCAACGGTCGCGGCGCAGGCGGGGCCGGCATCGGCAGCGGCAGCGGCAGCGGCGACGGACTGGGAGCGGGCGGGCTCGGCGCCATGGCCGGCATGACCCGCGATCTCATTGAGGTGTGCCGGGTCGCCGTGCCCGGGGTGTACTTCGAGTTCGACAGCGACGAGCTCAACCCGGCGTCCACTCCGTGGATCGGCCTGGTCGCCCAGGTGCTGCGACGCCACCCGGACTGGACGGTGACGATCGAAGGGCACACCGACAGCATCGGCGGCGCCCGCTACAACCAGGGCCTGTCCGAGCGCCGGGCCGCCGCGCTGCGGCGCGAGCTCGTGGCACGCCACGGAGTTGAAACGGCGAGGCTGGGCACTCAGGGCTTCGGGGCGAGCCGCCCCCTGGAGCCGAACACCACCCTCGAGGGGCGGGCGCGGAATCGTCGGGTAGAGCTCGTCCGGCCGTGCGACAAGGCAAAGGACGCCAAGCCGCGGTAGGGGGACAAGCATGACATCCAGGTGACCGCTCGTGCGATCACAACACCAGGAGATTCTCCCATGATGGTGCTCGCCAGAGCGGCGGCGTTCACCGCACTGCTCACGCTGACCGTCGCCCTGCGCCTCGAGGCACAGGTCGGCTCGGTGCGCTTCACCATTGTCGGCGGGCCGCACGCCGGGAGCTATCGGTTCGACACTGGCCAGTGCGACGTGCTCGGCGGCAGGGGAAGCCCGATGTCGATCATCTCCATGTTCACGCCGGGGATGCAGAAGGGTGGGCAGGCAGATCCGAGGTCTCCGACGAGCTTCGAGCTCTACACCGAACCTGGTAAAGGAAAGCCCGACGGCCTTGCCCTGCGGGTGGAGTTCCACTCCGGCGCATCCAGCGAACGGACCCGGTACAGTGTCTACGCGATTCCGCCGGAGCTGCAGGCTCCTGGGCCCGGAACTCCGCTCGAGGGACGCGGTGACGTCACCGTTCGACAGACGGGGACAGCCACCACCGCGTCCTTCCGGGGCGAAACGAAGAGTGGGGTGCGGCTCGAGGGCAGCCTCGAGTGCCCGGCCAAGCGCGACGACTGAGACCTGACCAACATTTGGTGCAGCGGTATCAGGTGGGCGGACGCCGTGGCAGGAGGATCGTGGTTATCAGAGTGAGCACGACCTCGCCCCGCTGATTCCGGGTCGTGACCCGCAGACGGGCCGTGCCACGATCGGCCTTGGACAAGGACGGGCGCACCTCGAGCACCTCCCACTCCACGCGGAGCACGTCGCCCGGGAACACGGGCCGGGGCCACCGCAGCTCGTCCGCGCCGAGCCCGACCAGCCCCCAGAGCGAGCGAAGCTCACCCTCGACCAGAAGCCGCATGGTCAGCGCCATCGTGTGCCAGCCCGACGCCACCAGCCGGCCGAAGATGCTCGCCTTGGCCGCGGCCTCGTCCAGATGGAACGGCTGCGGGTCGAAGGCGGCGGCAAATGCTTTGATGGCCGCGAGCTCGATCGATGCGGTAGCCGCCCGCGTAACGCTGGCCGACCGCCAGATCGTCGAGGTAGCAGGGCTGCGCCGGCACGTCGTCAGGCCCTTCGGACGGGGATAGCTGAGGCGACATTCGATCACCTGCCCTCGAGGGCGTTGAAGCTGTGCAGGGGCGGCCGACGCACGACTGACCACACGCGAAAACACAACTACCTTCTTGTTCGACCAGCGCCGACGGCAACTCAGGGATATGCGAAGCGCCCGGGAGTGATGCTCCCGGGCGCTTCGTGTCTTCCCTGCTTCGGTCTACTCCTCTTCGCCCACCAGCACCGCCGCCAACGGCTGCGGCACCGGCTCCTCCACCCGCGGCGGCGGCGCCTCGTAGCCCGCCGGCGGCTCGATGTCGATCTCCGCGTATCGGTAGATCCCAGAACCCGCCGGGATCAGGTGCCCGATGATGATGTTCTCCTTGAGACCCAGGAGATCGTCCTTGGCCCCGCGGATCGCCGCGTCGGTCAGCACCCGCGTGGTCTCCTGGAACGACGCCGCCGAGATGAACGACTGCGTCGTGAGACTCGCCTTGGTGATGCCCAGCAGCACCGGCTCGGCCTGTGCCGGGGTGCCCTTCCGCTTGATCACCCGCTCGTTCTCGTCGCGGAAGCTCTGCTTGTCCACCGTCTCCCCCTCGAGGAAGTCGGTGTCGCCCGGATCGGTGACGCGCACCTTCTGCAGCATCTGGCGCACGATCACGCCGATGTGCTTGTCGCTGATCCGCACGCCCTGCAGCCGGTAGACTTCCTGCACCTCGTTGAGCAAGTACTCCTGTACCGCTCGCGGACCCTTGATCAGCAGGATGTCGTGCGGGTTGACCGGCCCTTCGGTGAGGCGGTCGCCCGCCCGCACCCGGTCGCCCTCGTGCACCCGGAGGTGCTTACCGGCCGGGACCTCGTACAGCTGAGGCTCCACGCCATCCTCCGCCACACCGGCCGTGGCCTCGGGATAGACATAGATCTCGCGCTTGCCGCGCTTGATCTCGCCGAACTTCACCACTCCGTCCACTTCCGAGATCGTGGCCGGATCCTTCGGCCGCCGGGCCTCGAACAGCTCCGCGATCCGGGGCAGGCCGCCCGTGATGTCCCGGGTCTTGTACGCCTGCCGCGGGATCTTGGTGACCGTGATGCCCTTGGTCACCTTGACCGGGGTCGAGAGGAAGACCGTCTTGTCCTTGCTCTCCTTCTTGGTCTTGCTCGGCCACGCCTCGTTGATCGGGCGCTCCTCGACGTGGAACTTGGTGCTCCACGGGTTGGCGGCGTCCGGGATCTCCATCGCCCGGCTCACCTGGTCGGTGGGCGAGCCCAGGATGACGCGGCTGCCCTTCCGCCAGGGTGTACTCCTGCGGGTCCTTCCGGTTGGCGATGTACACCAGCACGCTCGGGTGCAGCTCGCGGTCCGGATCGGCCATCACGACCAGCGACCGGAGGCCGGTCCCCTCGTCCAGCTCCTCGCGGAGCGTGACGCCGGGCACCAGGTCCTTCCAGCGAAGCTGCCCGTCGGCCTTGATGATGCTCGGGTCGTTGTACGGGTCCCAGGTGTACAGGATCGTCGCCCGGCGCTCGTTGTCGCCCTTGGTGACCAGGTCGCCTTCCTTGACCGCCAGAAGGGCACCCTCGGGCACCGGATAGCGATTCAGCACCCGCTTCGGATCCTTGGGATCGACCACCAGGATCCCTTCCTTGCTCTCGTCCGAGGCCGACTCGTCCTCGCGGGTCAGCACCACCCGGTTGATGCCCTTGGTGCCGTCCTCGAACTCGACGCTCACGTCGGCCCATTCCAGGCCTTCGGTGTACTTCACCTTGCCGTCCGACCGGGCCCGGCGCTCCGCCTCTTCCGCGATGCGGCTGGACGTGCCGCCGATGTGGAAGGTCCGGAGGGTGAGCTGGGTGCCCGGCTCGCCGATGGACTGCGCGGCCAGGATCCCCACCGCCTCGCCCATGTCCACCATGTCCATGGTGGCCAGGTTGCGGCCGTAGCACATCCGGCAGATGCCCCGCCGGGCCTCGCAGGTCAGCACCGACCGGATCTTGACCTTCTCGATCCCGGAGTCGTCGATCGTGATTGGCGACGTCCTCGTCGATCAGCTTGCCGGCCTCGACCAGCAGGCGGGGATCGCCGTCCTCGTCCAGCTCGTGCGGATCGAAGACGTCCTCGCTCGCGACGCTGCCGAGGATGCGCTCCCGGAGCGGCTCGATGATGTCCTCGCCTTCCTTGAGCGAGGTGACCTCCAGGCCCAGGATCGTGCCGCAATCCTCCTCGGTGACCGTGACGTCCTGAGCCACGTCCACCAGGCGTCGGGTCAGATATCCCGCGTCGGCGGTCTTGAGCGCCGTGTCCGCCAGGCCCTTGCGGGCGCCGTGGGTCGAGATGAAGTACTCGAGCACGGTGAGCCCTTCCCGGAAGTTCGACTTGATCGGGCTCTCGATGATCTCGCCGATGCCGCCGGTCAGCTTCTTCTGCGGCTTGGCCATCAGGCCGCGCATGCCGGCGAGCTGCCGGATCTGGTCCCGGCTGCCGCGGGACCCGGAGTCGAACATCATGAACACCGGATTGAACCCGCCGCGGGAGACCCGCATCGAGTTGATCATCGCCTCGGCCACGTCGTTGTTGGCGTGGGTCCAGGCGTCGATCACCTTGTTGTACCGCTCGCCGAAGGTGATCTGGCCGGTGTTGTAGGCCCGCTGGAATCGCTTGACCCGGGCGTCCGCCTCGGAGAGCAGCTCGGCCTTCTCGGCCGGAATCTCGAGATCCTCCACGCCGATGGACACGCCGCCCATCGTGGCGAAGCGGAACCCGAAGTCCTTGAGCCGGTCGAGGAAGGTGACCGTGTCGGCCAGCCCCGCGCGGCGATAGCTCTGGAGCACCAGCTCCGAGAGGTTCTTCTTCTTCATCAGGTCGTCGCGGAAGCCGAGCTCCGCCACGACCCGCCGCGGCAGGATGCTGTTGAACAGCACCCGGCCCACCGTGGTGCGGAGCCAGCGCGGACGCCGGGCCTCCTCGTCGGCGGTCTCCGCCGGCGGGATGTACCAGAACTGGATCGCCGTGTGGTAGCCGACGCTCCCGTTGAGCAGCGCCATCTCGATCTCGGCCAGGCTCCCGAAGTACTTGGCGTCCTTCCAGAGCCGCGCCCTGGTGTCCTCGGTCTTCCCCGCCCCGGCCTTCCGGAGCTCTTCTTCGAAGCCCGGCGGCAGCTTGGTCAGGAAGTAGCTGCCCAGCACCATGTCCTGCGACGGCTCGGCCACCGGCCGGCCGTCCGACGGCTTGAGGACGTTGTTCGAGGAGATCATCAGCAGCCGCGCCTCCAGCTGCGCCTCGAACGACAGCGGCACGTGCACCGCCATCTGGTCGCCGTCGAAGTCGGCGTTGAACGCCGCGCAGACCAGCGGATGGATCCGGATGGCCTTGCCCTCGACCAGCACCGGCTCGAACGCCTGGATGCCCAGGCGGTGGAGGGTCGGCGCCCGGTTCAGGAGCACGGGGTGGTCCTGGATGATCTCTTCCAGGATCTCGTACACCTCGGGGCTCTCCCGCTCCACGATCTTCTTGGCCCGCTTGACCGTCTCGGCGATCCCCTTCTCCACCAGCTTGTGGATGATGAACGGCTTGAACAGCTCGACCGCCATCGCCTTCGGCAGGCCGCACTGGTGCAGCCGGAGCTCCGGACCCACCACGATGACCGACCGGCCCGGAGTAGTCCACCCGCTTGCCCAGCAGGTTCTGGCGGAACCGGCCCTGCTTGCCCTTGAGCATGTCGCTGAGGCTCTTGAGCGGCCGCTTGCCCCGGCCCCGGATCGCCTTCGAGCGGCGGCCGTTGTCGAACAGCGCGTCCACCGCCTCCTGCAACATCCGCTTCTCGTTCCGGAGGATGACCTCCGGCGCCTTGTGCTGGATCAGCTTGGTGAGCCGGTTGTTCCGGTTGATCACCCGGCGATAGAGGTCGTTGAGGTCGGACGTGGCGAAGCGCCCGCCGTCCAGCGGCACCAGCGGCCGCAGATCGGGCGGGATCACGGGAATCACGTCCAGGATCATCCAGGCCGGAGCGTTCGGGAGGTCACCCGACTCGCCCGACGAGAGGAACGCGTCCACGATCTTGAGCCGCTTGAGCATCTGCTTCTTGCGGTGCTGGCTGGTCTCGGTCGCGACGCCCGCCCGGAGCACCTCGGCGAGCTGCCGGATGTCGAGGCGCTCGAGCAGCTTTCGCACCGCCGGCGCGCCGATGTCGGCCTGGAACGCCGTGTCGCCCTCCTCCCGCGCCTTGGCGCGCAGGGTGAGGTACTCCTCCTCGTCCAGGAGCTGGTTGGCGTCGACCTCCTGCTGCCCCGGCTCGATGACGATGTAGCTGGAGTAGTAGATGACCCGCTCGAGGTCCCGGAGCGTGATGTTGATCAGGTTCCCCATCGGCGACGGCAGCGTCTTGAAGAACCAGATGTGCGCCACCGGCACGCTGAGCTCGATGTGGCCCATGCGCTCGCGCCGGACCTTGCTCAGCGTGACCTCCACGCCGCAGCGGTCGCAGATCACGCCGCGATAGCGGATCCGCTTGTACTTGCCGCAGTGACACTCCCAGTCCTTGACCGGGCCGAAGATGCGCTCGCAGAAGAGGCCGTCCTTCTCCGGCTTGAACGACCGGTAGTTGATCGTCTCCGGCTTGGTGACCTCGCCCCACGACCACCAGGACCGCTGCCCCTGAAGCTCCAGGCGCTCGCGCTCCTTCGGATCGCGCGGGCCCCGGATCTCCTCGGGGCTCGCGATGCGGATGCTGATATAGTCGAAGCTCGAGCTCTTGGGCTCGCGCCCGCTGCGAAAATCAATCATGAGTCCCTCTTTATTCGTCGCCGGCTTCGGTGGTACCGAGCGTGACCTTCAGGCCCAGCGCCTGCAATTCCTTCACGAGCACGTTGAACGACTCCGGGATCCCCGGTTCGGGCAGGTTCTGCCCCTTCACGATCGCCTCGTACACCTTGCTGCGGCCGTTCACGTCGTCCGATTTGACCGTGAGCATCTCCTGCAACACGTGCGCGGCGCCGTAGGCCTCCAGCGCCCAGACCTCCATCTCTCCGAACCGCTGGCCGCCGAACTGGGCCTTGCCGGCGAGCGGCTGCTGGGTCACCAGGGAGTACGGTCCGATGGACCGGGCGTGGATCTTGTCGTCCACCAGGTGGCTCAGCTTCAGCATGTAGATCGATCCGACGGTGACGTCGCCCTCGAAGAACTGGCCGGTCCGGCCGTCCCTCAGCCGGGCCTTGCCCGCCGGCGTGAGGCCGGCGCTGCGGAGCAGCTCGTCGGCCGCGCCGTCCACGTCGCCCTCGCCCTTGCCACCGAGCAACGCCGCCAGGTTGGGCTTCCCGGCCGCGAGCAGCGCCTCGGCGGGAGTCGCCGCCGCGGCCTTCTCCAGCTCCTTCTGGGCCTTGGCGACCGCCTTCGCGTCCTTCACGTCGTCCCGCTCCGCCTCCGCCAGGTGGAAGGCGGACTCCTGCCGCCGCTGGGCCAGCTCGCGCTCGCCCAGCTCCTTCGCGGCCTCGGTCAGGAAGACGCGGACCTGCTGGAACAGGTCCTTGGTCTCGGCCGAGACGCCCTTGCGCGCCCAGCATGCCCACCCCCGCCGCCAGGACGGTGGCGTGCTCGCCCTCGGGGGCCACCTTCTTGAGATCGGCCACCATCCGGGTGATGGCCGGCGCCGCCAGCTGCGGGGCGGCCTTCCGGAGCCGAAGGCTTTCCGCCGCCCACTGGAACCCGGCCAGGCGCAGCAGCACACCGATCTCGGCTTCGTCCGCGCCCCGGAAGACCGGGGTCTTGGCCTCGAATCCGAGGATCCGCGCGGCCCACCCGAGGTGGGTCTCGAGGATCTGGCCGACGTTCATCCGGCTCGGCACGCCGAGCGGGTTGAGGACGATGTCCACCGGGGTGCCGTCCGGCAGGAACGGCATGTCCTCCTCCGGCACGATCCGGGCGACGATGCCCTTGTTTCCGTGGCGGCCGGCCATCTTGTCGCCCACCGAGATCTTCCGCTTCTCGGCGATGTAGACCTTCACCAGCTGAATCACGCCCGGAGGCAGCTCGTCGGGCTGGAGGATCTTGTCGATCTGATCCTCCGCCTTCTCCTCCACCTTGGCCCGCTCGCGCGCGGCCATGTCGATGGTGGAGCGGAGTCGCTCGTTGGCGGTCTTGTTGGCCACCCGGAGCGTCTTGAGGTCGATGTCGCCGAGGTCCAGGTCCTTCACCATGGACGCGGACAGCTTGGTTCCGGCCGGCAGGTGCTCCTCCACCGTGCCCGCCTTCAGCATCAGGGCGATCTCCTGCCCCTGGAGCAGGTGGCTCAGCTCGTCCAGCATCACGGTGTTGATCCGCGCCTTCTCGTCGTTCTCGATCCGGCGCACCTCGCCGATCCGCTCGCCCCGGTCCTTCTCGACGACCTGATCCTCGATCCGGCTGAAGATCTTGACGTCGATCACCACGCCGGCCATGCCGGGCGGCACCTTGAGCGAGCTGTCCTTCACGTCCTTCGCCTTCTCGCCGAAGATCGCGGTGAGCAGCTTTTCCTCCGGCGAGAGCTCGGTCTCGCCCTTGGGCGTGATCTTGCCGACCAGGATGTCGCCCGGCTTCACGTGGGCGCCGATCCGGACGATGCCCCGCTCGTCGAGGTCCACCACGCTCTCGTCGGAGACGTTGGGGATTTCTCGGGTGATCTCCTCCTGGCCCCGCTTGGTGTCGCGGACGTGCAGCTCCAGCTCCTGGATGTGGATCGACGAGTAGACGTCGTCCTTCACCAGGCGCTCGCTCAGCACGATCGCGTCCTCGAAGTTGTGCCCGTACCACGGCATGAACGCCACCAGCACGTTGCTGCCGAGCGCGAGCTCGCCGCCGTCGGTCGCCGCGCCGTCGGCGATGATCTCGCCGGCGTCCACCCGCTGGTCGAGCTGCACCAGGGGCCGCTGGTTGATGGCGGTGTCCTGGTTGGTGCGCCAGAACTTCTTCACCCGGTACCGGTCGTGCTGGTGCAGCCGGGCCAGCGGCTGGTCGCCCGGGGCGCCCCCGTTGCCCCCGGCATCCACGATGATCTCGTCCGCGGTGACCCGGGTGACCGTGCCGGCCCGGCGGGCGACGATGACCGCCCCCGAGTCCCGGGCCACCTTCTCCTCCAGCCCGGTGCCGACCAGCGGCGCCTGGGGGAAGAGGAGCGGCACGCTCTGCCGCTGCATGTTGGAGCCCATGAGCGCGCGGTTGGCGTCGTCGTGCTCCAGGAACGGAATCAAGGCGGCCGCGATGGAGACCAGCTGCTCCGGCGCCACGTCCATGAAGTCGATCCGGTCGGGCGGCAGCAGCGGGTAGTCGTCGCCCTTGCGGCTCAGCACCAGCGCCTCGGCGAAGGTGCCGTCGGTGTTGAGGGGCGCGTTGGCCTGGGCCACCGCGTAGTCCTCCTCGTCGCTGGCCGAGAGCCAGCGGATCTCGTCGGTCACCTTGCCGTGCTTGACCGCGCGGTACGGCGTCTCGATGAAGCCGAGATCGTTGATCCGGGCATAGGTCGAGAGGCTGGTGATGAGGCCGATGTTGGGGCCTTCCGGCGTCTCGATCGGGCACATCCGGCCGTACTGCGAGTAGTGCACGTCGCGGACCTCGAAGCCCGCGCGCTCGCGGGTGAGGCCGCCCGGTCCCAGCGCCGACAGCCGCCGCTTGTTGGTCAGCTCGGCCAGCGGGTTGGTCTGGTCCATGAACTGCGACAGCTGCGACGAGCCGAAGAACGCCTGGATCACCGCGCTCACCGTCCGGGCGTTGACCAGGTCGTCGAGCGAGATCTTCTCGGGGTCCGAGTTGATGCTCATCCGCTCCTTCACCAGCCGCGCCATGCGGGACAGGCCGACCGAGAACTGGTTGGCGATCAGCTCGCCCACGCTCCGGATCCGCCGGTTGCCCAGGTGGTCGATGTCGTCGGTGAAGCCGCGCCCGTCGTGCAGATCGATCAGGTAGCGGATGATCGCGATGAAATCGTCCTCGGTCAGGACGGTGTGGTTCGCGTCGGTCTTCAGCTTGAGCCGCTGGTTGATCTTGTAGCGGCCCACCCGCCCCAGGTCGTAGCGCTTGGGATTGAAGAACAGCTTCTGGAGCTGCTGCCGCGCCGTGTCGAGATTGGGCGCGTCGCCCGGCCGGAGCAGGGCGTAGATCTGCTCCAGGGCCTCGGCCTCGCTGTGGGTCGGGTCCTTGGCCAGCGTGTTCTTGATCAGTGGCGACTCCGAGCGGCCGTGGGCCAGCAGCACCTCGGCCTTCAGCACTCCGGCCTTGATCAGCTTCTTCCGGAGCCCATCGGTGAGCTCCTGGCCCCCCGAGGCCAGCACCTCGCCCGTCTCCGGCTCGGCCACATCGAAGGCGAGCACGTGGTTGTGCCGGTCGCGGGTGCTGGTCGGCTGCTCCTCGTCGCGCAGGTCGATCGTGGAGTACCCGGCGAACACCTTCACCGTCTTCACGCCCTTGTGCCGCATCTCGTTGAGACGCTCGGGGGTGAGCTCGTCACCGACGACGGCGAGCGGCTCGCCCTTCGGATCCTCGGGATTGGGCACGTCGACCGACACCAGCGCGCCGATGACCTCACGCTTCTCCTGCCGGCCCTCCAGCTTGCCGGTGATGTTGAGCTCCTTCGTGGCGAAGAAGAGCTTCAGGATGTCGGCGTTGGTCCCGTGGCCGAAGGCGCGCAGCAGCGCCGAGGCCGGGAACTTCTTCTTCTTGTCGATGTGGACGTAGATCACGTCGTGGATGTCGATGGTGAACTCGACCCACGACCCCCGGAACGGGATGATCCGCGCCGAGAAGAGCCGCTGGCCGTTGGGGTGCGTGTCCTCCTCGAAGACCACGCCCGGCGACCGGTGCAGCTGGCTCACCACCACCCGCTCCGCACCGTTGATGACGAAGGTGCCGAGCGGGGTCATGATGGGCAGCTCGCCCAGGTACACTTCCTTCTCGATGGCGTTCTTCAGCCGCTTCTGTCCCTCCACCTCCTCGTACACGTCGAGGCGGAGCTTGGCCTTGAGCGGCGCCGCGTAGGTCATGTCGCGCTCGATGCACTCCTCGACCGCGTACTTGGCCTCGCCCAGGGCGTAGCCCAGGAACTCGAGCTTGTACTTCTCGTTCACATCCGTGATCGGGAACAGGTCCCGGAACACGCGCTCGAGGCTGACGTCCTGCCGTTCGCCGTGGACGTCGTCGGGGACCAGCAGCGTCTCGAACGCCGCGGTCTGGATATCGAGCAGGTGCGGCATCGGCATGCCGCCCTCTCGCTTGCTGAACGTGATTACGGATCGGGTCTGAGGCATCAGTGGCTCACTCTCGCGCCATGCGCGCAACACAAATGGCCCCAACGCGGATCCCCCGCTCCAAGGCGGGGTAACCTACGGGGCTCGGCAGAATCGGGAACGTCCGAAGAGCGTCGAGCGTGCATTCGTCTCACTGAAATAGGTTGAAGACGCCGGCCCCCTCGCCGTACCGGGCCCGGCGGGCCCGGATGCGGCTCAGGGTAGCGCTTCGCGCTACTTCAGCTCGACGACCGCGCCCTGCTCCTCCAGCTTTTTCTTGATCTCTTCCGCCTCCGCCTTGGTCACGCCCTCCCTGATGTTGCTGGGGACGTTGTCCACGGCATCCTTGGCTTCCTTCAGGCCCAGGCTGGTGACTTCCCGGACCACCTTGATGACCTGAATCTTCTTGGCGCCGCCCTCCTTGAGGACGACGGTCCATTCGGTCTTCTCTTCGACCGGCGCGGCCGCGGCGGCACCGCCGCCCGCCCCGCCCGCCGCCGCCGCCGGGGCGGCCGCCGCGATCGTGACGTTGAACTTGGTCTTGAACCCCTCGATCAGCTCCGCCAGCTCGACGACGGTCTTGTTGCCGATCGCATCGAGGATCTCTTCGTTACTCAGCGTGGTGGTGGCCATGGTCTCCGTCTCTCTCCGTCCGGTTAAGAAGCAGCACTACGCTGCGCGCGAAGCGCCTCGAGGGCGCCGATCATCTGATACAGCAGTCCGTTCATGGCACCGGCGAACTGGGCCATCGGCGCCTGGATGTAGCCCGCGAGCTGGGACAGCAACACCTCCCTGGACGGGCAGACTGGCCAGGCGCTTCACCTGGTCCGCCGTCAGAGGCTTGCCGTCGACCAGCCCGATCTTGATGGCCGGCTTCTCGAACTCCTTCGCGAAGTCGGTCAGCACCTTCGCCCCCGCCACCGGGTCCCCGCCCGAGAGGACCAGGCCGGTCGGGCCGGCGAGGTGATCGTCCAGCGCGCTCACGCCGTTGGCGGCGAAGGCGCGCTGGGCCAACGTGTTCTTCACCACCACGTACTCGATGCCCGCGCTCCGGAGCCGGCGGCGAAGCTCGGTCATCCGGAGCACGTTGAGCCCGGTGAAGTCGGTGACGAACACGTTCGGGGAGCCCTTGAGCTGCTCGGTCAGGGCCTCCACCGTGGATTGCCGCTCGGTTTTGCTCATCGGTACACCGCCGTCTCGAGCCGGACGCCCGGCCCCATGGTGCTCGACAGCGTGGCCGAGCGGATGTAAGTGCCCTTGGCCGCCGAGGGCTTGGCCCGGACGATGGTGTCCATGAACGCCTGGACGTTGTCGGCGAGCTGGGCCGGCGAGAACGACACCTTGCCCACCGGGGCGTGGACGTTCCCGGTCTTGTCCACCCGGAACTCGATCTTGCCGGCCTTGATCTCCCGGACCGCCTTGGCGACGTCCATGGTGACGGTGCCGGCCTTGGGATTGGGCATCAGGCCGCGGGGCCCCAGCACCTTGCCGAGCTGGCCCAGCTGGCCCATGACGTCCGGCGTGGCGACGATCACGTCGCACTCCAGCCAGCCGTCCTTGATCTTCTGGACGTATTCGATGCCGACGAAATCGGCCCCCGCCGCCTCGGCGTCGCGCACCCGCTCGCCCTGCGTGATCACCAACACGCGGACCGACTTTCCGGTTCCGTGCGGCAGCACGACCGTGCCGCGGACCACCTGGTCGGCGTGGCGCGGGTCGACGCCGAGCCGGACGGCGACGTCCACGGTCTCGTCGAACTTGGCGAACGCGGCGCCCTTCACCAGGGAGACCGCATCAGGGATGGCGTATTCCTTGGTTCGGTCGACCTTGGCCACCGCGGCGCTGAACTTCTTCCCCGGGGCCGGCATCAGTCCACCACCTCGAGCCCCATGGAGCGAGCGGTGCCCGCGATCATCTTCATGGCGCTGTCGAGATCGGAGGCGTTGAGATCGGCCATCTTGATCTCGGCGATCTTCTTGACCTGCGCCCGGGTGACCTTACCCACCTTGGTCCGGTTGGGCTGGCCGCTTCCCTTTTCGATCCCCGCCTCCTTGATCAGGAGATTCGGCGCCGGCGGGGTCTTGGTGATGAAGGTGAAGGTCCGGTCGGCGTAGATGGTGACCACGCAGGGGATCACCATCCCGCTCTGACTCTGGGTCCGGGCGTTGAACTGTTTCACGAACTCCATGATGTTCACGCCGTGCGGACCCAGGGCGGTGCCCACCGGCGGGGCGGGTGTCGCCGCTCCCGCCGGGCATTGGAGCTTCACCAGTGCCTGGATCTTTTTTGCCATGTGCTCTCCTCGTAACGTGGGCCCGTGCGTTGGGCCTACTGCCGCGAATCCGCGCGGTCGCGGTTGTCGGGCGGAACGGCGGGACCCCGCCGCTGCCCCACTCCGCCCCGGCGGAAGGGCGGAAAACTCATCTCACCATCGTCAGCTTCCGCCGTTCCGCCGCCGGGGTGGAAGGGGCGGGTCGGGGTTCCGCCCTGCACGCCCCGCTCTAATGGCCGCGCAGTTGCAAATAATCCATCTCCACGGCGGTGGGGCGGCCGAACAGGCTGACCGTCACCCGGACCTTCCCCTTGTCCGCCAGCACCTCTTCGACGGTGCCGCTGAAATCGGAGAACGGCCCCTCGGTGATCTCCACCACCTGGCCGACCATGAAGGGGATCTCCTCCTTCGGCTCGGCCTCGGTGACGGCTTCGGCGATGCCGAGCAGGCGGTTGACCTCATCCTGGCGGAGCGGCTGCGGCATCTTGCCGGTGCCGACGAACTTGATCACGCCCTGGATGCTGTTGACGACGTGCAGCGCCTCCTGGCTCATCCCCATCTCGACCAGGACGTAGCCGGGATACAGCTTCCGCTCGACGTTCACCTTCTTGCCGTTCTTGATCTCGATCACTTCCTGCACCGGCACCAGCGCCTGGCGGATCAGCTTCTGCTCCGCGGGGCGGGGATCGTCCGCAATCCGCTTCTGCAGCAGATTGCGGACCTTGTTCTCGTGACCGGCCGTCGTCTGGATCGCGTACCAGCGGTATTCCATGTCGCTACCGCGCGAGACGCGCGATCCCCTCGACGAAGATGAGCTGCAGCAGCCAGTCCATGAGACCGATGACGACACCCAGCACGATCGAGAGCACCACGATCATCCGGGTCGCCTTGATCAGCTCGTCCCGGGTCGGCCAGGTGACCTTCCTCATCTCCTCGCGCACGCCGACCAGGAAATCCCGGGTCTGGCTCACCCAACCGACCACGCGGTTGGGCTGGTGCGCCACCTGCACACGGTCCATGGCTACTTCGACTCTTTGTGCGCCCGATGCGTGTCGCACCGGGGGCAGTACTTGCGCCGCTCCACCCGCTCCGGGTGCTTCCGCTTGTTCTTATCGGTGAAGAAGTTGCGGTTTTTGCACTCGGTGCACTCCAGAATGATCTTGTCTCTCGGCAATGCTCGTTCCTCTGGTTACCGGCGGAACGGCGGACCCCGCCGCTGCTCTTCACCACCCTGGCGGTACGGCGGACGGTTGCTCGACTTCCGCCGTTCCGCCCGTCCGCCGTTCCGCCCTGCCTGCTACTTCAGGATCTTGGTCACGACGCCGGCGCCCACCGTGCGGCCGCCCTCGCGGATGGCGAAGCGCAGCCCCTCGTCCATCGCGATCGGCGTGATCAGCTCGATCGTCATCTGCACGTTGTCCCCCGGCATCACCATCTCCACCCCCGCCGGCAGCTCCACCGTCCCCGTCACGTCCGTCGTCCGGAAGTAGAACTGCGGCCGGTACCCCTTGAAGAACGGCGTGTGCCGCCCCCCCTCTTCCTTCGTCAGCACGTACACCTCGGCCTCGAACTGGGTGTGCGGCGTGATCGACCCCGGCTTCGCCAGCACCATCCCCCGCTCGATCTCCTCCTTCTCCACCCCCCGCAGCAGCAGCCCCACGTTGTCCCCCGCCTCCCCCTGGTCCAGCAGCTTGCGGAACATCTCCACCCCCGTCACCACCGTCTTCTTGGTCGCTCCCGAAGCCCACCAGCGCCACCTCCTCCCACACCTTCACCACCCCCCGCTCGATCCGCCCCGTCGCCACCGTCCCCCGCCCCGTGATCGAGAACACGTCCTCCACCGGCATCAGGAACGGCTTGTCGATCTCCCGCTTCGGCTGCGGGATGTAGCTGTCCAGCGCGTCCAGCAGCTCCTGGATCACCTTCCCCTGCTCCGAGTTCGGGTCCCCGCTCTCCAGCGCCTTCAGCGCCGACCCCTTGATCATCGGCGTGTCGTCCCCCGGGAAGTCGTAGCTCGACAGCAGCTCCCGCACCTCCAGCTCCACCAGCTCCAACAGCTCCGGGTCGTCCACCATGTCCACCTTGTTCATGAACACCACGATGTACGGCACGTTCACCTGCTTCGCCAACAGGATGTGCTCCCGGGTCTGCGGCATCGGCCCGTCCGCCGCCGACACCACCAGGATCGCCCCATCCATCTGCGCCGCCCCCGTGATCATGTTCTTCACGTAGTCCGCGTGCCCCGGGCAGTCCACGTGCGCGTAGTGCCGCTTCGCCGACTCGTACTCCACGTGCGCCGTCGCGATCGTGATCCCCCGCTCCCGCTCCTCCGGCGCCTTGTCGATCTGGTCGTAGGCCGTGAACTGCGCCAGCCCCTTCTTCGCCTGGATCGCCGTGATCGCCGCCGTCAACGTCGTCTTCCCGTGATCCACGTGCCCGATCGTGCCCACGTTCACATGCGGCTTCGTCCGCTCAAATTTGGCCTTCGCCATGGTCGTCTTCCGGTGTCCGGTTGAGTTACCTGGTCGTCGGCGGAAGCGGCGGACCCCCGCCGCTACCCTTCACCACCGCCGGCGGTACGGCGAGATCCGGCTGTCCATCGACTACGCGTCCGCCCGTCCGCCGTCCGCCTGTCCGCTCCCCTTCAAGCTCGCGACCGGGATCGAACCGGTGACCTCATCCTTACCAAGGATGCGCTCTACCGACTGAGCTACGCGAGCGACATCTCTCCGCGCTCCGCATCGCTTCAAGCGGGCGACGGGACTCGAACCCGCGACCCTCAGCTTGGAAGGCTGATGCTCTACCAACTGAGCTACACCCGCGATCAGTCCGTCAGACCCGTCTGCCCGCCTTCATGGTGGGGGTAGGATTCGAACCTACGTAGGGCGTTAGCCCGGCAGATTTACAGTCTGCTACCATTAGCCACTCGGTCACCCCACCCAGCCTGCACACACCCTCATCTGAGACAGAACCCCGCCGACAAAGAAGCGGGGTCCCGCGAATCGATTCGGGTGTCGGCGCTAACCTCAGGCGTATGCCGAGCTGACGAGGGGAATCGAACCCCTAACCGCCTGTTTACAAAACAGGTGCTCTGCCAATTGAGCTACGTCAGCCAAAAGAGGCCGAACCAAGACAGACTCGTATGATAGAGGGCAAGTTGGGGCTAGTCAATGGGCTGGACTGATGTTGCGGGACCATTCCGGGCTAACTCAGGAAGGCGGCGGGCCTCCCGCCGCAGCACCCCCGCCACTACCCGTCCGCCGGACCACCTCGATCGCGCCGTCCCGGCGGTCCCGGATCTCCCAGCCGGCCCCGCGAAGCAGATCCCGGATGCGGTCCGCCTCGGCGAAGTTCCGGGCCCGCTTCTCCGCGGCGCGGACCGCCGCCCAGCGCAGCGCCCATGCCTCGGCGTCGGCCGGGTCGGGCGGCGGAACCTCCGGTGGCCGAACCGGAATGCCGTCCTCTTCGGCCACGAGCAACGCGTCGGCTGTGACGGTCCGCGCCCGCGCGGACGGGGCGACGGCGAGCACGTCGTCCGCCAGCGCCCATGCCGCCTGGAACGCCGGACCCAGCCGGCGGCCCTCGTCCAGCAGCCGGTTGCCCTCTCGCACCAGCACATGGAGCGGCGCCGAGCGCCTCCGGAGCGTTGAGATCGTCGTTCAGGGCGTCGGCGAACGCGGCCCGGAACCGGGCGGCGGCCGCCGCGGCTTCGGAGTCGTCCTCCCGGCCCGCGGCGAGCGCAAGCCGGTCGCGGAACGCCCCCAGCCGGGCCGAGCCCTCACGGGCCGCGTCCAGCGCGGCATCGCTCCAGTCCAGCTTCTGGCGGTAATGGGTGTTGAAAAGGAGGTGCCGGACCGCACCGGGGTCGGCCCCCTGCTCCCGTAAAGTCCCTGGCGGTCAGGATGTTCCCGTACCGCTTGGACATCTTGGTGCCAGCCAGGTCGAGAAACTCGCCGTGCACCCAGACCCGGGCGAACTCATCCTTCCCGGTGTAGGCGCAGCTCTGGGCGATCTCGTCCTCGTGGTGCGGAAAGATCAGATCCACCGCCCCGGCGTGGATGTCGAGCACGTCCACGCCCCACTTCCGCCGGATCAGCTCCAGCGCCATCGCCGAGCACTCGATGTGCCAGCCGGGGCGGCCCCGGCCGAACGGCGCATCCCAGGCTGCGCCGACCGCCTCGTCCTCCGGCCGGGCCGCCTTCCAGAGCACGAAGTCGCGCGCGTCCTCCTTGGCGTACTCGTCGGCGCTCACCCGCTCGCTCGCGCCGGCGCGCAGCTCCCGCCGATCGAGCTGGGAGAGCCGTCCGTAGGCCGGAAAGCGGGCGATCGCGAAGTAGACCGACCCATCTTCCCCCTTGTACGCCACCCCCCGCTCCAGCAGCCCCTGGATCAGCTCGATCATGGGACCGATGTACTCGGTCGCTCGGGGCTGGGCGTGGGGCGGGCGGATGCGCAGCCAGTCGCGGTCCTCCTCGAACGCCCGGGCGAACGGATCCACGTGATCCCGCAGCGAGACGCCCTTTCCCACCGCCGCCGCGATGGTCCGGTCGTCCACGTCGGTCAGATTCATGATATGGAAGACCTCGTATCCGCTCGCCTCCAGCCAGCGGCGCAGGAGGTCCTCGAAAAGAAACGTCCGGAAGTTCCCGATGTGGGCGTAGTTGTAGATCGTGGGACCGCAGGTGTAGAGCGACGCCCGGCCCGGGGTGAGGGGCACGAACGGCTCGATCCGGCGGGTGAGGGTGTTGTGGAGCCGGAGGGTCATCCGCCGGCTGCCCCGGCGGCCCTCAGGCGCCGGTCCGGCGTGGAATCGTCCACGTGAACGTGGACCTCTCCGCTGCGGGAAGGGGATCTCGATCTGCTCCCGGTCGAAGCGGATCTTGAGCCGGCGGCGGAACTCGCGGGCGGCGTTCCACTGGGACCCCGGCTGGGTCTTGATCAGCGAGCGGATCACGATGGCGCTGTCGCCCAGGGCCTCGATCCCGGGCACCTCCACCGGGCCGTCGAGCTGAGATCGCCCATTCCTTGTCGGTGGAGAACTGCGCCGCCTCGTCCCGCACCACCGCCAGGGCCCGATCCACGTCCTCCTCGTATCCGACCCCCACGTCCACCACCGCCCGCGACCAGCCTCGGGTCATGTTGCTGACCACCTTGATCTCGCTGTTGGGGATCACGTGCATGACGCCCTTGAGGTCGCGCAGCACGACCACCCGCATGGTCATCTTTTCGACCACGCCGCTCTTGCCCCCGGCCTCGACCACGTCGCCGATGGCGAACTGGTTCTCGAACAGGATGAAGAAGCCGGAGATGACGTCCTTCACCAGGCTCTGGGCGCCGAACGAGACCGCCAGGCCGAGGATGCCGGCGCCCGCCAGGATCGGCCCGATGTCGATGAAGACGTTGAAGGTGAGCAGGAGGGCGATGACGAAGACGACGACCCGGCCGACGCTCCGGAGCAGCTGGGAGATCGTCTGGCCCCGGCGCTCGCGGAGGGTCGTGATCGAGTCGTCGCCGTCGTCTACCGCGGCCTCGATCCGCGATGGCCGCCAGCCGGACCACGCGATAGGCCAGCCACGCGAGCAGCCAGATGCCGAGCGACGCGGGCGCCGTTCCGCACCAGCGTCTCGCCGTTGATCTCGAGGATCTGGGCGACGCGCGAGCGTGTCGATACCGGCGAGCGCGGAGCCTAAGCTCCGACATGGATTCTGGCGTCACGGCCCTAACCTAGAGACCCGGGCCGGACGGCGTCAACGCTTGTCGGCGAATACGCGATTCGCGAAGCGGCGACCGGCAAACGCTCGGACGGCGCACAGCGGCCAGCGCCTCTTCCGCCGAGCGCGAGGCCGATGGGCAGGGTAAGCACGCCTTCGTCGAACTCGGGCCGCTGGGAAAGAGCGCGCGGAGCTGGTCCGGCGCCGGCGAGATACGGCGCGCCCAGCACGACTTCGAGCACCCGCCATCCGATCAGGACGCCCGGTCGGCACCGGCGTAGCCGCTCCCCGTCCCGGACCGCCACCTCGCCGCAGCGGCGCAGGAGATAGCCGAGGTCGTCGGCGACGAGCAGGTGCCGGAGACCGCCGGCACCGCGGCACCGGATCGCCGACCGGCCGGCGCATCCCCGGAGCCAGACGCCCAGCACGCGACCGGGCCGAGCGAGCGGGAAGAGCGCGTGCAGCGGAACGCGCGGGCCGGAGCCGCGCCGGAGAGCCGGGGAACATGGCGCATCATGCACGCCGGCGGCTGGAGTTTCCGTATCAATCATGCGGCGGCGCGAGCGCGGTCCCGCGCAAGTCAGCGGATCTCGAGAGGAGTCAGCGTCCCGTCCCGCCGCACGGCGAGCCGGATGGGCCGGGGCGGGCCCCGGCGGGGAACGGTGACCTCGGCCCAGAGCTCCTCGCCGGTCGGACGGATGGACGGATCGGGAATGTGCTCGGGAATAAAGAAGGCCACCGGATCGTCCAGGCCGGCCACCAGTCCCTTGGCCGTCGAATCCAGCCGGACGCGGAGCGGCCCGTCATCCTCCAGGACGCCTTCCAAGCGGTCTCCCGCCGATTCGCAGTCTGCACCTGACGATACTCGCCCGGCGCCGCGCCGCTCGGACCCGCCCGCCAGCGGCACCTCCAGCCGAAGCCGCACGTAGCGGCCGCGGATGGGGAGGTCGGGATCGAACGGGACGGTGCGCGCCCAGGCGCGCGGCAGCCGGGCCCGGTCGACCAGCAGCTTGAGACCCAGGCGTGCCGACCAGCAGCACGTGGACGATCGCGAGAGCGATTCCCGCCCGCCGCGCGGTCACGTCGCGGGCTCGCGGACGGTGGCGACCAGGCGCCGCCGCGTCGCTCGAGCAGGTACCCGCCCCCGAGGAAAAGCAGGCCGAGGCCGATGAGGCTTGCCGAGCGGCCCAGCTTGTCCATGACATCCGAGAAGTAGAACACCAGCACCGTCAGCGCGAAGCCGGCGATCCCCAGATTGATGCGCTCCGCGCGCCGGTCATGGACGCCCCACGCGATGACACCGACCGCCAGGACCGCGCACCAGAGATAGGGGGCCACGCCACGATAGGATGCGAGAAACGTCCCGGCCACCACCCAGACCGCGGCGGCCGCGAGCGGCAGAGGTTGGACGCGGCGCAGCGCCACCCCGACTCCCACCGGCAACCCGACCGCGGCGACCCACCCCACGATGGCGAGTCCGGCCGGCAATGCGGTCGTCCGTCCGCGAGCCGGAGTTTGCCAACACCACCAGCGCGAGGGTGGCCGGAATGAATCGCTAGCGCACCGAGCCAGACGAGCGCTCGGCGCAGCGCCCCGTACCGTCCGCTGTAGGGCTCGGCGCCCAGGTACGCCAGGGCCAGCAACGTCGACGAAGGTCCCCAGCACTCCACGCCCGCGCAGGTCCTCGGTCGCGACGATCCACTCGCCGGCAAGCCAGGCGGGAGCCAGCAACGCGGCACTCGCGGCCTGCGGCCACTGCCGGAGCAGCCACCACCCGACCCATGCGCCGATCGCCCAGAGCATGCAGACCACCGGGCCAGTGCTCCTGCAGGTGGAAAATCTGACCCGAGAGGAAGATCCCGCCGCCCAACGCCACCGTGCCACAGGCGTGGAGCGCCACCGAAAGGCCCGGCGAGCGATCCGCGGCGAAGGCGGCGGCGAGATGCAGCCCTCCCACGGTCAGCACGACGAGCAGGAAGCGCTGAGCCGGCCCCAGACCATCCCAATGGGCGGCGACGAAGAGCAGGATGCCCGCGCCGAGCAGGAGCCCGCCGAGGCCGAGCGCGAGCCATGCCGGCCATCGCAAGCGACAGCCCCCCTGGCCGCTCGCTCTCCCAGGCGCGGATGCGATCGGCTGCGTCTCGATCGACCAGCCCGGCCTCCACCCAGCGGCGGAGCGGCGACTCCCAGGGAGCGGCCATCGGGACCTCGACTGCGCCTTGCGGGTCTGGAGGTAGCGGTTTCGCTCGTCGGCGATGGCATTCACCAGCGGGGCGGAGTCGAACCGCACCGGGTCGGTCGCGGGAAGTCCGGTCTCCTGCTCGGCGCGGTCGCACGCGCGCCGGGCCTCGACGTCGCTGAGGTCGTAGGTATTGAGCGAGATGCCGATCACCCTGGTCGGGTGCACCGCGGCGCCGATGGACTCGTACAGCCGCACGTATTCCGCGAGCGGCGGGATCCGGAGCCAGGCGGCCTCGCGGTAGTCGCCGATGAACTCGCGGCTGGACTGGTGGCAGAGGATCATCGCGTCGGGGCAGCAGCCGTGCAGCAGGCCAAGAGTGACGCCGGAGTAGCCGGGGTGGTTGATGCTTCCCTGCCCCTCGACCAGCACGACGTCGGCGTTCTTGCTGCCCTCCACCGTCAGCCACTCGGCCGCGCCGGCGATGAAGTCCGCCACCACGGCGTCCACGGCGATCCCCCAGCCCTCGATCATGATGCCGGTCTGCCCGGTCGGGCACGAACCGGGTGCGAACCCCGCGCTCGTTCAGCTTCCGGATGAGCTGGAGCTGCGCGGTCATCTTGCCGACGTTGCAATCGGTGCCGACGGTGAGGACGACGAGCGGGTCGAGCGCCTTGGCCAGGCCCGACGCGATCGGGAGGTCCGCCGGCGGCCGGCGGAGGTCGTGCAGCGTGCGGCCCTTGGCCCGCGCCTTTGCCGCGAGCGTGGGATCGTCGGCCAGGAAGTTGTGCAGCCCGTTCCAGATGTCGCAGCCGGCGTCGAGCGCCTCGCCCAGCCAGGCGCGCCACTCGGCCGGGCAGCTGGCCGCCCTTCGGCGCGATGCCGATGAGCACGGCCGACGGCCCCAGCGCCAGCCCCTCCCGCATGGTCCCCACGACCGGAATCGCCACCGCCGAATCCCGAGGACGTCCTGCACGGTCTGTCCGGCATGCTGGCGGTCGAGCACCGCGATGGTGCGCTCGGGGTGGTATCGGATGACGGAGTTGGCGGTCTTCGAGGTCATGGGCCCGAAGTCGCCGTCGGCGATGATCAGGTGGCGCGGTGCGGTCATGGTCCGTGGGGTGAAAGGGCGTGGGAATATAGTGCGAAGGCGTGTCACCCTGTCAGCGAGCCGAAGGGGACCATCCCGGCATGGCCCCCTTCGCCCGATCGGTGGCACCGTCGAGCGTCAGGACTTCCCGGTCTCGCCCTCCTCGATCACCTCCGCGTCGTGGATGTCCTCCGCCGCCGCGGTTGAGCTGCCGGTTCTGCCGCCGGCGCCGCCCGGGCAGCAGGCCCATCCGCTGCTTCAGCGCGATCAGCTGCTGATCCGAGCTGCCCTTGTACTCCAGGGCATCGAACTGGCGGACGAGGTGGTCGCCCGAAAACTCCTCCTGGATCTCGGCCGCGGCGATCGCCTTGCGCTCGTTGGCCTCGATCTTCTCCGTCATCCGCTCGAACGACTCGAAGGCGCTCTTGTCCGACATCCCCGACATCGTCTCCTGGATCCGCTGCTGCGCCTCGGCCCGCTTGGCCCGCGCGACCAGGATGTTCTTCTTCCGCTTGGCCTCTTCGATCTTGTCGTTGAGCTGGCGGAGCGAGAGCTTGAGCGCCTCGGTCTCGGCCTTGTGCTTGAGCCAGGTCTCGTGCAGCTGCTGGGCTCCCTGGAGATGCTCGTTGTACCGGCCCAGCGCCTGCTTGGCCAGGTCGTCGCGGCCCTCCTGCACCGCCAGCATCGCCCGGCGCTCCCAGTCCTCGGCCTGCTTCTTCATCGCCTCGGCATCGGACTGGAGCTTCTTCTCGTCGGCGATGGCGGAGGCGACCTGCTGCTTGGCCTTGGCCAGCTGCGTCTTCATGTCGACGATCAGCTGGTTCAGCATCTTCTCGGGATTCTCGGCCCGGGAGATGAGGTCGTTGATGTTCGACCGCAGCAGCGTCGAGAAGCGATCAAAGATTCCCATGAAGGGTCACCTTTCGCGGTAAGGCGCGAGGGCGCCGAGGTGCGAGGCGAGCGCCAGGGTGATCGAGTCGAAGCTGGCCTCGAACTCGCTGAAGTCCAGGTTCTCCAGCTCGAGCGTATCGGTCAGCACCACGTGGTCGCCCTCGAGCCCGTAGGACCCGTGCACCAGGTCCCGGGCGTTGTATTCCAGCAGCTGGCGGAACAGCTCGCCGCGCCGCGGCTCGCTGGCCGGGAGCTCCATGACCCGGACCCGCAGGATCGCCACCGGAGGCGCGTAGTGGACGACGACCTCGGCATCGTCGGGCGTCCGGATGAGCCAGAGGTTGGGCTCGATCTCCATGACCGTCAAGCTTGCCACCGTCTAGCCGCTCGAGCCACGACTGAATGTCGTCTCGGGTGATCATTGCTGGGCTCCCCTTGGAATCTGATCCGCCTGTGCTCCACGGGCGAGGAGCCGCTCCGCGAAATCTAATCGCTCCTCCACCTCCGCCAATCGAGTCCGCAGCTCGTCAGCCTCCACGGACAGCCGATGGTCCGGCGCGCTGTTGCGGCCTCCACGGATCCGGTGGCCGATCGCGACCGCGATCGGGCCCAAGACCTTCACGATCACGAACGCGAAGGCACTGAAAGCGAGCGCTTCGGCTATGTTCACGCCTCCACCCTCCTATCGATGGAGCCGGTCGGGCTTCCCGAGCCTTGGCCACGATCCGCTCGGTGAAATCCACCCGCTCCTCGAGCTCCGCCATGCGCGGCGGCATTTCCTCGAGCTGCCGCACCCGCTCGCGCAATCCGTCCAACTCGGCCTGCATCTCCGCGCTCGGCGCGGCGCCCTCGATCCGCCGGGCGAGCGCCCGGATCAGCGGCCAGATGAGCGCGGCGAGGATCAGCCCCGCGCCCAGCAGCAGCACCACGGCCGCGATGCCCTCCAGGCTCCCCGTCACGGACATCTCGGAGCCGGGGGGCACCGGAGGCACCGGTGGGCGCGCCCTGGATCGCGAGCATCATCTGGGAGCGTCGCCCGGCAACGCCGCCGGGGCCTGGGCGCGAGCCAGCATGCGCTCGGTGAAGTCGATCCGCTCCTCCAGCTCCGCCACCCGCTGCTGCAGGACGTCCACCTCGCCCAGCCGCTGCTGAAGCTGCTCGATCTCGGCCTGGAGGGCGGGATCGGCGGCCCCCTTCCCTTCGAGCCGGCGGGCCAGCGCCCGCATGATCGGCCAGAGAATGACCGTGGTGGCGACCAGCGCGAGGAACACGATCATCACGATGGCCGGCGGTCCGCCATCGTTGAGAAAGATCAGGTTGGGATCGAACGGAGGCGGCTCCGGCGGAAGCGGCATCTGGATCCCTGGATCATGACTGCGCTCCCTCCCTTCGCTACCTGAGGCCGCTCCTGATTCTGCGAGAGCAGCCGCTCGGCGAAATCCACCCGCTCCTGCAGCTCCGAGACGTCCCGCCTGAGGGAGTCCACCTCCGCCAGGAGCTCGGGATCGTGCATCGGGACGGCACCGCTGCGCGCGGATCCGCTCGGCGATTGCCCTGCCGATAGGACTGATCGAGAGGAGGAAGGCGGTTCCCCCTCCGAAGATCAATGTGATGGCGAGTATGCCTTCCATATCCATTCCGGTTGCCTCCGGTCGGCCCCTACGGGCAGGGCCACGATCGTGTTTCAATGCGAAACGGCCCTGGCAAGGTTAGCACCGTGGTGGGGTGACCGGAGAGGATGTCAGACCAGCTCCACGGCCTCGATGGCGCCGAGCGACACCGCGATCTCGGTGTCGTCGCTGCCGGCCGGCCGGAGATAGACCTCGTGAGCCGTGACATGGGTGTCCACGCTCAACGGAATGCCTACGACCTCGGTCCGGTCGGTCGTGGTGATGCGGACCCTCTGCTCATGCCCACCGGCGTAGCCGAGCAGCGCAACGATGTCTTCGTAGGTCATGGGAAGCTCCGGCGGGGGTGGACTTTCCAATCTAGGGGCCGCTCCCGCCGGTCGCCATGCAGCCGGCGGCTATTGCCCCGCGGCGGCCCGCTCCGGCACCGCCGAGCCGGGCGTCGCTCCCATCAGGTTGCGATCGAGGAATCGGGTGACATGATCGAAGAGGTGCACCTGGGTTCCCTTCCCCTGGCAGATGCAGTGGGTGCGGTTGGGGTACTCCATCATCTCGAACGGCCGGTTCGCCGCCACCAAGGCGTTGATCAGCATCTCGGTGTTCTGGTAGTGCACGTTGTCGTCGCCCCCGCCGTGGATCAGCAGCAGGTTGCCCCGCAGGCCCTTCACGTAGCTGAGCGGCGAGCCCCGATCGTACCCCGCGCGGTTGTCGGTGATGAGGCCGTTGAACCGCTCGGTGTAGACGTTGTCGTACAGCGACCAGTGGGTCACCGGCGAAACGGCGACGCCGGTCCGGTAGAGGTCGGGGTGCTGGAACAGGGCGTTGAGCGCCATGAACCCGCCATAGCTCCAGCCCCAGATGCCCACGCGGGCGGAGTCCACGTAGGGCCGCGCTGAGGAGCGTGCGGGCCGCCACCGCCTGGTCCCTGGTCTCGATCACGCCGAGCTGGCCGTAGATCGCCTTGCGGAACTTCCTGCCGAGAGGGGCCGGCGTGCCGTGGTTGTCCACCACCGCCACCAGATAGCCCTTCTGCGTCAGCATCGTGTGCCAGAGGTAGTACCCACCCCAGACGTCGTTGGCCTCGGTCTTCCCCGGCCCGCCGTAGAGGAAGAACAGCAACGGGTACTTGCGGGTGGAGTCGAAATCCGCCGGCTTCAGCAGCAGCCCGGGCATCTTCACCCCAGTCTTCGGCTTCGATCTGAGCCACTCGACCGGGCCCCGCCGGAGCGCGTTCACCTTCGAGCGGAGCCGCTGGTTGTCCACCAGCGTCCGGACCGGTTGATGGGTCGGCAGCCGAACCAGGCGGATGATCGGCGGGTTGCCGAGACTGGAATAGGTCTCGATCGCGTACCGGTAGTTGGGCGCGACGTCGTAGGTGTGGGTGCCCGACTCGCGCGCGGGGCTCAGGCGCTCCGGCTTTCCCTTGCCGTCGAGACGAGTGCGGAAGAGATAGCGCTGCACCGGGTTCTCCGGCGACGCGATGTAGTAGAGCCACCCGCCCTTGGGGTCGATCCCCTGCACGTCGAGCACGTCGAAGTCCCCCTTGGTGACGAGGCGGGTCTTCTTGCCGTCGCGAGAGACCACGTAGACGTGGTTCCACCCGTCGCGGTCGCTCACCCAGGTAAAGCTCTTGCCGTCGTCGAGCCAGACGAGATCGTCCACCAGGTCCACCCAGGTGCTGTCCTGCTCGACCAGCACGGTCCGCACCTGCCCGGTCTTGGCGTCACCCAGCATCACCTCGTTCCGGTTCTGCAGCCGGTTGAGTCGCTGGAGGATCACCTCGTCGGAGGAGGCGGCCCAATCCATCCGCGCGATATAGTGGTTGCGCGGATCGCCCTCGATCTGGAGCCAGCGGGTCGGCCCGCCGGCCGCGCTCACCACCCCGACGCGGGCGGCGGAGTTGGTTTCGCCGACCTTGGGGTACTGGATCGGGATGACGCGGGAGTAGAGCGAGTCGGTGTTGTTGATGAGATGAAAATTCTTGACCGAATCGGCGTTGAGCTGCCAGAACGCGATGCTGGTCCCGTCGGGACTCCAGCGCCAGCCGTCGGCGTAATAATTCATCAGCTCCTCTTCGTACACCCAGTCGAAGGTGCCGTTGATGAGCGTGCGGGAGCCGTCGGTGGTGAGCGCGGTGATCGTCCCGGTCGCCAGGTCCTCCACGTACAGATTGTTCTCCCGGACGTAGGCCACCCGGCCCCCGTCGGGCGCGAACTTGGCGAACATGAGGGTCGAGGGTTTCGCCTCGGGGCCGCCGAGCTTCCTGAGCTCGCCGCTGGCCCGGTCCAGCACCCAGTAGTCGCCACGGGTATTGAGCCGCCAGACCGGCTGGGTGTTGGTGAAGACGAGTGCGCTTCTTGCCGTCGGGCGACCAGGCGTAATCCTCGACGTCGAGCGGAGCGTCGGCACCTTGGGGCACCAACTGGCGTGCCGGCACCAGCACCTCGCGGCCCCCCCGTTCCACGTCGTACCGGACGATCTCCTGCCCCTCCCCGTCGGCGGACGGCTCCACGGTGGTGTAGGCCATGCCGTCACCCAGCCAGCGAGACGGCCCGAACGGCTGGGCGGCGAACTCGGCGGAGCCGTAGATCCGTTGCACCGTGAGGCGGGAGGGGTCCGTCTGCTGGGCGGTCGGCAGAGAGGTTGCCGGTGAGTCGCGGCGAGAAGGAGCAGGAGGGCGAAGCGCTTCACGGTAAAGACTCGGGTCGAGGTGAGAGCGGCGACGGGGAGAAGGATACCCGTTCCGCGGGGATCCCTGTAGCTTTCAGAGAGCTCGTGGGCGAACCATGGGCACACCATTCGGACGAGGGGGCCGCGAGGTTTCACGGCCCCCTCGGTCCGACTACCCGAGGACCGGAATGGCCCGATACGCAGGCTCGACCCCGCTGCTCGCCCTGATGCTGCTGCTCTCACCGGCTCGCGGGACGGCCCAGGACTCCCCATACCTCAAATGGGATCCAGCCACCAAGACGGTCACCTTCGAGCTGATCGCGGGCGGAGAGGGCGCCAAGAGCCCCTTCAACTTCAACGGCTACACCGACGGCGAGGCCAATCTGGTGGTGCCGCCGGGCGTCAACGTGGTGATGAACTTCGTGCAGAAGGACGGCACGCCGCACAGCGCCGAGCTCATCGCCGACAAGGATCCGATGCCCAACATCGGCGGCGAGCCCGCGATTCCCCGGGCCTACACCAACAAGGTCGTCGAGGGGCTGCCGCAGGAGGCCAAGGACGTCATCCGGTTCACCGCGCCGGACAGCGGCAGCTACCGGATCTTCTGCGGCGTGCCGGGCCACGGGCTGAGCGGGATGTGGATTCGGTTCACCGTGGATCCTGCGGCCAAGGCAGCCGAAGTTCGTCACGCCGGGGGCCTGAGCACCCGGCGGAGGAAGTCGCGCCGGTGTGGCTGTCCTCCACCGCCGCCACCTCCTCCGGCGTTCCCTCCGCCACCACTCTCCCGCCCCGCTCCCCGCCCTCCGGACCCAGATCCACGATCCAGTCGGCGGTCTTGATGACGTCGAGATTGTGCTCGATCACCACCACGCTGTTGCCCTTGTCCACCAGCCGGTGCAGCACCTCGAGCAGCAGCCGCACGTCCTCGAAGTGCAGGCCCGTCGTCGGCTCGTCCAGGATGTAGAGCGTGCGGCCGGTGTCCCGCTTGGCGAGCTCGGTGGCCAGCTTGACCCGCTGGGCCTCGCCGCCCGAGAGCGTCGTCGCCGCCTGGCCGAGGTGGATGTAGCCCAGGCCGACGTCGTTCAGCAGCTCGAGCTTCTCCGCGATGCGGCGCTGGTTGGCGAAGAAGTCGAGGGCGTCGGCCACGGTGAGGTCGAGCACGTCCGCGATGCTCCGGCCCTTGTAACGCACCTCCAGGGTCTCCCGGTTGTAGCGCCGGCCCTTGCACACCTCGCAGGGCACGTAGACGTCGGGCAGGAAGTGCATCTCGATCTTCACCAGCCCGTCGCCCTGGCACGCCTCGCAGCGGCCGCCCTTCACGTTGAAGGAGAAGCGGCCGGGGCCGTAGCCGCGGAGCTTGGCGTCGGGCAGCTGGGTGAACAGCTCGCGGATCGGGGTGAAGAGGCCGGTGTAGGTGGCGGGGTTCGACCGGGGCGTGCGGCCGATCGGGCTCTGGTCGATGTCGATGACCTTGTCGATCCGGTCGAGGCCCTCGATCCGGGTGTGGGCCCCGGCAATCACCTTCGCGCGGTAGAAATGCCGCGCGAGCGCGTGATACAGGATATCGGTCACCAGGGTGGACTTCCCCGAGCCGGACACCCCGGTGACCGCCACGAAGAGTCCCAGCGGGATGTCGACCGTCAGGTTCTGCAGGTTGTTGGCGCGCGCGCCGACCACTCGCAGCCGGTGGCCCCGCGCCGCCTGGCGCCGTCCCGGCGGCACCGGCACCCGCAGCTCGGAGCGGAGATAGCGGCCGGTGAGGGAGGTCGGCGTGTTCCCGGATGACCTCCACGCTCCCCTCCGCCACCACCTCGCCGCCGAACCGCCCCGCGCGCGGCCCGAGGTCGATCACGTGGTCGGACGCCTGAATGGTCTCGGCGTCGTGCTCCACCACGATGACGGTGTTGCCCAGGTCGCGGAGGCCTCGCAGGGTGCCGAGCAGCCGCTCGTTGTCCCGCTGGTGCAGTCCGATGCTCGGCTCGTCCAGGATGTAGAGCACGCCGACCAGCCGGGAGCCGATCTGGGTGGCGAGCCGGATTCGCTGGGTCTCTCCGCCCGAGAGCGACGTGGCGCCCCGGCCCAGCGTCAGATAGTCGAGCCCGACGTCCCGCAGGAACCGCAGCCGGTCGCCCACCTCCTTGAGGATCGGCCCGGCGATCTCGGGATCGAGGCCCTGGCGGCCATCCGACCTGAGCGGGACGCCCTCGAAGAACTCCAGCGCCCGCTCCACCGGCAGGTCCACCACGTCGCCGATGCTGCGTCCCGTACACCAGCACGGCCAGGCTCTCCGCCTTGAGCCGCTTGCCGCCGCAGGTCTGGCACGGCTGCTCGATCATGAACTCCTCGAGCGCCGCCCGGACCCCGTCGCTGGTGGACTCGCGGTAGCGCCGCTCCACGTTCCGGAGCACGCCTTCCCATTCGCTCTCGTACTCGCCGTGCCCGCGCGCGCCCTCCGTCTGGAACTTGAACCGCCCCGGCGCCCCATGGAGCAGCGCCTGCTTGGCGGGCTCGCTGTGCTCGGCCCACGGCGCGTTGAGGTCGAACTTGAATGCCTTGGCGAGGGTCGGCAGCACCACCTTCCGGAGATATCCGGACGGCTCGCCCCACGGAAGGATCACGCCCTCGAGAATCGAGATGCTGGGGTCGCCCAGGATCAGTTCCGCGTTGACCTCGCGGCGGGTGCCCACGCCGTGGCAGTCGGGACAGGCCCCGAACGGCGAATTGAACGAGAACTGGCGCGGCTCCAGCTCGGGGAGGGACAGTCCGCACACCGGGCAGGCGAAGCGCTCGGAGAAGACGACGGAACGGCGTTCCGCCGTCCGTCGTCCGCCGCTCGTCACGCACTACTTCCACCAACCCATCCGCCGTCTTCAGCGCCGTCTCGATCGAGTCGTTGAGCCGGCCGCGGTCGGCGGGGCGGACCACCAGCCGATCCACCACGACCGCGATGTCGTGATTCTGCCGCCGATTGAGGGCCGGGACCTCGCCGAGGTCGTAGGTCTTGCCGTCCACCCGGACCCGGACGAAGCCGCGCTTGCGAACGTCCTCGAACAGTTCCCGGAACTCGCCTTTGCGACCGCGCACCATCGGCGCGAGGACCTCGATCCTGGTCTCCTCCGGCCAGCCGAGAACGGTCTCGGTGATCTGCGCGGCGCTCTGCCGGGTGACCGGCGTGCCGTCGTTGGGACAATGGGGCACGCCGGCCCGGGCCCAGAGAAGGCGCAGATAGTCGTAGATCTCGGTGACGGTGCCGACGGTGGAGCGGGGGTTCTGGCCGGTGGTCTTCTGCTCGATCGAGATGGCGGGCGAGAGCCCCTCGATCGCGTCCACGTCCGGCTTCTCCATCAGCCCGAGGAACTGCCGGGCGTACGCCGACAGCGACTCGACGTAGCGCCGCTGTCCTTCGGCATAGATCGTGTCGAAGGCCAGCGAGGACTTCCCCGAACCCGAGAGGCCGGTGATGACGGTGAGCCGGTTTCGGGGGATGGCGACGGAGATGTTCTTGAGGTTGTGCTCGCGGGCGCCACGCACCACCAGGTATTCCTGAGCCATAGCCCCGAAAGGTACCCGAAGCCGGCGCCGAGGGTCAACGGGTTCCGGTTTGCGTTGCCTGCTTCTACCATACACTTGCCCTCATGACCACCTCCCCAGAGGAACACGCTGGAGCCGCGACCGGACTGCTGCTCGAGCGCGCCGAGTGCCGCCACGTCGCCGGATCAGGCCGCGGCGCTCTACCGCGAGCTCCTCGCGGCCAGCCCCGAGCACGTGGAGGGCCGTCTCCTGCTCGCCCGCCTGCTCGAGCGGGGGGAACAGTTGGAGGACGCGGTCAAGACCCTCTCGGTCGGCCTGCGCCGGACTCCGGACCAGATCGAACTCCTCCTGCTGCGCGGCGCCCTGCTGGGCCGCCTGCGCCGCTACGGCGACGCGGAGTCCGACCTCCGGGCCGTCCTGCGATTGCAGCCGGTCCCACGGTCCGGCCCACTTCGAGCTGGGCCAGCTCTACTGGCGCAAAGGCCTCGCGTCGGAGGCGGCGACACACTTCGCCAAGTCCCTGGAGTACCAGCCGGACAACGGGCGGGTGTTCTACTACCTGGCCGAGGCGCTCAACCTGCTGGGAGACCTCGCCGGGGCCAACGCGGTGCTGGATCGTGCACTCGAGGCCACCCCGAGGGACGGCAAGGTCTACCACTTGCGCGGGCGGGTGCTCGACCGCCTCGGGCGGCCGGACGAGGCGCGCGAGATGTACCAACGGAGCAGAGAGCTGCAGGACTCGTGATCACGGTAGTGGTGGATGATCTCGCCTCGCTCCGGGTGGATGCCGTGCTGCGGCCGGCCGGGGAGTCGCTCGAGCCGCTGGCGGCGGCCGCCTCGCGGCTCGACCAGCTGGCGGGGCCCGCGTTCGCCGACCAGTACCGGGTGAGCACGCCGCTGGAAGCGGGCGCGGCGGTGGTCACCGGAGGCGGCGATCTCGCGGCACCATTCGTGATCCACGTCGTGATCCGGGATTCCACCTCTCCGGTCGAGCGGACCACCGTACGGCGCGCCCTGGTTTCCGCCTGGCAGCGCGCCGGGGCCTGGGGTCTGGGCCGGATCGGCGGCCCCGCTGGTCGGCGCCGACGCCGGACCGCTCAGCCTGGAGGAGTCCGCCGAGCTTGCTGATAGAGACCTTTCCGCGGCCCGGCGCCGGGGACAACCCGTCCGAGCTCTGTATCGTGGTGGAACGACAGGAGGATAGGGACGCGGTGGAAGCCATCGTACGGAGGACGGCGTGATCCGGCTGACCGACCTGACCAAGCGCTACGGCAAGTTCACCGCGGTGGACGGGATCTCGCTCGAGGTGCCGAGGGGCGAGCTGTTCGGGCTGCTGGGGCCCAACGGCGCCGGCAAGACCACCACCATGCGGATGATCGCCGGGCATCCTCCAGCCGACCAGCGGATCGGTGCTCGTCGGCGGGGTGGACATGCTACGCCAGCCGCTCGAGGCCAAGGCGCGCATCGGATTCATCCCCGACCGCCCCTTCGTCTACGACAAGCTCACCGGCGGCGAGTTCCTCCGCTTCGCCGCCGCGCTGTATGGCCAGGACGGCGCCGGAGTCGAGCGGCGGATCGACGAGCTGCTGGAGATCTTCGATCTCACCGCCTGGAAGCACGAGCTGACCGAGTCGTACAGCCACGGCATGCGGCAGAAGCTCATCATCTGCGGGGCCCTGGTCCATCGTCCCGAGCTGATCATCGTGGACGAGCCGATGGTCGGGCTCGACCCGAAGAGCGCCCGGCTGCTGAAGGACCTGTTCCGGCAGTTCGTGGACCGGGGCGGAACCGTGCTGATGAGCACCCACACGCTGGAGGTCGCCGAGGTCATGTGCGACCGGATCGCGATCGTGTTCAAGGGGAAGATCGCGGCCAACGGCACGATGGCGGAGCTGCGGCAGCAGACCGAGTCGGGCGACATGAGCCTGGAGGACCTCTTCCTCAAGCTCACCGGCGGCCACCGGGCCCATCGCCTCGACGCCGTTCTCGAGCGCTGAGGTGGAAGCGGGAGCGGTCACAGCCGGGCATCTGGACCCTGCTCACGCCGAAGTGGCGGGGCGCGGGTGCCCGGCTCCGGGAGGAGCGGAGCGGGTCCTGGGTCAAGCTGCTCCTGTTCGCCGTCGCCGGCGGGCTCTTCTGGGCCGCGATCTTCGGCATCGCGTTCCGGGTGCTCAGCTATATCCATCACGTGGCGGACATCGGCGACCTGCTCGCCGGCAAGGTGCTCGGCATCATCCTCCTCGCCTTCCACTCGATCCTGCTGCTCTCCAACATCATCACCGCGCTCTCGACGTTCTTCCTCGCCAAGGATCTCGACCTGCTGGTGGCGGCGCCGGTCGGCGGGCTCCGTCTGTACCTGGCCAAGCTGAGCGAAACCGTGGTGCACTCCTCCTGGATGGTCGCGCTGCTGGCGATCCCGATCTTCACGGCCTACGGCATCGTGTATTCCGGGGGGCCCGCTGTTTCCGCTGGTGGCCCTGGCGGCGGTCCTCCCGTTTCTGATCCTGCCGGCGGTGGTGGGCACCATCTTCACCATGGTGCTGGTGAACGTCTTCCCCGCCCGGCGCACCCGCGAGCTGCTCGGCCTGGTCGGCCTCGGAGGGCTGGTGACGGCGGTGATCCTGCTTCGGTTCATGCGACCGGAACAGCTGGCCCGCCCCGAGGGCTTCCGCAACTTCGTGGACTACCTGGCCGAGCTTCGCACCCCGACCAGCCCGTTGCTGCCGAGCGAGTGGACGGCGGAGATGATCATGAACTGGCTCCTCCGGGTCGCGGACCCGTGGCCGGTCGTGATGCTGTGGGGCGCCGCGCTCGGCGCCGTGGCGCGTCGGCGCGCTGGTGCACCGCCGCCTGTTCCACTCCGGATTCTCCAAGGCGCAGGAGGGCGCGGGGCGAAAGGTGCGCCGGCCGCTGCGCGGCCCCCTCGGCGCGGCGCTCAAGAGTGTGCCCGTGGCCAAGCGGGAGTTCATCTTCAAGGACCTGCGGCTCTTCTTCCGGGACAACACCCAGTGGAGCCAGCTCATCCTGCTCGCGGTGCTGCTCCTGATCTACATCTTCAACATCAAATCGCTGCCGATTCACTCCGGCGAGCGGATCCCGTTCAGCCTCGTCATCGTGATCTCGTTCCTGAACCTCGGTCTGGCCGGCTTCGTGCTGGCCGCGGTGGCGGCCCGCTTCATCTTCCCCGCCGTTTCGCTCGAGGGGCGGCAGATGTGGCTGCTCCGCTCCAGCCCGCTCGATCCCGAGGCGATGCTGTGGAGCAAGTACTGGACGGGGACCGTGCCGCTGCTGGTGCTCGCCTTCATCATCACGGTGCTGACGAACTGGCTGCTGCAGGCCGGGTGCCTTCATGATGGCGGTGAGCGTCGGCACCATCCTGCTGTACACCCTCGCCGTCGAGTGCGCTGGCGCTCAGCTTCGGCGTCTTCTACCCGCAGTTCGGCACCGAGAACGCGGCGCAGATCCCCACCAGCTTCGGCGGGGTGATCTACATGATGGCCAGCCTGAGCCTGCTCGCGCTGGTGATCATGCTCGAGGCTCAGCCGGTCGCGGCACAGCTCCGAGCCTACCACCGGGGCCAGGACCTCGGCCTCACGCCCCAGCTCCTCATCTCGGGCGGGGCGGTGGTGCTGATTCTTGTCGGCGCCACGATCCTGCCCCTACGCCTCAGCGCGCAGCGGATCGAGCACATGGAGATCACCTCGGGCGGCGTGGAATGAGCGTGGCCGCCATCGCGGTGGACCTCTACAGCGACACCGTCACCCGCCCCACCGCCGCGATGCGGCGCTTCATGTGCGACGCCGAGGTCGGCGACGAGCAGCAGTTCGAGGATCCCGACCGTCAATCGCCTTCAGGACATGGTCGCGGAGCTGCTCGGCAAGGAGGCCGCGCTGTTCCTGCCGTCCGGCACGATGTGCAACCAGGTGGCGTTCGCGGTCCACTGCCGCGCCGGCGACGAGATCCTGCTGCACGAGACGGCGCACCCGCTGCTGTACGAGGCGGGCGGTGCCGCCGCGCTCATCGGGGCCGTCTTCCGGCCGCTGCCCGGGCCCGCGGGGGATGTTCACCGCCGCGCAGGTTCGGCAGGCGGTGCGGCCCGCCGGTCCACTACATGCCGCGGACGCGGGTGGTCTCCATCGAGCAGACGGCGAACATCGTGGGTGGCGCCTGCTGGCCGATCCGCGAGGTCGAGGCGGTGTGCGCTGCGGCGCGCGAGGCTCGGGCTCGCCCGCCACATGGACGGCGCCCGGCTGATGAACGCCGTAGTGAGCAGCGGCACGCCGGCGCAGGCCTTCGCGGCGCACTTCGATTCGGTCTGGCTCGACCTCACCAAGGGACTCGGCGCTCCGGTGGGAGCGGTGCTGGCCGGGTCGCGCGCCTTCATCGAGGAGGCGTGGGTCTTCAAGCAGCGGCTGGGCGGCGCGATGCGGCAGGCGGGCATCATCGCCGCAGCGGGGATCTACGCGCTCCGCCACAACGTGGACCGGCTCGCGGAGGACCACGAGCGCGCGCGGCGGCTCGCCGGCCGGGCTGGCCGAGCTGCCGGGGATCGCGGTGGATGCCGGGCCGGGTCGAGACCAACATCGTCATCTTCGACGTCCGTGGCACCGGGCTGAGCGGAGAGGAATTCGCCGCCCGCACGCTGGCGTCGCACGGTGTGCGATTCAGCGTCATCGGCCCGACCACGGTGCGGGCCGTCACCCATCTCGACGTGCCGCCAGGCGGGGTCGAGCGAGCTCTCGAAGCCGCCCGAGCGGCGACGGCGGCAGCCGCGCGCCGCTAGCACCGGGAGCCTTGCGGGCTCGGCCGTAGCAGGCGCATGTTGGGCCCTTCCGCTCTCCTGGTGGTCTCATGCATCGGCTCGTCCTGCTGCTGGTTCTCTTCGCTGCCGCCTGCCGCCCTCAGGAACCGCCCGCCCGCGCGGCGCCGCCCGACTTGCTCAGCACGGGCACCTGGGTCGACCTGTCGCACGACTTCTCCTCCGAGACGCTCTACTGGCCCACGGCGAAGCCCTTCGCGCTCGAGGTCGTCTCGGCCGAGACCACACCCGCCGGCTTTTACTACGCCGCCAACAACTTCTCCACCTCGGAGCATGGGGGCACCCATCTGGATGCGCCGATCCACTTCGCGGAGGGCAGGCACACGGCGGATCAGGTCCCGCTGGACCGGCTCGTCGGGCCTGCCGTGGTGGTGGACGTGGTCGGCGAGGGCGGAGGCCGACACGGACTACCGGCTGGACCTGGGCGCGCTCGAGGAGTGGGAGCGGAGCCACGGCCGGATCCCCAACGGCACGATCGTGCTCGTCCGCACCGGATGGTCGACCCGCTGGCCCGACAAGGCGCGCTACCTCGGCACGACCAAGACCGGTCCCGCCGGCGTGGCGGAGCTCCACTTCCCCGGCATCGACTCGTCCGCCGCCCGCTGGCTGGCGACCGAGCGGCAGGTAAAGGCCGTGGGGATCGACACGCCCAGCATCGACTACGGGCAGTCCCAGACGTTCGACACCCACCGGATCCTCCTGGCCCAGAACATTCCGGCGTTCGAGAACGTGACGAGCCTCGAGCGCCTGCCTGCGACGCGGCGCATTCGTGGTGGCACTGCCGATGAAGATCAGGGGCGGCAGCGGCGGGCCGTTGAGGATCGTCGCGCTGGTTCCGCACGCCGGCTTCACCCTGAACCGGATCACCTCGAGCAACGTGGCCTGACAGCACAAGGACACATCCCCGCCCTTTCCCGTTCTCCTTCGCATAAACCCGGTCCCGGCACTCCACAACGCACGGCCTACCTTGGGCGCGCCATTGGAACCTCGCGCCGCGTTCGCGCGCGATCCACCCAAGGAGGATCCATGTCCCGCACCACACGCTTCACGGCGCTCACGGCGGTTCTCGCCCTCATCGGCTGCACCGATCGCACCAGCCCGGACCCTCACGACCGATGTCGCCCTCGCGAGTCGCGACGCGCCGGCGGCCGCGCGCGAGCGTCTGGCCCGGCGCATCGCTCTGGCGCTGGCCGACGATCGATTCCGCGCCGCAGCTCAAGCAGGATCTCGACCGCTCTCCGGTCCGCGAGGGCAAGCTGCATTCCAGCGCTACCTCGCCTCGTCGCACGGCGCGCGCCACCAGTGAGCTCGCACGATTGACCGGCGAGAGCCGCAGCGTCGTGCAGCTCGACGCGCGCCGGGCGCCCGCGCTCGAGCTGTATCTGCCGGTGCCGGCGCACCGCGCCGCCTGGACCGGAGACGACCACATCCTGGTCGCCACCACCGGCGACGAGCGTCAGCCGCCGGTCGCCTTCTCCCCGAAGGGCGAACGCTTCGTGCTGAGCCCGACGAGCCCGCCCACCGTTCCCGTGCTCGCCCTGGTGCCCGCGGAGACCGATTTCGACCGAGCCGCGGCGGGGCCGGACCTGCTGGGCGGCTCTTCCGGCGGCGGCGCCACGCCGCCACCGGGGCTGTACATGACGAATTCCCACCTGGTCGAGACCTTCGAGAGCTGGGTCAAGGGAGCGCCCGAGATCGAGATTCACTTGCTCGGCCAGGCGGGCGCCACCGACTCGCTCACCTCCTACGCATGCGCCGCGGAGCCCGCCGCCGGCTACTACCGCTTCGACCAGAACTCGCTCGACTGGAGCGGCGAGCGTGCTGCTCATCAACCAGACCCAGCTCAACAACTACAAGAGCGCGCATCCCAACCAGAACCTCCGCGTCTTCGTAATCGAGGACGACGATACCTCGTGCCAGATCAAGACCGATCCGGCCCGGTTCTCGAACCTGGTGAAGGCGGTCGAGTCCGCCTACCCGTTGTTGACCGGCGGACGGGACAGCACCGGCGGGACTCTGCAGAGGATCTGGAAGCGGGCCAACGCGCTTCAGCGGATCCTCAAGGCGCTGGCATCCCTGATCAAGACCAACGACGAGCTGGTGGGAAACGCGGTCGAGAGCAGCGTCGTCGGTGAGGCGTATCCCAATAGCAATTGGATCATCAAGGGCGACGGCAACAAAACGAACGGCTGGATCAAGCTGGTCATGAAATAGCGCTGCCCTCCGGTTGACGATCGGTTGATGGTCGTGTCGCACCTTGCGCTCCACCACCCACCCGGGACCGTCCATGCGGCTCCGCCCGTCCATCCTCTTCTCCCTCCTGGCGGCCGCTCCGCCCATCGCCGCCCAGACGCCAGCCGAGAGCACCGGCTGGCACCTGGGCGGCGGGCTGGACGCCGTGCGGTTCGGGCACATCGCGGTCAGCGAGGCGGCACCGGGCGTGGCCGCCGAGGTGCGGCCGTCCGGGCGGCCGGCAGTCCAGCTCTCGGCAGGGCGGACATACGGCGCCTGGGGCATCGGCCTCGAGATCGGCTGGGCGGGCGGGCACATCGAGGCGGCAAACGAGGCGATCTCCATTCAGGATCTGACGTCCGACGTCACCCGCTACCGGCTCGCCGTTGGCATCGCCCGGCAGGTCGCGGCCGCCGGCAGCGGGACCATCGCGATAGCGCTGGCGCCGACCCTCGACCTGTGGGCAGTGGACGGCGATACCCGAGTACGTGGCGGCGCTGAGGGACGGCTGGTGCTTCGCGTCCCACTGGGGCGGGTAGAGCTGGAGAACAGGATCGGCGTGGGCTTGTCGGGAAATCCGATCGACGCCGCGGACATCGGAGAGGTATCGGACCTGCGGGGGCTGCGGGCGGTCTTCGTGGGCGTCGGGCTGCGGTTTCGGATCTGAGCCGGCGGCGCCTCGATGAGCTGGCCGCTCAGGCGGCCACTCGGCTCCCACAGCCCTCGCAGAAACGACTGTCGGCCGTGAGCGCCGCGCCGCAGCGAGCGCACGCGGCCGGGGCGGGCAGCGTGCCGCCACAGGTCGAACAGAACAGCGCGTCCGGCTCCGGTCGCGGGCCGCACGAAGGACAGGTCGGCGCGCCTGGCGGCGCCGTTGCCACAGCGAAGCGTAGGGCCCGCACCCGATCAGCTATAAGGGCCTCGACATCTCCTGCCACTCCCGGCCCATCCTCGGTTCGAAGTGCCTCGAGCGCTTCGGCGGTGTACTTCTCCTTGAGATACCCGTAGTCGGCATCGGAAAGCTTGCCGGTCTCGCGGTCGAACTCGATCTCCTTCAGCGCCAGCAGCGCCACACCCTTCGGGGTCTCGTCCTGCTCCACCGGCTCGTCCACCAGATCGGGCAGCGGCGGGGGTCCCAGCAGCGGGCGCAGCACCAGCCAGAGCGCCAACAGGCCCACCAACGCAGCGGCAACCGCCTCAGCGAGCATCAGTCCTCCACCTCGGCCAACGCGCGCCGGAGGCGCTCCATCTCCTCGGGCGAGGCCGAAGCCGAGGTCGACATGGGCTCGGGCCTTCCGACGTTCGCCTGCGGCTCCCTGGTCTCGAGGCGCTCCCGCACCAGCCACTGCGGCGCGACGGCGGGAAAGCACCGCCACCAGGGCCCCACCCGCCACCAAGATCGCCGATCCGGGCAGGAGGTAGCCCCAGAGATTGAAGCCTTCCGCCTTGGGCGCCATCAGCGCCTTCTCACCGTACTTTTCCACGAAGAGGTCGAGGATCTCCTGGGCCGTTTTCCCCGCGCGGTCCAGCTCCACCACTTCCCGGTGCAGCTGAGGTGAGTAGGTGCAGGTGAAGTCGGTGGTGCGGCAGGTGAAGATGTCGAGGGTACAGCCGCAGCTGCACGCCAGTCGGTGCTCGATCGACTTGATCCGCTCGTCGTAGTCCGCCAGCTCGGTCGGCGCGCGCGATCGTCCCGCCGCTGCGGGATCGCGGAGCGTGCCGAGGGCCCCCCTGCCCGCGAGCGAGTCCTGCCCCTGGATCGGCAGCACCGCCGCTGCGCCGAGCCGGCCGAGGAAGCCGCGCCGGGACAAGGCGCTCATTCGGTTGCACCCGTGCCCGCGAGAGCCCTCTGGCGCTCGGACTGCACCCGCCTGGGCTGCGCGAGCGTGGCGCCGCCGCCGGGCCACATGGTGACCACGCCGCCGAACGCCAGCACGAACCCGCCAAACCAGACCCACCACACCAGCGGATTGATGGTGAAGCGATACACGGCCTCCTCGGTGCCGCCCACCGATCCGGCGAAGGTGATGTACAGGTCCTCCTGAAGGTTGCTCCGGATGCCGACCTCGGTGGACGGCTCGAACGTGGGGCGGCGGAAGCTGTCCACATGCTGCCGCTTCTCGGACGTGAGCAGCCCCATCGACCGGCCGTCCTTCGACACGGAAACCGTCGCCGCGCTCACGATGCGGTTGAGCGCTTCGAATTGCGAGACCCCCATGTGGGTCAGGGTGTAGGTGTGGCCGAACGGGCTCGCCAGCGTGGCCGACTCGCCGGGCTTGAGCGTCGCCTCGATCTCCCGCCGGAACGCCATACCGGAGAAGGCCACGAAGTAGATCAACACGCCCGTGTGCACCAGATAGCCGCCGTACCGGCGTCGATTCCGGCTCACCAGCCGCGCGAAGGCGATCGGCGCCGACTCGCCGTGTATCCGCTGTCTGGCGCGCACGCCGCGGTAGAACTCCTGCGCGATCGTGCCGGCCACGAATCCGGCAAGGCCCAGGGCAATGAGCGCATAGAAATCCCGGGCGCCCGCCCCGAAGAGGACCGCGAAAGTCAGGACACCGGACGTCACCGGCCAGGTGAACTGCCGCCTGAGATTCGCGGGTGACGCCTTCCGCCAGGCGATGAGCGGGCCGATGCCGGTGAGCCCCAGGAGCAGCAGCCCGAGGGGTACGTTCACTTGATTGAAGAACGGCGGACCGACGGTAATCTTGCTCCCACGAACCAGCTCGGAGAGGATCGGGAAGAGCGTTCCCCAGAGCACCGAGAACGCGATTCCCACCAGCAGGAGATTGTTGAACAGGAACGCCGCCTCCCGGCTCAACACCGACTCGAGCTGTACCTCGGCCTTGAGCGACGGCCAGCGGGTGTAGAGCAGCGTGAACGAGAGGATTCCCGAGACCACCAGGAAGCCGAGGAAGAAGTACCCCACGCTCGACTGGGTGAAGCTGTGTACGCTCGCGATCACGCCCGAGCGGGTGATGAAGGTGCCGAAGATGCTGAGCAGAAACGTGCCGATGATGAGTCCCAGGTTCCAGCGCTTGAGCATCCCGCGCTTCTCCTGGATCATGACCGAATGGAGGAAGGCCGTCATGGTGAGCCAGGGAAGCAGGCTTGCGTTCTCGACCGGGTCCCACGCCCAATACCCACCCCATCCCAGCTCGACGTAGGCCCACCACATCCCGAGCGTGATCCCGATCGAGAGGAAGAGCCAGCTTACCAAGGTCCATTTACGGATGGCGTGGATCCAGCTGGCATCGAGGCTGCGGGAGAGGAGGGCGGCCACGGCGAACGCGAACGGAACGGTGAGGCTGATGTAGCCGAGGTAGAGCATCGGGGGATGGATCATCATCCCCGGGTTTTGCAGCTGGGGGTTGAGTCCCCGGCCATCCGCAGGGGTGAACGCCAGCCGCTCGAACGGATCGGCGGCGAAGAGCATGGTGCAGACGAAGAACGCGGTGACCGCCGAGGTCACGCCGCCGACGTACGGGAGCAGCGAGCGGTACCGCCGTGACGTCAGCAGCTGGGCCAGCGCCCCGAACAGCGACAGCACGACCGCCCAGAAGAGCAACGACCCTTTCTGGCCCGCCCAGAACGCGGAGAAGATGTAGCCCGGGGGCAGGTTGCGCGAGGTGTAGGCGGCGACGTATTCGATGTTGAAGTCATGACCGGCGAGACCCTTCCACAGGGCCAGGGAGGCGACGGCCAGTGCCGCGAAGATGCCGTACACCGCCCCCGAGACGCTGTCGGCGAGCTGCGGCCGAGTCTGCCAGCGACCGGAGAAGGAGACCAACGCGGCCCACACCCCCAGCAACAGGGCGACCCAAAGCGAGAATTGTCCCAGGAGCGTCATCGGGCGCTACGCCTTCGCCTCTTTGTAGGCGGCCTCGTAGCGGGAACCGCACTTGGCGAGCACTTCGGTCGCGTGAAACACACCGTCCCGGCCCAGCCGACCTTCCACAATGACCTCGATGTCGTTCGCATCGGTAAACGTGTCGGGCACCAGGCCGCGGTAGGTCACGGGATAACTCTGAACACCGTCGCTGACCTGGAAGTCGACCTGACGGTTTACGTCGTCGCGGCGGATCGACCCGGGAACCACCTTGGCGCCCATCTTGAGGCCGACGTCGTAGAACGTCGGGTCGGCCGTGGTCTTGGCGGCCAACTCGCTGGGGGTGAGGAAGTAGACCCCCGTCTCCTTCACGCCCTGCGCAATCAGGAGCACGACGCTGGCCACGATGATCCCGGCGCCGATCAGGAACTTGTGACCTGCCTTCATGGACTGTCCCCCGCGAGGGTCGAGGTACTCGAGGTGAAAGTTCTCCTTCCGCGCCGCTGGATCAAGGCCCGCTCGGCTCCCGGCGGGCCCAGGCCAGCGCTGTCCCTACCGCACGCTGCCAGTCGTCCAGCCGGCGACGCCGCTCCCCGGCGTCCATTCGCGGCTCGAACCGGGTGAATCGGCGACCGGCCAGGAACTCGACGCTGCTGCTCCAGACACCCAGCGCGAGACCGGCGAGGCCGGCTGCGCCGAGCGCGGTCGTTTCCACCATGTCGGGTCGCTCGACCGGAATGCCGAGGATGTCCGCCTGGAACTGCATCATCCAGTCGTTGGCGGCCCCACCCCCGTCCACCCGGAGCGTGGGGATTCGCACGCCGTCGGCTTCGGCCATGGCAGCGAGCAGCTCGGCACTGCTGTGCACGATCGCCTCGAGCGCGGCTCGGACCAGATGCGCCCGTGTCGTCCCGCGAGTGATGCCGGTGATGGTCCCCCTCGCCTCCGGCTCCCAGTGCGGTGTGCCGAGCCCCACGAAGGCGGGCACGAACGTGACCCCGCCGGTGTCGGCCACGCTCCGGGCGAGGGCGTCGGTCTCCGCCGCCGAGCCGATGATGCCGAGCCCATCGCGCAGCCATTGGACCGCCGCGCCCGCGATGAAGACGCTGCCCTCGAGCGCGTAGGCGGGCTCGCCGCTGGGGCCACATGCCGCGGTGGCGAGCACGCCGTCGGGCGGCCGCGGCAGCCGGTCACCGCGGTACACCAGGAGGAACGCGCCGGTGCCGTAGGTGTTCTTGGCCAACCCGTCGGTGCAACAGCCTTGGCCGAAGAGCGCCGACTGCTGGTCGCCGGCCAGCCCGGCGATCGGGAGCCCGATGCCGAAATGGGAGGGGTCGCACTCGCCCACCACTCCGGACGACGGCACGATCGCGGGAAGCAGCTCACGCGGGATCCCGAAGATCCGAAGCAGGTCCGGATGCCAGTCGCGATCCCGCAGATCGTAGAGCAGGGTGCGGCTGGCATTGGTGTGATCGCTCGCGTGGACCCGGCCGCCGGTGAGCCGGGCGACCAGCCAGCTTTCCACCGTGCCCGCGGCGAGCTCGCCCCTGCCGGCCCGGCGGCGAATCTCCGGGTCCCGCAGAAGCCACTCGAGCTTGGTCGCCGAGAAGTAGGGATCGGCCACCAGCCCCGTGCGCTCCCGCAGCACTTTCTCAGCGCCCGACTCCCGGAGCTCGCGGCAGCGCGCGCTGGTCCGCCGGTCCTGCCAGACGATGGCCGGCGCGACCGGCGCCAGTGTCCGGCGGTCCCACAGGACCACGGTTTCCCGCTGGTTGGTGATACCCAGCCCGGCGGGTCGCTCCCCAGCCGAGGCCAGCGCATCGGCCACTGCCTCGAGCGAGACCCGGAGGATCTCCTCCGGGTCGTGCTCGACCCAGCCGGGCTGCGGAAAATACTGGGTGAACTCCCGATAGCCCCGGCCGAGCACCGAGCCGTCCTGATGGATGACGAGCGCGGTGGTGCCGGTGGTGCCCTGGTCCAGGGCCAGGATCGAGGGCATCAGTCCATGAGGCGGGAGATCTGGCCCGGAGGCACCACCCCGCGGTCGGTCACGATCGCGGTGACCAGCTCGGCCGGCGTGACGTCGAAGGCGGGATTCCAGACCGAGACGCCCTCCGCCGCCGCGCGAACGCCGCGCCACTCGGTCACTTCTTCTGGTGCGCGGAGCTCGATGGGAATCGAGCCGCCGTCCGGAACGGCGGGGTCGATCGTCGAGGTGGGGGCCAGGACATAGAACGGCACGCCGTGCGCCTTCGCGGCGAGGGCCAGACCGTAGGTGCCGATCTTGTTGGCGACGTCTCCGTTGGCCGCGATCCGGTCCGCGCCCACGAGCACGCAGGCGACGTCTCCCAGCCGGAGCCGGCTCGCGATCATCCCGTCGGCGATGAGGGTACAGTGCACCCCGGCGCGGCTCAGCTCCCAGGCGGTGAGCCGGCTGCCCTGCAGCAGCGGTCGGGTCTCCGGTACCACCACCCGCGGACCGCGCCCCAGCCGGTGGAGATGGTAGATGGGCGCGAGCGCCGTGCCGATCCCGCCGGTAGCGAGCGCGCCGGCGTTGCAGATCGTCCCGACGGTGGCGCCGTCGGGAATGAGCGGCGCGCCGAGCGAGCCGATTCGGTCGCACATCGCGCGGTCCTCGTCCCAGATCGCCTGTGCCTCGGCACGAAGGGCTGCGGCCAGATCCTCGCCGGCCATCGCGGCCTGGTCGGCGCGGCGCTCCATCCGGCGAAGCGCCCAATGCAGGTTGACGGCCGTCGGCCGGGTCGCCGCCAGCGCCCTCGCGGCCGAGCGGCACCTGTTCCCGGCCTCCCTGCGCCGCCGCGAGCGCGACGCCCATCGCGGCCGCGATTCCGATCAGCGGCGCGCCCCTCACCCGCAGCGCCTTGATCGCCTCGGCCACCGATTCCACGGAATCCAGGGTCAGGTAGCGCTCTTCGGCCGGCAGCAGCGTCTGGTCCAGCAGCCGAATCGCGCCGGCCGGGGTCCAGGCGATGGGATTGGGAAGTTGCATGGGGGGAAGATACTCTTATCCGGTACTCGAATCCCTCCGACCCGAGCCCCGACGATCATGTCCTACACGACCCTCCTTTTCGAGATGCGAGACGCCGTCGCCACCGTCACCGTCAATCGCCCGGAGAAGCTCAACGCCCTGAACGCCGCCGTCATAGCAGAGCTGGGAGAAGTGGCCGGCCGGATCACGAGCGACCCGGCGATCCGCGGCGCGATCCTGACCGGCGCCGGCCCCAAGGCGTTCGTGGCCGGCGCGGACATCGGGGAGATCGCGGCGCAGGGACCGGTGGACGGCAAGGCGCGGGCGCTCGAGGGCCAGCGAGTCTTCCGCAATCTGGAGCGGTGTGGCAAGCCGGTGATCGCGGCCGTGAACGGCTTCGCGCTCGGTGGCGGCTGTGAGCTGGCGATGGCCTGCCATCTCAGAGTCGCGAGCGAACAGGCGCGCTTCGGCCAGCCGGAGGTGAAGCTGGGCATCGGCCCGGGCTACGGCGGAACCGTCCGATTGCCGCGGCTGGTCGGCAAGGGCCGGGCGCTGGAGCTGCTCCTCACCGGCCAGATGATCGACGCGCAGGAGGCCTACCGGATCGGACTGGTGAACCGGGTCGTGCCGGCGGACCGGCTGTTGAAGGAGTGCGAAGAGATCCTCCACTGCGATCCTCGAGAACGGTCCGCTGGCGGTGCGGGCCTGCCTGGAGGCGGTGGACACCGGCCTGGATGTCGGGGTGGACGAGGCATTGCTGCTCGAGGCCAACCTGTTCGGCCTCCTCTCCGGAACGGCCGACATGCGGGAGGGGACTGCCGCGTTCGCGGCCAAGCGAAAGCCGGACTTCAAGGGGGCGTAAGTCTAGCTCTGGACCTGCATTTCGCCCCCGCTCCCGGTTATTTTTCGTAGATGCCCGCAAAGCTCGTGTGGGGGATTCTGGTCGTGCTGCTGGTTGGGTGCGATGAGCGGGAGCGGCTGGTGTTCCAGCCCGATCCCGAGGATCGACTGGGGCCGACGAGCCGCATCAGTCCGCCTTCCACGGATACCACGCTGACGGAGGGCGACCCCTTCGTGATCGGCATCCGCGCGGTGGATACCACCGGCGTGGATTCCGTCTTCATCGACCTCGAGGGCGCGGACCTGAGCTACCTCCCGCACGAGGGCGCGGGCGCCGACACCGTGGCTTTCTCGATCAGCCTTCCGACATTCGGGCTGAGCGGTCGGACAATCACGGTGGAGGTGTTCGGCGTGGACTTGATCGGCAACGTCGGTCTGACCGTCACGCGCCGCCTCACGATCCAGTAGTGCGCCTCCGTCGTCTGGTGGCTCGGGGGTTCAGGAATCTGGCGGATCTCGACTGCGCGGTTCCCGAGCGGGGGCTCGCGCTGCTCGGTGCCAACGCGCAGGGCAAGACGAACTTTCTCGAGGCGGTCTACTACCCGGTGCTCTTTCGGTCGTTCCGGGGCGCCCCCGATCAGGAGGTCACCGGCTTCGGCTCTCCCGGATTTCAGGTCGAAGCATGGGTCGAGCAGTGCGCAGTCGCGACGCTCGCCGCCGGGTACCTGACCGCCGGGCGCCGAAAGCGGATCCTCCTGGATGGCGACGAGCCGGAGCGGCTCACCGAGGCGGTAGGACGCTGGCTGGCGGTGGTATTCCTTCCCGGTGACGTGAGCCTCGCGTCGGGTCCGGCAGTCCTCCGGAGGCAGTACCTGGACCGGCTGCTGTCGCTGGCCGATCGCGGATATCTCCGGGCGCTGGCCCGCTATCGCGCGGCGTTGGCCCAGCGGAACAGCGCGCTCCGCCAGGGCCGTTCCGAGCTGGCCTGGGCCTTCGACGGTCCACTCGCCGCGGCGGGCGCGGAAATCGTCGCCTCGCGAGAGCGCTGGGCGCGGCATGCCGGAGAGCGGTTCGCCGCCGAGTTCGACTGCCTGGGCGAGCGGGGCGTCGCCGGCTTGACCTACCGCGGATCGCCGGAGCTGGCCGATCCGGGGGCGTGGTCCCAGGCGCTAAGCCAGGCGATGGCGGCGGACCGCGCCCGCCGCGCCTCGACGGTGGGACCCCACCGCGACGATCTCGTGCTCGAGATCGGGGGACGGCCGATCCGGGAGTACGGGTCGACCGGTCAGCAACGGAGCGCCGCGGTGGCTCTCAAGCTCCTGGAGTTGGCGACGCTGTGCGAGGCGCGCGAAACCGAGCCCGCGCTCCTGCTCGACGACGTGTTCGCCGAGCTGGACGACGACCGCCGGCGCCGCTTGGCGGCGCGCTTGATTGGCCCGGAGCAGCGGCAGGTCTTCCTCACGGCGCCCCGGCGGGAAGAGCTGCCACGCGGGCTGGGATTGGAGGTCTGGTCGGTGACGGACGGCAGAGTGGCGGCCCCCCGCCCCCTCGCATGACCGACAAGCGCCCGCCTTCGCCGATCGCCGATGCGCTGGCGAGCTACCTGCGCCGCTCCGGCTTCTCCAAGCGGATCCAGCAGGCCGGTGTGATCGAAGCGTGGCCCGAGCTGGTCGGGCCGCAGATCGCCGCGGTGACCGCGCCCGACTCGGTAACCCCCGACGGGGTGCTGCGCGTCAGGGTCGCCACCGCGGCCTGGGCCAACGAGCTCAGCCTTATGACACCCCGGATCCTGGCCCGGCTCAATGACGGCCGGCAGGGGCGGGTGAAGGAAATCCGCTGGATGCCCGGTCCGCTCGACCGGTCCCAGCCCTAGACGACGGAGCCTATGGCCAAGCGAGACGCCGCCCTCCTCGAGGGCACACTGGAGTACAAAGCCGACGCGATCCAGGTCCTCAAAGGCCTGGAGGCGGTGCGCAAGCGCCCCGGGATGTACATCGGGTCCACCAGCGAGAACGGGCTCCACCACCTGGTCTACGAGGTGGTGGACAACTCGATCGACGAAGCGCTGGCCGGGCACTGCGACACCATCAACGTCACCATTCACGCGGACAACTCCATCACCGTGTCCGATAACGGTCGCGGGATTCCGGTGGATATACACCCCACCGAGAAGACTGCCGGCGGTCGAGGTGGCGCTCACCGTGCTGCACGCGGGCGGCAAGTTCGATAAGAACAGCTACAAGGTGTCGGGAGGGCTGCACGGCGTGGGCGTCTCGGTGGTGAACGCCCTCTCCGAGCGGCTCGAGGTGGTGGTCGAGCGGGACGGCAGCAAGCACCACATGGCGTTCGTCCGCGGCAAGACCACGAAGAAGCTGAGCATCCTGGGGAAGACCAAGAGCACCGGCACCACGATCCGGTTCAAGCCCGACCCCGAGATCTTCACCGTTCTCGAGTTCCACTACACCACCCTCGCCGACCGGCTCCGCCAGCTCGCGTTCCTCAACCGAGGCGTCACCATCACGATCAAGGACGAGCGGGAGCAGCCCAAGACCGAGACGTTCTTCGCCAAGGGCGGGCTGATCGAGTTCGTCGGGTGGCTCAACCGGAACAAGAAGGCGCTGCACCCGAAGCCGATCGCCTTCACCGCGACCAAGGACGACGTCGAGGTGGACATCGCCCTCCAGTACGAGGACGGGTACAACGAGAACACCTTCACCTTCGTAAACAACATCAACACCCACGAGGGCGGGACCCACCTCACCGGCTTCAAGTCGGCGCTGACCCGCACGATCAACGACGTGGCCAAGCGGCGCGACTTCCTCAAGAAGGAGGACTTCACGCTCTCGGGGGAAGACATCCGCGAGGGGCTCACCTGCGTGCTCCACGTGAAGGTGATGGAGCCGCAGTTCGAGGGCCAGACCAAGACCAAGCTGGGCAACTCCGAGGTCGAAGGGATCGTGAAGACGGTGGTCAACGAGCACCTCGGCAACTACCTCGAGGAGCACCCTCCGGTCGCCCGCAACATCATCGAGAAGGCCGTGAGCGCCGCCCGGGCGCGCGAGGCCGCCCGCAAGGCGCGTGACCTCGTCCGCAAGAAGTCGGGTCTGGAGAACGCCGTCCTGCCGGGCAAGCTGGCCGACTGCTCCTACGACGATCCCGCGCTGTGCGAGATCTACCTGGTCGAGGGCGACTCGGCCGGCGGCAGCGCGAAGCAGGCGCGCAAGCGGGAGTTCCAGGCGATCCTGCCGCTCCGCGGCAAGATCCTCAACGTGGAGCGGGCCCGGATCGACAAGATCCTCAGCAACGAGGAGATCCGGTCGATGATCACCGCGATCGGCACGGGCGTGAAGGACGACTTCAAGCTGGAGGACGCCCGCTACCACAAGATCGTGCTGATGACCGACGCCGACGTGGACGGGGCCCACATCCGGACGCTGCTGCTCACCTTCTTCTTCCGGCAGATGCAGGAGCTGATCGAGGCGGGCTACGTCTACATCGCGCAGCCGCCGCTGTTCCGGGTCGCGAAGGGCAAGGAAGTGTTCTACGCCTACAGCGAGGCGGAGCGGGAGGAGTACAGCAAGCGGCTCACCGGCGAGCGACGGCAAGGGCACCGTCAACATCCAGCGCTACAAGGGTCTGGGCGAGATGAACCCGGATCAGCTCTGGGATACCACCATGGACCCGGAGAAGCGCACCATCCTCCGGGTCACGATGGAAGACGCGGTCGAGGCGTCCAAGCTGTTCGACGAGCTGATGGGCGACGAGGTCGAGCCGCGGCGGCAGTTCATCGAGCGGAACGCGAAGTACGTGACGAACCTCGACGTGTAAGATAGGAGCGGTCTGCGGGCGGCCTGGTCGGCAGCTCGCCGTGGTGCATGGAGGGCGGCCCCCCGATGGGAGGCCGCCTTCTTCGTGGGTGCCTAGGAGGTCAGGCTGAGAGGCTGGCCCACAGGTGCTGAGCGGCATACGCCCGCCACGGCCGCCAGGATTCCGCCGCGGCGCGGAGGCGCGCTGGGGAGAGGCCTCCCATCGCCTTCCGCAGCCCGATGTCCCCTTCGGGAAAGGCATCGGGCCAGCTCAGCGCGCGCATCATGACGTATTCCGCCGTCCATGCGCCCACCCCCGGCAGGGCTCTGAGCCGTTCGCCAAACGCTACCGGATCCTCCGCCTTCGTATCGCTGGTGAGCTCGGGCAACTCTCCGCGAGCGACGGCACGGGCGAGCGCGAGGACGCACTCGGCCCGGGCGCGAGGGAGACCGATGCCGGTAACGGACGCGAGGGTCGCGCCGGCCAAGCGCTCGGCCGCAATCGGCAGGCAGGCGAACGCCGGCGGAGCGCCGGCCAACGGCTCGGCGAGGAGGCGGGCGAGCCGACCGGCGAGCGTCGTCGCTCCGCGCACCGTCACCTGCTGGCCCAGCACCGCTCGCAGCGCGAGCTCGAATCCGTCCGCCGCGCCCGCGACCCGGAGTCCACGCCGTCGCGCCACCAGCGGCCCCAGCAACGGATCGCCACCGAGGTGCGCCGAAACGGCGATCGGGTCCGCGTCGAGGTCGAACAGCCGGCGCAGGCGCGCCAGAAGCGGAACCAGGACCGGGAGAAGCGCCGACCGAGGGCTCGACCAGCAGGCCGTTGCCGGCAGCAACGGGACTTACCGCGACGTATCCCATGTGGCCGTGCAGGCGGATGCTCCGGCAGTATCGGCCTCCGGCGTCGACCGCCTCAATCCCAGGTGTGGCGCGCGCGGCCAGGTAGCCGAGCAGGCTGCCCCAGTCGAGCGGAGGGCGATAGGCCAGGTACAGGCGAGCGGTCGCGCGGGAGCGGCGGTCGTCTTCAAGCTGAAGCATCGGCACAACCTAGCGCGTATGGCTGGAGTCGGCTCGCCGGTTTGGGACTTCGCCCTGCCGGTTTACCCTTCGACCTTCACGGCAACCTAGAGTGCGCCTGATGCCTGCGTTGCAATGACGGACGTCTCCTCTCCGGCTACCCCCAAGGGCGCCGACGCAAATCCGGAACCTCGCGGCCCTCCGGACAAACCGCGCTACGACCGCTCCATCGTCGAGGGCCCGCTGCGCTCGGCGGTCTGGAAGATCGCGTGGCCGACGATGCTCACCAACATCATCGGCGGGCTGCAGGGCATCGTCGATCATGTGCTGGTCGGCCACCTGGTCGGCTTCACCGGCAATGCCGCGATCGGCGTAGCGTGGCAGATCATCATCGTCGTCATCATCTTCATCACCTCGCTCTTCACCGGCATGAGCGTGCTCGTCGCCCGCTTCGCCGGTGCCGGCGAAGCGGACAAGGTCAACCGCACGGTCTATCAGGCGTTCCTCACGGCGATCGGCATCTCGCTGCTGGTCATGGCGCCGCTGGGCTACTTCCTCTCGCCTTCGCTGCTCGATCTGGTGAACGCCGCGCCGGAAGTGAAGGCCGAGGCCCTGCCGTTCCTCCGCATCATGTTCCTGTTCAGCAGCGGCATGCTGGTCTTCTACATGCTGAGCGGCGCGCTGCGCTCGGCCGGCGACGCGCGGACGCCGATGATCCTCGGCATCGCCATGACGGTGCTGAATCTGGTGCTGAACGTCATCCTGATCCGCGGGCTGGGCCCCATCCCGGCGTTCGGCACCGCCGGCTCGGCGATGGGCACGGTGATCGCTTCCGGGCTCCTCGCGCTCTACGCGATGGTCAAGCTCTGGCGCGGCGGATGGGTGGTCTCGTTCCCGCGCGGGCAGGGCTTCGGTCCGGACTGGACGATCATCCGGTCGCTCTTCCGGTTCGGCCTGCCGACGGGCATCCAGGGGATCGCGATGAACGTCGGCGGCGTGCTCATGCTGGCCTTCATCGGCTCGCTGGCGCAGAGCGCGGCGGCGCAGGCGGCGTTCGCCGTCGGCATACACCCAATTGTTCTCGTTGATCACCTGGACGTCGGTGGGGCTGATGGGCGCGGCCGCGGCGGTGGCCGGTCAGAACCTCGGCGCGGGCCATCCCGACCGGGCCGAGAGGGCGGTGCACGTCGCGGCCCGCTTCGGCTTCGCCGGCGCGGCGTTCATCGGGATCTTCTTCCTGCTTCTTCCCGCGGCAGCTGCTCGCCATCTTCGGCATGAACGAGCCGGCGGTGGTCGAGATCGGCGTGCAGCTCCTGCGCGTGCTCAGTCGTTCCGGACTGTTCATCGCCGCCGCGCTCACCTACACCGGCGGCCTCCAGGGCACGGGAGACACCAAGAGCCCGCTGTACATCTCGATCGTCTCGCAGGTCATCGTGCCGCTCGGCATCTGCTTCGTGATCCAGCAGACGGGCACGTTGGACCGCCATCGACATCTGGATCGCGATCCTGGTCGGCCACGCCACCCGATGCGCGCTGAGCGTCCTGCGGTTCAATCAGGGGAAGTGGCGCACCATCGCCGTGGACATCGACCGGCCTTCGCCCTAAGGCCGGGTCGCGCTCAGAGATCCGCGTTGGGATAGAGCGCCTTGTAGAGCCAGGCGCGGGCCTTCACCCAATCTCTGCGGACGGTGCGCTCCGAGATGCCGAGCGCCGCCGCGATGTCCTGCTCCTCCATGCCGCCGAAGAAGCGGCACTCGATCACCTGGCGCTGCCGGGGGTCGAGTTGCTCCAGCGCCTCGTCGAGCGCCAGGAGGTCCTCGGCGGAGGCGTCGGCGGGCTGCGGCTCGTCCCCCAGGGTCACGGAGATCACTCCGCCGCCCCGCTTCGCCGCCTTCCGCCGGCGGGCGTAGTCCACCAGGACCTGGCGCATCGCCCGGGCGGCGATCGCGAGGAAATGCGCGCGGCTGCTGGCGATCACGGACCCGCCCCCGGACGAGCTTGATGTAGGCCTCGTGCACCAGTGCCGTGGTCTGGAGCGTGTGGCCGCCGCCCTCGCGGTCGAGCTGCCGGTGGGCCATGCGCCGGAGATCCTCGTAGACCAGCGGTACCAGGCGGTCGAGCGCGTCGCTGTCCCCCGCCTCGGCGGCCTCGAGCAGTCGCGTTACCTCGCCTGGCGGCGAACTTCCCGGGATCTCCATGAGCCAGTCCTCCGATCAGAGCCGGGTGGGTGGACGGGGCCGGCCGGTCCCCGGCCCCCAGTCATCCCCCAGCCTCTCCTGGTCCGGCATGTGTCCCGCTTCGAGCTCCCGGACCTCGCGCTCGGCCTCCGCCAGCTCCTCCTCGATCGACCTCGTCCGCGCCGTGCAGCCGGGGCCCCGGATAGCGGCGGTCTCGCCGCAGCCAGAGCACCAGCGCCACGATCAGCACTCCCGCGAGGATGATGGTGGGCACCGGGCCGGTGAACAATGGCATCTCAGCCCGCCGCCGCTTTCGACTCGACGCCCCGCGACGTGATCCGATGGGTGATCAGCGGGGTGAGCCGCCCGTCGTCGCCGATCGCGATCGCCTCGCCCAGCGCCAAGAGGCCATCGGCGATGCCGGCTGCGTCTCGCGCGAAGACGGACGCCACCGGATCGCCCGCGCGTACCACATCGCCCGGCTTCACGGTGATCACGAATCCCACCGATGGGTCGACCTCGTCTTCGATCTTCACCCGGCCACCGCCCAGCGCGAGGATGCCGCGCCCGATCCGCCGGGGCTCCACGGTCTGGATCACGCCGCTCCGCGGAGCCCGAAAGACTTCGACCGCGCCCGCTTGCGGAAGGATCGCCGGATCGTCGATCACGGCGCGGTTGCCCCCTTGCGCCTCGATCACTCGGCCGAAGGTCTCGAGCGCGTGGCCCGACGAGACCGACTCCTCCAGCCGGCGGCGGGCGTCGCCGACGTCGCGTGGCCGCGCCGACCAGCAGGAGCATCTCGCAGCCGAGCGCGTAGGTGACCTCCATCAGGTCCTCCGGCCCCCTGCCCTGCAGCCCCTCCAGCGCCTCCTCGACCTCGAGCGAGTGTCCGCACGCGCGTCCGAGCGGCCGATCCATGGCGGTGAGGAGGGCGACGGTGGGACAGCCGCGGGCCTCACCCAAGGCGATCATCGTGCGGGCCAGCTCCACCGCCCGGTCCGGATCGGGAATGAAGGCCCCGCTGCCGGTCTTTACGTCGAGCACCAGCCCGTTGAGGCCCTCCGCCAGCTTCTTCGACATGATGCTGGCGGAGATCAGCGGGATGGACTCGACCGTGCCGGTGACGTCGCGCAGCGCGTAGAGCTTCCGGTCGGCCGGCGCGATCTCCGGAGTCTGACCCAGCATGGCGCAGCCGAGGCGCTCGACCTGCGCCCGCGCCTCGGCGAGCGAGAGTCCGGTGCGAAAGCCGGGGATCGACTCCAGCTTGTCCAGCGTGCCGCCGGTGTGCCCCAGGCCGCGGCCCGACATCATCGGGACCGCCACGCCGCAGCTCGCCACCATCGGCGCCAGGAGCAGCGAGACCTTGTCGCCGACGCCGCCGGTGGAGTGCTTGTCCACCCGGGGCATGGCGAACCCCTCGAACCGGAGCCGGTCGCCGGAGGCGAGCATGGCGTCGGTGAGCGCCGCCAGCTCGTCGGGCGCGAGACCGCGGAACACCACCGCCATCAGCAGCGCCGAGATCTGATAGTCGGGAATCCGGTCCGCGGTGTAGTCCGCGATCAGGCGCGCCCAGTCCTCGGGAGCGATGGCGTTCCCGTCCCGCTTGTGCTGGATCAACGAGGGAATCACCATTCGAAGCCTTCTCCCGAAACGGTCGCCCGCATGCTCGCTCGGTTCTTCGCTGCCGGTCTGCTCTGGCTCGCTCTGCCCGCCCATCTGGCGGGTCAGTCGGTCGCCGACCACGTGGCCATGGCCACCGCGGCGATCGACGCGCACGACCTCCGTACGGGACTGGCCCACCTCGATGCCGCGCTCGCGATGGATTCCACCGACTATGCGGCCAACTGGCGGGCCGCCATCGCGCTGCTGGATCAGGGCGAGCAGATCCCCGACAGCCTCGAGAGCACGGAGCGCGACTCGCTCTACGCCCGGGCCGAAGTCCTTGCCCGCCGAGCGGTGGCGGCCGACTCCATGGGCTCCGAGGGCCACTTTGCCGTCGCCGCCACCGTCGGCCGGGCCTCGCTCACCATGGGGAAGAAGGAGCGGATCCGCCGCGCGAAGGTCATCCGCGACGAGGCGCTCCGGACCATCGAGCTCGACCCCGACCACGATGGCGCGTACCACGTCCTCGGCCGGTGGAACGCGGAGATCATGCGCCTCTCCGGGCTGAGCCGCTTTTTCGCCAAGAGCTTTCTCGGCGCCGGCATCTTTCGCCAGGCCTCGTGGGAGGCGGCGATCACCAATCTGCAGCGAGCCGTGGAGCTCGACCCCGCCAGGATCTATCATCGCCTGGAGCTGGCGAGGGTCTACGCCGACCGAAAACGGTACCAGGAAGCGCGCGATCAACTGGACCGGATCGAGGCGCTGCCGGACCGGGAACTGTTGGATCCGGTGTATCGAGAGCGAGCAGCCGCGCTGGCCAAGCGGATAGCGGACAAGACCTAGGCCGGCTCCGGTGCAACCTAGCCGGGCCGGAGGTGGCGTCAACCATCGTGACAGCCCAGGGATTTGACACCCCGACTGCAGGTTGATTCACGGCTTTCGCCCCGCCGCCAGAGCCTTATTATCAGCCTAGACCACCCTACCCTGGATACCATCATGACGGCGGTACCGGCATTCGATGAGGTCGAACGGCTGCAGAACCGGCTCAGCGCGCTGGAGCAGGAGCGAAAGCATCTCCTCGCGGTGATCGAGATTCTTCAGGAAATCAGCGGCACGCTGCACTTCGCGGACATCGTCCAGTCGGTGGCGCTCCGCCTGGGCGAGACGTTCGGCCTCGACCGCTGCTCGATCTTCCTCGCCGAACGCGGCGGCCGCCGCGTCCGCCTGGTGGCGAGCTACGAGGATCCCGGCATCCGGAACTACGTGGTGGACCTCGAGCGCTACCCGGAGCTCCGCCGGGCGATCCAGACCGGGGAGACGGTCTACATCGCCGACGCCGCCACCGATCCGTCGCTGAGCCCCGCGCGAGGCTCGCTCACCGCCCGCCGGGTGAAGGCCATCACCGCGATCCCGATCTCCTGGCGGGGCACGGCCATCGGCGCGATTCTGCTGCGCACCTTCCGCGACGGGCCGGCCTTCTCCGCCGCGGATCTCCAGTTCTGCCAGGTCGTGGCCAACCTCACCGCCAAGGCGCTGCGGAATGCGCACCGCTTCGAGAAGCTGCGCCAGCAGCGGGGCGAGAATGGCGCGCTTCGCCGTCGCGAGCGGGAGCAGGCCGCGCTGATCGGATTTCTCCGGAACCTGCTGTCGGCCTACCCCCCGCGGGCGGGATTCGAGGACGACCCCGACCAGACCGCGGACACCTCCGCGGAGATCAGCCGGCTCTCCGGCGTGGCGCAGGCCGTTCTCAGCCAGGAGGCCGCCTCGCGGTGAGCTCGCGCGCGGCCGACCAGGCGGCCTCGCTGCGGCAGCAGATCGAACGCGCCAATTACGCGTATTACGTTCTGGACACGCCGGAGATCACCGACGCCGAGTACGACGGGCTCTTCCGCGAGCTGCAGGCGTTGGAAGCGGCGCACCCTGAAGTCTTCTCCCCGGACAGCCCCACCCAGCGGGTAGGCGCCCCGGTCGCCAGCGCCCTCGCCAAATACACCCACAAGCGACCGATGCTGTCCCTGGCGAACGCCTTCTCGGCCGACGAGCTCGCGGCCTGGGAGGAGCGGAACGCGCGCCTGGCCCCCGAGGTGCGAGCGGCCGGTTACACCACCGAGATCAAGATCGACGGCGCCGCCGTCACCCTGACCTACGAGGCGGGCCGGCTGACCGTCGGCGCCACCCGGGGTAACGGAGAGATCGGCGAGAACGTCACCGCCAATCTCCGCACCATCGCCGACATCCCGCTCACCCTCAAGGGCCGGGGATGGCCGAAGCTCATGGAGGTGCGGGGGGAGGTCTACCTGCCCTACGCCGGCTTCACACGGGTCAACGAGGCCCGGGAGAAGGAGGGCGAGCCGCTCTTCGCCAATCCGAGGAACGCCGCCGCGGGTGGCCTCCGCCAGCTCGACCCGGCGCTCACCCGCAAGCGACGGCTGCGGATGTTCGCCTTCTCGGTGGAGCCGATCGAGGGCGCGCTTCCCGCGAGCACCCATTGGGAGGTCCTCGACCTGCTCGACGCCTGGGGCTTCCAGGTGGAACCCCACCGCGAACGCTTCGAGACACTGGAGGGGGTACAGCAGAAGGTCGCTTCGTTCGAGCAGCTCCTGCCCCACCTCCCCTTCCAGGCCGACGGCGTGGTCGTCAAAGTGGACCGGCTTCGGCTTCATGCCGAGCTGGGCGTCGTCGGCGGCCGGGAGCCGCGCTGGGCGATCGCCCGGAAGTTTGCGCCGGAGGTGGCGGTGACCCGGGTGAGGCGCATCGAGATCAACGTGGGCCGCACCGGCGCCCTCAACCCCTGGGCCTCGCTGGAGCCGGTCCAGATAACCGGCGTCACCGTGAGCGCGGCCACACTGCACAACGAGGAGCTGATCGCCCAGAAGGACATCCGGGAGGGCGACCGGGTCGAGGTGATTCGCGCCGGGGAAGTGATCCCGCAGGTGGTCCGCCCGCTGCTCGAGGGCGTGGATCCCAAGTCGCGATCGGCACCCTGGCGGATGCCCGACCGATGTCCCGCCTGCGGCACCGCAGTGGAGCGCCCGCCCGACGAGGTCATGCGCTACTGCCCCAACGCGTCCTGCCCAGGGCGGATCCTGGAGTCCATCGTCCACTACGCCTCGCGCGGTGCGATGGACGTCCGCGGCCTGGGTTACGAGCGGGTGCGTCAGCTGCTGGACGCCAAGCTCATCGGCGACGTGGCGGATCTCTATCAGATCCGGAGCGAGCAGCTGGTCGAGCTGGACCGGTTCGCCAAACAGTCGGCCGAGCAGCTCGTCGCCGCGATCGAGGCCTCGAAGAGTCGCCCGCTCTCGAGCCTGCTGTTCGGACTCGGGATCCGCCACGTCGGCAAGACGGTCGCGGTTCTCCTCGCTCGCCGGTTCGGCACCATGCCCGCGCTGATCGTGGCGTCGGAGGAGGCGATCAATGCGGTTCCCGGCGTCGGCCCAACGATTGCCGCCGCGGTCGTGGCCTTCTTCGCCGAACCGCGAAACGTCGAGCTGGTCGGCCGGCTGGAGCGCGCCGGGCTCACCTTCAGCGAACCGGGCGCCGCCGGAGGCGACGGCGCGCTCACGGGACGCACCTACGTGCTGACCGGCACCCTGCCCACCCTCTCGCGCACCGAGGCGGCCAGCCTCATCGAGGCCGCGGGCGGCCGGGTGGCGGGAAGCGTCAGCAAGAAGACGGACGCGCTCGTGGCGGGAGAGGAAGCCGGCAGCAAGCTGGAGAAGGCGAAGGAACTGGGCGTAGAGGTGATCGACGAAGGCGAGCTCTTGCGTCGCGTCGGTCGCGGGTCCTAAGATGCAGCGTCCTCAACCCCATCGCCCATGACTACCGATCTGTCCCGTCCCCATCACGGTGGCCTCCGGCTCGGACGCCGCGTGCTGCACCAGCTCCGCTCCGCGCTGGAGCGGGACACCGGACTCCAGGCCTCCACCTACCTCCAGGAAGCGGGCTTCGCGGGAGGAGAGGAGATGTACGGCGAGTTCCGGGAATGGCTGGTCGCCACCCGTGGCGTGGAGGACCCCGGCGAGCTCGACGCCGCCTTCCTGAGCGAGACACTGTCCGCCTTCTTCTTCGATCAAGGATGGGGCCGGCTGGAGGCGAGGCCGCTCGGCGATTCGGTCCTCGCCCTGGATTCGGCCGAGTGGGCGGAATCGGTCGAGACGGGGGGCGGCGAGTTCCCGTCCTGCCATCTCACTTGCGGGATGTTAGCGGACTTCTTTGGACGCCTGTCCGACGGGTTGGTGGCCGTGATGGAGGTGGAGTGCCGGTCCCGGGGCGACGCGCGCTGCCGCTTCCTGGCCGGCTCGCCCGAGACCCTGAGCACCCTCTACGACCGGATGGCTCAGGGCGCGGGCTACGCCGAGGCGCTGGGCATCAGTTCGGGCTCTTGAGCAGGCGCACGTCGCCCGACCCGGTCTCGATCGCGACCCTGCCGGTGCCGGCGCCGATCTGCCCGACGATGTGATCGCGGGAGTGCCGGGTCACCTGAAGCGGGAAGTCGGTCTCGATCCCCCCGCTGGCCGTCTCGATCTCGATCTCCGCCGCCAGCGATGCCGGCGCCCGCACCGAGACGTCGCCCGATCCCGTCTCGACCGCCAGCTCGCGCACCGGGCCCCGCAAGTCGGCCCCCACGCTCCCACTTCCCGTCTCCAGCATGAGCACCGGCGCGGTCACCGCCGTCAGCTCGATATCGCCGGAACCGGTGTCGATCTGGATCTCGCTGGCCCGCAGCTCGCTTCCGGTGACTCCGCCGGACCCGGTATCGATGGTGAGCTCGCCGCCGCGGAAGCCCGAGACTTCGACCGTCCCGGAGCCGGTGTCCACGTTCAGGCTGCCTTCGGCCCCGGAGACTTTGACCGATCCCGACCCCACGTCGAGCACCAACCGACCCTTGGTCCCGGAGGCGGTGATCGGGGCCGAGTGCCCGTCCACCAGCAGCTCGCCGTTCACGTTGGTGATCGAGACCTTGCCCACGGCGAGATACAGCGATACCCGATCCCCCACCGGCATCCGCACCTTCAGATCTGCGTGGGCCCGGAGCCCGTCCCCCTCACCCGAGACCCTCACCTTGCGGCCGCGGTGGTGTTCGTGGGAGTCTCCGTCGCCGAAGGTCCCGTCCTCACGGACCCTGAGCGTGGTGGACGAGCCGGACTCCATGCCGGCATAGACGATCGACTCGGCCGGGTAGATCACCCGCAGCGTTTCCCGCCCGTCCAGTTCGCCGCGCTCGACCCGCAGTTTGGCGGCGTCGGCTCCGCCACGCGCCACGTCCACCGAGACGGCCCCGGTGCCGGGCTCCACGGTGAGGGTTCCGGCCACGTTGTAGACGGCCACTTCCTCCCCCTCCAGGGTGTATCGCTCGCCCTGTTGGGCCGGGGCGGTCGTGGGAAGGATCAACAGGCAGCCCAGGACCAGTGTCGGCAGGACCTGCATCGGAGTCTCTCCGGAATGAGGATCCTGCTTAGACGGTCTCAGACCCGCGGGGGTTGCAGTGGGATCAGAGTCGGGCCGCGTAGTCGGGCCGCATGACCAGCTCGCCGCCCTGGACGATCTCGCGGTCCCACGGGAGGATGATGAAGTTGTCGGTCTCGAAGGCGTGGAAATCGGGGGCATACTCCCCGGTCTTGAAGGAGACCGCCGAGCGAACCTCGGCGGGATGGAGCGCGCGGATCTCGCTCAGGGCGAGCTTCATGGTGCTGCCGGTGTCGCAGGTTTCGTCAACCACCAGCACGCGGCGGCCACGGATGGTGGGCGGCGGTCCCGACACCAGCACCGGCTGGGCCCCGGCCTCCTGCCGGGTGACCGCCATGGACGTGAATTCCGTCTGGAGTATCGACGCCACCACGACTCCGGGAATCACGCCGGCCTTGGCGATTCCCAGAACGATCTCCGGCTCGTAGTCCCGGGCCACGCGCAACGCCAGGGCCCGACACAGTTCACCGAAGAACGGCCAGTCTACCTCGAGCACGCCCTTCGATGCGGGCGGTTGGCTGCGGCGCATGCCTGCCTCCTGATTGAGCTGTCCCAACCTACGCCGGATGCCCAGGCGCGGCAACCGCCGCTGCGCGTTGCGATGACCGTTGGTGATCACTAGATTCGCCGGGAGCCCAACGCGTTGTCCCCGTTTGACTTTGCTCGGAGAAGCCAACGTCCCATGAGTTTCTGGCGACGCATGTTCGGCAAGGAATCCCGCGAGACGTTGCAGCCGCAGCGGCTCGACTATCTGAACGAGGGGCTGGCGCTGGAGCGGCAGGGCGACTTCGAGGCGGCACTCACCTCGTACCGCCTGGCCTTCCGGGACAACCCCAGCGACTCGCGCATCCTGCTCAACATGGCCATCGCCTTTACCAAGACCAGCCAGCCGGAGGAGGCCATCCGGCATTACAAGCGCGCCCTCGAGCTGGACGCGAGCCTGGTGGGTGCCCACTACGGGGTCGCCTTCCTTCTGCTCAAGCGGGGGGACGTCCAGCAGGCCGCCGAGCACCTGAGAGCGTTTCTGGCGCGACCACCCAAGGGCCCCGACGCCGAGCGGTGGATCCGGCACGCGGAGGGCGCCTTGCGGGACATCGCGAGCAGCCCGGCCCAGGAGACCCTGTGAGGCGCTGGGCGCGCCTGCTCCCGCTCCTCGCGGCCGCGGCTTGCAGCAGCCTGGAGGAGGGTCAGGGCGGTGTGGTGGCGCTGGAGATCCAGGTCCCCGAGCTCCTGACTCTCGAGATCGGCGAACAGGCCCAACTCTCAGCGCGCGCCCTGGACGCCGATGGCCAAGCGGTGGACGCCACGATCGAATGGCTGGCGAGCGCCGCCGCGCTCAGTGTGGACGCGACGGGTCTCGTCACCGCGATCGCACCAGGCACCGGCGACGTGCAGGCCGCCGTCGGCTCCCTCACCTCCGAGCGGATCACCTTCACTCTCCTCGCTCCCGCTGATACGATCATCGTCGTGGGCGACTCCGTCTTCGTCATCCCGATCGCTGCCGACCCGCCGGTCCCCGCCAACCTGGTGGTCCGGTTGGAGAGCCGGTCTCCGGTCGGCCCCGTCGGCTCCCGCCCGGTGATCTACGAGATCACCCAGCCGGTCGCCGGCGCCGTCCCGGTCGTGCAGCTGGCGGGCGGAGTGCAAAGCGACACCATCAGCACCCTCGCCGACGGCACCGCCGCCATCGCGCTGAGCATGGTCACGGGGCAGATACCGCCGGACACCGCGATCGTGGAGGTCCGGGCGAACCGTACCCGCGGCGCGGCGGTGCCCGGCTCGGGGCAGCGCTTCATCGTGCTGTTCCAATAGGAGGCGCCACGCCCCGGACCCTGAATCAGCTCTATTTCGAGGCGATGGACCGCTTCGGGAGCCGGCCGGCGGCACTCCGGTCCAAGCGGGCGGGCCGGTGGATGACCATCGGCTACCGGGACATGGCCGAACGGGTGCAGGACCTGAGCATCGGCCTCCAGGAGCTGGGGGTCGCGCCGGGCGACCGCGTCGCGATCCTCTCGGAGAACCGGCCCGAATGGGCGATCGCGGACTACGCCTGCCTCGCGGCGCGCTGCACCGACGTCCCCATCTACCCCACCCTCCCGGCCAAGCAAGCCGAATACATTCTCCGCGACTCCGGCGCGGCCGCGGTGCTGGTCTCGAGCGCGGCACAACTGGAGAAGGTGACGCGGATCCGCGACCGCCTCCCCGGGCTCGCCCACGTCATCGCCTTCGACGACTCCGCGACCGGCGCCGGCGTCCTCCGCTTCGACCAGGTGCTGGAGCGCGGGCGCGCGGCCCGCGAGCGGCACCCGGACTGGCGGGCGTCGGCGCTCGAGGTGGTCGAGGACGACCTCGCGACGCTCATCTATACCTCCGGCACCACCGGCGACCCGAAGGGCGTCATGCTGAGCCACGGGAACATCGCCTCCAACGTGACGACCAGCGTCGCCCTCTTCAGCTTCACCGACGAGGACGAGTGCCTCTCCTTCCTGCCGCTCTCCCACATCTTCGAGCGGATGTTCGGTCACTACTGCATGTTCCACGCGGGCGTGGTGATCAACTACGCCGAAAGCGTCGACACCGTCCCGGCCGACATGCAGGAGGTCCGGCCGCATCTGATGGCCTCGGTGCCACGGCTCTACGAGAAGATCTACGCCAGGGTGCTGGACAGCGTGCGGACGGCGTCCCCGCTTCGAAAGCGGATCTTCGCCTGGTCGCGGGAGGTGGGCGAGCGGTGGGCCGAGGCGACCATCGCGCGGCGGCCGGTGTCGCCGGCCCTCCGGCTCCAGCGGGCGCTGGCGGACCGGCTGGTCTTCGCCAAGCTCAGAGCCCGGACCGGCGGGCGCATCCGCTTCTTCATCTCGGGCGGGGCGCCGCTCTCGCCCGACATCGCGCGCTTCTTCTACGCGGCGGGTCTGCCGATCCTGGAGGGATACGGCCTCACCGAGACCTCGCCGGTGATGGCGGTGAACACCTTCCAGAACCATCGCCTGGGCACCGTCGGGCAAGGCGATTCCGGAAGTGGAGATCCGCATCGCGCCCGACGGGGAGATCGTGACCCGGGGCCCCAACGTGATGTGCGGCTATTTCAACAAGCCGGAGGCCACGGCGGAGGCGATCGACGAGGAGGGGTGGTTCCACACCGGCGACATCGGGATCATCGACGCCGACGGCTACCTGAGCATCACCGACCGGAAGAAGGACCTGATCGTCACCGCCGGCGGCAAGAACATCGCCCCCCAGCCGATCGAGATCCTGGCCAAGACGAGCAAGTTCGTCTCCAGCGCCGTGATGATCGGCGACCGCCGGCCGTTTCCGATCATGCTGGTGGTGCCCAACCCCGCGCAGGTGAAGGGCTGGGTCGAGCACAAGGGACTCCCCGACGGCGATCTGGCGCAGCTGCTCGGCCATCCCGAGGTGCGCCAGAAGATCGAGCGCGAGGTGCGGATGACACTGCGGGACCTGGCGCAGTTCGAGATGCCGAAGAAGCTGCTGATCCTGCCGAAGGACTTTACGGTGGAGGCGGGAGAGCTGACCCCGACGCTGAAAGTGCGCCGCCGGGTGGTGGAGGAGCACAACCGTCCCGCCATCGAGGCCCTCTACCTCGAGAAGTGATCGGCCGCCGGTCAGTGGCGGGGAGTGCCCACCCAGACACCGCCCGCCGTCGCCATCAGATCGATCTCTGTGGCCTCGGGGACTCGGCCTTCGCCGGCCACCCGCAGGCCCGGCAACACCACTCTCGCTCCATCGCTGACCCAGCTCGGGTCGCTCCCGTAGGGACTGCCCAGCACCACGCCGCGCATCGAGCGTGACTTGAGCGGAAGCGAGCCGCTTCGGAGCACGCTGATGCCCGGTTCGTCCACCACCTCCGCGCCCGGGTTCACCGCGACCAGCCCGACTCCAGGATTGAGCTCCGCCACCTCGCGCCACCGCGCCGCCGGCCTCCCCACCAGCACCAGGTAACCGCCCGGTCCGCTCAGGCCCACCAGCGCCGTAAGCGCCTCGGGCTCGAGCAGCGTCGAGGCCGGCGGCTGGGGTGCCTCGCCACCCAGATCGAGAACTCCGTCGGTCAGCGAGTAGGTGCGGCCGCAGACCGGACAGCCCAGCCGGCCCTCGAGCACCGAGCGGTGCTCCATCCGGCCGGGGAGGAGAACGAGATAGCTCTCTTCGTGATCGGCGGGGCAGCGGAGATGATCGGTCAGCTCGATGAACATCAGGGCGTGAAGACCACCCAGGTCAGCTTGCCGGGAGCGACGGTGACCCGCCGGAGCACCCGCTTGCCGCCGATCTCGGTGCCGACGACGTAGGTCCCGGCCGGCACGTCGCCCACTGCGAAGTGTTCGCCGTACAGCGGGTGGGAGTGCGCCTTGTCGCCGTAGGTCTCGGCAAAGGAGAAAGGAGTCTCGGTGGGCGCGCGCTTCACGAGGCCGTAGATCCTGGCCTGCCTCACGGGCGCACCGTCCGCGCCGATGACCTGGCCCGCGACGATACCGGTGCCCGGCAGCGGCTCGATCCAGAGCTCGGCATTGGTGGTGTACGGGGGGAAGCGCTGCGCCGAATCCACGATCGCGCGCAACGAATCGGTGGGCGACGCCGACAGCTCGAGGTGGAGGTGATCGTTGGTCGCGCGACCGGTATTGCCGACCCTGGCGATCTCCTGCCCCGCGCGAACACGTTCCCCCGCCCTCACCATCAGTGCGGAGTTGTGATAGTACGTGGAGTAGAGCCGGTACCGGATCCCGCCGCCGGTGACCGTGGTATCGTGCCGGATGGTGACGGTGAGCGCCCCGGCCTCCGCCCTGCCGGCGAGGACGACCGTGCCTGGCCCGGCGGCCAGCACCGGAGTCCCGTCGGGATTGTTGAACTCGACACCCTGGTGCTGCTGGAAGTTCCCGCCCATGGTGGAGCCATAGCGGTAGGTCTGATCGATGAGCGGGTTGTCGCGTGGGGAGATCGGCCGCTTCAGCCAGATGGTGAGGGGCGAGGCCGGAGACAGCCCGCCGGTCGCGTTGCCGCGGAGACAGGGAGACACGTCCCCCGCCGGCACGAGGCCGCAGGGACCGCCGCGGTAGGGGCGGCCGCCCACCATCACCGAGTCGGGCGGAGGAAACACCGCGTGCCCGGCCGGCTCGGCCACCCACCCTGCGCCGCTATGGCGCAGCCGCTGCTCGCCCCGAAGGGTGGAGACGATCCATCCGCGCTCGTCGGTGCCGAGCCGGCGGACGTACTCGCTGGCGAGGAGCGGGAGAGCCGTATCCGCCGGGCCCTTCGCGGCGGGGCCGACCGAGTCCACGATCGCGGTCCAATGCCCGCCGTCGTCGGTGGTGATCTGGAGCCCGTCGGCGGTCGCGATCACCGTCGTGTCGCCCTTCGTCGCGATCCCTCCCGCCGCCACGTATTGCCACTCCGGTCCGAGTTGGTCGTAGGTCCAGCTCTTCCACGTCTTCCCGCCGTCCAGGGACAGACCCCATCCGTTCCCCACGGTGCCGTACCAGATCTGACCCCGCGGCCCGAAGCCGAACGCCTGCACGAAGTCCCAGGAGAGCGCGCCGGGCGTGGTGTCGCTCCGAATCACCTGCCAGGTCGTGGCGCCGGGGGACAGCCGGTAGATCCCCTTCCCGTACGTGCCCAGCCAGAGCGCTCCGCTCGGATCCCGCGCCGCGGCCAGGACGTGGACGCCCCAGCCTCCGCTGTCGGGGAGCGCGGGTACCGCGCCCTGTGAGGCCGCGGTGCCGATGGGCACCGCGGCGAGCGACGCGACGAGGAAAGCCGCGCGCAGGTATCGCTCGTGGACGCGGGCAGGCTTCCGCTCAGGGAGATCGCCTACGCATCGATGCGGGACGCGGTGGGGTCGCGCGACGGACGTCCGGAGGGGCGCAGCCGGATCCAATCGACGTGGACATGGGCGGGCCGGGTGGCGGCGAAGAGGATGGCGTCCGCCACATCCTCGGGTCGGAGCATCGCTGCCCGCGCGGGGAAACCCGCGCGGCGCTCCGGGGTGAACGGATCCCAGATCGTGGTGTCGGTCGCTCCGGGCGAGACCAGCGAGAGGCGGACCCCCGTACCGGCATACTCGGCGGCGAGTGTCTCGTGAAGCCCGCGCAGACCGAACTTGCTCGCGGCGTACGCCGCGTTCTCGGGAAATCCGGTGTGATCGGCAACGCTGCCGACGCTGATGAAGCTGCCGCCTCCGGCGTCACGCATCGCGGGCAGGAATGCCCGGGCGAGCAGGAACGCTCCGCGGAGGTTGAGCCCGATCTGCGCGTCGAACTCGGCGGCGGTGGTGCGCTCGAGAGGTTCGGAGCAGGAAGCCGCCGGCGTTGCTGACCACGACCGAGGGAACGCCCTCGGCGCCGATGCACGCGGCGGGCGAGTGCTTCGACCTGCGCCTCGTCCGTCAGGTCGCAGGGAAGATCGAGGAACCGCTCATTTCCTTTTCGGGGAAGCTGCGTGCCACCCGTACGACCCGAGCGCCGGCGCTGGCGAGCGCCCGGGCCGCGGCGGCACCGATGCCCCGGGACGCGCCGGTGACCAGCGCCAGCTGCCCCGCGAGCGCGGTCACTCGTTGGTGCGCCCGCCATGGGCCAGGCGGAGGAACTCGACCCGGGTCTTGGAGTCGTCCCGGAAGATGCCGCGCAACGCGCTCGTGACCGTGCGCGAGTTCTGCTTCTCGACTCCACGCATCATCATGCAGAAGTGCGCCGCCTCGATGACCACGCCGACCCCGGTGGGGTGCAGCACGTCCATCACGGCGTCGGCGATCTGGTCGGTCATCCGCTCCTGGACCTGGAGCCGGCGGGCGAAGACGTCCACGATGCGCGCGACCTTGGACAGGCCCAGGATTTTTCCGTTGGGGATGTAGGCGACGTGCGCCCGGCCGAAGAACGGGAGCAGGTGGTGCTCGCACATCGAGTAGAGCTCGATGTCGCGAACCATGATCATGCTCTGGTGGGATTCCTCGAACACCGCATCGCCCACGGCGTCCTCCACCGACATCCGGTAGCCCTGGGTGAGCCAGCGGAGGGAGGACTCGACCCGCTCCGGCGTCTTGACCAGCCCCTCCCGCTCCGGATCTTCCCCCAGGGCCGCGAGGATGTCGCGCACTTTCTCCGCGAACGGCTCGGCCTGGGCCGCTGGGGGCGTCGGCCTATGCACCTTGATAGTCGACATAGTTCCTCGGCGTCTCCCAGAGCCGCAGCCGCAGGGTGAGGTGTTCGGGAAGCGCCGCCCGCAGCTCCCGCCAGCATACCAGGGCGACGTTTTCCGACGTGGGGATGAGCTCCCTGAACCAATCGACGTCGAGGTTCAGGTTCTTGTGGTCGAGACGCCGGAGCAGCCGCTCTTCGGCGATCTGCTTCAGTCGGTTCAGGTCGAGCACGTACCCGGTCTCGGGATCGATCTCACCCTCGACGGTCAGCTCCAGCTCGTAGTTGTGGCCGTGATAGTTCGGATTGTTACACGCACCGAACATCTCTCGATTCCATTGGTCGGAAAATTTGGGGTTGTGCACCCGGTGGGCCGCGTTGAAGTGGACCTTGCGGGTGACGCTGGCTCTGGGCATGGGTGGGAAGATGGAGGGTCTGGCGAGGTGAGGCTAGGGCGCGACCGACCCCGCCGCCGGGGAGACAAAAACGCCGACCTCGCGAGAGATCGGCGTCTAGGACGGCAACGAAGAGGGTTATTGAAGCCCAATGAGAATGCTCGGCGTCCTCACCTTGACTTCTGCCTTCCCCCGAGGGGCATGGCATCCGCCACGGCATTCGGACCCATCATCGGACCTGTTGGCTCAATAACGTGGCTCCCCGCTACCGCGAGTGATAAGATAGGAACCGGTGTGTTGGCCGTCAACGTGATGCAAGCACGACATGCCCGATGGGAGGAGTCGATGTCGCTGACGCTGCTCGCCGCGATCGTGTCGCTGGTCGCCTGGATTGCCCTGGTCTTCTTCACGTCGGTGAATGCCGGCGCGATCCACCTGCTGCTCGCGTTGGGCGCGACGCTGGTCGTCCGCTGGTGGGCGCTGCGCGTGTGAGATTGTCACCGCGCGCGACCAGGATGTAGGCGATTTACCACACAGCGCAGAGCGTACCCACCTCGAAACCAGATAAGGTGTGATACGTAATTCTATTGTCGGGTAATGGTTTATATGATGCCACAGAAGCCATTTCACACCCCGGTTCCCGGGGCATGGATCGTGCGAAAATGCGCCGGCAGCCCCGCTCCGCCGAGGGGCCCGGCACTCCCGTATTTCCGCGTCCCGACGCGGCACCATTCCCCGAGCTTTCAGGAACCGGACCACTCACGTGATGCGATGGATGGAAGCGCTGGCGGAACGCGTGGGATCCACCGCGGAGTCTTCTCCGACACTTGGGGTCGCAAGCGACTCCGACACGAGTGCGCGCCGCCGCCGAGCTCGGAATTGGCGCGCGCGTCACCCACTGGGTGAACTTCCTCCTGGCGGCGCTCGCGCTCGTGGCGCTGCTGCCCATCCTGCTCCTGATCGCCATCGCCATCAAGCTGACCTCGCGCGGCCCGGTGCTCTACCCGCAGGAGCGGGTCGGGCTGGATCGTCGCGTTCCCGGCGCTGAGGCAGGCAATCATCGCCGCACCCGCGACATCGGTGGCCGGCCCTTCACCATCTACAAGTTCCGCACGATGCAGGTGGACGCCGAGCGCGCCACCGGCGCGGTCTGGGCCACCCAGAACGATCCCCGGATCACCCCGGTCGGCCGCTTCCTCCGCCAGTACCGGCTGGACGAGATCCCCCAGCTGCTGAACGTCATGCGGGGCGAGATGAACATCGTCGGCCCCCGGCCCGAGCGGCCCACCATCTTCGCCGAGCTGCGGGAGCACATCGCCGAGTACCCGCTGCGCCAGCGGGCCAAGCCGGGGATCACCGGGCTGGCCCAGATCCACCACCACTACGACCGCTCGGTGGACGACGTCCGGACCAAGGTTCGCTACGACCTGGAGTACATCCGGCGGCGGAGCCTGGGCGAAGACATCCGCATCATGCTGCGGACCATCCCCGTCGTGCTCTTCCGTCGGGGCGGCTGGTAGTTGCGCCTGCCCATGGCGGTAACCAGATTACCCAGCCAGCGGCGCGGGCCACCGCAGATGCTCCACTGAGACCCGCTTGCATCAGCCGCTGCCTCCCTCGACAGCGTGTCTCATCTCCGAGCTTCAGGAATCACCGCACATGCCGAGCGTCCTCAGACGGTTCATCGAATGGAATCGTCGCTTGTCGCATTGGGAACGAGCCCTCGCTACGCCGGCTGGTGCCTCAGAGTGCCAAGGACGGCCCGGTCGACTTCCGGGACAACGTGCTCCCGAGCCTCCTGGCACCGGGCCTGCGCGTTCTGGATGTCGGTGGGGGCAAATACCCCGCGATTTCGCCTCAGATAAAGCGGGAACTGGACCTTCATGTGGTCGGTCTCGACATCTCCGAGACGGAGCTCACCCAGGCCCCCGCCGGCGCATATGACTCGGTCATCGTCGGCGACATCGGCCGCGTTCACATCCCCGGGAAGTACGACCTCGTGTTCTCCAGAACGCTCCTGGAGCACGTAGCTGATACTCCTGCCGCAATCGCCAACCTGGCCGGTGCCCTGATGCCGAACGGGCTCATGGCCCACGTCGTGCCCTGTGGGAACGCTCCATTCGCCATCCTGAACCGCGCACTGGGCAATCGCCTGGGCCGAAGAGTCCTCTTTGCGGTGTTCCCGGAAAAGAAGGCCAACAGCGGCTTTCGCGCCTATTATCGCGATTGCACCCCCGCCAGGCTATCGCGGCTCTGCCGGGACAGCGGCCTGGACGTGGTCCAAGTGATCCCATACTACAACTCGGACTATACCTCGTTCTTCGTGCCGCTCTACACCATCGAGATGCTGCGTCAGGTCGCGACTTGCCGGTTGGGATTGGAGAATTTCTGTGAGGGCTTCGCGATCGTCGCTCGCGCGCCGGACAGAAGCCGTACCGCGGACTCGTCCCCTACCCTGGCTACGGGAGCGGCCAATGCGCTCGCGGACCGAATGACGGACGGGGGCCGCGGCTACCGCGGCCCCCGCCGCACCACCGCGAACTTTCGCTCTACGACGCGCGCGGCACGGCGCGTTACGATCGCGGCGGCTGGTAGCCTCCCACGACACGCGGGGGTCGCAGAATGATCTGCGACCCCCGCTGGCCTGCTTGCCCTGGAGGGACTCAGCCCGAACAGCTCCGGGAGGACCGGCTCTCGGCCTTTCGCCGCAGCTTGCTCATCGCGTCCTTCATGGCGCCGGAGCCCAGTTTGTCGGAGCTGTACTGCCAACTGATGAACGCGCAAGGAAAGTCGCTGCTCAGCAGCGCGGAGCCCCAGCTCTCGACCTCGCTCGGCGTCATCCAGGTGCCGTTCGGGGTACCTCCACCGACGATGTTGAGCCCGACGATCAGCCCCAGGCCCATCTGCTTGGCGGCCGCGACGTTCTTCTGGATGTAGTCGGACGCATTGCCCTTGCGCGAGAGATACTGGGCCCAAGCCGCATCCAGGGCCCGGTAGGTACCGCTCCACTTGATCTCGTACGGCTCCGCGCGCACCACCGTCTTGAGGCTGGGCCAGATCGACTTGCTGTAGCGCGCCATCTCCTCGAGCGTGGAACCGGGAACCTCCTTGCCGCCGAAGTTGGACGCATCGTACGGCTCGTCGATGAGATAGTGGGCGATGATGGTGCCATCGTTGATGAATGACGAGAAGTTGATGTTGCGATACCGATCGATGCGGTCCTTCCACTTGGTGAGGCTGAAGCTACCGTCGCTGTTCTTATAGTGCTTCTGGCTCCCCGCCATCATCAGCACGATCTTGCCGCCGCGGGAGCGGATGGTCGAAAGCTCGCTGGTCAAAGCGAAGGGCCCGATGTTGCGGTGCGCGCCGTTGTACAGTGCTCCCGAGCGCGCTGGTCGGCAGGGCAAAGGTGCCGATCGGAATGCCGCCGGAGAAGGAAACCGCAGCCTCGGACGGCACAGCAGGGACCGCCTGGACTTCGCCGCCGTCGGTGAGTGTCGTCCCTGGTTCGGCCGGGTCAGCGGTAATGGTGGGATCTGGATTGAAGGTGTCGGCGCTGTCACAGGCAAAGAGGGACAACAGGAGGGCCGCTGCAACGGGCGCTCGAAAACGCGCGATCCGACGGGACAACTTGAAGCTGTGGGGCATACGCGGGCGTTTCCTCTCTCGTTACTGAATTGAGAAGACACAGTTGTAGCGACAGGGCGAGGGGCCAACGCTCGGCTCGGCCGAAGCGGGGGCTCATCGCGCATGAGTCCTGACGCAGCGGAAAAAGGCAGATGATCTGCCGGTTTCCTACGGGTGTGTTTTTGGAGGAGGTACGGTTCCGCTGGGACTAGGGAACTAGTCGTGCGGGGCGCGAAGGAATGCACACCGGAGTGGTGCCATCTCGTCGTCTTGAGCTCGCGCCGCGTGCAGAATGGTGATCCCGGTCACATTTGTCAAGGGGCTTCCGTTTTTGTTTGGTGCCAAGTGCCTGTGGCAATTAAGATTCTCGCCGCTCAGGCCAAGGACACCTCGGTCCACTTCAGGAGAGGTTCATGCGTCCGCAAGCACGCACAGTCGGGCGGAGGGATCGCTTCGCAGGACGCGCCAGGCAGGCCCCGGTTTCGGCATCAGCGGCCCTTCCTCCGAGCGAATGGCGTGGCTGCTCCTCGCGGCATTGACGCTTCTCGCGTTGGTGCTCCGCTTCTGGCACCTTGGCGACTGGAACTTTCAGGCAACCGAGATCTTCACCTACCGTGACTCGCAGCGGCCTCAGTTCGGCAACGCACGGCCGCTGGTATACCTGCTCAACTACTTCCTGGTCCGCCCGCTGGTCTCTCTGGACGAGTTCGGAATGCGCCTCGTCCCTGCGCTCGCCGGCACCATCGCCGTCCCCGCCCTGTATCTCGTAGGAAGGCGGATGGTGGGATCTCGCGAGGCACTCTTCGCGGCCCTGCTGGTGACTCTCAATCCCACGCAGATCCTCTATTCCCAGCTGGCCAGGTATTGGAGTCTGGTGTTCCTCTTCTGCAGCATTGCGCCGTTTGCACTCTTCCTCGGCGTGCGCGATCGGAGCGGACGGATGTTCGCTCTCGGTGTGGTCACCACCATCCTGGCCGGTCTCTCCCATCCGACGGGTGTCGTGTCCGTGGGGGGACCGGCGCTCCTCCTGCTCGCCAGCCTCAGACGGGAGCAGCTGGCCCAGCTGTGGCGCCACCCGGCGGTGCGCTGGGGTGCCGCAGCCCTACTGGTGGTGTTTGCCCTGGCGCTGTATCGGTTCGTCCCGCTCCTTCACGGCTGGATCTCGATGCACGACCAGATGCCCGGGTACGGGCAATTCCTATTGCCTACCCAGCGCCCCCCGGGATCAGGCAACTGGTGAAGCTCACGGCGCTGGCCGACAGTCTCACGGTGCCGGTCGTCTTGGCGGCCCTATCCGGAGTCTACCTGGGGTGGCGCGCGAGGAGTGCATCGCCCGGTTGCACTGCTTCTCGCGAGCGTTGCCGTGTTTCACATCGGCTTCCTGCTCCTGGTCTCCTTCCGCACCTCGGTGTCGCTCTACTACCTACTGCCCTCCACGCCTGCGTTTTTCCTCGGCGCCGGATTGTTCCTCGGCTGGCTGTCTCGGGTGGACTGGGAGGTACCCCCCACCTGGCTGGTACCCGCCACGGTCACCCTGATGATGCTGGCGGCGGGCGCTCCGACGCTGATCTCGGATTATCGGGACGGGCGGCGATTCGATTTCCGGGGTGCGGCGCAGTGGCTCACGGAGCAGATCAGGCCGGGCGACGTCGTGTTCTCCGACCAGCCGATGGTGCTGCAGCATTATCTGCCGCAGACCAAGGTGGTCCACTTGCAGCAGAACCCGGCACCGCTTGCCGATTCGCTGCGCCTCCGAGAGGCAGGCCGCTCGCGCCTCTGGGTGGTAGCGCCCGCCGCGTCGCACGCCTTCCGGACCACCCTCAAGGAGGGCGGGCTGCGCCAGTGGATCTACGGCAACTGCCAGCTGCAGAACACGCTGGGCCGGGGACGGGTGGATCCACGGCAGCACTACCTGCAGGTCTACCAGTTGCCCGCCCGACCGGCCGGCGGGACCATAGCTCGGGAAGATCACTCGGCCGCCGTCCAGGCGGCCTTTCTTGCTCAGCACCTCGCGGTAGATAGCCTCGTACCGATCGACCACCCGCCCGAGCCCGTAGCTTCGGCGCACGTGGTCGTGGCCCCGTGCTCCCATGGCCCGACGCTCGGCCTCCGGGAGAGCCATCAGGCGCAGCATCGCGGCCGCGAGCGCCTGGTCGTCGCTCGGCGGCACCAGATAGCCGCTCACCCCCTCCTGCACTACCTCCTGGTTGCCCCCGACCCGGGTCGCGACAATGGGGAGCCCGGCGGCGCCCGCCTCGAGCAACACCATGGGCATCCCTTCCCATGCCGAGGACATGACGTAGCCGTCGGCCACCGTCAAGAACTCCGGCACGTCCTCACGGGTCCCCACGAACCGCACCGGGCCATTCAGACCCAGTGTACCGGCCAGGGCTTCAGTCTCGGCTTGAAGCGAGCCGCGCCCGACCAGGAGCAGGACGGCATCGGGCGCGCTCGGCACGCACTCGGGCGAAGGCGCGCAGCATGTTGGGATGGTCCTTGGCCGCTTCGAACCGCCCGACGGCCAGCCAGGCGAATTCACGGTCCAACCCGAGGCTCTGCCGCAAACCGGTCTCGTGTGCCGACGGGCACGGACCGGTAGCGTTCGGTATCCACACCGTTCGGCACCACCTCGAGGAGCGCGCGGGGCACGATGCCGTCGCGGATGAAGCGGTCCGCGGCAGCCTGGCTGATGATGGTCATGTGGTCGACCAGCCCGTTGGTGAGCCGGTAGCCCAGCATGCGCAGCCGTCCACCTTCGTAGATGTTGTGAATGGTGGACACGACGGCCGGAATTCGGACGAAGGGCCGGAGCGCGCGCGCCATCAGGTTGGCATGCAGCATGTGGCTGTGGAGCACGGTTGGGCGCCAGGCGCGCACCAGGCGAACCAGCCGCACCAGCCCGCGGGGATCGGGAACGCCCCGTCGCATCCCGAGCGATTCCGTGTGGAGCCCGGCATCGCGCGCCCGCGCGCCCATCTCGCCCAGCGGGGTCAGCGAAACGATGCGCACCTCGTGTCCGCGATCCTGGAGTCCCATGGCCGCAGACAGCAGCTGCTGATCGGCGCCTCCCATCCCCAGGCTGGTCGAGAGGAGCAGGATCCTCACTGATCCCGCTCCCGCGACCTCCCCGCCCCGCGCCGCAGGAGGCGCTTCAGCGCGGGCGGAACGTAGGCGTACACGTGGCGCCCGAGCGAGTAGAGGTACATCCACCGGGGCAGCCCGAGCTCGCGGACGCTCTGGGCCTGAACCCGGGCGAGATCGCGTTGCCGCTCGACATAGCGGTGTCGTCGGTGGAACCAGCTGGTGTCGTGCACGTAGTGCTCGCCCAGCACTTCCGGCACGTTGGCGAAGTGCCAGCCAAGCTTGGCGACCCGAAGATAGAACCGGAGATCGATCAGGTTTTCCACCAGGGGATAGCCGCCGGCCTCCACCCAGGCTTGGCGGCGGAAGGTGGCGACGGTGTGGGCGATGGGAACGTAGCGCGCCATGGCGGCCAGCAGCGCCAGGTGATCGGTCGGGGGCATCCGGACGTAGCGCTCGCACCGGCGCTCGTCCACCAGGAGGTAGGCACCGCCGACGATCCCCACCTCGGGCCGAGCGTCCAGCAGGGCCACCTGGAGCCGCAGCCGGTCAGGGTAGCTCCGGTCGTCGAAGTCCTGGCGTGCGACGAGCTCCCCGCGTGATTGCTCTACGCCGTAGTTGTAGGCCCTCGCCGCGCCAAGACGCCCGGGAGCGAAGACCCGGATGCGGGGGTCACGACGTGCCAGCTCCCGCAGCAGCGGGAGCGTCTGGTCGGTCGAGCCATCATCGACCAAGATGAACTCGAAGTCCTCGAAGGTCTGGGCCAGGATGCCGGGAACCGCGCGGTCGAAGTAGGGCTCACCGTTGTAGACGGTGGCCACCACGCTCACGCGCGGCGTCACGCGCCGGCGTCCCGACGCCAAGCGGCAGCGGGGCCAACGGGCCGGCGCGCCGTGGGAGACCCTACCGGGATCGGCCCAGGCCGGATGCGGCTGGCCAGGCGGTCCGCAGGCATCGCCTTGAGGGCCTGAGAGAACCCCACAAGTACCGCCAGAACGAACCAGACTGCCTTCTTGGCCTCCCAGGTGAGCGGGAGCATCGTCACCACGAGCGTGGCCATGAGCACGAGGCCGAATCGTCGCTCCAGCAGGGGGAGCCGCCGCACGCCGCGGTAGGCGGCGACAAACATGAGCAGGAACAGCATCAGCCCGATCAGCCCCTGCTCCACCAGCACGGAGACGAACGAGTTGTGAGCCACCTGGGAAGCCGAGCCCATCTCCGGGCTGATCGCACGGATGAAGCCGGAGGTGCCGTACCCCAAGAGCGGGTTCTCCGGGAGGGCGCGGAGGCCGGCCTTCCAGAGCTTGAACCGCCCACCCACCCTGAGCCCCTCCACTTCCGTCGAGGTGGTCGCCAGCCGCTCCACGATTCTCTCCGGGACATAGGCGATCGCCAGCGCGCCGGAGAGGAACAGCATCGCGATCGTCATCGCCAGCCGACTGGGCGAGAGCCGGGTCATACTCAGCGGGACGATGGTGAGCGCGACGATGCCCGCCAGCATGCCGCCGCGGGAGCCGGTCAGACCTATGGCGACTACAGCGACCGGCAGGTATCCCCGGCAGATCCAGCGGAGCAGCGGCTTGCGGTAGGTATTGCTCAGGTACCAGGCCATCGGCAGGGCAAGTGACAGGGTCATCGCCAGGTCGTTGGGATCGACGCCCCCCGCGGCATAGCGCCGGAGACCGCCCCCGGTCTGGCGGAAAACCAGCAGTGTCTGGAACGAGGCCAAGTAGGCACCGAGAACGTAGGCACAGAGCAGGCCGAGCACCTGGTTCCGGGACGGCGCGAGCTCCCAGATCATCCAGATCATAAGAAAGAGCTGGACGTACGTGTAGAACTTGTCCGGGAGCCGGGTGCCGGAGTGGTAGACCAACAGTTCGAACCCTGCGATCAGCACGAAGAGCAAGGCCGCGACATGCAAGGCGTTCCACCGGCGGAGCCGGCCGGAAGACAGCACAGCGAACACGGTACAGCCCATCGCGAGTATGCCGGTGGCCCGGCTCATGATGGCCATGTTGTTGACGCGGACGACTCCCTCCCAGGGGAGGACGAAGACGAAGAGCCAGAGCGCGGCGTAGGCGATGGATTTCATTCACGCGCTCTCGATCAGGCGGAGGTAATGATCGACCGCGGCGTCCAGGGTGAACGCGGTAAGTGCGTCGGGAGGGACCGGCGGGTCCGTGTGGTCGAGCGCACGCTCCATGGCGCTGGCGAGCGCGGACGCGTCGCCTATGGGAGCCAGGGCGCCCAGCCGCCCCTCCTGGAGGATCTCTCGGGGCCCGCTGGGGCAATCGGTCGAGACGACCGGAGTGCCGACCGCCAGCGCCTCGATCAGCACGGTCGGCAGTCCCTCCCAGGCCGAGGAGAGGACGAACAGCGCCGACCGGGCCATGTAGGCCGGCGCGTTGTCGCGGAACCCGGGAAGCGACACGTCGTCGCCGCAGCCCCAGCTCGGCGACCAACCCCTCGAGCGCCGGCCGATCCTCTCCCTCCCCAAGAATAACCAGCCGCGCGCGGCGCCGGCGGCGCACCTCGGCGAAGGCCCGAACCAGGGTGAAGAAGTCCTTCTGGCGGGTGAGTCGGCCCACGCCGAGGATCACCGGAGGACCTCCCGGAGCGTACCAGGGATGATCGGGCGGGCACTGAGCCAGCGTCAGAACCACCGGCGTGATCACCGGGTTGTACACCACCTCGACCCGGGAGCGCGGCACGCCCGTGGTGCGGGCCAGGTCGTCCGCCGCGCCCCGCGACACCGCGACGATCCAGGTGGCCCAGGGGTAGAAGGTGCGCAGCAGCCGCCGTTCCAGCGCCGCCGTTGCGAGCCGGTGGACTCGGACATGGTGTTGTGCACCGTGACCATGACCGGCGTCGCCCTCCGGGCGAGCTTCGCCGCCCACAGCGCCACGAGGTTGGCGTGGCTCATCGACGAGATCAGCACCCGGGGGCGCTCGCGCCGGAGGTAGCGCACCAGGGGAGCGAGGCTGCCGATCAAGCGACCGCCGCGGAGGTCCACCACGCGGGCCTCGCGAGGCAGTTGATCGAGGAACGCTCCCTCGGCGACGGCAAGGGCGAGATCCACCGGCTCGCCTCGCTGAACGATTCCCTGCACCAAATTGACGATGACGCGCTGGGCTCCCCCGCCCCGGACTGAAGGGAGGAAAAAGGCGATGGGGCCCGGCCTCACGATGCACCCCCCGGCACGAAGCGCTTCCGAAGTGCGGGCAGAAGACCGAGGAGCATGTCCCGGGCGCGGACGCCTTCGTGCCCCAAGGCGAGGGTCGGCGCGACCCAGGCCGCCACGAGCCCGGAGCCGGCTGCCGCCAGCACACCCGCGGCGAGGCCGGCGGCCGCGGGCAGTCCCGTCTGCCGCATTCCGAGCATTGTCGCCATGGTCACCGTCCCTACCACTAAGCTCAGCCGCACCGCCGGCAGCTGCACCTGGACGAAGCGACCCCAGGAGAGGTGGGTGATCGCCAGGCTCAACTGGGACATCGATACGTAGTTGAGGAAGAAGGCCAGGAGCACGCCGCTCGCGACACCCACCAGCCCCTGGGTCTGCCCCACCAGCGCGCCGAGGAAGACCAGGAGGGCGAACAGGCCCTGGCGCCAGGCTCGGCGGTACACCTTGCCTGTGGCCCGCGACAGTGAGTCGCTCATCCGGTAGCAGGTCCGGAACATCATCCCCAAGGCCAGCACCTGGAACGGAGCCACCAGGCCGGCCCAGCGGCTCCCGAACGCCACCGCCACCAGCTCCGGAGCCAAGACCGCCGTTACCACCCCCACCGGCATGGTGACCAGAGCCATGACCGCGGTGCCCTGGAGAAACGCCGCGCCCAGTCGGCGGGAATCGTCCTGCACCCGCGCCATGGTGGGAAAGAGCACCTTGTCGAGCACGTCGCCCAGAAGGTTGGTCGGCACCGATATCAGCTGGTAGGCTCGGCTGTACTCACCCAGCCGAACCGCACCCAGCCAGCGGCCGACGACGAGGTTGTCGGCCTGATTCGCCATGATGACCCCGACCCTGGAGATGCTCTGGCCCACCCCGTATTCCATCAGCTCCACGAAGCTGCTCCAGGTGGGTCGCGCCGGGAGCAGCGTAGGTGACGCGCGCAGCAGGATCGCCGTGCGGAGCACGACGTGAGTGAGCTGGGCCGAGACCAGTGCCCACACCCCCCAGCCAAGCAAGGCCAGGCCGACGCCGACCATTCCGTATCCGATGCCGTAGGAGAAGACGTCGCGATTGGCCAGCAGGCGGAAGCGGAGGTCGCGCTGAAGCAGGCTCTCGGGCACCGTCGCGATCCCCGTGATCGGGAACGCCAGCGCCAGTGCACGCACCACCGGCGTGAGGTGTTCCATTCGGAAGAACTGCGCGATCAGCGGAGCCGCGAGCCAGATGATCGCCGCGACCAGGAAGCCGAGGCCGGTCGAGGCGTAGAACGCGCTGCTCACGTGTCGAGGCTGGAGGTCGGGACGGTGAATCAGCGCCGGGCCCAGGCCCAGCTGCGAGAAGTTGAGGGAGAAGGTGATGACGACGAGCGCGGCGCTCACGAGGCCGAAATCCGCCGGCGCCAGCAGCCGGGTGAGTATCACCAGCACCATGACCTTGAGCAGGGCGACTGCCCCGCTGCCCCAGGCCACCCAGGCCATGTTGCCTGCGGTCCGCCGGGTCAGGTCGCGCTCCCCGGTGGTCACAGAATCTCTTCGCGCATGGGGATGCTAGCGAGCGATGGGCTCAAGAGTCGGCACGGTCCGGTTCACGGGATCATAGCCGTAGCGACGCAGGTCGTCGGCCAGCAGCTCATCCAACACGGCCTGCTGAGCCGGCATCAGGTCGTCCCGCCAACGGTCCCGCATGCTTCGGATGGAGGCAGCCTGGACCTGGCGATCGAACTCCGCTGACGGCGGCAGCTCGGCGAAGTCCAGAACCCGCCGGAACGTCTCCATCGGCTGCTCGCAGAAAGACTCGTACTTGATCTCGAGGAACCGGGCCGGATCGAGTTGCTGCCGCGCGGCCTCGATGGCCCGCATCTGGAGCCGCCACTCGAGCCCTGCCAGCGCGACGAAGGACCGGTCGTACGCCTCCCAGGTGGCCTGGTCCTCAGGGGAGAGCAGTCCCGCGCGCCAGCCCTGGGGGCCATACCAGCCGCGCCAGAAACCCACGTGCAGCAGCGAGCTCGCCACCGATCGGCCGTCCCTCAGGATGTGCACGAACCTTGCGTCCTCGAAGATCTCTTCGAGAAAGCCTATGCGGGGCCACCCGGTGATCTTGACCAGCAGCCGGTCTCGCCGGGCGGTCAGCATCGAGCCGAACGCCGTCAGGACCTGCTGCTTCATCCGCGCCGTCACGTCGCCCCGCGTCAGATCCCGGCACGGCTCGGAGAAACACCCGTGGGTGTACTGATTCCAGAAGCGATAGTGCTCGTTGGGCCTGATCCAGCGGCCGAACAGCCGCCGCAGCAGTGGATTGCCCATGGCCACCACCGCACGCCGGTTCCAGCTCGGTTGGGAGGGAAACTGGTAGGCGAATCCCGAGAGCCACATCAATCGCGGATGGGTGGCCAGCAGCCGGTGGAACACCGTCGAGCCGCAGCGGCCGGTGCCGACCAGGATGATGGGTTTGGTGATCGGTTTCATCAGCGGATGGGTGACTCTCCACAGGGTTCAGCCGGCGCGGATCAGGGCCGAATTAGCACGAAGCATGCCGCAAGGTGGCCGCTTGACAGCCACTTCGGGCCCGGGCAATCTACCATCCCCCGGGCCGGGCTAAAGCCCCTGACCGCGCCCCATCTAGCCGGCTACCGAACGCGCATGTAGCGAACCCGCCACATCCGGCGGAGCCCGCGGCAAGGAGGGTGACGAGTGGCGGTCAAGCCCAACTTCTTTATCGTTGGCGCCCCAAAGTGCGGCACCACCGCGCTCTATCGATATCTTCGGCTCCACCCCAACATCTACATGCCGGTCAAGAAGGAGCCGCACTTCTTCGCCAAGGACTTGGGCTCCTACCCGGCGATCAAGACGATGGACCAGTATTCGGCGCTCTTCGCCGACGCCAAGGAGTGGCATCATCAGGTGGGCGAGGCCTCGGTCTACTACCTGCGGTCGGCGGTGGCGATTCCCAACATTCGGGCGTTCAACCCCGAGGCCCGAATCATCGCGATGTTCCGAAACCCGGTGGAGATGGTTCACTCGTTCCACTCCCAACTGCTCTACTGGTCGGAGGAGACCGTCGCAGATTTCGAGGCCGCCTGGCGGCTGCAGGAGCCGCGCAGCCGGGGGCTCGATCTGCCGCCGGGATCGCGGGGAGCGTTCCTCCTGCAGTACGCGGAGATGGGACGGCTCGGAAGCCAGGTCGAGCGGCTCCTCTCTGTTTTTCCGGCAGATCAGGTCAAGCTGATCCTGCTACGACGATTTCGCCGCCTCGCCCCGACAAGTGTACGACGACGTGATCGCCTTCCTGGGGCTGCCCCACGACGGGCGCACCGAGTTCCCCCGGATCAATGAAAACAAGCGCACGCGGGTGGACTGGCTGCGGAACCTCATCCGAAAGCCCCCGCCCGTCCTGCGGCAGGCGTATCGTGAGGTCAAGGCACGGGTCGGACGCAAGCGGATGAATGCGGTCCGGCAAGGGCGTCATCGAGCGCCTGACCATGAACGAGCGGCGGGAGCCGCTCTCACCGGCCTTTCGGGCGGAGCTGGTGGAGGTGTTCCGCGACGAGGTCGCCCTGCTCGGTCGTCTGCTTGGCCGCGACCTGAGTCACTGGGTGTAGCGGAGGATGAAGTTGGGGAGGGTCACGCCTCAACTTAGCGGCCGTCGCCCGGCAGACGATGGTCGCACCGCAGCGTCACCAGCAGAGGATGCGGATGAAACCACGCGTACTCTACGTCCTGGGCTACGGTCGCTCCGGCTCGACAGTGCTCGGCATGGCGCTCGGGCATCACCCCGATCTCGTCAACCTCGGCGAGATCTCGACCCTCCCGACCTTCGTGCCCGGCCCTACGTACATCCCGCCACGGGCCTGCGGCTGCCTTCGCCCGCTCGATCAGTGTCCCTACTGGGTCGGCGTGGCGCGGCGGCTGGGATCCATGACAATGCTGGCCGAGAACGGAACGACCCTGTCGCCGAGCATGGGGTGGCGCCGCTACGCCCCCTGGCTACCGGAGCCCAATCACGAACTGGCGCGCTGGGCCGATGCCGCGGGGGCGCTGTACCGCGCCGCGATCGACGAGGCGGGGGCCCAAGTTGCCGTGGATACCTCAAAGGGCGCGCCGCGAGCCTGGTGGCTCTGGAAGTCCGGGGCGGTCGATCTCACGTTCGTCTGGCTGACCAGGCGACTGGAAGACGTGGTGCGCTCGCAGATGCGGCACGGCAATTCGTCGCTCAGTACTGGGATTTCCTGGCGGCTCGCCCAGCGCCAAGTGGGCCAGCTGGTCCGCCGGGCGGAGGAGACGGGCCTCAAGGTGCCACGGATCAGCTATGAGCGACTGACCCGGGACCCCAGGACGGTACTGGCGGAGATTCTCGCCCACGTAGGGCTGCCCTGGCATGACGCGGTGCTGACACCGCACCCGCAGCACACCATCGGGGGCGAGCACGAGGGCAAGCACGGGGGCAAGCAGAGCATCGAGCCGTCGAATCGTACCCGTCCGCCCCTGCCATTTCACGCTCGGCTCACGGTGAAGCTGCTCGACAGCCAACCGCGCGAGCCGAGCGTCTAAAGTGGGAAGCGAGCAGCCGGCTCTAGAGCCAGTGATCCAAGTTGCGGCCGATGCGCTCGGAGGTCTTGGCGATGTCATCCTCGAAGGGGCGCGTCAGCTCCTTCCTCAGCTCCTTGGGGAGCGGGGGCGCCGGCCGGAAGGTCCGGGTCCGGAGCCGCCGGACCCAGTTCGCGGCCGGTTTCGGCACCCACGGCTTGAGTGCTGATTTGCCGCTGCGCAAGAAGAGCCTCTCAAGCATCGGGCTCGCGGGTATGCCACCGGGCGCATGGGGGGTGGCAAAGTCGGGCACGAACGCCGGATCCACGTTCAGAAACCGATACACGTCCTGCGTGAATCGCAGGGGGTCCCGCTTCAGATCATCGAACAACACGACGCACACCTGATCCCGAGGGAAGGCGTCGAAGTACCGCGACAGCTGCTCGTGATATCGGCCGATCCGCATCCAGCGGGAGTCGGGGCGAGCCCAGTCGGATGTGGCCGTCAGGTCGCGGGCAGGGTCGAAGCGCCTGCCCCGATGCCGGAGATCCATCACATAGTCGGAGTAGGCCCGGTCGACCGGATGGCGGATGCTGCAGATGATTCGTGCAGCGGGGAGCAGTTCCCGGATGCGAGCGGCCGACTGGGGACATTCGAGATACATCGTCGAAGCTTCCCCGATCGCCGGCGCATCGCCTGCCTCCGCGAACAGGCGTTCGTATTCGCCCAACGACCTTACCGGGAAGCCGTGAAATTCCGGCTCGCCCCAGAGCAGCCGCCCCTCATCGTCCACGCCATAGGCGAAGTAGCTCGGGTCCTTCACCGGAGTCATGAACACCTGCGGATGCTCCGCTAGGTACCAGTGCAGCGAAGTCGTGCCGGCCTTGGCAGCACCGATGACGATGAAGTTGGGAAGCATCAAGCTATCTCCGCGCGACACTGGAGTTGTCGAGAAGCTGCCTCCGGACCGTAGAACCGAGGATGGCAATCCCCACGGAGGCGGTTGGCTGCCGGATTGAGCCGGTCCTCCGTCAGCACGATCCATGCCCCCTTACAATCCCCAACCGGTGCCTGGGAGGACCGCCGCAGGGCGGCTTCCCTCTTACCGGCCTAAGACAAAGTACCGCAATCAGATCTGAAAAGGCATCTGGCCACTGCGGGGTGTACTCCCTTCGGCACGAAGTGATAGATTAGGCCGCGCAGGACCTGAGCCAGTCGAACGCCGCAGGAGGAGGATCTCGGCATGAGAGTCGCAGTCGGCGCATCTGATGCCACGCGAGGTCGCCGGATCGGGAGATCACGAAGAATTCCTTCCGGAGCGACGGTCTGGATCTTCATGCCGATGTAACCCTACAATCCCTCAGGGAATGGAGCCGACATGCTTCTGAGTCTCCGTCGGATCGACAACAGGCCCCCGGAGTTGGTGCGCCAGCACTACGAGGTCGAGAGGGAGCTGGCCGATCGCCTGCGGCATGCGACCCGAGAGGAGCGCCGCGCGTTGTACGGCGCGGTCTACGATGAGCTGTACCAGCGGGTGCCGCACCATCCCCAGCTCACACGCAAGTCCTCGCCCGAGCTGACCCGTGCAGCCCTGCGGCCCCAGCTTCGGATTCTGCGACGGTATTTGCGGGCCGAGACCGTCCTGCTCGAGGTCGGGCCGGGAGACTGCGCACTTTCGATGGCTGTGGCGCCGCTGGTCAGGCAGGTGTATGGCCTCGACGTATCCCAGAAGATCACCGAGCGGCTCTCGCTCCCGTCCAACTTCACGCTGATCCTCTCGGACGGCAGCAGCGTCCCGCTGCCGCCCGACAGCGTGGACGTCGCGTACAGCAACCAGCTCATGGAGCACCTCCACCCCGACGATGCATTGGAGCAGCTCGAGGGGATCTGCCGGGCCCTCCGCCCGGGTGGAGTGTACATCTGCATCACCCCCAGCCGACTCAACGGTCCCCACGACGTATCGCAGTACTTCGACTCGGAGGCGACGGGATTTCATCTGAAGGAGTACACGGTCGGGGAGCTGAGTCGTCTGTTCCGGAGAGTGGGATTTCGGAAGGTCCAGGCATTGCTCGGCCGGCGCGGCGTCTTCGTGCCCGTGCCGGCCGCGCCGGTGATTGTAGGCGAGCGAGCGTTGGAGCTGCTGCCGCCGAGCCCTCAACAAGTGCTCGCTCGGACGGTAGGTCGTGCCTTCCTCGGCGTACGCCTCGTCGGCACAAAGTAGCTCGCGCGACGCACCGCGGCATCCCGGATGGGGGTGCCGGATCTTCACCCGTCGTGCCGGAGAATCTTCAGCCCCGCGCCGCCGAGCGCCCGGCGATGTTGGCGAGCTTGCCGGAGCGCCGCTCGACTGCATGCGCCTAGTTCGATTCGTCGAGATCTACGTCCTTGTACACGGGCGTCTCGCCTGCGTGGCCAACCGCCTCGCGATTTCCCCGAAGGCCTGCTGGTTCTCGGTATTCGCCATGAAGGCATCGTCATACCGCCACATCATCATCGCACAGCCCGCCGGCCCAAGCACGAGGCCGTAGTCCCGGACTTGAGCGGCTGTCATTCGGCAATTCGGGTCGTAGGTGCCCCGCCCGCCGGTCGTCGTCAGTGGGCAATTCCACAGCCCATCTCGGGGCGCCTGAATCCCGCCGTTGATGATGTTCATGCTGAACGCGATCGCGATCCCATCGCGATAGCCCATGGCGAGCGCGTCGTCGCGGAACTTGGTGACGTCGCCGTATCTGTGAGAGTACTGACTCACGATGAACTCGCAGACCCGATACGACTTGTCCGGCTCGAACATGTTGTGTTGATGTACGACACCGACTGGCAGGGTAGGAAAGATTGCCTTGACGTAGCCGCACATCTCATCCACCCGAACCTTGGTCATCGTGCCTTTCGGTCCCCACGTGTTGCCGTCGCCGAGCCCGTAGACGTGCGGCTCGTCCATCACCGAATTGCCGATGAGACTGCCATCGGCGACGGCGGCCGCCACAGCCTGCTTGATCGTCGGCGTGTTGTAGGTATCCATCTTGGCCTTCCACTTGGCCATGTCGAAGACGCCATTGGTCAAGTACGGCTCGTGGCCGCCGGTCATCGCGGTCATGAGCTTGACGCCCTTGCTGCGTGCCTCATCGATGCGGGCGACCAGCGCGCTGGCCGAGACGCTGCCGATGGAGCCGGTGAAGACGGCGGTATTGGTTTTGAGCGAGGCAGCTTCGCCCCACGCTCCGTAAGGACCGAACGGGATGCTGCCCGCGATGGGGACGGTGCCACCGGAGGCGGCGCGGGCCAGAGTCACCACGGCGGTGTCGGCGAGCTGGTTCGACATCGCGATCACGCGGAACGTACCGGCGGTGGCGCCCGCGGTGTACAGGCCGGTCTCGGTGATCGTGCCCCCGGTGGCCCTGAAGGTCACGTCCACCGACACGCTGTCGCCGACGGTGTTCCGGCCGAACGAGGCGAACTGGTGAGTGGCGAGGGTCGCGAGGGCGAGCGAGGCCGGCTTGAGCACCACGCGGGCAAGCGAGGGCGTCGGATCCGGCGTGGGGTCGGGAGTTGATCGGGAGTTGGATCGGGCGTTGGATCCGGTTCGCTCGGGCTCGTGGCGTCGGAGCGGGGATGGTATCGGGCATGACCTGGACGCTGACCGTGTCGGCCACGGTGCCGCGCGTGTTCGTCGCGATGACGCGGTACGTGCCCGGAGTGTTGCCGGCCTGGTAGACGCCCGCAGGGTCGATAGTGCCGCCGGTCGCTGACCACTTGACGCCGATTACCGCGTTGGTCTCCTCTGCCCAGCACGCCCACGGCGGTGAAGGTGCGCGTCTCTCCGGTCAGGAGAGTTGGCTCGCGGGGCGACACCTCGATGCCGACCAAGCCGGGTCTCCGGCGCACGACGACTACGACCGAAGTGTCGGGCCGGTGGAGATACTCCCGCCCACGGCCCTCCCCCCGGCCGACCACTCTATAGGTGCCCGGCTCGGGAGCCGAGAAGGTGCCGTCGGACTTCATGCTGCCACCGCTCACTTGCCAGGAGAGCGAAGGCGTGTACACCTGACCCCGGAGCGTGCGGACCTCGCCACGGAAGCGGATCTGCTGGTCGGTCTCGATGGTCACCCTGCCCGGAAGAACGCTGAACCCGCGTGGCGCGCTGGGTACGCCGGGTACAGTCGGGGTGGAGGAACCCTCCGGTGCGGTCGTCTCGCCTGCGCACGCCGCGAGCAGCACGAGAACGTTGAGCATGGCCAAGTTTCGCGAGATCGCCAGTCTGCGCGCAAGCTTGTAGGTGTACGTCATTGGTGGTGGATCCTTGCGGTAGAACCACGCGGAGCCCAACCCTCCCGTCAGTCCACGTCCACCCTTGGGCTGGCGGCAGTTACGGCATATTTTGGGCTACTTTCAGTGTCAGTTATGATACGGTTCAAATTTCCCATATGACTATCGTGTTTTATAACATCAATAACTACTTAATGATACGTTCGCAAATGTATCTAGATTGTAACGAAAATTAGTACATTTTATTGACAGCACACATCGGATTGACACCCGGCTTTCTCCTCCGCTCGCCCTTCCCTTCACCAAAGCGCACGAGCTGCCGGCCCGCGGCATAATGCTCACCGGCCGTGGGACTTCGGCCCCAAGTCGAGCACTGTGACCTCCCACAAACCGCGATCCCTGACCCACGGCCCGCTGCGAAGTGTTGCATAGACTCCGTGACCGCAACACCTTGCGCGCCAAGCATTATGCGTTGGCGAAGGCACCCCGCCTGAGGCTCGTCGCCGATCGGAGAGGGCAGATTCACATTCGGGAAGCGATGCGGGCCCTACCGGTGGTTGTGGGCTGTCGGAGGAGATCGACGAGTCGGTGCGGGACAACTGGAAGGGATGGGTGCCGCCCCGGCTGCGGAGCGCCGTGCGGGCCTCAGCCAGAGCGGGTGGGCTGAGGCACAACAAGAAGATCATGGAGCGAACCGTGTCAGCGGAGCTGGTGAAAAACCTTCCGAGGGGAGGTGGCGCTGCTGTTCCGGATCTGCACCGGGACATGAGCCACTGGGTGTAGCCCGCCCGCCGCCTCCCCTGCCCCGCGCCCTACATGTACCCGTCGCGCCGCAGGGTCTCCAGCCCGCCGCCGTCGGCCTTGTCCTGGGCCCGACCGGAGCGCTCCGCGATGTTGGCGAACTTGCCGGACTGCAGCTCCAGGATGATGTCGTCCACGTTGCCGGAGTCCGACGTCACCGCGTGAGTGCAGGGATAGCAGCCGAGCGAGCGATAGCGCTTGCCGTCGCCCTGGTTGTAGTAGAGCGAGACGGTCGGAATGTTCTCCCGCCGGATGTACTCCCAGATGTTGAGCTCGGTCCAGTCCAGCAGCGGGTGGATCCGCAGGTGGGTGCCGGGCGCGAACTCGGTCTTGAACTGATTCCAGAACTCGGGCGGCTGGTCGCCCACGTCCCAGTGGGATTGGGCGTTCCGGGGCGAGAAGTAGCGCTCCTTCGACCGGCTTCCCTCCTCGTCGGCCCGGGCGCCGACGATCACGCCGGTGAACGCCTCGGTGTTCCGGTCCAGCTCGTAGACCTTCTTGGCGTGGTTGAGCCGGTAGCGCGGCCATTCGCCGCTCAGCGTGTGCTTGAGCGCGTCGGTCTTGAGCGCCTTGCAGCACGCGATACGGTCCACGGCCCCGTCGGGGTAGGTCCGCTTCTCCTCCAGCGCCTGGCGGTTCTGGCCGTAGATCATGGTCAGGTTCCACTCCAGGGCCAGGCGATCCCGGTACTCGATCATCTCCGGGATCTTGAAGGAGGTGTCGATGTGAATCAGCGGGATCGGCACGTGGCCGAAGAACGCCTTCCGGGCCAGCCAGAGCAGGACGGTGCTGTCCTTCCCGATGGACCAGAGCATGCCCAGGTTCTTGAAGTTGGCGTAGGCCTCCCGGAGGATGTGCACGCTCCGGTTCTCCAGTTGATCGAGATGATCCATTCCGACCGCCATCAGTGTTGCCCTCCATGTCGCTCGAGCACCCGGGCGACGCACTCCTCCACGCTGAGGGCGCGGGTGTCGAGCGTCAGCTCGGGATGCTCGGGCGTCTCATACGGGTCGTCGATGCCCGTGAAGTTCTTGATCTCACCGCGGCGCGCGCGGGCGTAGAGTCCCTTGACGTCCCGCCGCTCGCACTCGTCCAGCGGCGTCGCCACGTAGATCTCCACGAACTCGCGGCAGTGCTTCCGGATGAAGTCGCGCGACTCGCGATACGGCGAGACGAACGACGCCACCACGGTCACGCCGTGTGCCGCCAGCCGGCTCGCCATGTATCCGGTCCGGCGCAGGTGCTCCTCGCGCTCGGCCCGGGTGAAGCCGGTGTTGGGAAACACCTCCCGCAACGCATCGCCATCGATGTACTCCACCTCCACCCCACGCCGCAGCAGCTCCTCGTGCACCCGGGTGGCGATGGTGCTCTTTCCCGAGCCGGAGAGCCCGGTGAACCATAGCACGGGGGCCGTGACCCTCGTCCGGTGACGCGGGCGCCGATCTCATCGGGGCGCTCACAGGCCGATGACGAAGCTGGGGTTCCGAAGGTCCGGCTTGTTGTAGGTCAGGGGAGACGGCCGCTCGCCCTCCCGTCCGGACTGCCGGTAGACGCAATCCCCCGCCGCCACGTCCCACTCCATGGTGGGCCCCAGGCGAGGGTAGAGATCGGCGCGGCCTTCGGCGACCCAGCAGAACTTGAGGGAGCTGCCCGCCTTGACCCTCCGCCCGACCGGAATGGTCTGCAGGTATTCCTCCAGCTCCGGCGAGGGGTGGGAGAGACTCTCCACCACCGTGAGCGGGCGTTCCCGCGGCCGGCGCGCTGGAATAGATGCGCTCCGCGGGGCCGCCCTTCTCCTCACGCCACGCACCGCCACCCTTCACCGCCCAGTAGAGCAGGTCCAGCGCCGGCGCCTGCACGACGCCGAACACCGGCTCACCATTCTCGATCAGCGCCACGTTGACGGTGAACTCGGCCCGCCGCTTGATGAATTCCTTGGTGCCGTCGAGCGGATCCACCAGCCAGAACCGGCGCCACCCGCGGCGGGTCTCGAACGCGTCCGCCTCCGCCTCCTCGGACACGACCGGCGTGGCGGGATCGAGCCGGCGGAGCCCGTCGACCAGGATCCGATGGGCCACTTCGTCGGCGAGCGTGACCGGACTCCGGTCGTCCTTCTCCCGCACGTCGGCCGCCACCGAGCCGTCGTAGTAGACCATGGTGGCCCGGCCGGCCTCGCGCACGAGGTCGACGACGGCCGATCGGAGATCGCTGGTCACCATGGGCGGAAGATGACGCCCTTGTCCTGCAGGTGGGCCTTGAGCCGGTCCACCGCCTCCGGCACGGCGCCGCCCGGCAGCTGGAGGTCGCAGGAGATGTCGGTGGTGATGGTGTCGCCGGCCCAGACGGTCTCGATCCAGTCGGGCTGGACCGCGGTCTTGATGACCTCGAGGTCGTCCTGGGTGAGCTCGGCCGCGGCCACGACCAGGATGATGCCGGCGTCGAGCATGAGGTTGGCGACCTCCGCCAGGCGCCGCATGTGCTCCAGCCGGTTCTCCTGCTTCCGTTCGATGTCGGCGTCCACGCCGTAGAGCACGTTGCCGATGCCGAGGAAGTAGACCACCTTGCCGTCCTCGAACAGCTTGCCCTCGAGCGCCTTGGCGACGCCCTTCCGGTCGCTCTCGTGCTCGCCGGTGACCAGGATCAGCGCGGCCTTCTGATTGTACTTCTCGGCCCGGTGCTCCGGCTGGATGATGCTCGGCTCCCACTTGTAGTTGCGGAGCATCACCTGGTCGCGCACGGCGGTCTGGCGGTCCGGCATGCGCCTCGCGGACGATGCCGCCGCCCCGGATCTCGAAGTCGTCGACGATCACGAACCGGCTGGTGGCCGCGATGTCCGTCGCGACGTCGCAGGCGATCGCCCGGTCGAGCCGCAGCACGCACTCGGCCACGTCGTGCCGCTGCACCGCGTTCCGCTGCTCGGCGGTGTCGAGCGTCGACGCGTCCATCACCCGGAGGACCTCCTCGATCCGGGCGGTCACCCGGGCGGTTCCCAGCTTGAGCAGGTACTCCTTCCGCTTCACCATCGGCTCCTTGCCGAGCCAGAACAGGCTGACCCGCAGCCGGGTGGTGACCTGCGGCCGCGGCTGGCTCTCCAGCGTCGCCATCTCGCCGCGGGTGATGTAGATCTGCTCCTGCAAGGTGAAGCCCACCGCCCACCCCGCCTCCACCCTCCCCTGCACCGGCCGATTGAAGGCCTCGATGCTCTTCACCCGGCTCTTCTTGCCCGAGGGGTAGAAGACGACCGTGTCGCCCAGGTTCACCGTGCCGGAATCGATGGTGCCCGCGACGATGCGCCGGTCGTCGCCCTGCTTGGTGAACTTGTAGACGTCCTGGACCGGCATGCGGAACGGCAGCTCCACCGGAGCGGGCTCGCTGTGGAACTGATCCAGGGCGTTCAACACCGTCGGGCCCTGGTACCAGGGAAGGCTGGGCCGAGCGATCGGCGATGTTGTCGCCGCCGCGGGCCGAGACCGGGATGAAGCAGGCGGGCCGGATGCCGACCTGATCGAGGAAGGCGCCGTACTCGGTGACGATACGCTCGTACACGCCGCGGTCCCATCCCACCAGGTCCATCTTGTTCACCACCACGGCGAGCTGCTTGATCCCCAGCAGCGAGACCATGTAGCCGTGGCGCCGGGAGTTCTCCTGCACGCCCTCGGCGGCATCGATCACCAGAAGGGCCGCCTCCGCGCGCGCGGCGCCGGTGATCATGTTCTTGAGGAACTCGATGTGGCCGGGGGCGTCGAGGATCAGGTAGTGCCGCAGGTCGCTCTTGAAGAACACCCGGGCGGCATCGATGGTGATGCCCTGGGCCTGTTCGTCTTTGAGTGCGTCGAGCAGGAAGGCGTACTCGAACGGCTTCGAGTTGAGCTCGCACTGGGCCCGGATCTGCTCCAGCTTTCCCTTCGGGGAGCGAGTGCGTGTCGGCCAGCAGACGCCCGATCACCGTGCTCTTGCCATGGTCCACATGGCCCACGATCACGATGTTCATCCGCTGCAGCGCGGCGGCGGGCGCGGCCACGAGAGGTTCCTGGGGGGCGATGGAAGACGACATGCTAGTGTGACCTCCCTCCGTAAGCATCAAGAAATCCCAGGCGCCGGATCCGCGGTGCCCAGTCTACACACGTCGCACCCGGGCGGCAACGGCCTCGAGCGGCCTTGTCGCCGGGTGCGCGATGAATGTCTTTCAGAATCCGCAGCGTGCGCTCAACCGCTATCGAGCACCGAGGGATGTCACTGTTCCTGGGCGGCGTAGTCGTACGGGTAGTAGTAGTCGCCTTCCTTGGCGACCTCGCCCCCGGGATCGTTCAACACGGTTCCGACCACACGGGCGCCGACGTTGGCGAGCTGCTGATACGCCCGCTGCGCGGCGTTGCGATCGGTGGTGCCGGCCCGGACGACCAGGAGCACGCCATCGGTCAGCGACGCCACGATGCTGGCATCCGCCGTCGCCAGCACCGGCGGCGTGTCGAGGACGATGATGTCGAACTGCTCGCGAAGCTCGCCGAGCAGGACCCGCATGCGGGTGCCGCTCAGCAGATTCGCGGCGTTCACCGGCAGGGCGCCGCAGGTCAGGACCGAGAGCCTCGCCACCGGCGTCTCCCGGATGGCGCGAGGCGGGGGCACGTCGGGATCGCCGGAGGCCCGCAGCAGCTCCATGAGCCCCGGGGCGCGCGGCAGCTGAAACAGGCCATGCACCCGCGGCCGGCGGATGTCGCAGTCGACCAGCAGCACCCGTAGCCCGTCGTACGCCAGGGTGACCGCCAGATTCGCGGCGGTCATGGTCTTGCCTTCTCCCGGCGCGGCGCTGGTGACGACCAGCGTCCGGAGCGTCTCGCCGCCATCCGACCAGATCAGCCCGGTCCGCAGGTTCCGAAACGCCTCGATGCCGATGGAGAACGTCTGATTGCCCGTGAGGGGCGAACCCACGGCTGGCGTGGGCAGCCTTGCCCGGACCCGAGCAGCCGGCGGAAATGTGATTGCGCGCTGCGCGATCCGTCGGTGATCCGCGGGATCACCGCCAGCCCGGGGACGTGCAGCACGGCCTCGAGGTCCTCCGGACGGCGAACCGAGGTGTTCAGCGCCTCGAGGATGTAGGCGATGACCATGCCGAGGGCCAGTCCGAGGAAGAGTCCCAGCCCCACCTTCAGCACCGCGCTGTTCAGGAGCGGCGTGGACGGCAAGGGGGCCATGGCCACGACGTCGATGTCACCGGCCTCGACCGCCTCGGCCATCCGGGCCCGCTGGAAGTCTCCACGAAGCTCATCGCCCATGTTGGCGAGCGCATCGACCCGCCGGGTCAGCCGCATTTCCTCCTCGGCCATGGCGGGCAGGAGCGACATGGACGCGCCGGTGCGCTGGCGCAGGGCGCCGAGGGCATCGACCCTGGCTCCGAGCGCGCCGATGTGGCTGCTGACCGCCTGCACCAGCTGGTCCTGGGTGGAACGAGCCAGCCCGTTCAGCTGGATCAGGTCGGGATTGTTCGGTGAGCTGCGCCAGGGTCCGGTCGTCATCGAATCGATCCGGATCTGGTATTTCAGGAGCTGCTGGTAGAGCCCGCCGATCGCCGGATTGTCCGCCATGGCCGGCGACGTGGCCAGGGCGCGGAGCGCCTCCTGCCGGGAAGCCTCGTCGTTCGCCTTCAGCCGCTCGCAGCAGGGTGCCGAACGTGCGCCGGTCGGCGTCGAGCTCCTCCCGGCGGGAGTCGAGGGCCAGCAGGGCCGACTGCTCCGCCGCAAGCTTGTCCCGGGAGCTGGCGAGCTGTTGCCGGCTGCGGAACGAGCTGAGCTCGGCCTGGGCCCGCTCCAGCATGCTGTCTGTCTGGGCCAGCTGTTCCGCCAGGAACACGCCCCTCCGGCGGGACCGTTCGCGGGCCCACTGCACGTTCAGCGTCTGGAACGCATGCACAGTGCTGTTCACGATGCGCTGGGCGGTGCGCGGATCCTCGGCGACGAATCCGACGTCGATCACGTCGGTCAGCTCCCTGCGCGTGACCAGCAGGCCCGCGAGGAGGCGCGTCGATCGCCGCTTCCCTGGAGCGGATGCCGAGCGTGACGGCCTCGACGGCGGGCCGGGAACGCACCACGAACTGGACCACGCCGAGGTTGACGAGCTGTCCGTAGGGCACGGTCAAGGCGCGCTCACCGCGGCGGGCGCTCACCGCGTCGTCCCGGAAGACCATTTGGACCGAGTCGCCCGCCGCACGCGGATCGACCTGCACCTTGGTCAGGTCCTCGACGGAGAACTCGGGCGTCAGGCTGACCAGCTGGAGGCCGAGGCTGTCCACGGCCACGCCGGCCACGGTGCGGCTGCGCAGCAACTCGATGATCGACAGCATCGGGTCGGCGGTCCGACCGAGGCTCGGGTCCACTTCCTCGGCGACGCCGGTGAGCGTCTGGCGCTCCCCGGCCAGCCGGAGCATGGCCGACGCCTTGTAGGAGGTCGGCTCCCTCGACGCCAGGAACATGCCGAGCGCGGCGCCGCACGCGGTGACGGCGAGGATCAGCTGGAAGCGCCGGCGAACGACGTTGAGGGCCTGACGGAAAGAGACCGACCCCGGCGCTTTCACCAGGCTCCATGGGTCGGAGAGGAGGCTCGAAGCCGCCGGGAAGCAGGCGGTCGTTAGGGGGCTGAGGGCGCATGGGCATCTAGTTGTTGTTGCTCTGCTGACGCGGTCGATGAGCAAGCCGAGGGAGGCGATCGAGCCGATGACGCCGAGCGTCGGCAACAGGATGTCCTTCATGAACGACTTCCGGCGATCGACGATGATCTGATCTCCCGACTTGACCGGAACCTTGCCGTAGCCGGCGGTCGGGTCCGTGAGGTTGACGATGAGCTGCTCCTGCCGCCCGCTGGCGTCGAGGCGGACCACCCGAACCCGGTCCCGGGCGCCGAGCTGGGTGGCGCCGCCGGCGCGAACCACCGCCTCGGCGATGGTCGTCTCCGGGCGGAGCGCGAAGACCTGGGGCCGGCCGACTTCGCCGGAGACGGCGACGCGGATGAGCGGCTCGATCACGAATTCCGGATTCTGCTCGAACTGGGACAGGTATCTCCGCAGATTGGCCTCGGCGGTGGCAAAGGGCACCCCGGCCACCTGCACCGAGCGAAAGAGCGGATGGGTGATGGTCCCGTTCGGCGCCACCACGAAGTCCCCGCTGAACTCGGGCTTCCGCCATACCACGATTCGCACTGAATCTCCTGGCGCCAGTACCGATTGCTGCACTCGAGGCGCGTGATTCCTGGGCCGAGGCTGGGGCTGAGAAGACGACGAAAGCGAGGACGGTAAGGGCGACCAGGGTGTGCATAAACCTCGAGAGCGAAGAGATGGTTATGGGCCCAGGCCATCGGGGCATTCCAGGGCAACGTCAGCACAATCCATGCCCCCGGTCGGGGCTCTTGGACCGATAGCCATTGCCCGATCTGGTGGCGCAACGCAATCTATCACAGCCAGATCACAAGGTCACCCCGGACGCCGTTCAACTCCGTGTTCCCGAACACACTGCCGGTAGTAAGCGGGACGAGCTGCCACTGGGCGAGTCCGCAGGACCAGCCCCTTCACAGGTGTTGCGTGGGGACTACACTTGGTATACTTCTCGCCGATTTTGGGGCTTCGGCCGCATCACATGGCTAACCCAGTGCTCCTCCAACACCTGGCGCCTTGACTCCATCAACCGTTTGCATCGATCTCGTGACCGGAGCACCCGGCCCGCGAAGAATTCCGGGTCGCCGGAGGCGCCCCGCTTGAGGATCGTCTACATCGTGACCACGGCGTCTCCGATCGGGGGTGCCCAGATCCACGTGCGGGACCTCGCGGCCGCGATGTCGGCCCATGGCCACTCTCCTGCGGTGATCACCGGCGGCAGCGGGGCGTTCATCGATGACCTCCGCGAGACTCGGGATACCGGTCATGGTCCTCCGGCACCTCGCCGTGCCGATCCATCCACTCCGCGATTTGCGGGCGCTCCGCGAGGTCCGGACGGCACTCAAGGGTCTGCGGCCCGAGCTCATCACCGCCCACTCGTCGAAGGCCGGATTTCTCGGTCGACTCGCGGGGCGATCGCTCGGCGTTCCCGTAGTGTTCACCGTCCACGGCTGGGCCTTCACGCCGGGCGTCCCCTCGTGGCAGGCGGCGGTCTATCGCCAGGCCGAGCGGGTCGTCGGTCCTCTGGCCGAAGAGGATCATCGCGGTTTCGGAGTTCGACCGGCAGCTCGGGCTGGCTGCACGGATCGCGGGCGAGGACCGGCTGGTGACGGTTCACAACGGCATGCCCGATGTGCCGCAGATCTTCGCGCCGAGCCGGGCCGGACCCCGGTCCGGCTGGTGATGGTCGCGCGCTTCGGGGCCCAGAAGGACCACCCGACCCTCTTTCGCGCTCTCGCGAGTCTCCAGCATCACGACTGGGAGCTGGACCTGATCGGCGACGGTCCCCTCATGTCGGAGGTCGAGTCGCTCGCGGCCGCGTGGGCCTCGCCGGTCGGGTGCGCTTCCTCGGTCAGCGGAGGACGTGGATCGGATCCTGGCGAGCGCGCAAATCAGTCTGCTGGTGACCAACTGGGAAGGCTTTCCTCTCAGCATTCTCGAGTCCATGCGAGCCGGGTTGCCGGTCGTGGCGTCCTCCGTGGGCGGAGTCGGGCGAGTCGGTGCGGGACGAGGAGAACGGCTACCTCGTGCCGCGCGGCGATGTGGAGCAGCTTCGAGACCGGTTCGAGCGCCTGCTGACGTCTCCCGGCCTGAGGGTCCGGCATGGGTGCGGGCGGCCGCGCCCGCTACGAACAGGACTTCACGCTCGACCACATCGTGCGCCGGACCCTCGCGGTCTACGACGATGTACTCGGGACGTCGTTCCGTCTGCGGGCGAGTGAGGGACGTGCCGGTCACGGTCGAGGCGCGAGCCGGCGGTCAGGTAAGTACTAGCACGTCCCACTCCCCATGGTCGAGCCCGTTGCCACAGTCAGAATACCCTTCCCCCTGGCAGCGCACGATTCTGGTCGTGGACGATGAAGACATCGTCGGAGGGCTGGTCGCCCGGTCGCTCCGGGAGGGCGGGCTATCGGGTGCTCCAGGCGAGCCACGGTGCGGCCGCCATCGGCCTGCTGGAGCTTCAGGCCGAGGCGATCGACCTGGTGATCTGCGATCTCGTCATGCCGGTGCTGGGCGGGCGCGAGGTCTCCGACTGGATGAGGGAGCACTGCCCCGAGCTTCCACTCCTCTTCATCTCCGGCTATCCGCGGGCCTACCTCGAAGCGCACCACCTCTACGATCCCAGCGTGCCGATGCTTCGAAAGCCGTTCCTTCCCTCCCGCCTGCTCGAGAGCGTGGAGGAGATGGTGGGACGGCGACCCCGCTCCGGGTCGGCGCCGCGCCGAAGGGGTCTGAGCGGCTCAGATCTCCCAGTTCGACATCACGATCCCCTGGTCCGGCGTGCGCTGCGCGAAGCCGTCGAGCGTCATCCGCAGATCGGTCCAGTGCACCCGGTATCCCCGGGTCACCAGGCGCAGGTACGCGGCGGCGAACTCCGTCTGGCAGCGGACGGCGATCCGGCCCACCCGCTCCCCGGCCGCCGCGGCGGGCAAGGCATCGAGCAGCCGGTCGAAGGCGGCCGCATCGCGCGCCACCAGCTTCAGCACCCGCAGCTCGTCCTTGGGACGCCCGGCGGCGAGCGGCGTCGAGTGCCACAGGGCGAACGCGACCAGCTCGCCGGCTCTCGCGGATCAGCGTGGTGTCGCCGATGGCGAGCTCCCGGGTCAGCGCGATCTCGCGGGTGAAGTCCACGCCCGGGAGCAGCGACTGCGACCAGCCGGCGGCATTCCGACGATGCCGCGATCCGATGCGCACCGCCGGTCTTCGAGAGGAGCTCGGCCTCGGCGCTCGGCCCGGCGGGGACACGTCGTGCACCAGCGTGACCGTCAGGTGCCCGGGCACCAGGCCGATCCGGCTGTAGAAGCCGATGTTGTCCACCGTGCGCGGCATGGTCTCCAGGCCGATGGTCGTCGCGCCCTGCGTCGCGCAGCCAGTCGATGCCGGTCCGCACCATCAGCGAGCCGAGCCCCTCGCCCTGGCGATCGGGCCGAACGGCGAGCGGTCCCATCCACCCCTCGGTGCCGGAGCGGTGGACCATGTTGAACGCCACCATGTGGCCGTCGACGTCGCGCCAGACCATGGCGCCGTCGCCCGCGTCGTCGATCGCGTAGCGCCAGACCAGCGGGTTGAGCTGCGGCACCCGCACGCCCACGAGCCCGTCGCGGCTGTAGCGGTCGGTGAACGCCTCGGCGAAGACCCGATTGAGCGGATCGATGTCCCGATAGCCTGGCCGGTCGGGCCCGCGCACGCTGCGGTCAGGCCGCCACATCGTGCCCCGCCAGCGGCTCGTCTCGCGCCGTCGCGACGCCCGCTCGCGACGTCCAGCCCGACCCGGATCACCCGGTCGAACCCGTCGCGCACCGAATCGATGTGGGTGATGAGGATGACCTGGGGGAAGCGGTCGGCCAGGCTGCGAAGCAGGTCCACGACCGCCGTAGCGGCGGTCCTCGTCGAGCGAGCCGAAGATCTCGTCGAGCACGAGCAGCGAGAGCGGCTGCCCGGCGCGCTCGGCGATCATCTGGCTGATGGCGAGGCGCAGCGCGAGGTTGGCGACGTCCTCCTCGCCGCCGGAGATGACCGCCTTGGGATCGCCGTCGTCGAGCAGGGTGGCGCCGTAGTCCTCGTCCAGCTCCAGCTCGGTGTAGCGCCCGTTGGTGAGGTCGCGCAGGAAGGCCGACGCCAGGTCGGAGAGGTCGGGCCGCAGCGTCGGCGTTGAGCTCGCCCCGGAGATCGGAGAGGGCGCGGTCGAGCTCCTGGTGCAGAGCCGAGGTCGCGCGCGGTCGCGGTCGAGTCCCGCTCCCGCGCCGTCCACTCCTGCCGCCGGCGCTCGGCCGACCTGCACCGCCTCGGCGGCGGCGCCGCTCTCCCCTCTGGCCCGGGCCAGCGCCACCTCCGCCTCGCGCCGGGCTCGCTCGGCCGCGTCGGCCGCCTCCTGTGCCTCGCGGTGCGCCTCCTCGCTGTAGCCCAGCTCGCGTCAGCCTGCATCCGCAGCGCGGTGGCCGCCTCCATCGCGCCGGTGCGCTCGCGCGTGGCCGCGGCCAGCTCGTCGCGGAGCGCCGGCGGCGCGCTCGCCGACCACGCGGAGGCGCTCGGCCTCGAGCGCCAGCGGCTCCAGGGCGCGAATGCCGGCTCTGGACCTCCCGGTGCCGGCGCTCGTCGTAGGGCGCCGGCTCGGCTGCCGATCGCGGCCTCGAGCTCTCCGACCCGAGCCAGGAGGCGCTTCCGCTCCTCGTCCGAGCGGGGCCGGCCTCCTGGAACTGCGCCTCGAGGCGGCCGAGCTCGGAAGTGGCGCTCCGGACAGCTCGCGCTCCAGCTCGACGCGACGCCGGTCGAGCTCCGTCGAGCTCCGGCGGCTCGTTCTGGAGCTGCTCGATCCGCTGCTTGTAGTAGTTCCCGTTGGAGACGACCTCCTCCATCTGGCGGTCGAGCAGGCCGAGCACGTTCTCGTACTCGGCGCCGAGCGGCCGGGTGCAGGTGGGACAGTCGCCCGTCGGGTCCGGCCTTCACCAGCCGCTGCCGCTGATCGCGCAGACTCCTGATAGTGATCGAGCAGACCCTGTCGCTTGGTGCGCGCGTCCTGCGCGTCGCGCACCCACGCGGTCCTGGCGTTCTCGGCGTCGAGCGCCACGACGGTGAGCGAGGCCCGCAGCTCCTGGGCCCGAAGGCGGGCGGTCTCGATCACCGGCGCCGCCGGCAGCCGGCGACTGCCGCTCCTCCACCGACGCCGAGGTGCTTGCGCACGTCGGCGAGCTGCGCGACGAGCCCCCGCCGGCGGGCGTGCGCCTCGGCCAGGGCGTCGAGCGCCGCGGCCTCGTCGCGCAGGGCCGGCAGGGGCGCCAGCTGGCGCGGCGACCTCGACGCAGCCGGCCCCGGCCGTTCTCGGCCTCGGCCGACCTGCCGCTGCGAGCTCGACCGACCCGCGTGCTCCGCGGAGGCGGCCTCGTGATCCGCGACCCGGATCTCGGCCTCGAGCCGCATGGCGCGCTTCGCGGAGCTGGCTCGAGGCGCTCGGCCCGGGGACGCAGCTCGGCGAGCCGGCGCTCGACCCCGGCCCAGACCTCCGCCGTCGCCGATCTCCGCCGCCGCCGCCGCCGCCCGGCGCTCGCGGGCGCGCGGTCTCCCCCGCCTCCAGCTCGGCCGGATCGCCGAGGCTGGCGCGCAGCGCATCGAGCCGGGCGCGCAGCGCGGAGCGCTTCTCCTTGAGCCGCTCCTGCGCGGCCCGGATCCGGTCGTAGCCGAGCACCCGCGAGAGGAACTGCGCCCGCTCCGGCGCGCTCATCGCGGCCATCACCGCAAGCTCCTTCTGGCCGGTGAAGTAGGTGTTGAAGAACTCCTCGCGGGACATCCCCAGCAGCCGGGTGACCCGCTCGGTCACCGAGCCGAGGCTGTTCGCGATGGGCGCGGCATCGCCGTCCTGGTAGAGCTGGGCGGCGTTGAGCGACCGCACGATCCGGTAGTGGTGCGCGCCGAGGGTGAAGTCCATCTCCACCTCGACCCGGTCGCGGGGGCCGGCCCCGCGGCGGCGGATGGTGTCGCGGCTGCCCCGGGCCGCGGGCATGCCGTACATCGCCCAGGCGATCGCCTCGAGGATGGTGGTCTTCCCCGCCCCGTTCGGGCCGATGATCCCGGTCAGGCCGGCGCCGAACTCCAGCTCGGTGTCCTCGTGCTGGCGGAAGTTGCGGAGGTGCAGCCGGTTGATCTGCATCAGGCGCCGGCCAGGTCGCGCTCGACCGAGTCCATCAGCTCGTCGCCGAGGCGCACGAACTCCTCACGGTCGAGCTCGGCGGGCAGCGGCCGGCCGCTGAGGTAGGCGCGAACCAGCTCGGGCAAGCGTCTGCCGCCGGCCCGGGAGCGCCGACGCCCGACGGTGCGATGGATCTCGGGCCGGCGGATATCGAGATTGAGGTGCAGCGCCTCGGACTTGTAGCGCGCGGATCGCCGCGTGGTCCAGCTCGCGCGCGACGTGGCGGGGCACGTCGTAGACCCGGAGCCGGACGATGCGGTCGGCCACGCCCCCGGGAATGGCGCGGAGCCGCTCCTCGATCAGCTTGTCGATCGCCTCCGGCGCCGAGCCCTTCGCCGCGCACGGGCTCCAGGTCGATGATCGGGCGGGCCGCGGCGACCTGCTCCCGGTGTGACGCGTGCCGCGCTCGAGATCGGCGAGCAGCCACCCCTTGCCCCGAATGCCCTGCTCCGCCTCGTCGGCCAGCTCGCCCCAGATGTTGAGGCCCACGTACTCCAGCGAGCCGGCGTACCAGGCGTTCGGCGCCACCTCGTGCTGCACGTGGTAGTGGCCGAGGGCGACGTAGCTCCACTCCTCGAGGCCCAGCTCGCGAAGGCCGACCAGCGCGCCGCCGTACTCGACGGTGTGCCGCTCGGTGGGGAGCTTCCCTTCGATCTCCCCGTGCAGCACCAGGACCCGGTGGCGGGCTTCGCCCTCCGGCCGCAGCGACGGCGCGCTCGGCCGACACGAGCGCCTGGTGGGGCACGGCCAGGACCGAGAGATCGAGCGCGGGATACTCCAGCCGCCGCGCCTCGTCCACGGCGACATCCACCCCCAGCTCCTCGAAGAGCCGGAGAATGGAGCCGGTCTCCGCCGAGCGCGGGGTGTCGTGGTTCCCCGCGATGAGCACGATCGGCGCGTCGGGCAGCGCCTCGCGAAGCCGCTGGAACTGCTTGAAGGCGAAGACGATCGCGGCGTTGGTGGGCCGGACGGAGTGGAAGAGATCGCCGGCGACGACGACCGCGTCCGGACGCGCGGCGATGACCCCGTCCACGGCCAGCCGGAAGGCGCGGGCGACGTCCGCCTCTCGTTGGTTGATGCCGGACGGGGTCTGACGATGGTACTGCCGAATTCCCAGGTGGGGATCGGCGAGGTGAGCCAGTCTCACACTGGAAATGTCATGTGAGATCAGGATTTATCAAGCGCCGTAGCCGTCGTCGCCGCGCCTGACCGCGGGAATGCCGCGGCGGGGAAGCACGACCTCTCCGGCGATCCGCTTGCCGAGGCAGGCCACGAAGTAGGCCAACGGCGTCCGCCGGCCGCTCCCGGCGGGTGGCGGAGAGCGCCCGGCGGACGTCGTCCTCGCGGCGGCCCTCGATCGCGGCGTACACCGCTTCGGCCGAGATCCGCCGGTCGAGCGACGCGCAGCCGGCGCACCACCGCCTCGGCGAACGGGCACGTCACCGGAAGGGGGATAGCGCTCGATGCCCTCGCGCCCGCCGAGCACGGGCGGCCGGGGGAACTTCACGAAGATCGGCTGGGTGAAATGCGGGTGGCGGACCATCAGCTCGCCCTTGGGCAGGGTGGCGAGCTTGATCTTGGTGGCGGGCGAGAGCGTGGCGTAGCCGGGCGTGGCCAGCTCGTCGGCATCCATCCGGCCGTAGACGCCGGTGCCGGCGTTGCCGACCACGCGGCGCTGCACCTGGGAGCGGAACTGCTGGGCGGAGAAGAGCACCAGGCCGAGGTAGCGGCCGCGCTCGGAGAGGTCGAGCAGCATCTTCCGCACGTAGGTCTCGGGGCCGTCCCCCGGCGCGTACTTGTTGAGCTCGTCCACGAAGACCACGACATGGTCCACGCCGAGGTCGCGGCGCTCGAGATGCTCCCGCAGCTTGGACACGATGCGGGCGAAGACCAGGTCCTGGGCCAGCGGATCGAGCCCGGCGACGTCCACCACGTAGCACGCTGCGGTCGGCGAAGCTCGCCCCAGGGCAGGTCGTTGGCGGTGCCGTCGTCGGTGACCAGCCCCTTCGAGCGGGTCGAGATGTTGCTGAGCCGGTTGCGCACCTTCCGGATGGTGGCGATGTGGTGGGTCCGCCAGACCTCGCCGCCCTTCCCCAGCGCCTCCATGTAAGTCGAAGATGGCGCGGAAGAACTCCTCCAGGTCGGCGAAGCTCTGCACCTGGAACGGCCGGCCGCGCAGCTCGCTCTGGTACTCCCGCCCGACCACCCGCTCCGCCAGGAAATCGATGAACGCGTCCGCCTTGGCGTCCACGTCGTCCCGGTTGAGCACCACCTCGGCGTAGTCCAGCACCTCGCGCAGCCCCCAGATGAGCGGCTCGGTGTTCGCGGCGAGCGCCTCGTTGGTCCGCAGCGTGTTGAGGTTCACGCCGTCGGGCCGGAGCGGCGCGTAGTAGTGGACGTCGGAAAACGGCTCCGGCGCGAAGGCCCAGGCGGTGGTAGAGCCGGAGATCCTCCTCCGAAAGCGCCGCCGGCTGGTCGAGAAAACAGAGATCGGGCCCCTTCACGTTGAAGCAGAGCGCCGCGACCGAGCCCTTGTGGCGCGGGGAAGGTCTGGAAGATGCTCGCGAGGAGGAACTCGACCGCGCTGGTCTTGGTGGCGAGGCCGGAGACCCCGGTGATGTTGAGGTGGGCCGCCTCGGGGCCGAGCAGGAAGTCGGCAGTCGAGGTAGACCGGCGACTCGAGCCCGCCGGCCGCGTAGAGCCCGACCGGAACGCCGCTGGGGCGCTCCCCGCCGGTATAGCCGTCCATCCGGAGCGCGAGCAGCACGTCGGCGTCGTCGGCCAGCCAGACCGGGACCGAGCGGCACCGGCTGGAGCGGCTCCTCGGGCATCTGCCGCAGCACCGCCGCGGTGAAGAGCCGGATCTCGGCGCGCGCGGTCGGCTCCAGGCCGGCGGCGACCGGATCGCCGTCGGCGCCGATCACCGCGTGCATGGGCGTCACCAGATCGGAGTAGGCGAAGCCGTCGGTGACGACGCCGTACACCGTGCGGCCGGCCTCCTGCACCCGCACGATCGCGCCGATCCCGATGGGCGATTCGCGCGCGGTCCAGAAGTGGAACTGGTGCGGCGTCGAGGGCTTGAGCTCGGTGGCGACGACTCTGCCGACGGGCGGTGCGGTCACGGGGAACGCCTGCGCGCTCACCGGCGGCGGAACGGAATGCGGTCGCGCACCTCGCGCAGCTCGCTCTCGCGCCGCGCCGAGTCCCACCCCAGCTGGGCGGCGACGAGATCGGCGCACTCCTCCAGCTCCGCGCGGCCGGGATCGCCCGCCGTGGCGATGCCGGTGCGGCCGAAGGCGGCGTCGGACAGCTTGCAGACCATCTCGCTCCTGGCGGCATGCACCACCTCGGCCCGGAGGATATCGGTGCCGCCGATCGTGACGCCCCACTCGGGACGCTCGCGCGCCAGGCGCAGCACCTCGCCGTAGGCCGAGCCGTGATCCCGGGCCAGCCGGTCGGCGATGGAGCGGTCGACCCCTTCGGGCAGCGCATCCGCCACTTCGCGGACCAGGTCGGCGAACCGGAAGAAATCGGCGCCGTGGATCCGGGTGACGTCGGTCCGGCAGGGGCGCAGCTCGCGGCCGAGCTTGTGATAGACCAGATCCACCGCCCGCTCCGCGACGCCGCGCGCGACGGTATAGCGGTTGGAGATGGCGGAGACGAGCCCCTGGACGCCGTCGGTCCTGGCGTTGTCCACCACCAGCGGGCGCTTGCCGAAGCTCACGTTCCCGCCCTGCTCGTCGCCCTTCTCCACCGGCAGCAGGCCCGCCATCACCAGCGCCACGTCGTCCATCGTGAGGCCGAGCCTGCGGGTCGGCCTCGGCGATCTCGGCGACGAAGTCGGAGACCTCGGCCTCGGTGACGCGGAGGCTGATCGGGCTCGTCGCGCCAGATGAGACTGTTGACGCCGACCAGCGTCTTCCCGCGCCAGGGAACCAGGAACAGGTGGCGCGCGCCTCGGGTCAGCACGGCGGAGGGGTCGCGGTAGCGGGTCTGGAGCGCGAGGGCGCGGCCGTTCACGAACTGCCGCTTGAGCACGAGCGCCATGTCCCGGGAGAATGGAACGTTGCGCCCGGCTCGCACGCCGGAGCGCACCAGGAGCGCCTCGGCGTAGGGGCCGGCGGCGTTCACGACGGTGCGGGCGCGCACCTCGAACTTGCTCGCCGCCCAGACGGTCTTCCACCCGGACACCGGTGACCCGTCCACCCTGGAGCATCAGCGCGGTCACGTCGCAGTAGTTCGCCACCGCCGCGCCGGCGCGCGCGGCGGTCCGGACCATGGCCCAGACCAGCCGGGGCGGGTTGAACATCTGCCCGTCGTAGAAGACCCCGGCCCCCGTCAGCCCTTCCTGGTTGATGTTCGGGAAACCACTCCAGGACCCGGGCGCGGGAGACGATCCTCGCGGCGGGCACCCGCCTCGAGGGGTCGGTCAATCCCCGGTTGCGATCGGCGGTGAGGGCGTTGAGGAGGACGAAGGCCGCGGCGAGGATCTCGGGGCCGCGCATCCCGTGCCCGTAGGTCGGCACGACGAAGGGCATGGGGTGCACCAGGTGCGGCGCCATCCGGAGCAGCGCCCGGCGCTCGCGGCTCGACTCACGCACCCGCACGATGTCGAGATGCTGGAGATAGCGGACGCCGCCGTGCACCACCTTCAGCGACTCGGCGGAGGTGGCCCCTCCGAAGTCGCCCCGCTCGAGCAGGGCCACGGAGAGTCCGCGCTGTGCCGCGTCCCAGGCGGTCACGGCGCCGGTGATGCCGCCGCCGACGACGAGCACGTCGAACTCCCGACCCGCGAGCGCGGCGAGTGCCCGCGCCATCAGGCCAGCGCCCCCGCGCGGGCCCGAAGATACTGCTCGACGGAGTGAATGCCGTAGAGCAGCCGATCCCACCGGGGATCGGGCGTGCTGATCGGCGCGCGCTCGGCCAGGAGCCTGCGGGAGAGCAGGTCCGCGGTCGCGCGGCACCCCGTTCGCCGGCGCGACCTCGACCCGCACCAGGCCATGGAAGAGGTCCTTCGTCTCCCAGTCCCAGAGCCGGAGGGCCCAGGCGTACACCGGGGCGACGCTTCGGGTCTGGGGCGCGAAGATAGAGGTGCGATGTCCGAGCGGAAGGCGGAGGTACCGATCGAGGTCGTCGCCCTCGAACGGCAACGTGGCGTGGCTCTTGGAGACGCCGATCGTACGCGGATCGGTGGCCCACTCCGGGCTCTCGGCCAGCGAGCCGTCCACCAGGAGCCAGCTGTCCGAGCGGAGCCTGAACCGGCGGCCGAGATCCAGCTCCAGCTGGCCGCGGGCCCGGTCGAGCGCGCGGGAGGCCTGGGTGAGATCGCGCACCGGATGCGGCGGCTCGTCCTCGGGCAGCGCCAGCGTGGCGAGATCCGTCGAGCGCATCGCCCGCGGCCGCGAGCGCGCGCGGCCGGGCGATCACCACGCGGCGGCGGTCCTCCACTACCGTGCCGAGACGAGCGCCACGCCGCTCGCGCACCGCGGCGGCGATCTCCCCGACGTAGATCGGGGCGGCGCCGGCGTACGCCACGAGCTGCATGCGCTGCACGCCGTCGAGGAACGCGAGCGGGTCGGGCCACGGCTCGGCCGTTCCCACCGGGCGGCAGCACAGCGTCGAATCCTCGATCAGCCGCGCCGGGCGGATGCACGCCTCCTCGGTCCGTCCGCCGCTGGATTCAGGGACGGCGGACGCGGGCGTAAGGCCCTTGACGGCCAGTCGCCGTCGAAGCGCCGCCAGATTCGAGATGTGCATGGGAGTAAAGTAGCGGTGGACCTGCGAGAACGCCTCGGGACATCACTCCTCTTCGAACGCCGCGAACGGCGGCACGTTCGTCATCCAGAAGCCGGCCAAGCGCCCCTTGCTGGTCCACCTCGACGTAGAAGTTGTCGGCAGCGCGCACGACCTCGACCGGCCGGCGGGGGCCGATCCGCAGGTGGAAGACGCTCTCCGACGCATTGGTCTCGACCGACAGGCTGGTGTCCACCTCGACCGAGGCACACGGCGGCGCGCGACCCGCCGGACGGCAGGACGACGCGGCCGTCGGTCGAGCTGCGCGGGCACCTGGATGTCGGACCGGGTGGACACCTCGGGCCAGACCACCACGTCGATCCCGCAGATCACCCCGTTGTTCACGTCGAGCACCGCCACCGACCCCTCGGCGTCGGTCAGCTCGACCGTGCCGGTGAGCCCGCCGGACTTGCGGTTGCCCTTGAAGGAGCCGGAGAGGATGTCGGTCTCCGGATCCCACCGCCACGAGATGGACGGCAGGCTTCCGCCGAGCGGCTCGACCCTCGCTTCCATCTGCGACCGCGTGGCCTTAGGCGGCACGGGCGGACTCCAGGCGCTGAATGAGGCGAAGGACGCGGTCGAGCGCCGCCTCCAGCTCGGCGTCGGACACGGCGTAGCTCAGCCGGACCCAGCGGTCGTCGCCGAAGGCGGCGCCCGGCACCAGCGCGACCCCCTCCTGCTTCATCAGCTGCTCGCAGAAGGCCGTCCCGGTCACCGGGTCCTTTTCCCGGATGCCGTCCACCCGGAAGAAGAAGTAGAAGGCGCCGTGCGGCTCGACGAACTCGATGCCGGGCGCGTCGGCGCGGAACCGCTCCACCAGGTAGTCCCGCCGGCGGCGGAACGCGGCCACCATGCGGGTGACCTCGGCGTCCACCTTCTCGTCGGTGAACGCCGTCGCCGCCGCCCACTGGGCCGGATGGTTGGCGCCGGTGGTGGTGTGCGACTGGAGCGCCGCCATGGCCTTGGTGAGGTGCGGCGGGGCCAGCGCGGCGCCGATGCGCCAGCCGGTCATCGCGTAGGCCTTGCTCGCGCCGTAGATGATGACGGTGCGCTCGAGCAGCTCGTCGGGCAGGTCGAGCAGCGACGGCGCCGGCCCGGAGCCGTAGTTGATGCGGCGGTAGATCTCGTCGGAGATGATCCAGACCTCGTTCTCCTTGGCCCACTCCGCGATCGAGCGCAGCTCGGCCAGGGTGTACACCGCGCCGGTCGGATTGCAGGGCGAGCAGAGGATGAGACCGCGGGTGGTCTTGGTGTGGCTGCCGGTCGAGGTCCTTGGCGCTGACCTTGAGGCCCCACTCGACGTCGCCCGGCACCAGCACCGGCTCGGCGCGGCAGAGGTGCACGATCTGGGGATAGGACACCCAGGCCGGGCGCCGGGATCAGCACCCGGTCCTTGGGACCGAACAGGGTGAAGCAGGCGTTGAAGATGGACTGCTTGCTGCCGGAGCTCACCACGATCCGGTCGGGATCCACCGGCCGGCCGCCCGACATCCGGCTCAGCTGCCCCGCGATGCCGCGCCGCAGCTCGGCGATGCCGACGTTCGGCGGATAGCGGGTCATGCCCTTCTGGATCGCCTGGATGCCGGCCTGCGCCGCGGGCGCCGGCGTATCGAAGTCGGGCTCGCCCACGCCGAGGTCGTAGACGTCCTCGCCCGCGGCCTTGCGCCGCTTGGCTTCGTTGCTGATGGCCACCGTCTCGGAGGCCTTGAGGTGCTGCACGTTGGGCGACAGGGGATCGGGCATGCGTGGTTCCGGAGGCTGGTGAAGGTCGGTCGTGAGGGAGAAAGTTCTCCGCCGGCACGGGGAAGTCAACCGGCGGAGCATCGGCTCCGCCGGTCGGATGCCTCGCCGTGCTCGGGATGACACCGGTGCGCGTGCGTGCTACGTTCCCCGCCGGCAGCCACGCCAACCCGAGGTATCCCGTGACGTCGTACCAGGACCATCACCTGCTCCCCCCGATCGCCGCGGCCCTGGAGCGGCTGGGGTGGAGCCCCGACGACCCCGCGCTGCGCGAGACGGCGCCGACCGCGGCGCGGGGGCACAACCTGGTGGTCGTCGCGCCGCCGTCGCCGGCGTACGCGGTGCCCGCGCTCGCGGGGATGTTGAGCCGCCTGGGACCGGACACCCGCGGGCTCCTGCTCTGCTCCGAAGCCCAGCTCGGCGAGTGGGGCGCGCTGGCCGCCAGCATCGGCGGCGACGCGCTCAGGATCCAGGTCGCCCGCGGGACCGCTCGCGCCACGCGGCGGCTCAAGGCCGGCGAGGTGGATCTGGTCGTCACCTCGCCCGATACCGCGCTCGCCCTCCATCGCCGCTCCGCGCTCGGGCCCGAGAGCCGTCGGCGCGGTCTTCCTCGCCTGGCCGGAGAGCTGGGAGAGCGCGAGACAGCCTCGCGTCGCTGATGCAGGACCTCGGCAAGGACGCGCAGCGCATCATCTGCACCGCGGCCGCCGACCGGCGCGGCCGACCTGGTCGAGCGCTACGCCCGCCGCGCGCTCACCGTCGGCGTGCCTGCCGCCGACACGGCGCCAGCCGGCGCCGGCCGGGCCGGTGCGAACCGTGGGCGTCTCCTGGGATCGCCGCGGCGCAGTCGCTGGCCGACCTGGTGGAGGCCATGGACCCGGCCTCGGTGGCGGTCTGGACGGCCGACCGCTCGCGCCACGGCGACATCGCCCGGGCGCTGCCGCCGGGCGACCCGACGGTCACGGTCGTCACCGGCGACGCGCCCAAGGCCGCCGTGGTGATCGCGTTCGACCTGCCGACCGCCGGATCGCCTGCGGCAGCTCCTTGCCGCGGGCGAGGTGGTGCTGCTGGTGCCGCCCGGCACCGAGTCCTACGTGGAGCGGCTGGCGTCGACCCGCGCGGCCGATCCGGCTGCCGGGCACTGGTGGACGCGATCGGCGCCGCGGCGGCGGCGCGGCGCGCGACGATCGTGCGCTCGATCGAGGAGCAGCGACCGGAGGCGGCGCTGCTCACCCTGGCGCCCTTGTTCGAGCGCTACGATGCGGCGGCCGTCGCCGCGGCGCTCTACCAGCTGTGGACCTCGTCGGCGCGCCGCGGCGCCGCGCGCCGCCCGAGGCCCCGGCGCACCGCCAAGATCTACGTGGGGATCGGCAAGAAGGACGGCGCCACGGTGAACGACCTGGTGGCGGTGCTGACCAAGGACATCCGGGTGGACCGGGAGAAGATCGGGCGGGTGGAGCTGCGAGACGCCTACTCGCTGGTGGAGCTGCCGGCGCAGGAGGTGGAGCGGGTCGCGAGCGCGCTCAACGGGGTGACCATCCGGCGGAAGCGGATCACCGCGCGGGTGGACCGCGGGCCGACCAAGCCCGGCGGCACGCAAGTAGCTCAGCGCTTCCGGTTGACCAGCTCCTTCAAGGCCTTGGCGGCCCGGAACGCCGGGACGATCGAGGCCTTGATCGCGAGGGCCTTCCCGGTTCTGGGATTGCGGCCCTCGCGGGCCGCGCGGCGCCGGTGCTCGAAGTTGCCGAACCCGGAGATGGCCACCTTGCCGCCGCGCCTCAACTCCGAGGCGATGATCCCGCCATGGGAGAAGAACAGATCGGTGATCTCCCCGGCGCGCGCGCGAGTGACCCCCAGCCGCTTGGCGACGGCCTCGACGACATCCTGCTTGTTCACGGGGGCTCCTTGGTGGCCAGAGGGGCACGAATATCGCCGACCGGACGACGGCGCCGCAAGGTGGGTGGAAGTTGCGCGGGAGCGAATGCATCTTGCCTGACCGCACGCCACCGCCATCGGAGTAGTGATGAACTACGGCCAACACCCCGGCTGGATCGAAGTGATCTGCGGCGTGATGTTCAGCGGCAAGAGCGAAGAGCTGATCCGCCGGGTGCGCCGGGCGATCATCGCGCGGCGGAGGGTGCAGGTGTTCAAGTCCCATCTGGACGCGCGCTACGCCGGGCTGTACAGCGTGTCCAGCCACGACGGCACCGAGCTGGAGGCGACGCCGGTGGATTCGGCCGCCGAGATCTTCCGCATGGTGCGGCCCGGCGTGCAGCTGGTCGCGATCGACGAGGCCCAGTTCCTCGATCCCGAGATCGTGACGGTCGCGACGCATGCTCGCCTCGCGGGGCGTGCGGGTGGTCCTCGCCGGCACCGACACCGATTTCCGGGGCGAGCCGTTCGGCTCGATGGGCGATCTGATGGCGGTCGCGGAGATGGTGGACAAGCTGCAGGCGATCTGCGTGGTGTGCGGCGACCCGGCCTGCCGCAACCAGCGCCTGCTCGACGGCAAGCCGGCCCGCTACGACTCGCCCACCATCATGATCGGCGGCCGGGAGAGCTACGAGGCCCGCTGCCGGCACTGCCACAAGGTGCCCAGGAAGGACGAGGATCAGACCCGGCTGCTGTAGCGAGCGAGGCAACGCCATCGTGCTGAACGGGGAATGCTGAACGTCGCCCTCACCGGCAACATCGCCGCCGGCAAGTCGGCCGTCGCCGACCTGTTCCGCCGTTGGGGCGCCACCGTCATCGACGCGGACGAGATCGTCGCGCGAGGTGCAGGCGCCCGGGCAGCCCGGTGATGCGGGACGATCGCGGCGCGGTTCGGCGACGGCGTCGCTGCGGCCCGACGGCTCGCTGGACCGCGCGGCGCTCCGCCGGCAGGTCATGGCCGACCCCGAGGCCCTGGCGGCACTCAACCGGATCGTGCATCCGGCGGTGCACGCCAGCCGCGCGGAGCTGATGGCGGAGGCCGCATGCGCGCGGGCGACCGGCTCGTGGTGAGCGACATCCCCCTGCTCTTCGAGGCCGCGGACCCCGGCGAATTCGACGCGATCGTCCTGGTGGACGCGCCCGAGGAGACGCGGCTGGCCCGGCTGATGGAGCACCGCGGGCTCGACGCGGGACGAGGCGCGGCGGATGATCGAGGCCCAGATGCCGTCGCGGGAAAAGCGCGCGCGGAGCGACTACGTCATCGAGAACGACGGCGACCTGGCGGCGCTGGAGCGCGCCGCGAAGGCGGTGTGGCTGCGCGCTCGCAGTCCCGCGCTTGACCTCTCACCGCGACTCCGCCTATCCTCCCACCCGCCACCACACTGACGGAGCCCGCCTTGTCCAATGTTCCGGACGATCTGCGTCTACACCAAAGAGCACGAGTACGTCGCCCGAACCACCGACCCGGCGGTCGTCCGCATCGGCATCACCGACTACGCCCAAGGCGAGCTGGGCGACGTCGTCTTCGTGAACCTGCCGAAGCCCGGCGACAAGGTGGACGGACACCAGTCCTTCGGCACCATCGAGGCGGTCAAGGCGGTCTCCGAGCTGTACGCTCCCCTGGCGGGTGAGGTGGTCGAGGTCAACGGCGCGCTGGAGAACGACCCGGCCGTGGTGAACCGCGACCCCTACGGCGACGGCTGGATGATCACGCTCCGGGTCGGGAACCCGGCGGAGCTCGACGGCCTGCTCTCGCGCCAGCGCCTACCGGGCCCACATCGGAGAGTGACGCGAGTCGTGGGAGTCGTCGGCGTGAGCGTGAATCGGTGTGCCAGCGGCAGTCGGAACCAGCGATGCCCCGGGGTCGTGTCCTCGGGGCGTTTTCTATCCATGACCTAAAGGCCCTCACAGGTCATGACCAGCGTCCGCACACCGCCTCACCCACGCCCGAGCTGCACGTCCTTCATCCCAGCCATTTCGCCTACCGGCACATCGGCCCCCGGCGGTCCGACGTGGGCGAGATGCTGGCGGTGCTGGGCTACGACTCGATCGAGGCCTTCATCGACGCGGTGGTGCCGGAGGAGATCCGGCTGCGCCGCCCGCTCGCGCTGCCGCCCGGCCGGAGCGAGCGCGAGGTGCTCCAGGCGCTGCGCGGGCTGGCCGGCATGAACCGGGTCTTCCGCTCCTACATCGGGATGGGCTACGCCGGCTGCTTCACTCCCCAGGTGGTGCAGCGGAACGTGCTGGAGAATCCCGGCTGGTACACCGCCTACACGCCCTACCAGGCGGAGATCTCCCAGGGCCGGCTGGAGGCGCTGCTCAACTACCAGACGGTCGTGTCCGACCTGACCGGGCTGGAGTCGCCAACGCCTCGCTGCTGGACGAAGCGACCGCGGCCGCGGAGGCCATGGCCTGACGCTCGCCGTGAGCAAGGCGACCGGCGATCCGGTGTACCTGGTGGACGAGTACTGCCACCCGCAGACGATCGCGGTCGTGCAGACCCGGGCCGAGGCGCGCGGCATCCGCGTCGTGGTCGGCGAGCCGGAGACGTTCACCTTCGAGCCGGGCGTGATCGGCGCGCTGGTGCAGTACCCCGCCACCGACGGCGCGGTGCGCGACTTCCGCTCGCTCGCGGAGCGGGCGCACGCCGCGGGGGCGCTGGTCACCGCGGCGACCGACCTGCTCGCGCTCACCCTGCTGACGCCGCCGGGCGAGTGGGGCGCCGACATCGCGGTCGGCAACAGCCAGCGCTTCGGCGTGCCGATGGGGTACGGCGGGCCGCACGCCGCCTTCTTCGCCACCCGCGAGGCATACAAGCGGTTCATGCCGGGACGGATCATCGGCGTCTCACGCGACCGCGACGGCCGCCCCGCGCTCCGGATGGCGCTGCAGACCCGGGAGCAGCACATCCGGCGCGACAAGGCGACCAGCAACGTCTGCACCGCGCAGGTGCTGCTCGCGGTGATGGCCAGCATGTACGCGGTCTACCATGGCCCGGCGGGCTCCGCCGCATCGCCGAGCGGGTGCATACCCGTGCCGGTGCTGCTGGCCAACGCGCTGCGCCGGCTCCGCTACCGGATCGTGCACGAGGTCTTCTTCGACACCCTCTGCGTCGAGGTGCCGGAATGGGCCCTGCCCCGCCTGCTCGACGCGGCCCGGGTGCGGCAGATCAACCTCCGTCCGCTTCCGCCGACCCGGCTCTGCATCGCGCTCGACGAGACGGTGACCCTCGGCGACCTGGCCGACCTGATCGCCGTCTTCTCGCTCAACGAGGCGCTGCCGTTCATGCTGGACGACATCGGCGATCAAGGCGGAGCGCGCGATCCCCGCCGCCGCTGGCGCGGACGACCTCCTACCTGGAGCACCCGGTCTTCCACCGGCACCACTCGGAGACCGAGATGCTGCGCTACATCAAGCGGCTCGAGGCGCGGGACCTCTCGCTCACCTCGGCGATGATCCCGCTCGGCTCCTGCACCATGAAGCTCAACGCCACGACCGAGATGATGCCGGTGAGCTGGCGCGAGTTCAACCGGCTGCACCCCTTCGCGCCGCGGGATCAGGCCGCGGGCTATCGAGCTGCTGTTCAGCCAGCTGGAATATCAGCTGGCCGAGATCACCGGCTTCTCCGCGGTGTCGCTCCAGCCCAACGCGGGCTCGCAGGGAGAATACGCCGGACTCCTGGTGATCCGCGCCTATCATCGCGCGCGGGGCGAGGCGCACCGCACCACCTGCCTCATCCCCCAGTCGGCCCACGGGACCAACCCGGCGAGCGCGGTCATGGCCGGGCATGCAGGTGGTCCCGGTCAAGAGCGACGCCCACGGCAACATCGATCTCGACGACCTCCGGGCGAAGGCCGCGGCGCACCGGGACACCTTGGCGGCCCTGATGGTCACCTATCCCAGCACCCACGGGGTGTTCGAGGGCTCGATCCGGGAGATCTGCCGGGTCGTGCACGAGCACGGCGGGCAGGTCTACATGGACGGCGCCAACATGAACGCGCAGGTCGGGCTCTGCCGCCCGGGCGACATCGGCGCCGACGTCTGCCACCTCAATCTGCACAAGACCTTCTGCATTCCCCACGGCGGCGGCGGCCCGGGCATGGGGCCGATCGGCGTCGTGAAGCACCTGGCGCCGTTCCTCCCGGGACACCCGATCGTGGACCTAGCGCACCCGCAGGCCTGCGGCACCGTCTCGGCCGCGCCCTGGGGGAGCGCCGCGATCCTGCCGATCTCGTGGGCCTATATCGCGCTGATGGGCTACGACGGACTCACCGAGGCGACGCAAGATCGCGATCCTCAACGCGAACTACATCGCCCGCAGGCTCAAGGGCCACTACGAGGTGCTGTACTCGGCGCCCAACGGGCTGGTCGCGCACGAGTGCATCATCGACACCCGCCCCTTCAAGGCCTCGGCCGGCGTGGATGTGGAGGACATCGCCAAGCGGATCATCGACTACGGGTTCCACCCGCCGACGGTCTCGTTCCCGGTGGCGGGCACGCTGATGATCGAGCCGACCGAGAGCGAGTCGAAGGAGGAGCTCGACCGCTTCTGCGACGCGATGATCGCGATCCGCGAGGAGATCCGGGAGATCGAGGACGGCCGCGCCGGCCGGGAGCGCAATCTCCTCACCAGTGCGCCGCACACGCTGGAGCAGGTGATCGCCGACGGCTGGGACCGCCCCTACCCGCGGGAGCGCGCAGCCTACCCGAGCCGGTCGCGTGCGGGAGCACAAGGTGTGGCCGACGGTGGGCCGGATCGACAGCGCGTTCGGCGACCGGAACCTGGTGTGCGTGTGTCCGCCGATGGAGGCGTATGCCGGGTGAGCTGACGCCCTGCTGGCTCGATCTCGGCGGGCGCCCCGGCTGGCAGAACATGGCGATCGACCAGGCGCATGCTGGAGCGCGCTGGCGCGGGGCGAGCGCTGGCTTCGACTCTACCGCTGGGCCCCGCACTGCCTCTCCTTCGGACGGCACGAGCCCGCGCTGCGGCGGTACGACCGCGCCGCAGATCGAGCGCCCTCGGGCTCGACGTGGTGCGGCGGCCGACCGGCGGGCGCGCCGTGTGGCATGCCGAGGAGCTGACCTATGCCCTCGCGGTGCCGGCCGAGACGCTGGGCGGACTGCGCCAGCGCCTACGAGGAGATCCATCGGATGCTGCTCGCCGCGCTCGCGCCGCCTCGGCGTCGCGGGCGGAGCTCGCGCCGGCGCGTGCGGCGGCCGCGGTCGACGCCGGGTCCTGCTTCGCGTCGCCGGCCGGCGGTGAGATCGCTGATCGGCAGCCGCAAGACTGGTGGGCAGCGCGCAGCTCAGAGAGGGCGCGCGGGCTGCTGCAGCACGGCTCCATTCTGCTCGCGGGACGGCAGACGACGGTTCGCGAGGTCACCCTCGGCGGCGGCCCTCCGGATCTCTCGGCACCGCTCGCCGAAGTGATCGGCCGCTCGCCTGCGGTCCGAGGAGGTGGCGGAGGCGATAGCCGGCGCCGCGGCCGACCGCTGGGGCGGCTCCTGGAAGCGGACGTCGGTCTCCCCGGAGCTGCTCGGCGAGGCCGCGCGGCACGAAGCGAGGTTCCGCTCACCGGAGTGGACCTGGAGGAGCCTGATCGAGGCCGTTCCTTCCCGCCGCCACCCCGTTTACATTGTGTTGGTCCCTCCTCCATCGCTCGCCTCGGAGCTCCCGTGATGTCCTGGACGGCACGCTCTCGTCCTCGCCGCGGCTCTTGCCGGTGCGTCCGCGGCCCGGCCGGCGCTCGCGCTGGCCCAACGCGAGCCCTCCAGCATCGTGATCGTCACCGGGCAGCAGGCGACCATGCCGGTGCCGACGCTGATGGAGGGCGCCCAGAACACGCTCGCCAATTACGAGATTGCCGACCATCTCTTCCTCCGGCTCGCCGGCCTTGGACCCGGGCCTGGTCACCGCGGGCGACCGGCGGATTCGTGCCGCTGCTCGCGAAGAGCTGGAGCCGGCGGGATTCGCTCACCCTGGTCTTCGAGCTCGAACCCGCGCGCTCGCTGGCACGACGGCGCGCCGGTCACCGCGCGCGACGTCGTCTTCACGTTCGGCCGGGCGCGCGACCAGCACGATCGCGCCCCGGCTGGCGAACGTGACCCGGCGCATCGCGAGCGTCGAGGCCGAGGGCGATCGCCGCGTCGTGTTCCGGTTCACGCGAGGTGTACGCCGAGCAGCTCTACGACGCGACCTTCCACGTCGCGATCCTGCCCGCCCACCTGCTGGCCGGCCTGCCGCCCACGGCGCAGGCATGGGCCTCGTTCGTCGGCCAGCCCGTCGGCAGCGGCCCCTATCGCTGGGTGCGGCGCGAGGAGGGGCAGTTCGTCGAGCTCGCCGCCAACCGCGACTTCTTCCTCGGACGGCCGGGCATCGAGCGGGTGATCGTCCGGGTGGCGGGAAGCGCCGACGCCAGGCTCAACCTGCTGCTCTCGGGTCAGGCCGACGCGATGGACAACATCCCGCCGCCGACGACGAACCTCGCCCGGGTGGAGGCGACGCGGGACCTGAGGGTGGTGTCGGTCCCCTCGAGCAACCTCGGGCTACCTGCTCTTCAACCAACGCGCTCCCGGCGCATCGCGACCGCCCCCACCCGATTCTCGCCGATCGCGACGTGCGGCGCGCCCTGATCCTGGCCCTCGACCGCGATCTGCCGTGCGGGCCGTGCTCGGCCGCTACGGCTACGTGCCGTATCGGTCCGGTCTCGGCGCAGCTCTGGATCCGGCACGGCGCGCCCGGTCACTCGCCGCCAGGACCAGTCGGCCGCGCGGCGGCTGCTGGCAGGACGCGGCTGGTTGGACCGGGACGGCGACGGCATCCGGGAGAGCCGGACCGGCGAGCCGCTCTCGCTCCGGCATGCTGGTGACCACCTCCAGCCAGCACGCGCACGCAGATGGCGGTGATCATCCAGGAGCAGCTGCGCCAGGTGGGCGTGCGCGTCGAGCTGGTGCGGCTAGAGGTGGCGGTGTGGGCCGAGCGGCGCTCCGCGGGCGACTTCGACATCGACTTTTCCGCCGCCATCCAGGACCCTTCGCCCAGCGGCCTGGTGTTCAGCTGGTCGCTGCGACGGTCCCGGCAACGTGGGACGCTACTGCGACCGCGGGCGCGGACTCCCTGCTGCAGCGCGCGATCGCGAGCCCCAAAGCGGATCGCGCGCTGTGGCACGCGTTCCTCCGCCGGGTCGAGGACAGCGCGCCCGCCGCCTTCATGTACACTCAGTCGTTCGCCTACGCGGTGAACCGCCGGTTCCGCGATGTGACGATCCGCCCCGAATCGTCGTGGATCGCGCTGTGGCGCTGGCGCGCCCCCGGGTCCTGACTTGACCGCGTGGCTGGTCCGCCGGATCGCGCAGGCGGTCGTCACGTTCGCGATCGCCGTGGTGCTGATGTTCGTCCTCATGCGCCTCGCGCCGGGCGATCCACTGTCGCGGATGCAGGAGGATCGGGCGGTGAGCCCCGCAGGAGATCGCGCAAGACTGCGCGCCATCTTCGAGCTCGATCAGCCGATCCACCGGCAGTTCGTCGGCGTTCGTGAAAGGGCGTCCTCGCAGGGCGACCTCGGCCTCTCGATCGAGCACGGACTGCCGGTCAACACCCTCCTCGCGTCACGCATCGTCCCGACCCTGCTGCTCGGCGGCGCGGCGATCCTGCTCAATTTCACGCGTCGGCCTCTGGCTCGGCGTGCAGGCAGGCGGTCCGCCGCGGCAGCCGGGAGGATCGGGTCCTGACCGCGCTCTCCCTCGCGGGTTACGCGACGCCCTCCTTCTGGCTCGGCCTGGTGCTCGCCTGGCTGGTGGGGATCGAGCTCGGCTGGCTGCCGGTCGCGCGGCATGAAGAGCCCACTGCTCGGCCAGGACGCTCCCTGGCTGGCGCGCGCGCTCGACGTCGCCGCGCATCTGGTCCTGCCGGCCCTGACGCTGTCCATCGTGACCATCGCCGGAACCATGCGATATCAGCGGACCGCGCTGCTCGAAGTGCTCCGCCTTCCTTATATAGGGACCGCGAGAGCCAAGGGGCTGCCGGAGCGCGTGGTGATCTGGCGGCACGCCTGGCGCAACGCGCTCTTCCCGGTCATCACGCTGTTCGGCCTCTGGCTGCCGCTGCTGGTGACGGGCTCGGTCTTCGTGGAGATGGTGTTCGCCTGGCCCGGACTCGGCTCGCTGGCCGCGACGGCGGCGTCGAGCCGGGACTATCCGCTGGTGATGGGCGCGGCGTTGCTGGCGGCCGGCCTGGTGGTGACGGCGAGCCTGCTCACCGACCTGGCGTACGCGCTGCTCGACCCGCGGGTCCGCTCCTCGTGACGCCGTTGGTAGACGCGGTCGCCAGGGCGTGGCGCGACCCCCGTGGCCGCGCGGGCGCCCTGATGCTCGCGGTGATGGCCGCCGTGGCCGCCGTGGGGCCGTTGCTCCTGCCCGATCCGCTGGCGCAACCATGCGTGCTCGACGTGCAGGAATCTCGCGCCGAGTCTGGCTCATCCCTTCGGCACCGACGACCTGAGCCGCGACATCCTCGTCGCGGGTGGCGAACGGCGGGCGAATCTCGCTCTCGGTGGCGATCCTGGCGGTGGGATTGTCGGTCACGCTCGGCGCCGTGATCGGTCTCGTGGCCGGCTACTGGGGCGGTGCGGTGGACGCCGCCTTGATGCGCCTGGTGGACGCGCGCCCTCGCGATCCCGCGTCTCTTCCTGCTGCTCCTGGTCCTCGCCGTGTGGGAGCAGGTGCCCGTGGCGGCGTCTGATCCTGCTGATCGGCGCCACCGGATGGTTCGGGACGGGCCGCCTGGTGCGCGGCGAGGTCACTCGGCTGCGCGAGGAGTCGTACGTGCGCGCCGCCGAGGCGCTCGGCGCGAGCCGGAGGCGGATTATCTTCCGTCACCTGCTGCCGAACACGGCGGGCCCGCTGCTGGTCGCGGCCACACTCGGGATGGGCGACGTCATCCTGCTGGAGGCGGGCCTGTCCTTCCTCGGCCTCGGCGTGCAGCCGCCGACCGCCGTCCTGGGGCGGGATGATCCTCGACGCCAAGTCCGTCCTGGTCGCCGCGCCCTGGGCGGGGATCTTCCCCGGCCTCGCCATCGTGCTCACCGTCCTGTCGGCCAACCTCTTCGGCGACGCGCTCCGCGACGCCGTCGATCCCCGAGGCGCATGACTCGAGTCCTCCAGGTCGAGAATCTCCGGATCTCCTTCCCCGACCGGGGGACGGGTCGAGTCCATCCGGTGGACGGGGTGAGCTTCTCGCTCGACCGGGGCGAGACGCTCGCGCTGGTGGGCGAGTCCGGCTGCGGGAAGAGCCTCACCAGCCTCGCGCTGCTCCGCCTGATTCCGGCGCCGGGCCGGATCGAAGAGCGGCAGCACGCATCCGGCTGGGGGACACCGACGTGCTCGCGCTCGAGGGCGACGCGCTGCGGCGGATCCGGGGCCGCCGGATCGGGATGATCTTCCAGGATCCGATGACCAGCCTCAATCCCGGTCTTCACCGTCGGCGACCAGATCGCCGAAGGGGTGCGCGCGCACTTCGACGTGTCCCGCGCCGAGGCGCGGCGGCGCGCGCTCAAGCTGCTCCAGGAGGTGGGGATTCCCGACCCGGCCGCCCGGCTCGACGCCTACCCGCACCAGCTCAGCGGCGGCATGCGGCAGCGGGTGATGATCGCCATCGCGCTGTCGGCCGAGCCGGAGATCCTGGTCGCCGACGAGCCCACCACCGCGCTCGACGTCACCGTGCAGGCGCAGATCCTCGAGGTGCTCGATCGGCTGCGCGACAGCCACGGCATGGCCGTGCTGCTCATCACCCACGACCTGGGCATCGTCGCCGGGCGGGCCGACCGCGTGGCGGTGATGTACGCCGGCCAGATCGTCGAGGAGGCGCCGACCGAGCGGCTGTTCGCGCGGCCGTCCCATCCCTACACCCAGGGGCTCTTCGCCTCGGTCCCGCGGATCACCGGTCCGGTCGAGCGGCTCACGCCGATCGGCGGCAGCGTGCCGCCGCCCGGCGCGTGGCCGACCGGCTGCCGCTTCCGGCCGCGCTGCCCCAAGGCGTTCGACAAGAGCGAGACGATGCCGCCGCTGCTGCCGCTGGGCCCGGACCACCGGATGCGCTGCTGGCTTGCGGAAGCGGAAGCGGCCAGCCCCGGCCGCGGGAGGCGCCCGTGAGTCTGCTCCAGGTGCGCGATCTGGTGAAGCACTACCAGGGCGGCGGACTCTTCCGGGCCGGCGGCGCCGCCCGTGCGGGCGGTCGAGGGGGTGTCGTTCGACGTGGAGCAGGGCGAGACGCTCGCCCTGGTCGGCGAGTCGGGATGCGGAAAATCTTCGGTGGGGCGCACCATCCTCCGGCTGCAGGAGCCGACCGCGGGAAGCGCGATCTTCGAAGGCGGCGAGCTCTTCTCGCTCGACCGCGCGGCACTCCGCAAGATGCGGCGGAGGATGCAGATCATCTTCCAGGACCCGTACAGCTCGCTCAATCCGCGGATGACGGTCGGCGCCGCGGTCGCGGAGGGCATCGAGATCCACCGGCTGGCCACGGGCAAGGAGGTGGGCCGGCGGGTCGACGCGCTGCTGGAGGAGGTCGGGCTCGACCCGGCCTATGCCCGGCGCTATCCCCACGAGTTCTCCGGCGGGCAGCGGCAGCGCATCGGCATCGCCCGCGCGCTCGCGGTGGAGCCGGCGTTCGTCGTCTGCGACGAGCCGGTATCCGCGCTCGACGTGTCGGTGCAGGCGCAGGTGCTCAACCTGCTCGCCGACCTCCAGCGCGAGCGGGGCCTCTCCTATCTCTTCATCGCCCACGACCTCGCCGTGGTGCGCCAGATCGCCCGGCGAGTCGCCGTGATGTATCTCGGCAAGATCGTCGAACAGGGGCCGACGGAGGCGCTGCTCCGCGCGCCGCGGCACCCCTACACCGTCGCGCTCCTCTCCGCCGTACCCGAGCCCGATCCCGCACGCCAGCGCTCGCGGATCGTGCTCGGCGGTGACCTGCCGAGCCCGAGCCACCCGCCCCCGGGGTGCCCGTTTCATCCCCGCTGCTTCCACCCTCGCCGCGACGAGCGCTGCCGGAGCGAGGCGCCGCCTCTCCGTCAGGTGGGGTCCACCATGGCCGCCTGCCATTATGCGGAGAGCACGCCCTCACCCGAGGCGGCGTGAGCGCAGTCACGGTCCCCGCGCTGGATTCAGGCGCATCTTGGCGATGTACTCAACCTCGAGGCTGAGATGAGTGATCGTAAGGACCTGGCGACTGAAGGCACGGAGGACCGCGTGGAGGGGACGGCGGACGTGGTCGAGGGTAGGGTTCGCAACGTCGTGGGCGGCGCAACCGGCAATACCGGCGAGCAGCTGAAGGGCAAGGCCAAGGAGCTCGCGGGTAAGGCCAAGCAGGCCATCGGCAAGGCGAAGGAGAAGCTCGATCCCAACCCGGGCGTCGACGACGCCTGAGCAGCCCATAGCAGCTACGCAACGAAGGAGCCCGGCAGGCCGCAGGATGGCCTGCCGGGCTCTTGCGCTCAGCCTCCCGAGGCCGCCCGCGGATGGTTGAGCTTGTTCCGGAGGGTTCTCTCGCTGATGCCGAGGAGCCTCGCGGCCCGGGTACGATTGCCGCCGGTAGCGGCGAGCGCGCGCCCGATCGCGACCCGCTCGAGCGCATCGAGGTTGTAGTCCAGGGTGTCCACGCTGTCTCGCGCGCCTGCGGCAGAAACCATCGCGGGACGCGGCGGATGGGCGGCGCTCTCCCGGATCTGCTGGTCGAAGTCTTTCGGCTGAAGCACGTCGCCCGCGGCAGAGCATGACCGCGCGCTCCACCGCGTTGGCCAGTTCCCGCACGTTCCCGGGCCAGGGATACCGCTGGAGCATCTCCAGGGTCTCCGGGGCGATCATGGGCGGCGGCCCACCGTGGAGCTCCACCGAACGGGACACGAAGTGGTGGACCAGTCGCGGGATGTCGTCGACCCGCTCCCGCAGACTCGGGATCCGGATGGGGAGGGCGTTGACGCAGTAGTGGAGATCGCTCCGGAACCTTCCCGCGTCCACCTCGCCTTTGAGGTCGCGGTTGGTCGTAGCGATCACCCGGACGTCGACCTGGACCGGCTGGTGACCGCCGACGCGCTCGAACTTTTGCTCCTGGATGACCCGCAGCAACTTCGACTGCAGGTCGAGCCGCATCTCGGAGATCTCGTCGAGCAGGAGCGTGCCCCCGTGGGCCCGCTCGAAGGCACCCGCCGACCGCACCGTGGCGCCGGCAAAGGCCCCCTTTTCGTGGCCGAGGAGGGCGCTCTCCACCAGGCCTTCGGGAAGCGCCGCGCAGTTGACGGTGATGAACGGCTGGTCGGCGCGGGGGCTCTGGTCGTGGATCGCGCGGGCGAAAAGCTCCTTGCCGGTGCCCGATTCGCCCTGGAGCAACACGGTGGCACGGGACGCCGCGACGGTCGCCACCTCCTCCATGGCGCGGCGGAAGGGCTCGCTATCGCCAACCAGGGTGCGTCGCGCGCGAATGGCCACGATCTCGCGGCGAAAAGTCTCGTTCTCCCGCCGGAGACGCACGACCTCCAGAGCCTGTTGCACGGCAATTTCCAGCGTCTCGGCCTGGATCGGCTTGGTGAGATAGTCGATCGCGCCCGACTTGATCGACATGACCGCGTGCTCGATGCTGGAATACCCGGTCATGATGATGACCGGGATCTTGTACCCTTCCGTGTCGAGCTGCGCGAGGAGATCGAGTCCGGTGCGCCCGGGCACGCGGTAGTCGGCGATGATGAGATCCACCGGAGTGCGTGCGACTACACGCATCGCCTTCCTCGACGCTCGACACCAGGATGGGCCGGTGGCCGGCTCGGGTGAGGGTATGCTCCAGGATGGCGCCGACTGCGGGCTCGTCGTCGATGCAGAGAATCGAGGCGGTCACATCCTGCTCAGGGATTCAGGGTGCCCACGGACCGACGCGGTGCGCAGGTACCCATAATACAGTCTCATGTTCCTCTCATGATAGGGTGGCCCCGGGAGTTTGGCGGCACTTCCCGGGGGTTCAGCCCCAGACCTATCTTGTCAGTGGCGAGCCACTTCGGCTTCTCATACCCTCGAGGAGCACGGTTCTTGACCTGACAGCGACGACTTCCGGCCAGTGATCCTGGTGATCGACGATGAGCCGACGATTCGGAAGAGCGTCGGCCGCGTACTGGAGCGCGCCGGATACCGGGTGCGCACCGCGGGCACCGGGGACGAGGCGATGGCGCTGGTGCGAAGCGAGCACTTCGACGCCGCGATCTGCGATCTGCGCCTGCCGGGAGTGAGCGGCGTGAAGCTCTGCGAACAGATCTGGCACGCCGCGCCGGCCCTCGCGGGCCGCTCATCGTCGCCAGCGGGGATCTGTCGCGGCGATGGGCTGAACGAGCTGGCGCGACGCGCCCACGTGCCGATGGTCGCCAAGCCGTTCACGGCTGCCGATCTTCTCCGGGCGCTCGGAGCGATCTGTCCCCTACCCCGAGCGACACCCCCGCCCGACGACCGAAAAGCAGCCTCCTGACCTTTCCCCGATCAGCATTCATCCACCGCGCGCCAGATCACCCGAGAGTCCTCCATGGAACGACAGCTCATCTCCAGTGGCGCGCCCTGGGAGTCGATCGTCGGCTACTCCCGCGCCGTGCGGGTCGGAAACAGCGTGCACGTCTCGGGCACCACGGCAACCGGTCCCGACGGCAAGCTCGTGGGTGTGGGGAATGCCTACGCCCAGGCGGCCCAGGCGCTCAAGAACATCGAGGCGGCGCTCCAGCGCGCCGGCGCTCGGCCTGGCGGACGTCGTGCGCACCCGGATGTACGTCACCGACATCGCGCGCTGGGAGGAGTATCGCGCCGCGCGCACGGTGAAGTGTTCGGGGCGATCCGCCCGGCCACCAGCATGGTGGAGGTCCGCCGGCTCATCTCGCCCGAGATGCTGATCGAGATCGAAGCGGACGCGGTGATCGCATGAATCCGGTCGAGGCGTTCGAGACGCTGGACCTGCGGGTCGGCCGGATCCTGCGGGCCGAGCCCAACGAGCGGGCGCGGAAGCCGTCGCACAAGCTGTGGATCGATTTCGGGCCGCTGGGCGAGAAGACAGTCGAGCGCCCAGTTGCGCGCGCCGCTACCGGGCCGAGGAGCTGGTGGGACGGCTGGTGGTGGCCGCGGTGAATCTCGGGACCCGCAACATCGCGGGGTTCACCTCGGAGGTGCTGGTCCTCGGACTGCCCGACGAGGCGGGTGAGGTCGTGCTGCTGGCGGTGGAGCGAGAGGTGCCGCTGGGCGGCCGGGTCTACTAGCCCTGCGCGGGGCTACTCCGTGCCAACCACCGGCCGCAGCACCAGTCCCGTCACCGCCCCGTCTTCCGCCATGGTCCATTCGAGCAGCATCTTGTGGGTCGAGCGGTCGAAGGTCGAAGTCCGGCTGTAGATCTTCGAGCGGGCTCTCGGCCTCGACCTTTTCGTCCACCTGGCCCCGCTCCCGGCCGAGCCGGGTGACGGCCTTCCCGGCGAAGCTGGCGAGATCGGTGACGCTGCCGAAGGTCTGGCGCATGTCGGGCGAGAACCGGTCCCACAGCTTCTCGTACTGGCTGCCGTACAGCCAGGCGGTGTACTGGCGACCCTGTTCAGCAGGCTGCTGGTCTGCGGAATCACCGCCGGGGGCGCAGGCCAGCGCCGCCGCCAGGGTGAGTCCATACATCCATCCGCGCATCGTTCGCCTCTTGGTTCCGCTCGTGCGCCGGAAGTCCATCACCACGGGAGAGGTAATGCGGGTCTACATCTCCGTAGACATGGAAGGGGTGGCCGGCGTGGTCCACGAGGACCAGACCGACCCCATCGATCCCCGGCATGCCGGAGAGTATAACAGATTCCGCCGGCTCATGACCAGCGAGGCCAACGCCGCCGTCGAAGGCGCGCTCGCCGCCGGGGCCACCCGGGTCCTGGTGAACGACAGTCACTGGCTGATGCGCAACCTGATCGCGGAGGAGCTCCACCCGGCGGCGGAGCTGCTGAGCGGGGGGCCCAAGCTGCGCTCGATGGTCGAGGGAGTGGAGCTGGGCTTCGACGCCGCGATGTTCGTTGGGTACCACGCCATGGCCGGCGCGGCCCGGCGCGGTGATCGATCACACCTACACCAGCATCGTCCACCAGGTCGCGGCTCAACGGCCGCCCGGCCGGCGAGCTGGCGATCAACGCCGCTCTCGCGGGGACCTACGGCGTGCCGATCGTGATGGTGAGCGGCGACCAGGCGCTGGCCGCGGAGGCGAAGGAGCTCCTGGGTGACGGCGTCGAGGCGGTGGTCGTCAAGCACGCGGTCGGGCGGTTCGCCGCCCGGAGCGTCTCACCCGCGGAGTCGTGCCGCCGTATCCGGGAAGGCGCCGCTCGCCACGCTCCGCCGTCAACACCAGCCGCTCGAGCTGGATGCCGCCGATCAGGCTGGAGGTGGAGTTCGCACTCAGCCACATGGCCGACATGGCGGAGCTGGTTCCCGGGTCGGTGCGGACCGGCGGGCGGACGATGGAGTACGTCCACGACGACTATCGGGAGGTGTTTCGCGCCTGGCGGGCGTTGTACAACCTGGCGGGAGTGCAGTAGCCCGACCGGCACCGTGCCTCGGCTAGCCGATCTCGAACGACAGCACCCGCCGCACGTCGATCGGCATTCCGACCTCGCACCCGGTCGCCGATCCCTCCGCCGGCTGTCCCACCACGCTGACCCTGGCCCCATCCCGCAGCAGAGACGCCGGCGCCTGCTCCGGCCGCAGCTCGTAGTGGCGGCCGTTCCCCGTCCGCTTCAGCTGCCAGCATCCGCCCTCGGCCAGGAGAAAGTGAACGGTCCCACTGATGTGCAGCTCGCCGGTGCCGCTCTCGGTGGCGATGCGGCAGCGGTCGGTCGTCCCGGCGGCCAGCACGCAGCAGCGACGAGCGCGGCGCCCAGCGCCCGAGCCAGGCTCATACCGAGCTCCGGCGGCCAGCTCGAGCAGCTCCTGGACCGGACTCACCAGCTCGTCGGGGTGGAACGGCTTCTGGAGGAACGGCACCGAGGAATCCAGCAGCCGGCGGCGCGCCAGCTCATCCCCGTGTGACCCGACATGTAGACAGAATCGGAGACCCAGGACGGGTCTGACGCAGCCGCTCGCCCAGCTCCCGTCCGTCCATCCGCGGCATGACGATGTCGGCGATCGACGATCGCAATCGTCCTCCGCCCTCCGCGACACCTGGCGCAGCGCGTCCTCTCCGTCCTCCGCCTCGATCACCGCGTATCCATACATCTCGAGCGTGCGGCTTGCCAGCGCGCGGACCATCGGCTCGTCGTCCGCCACCAGGACGTTCGCTGCCGCGGCTTGCAGCGCCGCCAGCGGCGGCTGGGCATCTGTCTCCCCAGCCGCCCGCCCGCCTGGGGCAGGTAGACGTGGAAGCTCGCGCCGCGATCCGGGGCGCTCTCGCCCCAGATGTAGCCGTTGGACTGCTTCACGATGCCGTACACCGTCGCCAGGCCGAGGCCGCTTCCCTCACCGACCGGCTTGGTGGTGAAGAATGGCTCGAACACCCGCTCCAGCGTTTCGGCATCCATCCCGATGCCGGTGTCGGAGACGGTGATCCGGGCATATTCACCGGGCGCGGATCTCGACGCCGGGGTAGCTGCGCGGCGAACTCCTTACCCAGACGCTGAGCGCCGTCGACGGTGAACTCGCCGCCGCGCTGCATCGCGTCCCGGGCGTTGAGCGCGAGGTTGAGGATGACCTGCTCCAGCTGGCCTTCGTCGGCGTAGACCAGCCCGGCGTGCGGCGAGAGCTGGAAGGCTGACCTCGCGGTCGGCGCCCATGCAGCTGGCGCGAGCAGGCGGCCCGTGCCGGCCAGCATACGTTGATGTCGAGAAGCTTGGGGTGCGAGCATCTGCCGCCGGGTAAACGCGAGAAGCTGGCGGGCCATCTCAGCGCCGCGGCTCGCGGCCTTGCCGATCTCGCCCATGTCGCGCCGTGTCCCTGCGCCGGAGAGCTCGCCCGAGCGGCTCATGAACTCGGCCAGACCGAGGATCACCGTCATCATGTTGTTGATCTCGTGGGCGATGCCCCCGGCGAGCTGCCCGCCGGCCTCCAGTCGCTGCGCCTGCTGCACCCGGATCTCCGCGGCCCGCTGCTTGGTCACGTCGGTCATCACACACACGGCGCGTCCGACGCCATCATCCTCGGCGGCACCGGGCCGCGCCGACACCCGCACCCGCTTTCCCGCCAGCTCATCTCCGTGCCCAGTGAGCGGCGCTGCCGTCGGCCAGCGACCAGATACGGGGACTCGCCGGTCACGCCCAGCGCAGGTACCAGATCGGTCAGACGGCCGCCCTCCGTAGCTCGTGCGGTGCCGACGAGGCTCTCGAACGCGGCATTCCAGCGCTCGATGCAGCCCGGTCGAATCCATCGACGCAGACGCCGTCGCCGATGGCCTCGAAGGTGGCGCGCCACGCGCCTTCGGCGGCACGCGCCTCGCGCTCGGCCGTGCGCGCCCGAAGCAGTGCCCGAATGCTGGCCAGCAGGACCAGCGGCTCGACCGGATGCGTCAGGTAGCCGTCCGCGCCGCTGTCGAGGCCCTGGGCCTGGCTGGTCGGGATCGGTGAAGCTGGCGGAGACGTGGAGCACCGGCGAGGTGCCGGTAGTCCGCGGGTCGGCGCGGACCCGTCGCACCACCTCGAATCCGTCCATGTCCGGCATCCGGATGTCCAGGCACCATCAGGTCGGGCAGCTCGCTGGCGAGCCAGCGCCAGCGCGCTCGCGGCCGTCGGTCGCCTCGGAGACCGTGTAGCCGGCCGCCCGCAGGTGCCGGCACCACGGCGTAGCGGTTCGCCTCGGTGTCGTCCACCACCAGGATGCGGGCGAGCTCAGTCATGCCGCGCTCTCTCCGCACCGCGGCTGACCGTGCGGGTTCCCTGCGGCAGCGCGTGGCCGCGGCGCGCGGTAGATCCGCGGTAGCCGGAGCCCGAAGCGGGATCCCAGCCCAGCGTGCTCTCCACCTCGAGCGTGCCGCCCAGCAGCCCGGCGAGCTTGCGCGACAGCGGCAAGCCCGAGCCCGGTGCCGCGCACGCTGCGCTGCAGCGGGCTGTCCACCTGGGCTGAACTCCTCGAAGATCCGCACCTGGTCTTCCGGGGCGATGCCGATGCCGGTATCGGTGACCGTGAAGACGATCACGGTCGTCGGGCCGCGTCGCCGCGGAGACCTGGATCTCGCCCTCGCTCGGTGAACTTGATGGCGTTGGAGATCAAGTTGCGCAGGATCTGGGAGAGCTTCCCCTCGTCGGTGTGCAGGGTGATCTCGTGCTCCGGCATCTCGAAGACGAGGGCGACCTCGTCGACGTCAGCAGCGGCCGGAACATGCCGCGCAGAGCGCCGAAGATGTCGGACACGGTGAATGCTCGCCAGCCGGACCTCGGTCTTGCCCGCCTCGATCCGGGCCAGGTCCAGCGAGTCGGCCACCAGGTCGGTCAGCGTCGTCGGCGGCCTTCTGGATCAGCCCGACCTGAAGCTCCTGCTCCGAGGTGAGCTCGCCGTCCATCCGGCCGAGCAGGATCCGGGTCATGTTGAGGATCGAGTTGAGCGGAGTGCGCAGCTCGTGGGTGATGCCGGAGAGAAACGCGGACTTGAGCTGCGAGGCCCGCGCCAGCTCGGCCGGCGCGGTCGTCCAGCTCGGCGTAGAGCGCCAGCACGCCCGCGGTTGGTCTCCGCCAGCTCGGCGTTGAGCCGCTCGGCCTCCGCCTGGTGCTCGGCCAGCGTCGCCAGCGCGCGCACCAGCTCCTGGTTGCTGGTATTCCAGCTCGTGCCACCGAGTCCGTCGGGACGGGCCGCTGGCGAGCGCCCGGCTCAGCTCGGCGACCGAGACGGCGTCGCGGCGCGCCGCGCCGCCGGCAGCAGCTTGCCGAGTGTCGACCGAGGTGCCCTGCCCGGCCGTGCGCTCGATGGCGAACCGGTCGGTCAGGCGCCGGGCGCCCACCAGGCCGACGCCCAGACCGGTGGGCGACTGGTACTGTCCCGGCGAGCACCTGGTCGAGGTGCGGAATGCCGGGACCGTGGTCCTCGATACGGACGACCAGCGTCGAGCTCGCCGTCGGTCTCCAGCTCGAACTGGGCCCAGCCGCCGCCGCGCATACTGGACCGCGTTCCGCGCGATCTCGGAGACCGCCGTGGCGAGCGCGCCTGATCCTGGCCGTCGAACCCGAGGTGCTCGGCGATCTGGCGGGTCCGCCGGCGGGCCAGCACGACGTCCTCGCCGCGGCGGAGCTGGATCCGAAGCAGCGGGGTGTTCATGCCGCCTCGCGCCCGGTGAGCCGGCACACGACGACGCTGACGTCGTCGCGGCGGCGGGCGTGATCGCGATAGAGGATCGCGGCGATCATCGCGGGATCCTGCCGGAAGAGGCCGGGATACTGATCGAGCTTCCATTGCGGTCGCCAGCCCGTCGGAGTGCAGAATCAGCAGCGCTCCGTCCGCGCCAGGGATAGACGAACTCCTGGACCTTGCGCATCTGGAGGCCGACGGTCCCGTTGTGGGAGACCAGGTTGCGCGTGCCTCCCGCGGTGACGATCGCCGCGCTGATGTTTCCGATGCCGGCGTAGCGGACCTCGTGGCGGTCGCGGTCGATCGGCGCCACGGCGGCCGCGGCGCCGCGGGTGCTCCGCATGCCCGCGTGCAGGACGTCGAGCAGCTGCTCCGGCGGCAGCGCGGCCTGATCCCGGAAGATCCGGACGGCCTCGTCGGCGGCCGCTTCGGCGGCGGGGCCGTGCCCCAGCCCGTCGGCGACCAGCAGCGCCCTGCCCGTCCGGCGCGCTCGACGGCGGTCCAGGCGTCCCCGCAGGCGGTTTCACCCGCGATGGGCACGGCGAGCCCGGCCATCGGCCGGCGCCGCGCCGTTGTCGCCGGCGGGCGACTTCCGCCAGAAGCGGCAGACCAGCGCGGTGCCGAGGCCGGGCGCCGAATAGATGGAGAACTCCGTCAGCCAGCCGGCGCATCGCGCCGAACCCGCCGCCCATCGTGCCCGGCTGGAGTATCCATCCGCCAGGCAGGCGTCGACGTCGGGCATGCCGCGGCCCCGGTCCACGCAGACGCAGCTCGAGACCGGTGTCCGCCCGGCGCTGCCAGGTCTCGCGCACCAGCACCTCGCCCTTGCCCGCATGCCGCACCACGTTGGTCGCCGCCTCGGTCGCGACGATGCCGATGTCGCTGCGCGCCGCTGTCGTCGAACCCGGCGTCGGCCGCGAGCGCCATCGCCACCCGCCGGGCCTCGCCGACCTGGCTCTGGTCCTCCACCGCCACCGCCACCGTATGTCCATTACGCATCACCGCTCCGACGGCGCCGGCCAGTTCAGTGCCACCGGGCGACCTGCACCCGGTGCCCTTGCCGACCTCGGTCTGGATCCGGAACTCGCTCATGAGCCGGCGGGTGCCGCCGAGGCCGAGGCCGAGGCCGGTGCCGGTGGAATAGCCGTCGGTCAGCGCCAGCGCTGATGTCGGGAATCCCGGGCCCTCGTCCTCGAACGTCATCCGGAGTCCCCGCCGGCTCTCGTCGTTCAACATCTCGAGCCGCACCTGCCCGCCCCCGCCGTGCTCCAGCGTGTTGCGGGCCAGCTCGCTCGCGCCGGTCACGAGCTTGGTCTGGTCCACCAGGCTGAACCCCAGCTCCGCGGCCCAGGCTGCGGACCACCTGGCGGACCCTCACGACGTCGGCGCTGGAGCGGATCTCGAGGGTCTCATCCCTCAGCGTCGCCATCGGCCTCCCGGACCCGTCCGCGCGCTGGAGGAGCGCCATGCCGCGCTCGACGTTGAGCGCGGTCCGGACGCCCGGCAGCGTGAGTCCCAGCTCCACCAGCGTGATCGCGACCGCCGGCTGCATGCCGACCAGCACCGTCCGGGCGTCGAGGATCCGCGCCATGGCGGCGATGTTGGCGATCATCCGCCCGATGAAGGAGTCCACGACCTCCACGGCGGAGATGTCGATCAGCACGCCGTGCGCGCCGGTCTTGGCGATCTTCGCTCGGTGAGGTCGTCCTGGAGCGTCATGGCCAGCTGGTCGTGCATGTCCACCTGGATGCTGACCAGGAGGAACTCGCCCATCTTGAGGATCGGAATCCGCTCCATGGCGCGCTCCGCTCAGCCCCGGGCGCCGGCGCGCTCGCACCGTCAGCCCGAGCGTTGGCCAGCGCCACCTGCGAAGGCGTCGGCCAGCGTGGCCTTGGTGATGACCGTGCTCGAGATCCACCCCCAGGTGCACGATCGTGGCGGCGATCTGGGGGCGGATGCCGCTGATGATGCACTCGGCGCCCATGAGCCGGGCCGCGGTGATCGTCTTGAGCAGGTGCTGCGCGACCAGGGTGTCCACCGTGGGCACGCCGGTGATGTCGATGATGGCGACCTCGGCGCCGGTCTCCACGATGCGCTGGAGCAGCGACTCCATCACGACCTGGGTCCGCGCACTGTCGAGGGTGCCGATCATCGGCAGCGCCAGCATGCCGTCCCACAGCTTCACCACCGGCGTGGAGAGCTCCAGCATCTCCTGCTGCTGCCGGGTGATGACCTCTTCCCGCCCCTTCTGGTACACCTCGGTCGTATAGAGGCCGAGGCGGTCGAGGAACACGCTCGTCCTCCAGATCTCGTCGGAGAGCGCCGCGCCGTCGTCGCCATACTCCTCGCGAAGGGCGTCGAACAGCGGCTGCTTGAGCGAGAAGACGAAGGTCGCCGTTTCGGAGGCCGAGAACCCCTTGGTCGCTCGGGACCGTGAAATGTCGGCCGCCAACTGGCGGACCGGGTCCCATGCCGGGGCGTCCAGGTCGCTCAGCGTCGCCTTGGCCAGCCGCCGTGCCGGACCTGGGACAGAAATTCGCGAGACTGCTCGCGAACCTGGGCTTCCGAGAGAAGGTCCCGGCGAAGAGTTCTTGGAGCCGAGCTGCTCCTTGAGCCAGCGATCGAGAATATCGGCTTCGCGGCGGGCCAGGATATCCGGCAGACGATCTTTCGCGGCGGGGGTCACGACAACCTTCCGGTCGAGGGAGAGGGAGGGTGATAGCGACTGATGACTTTCATGCAGCGCAACCAGGGCGAGTTCGCCGACTGCAGGTGGAGAGAAGGTACGCGCTTCCAGGGAGATGGGCAACCGGAATTGGCACCTCCCCGGCCCTCCCGGCATTCGACCCGGCGTTACCAAAACGCCGACACGGGAGGATTACTATCCATCCAGGTCGCCGATCGCGCGCCCTGCATGGAGGAACGACATGAATCTCGAGAAGCAACTGCTGGACGTGGAAAAGCAGCTCTGGAGAAACGACGCCGAGCTCTACCAGCACCACCTCATCCCCGAGGCCCTGCTGGTCTTCCCCGAGACCGGCGTCATTACCCGGGACGTGGCCATCGAGGCGATACGGGCGGAAAACGTGGAAGGTCGACGGTGGGGCGATGTCAGGTTCGATGGTGTCCGCAGCGTCCGGCTCGCGGATGTGTCGCGCTGCTGACGTACAAGGTCATCGCGCGATGGCAGCATCAGGATCGGAGTATCCCGCGCTCGCCACCAGCGCATACGTCAAGCGCGAGGGCGCCTGGAAGCTGGCGTTCCATCAACAGTCGCCGCTCGGCACCGGGTGATCGTCGAGCAGGCCGCGCCTCGGGTCTGGACCATCGGCCACTCGACTCGCTCGCTGGAGCAGTTTCTGGAGCTGCTCGACGGCCATGGCATCGAGGCGGTCGCCGATGTCCGCCGCTTCCCGGGCTCCCGTCGGTGGCCGCACTTCGCCGGCGAGCATCTGGCCCGGGCACTGGATGCCGGCGGGATCGACTACGCGTGGCTCCCCGAGTTAGGGGGCCGGCGACAGCCCCGGCCGGACTCGCCCAACACGGGATGGCGCAGCGCGTCGTTCCGCGGCTACGCCGACTACATGGAGACCGAGCTTTTCGCGGAAGGGTTGGAGCGGCTGGTGAGCCTGGCCTGCGGCCTCCGCTCGGCCATCATGTGCGCCGAGGCGCTCTGGTGGCGCTGTCATCGGGGGCTGATCGCCGATGCGCTGCGCTGGGCAGGCTTCGACGTCCATCACATTCAGGGGGTGGGCTCGTGCCGTTCCCCACCCTTTCACGGCCGCCGCCCGGCTGGAAGAGGGGCGGCTCAGCTACGCCCCACGGTGACCCGACGCGAGGCTACTGCTTCACCCAGGTCGGACGGAGGTCGGCCGTCACGTCCGCCACCAGTGAGCGGACCACCTCACCGTAGGCTTCCTCGGTATCCCGGATCGCGACCGATGGCAGGCCGCCCGCGAGCGCGACACGGCCCACCGTCCCGCTGGCGGCTGAGCTCGAGCGCCACAGCGTGCCGCCGGCCCGGGTGGAGAGGAGCCGGACGCGAAGCTCGGCGGAGACCGACGCCCGCAGGTTCAAGTCGCTGATCCCGAGCCGGGCGCGTGGCTTCACCCCCGAGACCTTCAGGTCACCCACGAACACGGCGGGAATGTCCTTGGCCTGGCCCAGCGCTTGGGCCAGCACAACCGGATCGGTGCCCGGGGGAAGCGTCTTGAGCACCGAATCGGAGCTGGTGAGCTCCAGGATCTCCACCCCGGGCTGGCTCGCCAGCAGCGCCTCGGCAAAGCGCTGGGTGGCGAGCGAACTCATCGCCTGGCTCTCCTGGTCGGCGACGAAGGTGACGAGGGCGATCCGGCCGTACCGCTGGAGATCGAGCCTGGGGGGGACCTGGGCGTATTTCGAGGCGCAGGCGGAAAGCGCCAGCGTGCCGCAGACCGCGAGGGCGTACCGTGCCAGGCGAGGGCGGTTTGCGCTGTCCATGGCCATTTGGGCGACACCTGATGGGGGAGCCCCCCAGAAAGGGCAAGAGGTGCGCCATCCGACGCCTGGGGCACGATCGCCTCACGAATCTGTTCTTTCTCAGCCCAGTCGTGCACATTTCCACCAGCCGCCATGCTGTATTCCATCCGGCCTGCACGCTGAGGGATTTCATCCTCGAGCGTGGGTATCCACCGCGCCCTCTCAGATCCGGAGTCCTGACCATGACCCTTCGATCCCCTCGCGGCCTCCGGCCGGCCGCGTTCGCTGCCCTTGCCGGGGTCTCGCTGGTCCTCGTCGGCTGCGCGGGGGTCACCCCGATCGGCGAGCTGCTCGACAACCCGGCCCGATATGACGGGAAGACCGTGCGTGTGGAAGGCGAGGTGAAGGAATCCGCCGGTGGGCTTGGGCTGGGGGCCTATCAGGTGAGAGACAACACCGGCACGCTGACGGTGGTGAGCGAAAAGGGCGGTCCTCCCCGCAGCGGATCGAAGGTGGGCGTCAAGGGGAGATTCGAGGCCTTGATCACCCTCGGCTCCAAGAGCCTGGCCGTCCTCCGAGAGGAAAGTCGCTCGACTCCCTGAGATCGCTGTGAAAGACCGAGATCGATGCGGTCAGGCGTCATCGCTATGCGTGTTGGCGATGACGCCTGCCCATCGTGATGGCGGCTACCAGGAGAGCAGGCCGACCTCGTCCAGCGAGGCGGCGACCAGCACCAGCGCCGACATGCTGGGATCCTTCCGGAAGGCACGGGCGGCTTCCCGGACGACCGGAAACGGCGGCTGTCCCGTCTGGCGGCGAGCCCTGCGCTGGGTACGACCCATCTCGCGGAAAACCCGGCGAAGCGCCCGTACTTCGCGTGGCGGACCGGAGCCCAGTGTTGGCGCGGATTTGGCGCCGCGCCGCTCGGGGCGCCCCCGCGCGCCGAGGCTCGCTGCAGCTTTATCTACCCGCTCACGAACCCGCTCGATCAGAGGGCGGGTCGGAGACGAGGGTGTCTCAGGGGATTCAGAGGGGATGGCCATACGCTCCTGCCGGTGGCGAGAGAGGAGCCGACTGGCGGGACAGCGCGCGGCTCCACTAGTAAGATAGCCGGTGTCAGGCCCGATTGCCGAAGGGGAAAAGGAGGGGCATCACGCGTGCTCGGTCTCGCGGCCTTTTCGCTCGGCGTGGCGGTGGCGATCGCCCTCTGGGTGCACGGGGTCTACTGCTATGTCCAGATGGTGCGTCACCGCCGGAACGGCGTGAGTGCGCTCGAGGTCGCCTGGTCGCCCGATCGGCTGACGCCCGCGGGCCTCGAGTATCGGCGCCGCGCGCTCCGCAGCTACGCGGCCTTCGGGGTCCTGGCACTGCTGCTGATGATTGCCGGCAGCCTGCTCGCGCGGGTGTGGCGGGAGCAGGCATCTTGAGCGGTACGCGGCCGGACCCTGGAACGACGCCGCCAGGCTGCCGTCGGCAGGCACAAAGCGCTACTATGCCCTCACCCCCCCTCGTCACACGGCAGGAACATGCCTCTTGATGGGTGGTACAGCCCCGGGCTGGTCATCCTCTCCATACTCATCGCCAGCGCCGCCTCCTACACCGCGCTGGAGCTCGCCGCCCGGGTCACCGCGGCAAGGGGACGCGAGCGCGCTCGCCTGGCTGGCCGGCGGCTCCGTCGCCATGGGCGTCGGCATCTGGAGCATGCACTTCGTGGGCATGCTCGCCTTCCACCTCCCCTTGCCGATCAGCTACGGCCTGTGGCTCGTGCTGCTCTCGGTGGTGGTGGCGGTCGGTGCCTCCGCGATCGCGCTGTTCCTCGCCAGCCGCCCATCGCTGGGACCTCTCGCCCTGATCGGCGGCGCGCTCTGGATGGGTCCGGCGATCGCGGGCATGCACTACATCGGGATGGCCGCGCTCAGCGTCGACGCGCAGCTGCGCTATTCGCGCGCGCTCGTGATTGCGTCGGTGGCCATCGCGGTGCTGGCCTCGCTCGGCGGTCTCGGCCTGGCCCATCGGTTCCGCTCCGATGAGAGCCGGCGGACACGCCTGGGGAGAGCGGCGAGCGCCCTCGCGTTCGGTGCGGCGATCGCCGGCATGCACTACACCGGCATGGCGGCCGCGCAGTTCACGCTGCCCGGCCAGACCGGCCACCCCGGCGGCGGACTGCTGGCGAGCCGGGAGCTCGCCATCGGGGTCGGCCTCGCCACGCTCCTGATCCTCGGCGTCGGGCTTCTCGGCGCCATGCTGGATCGCCGGCTACGCGCCCGCGCGCTGCAGCTGGAGCGGCAGCGCGACGCCCAGAAGCTGGAGGCCATCGGACAGCTGGCGGGCGGGATCGCCCACGACTTCAACAACCTGCTCACCGCCATCCTGGGGCATGCCGCGTTTCTCAAGCAGGATGCCGGTCTCGGGGAAGCCAGCCGGGAGGACATCGGCCAAATCGAGGCCGCCGCGTCGCGGGCGGCCGAGCTCACCCGCCAGCTCCTCGCCTTCGGCCGCCGCCAGGTGCTGGAGCCTCGGCCCATGCTGCTCAACGAGGTCGTGAGCGACACGATGCGCATGCTCGGCCGCGTGGTGGGCGAGAACATCGAGGTCAAGGTGCTCCCCGCCCCGGACCTCGCCCTCACCATGGCGGACCCGAGCCAGGTGACCCAGATCCTGATCAATCTGGTGGTCAACGCGCGCGACGCGATGCCGGACGGCGGCCTGCTGACCATCGAGACCAGGAACGTGGAGGTGGACTCGGTCACCTTCGGGCAGCACCTCGACGCGCCGCCGGGCCCTACGTGATGCTGGGTGTGACCGACAACGGCATCGGCATCGCCCCGGAGCATCAACCCCGCATCTTCGAGCCGTTTTTCACCACGAAAGGCGCGGGGCGCGGGACGGGGCTCGGGCTCTCGACGGTGTACGGTATCGTGGCCCAGAGCGGCGGCTCCATCTCGGTCTACAGCGAGCCGGGGCACGGCAGCACCTTCTGCGTGTATTTCCGGCAGCTGGCCGCAGCCGGTGCCACCCGGGCCCACCCGGGTCACGCACATCGCCGAACGACTGGGCGGCAGGGAGACCATTCTGGTGGTGGAGGACGAGGACGCGGTGCGGGAATTCGCAGCCCGCGCGCTCCGCCAATACGGCTACTCGGTGCTGGTCGCCCGGCGGGCGCAGGAGGCGTTGCTCATCGCGGCGGAGCATCCTGGGGCGATCGACGTGGTGCTGGCCGACGTGATCATGCCGCATACCAGCGGCCCCGGACTCATGACGAAGCTTCACGAGCTGCGCCCCGCATCACGCGTCGTCTTCATGTCGGGATTCAGCGAGAACGCTCTGGGCCATCACGGAGTGCTGGAGTCGAGCTACCCATTCCTGCAGAAGCCGTTCAGCCCGGAGACGCTGGCGAGGAAGATCCGGGAAGCGCTGGCCTCAGGGGCCACCACGGGCGACTGAGCGGCCTGATGGGCCGCTGCCCGGTCGGCGCGCGGTAGCCTATATTGGTCGCACCCGTTCCCTTCCCCTCGGCTCCCGCGAGAGAGCGCCCATGTCCCTCGGCGCCAGCTTCCTCGAGCAGGTGAATCGGGCCTTCGATCACGCCGCCGCATTCACCAGGCACGATCCCGACCTTGCTCGCCAACATCAAGGCCTGCAAGAACCTCTTCTACACCAGCTTCCCCATCAAACGCGACGACGGCAGCATCGAGGTGATGCACGCCTGGCGGGCGGAGCACAGCCACCACAAGCTCCCGACCAAGGGCGGCATCCGGTACGCCGAGGCGGTGGATGCCGAAGAGGTGCAGGCGCTGGCCGCGCTGATGACCTACAAGTGCGCGCTGGTGGACGTGCCGTTCGGCGGCGCCAAGGGCGGCATCAAGCTCAACCCCAAGCGGTACTCGGCCGGGGAGCTGGAGCGGATCACCCGGCGATACGTCTTCGAGCTGGTGCGCAAGAACTTCATGGGGCCGGGGCTCGACGTCCCCGCCCCCGACGTCGGCACCGGGCCGCGGGAGATGGCCTGGATCGCCGACACCTACACCCAGCTCCGCCCCGGCGAGCTGGACGCGCTCGGCTGCGTCACCGCGAAGCCGGTGAGCGCGGGCGGCATCCGCGGACGGGTCGAGGCGACCGGCCGCGGCGTCTTCTTCGGCGTCCGCGAGATCTGCGGCGTGAAGGAGGACATGAAGGCGCTGGGCCTCACGCCGGGGCTCGAGGGCAAGCGGGTCGTGCTCCAGGGTCTCGGCAACGTGGGCTACCACGCCGCGCAGTTCTTCCAGCAAGCAGGGGCGGTGCTGGTCGGACTGTCCGAGTCCGAGGGCGCGATCGGCGAACCCGAAGGGACTCGATATCGAAGCGGTGATGGCGCACCGCAACGAGCGCAAGAGCATCCTCGACTTCCCCGGCGCCACCAACCTCGCCCGCCGGGAGGACGCGCTGGAGCTGGAGTGCGACATCCTGATCCCCGCGGCGCTGGAGCGCCAGATCACCGCGGAGAACGCGCCCCGCCTCAAGACCAAGATGGTGGTCGAGGCCGCCAACGGCCCACCACCCCCGAGGCGGACGAGATCCTGGGCCAGCGCGGGATCATGGTGATCCCCGACGCGTACATCAACGCCGGCGGGGTCACCGTCTCCTACTTCGAGTGGGTCAAGAACCTGGGCCACGTGCGCTTCGGCCGGATGCAGAAGCGCTTCGAGCAGGGCGCCTATGGCCGGCTGCTCGAGGCGGTGGAGGGCGTGACCGGCCGGCGGTTCACGCCCGAGGAGGTCGAGCGGGTGACCCAGGGCGCGAGCGAGGAAGACCTGGTCAACTCGGGGCTGGAGGAGACCATGATCGGCGCCTATCACCCGATCCGGGAAGTGTGGAAGCAGCACGGCGGCAAGGAGAACATGCGGACGGCGGCGCTGATCGTCGCGATCGACAAGGTGGCGGTGAGCTACGAGCAGCTCGGCATCTTCCCCTGACCAGGAGAGGGCTCATGAACAAGCGCTTTCTCGACGGCCTGGATCGTCGTCTTCATCGCCTGGATGGCCGGCAGCTTCGTGGTGCACGGCACCTTGCTGCACGACGACTACATGATGCTCCCCAACCTCTTCCGACCCGAGGCCGAGGCGCAACAGTACTTTCCGCTGATGCTGCTGGCCCACGTGATCCTGGCGGGGTCGTTCGTGTGGATTTATTCGCGGGGCGTCGAGGACACGCCCTGGACCGGCCAGGGGCTCCGCTTCGGGCTGGCGGTGGCGTTACTCACGTCGTGCCCACCTACATCATCTACCACGTCGTGCAGCCCATCCCGGGCAATATCGCGGTGAAGCAGATCCTCTTCGACGGCGTTCTACTGCTCGGCCTGGGACTGCTGGTGGCGTTCCTCTATCGAGGCGCCCGACGAAACTAGCCGCACGAACCGGGGATTCTCCCGGATCGGCGTCGAAGTTCGGATCGATCCGGAACAGCCGACGGCTCGGAGCCCGGGCTCGGCCACCAGTGCCTCCAGCCGGTCGAGCGCCGCGTCCGGCCGCCCCGCGAGGACGTGAGATCCGCGCCACGACGTACCGGACGTAGGACGTCTGGGTGTTCTGGTCCTTCGGCCGCTCCGCCTCCGCGCGGAGGCCCTCGGCGACCGCCTCTCGCTACGCGCCCGGCATAGGCCAGCGACAGCCCGCGGATCGCGACCAGCTGGTTGCGGTCCACCTGGTCGCCGTACCCCGCCAGCAGCTCGGTGAACGCGGCCGCGGCGCTGTCGCCATAGGCCCGGGCTCAGCTTCCGCGTCGCCCCGCAGCCAGTGCACCTCCGCCCGCGCCAGCGCCCAATCGGCCCGCCTCCGTCGAGATCCGCCGGCGTCAGGTCCAGCAGCGTCGCGGCGCCCGATCGTCGTCCAGCGCCCAGACCAGATCCTCCCGCAGGGCCACGTACGCGACCACCCGCCGCCGCCCCACGATCTCCTCCATCGACCGGAACACCTGGCGGATGCCGTCGAGGTCGCCCTCCATGGCGGCGAGCCGGGCCCGCGATATGGGCCAGGCTCATGCTGCACGGCCGCAGCGCGCGGGCCCGCTCGAGCAGTCGTCGCGCGCCTCGCCGATACCGGCGCAGCCGCATGTAGGCGACGCCGAGATCGCCGATCACGTCGGGCGGACTGGGGATCCATCCGCGCCGCGTGCTCCAGGTCCGCGACCGCCTCGGTCCACAGCCCCAGGTCCATCTCCGCCTCGGCCGCGGCATCGAGGAGATCGCTCCGGTCCGGGCGCGGTGCGCAGCGCGGCGCGGTACTCCGCCAGGGCGGATGCCGCGTTGCCTCGGACCACGTGCGGCGTAGCGGCCGCGCGCCTTGCGGGTGTCGGGCGACTCCGGCGCCAGCTCGGCGGCGCGCTCCACCGCGCGCCGCGCCTGCTCCGCGTCGTCGGTCGCGCATGCCCGCCCAGCCGCAGCGCATCCACGTGCCCGGCCGCGAGCTCGGCCCAGGCGGCGGCGAAAGCGGGATCGATCTCCACCGCCCGCCGGAACGCCGCCAGCGCGCCGCGCAGCGCCTCGGGCGCGACCTCGCCGGCGCGCAGGTCCTTGCCCGTGCAGGTAGAGGGTGTAGGCCTCCAGGCTTCGCAGTGGGGCGCGAGCTGCGAGCCCCGCCGGGCCGGCTCCGCCAGCGCGAGGTTCGAGCGCGTCGGCCACGTCGCCGGCGATCTGGCCCTGGATCTCGAACACGTCGGTCAGCGCGGCGTCGAACGACCGCTGCCAGCGCGTCGTCCCGGTGCGCGCATCCACCAGCTCGGGGCTCACCCGCACGCGCGATGGCCTGTCCCGGCCGCTTCTCCCAGCGCACGGTGCCGGTCAGCAGGTACCTCACGTCCAGGTCCTGCGCGATGTCCTCGGGTGACTTCTCCGTCGCCGCGGTATCGGCTCGAGCTCGAGCGGGCGATCACCTCCAGGCCGGACAGCACCGCCAGCTTGCCGCGCACCTCGTCGGCGATGCCGTCCGCGAAGTAGGCGTCCGCGGAGTCGCCCAGGTTCTCGAAGGGCAGCACGGCGAGCCGGGTCGCCCGGCTCGGCGCCCGCGTGCCTCGGCGGCCGCGCCCGCGTGCGGTGTCGGTCGAGCGAGAGTAGACCAGCCCGCGCTCCGACCAGCGCCAGGACGCCGACGGCCCAGCGCCGCCGGCTCCGTGCGCGGCCGATCGGCCCGCGCGCCGACCGCGGCGGGATCGGTGGTGAAGCCGGCCGCCACCCAGCGCGGCGCCGAAATCGGCGATGGTAGCGAACCGGTCCGCCGGCTTGAGCGCGAGCGCCCGCTGGAGCGCCTCCCACGATCTCGGGCGATACCTCCGGCCGCGAAGCCCGCACGCTTGGGCGACCGGCGTGGTGAACCGCCGGACGATGAGGTCGTGCGAGGAGGCGCCGGTGAAGGGCGGCGCGCCGGTGAGCATCTCGTGGCAGGTGGCCGCCAGGGCGTACTGGTCGGCGCGCGCGTCCACCAGCGCCGTCACCCGACGACTGCTCCGGCGCCATGTAGGCCGGTGTGCCGAGCGCCACGCCGATCTCGGTGAGCTGCTGGTCGTGCTGGAGGTCCGACCGGGCGGGCGATGCCGAAGTCGGCGACCTGGGTCGAGCCGTCCTCGGTCAGGAGCAGGTTCTCCGGCTTCACATCGCGGTGAATCACGCCCTCCTTGTGGGCGTAGCTCAGCGCCTGGGCCGCCTGCCGGGTGATCCGGAGCGCCTCCTCGATGGGCAGGATGCCCTCGCGGCGAAGGCGCTCGCGCAGACTTTCGCCGCGCACGTAGGGCATCGCTGAACCAGAGGCGCGCCCGCGGCCTCGCCCGAATCATAGACCGAGAGCACGTGGGGATGGTGGAGCCGGGCGGCGAGCCGGATCTCGCGCTGGAACCGCTCGGTGCCGAGTGAGCCGCGACGTCGGGTCGAGCACCTTCAGCGCGACGAGGCGGTCGTGCTTGAGGTCGCGGGCGAGATACACGGTCGCCATCCCGCCGCGACCGAGCACGCGCTCCAGTAGGTATCGGTCGCGGAGTGCATCGGCCAGGGGATTGGAGATGGCGGCCACGAGAGTCGGGGGTGGAGATGCAGCGGAATCTGCCGACCCGCCGGCGAGCGCGACGCCAGCCTCGCTCGGCTGCGCCCCCGCGGGATTTGCCCCGTCCGGCGGAGGGCGTAGCATCCTGCCCATGACCCTGACGCCTTCCGCGCCGCCGCCGCCGCCCGGCATCGTCCGGGTCGGCCCTTCGCCGGCTTCGTCTCCCGCTTCGACGAGCTGATCGGCGCGTCCAGCCTCCATGGTGCTGTACTTCATCCACTCGCGGCGCTGGCGGGAGAACCACGACGCCGCGATCAAGACGCTTCATGGCCGCGAGGGCGACCACCCTGGAAGTCTTCCTCCCGGACCTGGAGAACCACGAGCTCATGTTCTCGCTGGAGAAGCACTTCGACGACGGGCCGCTGATTCCGGCGATGGTCGAGGACGCCTACCGCTACTTCGCGCGGCTGGCGCGGGACTACCAGAAGCCGGTCCAGATCTGGCTGTTCGGCCGCTACCCGACCTATTCGTTCTACCGCTTCGACGAGCGCGCCGTGATGGCGATGTACTCCAACAGCGTCGCCAAGAAGGAGCTGCCGGCGTTCGAGATCACCACTCGAGGGCTTTCTGGGGAGCTTTCTCGCGGCCGACATCGAGGACCTCAAGCGGGAGTGCCGGCGCCGCGCACCGGACGACCTGGACGCCGTGATCGGCAATGCGACGGGGGAGCACCGCTAGACGATCCCACCAAACCGGGCGGCTGCATCGACGACCTGAGCTTACGTGTTCCAGCGCGGTCTCCCCCAGCGCCGACGACTCCGACAGCTCCTCGATGATGAGGAAGCGGGTGATCAGGCCATTGCAGACGTGCAGCAGCAGCGCGAACTCACCGCCCAGCGTTACGCCGTACCGCGGTATCGTGAATCGTTCGGCGCCCACGGCCACGACGCGGTCACCGTCGCCGAAGCATTGGACCCGCCAGAACGTCACGATGTCACCGAGGCTGGTGAAGTAGTCCAGCACTTCCTGCTTGCCCCGGCGCTCCGGGGTGGTGGGCAGGCCATCGGGTGGCGTGACCTCGAATACGACGTCGTCGGCCAGGTGAGCGGCCAGGGAATCGAAGTTCAGGGTCGCGAATGCCTTATCCAGGATTCGTTGCAGCAATGCGGAATTGTTCATAGAGCGATGCCGTCCGTTGGAGCGATGTCATCGAACGACGCGTTTTTCGCGCGAGTGGTTTCCCGGTGTCGTGACCTTGCGCTGAAACCTGTGGCCCTCAAGGCTCCCTCACCTAGGTCCGTGACCCGACTGTTACGTCCGGCGAGGTCCGGCCGGGCTCACTCCAGGGGTACCGAACATAAGCCGAAGCCAGGCCTCCCGCAAGAGCGTCCTCCGGCGCGAAGCCGAGAGGATACGGGGTGCCCGAAGCGTGCCGATCTCAATCATGTGGGAGGTGTTGCCGGCGGCCCACTAGGTCCGGATGAATTCCGCGATCGCAGGATCCGCCCGGAGGGCGGACAACGCCGCCCGATCCGGCCGCTCCGGCGTGTCCCGCCCACAGTCGACCAGGCAGAGAAAGCCGAACGGCTCGTCGCCATCCGCACGGAACTGGTGCCAGGTGAGGGGTGGCACGTTCACCAGGTCGTGCGTCGCGAGGTCGAAGATGCGGTCGCCCACCAGCGCCCGGCCCCTTCCCGCGGACCACCATGATCGCATGCGCGTGACGGTGGCGCTCGAGCGAGGAGAAGCCGGCCGGGGCCACTTCGAAGTAGCGAAGCTGACAGCCGAGCCCTTCCCCGCCCGCGAAGAGCAGCTGGCGGGTGATGCCGGCGAAATGGGTGCCGCCCGGCTTGTAGGCGGATACCGGGATGCCGTCCCAGCGAAACACGCCGGTCCGTCGAATGTGGGTGGTCATACTCGCTCCACGGATGCCGCCTGAGTCACCCGGGCCACCAGCGCGCGGGTCCGCTCAAAGAGTTCGTCCCCCGCCTCGTAGAGGCTCCCGCCGATCAGCAGGATGCTGTCCAGGCCATAGAACGCCACGACCTTCTCGATCTGCTCCACCTGGATCCCGCCGGCCGCGACCGGGAAGCTCGGCCGGATTCTCGGGTGCGGCGCTCGCAACGTCTCCGCGAGCTCGCGGCAGGTCTCCATCCCGAAGCTGAACCTTCCGCCCGCATGAGGGAAGATCACGGCATCGGCGCCGTACCAACGGAACAGCTTACCTAACAGGACGGTCGCCTCGGCGCGGAGTACGCCGGCCAGCGCGGGGTGAGCCAGGATGGGAAGACCCCCGGTCATGGAGGCCAAGTGGTGGAGCAGCGGAAGCCCCACGACCATCGGCGAGAGCATGACGGCGCGAGCCCCGGCGTCGCGGGCGAACTCGAGCTGTCTTCCGATCCGCTCGGGCGTGCCGATCAGGTTGGGCACGTACACCGTCCGGCTGCCCTCGGTCGCGCGCAGGCAGGCCTCGACCCGCGATTCGAAGGGGCAGAAAGCATGGTCTGCCAAGCCGTGATCGTCCTTCACCAGGTCGATGCCCGCGGACGCGAAAGTTCGGCAGAGCGCCGCGAGCTGCTCGGCACCGAGGCCCATCGGCTTCAATGCGACGGCGAGGAGCGGTCGCTTCGTGACGCCGGTGAGCGCGCGCAGACCCTGTACCCCGGCGCGTGGCCCCGGGAGCCAGTCGAATGCCGTCTCCGGAAGCTCGACGTCAGCCAACACGACGTCGGGCTGAAGCGAAGCGTTGCCGAACAGGACGTTGAGCAGCTGGGCGGGATCGTCGGCCGTGGCGGCCAGCGGCTGGAGCAGCGTGACCCGATGGATCTGCTTGGACAGCTCCTGGACGTGCTCGACACGTCCGACCATTCGCTGCGCTGCCGGTGTATCCCGCAGGGCCGACCGCCCCAACTCCACCGTCTGCTCCAGGAGGAGTGCATCCGCCCGCCGGCCGATGTCCGCGCCCGCGGCGCGAACGAGATAGACGGCCCGCAGCATGGTGTCGGTCACGCCGTAGCTCGCATTAGGCAGGAATGATGCGAAACCTCGGGACCCGGTCTCGCCGGCTCTCCTGACTGCGGACCCCTAACACGTTGCGGTTCAAACCTCATTCGTCCTGGCCCGTGACTTGCCTCCCGTGCGCCCGCCTGCGCCCACCATTCCGGGCATCCGATCCAGCCCCAGCAGAAGGAGAGGTCCGATGAAGTGTGCATCGCGTCTGGCCCTTGCGGCTATCGTCGCCCTGTCGGTCTCCGTATCCAGCACCGGCTCCGCGCAGATCAGTCAGACCCGTCAGGGCCTGTGGTTCAACGGCGGCCTGGGCTACGGGAGTCTCGGCTGCCAAGACTGCAGCGGCCGCGAGGGTGCGCTGAGCGGAGGGTTGGCCATCGGCGGCGCGCTGAGCCAGAAGGTGCTCCTCGGCGCTGGGATGAACGGGTGGACCAAGAGCGAGGGCGGGGCCACGCTGACCGTCGGTACTCTCACCGCCCTTCTCCGCTTCTATCCGTCGGCGACCGGTGGATTCTTCCTGGTCGGCGGGCTCGGCCTGGGCTCCATTCGCGCCGAGCTCGAGGGATTCGGGAGTGACACCGAGACCGGGGTAGGTGCCCTGGTTGGTCTGGGCTACGACATCCGCGTGGGTCAGAACGTGAGCCTCACGCCCTACTGGAACGGATTCGCCGCGACCACGTCGAACGCCGACGCCAACGTCGGACAGATCGGGCTCGGCGTCACCGTCCACTAGACCCGAACCGGCAGCCTGTCCGCGAGTCGGAGGCGCCCGCCGTTCACTCGGCGGGCGCCTCGCTCTTCCAGAAGTCTATGCCCCCTGCCTGCTGCCCCACATCCACGCTGGCGACTCGCGCCAGCGTCCGGAGATCGATCACGTCCACCGTGCCCGGCTCGGACCCCACGCCTTCCTGCGTGACGAAGGCGTAGCGGCTGTCGGGCGAGATCACCAGTCCGCTCGGCAGCCGCCGGGTGGTGGGGACGCGGGCAAGCTCGCGGCCGCTCGCCGCGTCGATCACCGAGACCGACTGCCCCCGCTTGTTGGTGCCGACGATCAGCCGTCCGTCACGGCTCGCCGCCAGGTTGTAGATCCCATCCCCCGCCGGAACCCGGCGCACGACCCTCCAGGAGCCGACGTCGATCTCCACCAGCTCGTTGGACTTGTTGCACGCCACCCAGACGGTCCGTCCGTCGGCCGACGGCTCCGCCCAGGTGGGCGAGCAGGTGACGCCGCCCATCGAGTGGGCGTCACCGTTCCCATCCGCGCGTGCCGGGTGGATCGGCCCGTCGATGCCGTGCTCGCCGCCGGCGCTCAGCACGAAATGGCGGGTGACCTCCATCCGATCGGCGTCGATCTCGACCAGCGCGTCGTTCATCATGCAGGCCGAGTAGTGCCGCTTGCCGTCCGGCGACAGTCGGGAGCCGTGCGGCATCACGCAGGTGGGGATCCGCCGCACCTCGAGCATGTCGTCGGTGTAGACCACCGACACCGAGGAGGGCGTCATCTCGCCGTAGAGATTGAAGTTCACCACCCAGGCGTAGTGCCCGTTGGGCGCGACCTGGACCGTGGCCGGGAAAGAGACCGAGCTCCACCCGGCCCGCCTGCTCGCCGGTGGCGGTCGAGAACTTCCAGAGCGCGCCGTTCGGCGTCCCGTGGGCGGTGGAGACGTAGTACCACCGGGCGTCGGGCGACACGTAGAGGCCGTGAGGGCCGGCCAGCTCGGTGGGATTGATGCCGATCTTCCGCTTCCCGCTCCACCCGCGCCTTGCCCTGCCCGAATCGCACCAGGGCGATGCGGTCGTTCCCTTCGCTGGCGACGAAGACCAGGTAGTCCTGTCGGGGGGCGTCACGCCTGAGCGGGCCGCGGAGTGCCGGTCACACCGGCTCTGCTGCGCGGGCGCGCAGGCGGCGAGGACCGCCAGCGCGATCAGCCGCCTTGGTCACGGAATCATCGGCGCGGTCGGCTTCTTCGGATTCACCCGCACGACCCACAGCCCGTTGTTGAAGTCGTTCACGTAGGCGAGCCCGTCCTTCGGGTTCACCACCACGCCCCAGGTGAAGGCCGCGTTCCTCACCACGCCGCCCATGTCGGCGGTGTTGAGCGATGCGATCTCCCGGTTCTGGGCGCGCAGATCGCCCTTGAGCTCGCCGGAGATGTCGAACACGTGGAAGCCGGCATCGTACGCGCCGACATAGAGCGTGTCCGCCACCTGCCAGACGTTGTGGACCCCGCCGTTCTCCGGGCGTGTACCAGGCCACCGCCTTGGGATGCTCGATGTCGCTCACGTCCACCACCTGCAGGGTGCCGTACATCCGGCTCGACGAGGCATCCTTCGCGCCCTTGATCGTGCCGTTGAGGTACACCTCGTCGGCGATGAAGACGTACTTCCCGCCCCGCTGGCGCCAGGCGGTGTGGGTGCCCCGGGTGAATCCCGGCCCGCTCACGTCCTCGACCTCCTTGTACAGCGAGTCGAGGTTGTACTTGAACTGCGAGACCAGGACCGGCTTGTCGGGCCGGCCGCCCCACTTCCCGTTGCCGATGTCCAGAATCACCAGGCCGTCGTTCCAGTAGCTGGCGTACATCAGGCCGTCCACGATGTCGAGATCGTGCACGTAGCGCGCGGCGTCGGGCCGGCTCGGTGCGCCACTCGCCCGCCCGGGTCGGCTTCGCGGGGTCGGTGAGGTTGACGATGTCGATCGCGCCGGTGCCGTCGTTGGTGATGAAGACGTAGCGCCCGTGCTCCGGGTGCTCGTAGATGTAGACCGAGTGGACGCCGGCGGCCACGCCGTCCACGAACTGGGCGATCTCCTTGGGGTGCAGCGGATCGCGGGTGTCGGCGATGACGATCCCGTTCTTCCGGTCCGCTGCGCCTTCCCGGGTGAAGACCATGTAGTTGCCGTCGGCGGTGGTCTGCATGTCGTTCACCAGCCGGGTATTCGCCTGAAGCGAGTCGACCACCACGGGCTTGCCCGGGTCGCTGATGTCCAGCGCATACACCCGGTCGCCCGCCGCCGTGGGTGCCGAGGTAGGCGACCTTGCCGTTGGGGTGGATCCACACCTCCGAGGTCAGGAAGGCGGTGCGCGGCAGGCGGCCCACGACCGTCACCGAGCGGCGCACGTCGCGCTCGCGCACCGTGGACGGTGGTGCTCGCGGCGCGGCGGCCGAGCGTGGCGGTGACGGTGTAGGCGCCGGGACGATAGGCGACGAAGCGGCCGTCGGCGCCGAGCTGGCCGTCGCCCGGCGCAGAAGCTCCAGGTGGGCGTGAGCCCGGCGATCGGCTTGCCCGCGCGCATCCCTGGCGTCCACCTCGAACGCGACGACGTCGCCCTGGCGCACGTCGGGCTTGGCTGGGCTGAGTGTGAGCCTGGAGATGTTGCCCGGCAGCACGCGCACGTCCACCGCGGCCGACGCGCCGGGAACCGAGGCGGTGACGCGACCACGGCCGCTCGCGAGACCGGTGATGACGCCGTCCTCGTCCACCGATACGACCTTCGGATCGGCTCGACCGCCACTTGATCGGGTCGGTGGTGCGGTCGTTGCCCTTGGAGTAGGGGATGGCGCTCAGGCGGAGCGATTGGCCGTCCACGATCGTGACCGCGGCAGGCCCCAGCTCCATGCGCACCGCCGGACCCGGCACCGCCTCGAACTCGACCGAGGTCGAGTCCACGAAGGGCCGGCTGCCGGGGACGACGGCGCTGAGTCCCAGCGGGAACTTGCCCACCGAGCTGGCGACCAGCCAGAAGCTCTCCGGCCGCACGGTGCCCTGCCCGCCCCCACCGAGCAGCTGCACCCACAGGACTGCGTTCGGGATCGGCTTGCCGTCCGCGCCGAGCGCCCGGACGGTGAGCTGGACCGAGTCGCCCGCGGTGATCGTCCGGGTGGACGGCTGCACCTCGATGCGCTTGACCGGCGAGGGCGGCATCGTGGTGGGCTGTTGCACGGCGAGAGCGAGCGCGGGAAGGACGGCAAGGAGCAGCACGGGATCCTCTGGTGGACGCGGGAAACGCGCACCGCTCCATGCGGCGCGCGGGCCAATACTAGAAACACCGACCTAGTGGGACAAGGGAAGGTACCCCATGGTTGCACCCCGCCCAGGAGAGGTCCTGTCGGCTAGATTCCCCTCCCCCACTGCTCGCTAGCCGGATTCGGTCCCGGAGGGAACATTCAGGTCCGCCGCGTCGCGACAATCGGAGCCGGGGCCGCCGGCACCATGGCGGCGATCTTCGCGGCCTCCTGCCGGCGCCGAGTCGCTGCTGCTCGAGCGCACCAAGGACGGCGGGCGCAAGATCCTCATCAGCGGCGGTGGACGCTGCAACATCCTCCCCGCGCGGGTGGACGAGCGGCGCTTCGTCACCGATTCCTCGCCCAACACCCTGCGCAAGATCCTCCGCTCCTGGCCGCTGGCGGAGCAGATCGCCTTCTTCGAGCGCGAGCTGGGGATGCCGCTGGTCGAAGAGGCGGAGACGGCCAAGCTCTTCCCCGCGTCGAACCGGGCGCGCGACGTGCGCGACGGGCTCCTCGCGCTCGCGGCGCGCCAGGGTGCGCGCTTCCTCCCGGGAACCGCGGTCACCGGCCTGGCCCGTCACGGCCGGGTGGGAGGTGGAGCGCCAGGGTGCGTCGCCGCTCGCCGTGGATGCAGTGGTCGTGGCCACCGGCGGCCTCTCGGTACCGACGACCGGCAGCGACGGGATGGGCTTGCGATCCTGGAGGCGCTGGGCCACACGATCCATCCCACGTATCGCGGCGCTGACGCCGATCGTGGCCGAGCCGGTCGACCTTCGGCATCGCTCTCCGGCGTCTCGCTCCCGGTCACGATCACCGCGCAGGACGGCGACCGGCGCGCCACGCCGCCGGGGGATTTCTCTTCACCCATCGCGGCTACAGCGGACCATCGGTGCTGGACGTCTCCCACGTCGCGGTGCGCTCGCGGCTGGAGGCCGACGCCGGCGCGAAGCTCACGGTGCGCTGGACGGCGCTGGATGAGGAGGACTGGGAGGCGGCGCTGCGACCGAGGGAACCCGCACGGTGGCCGGCGTGCTCCGGCGGGAGCTGCCCGAGCGGCTCGCCGACGCGCTGGCGGGCGCGGCGGGCGTGCCGCCGTCCCGGACGCTGGCGCAGCTCGGCCGGGAGGAGCGGCTCCGGCTGATCGACGTGCTGGTCGCGTGGCGAGCTGCCGTGGACCGGGGACGAAGGCTACAAGAAGGCGGAGGTGACCGGCGGCGGAGTGAGCCTCGCGGAGATCGACCCGCGGACGATGGAGAGCCGCCGCCACCAGGCTCTGTTCATCTGCGGCGAGGTCCTCGACGCGTTCGGTCCGATCGGCGGGTACAACTTTCTCTGGGCCTGGGCCACCGGCCGGGCGGCGGGAGAGGCCGCCGCCCGGGGCGGGTAGCCTTCACGGCACCCTCGGGAGCGGATCCCGGAGAGTGGTGCAGGCTGAAACATCCGGGACGCCGGGTGCGTATCGCGCAGGTAGCCTGCCCTCCCCTCTCTCCGCGCGAGGCTCAAAATGTCCCGATTCCTGGCTGAGGTGCGTTTCGGCTTCCGCATGCTGGCCAAGAACCGCGGCCTTGCCACCATCGGGGTCATAGCCTTCGCACTCGGTATCGGCCTCACGACGGTCACCTTCAGCATTGTCTACGGCGCCCTCATGCGGGGGCTGCCATTCCCCCGGTCCGATCGGCTGCTGCATTTGGAGGAGAGCCGGCCGACCGACGGAGTCGAGAGCCGGGCGGTCTCGATTCCCGATTTCGTGGACTGGCGCGCGCAGCAGACCGCCTTCGAGGACCTCTCGGCGTTCGCCCTCGGGACCGCCAACCTGGCCGGGGCCGGTGACAAGCCGGAACGCTATTCGGCGGCCTACACCACCGCGAACATGTTCGATCTGGTTCGGGTGCGGCCGCACATCGGCCGCGGCTTCTCAGGCGCCGACGACGCGCCGGGCGCGCCTCAGGTCATGCTCCTGAGCTACGATCTCTGGCGCAACCGTTTCGGCGCGGACCCGGGCGTGCTGGGTCGGGCTATCCGCCTCAACGGCGAGCCGACGGCGATCGTCGGGGTGATGCCGCCCAACTTTCGCTTTCCGTTCTTCCAGGACCTGTGGGTCAACCTGCGCCCCGATCCGAGCGCGGTGACTCGCGGCGAGGGGCGGCTGCTGGAGGTGTTCGGGCGACTCAAGGACGGTTGGTCCCGGGAGGGCGCGGGCGCAAACCTGGCGGCCGTCACCCGCCGGCTGGGCGACGCCTATCCCAAGACCAACAGCGGCGTCGTGCCCATTGCTCAAGCCCTATACCGAGGAGTTCATGGGCCGGGAAGTGTCGGTGATGCTCTACACGATGCTCGCCGCTGTGTTCGGCGTGCTGCTGATCGCCTGCGCCAACGTGGCCAATCTGCTGCTTGCCCGCACCGCGCTCCGAAGCAAGGAGATCGCGATCCGCACCGCGCTCGGCGCGAGCCGGGCTCGGGTGGTGACCCAGCTCCTCTCGGAGACGATGGTGATGTCGGTCGTCGGGGCGGCGCTGGGACTGGTCATCGCCGAGGCCGGCATTCGGATGTTCAACAACGCGATGGTGGTAGCCCGGCCCCCGTTCTGGATCGATATCCGGCTCCATCCTCCGGTGCTCCTCTTCGCTCTCGTACTCGCGCTCACCGCGAGTCTCGCGGCCGGTCTGGTGCCGGCCCTCCAGGCGTCCGGAAGCCAGATGCACGACGTGCTCAAGGACGAGTCCCGCGGCAGCTCGGGTTTCCGGCTCGGTCGGTTCAGCAGGGGACTCGTCCTGGCCGAGATCGCGTTGAGCTGCTCGCTGCTGGTGGCGGCCGGCCTGATGATCAAGGGTGTCGTGAAGCTGAGGAACGTCGACTTCGGGTTCGTGTCCCAGCAGGTCTTCACCGCCGAGATCGCCATGTTGGAGAGCGCCCAGCCGGACACGGCGGCCCGAGTGCGCTTCCTCGAGGATCTGCTCCCGAGACTGAACGCAATTCCGGGGGTCCACGCCGCGGCGATCGCCAGCACCATTCCCGGCGAGGATGGGAACTTCGACTACGTGGCCGTCGAGGGCCGCGACTACGCCGGCGAGCAGGACTATCCCGAGATGCGCTACTCCGCCGTCTCGCCGCGGTTTTTCGAGATCTTCAACGCGCGGCCGACCCAAGGCCGCGTGATCGAGGCGTCCGACCGGCTGGGGACGCTTCCGGTGGCGGTGGTCAACGCGAGCTTCGCGCGCACGCACTTCCCCGGCCAGAGTCCCATCGGCAGGCGCATTCGGTTCGGGCGCTCCGGCTCGAAGGAGCCCTGGCGCACCATCGTCGGCCTGGTGCCGGACCGGCACATGGACGGCGTGGAGAACGAGGAGCCTGAAGGACTGTACATCCCGCTTTCGCAGCGGCCGAACGAGCTCCTGTCCCTGGTCGCGACGGCGACGGGCAATCCGATGGCCGTGACCGCGCAGGTCGCCGGAGCCGTGGCCCAGCTCGATCCCGACCTGCCGGTGTTCAACATCATGTCGCATGCCGAGCTGGTGTCCCGGCGGACGTGGTATTACCGGGTGTTCGGCACGCTGTTCATGGTATTCGGCTCGGCGGCGCTGTTCCTCGCCGCGATCGGGCTGTACGGCGTCATGGCGTTCTCGGTGAGCCGGCGGCGGCCGGAGTTCGGGGTGCGGATGGCACTCGGCGCGTCGGGACAGGCGATCCTGCGGCTCGTCCTTGGCCAGGGACTGCGGCAGCTCGCCTTGGGGATCGCGCTGGGACTGGGAGTGGGGATGCTCCTGGGGCGTGGCCTGCAGTTGGTGCTGTTCGGGGTGAATCCGTCGGACGCCGTGGTGTACGCCGGCATCGTGGGGGTGCTGGGGCTGACCGGGATCGTCGCCTGCCTGATCCCGGCGTGGCGAGCAACCCGCATCGAGCCGGTGATCGCGCTCAGGTCGGAGTAGCAGCCAGCGGTTTCGAGAGTCCAGCCGGCGTGGCCGTGCCCGCTGGACCCTCCGTCCCCCGTCCTCGCCGGCAACCCTGTCGGGAATCGCCCGCGAAAACCGATCTAATAAGTGGCGCCACTGTTCTGAGCCTGCCGTCGGCCCTGACGGCGTCCGGCCCGCTCCCGCCCAGACCGCGCGCGAACCTGACAGAGGATGACAGGTATCCCCCAGCGTCATTGGCACTTATGGTGCCGGAGGTCTCTCGCCATGATCAGCAGCAAAGTGATCGGTGTCGCCCTGGGCTGTGCGACGATCCTGGTCGGCCGCTTGCGGCGAGGACGCCAAGACGCCGATGGCGCCGGAAATGGGCCTCGAGGCCGCGAAGAGTCCCGACAAGGCGCTCGCCACGCTGGTGCGCGAGCTCACGGCCGGGCGCGGCATCACCGCCCTCAAGCGGCCAGCGCCGGTCCGCCCGGCGCTGGTCCAGCTCGGCAGGGCGCTGGCCTTCGACAAGGTCCTCAGCGGCAACCGCGACATCTCGTGCATGACCTGCCATCTGCCGGTCCACGCGACCGGCGACGGCGCGCAGCCTCTCGATCGGCCAGGGGGCGAGCGGCCTCGGCCCCACCCGCCTCCACCCTGACGGCGCGTTCATCCCGCGCAATGCGCCGGCGCTCTTCAACCTGGCGTCGCTCGAGACCCTCTTCTGGGACGGCCGGGTGAGCCGGGACGCGCAGGGCACCTTCCATACGCCGGCGGGACAGCATCTCACGCCGCACGATGACACGAACCTTCGAGTTCGGCGCCATCTCCGCACTCGGGCTCTTCCCGGTCCTCTCCCGCTCGGAGATGCGGGCCGACGCGGGGAACGAGCTCGCCTTGATCGGCGACGACCATCCCGACCTGGTCTGGGCCGGCGCTCATGAAGCGGCTGGGAGCGATCCCGCAGTATCGCGCGATGTTCGAGAACGCTTACCCGGGCCAGCGATTCGAGGACATGGGCTTCGCCCATGCCAGCAACGCGATCGCGGGCTTCTTCGTCGGCAAACTGTCGTTCAACGACTCGCCATGGGACCGGTTCCTCGACGGCGACGACAAGGCCCTCACCACCGTACAGCTCCAGGGCGCCAAGAACTTCATGAGCGCGCGCTGCTCCATCTGCCATAACGGTCCCGCCCTGACGGACAACGCGTTCCACAACGTCGCGGTGGCACAGGTCGGCCCGGGCCAGGGCGACGGACCCAGCGGCCACGACGACTTCGGCCGGATGCGGGTCACGGGCACCGCCGCGGAGCAGTACGCCTTCCGGACGCCTCCGCTCAGAAACGTCGAGCTGACCGCACCCTACGGGCACGACGGGGCGATCGTCGATCTTCGCGACTTCGTGGATCACTACAGCGAGTCGGACCTCAAGCTCCGGAGCTACGACGTCGGGCAGCTCGAGGGGCTGCTCCAGCCCACGCTGCTTCCGACGGTGGAACAGATCCTCGCCACCCGCGATCCGCTGCTTCAAGGGGTCGTCTTTCCCGCCCAGGTGGTGGACGAGGTGACGGAGTTCATGAAGGCGCTCACCGACCCGGCGGCGAGGGATCTCCGCCGAATCACGCCACGCAGTGTGCCGAGCGGCCTTCCGGTGGACCAGCCTTGATCGGCCCAGGAACCGGCTGAAGACCCCAGCGCCTCGGAGTGATCCGAGGCGCTGGCTTTTCGGATATTATTATTCCGCCGGATGACCCCCGCGAAACTCCTCCGCCATCGCCTTCACCACCAGCGCCTAGCGGCGACGAACTTCGAGGACCCCGCCGAACCGGTGCGCTGGCTCGGCGCCGTCCAGGCGCAGGACTACCTGGGCTCGCTCTGGGCGATAGCGCTCCGGACCCGAGCCGCGACGGAGCGGATGGTCGAGCGGGCGATCGCCGAGCGCGCGATCGTCCGCACCTGGCCGATGCGCGGCACGCTGCACTTCGTCGCGGCGGAAGACGTCCGCTGGATGCTCGAGCTGATGACGCCCCGTGTGGTGGCGGCGAGCGCCGGCCGCCTCGCGAGGGAATACGGCCTGGACGAGAGGGCCTTCGGCCGGAGTCGCGAGGTCGTCGCCCGGGCGCTGGAAGGCGGCAGGCGTCTGACCCGCGACGCACTGTACCGGACGCTGGAGAGCGCGCGCGTCTCCACCGCCGGCGGACGCGGCCTCCATATCACCTGGCGTCTGGCGCACGACGGGCTGATCTGTTTCGGCCCGCGCGAGGGCCGGCAGCACACCTTCGTCCTGCTGGACGAATGGATTCCCGGGGCCAGGCGCATGGCGCGCGACGAGGCACTGGCCGAGCTGGCGCGACGCTACTTCATCAGTCACGGGCCGGCCACGGTGCACGACTTCGCCTGGTGGTCGGGGCTCCTGCTGAGCGATGCGGCCGAGGGCCTCGGCATGGCGGGGAGTGAGCTCGCCTCCTTCGATCTGGCGGACCGGAAGTACTGGGCTTCGTCCAGCCATGCCGCCCGACGGCAGCCTCGCCGCGCGCCTTCCTGCTGCCGGCGTTCGACGAGTACACCGTCGCCTACCGCGACCGCGGCGCGGTCGTGCAGCCGGCCCATGCCCGGTACGCCAAAGGCATGGATCTTCTTCGGCCCGCGGTCGTAGTGAACGGACGGGTGGTGGGAACCTGGGCGAGGAAGCTGGCAGGCGGCTCGGTCGAGGTCGGCCTGACTCCGTTCACCCCGCTCGGCACGACGGCGCGGCGCGCGGTCGCGGCGGCGGCGCGGCGGTACGCCGCGTTCCTGGAGCTGAGCGCCGATGTCGCCTGAGCTGACCCCGGCGCGGCGGCGCGCGCGGAAACTGTGGCGGCGGATCCGGAGCGTGGTGGCGTTCCTGCCGCCGATCGCGTTTCAGTGGGTCCGCCATCTGATCTGGCATGGATCGCTCCTCCCGGTGTCCGCCCCCCGCACCTATACCCACCGCCTCTTTCTCAAGATGGCTCGGGACCGCAATCCCCTGCTCCAGCGGACGTCGGACAAGTTGGCGTTGCGCGGCTATGTGAAGGAGACGCTCGGCGAGGGCTACCTGCCGGAATTGTATGCCGTGCTCGAATCCCCCGAGGGCTTGCTCGAGCTCGAGCTGCCTTCGCGCTACGTCGTCAAGGCCACCCACGGCAGCGGGATGAACGCGATCGTGGTGGTGCGATGATCCGGCCAAGCGAGCCGCCATTGCCGCGCGGGCACGGCGCTGGCTGGCCTATCCCTATTGGCGAAAGAACGGCGAATGGGGGTACCGCGGCATCAAGCCGCGGCTCATCGTCGAGGAGTTTCTCGACCAGGGCGACGGTGAGGTGCCGCCCGACTGGAAGTGGCTGTGCTTCGGGGGCCGGGCTGCCCTGGTCCAAGTGTTCTTCAACCGGTTCACCCAGCAGACCCGGAATTTCTATCAGCCCGACGGCACGCCGGTGGACCTGAGCCTGTATTACCCGGCGGGCCCGGCGATCGAGTTGCCGCCGTCGTTCGGCGCCATGCGCCAGGTCGCCGAGCGTCTGGCGCGCGAGCTGGATTTCGTGCGGGTGGATCTCTACTCGCTCGGCGAGCGAGTCGTGGTGGGAGAAATGACCCACTACCCGACCGGCGGGAACAAGCCGTTCAAACCGCCGGAATGGGACGCCAAACTGGGCGCACTCTGGCCGGAGCCGAGGTTATAATGCGCGACGGTCGCGTGGCCGGCGTGGTGCTGGCCGCGGGATCCTCATCCCGGCTCGGCGCCAACAAGCTCCTGGTCGAGATCGATGGAGAGACGATCGTGCACCGCGCGACGCGCCGCGCCCTCGAGGCCGGGCTCGCACCCGTGATCGTCGTGCTCGGATTCGAGGCAAATCGTGTGGCGGAAGCTCTCCATGGACTCGACGCGATGCTGGCGGTCAACCCGGATCATGCCGCCGGCATGCACCGCTCGCTGCAGGCGGGCATCGCGCTGGTGCCGGCCGACTGCGAGGCGGCGGTGGTGATTCTCGCCGACATGCCGCTGGTGACGTCCGCCATGTCCGCCGGCCTCGTCGCCCGCTTCCGGAGCGGCGCCGAGCCGCTCGTCATCTCCCTCTACGGCGACGTGCAGGCGCCCCCGACCTTGTACTCCCGAGCCCTGTTCCCCGCCCTCGGCGCGGCAAGCGAGCAGGGCGGACGTGGCGTGGTCGGCGCCCATCGCCACGCGGCCGCCGCGGTGGCCTGGCCGCCGGCCCTGCTGGCCGATCTCGACCTTCCCGAGGACGTCGAGCGGCTCCGCTCGTCGACGCCCGAATAAGCCATGCCGACGCCGAAGCTGATCGGCCGCCTGGCCCGCGATACCGCCACCGAGACCAAGAGCGTCCCGGGCAGCGGTCCGCAGGCTGCCCGACGATCTTCTCCGCCAGGCGTCCCGCCGCGTCGAGATCATGGCGCTGGTGGCGGCGGCGCTCTGGACCTCCGCGCCCGCGCTGGGCCATCTCGCGCTCTTCCTCACCGATCCCGGCGACCCCCGGTGGGCGCAGTTCAACACCGTGGACATCATCGCCACGAGCTGTGTCGGCATCTCCCTCGCGCTCTACGTCTATCTCCGGACCGGACGGCGCGACGCCGCGTTCGTGATGGATCTCGCCCTGGTCTACATGGTGGTCATGGCGTTCGGCATCGGCGTCCTGATCCACTGGGGCGAGCCGTCGTTCGTCCCGACGGACGTGCGGCCCGATGATCACCTGGGTCGGGCCGATCATTCTCATCACCGCGGCGATCGTGCCCGCCAATCCCTGGAAGATGCTGGTCGCCGGATTCATCGCCGCCTCCATGGACTCCCTCGGGATGATCGTCGGAAAGGCCGCCGGACTGTACGACTACGGGCGCGTTCCGCAACGTGCTGCTCATGCACTATCCCAACTACCTGATGCTCGGCGTCGCGGTGGTGATCTCGCACGTGGTGACCCGCCTCGGCCAGCAGGTGACGAAAGAGCGGGAGATGGGGAGCTACCGGCTGGGCGAGCTGCTCGGCCGGGGCGGGATGGGCGAGGTGTACCGGGCGACCCATCGCATGCTGGCCCGGCCCGCGGCGATCAAGCTGATCCGGCCCGAGGTGCTCGCTTCGGGCGACGACTCGATGGCGCAGACCGCCACGGCCCGCTTCCGGCGCGAGGCCGAGGCGGCGGCCAGGCTGCGCTCGCCGCACACGGTCGAGCTGTACGACTTCGGCGTGACCGAGGACGGGACGCTCTACCTGGTGATGGAGCTGCTGGAGGGAACGAACCTGGAGCTGCTGGTGCGGCAGCATGGGCCGCTCGACCCGAACCGGGTGGTCCACATCCTCGCGCCAGGTGTGCGAGTCGCTGGAGGAGGCCCACACCTACGGGCTGGTCCACCGCGACATCAAGCCCGCCAACATCCACATCGGCCGGCTCGGGCTGCGGGACGATTTCGTGAAGGTGCTCGACTTCGGGCTGGTGCGATCCATCGCCGGACCGAGCGAGGAGTCGCTGACCGGCGCCGCCGGGATGACGCCGGGCACGCCGGCGTACATGGCGCCCGAGATGGCGCACGACCGCACCGTGGACGGGCGCGCCGACCTCTACTCGCTGGGCTGCGTCGCCTACTACCTGCTCACCGGCCACCTGGTCTTCGAGGGCGACACTCCGCTCCAGACCATTCTCAAGCATATCCAGCAGCCGCCGGAGCCGCCGTCGCAGCGCACCGACCGCGCGATTCCCGCGGAGTTGGAAGCGCTGGTGCTCGCATGCCTGGCGAAGCGGCCGGACGAGCGACCGCGAAGCGCGGGGGACCTGGGGCAGCGGCTCGCTGCTCTCTCTTCGATCGTGAGCACGCCTTGAAAGTACTTTAATTCGTGATCGTAAGTCGCTGACTTAGTGCAGTTAACTAACACCATGTTGACTCGATAGTCGAAGGCGGCTATTCGATCCGCTGGTGAAGCTCGACTTCGCATGGGAGCAATGACCGCAGGAGACATCGCGCGATGCTGGAACTTCCGCCGCGCTTGTCCCTGCTTTCGGATGACCGTAAGTTGGCATCGCACCTGCCCCGCGCGACCCGATCTCCTTCGCGGACCGCTTCATGGACTCACTCCCACGAGCCGGCGCCACGCCGAGCGAGCCCGCCGACCCGTCCTCCGATCCGGCCCAGCTGGCGCGGCGCCGATTCCTGACCCGCGTCTCCCTCGCGCTTTCCGCCGCGATCGGTGCGGTGGTGGGACTGCCGGTGATCGGCTTCCTGCTCGCGCCGCTGACCCGGAAGGAGCCGCGGGTGTGGCGGCCGGTCGGCCGGGTGAACGAGTTCAAGGTCGGTGAGACGGTGAGCGTGCGCTTCGAGGACGCGTCGCCCCTGCCCTGGGCCGGAGTGACCGCGCGCACGGCCGCGTGGCTTCGGCGCGAGGACGAATCCCGCTTCACCGCCTACTCCGTCCACTGCACCCATCTCGGCTGCCCGGTGCGCTGGGTCTCCCAGGCCGAGCTGTTCCTCTGCCCCTGCCACGGCGGCGTGTACTACGCCGACGGAACGGTCTCCGCGGGCCCGCCGCCCAAGCCGCTTCCCGACCTACCCCGTGCGGGTGCGCGGCGGTCAGGTCGAGATCCAGACCAGCCCGATCCCGATCGCCTGAGCCCGCCGTGATCAAGCGGTTCCTCGCCTGGATCGACGACCGCAGCGGCCTCCTCACCGCCACGCGCCGCGCGCTCGAGCATCCGGTGCCGCCCCGCACCGGATGGTGGTACGTCTTCGGCAGCGCCACCCTGCTCGCCTTCGTCCTCCAGGTCGCCACCGGGATCGCGCTCTCCACCGCGTACGTGCCGTCGAGCGGCCAGGCGTACGACAGCCTGCGAGTTCATCTCGGAGCAGGCGCTCCTCGGCCGGTTCCTGCGCGGCATGCACTATTTCGGCGCATCCGCCATGGTGCTGCTCATCGGCATCCACGTGTCGCGCACCTACCTGATGGCCGCGTACAAGTTCCCCCGCGAGCTCAACTGGCTCACCGGCGCGGTCCTCCTGCTGCTCACCCTCGCGCTGGCGTTCACCGGCCAGCTGCTCCGGTGGGACCAGACCGCCGTCTGGTCGGTCATCGTCGGCGCGGCGCAGGCGGGACGCATGCCGGTCGTGGGCGACGAGATCGCGCGCTTCATCCTCGCGGGCGACACCATCGGCGGCGCCACCTTGAGCCGCTTCTTCGCCTTTCACGTCTTCTTCATCCCGGCGCTGGTGTTCCTGCTCATCGGCCTGCACCTGATGCTGGTGCTGCGCCACGGGATCTCCGAGCGTCCCCGGGCGGGCGACCCGGTGGATCCCGCCACCTATCGCGCGTCGCTACGACGAGCTGCTCCGCCGGGAGGGCGTTCCCTTCTGGCCCGACGCCGCCTGGCGCGACGTGGTCTTCGGCGCGGCGATGGTCGCCACCGTGGCGCTCCTCGCCGTCATCGTGGGCCCGCCGGAGCTGGGGCCGCCGCCCGACCCCAGCCTCCTCGAGGCGTACCCGCGGCCCGACTGGTACTTCCTCTGGTACTTCGCCGTGCTCGCGATGGCGCCGCACCACCTGGAGACCATCATCATCGTGGCCGGACCGCTCGTCTTCGGCGCGCTCCTGCTGCTGGTCCCGATGTTCAACAAGGGCGAGCGGAGCGTGCGCCGGCGCCCGATGGCGGCGCTGCTGGTGGTGTTCATCTGGACCATGATCGTGGTCTTCTGGGTCGCGGGCGAGCGGGCCGACTGGTCGCCCGACTTCGACGCGCCGCCGCTCCCGGCCCAGGTCGTCGCGCAGCAGCGATCCGGCGGTGGTGGAGGGGGCGAAGCTGTTCCACGACAAGGGCTGCGAGTTCTGCCACGCGGTCGCAGGCTACGGCGGGAAGCGTGGGCCCGACCTCTCCGACGTCGCCGCGCGGATGTCGCCCGACCAGATCACCGCGCGGATCACCAACGGCGGCCCGAACATGCCGGCCTACGTCCGGGTGCTCACCCCCGAGGAGACCCGGGCGATCGTGGCGTTCCTCAACACCCGGCGCTGAGCACGACCTCGCCCAGGAGGAGACACCATGGGAACGATGCGGCTGGTGGTGGACGCACCCGACGGAGGAGCCCCCGCCGAAGTGAACGTGGAGCGGCTGGGCGAACTGCTCGGTGACAGCCGGAACCGGCTCTGGCTCGACATCGGCGATCCCGGCGCCGCCGAGGTCGCGCTGCTGCAGCGGGTGTTCGGCTTCCACGAGCTGGCGCTGGAGGAGGTGACCAGGCCGCACGAGCGCCCCCGGTGCGAGGCCTACGGCCGCTACTACTTCATCGTGGTCTACGCCGCGGAGAGCGCGGGCGACGCGTTCCTGGCCCGGGAGCTGAACCTGTTCTGGAGCGAGAACTACCTGGTCACCATCCACCGGAAGACCCCGGCGGTGCTGGCGGTGCTGGACGAGGCGCGGCGCCGCTGGGAGCACCACGAGAGCCGGCAGGCGTACGGCGTGGCGGCGCTGGCCTACACGCTGTTCGAGAGCCTGGTCGAGGGGTACTTCGTGGTGCAGGACCGGGTGCGCGAGCGGATCGAGCACATCGAGGCGGAGATCTTCAAGGGCGCCGACGCGCGCCGCGGCCGACCTCTTCCGGCTCCGGAAGGAGCTGCTCCGGGTGCCCCGGCTGCTCGCGCCCACCAGCCACGTGCTCGCCGAGGTGCTCCGCCGCGAGCGGGGCATCCCCGACGGGCTGCGGCCGTACTTCGCGGACGTGCAGGACCACGCGGTGCACGTGCTGGCCGAGCTCGACACCTACCGCGACCTGCTCGGCGCCGCGCTCGACGTCCAGACGTTCTACGCGTTCAACCGGCTCGGCCGCATCATGCAGCGGCTGACCGCGGTCACCGTGATCATCCTGGTGCCCAACTTCGTCGCCAGCATCTTCGGGATGAACTTCGGGCAGATCCCGTTCGGCCACTCGCAGTACGGCTTCGTGCTGGTCGTCGCTTTCCTGGCCTGCATGGTGGCGTGGGGGTTCATCCACTCGCGGATTCTGGGGTGGCTGTAAGACCGGGTGCGTTGGCGGCCGCGCTGCTTGCGGCGAGCCTCCTCGGCGCGCGCGCCAATCCCCGGCTTGCCGCCGGGCTCGAGGCGGGGATGCAACTCCTCTACGAGTCAGAGGGCGAGCGGCAGCCGCCGTGGAGCATCGACTCGGTGACTTTGGGCGCGACACTGCGGGAGCGATCGGAGTGCGCCGTAGTCCACCTGCGGCGGCGCCCCGACCAGACCTCCCCGGACGAGCATCGACTTTGCCTGGCGCACGACACCCTTTACCGCTGGGAAGCGAAGCGGGCCGTCTGGACGATCCTGCGGCCGGTGGGGCCCCGGATGACCTGGACGACGCGGCAGGCGGGCGGGGATGTCGTCCTATACCAGACGGGAGAGACGGCGAAGGAGAGGATCTCCGGACGCTCGATTCCGGTGGTGCACACGACTGTGACGACCTCCGACTCGGCCGGCCGCCCGCAGCGCCGCCTCCGCGAGCGGTACGCACTCTCGCTCACGACCGCCACCGGCGGCACGTTCGAGTTGCCGGACTCCGGCCAGGCCGGCGAGTGGCGCGTCCAGCAGAGCTTCGAGCTGCGAGAGATTCGCAGGGGAGCCTCGCCCGGATCCATGCCATCGCGTTAGGGATACCACCCCCAGCCGATCTTCGACGCGCGGGGAGCACGCTGAGCGGGAGCCACCGTCACGCGTGACAGAGTCGTGACACGACGCGAGGCTGGGATCGATAGCTTGGACCGCAGCGCACGAGCCCGCTCCACCTTCCTCCCAGAGGACACCATGCAACGTCTCGCAGTGATCCCCGCATTGCTCGCAGTCCAGTTTGCCTCACCGGCTGCACCGGGCTCGTGGCGGGCCCGGAGGTGAAGGCCTCCACTCCGGTCCCCGCCTCCCGAGACTCCGCCTACGCGCGCACCCGCCGCGCCCTGCAGGCCGAATCGTTCACGCTGGACGTGGTGGACTCCAGCGGCGGCCATCTCACCGGCACCCGCTATCCCAGCGCCGACGCGAAGCTGGGGACCGCGTCCCAGTGCCGGGTGGCGGTTGCGCTCGAGGTGCGCGGGAGCGAGGGGCAGGCCGCGGTGGCCTCCTCGAGCCGGTGGATCGCGCCAGGCGCCATGGCGGACAAGGCAACCACGCTATGCGAGCAGGAGCGAACGGATGTACTCGATCGGATGGCTCAGGTCCTGGTGCCGCCGGACTCGCAATGAGAGATCCGACCGCCCCCTCCGGGCGTAGGTGAGAAGTCAGACGCACTCACCTCACACCGGAGACGGACAATATGTGGAAGCAGAGCAGGCCGGCCTTCGCCGCGATCGCGCTGATATTGGGAGGCGCGGCCACCGCCGCGGCGCAGGGCAACGGCACGGGCGACATGGCGATGGCCGACAAGACCACGATGGTAGGCGGCCAGGCGATGTTCCGCACCAGGGATATCGTGGACAACGCGGTGAACTCCGCCGATCACACCACGCTGGTCGCCGCGGTCAAGGCGGCCGGTCTGGTCGAGACCTTGAAGGGCTCAGGTCCGTTCACGGTCTTCGCGCCGACCAACGCGGCGTTCGCGGCCCTTCCCGACGGCACCGTGCCGTCGCTGCTGAAGCCCGAGAACAAGGAGCAGCTCACCAAGGTGCTGACCTATCACGTCGTGCCCGGCCGCCTCGACGCGGCCGCGCTGATGAAGGCGATCAGGAAGGGCGACGGAAAGGCCACCCTTACCACCGCGAGCGGCGAAACGCTCTGGATCATGATGAACGGCGAGCGCAACGTGGTGGTGCGGGACGCCAAGGGCAGCGTGGCCGCCATCTCGACCTACGACGTGGTGCAGTCGAACGGGGTGATTCACGTGGTCGACAGAGTACTGCTGCCGAGCTGAGGCTCGGGGTGCCATACCGTCGCCGGCTGCGTGATCGTCAGGGCTTTCGGCGGAGGTGCCCTGCGGCGGCTTCGATGCGGTGGCGGTAGTCGCCGGCCCGCTCCCCCGGCTGGCGCTCCGGCGGGACGAACCCGGGGTCCTGCGGCTGGGGCGAGCCGATTCGATCCACGAACAGGTCTCCTCCCCTCGCCTCCACGGCCGTCTCGAATCGCTCGATCGCCTCGAGCAGGTCGGCCACCTCTTCGTCGGTGTCCGCCGGTGTCACCTGAATCCCCCGCTCGCGCAAGCGAAACTCCGCCTCCTGACGCGCGTGGCGCTCCTCGTCGACCCGATTGGGGTTCAGGTCGCGCTGTTCCTGCTCCTCACGCTGCACCTGCTCGTAGGGCTCCGGCATGGGGCCACGCTAGCATCGCGTCCCCGGGATGTGATGTGCCGCGGATCACCGAACCGAGCTTGGAGACGGACCGGTGACCTCGGTCAGCTCGAATCGCTCGCTGCCGTCGGCCGGCCCTTCCAGGGTGAGGCCGATCCCGGAACAGTAGAGCTTATGCTCCACCGCTCCCTGCTCGAGCGGGTTCCGGTCCTCGGTCCTGAGGCAGCCGGTGAAGCTGCCGTGGGGCACCTGCACACTCTCATCCAGCGCAATCACGGTGGCCACATCTTCCGCCACGCCGGCGTAGTACTCCTGCTTGTACTCCTGGTGCAGATGCGCGGCGGGATCGCCCCACATGATGATGCCGGGCTTCGCCCCGTCCACGCCCGCTTCCCACGACCCCTTGGTGCTGACGACCTCGCCGTTCTCGACCTCCTTCGAGTCCTCTCCCAGATACCAGACGTCCCCATCGTTCTCCTGGGCGTACCAGTCGAACGTGTCTTCGATCAGCTCGCCGTCGAGGTAGACCCGGTCGTGCACGATCGTCGCGGTGATGCCCAGGATCGTCTTGGTGTCGCTCAGAACCTCGGTGGCGATCGTTTCCACACCTTCGACGGTTTCCCCTCGATAGTGGTAGATGGTTCCCGGGGTGAGCGGGAAGAACGGGTTGGACACCGCCGCCACGAAGTCGGCGGGATCGAGCTGAGGGTCGTACGCCGGCTGCGTCGGGCCGCCATCGCAGCGCCGGGATCCGAGAATCGCCAGCGCGGCCGCGGCGCCGCACGCTCGGTTCATGCTGCCTCCCCTGTAGGTGATGGCTGCCATGCCTGGGGAGCAGCCGAAGGAGGGATTTTGTGACGCTAGGGGGCCGGGGAGGAGAGTATGAGGCGGTAGCGTCCGTCGGCACCGGGCTCGGCGTCGGCGACCACGTCGCCGTTACGCTTCCGGAACACCGGGGTGTCGCCAGAAAGCACCTCGACCCAGGGCGCCGACCGCGGGATGAGAATCTCGAACCGGGCCGGGCCCGGGCTTCGAACCAGGAGCCGATTCACATCGGAGCTGAAGGTGGCGGCGCCTTCCACGGCACGCACCACCGCCTCCTTCCCATCGGTCAGCGACAGGATGGCGACCGCGCCTCCGGTCTCCACCGCGAACCGGATCGCCAGCCGGTCGCCCGGGAGGAGCGCGACTCCGGCCCCCAGCGGGGCGGCGTCGCTCGCCGATGTGTCGCTCCCGACCTGGGGCCGCGAGGGAGCGAGGATCGCCGCGAGCCGATCGAACGCGGCGGGTAGCGGTGATCCCGGGGCGGCGTACGCGGCGCCGGCGGCCGCGGTCGCCAGCAGGATCCCGGCGGCCCAGCGCTCCCACCGAGGCCGCGGGCTGCCGCCGGCGGCGAGAATCACCCGCGGATCGGCTACCGGCAGCGGGTGATCCACTTCCCGAAGCAGGCCGAAGATGCGAGACTCGTCGGCGCGCGCCTCGTCCACCATCCTGCGGCAGACATCACAGCCCGCGAGATGCTGTCCCGCCAGCCGCTCCCCGTCCGGCTCGAGCTCGCCGTGCAGCAGGCGCTGAACCCGCTCGTCGTCAAGGTGCATCGACGTCACCCCCATACGCGTCCCGGAACGCCCGCTTTGCCCTGGCGAGAAACGTCCCGATGCTCGCCTCGTTCAGATCGAGCGCAGCGGCGAGGTCTCGGTACCCGTACCCCTCGGCGCGCAACAGCAGTATCTGGCGCTCCCGCTCGGTCAAGCGGTCGATCGCGGCACGGACCCGGTCGTGCTCGTCGCCCCCCTCGAAGCTCTGTGACGGCGACGGCATCGGATCGCCCAGTGTCGCCTCCGCCCGGGCCGGTGTGAGGAGCCGGCGGCGCCGGGCGGCGGTGGATCTCGCGTTGCGGAACAGGTTCATGGCCACCGTGATCAGCCACGCCTCCGGGCGGTCGGGCATCGAGCCGCGCTGGTGCAGCTTGATGAACGCTTCCTGCGCCAGGTCGGCGGCCAGCTCCGGGTCGCCCGAGAGACGATCCAGATAGCGGACCAACCGGTGAAAGTGAGCGTGGAACAGCTCCACCACGCGGTCCTGGAACGGGGGCGTCTTCAAGGTCAGGATCGCGAGCTCCGGAGTCGTCCGGTAGGTGGAGCAGATGGGGAGGCCGAGTTGTGACAGTCGCGCACCACGGGTCAGCCGGCCGCGGAGTGCTGCCGTCGCCCTAAAACCGCCAGTCCAGCCCGACGACAAGCGGCGCCAGCGGACGCAGCTCGATCGCCGTCTCCTGTCCGGTGATCGGATCGGTAGCCACCGCAAGGATGTTTCGCCGGCCGAGGAGATTGGTCACCGTCCCGAAGAGCGCCAGCTCGAGATCCCGGCCTGCGACCTGCAGGTGCCAGTGCTTGCGAAGGCCGAGGTCGAGCCGGAAATATGCCGGCAGCCTCGTGGCGCCGAGCCGGCCGGTGTCGTGCATCGGGGCTTCCGCCGAACTCACACCCCTGGTCGAGGAGGTTGCACGACTCCCACTCGAACGCGCCAAGGATGCCGGTGGCGCGGCGTCCGACGGCCCCGTTCAGGCCAATGCGGATGGAGGCGGTGGGCGCCGGAAAGACGATGACTCCGGCCTCGATCAGGTGGCTGGTCCCGTATCCGGGCGTGAAGCTCGAGTCTCCATACGTCACCCGCACCCTCTGCCAACCGTAGCTCGCCGTTACCCCGTAGCGCGCGCCGGCTCATGGCCATGCCTCGAGAGAAAGTCCTCGCGAAGCCCCGTCGCCGATGCGGAGCCCGCCGGTCGCGAACGGGTTGCCCCCTCGAGGCGCCACCAGCAGCACCCCATCGAAAGCGCTGAGGTAGGCCTGCGCGCCCAGGCGGACACCTGCCCGCGCCAGCAGCTCGGCGCCGATCACAACCCGGTCGCTTCGGGCCACCGGTATGCCCGGGGCGCCGGCGCCGATGTACAGATCCGCGGGAAAGATGCCGCCGACGACCGACTCCGAGTTCCGCAGCGACTGGGAGAACTGGTGCGACCGGACGTAGCTGCCCGAGATCGAAGCGGCCGGCGAAGGCCGCCAACGCAATTCCGACTGCAGCCCGAGGTGTACGTCGCCCGCTGCCGCCGGTGGCGGACAGGGCGAGATCGGCGCTGAGCCCCGACGCCACCGGCCGCCGGTGCCGAGCGAACACCGCCGCGATCGGCGTGCGAGCGTCGAGCGAGGTCCCGCTGCCGGCGCTGTCCCGAACGGCCGCCCGGTACGAATGTCCGGCTGCGCTGCACCCGAATCCCCGCGCCGGTGAACCGTCCCGGCGGACTCCGCTCTACGGCAGCGAGGAAGCCCTGGTCCTCCCGGTCGGACTCGAGCCGAAAGCCGGAGGGCTCCGTCGGGCTCCACGCCGCCTCCGCCTCACCGCGCGCATTCCAGCCCTGGACTCGGAGGGTGAAGCCGTCGCCGACAGGCCGGCTCCAGTGGATGCCGAACGAGCGGCTGTGCCACTCGAACCCGTTCCGTGCGCGCCCGGTGGTCGTGGAGTCGGGTCGCTCGCCCACGGAAGAGGCGTCGAGCTCGTTTCCACTGTCGTATCCGAGAACCCGGAGCCGCCCACCAAACGCAGGCGTCTCCACCTTCGCGAGGAGGTCACCGGTATGGCCGCGGAGATAGGAAGGATCACCCCGGGGCGCGACGATTCCGGGGAATCCCGACCGCGCGCTCAGCAGGAAGCCCGCGCCGGAGGTTCCGAGCGGGCCGTGCAGAGTCACGCCGCCCGTGGCTGGTGCTGAGGGTGCCCTGCGAGCGGAGCTCGGTGCCCGGCGCCCGGGTGGCCGCGGCTACCGCCCCTGCCAAGGCGTCCGTCGGCGCCAGCGACGGCGTCGTGGCGAGCACCTGCAGCCGATCCAGCGCGTCCGGATTCCAGGCGCTGAAAGTGCCCGCCGCGTGATATGGGCTGAAGACCGGAATGCCGTCGAGCAGATACGCCGTTTGGTCCGGAGCGCCGCCTCGGATGTGAACTCCGCTCGGCGCCTCCGGGGCCATCGCGATCTCGCCGCCGCTCAGGGCCAGGAAGCCGTCCGGCTCGGCCAGGAGCGGATGATTGCGCAGCGCGAGCGGCGGAGATGCCGCGGTCCGGAAACGGCGTGCTGTCGCCTGGTTCGAGCCCTCGGACGGGCACCGGCGATCGCACGACGATAGTGGGCAACTGGAGCGGCACGGGGTGGAGCGAGAGATCGATCTCCAGCTCACCACTCGCCTGGAACCAGGGCGTGAAGGGTTCGAGGAGAGTACCCGATGCGTTTGACGGAGAGATGTTGCGGACCCGACGGCACCGCGGCGAGCCGATAGCGGCCGGCGCTGTCGGACACCGTCGCGCGGCCTACGTCGGTGAGCGTGATCGCCGCGCCGGCCAGCGGCTTGCCGCTCTCACCGTCGCGGATGGTACCCGCGAGGGCGGCCTGGCTCACCTGCACGGCGAGCAGCAGCTTGAGCGCTCCAAGGAGCTCGGCACCCATACCGTCTTTATGCTCAAGTTGGGCCTCGCCCGCGGGGGCGCAAGCCCCGCCTCCTACCGCCGCGATCCGGCCAGCAGCTCGTCTGCGGCCCGGCGGCCCGAGCGCACCGCGCCCTCCATGGTGGCGTTGAGCCCGTCACCGCACGTCGCCTCACCGGCGAAGTACAGGGTGCCGGCCACCGGCTCGGCCAGCGTCCGGTAGGCCTCGACCCCTCCGACCGTGACGTAGGTATACCCCCCGCGGGAGAAGGGGTCCGACAGCCAGTCGTGGAACCGATGGAACTCGAGCCGCCGGCTGACGTCGCGGGGAGACATGCCCAGCCCGTGGGCCAGCGACGCGAGGGCAAGGGTCAGCAGCTCCGCCTCGGCGAGGCCGGCGAGCCGAGCCGCTGGCGGTCCGCCGGCCCAGCCCGTGAGGATCGGCAGGCGAGGATCCAGCGATGTCCACCAGGTGGGGAGCGGCTGGTCGAAGTCATGCAGGAAGAGCATCTCCTCGAGCGCGCCGATCTCTCGCCAGAACGCGTCGCGGAACCCGAGCACGATCTTTACCACCTGACCCATCTCGAGCAGCCGTGCGGCGTCGGTCTTCTGGCGGAGACGGGGAGTGAACCGAACCGCGGCGGTCTCGTCGGAGCCGGGGTCGAAGAGGGGAAGCGGAATCGAGATCACGGCCGACCCGGCGCGGTACCTGGCGCCATCGGCACACTGGACCTCGACGCGGCCGGGCGCCCACCGGACTTCGCGTGCGACCGTCCCGAGACGAAGGTCGCAGCGGCCGTGCAGCCGCGCCGACAGCGCCTCGACCGCGCGTCCGACCCCGCCGGGCGCACGAAACTCGGAGGCTTCCGCCGGCTGGTTCGCCTCCACCTGGGTGAGCCATCGGGTGCTGAGTCGTGAGGGGTCGGCGGCGTGGAAGCCTTCCACGTACCGGAGCAGGCTCAGCCGAGCCTCGACGGCCTCGGACCCGGTGCAGCATTCGTCGAGCGCGGAGAGAAGCGATCGGTCGGCCCCGCGCAGTCCACCGGCCCGCCGGACCAGCTCGCGGTTGCGGTCGCCCAGGTCGGAGATATCCTCCCACCGGCCGTCCACCCGCCGCACCTGTCTGCCTCGTGCCTCGACCAACGGTGGGCCGGCGCGGATGAGCAGGTCGTGCACCGCACCGTCGTTCCCGAGCCACTCAGGGCCGAGCTCGACGGCGACGCCGGCGCGCTGAGACTCGGTCCACACCCTGCCACCGAGCCGCGTGCGGGCTTCGAGCAGCGTCACCGCCGCACCCGCCGCCACCAACCGCTCCGCGGCGGCGAGGCCGGCCAATCCGGCACCGATGACCAGGGTGTCCACGGGTGGCGAGCCGAGTCAGGAGAGCAGGTCGGCGTGCTCCGGATGCTGTCGCATCCACTGGGCAACGTACCAGCAGCTGGCGATGATCTTGAGCCCCTCGCTCCGCGCGTAACCGATCGCCTCCTCGACCAGCAATCCGGCGACGCCCTTTCCGCGGTCGGCGGCCGGCACGTAGGTGCTGTACAGCTCGATCACACCCGGGCCGGCGGGCGTGTAGGCGAGTACGGCCGCTCCGGACTGCACATTGGCAGTGAACCGGTGGGCTTTTCTGTCGTGTTCGATGGGCATGGAGGAGAGCCTAGTTCGATGCGGTCAGGATGGCCACCCTGAACGTGGCCCACGCTCGGGGAATCCGGCAATGTTCCGAGATGTAACGATGTCGCAAATCGGCCCCACTTTGGCGCAACCTGGGCCTTTCGCCGGCGGGACGGTGGACGCCAATATCGTATACGCCCGATGAACAACCAGGAGACAAGCATGCACGGCGGCACGTGGGGAGTTCTGGTCACGGTGGGCGGCGCCCTGACCTCGCTGCTGGCTGCCTGCGGAGGGGGGAGCTGCGGGACTGGAGTGGCCGCGAGCGACCTTTGTCCCGGCCCGACCTATGGATACGCCGCGGTAGAGGGCCGGGTCCTCCGCCTAGACGGAACGCCTGCCGTGGATCGCCAGACGTTCGTGAGTTGCGGCGAGGTGATTGGATCATACGGAGAGCACACGGATCGAGCAGGCCGATTCGCGGTGCGACCGGTATACGCCAACGCCGACACCCTCTTCCATCCCCATCCCCCGCGAGGGCCCGATGGCGGTTTCCTGGTGACCTGTGGCATCAGCGCCGAAGTCAGGCGCGACGTGGTCGCCCGAGACTCGGTGGTCGTTCCTTTTGCGCCCACGCGTCAGAGCGTAACCGCGGTGATCGTCGAGCTGCGCGAACCGGCGTTCTGAGGGCGGGGAGAACAACCCAGGAGATCTCATGGCCGGCGTCGCGACAGTTGGGACAACAGCTACTCTGGCCCTAGGCCTACTTGCCGCGTGTGATTCCACATCAGCCGGCTCCGATCGCCTGCTGATCGTGCAGGGCGAGGTGCTGCGAGGCGGGTCAGGCGCCGTCGCCCTCGCTGGACGTGGACATCCAGGCGTGGCCGGCCCTCGGATCGGACGGCAGCGATCTGGCCATCCTTCGGACCGATGCGGGTGGACGGTACCGGGCGGAGCTGGGACCCTTTCCGGACCCCCTCGTCGACAGCCTGCGCGTAACGGTGACTCAAAACGACTGCGGATTGCAGCGCACGACCGAACTGCGGCGCCAAGATCTGACGCTGGGTGAAGGCGAAGCTCTCGTTCTCCCCACCCTCGATCTTTCCTATCGCCTTCCGGCCGCGCAGCTCGGCAGTGGCCAAGAGATGTGCGGCGCCATCGCGACCCGCAGTACGCCGGAGCTCATTGGTGATTATGCCCGGCTGGCACTATGGATCGACGAGGTGGGCGACTCCGTGCGAGGACGCTGGCGCCTGAATCATTCGGCCAGTATTGGCGATGACTTCGGGTATTTCAGCGGTGCCCGGGAGAACGACCGTGTGATCCTCCAGCTGCGGCCCACGCAGCCGACGCCGTGCACCGGCCTGCGGCTGGACATGCCGGTCGAAGGCGGCGCCACGATTGCAGCTGGGGAGCTCACCGGCGATGGAGGCTGCTCGGTCCCGAGCACAACCGTGCGCCTCTTCGAAGGGGCGGCCCTGAGTGAGGTGCTCCCAGCCAAGCACCTTGCCCTGATCGCCCTCTCTCTCATCTCGCGAACCAGTACGAGAGCTTCACCAGGAACGTATGGTTCGCCCGCTCCCGGAAGAGGTCGCCGAGGTCGCCGGAGAAGGACTTGCCGCCTTCGACCTCCGAGGAGCCCTCCCGCCCCTGACTCCACACCAGGAACAGCGTCGAGCCCGGCCGGTACTCCCAGCGGAACACGACGTTGGAGCGGAACTCCTGCACGTTGAACCCACCGGGGTCGTCGGCCACGGCCGGGTCGCCATAGGGCCGGTAGCGCGCATCATACGATTCGGCCTTGGCTTCGGCCACCTCGCGCACATCGGTGTAGGTGCCCTTGGACACGAAGGGGGATGCGTAGATCTGAAGTGAGGTGCTGGGCGTGAAGGTATAGCCCAGCCGCCAGGTGAGGCTCAGTGTCTTCTGCTCCAGGTGCGCGAAGGTGAAGTGCGGCGTCCCCGACGAGTCGGTGAATGTCTCGAAATACTGGGTGTCATTGCGATTGCGCTCGTAGGAGGCGCTGAGTGACGTGGTGAACCTCGTCGACACCTTGAGCGCGAGCTCCGGCTCGACTTTGATCGACTCCGACCTGCCTCCATCCCCGCGCCAATAGTTCACCCAGAAGGCAGGCACCAGCGGCCGCCGGTCATCGCCCTCGATGCCGGCCCACGGCGCAATGTAGGGGTCCTGCCGTATCGCCGGCCCGCCCCGGGCGCAGCGGTCGCACCAAGTGGTGCCGATCTGGCCCAACGTTCCGCCCATGTGCAGCCACCAGCGGTTGTTGAACTGGGTGTGCACGTTGGTATTGAAGGCGCGCTCGGTGGGCAGCCCCGCGACGCTCCAGTAGTCCCAGTTGTTGAAATTCCACCGAAGCTCTCGGAAGACCCGGTTGGGGGTCCGGAACGCCAGGGCGGCCCAGGTCGTCCACGCCTGCTGATCGGCCTGGCGAAGGAATCCGAGGTCGTTGATCTCGAAGCCCGGCGAGCGACGCTGATAGGCGGTCTCGAACACGAGCCTCTTGCCGCCGACCTTGGCGAACCTGAGCTCCAGGTTGGTCCCGGTCAGCGACGTCCGGGTCGAGTCGTACGCCAGCGGACCATCGGGACGTTGATAGAGGTGCACCGGATCCCGCTGCGTCCGGGCGATCGCGGCGGCGCTTCCGTCTACCCGGCTCACGTCGAAGGACCCGGACACCTCGAACCGGCCGGCGAACCGTCGCCGCCCATCGATACCCCCGGTGTACGCGCTGCGGTGCAGGTGGGGCGCGCTCGCCGGATCGAGGGAACGGTTCACCGCGGTCGCGATGAACCCCACGCTGCCGTCACCGTTGTGGGAGTCCTGATTTCCCCGGGCCACCGCGTAGTTCGTCGCCGGCTCCAGCGTGGTTCCGCCCGGGCCGGAGACGTTGTCGGTCACCGCGTCGAGCACTCCCAGGGAGAACCCGCCAGGGAGGCGGCCGGTGACCTTCGCCGCTCCCAGAATGCTGGTAGAGGTGGGAGACGACTCGTCCCCGTAGGTGTCGGCCAGTTGTGGGGAGCGCCCGATCCGGCGGGGATAGAACAGTCCTTCACCGGTATTGCAGTCCACCACGACGACACAGTTCACATTGAAGGTGAAAAGGCCCTTGCCCTCGACGAAGAACGGCCGCCGCTCCTCGAAGAAGGTCTCGAAGGCGCCGAGGTTGAGCACCGAGGGATCGGCCTCGACCTGGCCGAAATCAGGATTGACGGTGGCGTTGAGGAGCAGGTTCGAGGCGACTCGGTACTTGAGATCGCCTCCGACGGACACCTCCTGCTCTCTCGAATAGCCGGTGGAGGCGGCCCCGGGCACACTCTTGGTCACCACGTACGGCGTCACCTCGGCGTGGCCCGGACTCGCCAGCCCCTCGAGCCCGGTCAGCGCGCCGAACTGCGAGGTGAAGCCGGACCTGGAGGTGCGGTAGAGAGGCCACGTGAGGGTTGCGCCGTAGCGCTGGATGACCCGCCAGAACAGCAGGCCGAAGGTGACGTTTCCCTTCGCCGAGTAGTGGAGCTGCGACAGCGGGATGCGATACTCGGCGGTCCAGCCCAGCGAGTCGATGCGGGTCTCCGCATCCCATACCGCATCCCAGGCGACGTCCTCGTTCCCATCGTTGTAGATCGCATAGTCCGCCTTGACGCCGGCGGGGTTCACCACGAACTCGTACCCCGTGCGCCGGTCGTAGTAGGGGTCGAGCATCAGAATGATTTCATCGGATGCGGTCTGGTCGTCCCGCCGGGAGAGCAGGCTTACGATGCTGTCGGGGCGGTGGTCGAAGGCGCGGACGAAGACGTACAGATTGCGGGCGTCGTACGCCACCCGCGCTTCGGTTCGGAGCTTGGGTGCCGCCCCTTCGCTGGGCTTGGCCTCGAGAAACTGGTCGATGGCGGGAGCGGATCGCCAGACGGCGTCGTCATCTCGCCCGTCCAGGACCGGGGGATCTGCTGCCTGGGTAGCCCGGACCGTTGTCAGTGAGTCGGAATCGGAGCGGCGGTGGCTGTCGCCGACTGTGCCTGGAGAACCAGCAGAACGCCCAACCATGTGGCCACGTAGACGAGCTCCCGGTGAGGTTACCGCCTTAGACAATCGAATCACCTCCAGGGTTGGATCGTGCGGACCCGGCTCAGCCGTCCCGGCGCGACCCCCGTCCCCCCGCCGCGAGGATCCGCCCTCGCTGTCCCTCCAGCACCATGTCCCGCGAGACCACCTCGCGCGCGATGCGAGCCGCGAATGCGTAGCCTCGCGCGTCGGCGGCGAGCCACCGGTGCCACTCCAGCTCATCGAGCGCCTCTTGCACCTCGCGCTTGGGAAGCTCGGTGGCGAGGGTCAGCAGGTCGGCCCCCGTCCGATCGCCCAGCACCGACGCCGCTGCCAGCACCGACTGCGCGCTCGCGCTCAGCCGGCGGAACGTGACCCTGAGGGCGGCGACGACCGCCTGGGGCAGGTCGCCCGGAAGGGTCTGATCCAGGGTTCGGAATTCCTCCGGCCACGCGCCGGAGACGCTCGCCAGGTCGAGCCCGCTGGCCACGGCCCGGAGCAGCTCGACCGCGAGGAACGGCACCCCGGCCGAATCCGTGGCGACCCGCCGCACGACCCGGTCGAGCTCGACCTCGGTGTAGCCGGGAAGGAAGTGCGACGCCAGCGAGCGCAGCGCATCGCGACCCAGCGCGGCGAGCGAGACCGACGCGCCACGGAGGTCGCGGCCGATGTGTGAGCGGATCTCATCGAGCTCGGCCCGGGGAAAGCCCGGCTGCAGGGCGATGGCGAGCACGAACGGGCTCGCATCCAGGTCGCGGAGGGCCGCGCCGAGAGCGAGCACGGATTCCCGGTCGAGCCAATGCGCGTCGTCCAGCGCCAGGACCACCGGCCGCTCCTCCGTGGCCGCCCGGACGACTTCGAGCAGGGCCCTGACCAGCGGAAGGGGCTCGCCCGGCGCGATCAGGCCGGGAAAGCGCTGCTCCCACTCGGGCAGCGCGCCGGCCAGTGCCGCCAGCGCACGCGCGGGCGCCCCGGCGATACCCGGCGCCTCGAGCAGCCCGCCCCGCAGAAGGGCGAGCACGCCTCCGCAGGCATCCTCGCGATCCGCTTCCACCGCCCGCGCCGAGACGACCGTCATGCCTTCGAGCCGGAGGCGTGCCGTCAGCTCCTCGAGCAGCCGGCTCTTTCCGTTGCCCGCATCGCCCTCGACCACCAGCGCGGCGGCGCGACGCTCGCTTCGGGCCGCCGCGGCCGCCAGCCACAGGCGGGCCAGCTCGGTTTCCCGACCGACCAGCGGCGCCTGGGACTCCCACCGCCGGATCGAGGCGGACGCTCCCGCCGGGTTCGGTGGACGGCCGTCCCGAGCCTGCCGAATGCGCTCGGCCAGCGCGGCCGACTCGCTGTCCGGCCGGGCACCGAAGTCATTCGCCAGCCGGCGGCGGAACTCCTCGAAGCATTCCAGCGCGCTCGCGCGGTCGCCGGCCAGCGCCAGGCACTTGAGCGCCGACCGCAGGGCGCGCTCGGAACGAGTATCCAGATGCAGGGCTCGCAGCGCGTGTTCGGCGCCCTCGGCGGCACGGCCCGCCCGCTCGAGCTGATCCGCGCGCTGGAGCAGCGCCTCCACCGATTGGCCTCGCCAGTGGGTGCGCTCGGCTGCCATCCAGTCCTCGAACTGGGAGGCGCTGGGAACGGTGAATCCCTCCATGAACTCACCGGAGACGAGTCGGGCAGCCGCTTCCCAGTCGCCCCGGCGCATGGCATCGGCGAACTCGTCGAGGTCCAGATGCACCGCACCGGGCGAGAGCCGGATTTGGCCCGCCACGGTCTGCACCGCCGACTCTCCGACATGGCGACGCAGCACGCGAGTGGCTTCGACCAGCGAGTGGCGCGCCGCTTCCTCGGGCTTGTCGGGCCAGAGCAGGCCGGAGAGATGCTCGCGGGTGCGGGGGCGCGGGACGGATCGGGCGAGGTATATCAGCAGCGCGAGGTGCTTGCGCCACAGCAGCTCGGGCATGGCGGCCGCATCGTTCACCATCACTTCGACGGGCCCGAGCGTGCGGCAGGCGATCATGTCCGGCAACCCTGCGCGCGCGCCCCGCGCATCCGTGAGTTCCCCGACCTCCGTCAACAGGGGCGCGAACGCCGAATCGGCGCCGCTCCACAGCTCCGCGACGCGGCGGAGCCAGGGACAGGCCGCCGCCGTGTCGCCGCGCGCCAGCGCCAGCCGCGCCCGCCGCAGCCGGGCCAACGCGCTCAGCATCGCGTCCACCTCGCCCGGCTGGAGCGCGTTCTGGATCCAGCCCTCGATGCCCATGTCGGAGTTCTCATACCAGAGCAACTCACGGTCCGCCGCCGCGCTGTCACCGAGCGCGAGCGCCCAATCGGCGCGCTTCAGGTGGAGCACGGCACGCGCGAACGGGTCCTCCACCACGCCGGCGGAGTCGTATGCCAGGAGCGGCTCGGAGAGCGCGCGGGCGGAGTCGTACAGGCCGCGATTCGCCGCCGCGATCGCGTCGAGCAGCAGCCGGAGCCGCCGTGCCCCCCGGTCCCGTTCCGCCGCATCGGCCGCGATGGCCCGCCAATCATCGAATGAGGTGCCGCCGTCGCTCGCGCCGTCCACCGCGAGGGCCCAAGCCGCTCGTGGGCTCGGGGTCGCGGTGCTCGCGAGCGCCTGGAGCCGGGCTCGGCCCCACGCTCTGGCCGCAGTGTCGGAGATAGGGAGACCGAGGGCCGCCGGGATCACCCGCCACTCGGCTCGCTCAATTGCGCTGTCGGGAGCGCGACCGAGCAGGATGGCCGTATCGAGCTGCCGAAGTGCCTCGGTCGGCCGGCCGAGCAGCATGAGCGCGAGCCCCTGGGCCCGATGCCCGCCCGCGCGCGCCAGAGGTGACGTCGCCTTCCGTGCCAGGATGCGACCCAGGGCAAGCTGGGTCTCGGGAATCTCGAATGCGTTCCCCAGCGGCGCGTAGCGCTGCACGGCCTCCAGCGTGGCCGAATCGGGGAACATCGAGAGTCGCCGGAGCTTGAGGCCGGTCAGCCCGGTGCCGAACCGGGCGTCATGGGCCAGACGCAGAAAGCTTCGCCGGCGGCGCTCCTCTCCCGTCTCGTGGACCAGCGCGATGTCGAGACGGCTCCGGAGGCTGGCGCCGGCGTCGGCTCTCCGGCCGAGACGAAGCTGGCCCCAGAGCAGATGGTCGTAGGCCGGCGCCTGCTCCAGGTAGGGGTGCAGCTCGATCAGCCGGGCGAGCTCGGCGAGCGCGCTGTCGAGCGGAACGCCGACGAGCGGGGCACGGTGAAACAGCTCGTCGGCGTAGACGAACCGAACCGTCGCATCACGGGGAAAAGCGGCCACTGCCGCGCGGTAGAGCGCAAAACGCCGGGTCAGGTCGGGCTCCAGCAGCGCCTCGATCAGCAGCCGATGCTGCGGGGGAAGGTCGGCGGCGCGGCGCTCGTAGAGGGTCTTCAGATCCGCTTCGAACGCCACCCGGCGAAACCGCCGCACGATGGCGAGGCGCAGCGCGGCCTCGACGAATCCCGAATCGCGCTCCAGGGCGCTCGTATAATGGCGCTCCGCCTCCTCGTAGGCGTCGCGCTGAAACGCATCTTCGCCCTTGAAATACTCCTGGTAGGCCCTGGCATCGGCGCTCGCATGGCGACCCAGGTCTCTGAATTCGTCGGCGAATCTGGGAAAGAGCCTGCTGACGATCGAGTCTGCCACCGCGCTGCCCCACGCGGGCATGTCCTCCAGGGTACCGGCCACGCGGATCGGTGCGACGTTCAGCGCCTTGCCCACCGAGTCCCGGATCGTCAGCTCCAGTGTGTGGGAGCCCGCGGCCGACACGATCCTCCCGACGACGTAGTGCGCGGCCATGAGCTCGCGCTCGGCGCGGTTCTCCCGCTGCGCCGGCGGCACGTTGGCCGCCCACTCGAAGACCTGCCCCGTCGGCTGGAGCGTCCAGCGGCCGAACCAGCCGAGCCGGTCGGCCGTGTAGCGAGCCAGCTGGTCTCCGGCCCCGGGGGCCGTCGCCGCCTCGAACGGGAGCACCGCGAGGTCGGCGGACCGAAACACCCGCAGGGGGCGCGCGCCTGTCACCCAGAAAACGAGCGCGATCACCATCAGCGCACCGACGCCGAGGCCGCCCCGGCGGGCGTCCACCAGCGGACGGGCGAGGAGCGCCTTGCGGAAGCTCGCGGCGTCGGGCCAGCGCTTGCCGGGGTCGGCATGAAGCGCACGGCGAAGCGCGGACCTGAAGCGCATCGGGATCCTCGCCCACGGCATGCTGTCCCCATAGGTGGTGGGAACGGGCGGCAGGTCTCCGAGCAGGGCCTCGCACAGCACGACGCCGGCGGAGTACAGGTCCGCGCGATGATCCACGCGCGAGCGCGCCAGCTGCTCCGGAGGCATGTAGCGGATGGTGCCGACGATCTCTTCCGCGCCGGTCAGGTCGGTGTCGCGCGCCGGCTGGGCGATCCCGAAGTCGGCCAGCACGGCCCGGTCAGGCAGGAGGAAGATGTTGGACGGTTTGACGTCCCGGTGAACGATTTCGAGGGAATGGACCGCCTGAAGTCCCGCCAACATGTCGGCGCCCAGCCGCAGCACCTCCGCAGGCGACATCGGACCGCGGTGGAGCCGGCCCGCCACGGTTTCCCCGGGGAGGTACTCCATGACGTAGAAGTACAGCCCCTGATTCTCATGGACCTGGTAGATCGGAACCACACCCGGCTGACGCACCTTGGCCAGCACCCTCGCCTCGCGAAGGAAGCGTTCCGCGGCATGCGCGGTGGCCAGCTCGGGTCGGAGAACCTTGATGGCGACGGGACGGTCGAGGGCGGGGTCGTGTCCGAGGAACACGACGCCCATGCCTCCTTCGCCGAGCATTCGCTCGACGGTGAAGGCCGGAGCGACCGCTTCGCGCAGGCGTTCCAGCAGCGACGACATCTGCCGCGTGTGCCCCCGAGGGGGAAAGACAGCTTTGAGGGGATCGCCATAAACATACATCCGACATTTCATTTCGGCCCCCTCCCCTCCCCGGCGAGGGCGCGAAGACGAGCCGCCGACGCGATCGATCCGGACGTCGAATCCGGCTCCCGGATGGACGGCATGGCGGGCTTGGCAGACCCTCTGTCCAGCTTCCATAGTTCAGCATGGTTCCTCGCGCTGTGCTGAGGATGGGGATGGGCGCCACCGTGCTCCAGGTGGCGGCCTGCGGCTGGGGGGAAGACCGGCCGAAGAGCGGGGTCGACGGCCCCGCCGATCTCCTGCTACGCGGCGGCGCGGTCTACACCGTCGACGCCCCGCGGAGCTGGGCGACCGCGGTCGGCGTGAAGTCGGGCCGCATCATCTACGTCGGGGGCGACACCGTCCCCGGCGAGATCATCGGCGCGAGGACCGAGGTGGTGGACCTGCACGGCGGGATGGTGCTCCCTGGGTTCCAGGACGGGCACGTGCACCTCCTCGCCGGCGGCGTGGAGCTGGACGAGTGCGCCCTGTTCACGCTCGAAAGCGCCGCGGCGATCGCCGATTCGATCAAGGGCTGCATGGCCTCACGGCCAACCGCCCCCTGGGTGCGAGGTGCAGGGTGGGAGCTCACGGCCTTCCCCGACGCGAACCCGACCAGCGCCTTCCTCGACCAGATCGTCGGGAGCCGGCCCGCCATCTTCGACGCCGCGGACGGACACTCCGCCTGGGTGAACACCAAGGCGCTCGAGCTCGCAGGAATCACTCGCGATACCCCCGATCCGCCGGACGGACGGATCGAGCGCGATCCGCGATCCGGCGAGCCGACCGGGACGCTCCGCGAGAGCGCCGATCGAGCTGGTCTCCCGCCTCGTCCCCGAGCGCACCGACGCCGAGCTCGCCGCCGGGCTGGAGCGGGCGCTCCGGCTGGCGAACGAAGCCGGCATCACGACCGCGCACGAGGCGTGGGCATCGGAGAGGTATCTCCGCACCTACGTCGCACAGGAGCGGGCGAAGCGGCTGACGGTCCGCATCATCGCGGCAGTCGATGCCGCGCCGGATTCGACCGGTATCGATGCGCTGGTCAGCCGGCTGGGCGATTGGCGCGAGCTGTACACCACGCGCCTGGTCCGCCCGACCGCGGCGAAGCTTTACCAGGACGGCGTGATCGAGTCGGGCACCGCCGCCCTCCTCGCACCGTATCTCGATCGCAAGGGCGACGCCGGCAAACCGATCTACACCCAGCCGGACTCGACAGCCTCGTGGTCGCGCTCGACCGCGAGGATTGGCAGGTCCACGTGCACGCCATCGGCGACCGCGCGATCCGCATGACTCTCGACGCCTTCGCAGCACGCCATGGAGGTCAATGGCCCGCGCGACTCACGGCACACCATCACTCACCTCCAGCTCATCGACCCCGCCGACCTTCCCAGATTCCGGCGACTCCGCGTGATCGCCAACTTCGAGCCGCTGTGGGCCAACGGCGACGAATACCTCACCAGGCTCGCGGAGCCCGCGCTCGGCCCGTCCCGGTCGCGCTGGCTCTATCCCATCGGCAGTGCGGTCGACGCAGGGGCGGTGGTGTCGGCAGGGAGCGACTGGTCCGTCTCATCGTTGGCTCCGCTCGATGGGATCCAGGTGGCGATCACCCGCCGGCCTCCCACCGCGGGCACCACGACCACGCCGTGGCACCCGGAGGAAGTGGTGGACCTGTCGGCCGCGATCGCGATGTACACCATCAACGCCGCGTATCAGAATCACCAGGAGCGGGAGACCGGATCGATCGAGGTGGGCAAGCTGGCGGACCTGGTGGTCCTGGAGAAGAATCTCTTCGAGGTCGCGCCGCGTGAGATTCACGCCGTGCGGGTGCTGCGGACGATTCTGGAGGGAGTAACGGTGTTCGAGCGAAAGAAGTGATGGTGATACTTCAGTTCAGCGCCTAATGACTATTTCATTTCCCTGCAACAGCTTTACGGCATCCCACCTCACCGATCTTCCCGCCGGGGCGTGCCCCTCGGGCACGCCACCTCGAAACTCGAAATGCTCGGCTGGAAGCACCCGGGCGCGCCACCCCATCGGCGACCCACGGAGCAGCCCGCCCGCGAGCACCCGATCGCAGAGCACAGCGGCCGACTCCCACACTCCCGCCTGGATGCCGGGATAGCGCACGGCATGCTCCGGGCGGAGGCGGGCCTCACGGCGGCCGGCCGACGACAGGGTCGACTGCAGCGGAGGGCAGGCGCAGACCTGCCAGCGTCCTTGGCTGCGGCATCGCAATCCTCACATGTCGGAGACTACGCAATACACCTTTATAGCTCCTTGCGCGCCTCGTCAAGGTGTCGAGCAGGAGCTTCCAGTTCTCCAGCCCCCGGACCGGGTGGGTCAGCAGCCGACTCAGCCAGCCCGGGTACTGCGCCTCGGCGTGGGCCATGTCCTTCACCCCCATCTCGAAGTATTCCCGGTTGGCGTTCACCGTTCCCACCATCACCTTGTTCCCCAGGACGAATTCGAGGTTGATCCGGTCGGCCGGCACCTCGATGCGGCGGTCTCCGCCGGTCACACTGGAGAGAACCAGCACCCCGTTCTTGCCGAGCGCCTGCATGCTCTCGAAGACGACCGGGGAGGCGCCGGTGGCCTCGAAGATCAGGTCGAACGGCCCGAACCGCGCCGCGCCGTCCAGGATGGAGACGTCCGACGTGCTCTCGTAGCGCGCGCCCAGCGCCTCGATCAGGTCGGAGTTGAGATAGGGCTTGGCCGTGCGGCCGAAGACCGTCACCTCGAGTCCCCTGAGCCGGAGCGCGAGCGCCGCCAAGAGGCCGATGGTCCCGGCACCCATCACCGCCGCCCGGCGGGGACGCCAGACCCTGAGCCGGCGCTGAATCTCGTACGCCTGGGCGATCCCCTTCTCCACCACCGTGGTCGGCTCCAGGAGCACCGCGACCTCGCGGAGCTCGGGCGGCACCTTCACGATGTACTCCGGGTCGTCCACGTAGTACTCGGTCAGGTAGCCGTGCCGGAGGTTGATGCCCCGCTCGAAGTAGACGTCGTCGGTGGTCATGTCGTACGTGCCGATCCGGTCGTAGATACTGGAGCCCGGTCGCCGGACGGTCGCGACCACGTAATCGCCGGGTCGCAGCTCGGTCACGTTCGGTCCCACCGCCTCCACCCGGCCGAAGCTCTCGTGACCGGTCACCAGGAAGTCGTAGCCCGGCGGCGCCGCGCCATACTCGGCGGCGTTGATCTCCTTGTCGGTGCCGTCCACGCCGACCCGGAGCACCTTGACCAGCACGCCACGCCCACCGGGGATCTCGTCCACGCGTGGGCTTGGGCATGGTCGCGAGGTGCATCGAGTCCGGCTTCCCGGGGAAGACCGCGACGGCCTTCATCATCGCTCGGCCCTGCGGCAGCGGGAGCCGGCCGGGTCTGGTCGGGGCGGACGGGGGCATCGGTAGGGGGCATCTTGCGCCTCATTGCTCTACCAGTTGAACGACGTGGCCGTCGGGATCGCGCACCCGGAGGCCGCGCCGGAAGCCGAGGGAGGTGTCGGGCAGCGTCACCGCGCCCGGCGAGACGAGGCGGAACCGGCCCCGTGCGCACAGCGCCCGCGGCGGCGGCCGCGCTCGGCACCAGGATCGTGGTCTGCCAGTGCACCAGGTCGTTCGCCTGCTCGTCGGCGGGGAACGGCCGGCCGTCGGTCGGGACGAGATACTCCAGGAACTCGACCCCGGGCCCCTGCGCGCCGCGCGCAGCCCGGTGATCCGCAGCCGCGCGCCGCGCACATTGTTGAGGTGCTCCTGCTCGGTGCCGAAGTTGAGGCTTTCGCCAGCCACCCGGAACCCCAGGACGTCGCGGTAGAAGGCGAGGCTCGCGTCGGTGTCATCCACCACGATGGCGGTGTGGTCGATGCCAAGGAAGAGCCGTCCTGACCCCCGGCGCCATCGGGCATCGCCCTTGTCGGGCGGGAACTGGAGGATCTCGAGCGGGTGCCCGTCGGGATCGCGGAAGTAGAAGGCACGAATGCCGGCGGCGCCGGGGATCGTCTTGGGAAGCGTCTGCGGGCCGGTCGAAGCGTGCTGCACGCCGAATTGCCGGAGCCGGGCGTAGGCACGATCCATGTCGCTCACGATGATGGCGACGTGCTGGAACCAGCGGTCGTTGCTCCGGGCGTCGGCCGGCGCCGGGCGCCCGCGGGGAGCGAGATACTCGGTGAGCTGGAGCCGCTCCTCGCCCAGCCTGAGCCGGACGACGCGGATGCGGGCGCCGAACACCCCATGCAGCTCCTCTACGGCGTCCCCGGCCAGCTCGTCGTCGGTCTCCTTGGTGAAGTCGAGAACGCTGGTGTAGAAGTCCACCGACCGCTGCATGTCTGAGACGGTCAGGCCGACCATCGCGACCGCCTGCGCGGCCGCCGTCTGCGTCTCAGCGGCGACGTCGCGCCTGCACTGCGCAGCCGCCACGCCGCGTGCCCTGCCAGGGGGCGGGGGCCTGGGCGAGCAACTGGGCAACGGCGAGCACGCTCAGCGCGAGGCACCCATTGTCACAGTGCGCGTCCCCCGCACGCGCGCACGGCGCCAGCCGGTTCATACCGCCGCGCCCTCCACCGACGCCGCTGGGTGTCGCTCTGCGCGCGATGCCCCCAGTCGCTCCAGGAGATGGTCGCCCACCCGCAGCGCATTCGCCATGATCGTCAGCGCCGGGTTCACCGCCCCGCTCGAGGGGAAGCAACTCGCGTCCACGACGTAGAGGTTGTCCACCTCGTGCGCCCGGCAGTGCACGTCGAGCGCCGAGGTCGCGGGGTCGTCGCCGAACCGGATCGTCCCGTTCTGGTGGGCGACACCGGCGAGGGGAATCCGCTGGCCGACGAAGAGGCTCCGGGAGAAGACGCCCTGGTGGCAGTCATGGCCATGCACCGCGCAGCGCGACTGCTGCTGCATGAGCCCTTCGAGCCGCCGGGTGAGCCGCTTGTGCCCTTCCTCGTTGTTCGGCCGGTACGCGAGAACGATCCTCCCATCGCGATCAATCGTCACCCGGTTCTCAGGGTCGGGCAGGTCCTCCGAGGTCAGCCAGAAGTCGAGCGAATGCTTGCCCATGAGATCCAGCGTCCAGCCCGGCGCGAGCTTGGGGGCGCCGGCCGAGAGGGTGACGCCGTCCAGCTTGCCGACGAACGAGATGTGTCCCATCGGATGCCGCCATTCCGCGCTCCCGAAGTAGAAATCGTTGAGCGCGAGCGTCTTCTGAAAGACGGTCGGATTGGGGCAGCGGGAGAGCGCCATCAGGACCGAGTTGATGTGGCCCATGTAGTGCCGGCCGACCACGTCGGAGCCGTTGGCCAGGCCGCGAGGGTGCCGGTCGCTGACCGAGCGCAGGAGCAGCGCCGCGGAGTTGATCGCGCCGGCGGAGACGACCACGATGTCGGCAGTGTAGGACTCGCGGACGCCATCCCGCTCGACCAGAACGCGGCTGACTTCCCGGCCGGAGGCACTGGTTTCCAGCCGCGAGACATAGGCGCCGGTGAGCAGGGTGACGTTGGGATACTGGAGCGCCGGATCCACGCAGACCACCTGTGCGTCCGACTTGGCCGACACCAGGCAGGGATGGCCGTCACAGGTGGCGCAGCGGATGCAGCGGCTGTGTCGCCGATCGCGCTCGTTCAGCATGATGCCGAGGGGGACGTGGAACGGCTTGCAGCCGGCGCGGGCCCAGTCGTCGCTGAGCTGCTGGATCCGGGGCTCGTGGCTCACCGCCGGGAAGCGGTAGCCGGCGCTCGGCCGGCGGCTCGGTCGGATCCTCACCCCGCTCCCCGTGCACCTGATAGAGGTGCTCGGCTTCAGTGTAGTACGGCTCCAGGTCGAGGTACGAGATCGGCCACGCCGGCGAGATCCCGCCGTGGTGCTTGAGCTCGCCGAAATCTTCCTTTCTCAACCGAAAGAGCGCGGCGCCATAGAACTTGGTGTTGCCGCCCACCCAGTAGTTGGTGTGCGGGTGGAGCTCGGTGCCGTCGCTCGCCCGCCACTTCTCCTTGGTCTGGTAGCGGCCATCGACGTTGACCGCGCGGGTGCTCCAGTTCTCCGTCTCCCGGGGGACATAGTCGCCCCGCTCCAGGATCAGGATTCTCTTGCCCGACGGCGCCAGCCGGTAGGCGAGCGTGCCGCCGCCGGCGCCGGAGCCGATGATTATCAGGTCGAAGTGCATGGGCGGGCACCCAGTGAGAACTGCGCGAAGCGTGGCGTGAAGTGTGAAGGGGAGAGCGGAAGGGCATCGGGGAGCGAGATCCCGCTTCACCCTTCACGCCTCACGCTTCACGGTCTCCAGTTACTTGCTGCTCATCGCCGACTCGCTCGGCGTGACCGTCACCCGCAGTACCCGGCCCGTCGAAGGATAGCGTGTACCGATCGCGGACGTGGGCGATGGACTGCTTCTCCGGCGTGCCGGCGTCGGGCGACTTCTGCCGCGGCGCCTGGTTCGGGCCAAGCCCCGGCTCCTCGTTCACCTCGGTGCCCGCGTCCCACAGCGAGAGCTGCGCGGTCATGTCGCCGCTCACCGGCTTGCCGCCCACGAAGAGGGCGATCGGGACGCTCGTTGGAGTAGAACAGATCGTTCGACTGGCCGAACATCCACGCGAGGGACAGCGTCTGTCCGGGCGAGGCCGACACCTCGAACTCGTAGGCCTGGCCCGGCGTCAGCGGACCGTCGCCGGTGGCGCCGACCGGCCGGGCGTTGGCGCCCACCGCCGCGACGCCGGAGATCGCCGAAACGTACTTGATCAGCCCCTCGGGATTGCCGGTCTCGGCGAGTTGCTCGAGGCCGTTGCCTGGCTCCGGCTGGCCGCCGGTGAAGATCGGGTTGCCGGCGCCGGTGTGGAGCGCCCAGAAGGTCGGGGCGGCCACGAACGGCGCGGTCTTGCCGGTGGAGAGCTGGAGTACCTCTCCCTTGCTGATGTTCTCCACCTTCACGGTGAACTTCGTGGCGTTCGGGGCGCCCTGGGCCATCGCGACCTGCGCGAAGGCCAGCGCGACCACGGACAGCGAAACTGCGCGGACGAGCGACATGGTTCCTCCTCTCAGGACGCGGGGGTGAGCGGCGCGGTGCCGAAGTTCACGCTGAACCGGCGGCACCAGATGGTGACGGCGCGATACTTCTCGAGGTCGAGCCCGGCGGGGATCTCGTAGTTCTGGTCGCCCTGGGTGCCCTTGAGCTTGCCCAGCTCGACGAACCCCGCCTTGGTGACGGTCTCGTCGTCGGTGGCATCGTTCGCGGCTACGAGGTAGACCCGCACATCGGGGCCGTTGGAGGTGCTGAAGCCGGTGAGACGCAGCACCCGGTGGCCGCCTAGCTCGTGCACCGCGGCGGTGCCGACGGTCTCGTGCGCGTAGGAGCGGAACTGGCCGCTCAGCAACGACGGCGGACTCGGCCTTCCCACCCGCCACGTCGGTCCGCGCCGCGACCTCGACCGGCAGACTCTCATTCACCGTGGTCTTGACGAACAGCAGCTCGGGCCGGAAGAGGTACCAGCCGATCGCGCCGAGGACGACCAGGCCGACAATCCAGGTACGGCGTCGCATACTTCCTTCTCCTTGGTGGTGTGGCAGCAGATGACGACGGGGGTGTAAATGCGGATGGGCGGGGATTGGTTCCAAGGGCCGCGTCTAGCCAACCCGCAGCCCGGCTCCTAGACTAAATACTTCTCCCCGACACTCCTCAGCCCCAGGCCGGAGACCCGGTGGCGCTCGCCCATACCAGCGGTACGATCAGCCTGTTCCCCGGCTACACGATCACCGAGGAGGTGTATCGGGGGCGACGGCGGATTGTGTATCGGGGTTCCCGAGACCGCGATGGAGCCCGGGTGATCGTGAAGACCCTGCTCGAGGGGTCAGGAGGAACGGAGACCCTAGGCCGGGAATACGAGCTCATCCGGAGCCTCGACCTCGACGGCGTCCCGCGCGCGGTCGAGCTGGTACGCAGCGGCGACCGGGTCGCACTGGTGCTGGAGGATGAAGGGCGGCCGCGCCTCAAGGCGCTGATTCCCGCCGGCGGGATGGACCTCGCCATCTTCTTCCGGCTCGGGGTCCAGCTCGCCGAGGTCCTCCAGGGGCTGCACCACCGCAGGGTCATCCACAAGGACATCAATCCCAACAACATCCTGGTCGATCCCCAGACCGGTCGGTTGACGCTGATCGACTTCAGCATCGCCTCGCGGATGCCGGCCGAGCATCAGGAGCTGCGCCATCCCAGCGTGCTCGAGGGCACCATCGCGTACCTGTCGCCCGAGCAGACCGGCAGGATGAACCGCGACATCGACTACCGCACCGACTTCTATTCCCTGGGGGTGACGTTCTACGAGATGCTGACCGGGCGCCTGCCCTTCGAGTCCGGCGACCCGCTCGAGGTGATTCACGGCCACATCGCGAGAACACCCCCGTCCCCGCGCGACCTCCGGCCGGAGATTCCGCCTCCGCTCTCCGACATGGTGATGAAGCTCCTGGCGAAGGCCGCGGAGGAGCGGTACCAGAGCGCGCTCAGGCTCAAGGCGGACCTCTCCCGGTGGCAGGCGGAGTGGGACGCCGGCCGGGAGCTCAGCGCCGGTGGCGCCGGGCCGGAGCGACGTCGGCGATCGCTTCCTGGTTCCCCAGCGACTCTATGGCCGCGAGCGGCAACTGGCCGAGCTGATGACCGCGTTCGAGCAGGTGGGCGAGGGTCCCAGCCAGCTGATGCTGGTCTCCGGGTACTCCGGGGTCGGAAAGAGCTCGCTGATCCGGGAGCTCTACAAGCCCCTGGTCGGGCGGCGAGGGTACTTCATCGCCGGCAAGTTCGACCAGGTCGTCCGGGTTCCCTATGGCGCCCTGCTCCAGGCGTTTCGTGAGCTGATCCAGCAACTGCTCACCGAGGACGAGCGGCAGGTGGCGGCGTGGCGGGCGCGGCTGACCGAGGCGCTGGGAGCCGGCGCGGCCGTGCTCGCCGAGGTCGTTCCCGAGATCGCCTCGATCCTCGGGCCGCAACCCCCCGCACCCTCGTTGGGTCCCGCCGAGACCCAGAATCGCTTCCGGCTGGTCTTCCAGAACTTTCTCCGCGCCCTGGCCCGGAGAGAGCACCCGCTGGTCATCTTCCTCGATGACCTCCAGTGGGCCGACAGCGCGACGCTGAATCTGCTGGAGCCGCTGCTCGCCGGCGCCGAGATCGAGTCGCTGCTGCTGATCGGGGCGTATCGCGACAACGAGGTGGATGCGGCCCATCCACTGACCCGCACGCTCGCGCGAGCTGGAGGCGGCCGGCATCGTCACCAGGCGGCTGCCGCTTGGATCCGCTGGCGCTGCCGGACCTCGTCGAGCCTCGTCCGCGACACGCTGCATTGCGATCCCGAGGAGGCCGAGCCGCTGGCCCGCCTGGTCTCCCGGAAGACCGGCGGGAATCCCGTTCTTCGTCGGCCAGTTCCTCAAGGCGCTCCGGGAGGCGGAGCTGCTGAGCTTCGACTACGAGCGGGAGCGCTGGACCTTCGAGATGGACGCCATCGCGAAGGCCGGGATGACCGACAACGTCATCGATCTGATGACCCGGAAGATTCAGCGGCTCTCGGCCGACACCCAGCGCGCCCTGACCCTCGCGGCCTGCATCGGGAACCCGTTCGACCAGCACACTCTCGCCATCGTCAGCGAGCAATCGCCGGAGGCAAGCGGCGGCCGACCTCCGGGAGGCGATCGAGGAGGGCTTGATCCTGGCGGCCGCGCCCGGCACCGCGTATGCCTTCCTGCACGATCGCGTCCAGCAGTCGGCCTACGCGCTGATCCCCGCCGAGCGGAAGCAGATGGTGCACCTGACGGTGGGCCGGCTGCTGCTGTCGCGGCGCCGATGCCGAGCAGGCGGACGAGCGGATCTTCGACCTCGTGCACCACCTGAATCTCGGGCGCGGCCTGATCGCCGACCCGGCGGAGCGCCTCGCGCTCGCCCGGCTCAACCTGAGCGCCGGGCAGAAGGCCAAGTCCGCGACCGCGCATGAAGCGGCGCTGGGCTATCTCACGGCGGGCCTGGAGCTGGTGGGGGACGAGTCTGTGGAGCTCGGACTACGATCTCGCCTTCGCGCTGCACCTCGAGGCCGCCGAGTGCCGAGTATCTCTGCGGGAACTTCGCCGAGGCGGAGCAGCAGTTCGCCCTGCTCCTGCGACGCGCCGCGACCAATCTGGACCAGGCCAAGGTCTACCGCCTGCGCAGCGTCCAGTACGAGAACATGTCGCGCTACGCCGACGCGCTGGCGACCGCCCGGGAATGCCTCGGGCTCTTCGGCGTCTCGTTCCCCGACTCGGCGGAGGAGCGGCAGGCGGCGCTGGAGGCGGAGATCGCGTCCATCCAGTCGCTTGCTCGGCGAGCGCACCATCGCGTCGCTGGTCGATCTCCCGGTCATGACCGATCCGGAGATCCGGATGGTCATGAACATCCTGACCGACATCTGGGCCTCGACCTACATCCTCGGCGAGCCGGTCCTGGCCCGGCTGATCTCCGCCACCATGGTGCGCCTCTCGCTGGTCCACGGCAACGTGGAGGAGTCGGCCTACGGCTACGTGACCCACGCGATCACCGTCGGGCCGGTGCGCGGGGACTACCAGTCAGCCTACGAGTTCGGCACGTCTGGCCCTGCGGGTGAACGAGCGCTTCAACGACCGCCGGCGCCGAGCGAAGATCCACCAGCAGTTTCATGCCCATGTGAATCTCTGGCGCCAGCCGATGGCGACCTGCATTCCCTATGCGCGTGAGGCCTGCCGGAGCGGGCTCGAGAGCGGGGATTTCCTCTACGCCGCCTACGGCGCCGCCACCGAGGCCTGGCCGGCGATGGTGTCGCACCCAGGACCTGGCGCAGTTCGTCCGCGATTACTCCCTGAACCTGGCGCTGATCAGGAAGCTGAAGGCGGCCGCGTTTGCCGACTCGACTGCAGATCATCCTCAACTGGGCGCGGGCGCTGCAGGGCAGGACCCGGGCGCCGCTCTCGCTCTCGGACGAGGGGATCGACGAGAGCGAGTACGTGGAGACGGTACCGCGGCAACCCGTTCTTCACGGCCATCCATGCCGTCGCCAAGCTGCAGCTCTGCTACCTCTTCGGGGAGTTCGGCCAGGCGCTGGAGGCCGCCCGGAACGCACGGGTCGCGCACCAGCTCGTCGGGCACGATCTGGCCGGTCGAGTTCGATTTCTGGAATGGCCTCACCCTCGCCGCGAACTACGCCAACGCCGCCGAGGAGGAGCGAGCCGCCTCATCTGGCGGAGATGGAGGAGGCGCGGCGATCGCTCGCGATCCTGGCGGAGAACTGCCCGGAAAACTTCCGCTGCCAGTCGCTGCTGCTGTCGGCGGAGATCGAGCGGATCTCGGGCCGCCCGCTGGCGGCGCTGGACCGTGTACGAGCAGGCCATCGGGTACGCCGAGAGCACCGCCATGCTCCAGCACCAGGCGCTGGCCAACGAGCTGTGCGCGCGGTTCTGGCTGGAGCGGAGCCAGGCCGAGGTCGCGGCGGTCTTCCTGGCCGCGGCCCGGCGGGCCTACGCGCCGGTGGGGCGCAACGGCGAAGGTCGCGGACCTCGAGCGCCGCTACGGCGTTCCGGGCGTGCGCGTGGACCCGACAGCCTGCCCGCGGCCGGCACGGCGGATCCACGACCCTGGCCGAGGCCAGCAGTATCGACCTCGCCACCGTCATGAAGGCGGCCCGCGTCCTGGCCGGCGAGATGGAGCTGGAGCGGCTGCTGGAGAAGCTGCTGGCGATCGCGATCGAGAACGCCGGAGCCGAGCGGGGCGCGCTGGTGCTGGAGCACGACGGCGCGCCGCGGGTGCATGCCCAGGGGTCGGGAGACCAGGTCGCGGTGCAGGTCCACGACGCCCCGCCGCTGGCGGAGACGGACGCGCTCCCGGTCGTCATCGTGAACTACGTCCGGCGGACCCGGGAGAGCCTGGTGCTCGACGACGCGCGGAGCGATGACCGCTACCGGCACGATCCCTACGTGCTTCGGCCGGCAGCCCCGCTCGGTCATCGCCACCCCGCTGATCAACCAGGGCCGGCTCCTCGGCGTCGTCTACCTGGAGAACAACCTGGCCACCGGCGTCTTCACGCCCGATCGGCTCGCGTTGATCCAGGTGGTGGCCTCGCAGGCGGCCATCGCGATTCAGAACGCGCAGCTCTACGCGGGACTCAAGCGGGAGGTCGCCGACCGCACCCGGATGGAAGCGGCGCTTCGGACCATCAGCGAGGGGACGGCCGCCCTCACCGGCCTCGACTTCTTCCGGACGGTCGCCCGTCTCGCGGCCGAGACGCTCGACACCAGGTACGCGCTGGTCGCGGAGGTGTCGGGGGACCGCAAGGACCGGGTGGCGACCCTGGCCTTCTGGCAGGGGGACGCGTTCGGCGAGAACGTGAGCTACCCGCTCGCCGGCACGCCCTGCGAGGCCGTGATCGGCGGCGAGATCTGCCATCATCCCCGCGGGATCCAGGCGCTCTTCCCCGACGATCACGACCTCGCCGCACTCGACGCCGAGGGCTATCTGGGCGTGCCGCTGCTCGGCTCCTCGGGCGAGGTGGTCGGCCACATCGCGCTGATCCACGACCGGCCGCTGGTGCCCGAGGCGCAGGACCTGGCGGTGCTCAGGATCTTCGCCAGCCGGGCCGGCACCGAGCTGGAGCGGCAGCGGGCGGAGGATGCGCTGCGGGAAAGCCAGCTGCGCTACAGCACGCTGGCCGAAACCGTGCCGGAGGTGCTGTACACCAACCTGCCCGACGGCTCCTGCGACTATGTCAGTCAGCGATTCCTGGACTACACCGGCATGACGTCGGACGCGGCGCTGGGCTACGGCTGGACCGCCGCCCTCCACCCGATGGATCGGGACCGGACGCTGGCGCTGTGGGACGAGTCACGACGGACCGGCCAGCCCGTTCGAGGCCGAGTGCCGCTTCCGGCGGGCGGACGGCGAGTACCGCTGGTTCAAGGCGCGGAGCATCCCGATGCGGGGCCCGGACGGCGCGATCATCCGCTGGTTCGGCGTCTGCACCGATCTGGATGACTCCAAGCGGGCCGAGGAGGCCCTGCGCGCCGCCCTGACCGAGGTCGCCCAGCTGCGCGACCGGCTGCAGGCGGAGAACATCTACCTCCTGGAGGAGGTCAAGCAGCAGCAGGGCTTCGAGGAGATCGTGGGCCGAAGCCCGGTGCTGCAGCGGGTCCTGCGGCAGGTGGAGCAGGTCGCCCCGACCGACACCACCGTCCTCATCACCGGCGAGACCGGAACCGGCAAGGAGCTGATCGCCCGCGCGATCCACAACCTCAGCGCGCCGGAAGGACCGGCCGATGGTGACGGTGAACTGCGGCGCGATCTCGGCCGGCCTGGTGGAGAGCGAGCTGTTCGGCCACGAGAAGGGCGCGTTCACCGGCGCGGTGAGCCGCAAGATCGGCCGGTTCGAGCTGGCCACCGGCGGGACCATCTTCCTGGACGAGATCGGCGACCTGTCGCTCGACCTCCAGGTCAAGCTGCTGCGGGTGCTCCAGGAGGGCGAGTTCGAGCGGGTGGGCGGCTCCCGCACGATCAAGGTGGACGTGCGGGTCATCGCCGCGACCCACAAGGACCTCGACGCCGCGGTGGCGGAGGGGCGCTTCCGGGAGGACCTGTTCTACCGGCTCAACGTCTTCCCGATCCGCACGCCCGCGCTGCGGGAGCGGCGGGAGGACATCCCGGCGCTGGTGCGCTACTTCGTGATGAAGTACGCCGCCAAGATGGGCAAGCGGATCGACACCGTGCCGAAGTCCGCCCTGGATACGCTCGGCGCCTACGCCTGGCCGGGGAACGTGCGCGAGCTGGCCAACGTGCTCGAGCGATCGGTCATCATCAGCCGGGGCACCAGCTCGAGTTGGGCGAGTGGGTCAGCCTGCCGGTCGAGCCGATTCCGGTCCGCCGGGATCCGCACCTCCAGGAGCTGACTCGCGAGCGGATCATCGAGGCCCTGGAGGAGACCGGTTGGCGGGTCAGCGGACCGCGGGGAGCGGCCCAACTGCTGGGGCTCAAGGCGACGACCCTGGAAGCGCGGATGAAGCGGCTCGGCATCACCCGGCCGGAGCGCGGGTCCCAATCCTCGTGATTTTCCCAATCAGTTGGGAGTGAAGTCTCCCAATCCCGCCTCCGTTGGACCGCAGCCAAGTCCGTAACACTCTGCATTACCTCAACGATGACAACTCGATGCAGCCCGGGTGCCGCGTGCTGGCACAGCCGCGTGCCTTTCCTTGCGGCACCGCCACTCTGAGGACTCGATGCTTCGCCTGACCCGCACCACCCGGCTTCCCCATGAGGTCATCCTCGTTCTCGAAGGCCAGATCGTGGCCGAATGGGTGGGGCTGCTGGAGGACGAATGTCTGGAGCTGCTGGGAACCGACCAGAAGCTGCTCCTGGACCTGGCCAACGTGAGCTACCTCGACCGGCGCGCGGTGCGGCTGCTGCGGGAGCTGGCCGCGCGATCGGTCACGCTGATCAACTGTCCGCCCGCTGGTGGACGAGCTGGTCAGGGAGGACGCCCCTGACCGCCTCCAGCCGACGACCCGACCCGGGTCCAGGCCGAATTCGAGGAGCTGCTCTCTCCGATCCTCTCGATGGCCTACGGCACCGCCGTGCGGCTCACCCGGGACCGGACCGAGGCAGAGGATCTGGTCCAGGACGCGGCGCTGCTGGCCTACCGGGCGTTCGGCTCGTTCCAGCAGGGGACGAACTTCAAGGCGTGGTTCTTCCGGATCCTCACCAACGCGTTCTACAGCCGGCACCGGAAGGAGAAGCACGAGAAGGCCAACCTCAGCACCGAGGACGTGCCGGCGCTGTATCTGTACAGCAAGACCGCCGAGGCCGGCCTCCACGGCCCGGACGAGCGACCCCGCCTCCGCCATCATGGACAAGCTCGACACCGAGCAGGTGAGCACAGCGCTCGAGGCGCTCCCCGAGGAGTACCGGGTGGTGGCCACGCTCTACTTCATCGAGGATTTCTCCTACCAGCAGATCGCCCAGGTCCTGGAGTGTCCGGTGGGCACGGTACGGTCGCGGCTGCACCGGGGGCGGCGGATGCTGCAGAAGGCGCTTTGGGATGTCGCGGTGGAGCGAGGGATCGTTCAGGCTGGGGAACTTCGGAAGGTCCGCCGGCATTAGGCCCCTCGTCATCCTGCCGCGAACATCATACCGAGGGGAGAGAGGTCATGAGAGTGATCGCAACGCTGGTCCTCGCCATCGCGCTCGCCGCAGCCGGCGAGGCAGGCGCGCAGACCACCATCACCAAGAAGACGCTGACGCTGGACGGGGCCAAGGCGGTCGCCGCCGCTGCAGCTTCGGAGGCCAGGCGGGGCAACGAGGGCGGGTCCATCGCCATCGTGGACGACGGCGGGAACCTCATATACCTGGAGCGGATCCAGCCGACATTCCCGATGGGCGCCCACATCGCCACCGAGAAGGCGCGCACCGCGGCGCTGTTCCAGCGGCCGAGCAAGGCATTGGAGGACGTGATCATCTCCGGCCGCACGACGCTCCTGAGCGTCGTGCCGGCGCCGCTCCAGGGCGGCGAGCCGATCGTGGTGGACGGGCAGATCGTCGGCGCCGTCGGCGTGAGCGGCGCGGCGAGCGCGGTGCGGGACCAAGTCATCGCGGCAGCGGGCGCCGCGGCGCTGGCCGGCAAGACCAGCGCGAGCCGGTAGGAGGATATCACCATGCGCATCGGAATCGTGCTGTTCGCGTCCGCCATGCCGTTCGGCCTGGCGCAAGCCCAGGGCCAGGACGGGCAGGTCACCTATCTCAAGAGCGACCAGGTGCAGGCCGCTTTCGCCAAGGGCTCGCCCTTGATCGAGGTCGAAGACTACAAGATCCACGCGAGCCGCCGGGAGTCGCAGCCTGGGCTGGCCGAAATCCACACCCGCGACACCGACATCATCTACGTGCTCCAGGGATCGGCGACGCTGGTGACCGGCGGCAAGGCGGTCGCGGCGAAGTCCACCGGCCCAGAGGAGCTGCGCGGCAGCGAGATCGATGGCGGCGCGAGTCGCGAGATCACCGTCGGCGACGTCGTCGTGGTGCCGAACGGGACGCCGCACTGGTTCAAGCAGGTGAACGGGCCCTTCCTCTACTATGTGGTGAAGGTCCGGCAGGACGGTCGGGAGACCGCCCTGGGGGCCATGTGATGCCCCGCCCCTTCGCCCTCCTCCTGGTCTTGCTCGCCGGTCCGCCCGCGTCCGTCGTGGCGCAGGAGACCACCGACGTGCCGGCATCCTTGCCGGCGGCGCTGGTGGACCTCCGGACCGCGGTGGGAGCCAGGCTCGTCGGCGCGACCTGGCGGTACAGCGATGCCTCGGTGATCGAGGTAGAGCACCGCGAGCCAGGGCCGGACCTCCGGCCTTCGGGCGCGGCCAACCGCACCAACGACATCACGCCCCGCGCCGGTGCCGCAGACTTCGACGACTCCGGCTGGCGGGTGATCGCGCCGGCGGAGCTGGAGACGAGGCGATCCCACGGACGGCTTGCGTTCAACTGGTATCGCACCAGCGTCACCCTGCCCCACAAGGTGGCGGAATTCGACGTCGCGGGCTCGACCGTAGTCTTCGAGCTGGTGATCGACGACTACGCCGAGATCTGGGTGGACGGGAAGCTGCCGGTGGTGCTGGGGCAGATGGGTGGGCAGTTGGTGAAGGGCTTCAACGCGCCCAACCGGGTGGTGCTGACGTCGAATGCCAAGCCGGGTAAAACGTTCCAGATCGCCGTGTTCGGAGTGAACGGTCCGATCAGCAACCCGCCGGTCAATTTCATCTGGATCCGCTCGGCAACGCTCGACTTCTACCGCAAGGGCAAGGTCGGCGGCGCGAGTGACGCCGGCGGCGCGATCGTCCGGCTCGATCCGGCCTTCGATCAGATCGTCCCGAAGGATGCGAAGATCGAGAAGCTCGCGGGCGGGTTCCAGTTCACCGAGGGGCCCGTCTGGCATCCGGACGGATACCTGCTGTTCAGCGATCCCAACGCCAACACGATCTACCGCTGGTCTCGCGAAGGCGCAGTGTCGGTGTACCGGAGCAAGAGCGGGTACAGTGGGTTCGACATCGGCGCGTACCGCCAGCCGGGATCCAATGGGCTCACGCTCGACCAGAACGGGCTGCTTACGATCAACGAGCACGGGAACCGACGCGTAACGCGCCTGGAGCGGCCGGGCAACATCACGGTGCTGGCCGACCGGTACCAGGGGAAGCGGCTCAACAGCCCCAACGACCTGGTCTACCGGGCGGATGGCTCGCTCTACTTCACCGACCCGCCGTTCGGCCTGCCGAAGGCGTTCGATGACCCGAAGAAGGAGCTGCCGTTCAGCGGGGTGTACCGGCTGCAGCGACGGGAAGCTGACGCTGCTCACGACGGAGCTGAGCGGGCCGAACGGCATCGCGCTTCTCGCCGGACGAGCGGTACCTGTACGTGGGCAATTGGGATCTCGCCCGGAAAGTGCTCATGCGATACGACGTGAAGGGCGACGGCACCCTCGCGAAGGGGCGCGTGTTCTACGATTTCTCCAGCGAGCGGGAGGAGGTCGCGCTCGATGGGGTGAAGGTGGACCAGCGGGGGAACGTCTACGTCTCCGCGCCGCGCGGGGTGTGGATCCTGTCCCCCGAGGGCAAGCCCCTCGGGCGGATCGAGCCGCCGGAGCACGACGCGAACTTTGCCTGGGGGGACGACGACGCGCGGGGGCTGTACCTGACGGCGAGCACGGGGCTGTATCGGGTGCGGACGAGTATCCCGGGGGTGCGGCCGCCGTTGGCGGTGCAGTCGGCGACCCGTTGAGTCTGCCACGGCGGAACGGCGGAACGGCGGAACGCGAACAAGGTAGCCTGTCACCTGTCATCCCGAGCGAGCGAAGCGATCGAGGGATCTTCTCACCCGGTCTCGATCACCGCGGAGAAGATCCCTCGCTGCGCTCAGGATGAGGAAAAGGGCCCGCTGCGTAGGCTGAGAAGAAGGACTCTACGGATCAGCCAGTTCTGTTGCGCCGGTACTCGCCTGCACCCCTTCCGCCGTTCCGCCGTTCCGCCCTTCCGCCCTTCCGCCCCCCTTCCCTGCCAGTCGCAGAACAGACACGGTTCCGCATGACACAGCTTTGCGCAGAACACCGCGTCCCGTCCTCGCCGATGCAGGTACAACTGCGCGGCGGCCAGCATTCCCAGCGGCGGCGCGGTGAAGTAGACCCAGAGTGCCGTCCAGTCCCCCGCAAATACCGCCGACCCCAGCGTCCGCGCCGGGTTCATGCTCATGCCCGACAGCGGCGCTTCGATCGCGATATAGAGTGCGACGAGCACCCCGGCGCAGAGGCCGGTCAGACGCGAGCGCCGGGGATGATTGGACATCACCAGAATGACCCACATGAGCAGGAACGTGATGAGCGCCTCCGCCCCGAATGCCACCGCCACTCCGAGCGGGCCTGGGAGAGTCGCCGCATAGTTTGTCGCCCGATCCGCCAGCTGCTCTCCGAAGACGAGACTCGCCACCAGCACCCCCGCGATCCCGCCGGCGAACTGCGCCGCCGTGTACAGCGCCGCATCCCGCGGGGCGACCTTGCCCAGCCGCGCGAACGTCCACGTCGTCGCCGGGTTCATGTGGGCGCCGGAGCGCTTGCCCCACGGGGAATAGATCAGCGCCACTGCGGTGGACCCCATCGCCAGCCCCATCAACACCCGTCTCATTCCGGCATCGGGCAGGATCCGGCGGACCATGGACCCGGGATGCTCGAGGAGCACGACGAAGCCGCACGCCGAGATCATGAAGATCCCGAGGAGCGCGGCCTCGATGGCGTATTCCAGACGAAAGGAGCGAGCGCGCTCCCTCATGCGACCACCACTCACGCACCCACCCCGGCGGCGAGCCGCGGCGAGCGCCCGCCGCGCTCGGCGGCGAGGATCTGGAGATCGAGGCGCAGCATCTCCCCTACGGACCAGGCCTGGAACGGACACCCCCTCGGCACATGCGGAGCGTCGGCGTCGGCGATCTCCGAGACGTGGCCCACGCCGGCCTGGCTGAGGTGGTCCAAGACCGGGTCGAGGAATCTGCGCCGCGCCTCGGCTCGAACGGCGACGCCTCCGCCCCGAACCCTGACCCAGGCCTCGACGAACGGGCCCAGCAGCCAGGGCCAGACGGTACCCTGGTGATACGCGCCGTCTCGGCTCAGGACGCCTCCCTCGTACCGCGGCCGGTATCCCGGCGCGCCGGGCTGCGAGCGTCCGGAGCCCGAGCGGAGTCCAGAGAGTCCGCTCGACCACGTCCACCACCTGCCTCGCGGTGTCGCCGCGCAGCAGGGGATACGGGCAGCCCGCCGATGGCGAGGATCTGATTGGGCCGGATCGAGGCGTCCAGCCGGCCCGGCTCATGGTCCGCGTCCACCACATCGTAGAGGCAACCTTGCTCCTCGTTCCAGAAGCGCCGCACGAACGAGCGCGTTCCCATGTCGAGCAGCGCGGCGTACTCCGAAGTGAAGTCGCCCGCGGCGCGGAGCGCGTTCAGCCAGAGGGCCTGGATCTCCACGGGCTTTCCGATCCGGGGGGTCACGACCCAATCGCCGACCTTCGCGTCCATCCAGGTGAGCTGCACACCCGGCTGGCCCGCCGCGAGAAGGCCGTCCGCGTCCACCCGGATCCCGTACCGGGTGCCCCGCACATGACCCGCGAGGATGCCTCGAACCGCGTCGGCGAGGATACGGCGGTCGCGGGAGGGCAGGTCGCGCCCCCGCTTCTCCACGGCGCGCAGGTAGTCGTGCACCGCGACGACGTACCACAGCGAGGCGTCCACCGTGTTGTACTCCGGCGAGCCACCCCGATCCACGAAGAGATTCGGCAGCATTCCTTCCGACACGTGACCGGCCCATTCGAGCAGAATGGACCGAGCCTCCGCGAGCCGGCCGGTGGCAAGACAGAGTCCGCGAAGCGAAATGAACGTGTCGCGCCCCCAGTCGGTGAACCACGGGATACCCGGCGACGATCGTCCGGCCTGCGCCGCGGCGGACAACGTACGCGTCGCCGGCCCGCTCCAGCCGCGATCCGAAGTGCCCCCGGCGAGCGCGCTCGGAGCGACGGAGACGTCGGTAGAACATCGCGGGCGCGCTCTCGTCCGGGAGCGAGCCGCTCACTCCGAGGAGCAGAACGGCATCCGCCTGATCCGCGCCCCAGCGGAAGTGCCCCGGCGATGCCAGGTCCTCCTCGAAGTCGAGCCCGCGATCCCGCTCCTCGTCGTACTGGAAGTTGCGGTACCACTGCGGGTCGGGCACGTAGTCCCCGTCCCCGAGCGCGCTCACCGCGGGCACGCCGGGATACGGCTCCCAGGTGACGAACGCGTCCGTCACGACGGGCGTCGAACCGGAAGTCGGGATTCGCGTGATGCAGCGAGTGGGTGTCCCGGCCCGAGAGGAATGGGCGCACCACGAGCGACCCGCCTGCCGCCGCCGGTCCTGCGCCACCGGATGGCGACCACCGGCATGCCGTGCGGCACGAAGAGCTCCTGCTCCACGATCGAGCCGTCTCGAAGACGCCAGCTCCAGGTGGGCCACGGCTCGTCCGCGAACCCTTCGAGCACGGCCCCATTCTCCGGAGCGACGATCCCCGGTGCGTACCGCTGCCGCGTCAGGTACTCGGCCGGCTCTCCCGGCCGCTCGATCCAGGCGTCGAGCCCGTTGACCAGCACCATGCGGCCGGTCGGCGGCGTCGTCGCCGCCAGCAACAGCGCGTGATAGCGCCGGGTGCGGATCCCCGACGTGGTCCCCGAGGCGAAGCCCCCGAGGCCGTCCGCCTCCAGCCACTCGGTGCGGTCGTCGACCGCGATCGGCATGCTCATCGCTGGCTCACCGCGAGGCGCGGCGAGTTCCGCTGGGGGGACGGCGTGCGCGCCCTGCTCCCGGCGCCGGGCGATGTCCTCCAGGCAGCGCACGGCGAGCGCGGTCCACCCGGTCTGGTGGCTCGCGCCCACGCCGCGCCCGTTGTCGCCGTCGAAGTACTCGTGAAAGAGCACCAGGTTCCGCCAGTGCGGGTCCGACGCGTAGCGCGTCTCGTCACCATGGCAGGGCCGGCGGCCGTTCTGGTCGGCAAGGAAGAGGCGCGAGAGCCGGGACTCCAGCTCGAGCGCGACCTCCTGGAGGGTGAGCAACGTGCCCGAGCCCACCGGACACTCCACCTTGAGGTCGTCCCCGTAGAAGTGGTGGTACCGCTCCAGCGCCTCGAGGACGAGGAAGTTGACCGGAAACCAGATCGGTCCCCGCCAATTGGAGTTGCCGCCGAACAGCCCGGTGTTTCCTTCCGCCGGGACGTAGTCCACCCGGTACGGCATCCCCATCACGTCGAACTGATAGGGGTGCTCCCGGTGCGCCCGGCTCACCGAGCGGAGGCCGTTGGGGGCGAGGAACTCGGTCTCGTCCAGCACGTAGCGCAGCATCCGCTCCAGCCGGTCGCGGGTCGGAATGGCGAGCAGCCGCCGCGACTTCCCGTCGCGATCGCGGGGACGCATGCAGGCGATGTCGCGGGTGACGTCGGTTCGGTTGGTCAGGAACCAGTTCATCCGCCGCTTGAAGCCTTCGAGGTGGGCGAAGCTCTCCTCCTCCAGCACCTCGACCGCGATCAGCGGCAGCACGCCGACCATCGACCGGACCCGGAGCGGGATGTGCTGCCCGTCTACGTGGAGCTGGTCGTAGTAGAACCCCTCGTCGTCCGACCAGAGGCCGGAGCCGCCGAGGTGATTCATCGCGTCGGCGATGGCGATGAAATGCTCGAAGAACTTGGAGGCCAGGTCCTCGTAGGCGGGATCCTCCGATGCCAGCTCCAGCGCCATCGACAGCATGGTGTTGCAGTAGAAGGCCATCCACGCCGTGCCGTCGGCCTGCTCGAGATGGCCGCCGGTAGGCAGCGGCTGCGAGCGGTCGAAGACCCCGACGTTATCCATGCCGAGGAACCCGCCGGCGAAGAGGTTCCGCCCCTCGGGGTCCTTGCGGTTCACCCACCAGGTGAAATTGAGCAGCAGCTTCTGGAACGCCCGCTCGAGGAACAGCCGGTCCCGCTTGCCCCGTGCGGCCGGTCATCTTGTAGACCCGCCAGACCGCCCAGGCGTGCACCGGCGGGTTCACGTCGCCGAAGGCGAACTCGTAGGCCGGGATCTGGCCGTTCGGGTGCATGTACCACTCGCGCAGAAAGAGCAGCAGCTGCTCCTTCGCGAAATCGGGATCGATGCGCGCGAACGGAATCATGTGAAAGGCGAGATCCCAGGCGGCGTACCAGGGGTACTCCCATTTGTCCGGCATCGAGATGACGTCGCGGTTGTAGATGTGCGGCCACTCGTTGTTGCGTCCCGCGCGCCGGCCGGCCGGCGGTGGCGGCTGGGCGGGATCGCCCGCGAGCCAGTGCTCCACGACGTAGTGGAAGAACTGCTTGGTCCATGAGGAGCCCGGCGTAACCCTGGCGGATGACCCGGCGCTCGTCCTCGGTCGCGGCAGCCGGAATCCGCTCGGCGTAGAACTCGTCCGCCTCGCGGATCCGGGACTCGAACACCCGGTCGAAGGCGGCGCCGAACGCCGCCCCGGCCGCGGGCTGCTGCTCCCGCAGCCGGAGCCGCACGACTCGCTCTTCCCCCGGCGGGATGGTGAGTACGTAGTGGGCGGCCGCCTTGGTCCCGGTGCCGTCGGGATTGACGGCGTCGCGCTCGCCCCCGACGACGAAGCGGTGAAAGGCGTCCTTCACGTAGGGCTGGGCGTTCGCGCGCCCCGAAGAGACGCGCGGTGTTAGTCTCGTTGTCGGTGAAGAGGAGCTCGGGCGCCGGCGCACCGGCGACGGGCTCGGCCTCCAGGAGGTAGCGGCCGAGCGACTGGTGCTCCGCCTCGATCCGGGCCGGGCCCGTGCGGCGGAGCGCTGGCTTGGGCCAATATCCCTCGCCATCGCGTCCCCAGCTCCAGGTGTTGCGGAACCAGAGTGTCGGAAGCAGGTGAAGCGTGGCCGTCTCGGGGCCGCGGTTGGCCACGGTGATCCGCACCAGGATGTCGTCGGCGTCGGCCTTGGCGTACTCGGCGAACACGTCGAAATAGCGGTTGCCGTCGAAGGCGCCGGTGTCGAGCAGCTCGAACTCGGGGTCGCCCTTCCCGCGCTCGCGGTTCACCCGGACGAGCGACTCGTAGGGGTATTCGGCCTGGGGATACTTGTAGAGCGCCTTGAGGTAGGAATGGGTCGGCGTGGAGTCGAGGTAGTAGTACAGCTCCTTCACGTCCTCGCCGTGGTTTCCTTCCGGCCCGGTGAGACCGAAGAGCCGCTCCTTGAGAATCGGATCGCGCCCATTCCAGAGCGCGAGCGCGAAGCACAGCCTTCCCTGGCGGTCGGTGATGCCGAGGAGCCCGTCCTCACCCCATCGGTATGCGCGGCTTCTCGCGTGGTCGTGCGGCAGGTAATTCCAGCAGTCGCCGTATTCCGAGTAGTCCTCCCGCACCGTGCCCCACTGCCGTTCGGCGAGGTAGGGGCCCCACCGCTTCCAGTTCCGGTGCCGCCGCGTGTCCTCCGCCAGACGGTCGCTCTCCGCTCCAGCCACGAGGGTTCCTCCTGATGTGGTGAGTGGAGGATATAATGTCAGGGGACGTGGGGAGGTTCCCGAGGCGGAAGGGCGGAACGGCGGAACGGCGGACGGTTCCCGGAAGGCTACCTCAATCCCGAGTGAAGCGAGAGACCTCGTGTGCGGTCATCGAAGGCCGCTGATGCAGGTCAGTTCGTTCCGCCGTTCCGCCGTTCCCGCGTTCCGCCGTTCCGCCGTTCCGCCGTTCCGCCCCTTCCGCCCTCTACCCCGGCCCAGCCGAGTCCAGCCGCTCGCGAATCCTCCGCAGCAGCCCCTCCGGCGCCGCTATCCGGCTCAGGCGCTCGCGTAGCGCGTCCATCAGCGATGCTTCGAAGCGGAACTTCCCGGCGCACTTCACGCACTCGCCCAAGTGCTCCTCGACCAGCTCCAGATCCGCCGGCGAGAGCGCTCGGTCCACAAAGTCATCCAGCCGGAGAATCATCTCCGAGCAGGAGATACGATGGTTCATCACCCCGCCTTACCAAGGGCCCCAGGACACCAGTGGTCGTGAGGGCGGGAACGCGACGCGAGACGAAAAGGTTCCATCGCCTCAGGACGCGTCCGCGGCCACCTGCCGGAGGCCCCCGTACCGGCGCTCCCTGGTCTCGAACTCCCGCACCGCCGCCGCCAGGTCCTCGGGGCCGAAGTCCGGCCACATCCGCTCCACGAACAGCAGCTCGGCGTAGGCGGCCTCCCACAGCAGGAAGTCGCTGAGCCGGCGCTCGCCCCCGGTGCGGATCAGCAGGTCGAGCTCCGGCACCGGCGTCCCGTGGTCCACGATCGCGAGCAGGCGGGCGAAGGAGTCCCGGGTGGGCACCGCGTCCGGCCGGAGGCACTGGGCGGCACGGAGGATGGCGTCCCGCGACGAATAGTCGAGCGCGACCCGCAGATGCAGCCGGGTCCCCGCGGCGGTGGCCCGCTCGCTGGTGTCGATCCGCCGGCGCAGGCGGTGTCGATCCGATCGCGGCGGCCGATGACCTCCAGCTTGCACCCCATTCTTCGATGCACCGGTCGGTCTCGCTCCGCAGGTACTCGCGGAAGAGCCGCATCAGGGCGGCCACCTCCGCCGGCGGGACGCCGCCAGTTGTCGGCGGAGAAGGCGTAGAGGGTCAGCACCCCGATGCCCAGCTCGGGCGCGGCCTCGACGATCCGGCGGACGACGCGGGCTCCCTGCGCGGTGGCCCGCCGAGCGGGAGTGCCGCCGCGGGTCGCCCACCGACCGTTGCCGTCCATGATGATGCCGACATGAAGAGCGCTTTGCTTCATAAAGTAGCATCTCCAAAAAAAGAGCGCGACCTACCGCTCCCGGGTGGCGCGGATCAGCGCCTCCATGTGGGCCAGGTACCGCTCGAGCGCCCGGCGACCCGCGGGCGCTCAGCCGGTACTCGGTGCGCGGCACCCGGCCCTCGAACGACTTGGTGCACACGATGTAGTCCGCCTCCTCGAGCTTGCGCGCGTGCACGCTGAGGTTGCCGTCGGTGGTGTCGAGCAGCCGCTTGAGCTCGTTGAAGGTGAGCGACTCGTTCACCGCCAGGGCGCTCACGATCGCGAGGCGCATGCGCTCGTGGATCAGCCGGTCCAGCTCCAGCGGCCCGTGACCCGCCGCGCTCGCCGCGCACGCCCTCGAGGCGGCGGCGATCCGCCGCCGCCCTCGGGCTCGTCGCGCGGTGCCAGATTGGATTTAGCCACCGTACCTCCTGGCGATCAGCAGACCGAAGACGATGTGAAGCCCGCCGAAGCCGGCGGCCATCAGCGGCATTGCCCCAGGCGGGCCGGTCCGAAGAGCGCGGCCACGCCCAGGAGCATGAAGCAGATCCCCATGACCGGCACCGACCCGGACCGAGAACGCTCCGCCCGGTCACGACCCCGGTGCCGTAGAGCAGCAGCCAGGTGCCCGGCAGCCTGTGCAGGCCGGCTCCGCGCCAGCGCGACGGTGAGGAGCGCGCCGACGACGAGCGGCGGCAGGAAGCTCAGCACGAACCGGCGGCCGGACTAGGAGAAGCACCGGCGTGCCGGCGCGGCGCGCCTTCACCGCCATCGCCCACCCGCCGATGAGGAGCGCGACGACCGAGGCCGCGAGCCAGCAGGAGATCAGCCACTCGGCGCGGCGTCACGGCCCGGGCGGCGAGCGCGGCGGCGATCAGAGCGACGACGCCCATCGCCACCCCGCCCCACCCGGGCACCGCGGTGAAGGCGGTGGCGCGCTCCATGGTGCGACGGATGAACGAGAGGTCGTCCATCGCGCGCGCGTGGAGCGGCTCGGCTCGGCGGACGTCGAGACGCGCTGGGGGAAGGCCATGGCTCGGAGTATAATGGATAGGGTCTCTCGTCAGCAAGTACTTTGTACTGTAAAGCTACTGCCGAGCGGCACTGCCGACCCGCGCCGCTCGCCTGCTCAGACGCTACCGCAGCTCAGAGGTGCACTCCGGGCAGCGCGTGGCGCCGACGGGAATCGGCATCCGGCAGTACGGGCAATCCTTGGTGCGCGGCGCGGCCGCCGCTTCCGGCGGCTGGAGCCGGTTGACGGCGCGGACCAGCAGGAACACCGCGAAGGCGACGATCAGGAACGTGATGACGCTGTTGACGAAGAGGCCGTAGTTGATGGTGACGGCGCCGGCCGCCTGCGCCTCGGCGAGCGTCGGCGTACGGCGGCGCCGCCTTGGTGCCTGCCTTCAGCAGCAGGAACAGGTCGGAGAAGTCCACGTTGCCGAGCGCCAGGCCGATCGGCGGCATGATGACGTCGTCCACCAGCGACTTCACGATGGTGCCGAACGCGCCGCCGATGATGATGCCGACGGCGAGGTCGAGGACGTTGCCCCGCATCGCAAATGCCTTGAATTCCTTGAGCATGAGCGCGCCTCGCTCGAAGTGGTGGACGGTCGACCCGCACTCCGATATAAGCGCGCAGTCCGCTGCGCGACGCCACGACGCCACGATCGGCTCGACCTCAGGTCGGGCTCGTTTCCGCTCGCCCAGCGGCAGCCGCAGGCAGGCCCGCGCCCCGCGCCGCCCTTCCTCGGCTCCAGCGACAGCGCGCCGCCGTGCGCCTCGGCGATCTGGCGGCTGAGCACCAGGCCGATGCCGGAGCCGCTCGCCTTGGTGGTGAAGAACGGGACGAACAGGTTGCCGGGATCGGGGAGGCCCGGGCCCTTCGTCCTCCACGATCACCTCGAGCACGCCGGCCACGGTCCGCCAGCCGACCTCCACCCCGCCGCCGGTCTCGAGCGCGGCGTCCACGGCGTTGCGCACCAGGTTGATCAGCAGCTGGTCGAGCTGGTCGCCGTCGGCGGTCACCGAGACCGCCGGGCCGCCCGTCACCTGCACCTCGAGCCGGGTCTCCAGCGCCGCCACCCGGCGCACCCAGGTCGCCACGTCCACCGAGCCGAGACTGCGGCTGCGGCAGCCGGGCGAGCCGGGCGTAGGCGCCCATGAACCGGCCCAGCGCCTCGGAGCGGCCCTCGATCACCTCGAGCCCCGAGCGCAGGTCGTTCTCCCAGTCGGCCGGGCGGGCGGGCCGCGCGGCCAGGCTGCGCAGGCTTCCGGCGATGGACTTGATCGGCGCCAGCGAGTTGTTGATCTCGTGGCCCAGCACCCGGACCAGCCGCTGCCACGCCGAGCGCTCCTCGGCGCGCAGCACCCGGCTCAGGTCGGAGATGACCAGCAGCTGGTGCGGCAGGCCGTCCTGGCGGAAGGTGCCGCTCCGCACCTCCCAGCGGCCCGCGCCGCCGGGAAAGGTGGCGTCGAAGGTGCGCGGACTCTCGCCGTCGAGCCAGATCGCTGAGTCCGAGCGCGTCCGACGGCCGGCCCAGCAGCCGCTCGGAGGGCTGGCCCAGCAGCCGCTCGCCGCCCCGGTTCACCAGCCGCAGCCGGCGGTCGCCGTCGAAGGCGAACACCGCCACGTCGATCTCCTCGATCACCCGCCGGAGCAGCGCGGTGGCCTCCAGCTCCCGGAGTCGCTGCCCCCGGAGCGTCTCGCTCAGCGCGTTCACTTCCAGCAGCGCGAGACCGAGCGCGTCGTCGGCATTGGCGCCGCGGGCCCGGATGGAGTAGTCGCCTTCGCGCAGCGCGGCGAGGAGGTTGGAGATGGTCTGGAGCGGACGGACGACGCGCTCGCGCAGGAGGAGCGCGCCGAGCAGCCAGGCGCCGACCGCGAACAGGGTGAAGGTGAGCCGGACTCGCAGCGGGTAGTCGCCGGTCCAGAGCAGCCAGCCCGCGACCAGCGATCGCCGGCAGGCCGGCGGCGAGGGCGGCGGTGAACACGCGCGATTCGTGACTTCGGGGCCGCCGCCGGCTAGAGCCCATAGTGCTGGAGCCGGCGATAGAGCGCGCTGCGGCTCAGCCCCAGCGCCTTCGCCGCCTGGCTCACGTTGCCGCCGTGGCGCTCCAGCGCCTTCCGGATGAGCAGGCGCTCCACCTCCTCCAGCGGCAGGTCCTCCAGCCGCGGGGCCGCTCCCGGCACGAGTCGGAGCCCGAGGTCCACGGCGCGGACCGCGCCTCCCTGGGCCATGAGCACCGCGCGCTCCAGCGTGTGGTCCAGCTCGCGCACGTTGCCCGGCCAGGCGTGCGTCTCCAGCGCCTCGAGCGCGTCGGCGCTCGAAGCCGACCAGCGCCTTGCGGTAGCGCGCGGCGTAGCGGCGGAGGAAGTGCTCGGCCAGGGCGCGGATGTCCTCCCGCCGCTCGCGCAGCGGCGGCAGGCGGATCTCGATGGTGTTGAGCCGGAAGAGCAGGTCCTCGCGGAAGCGCCCGGCGGCCACCTCCGCCGCGAGGTCCGCGTTGGTGGCCGAGAGGATGCGCACGTCGATGCGCCGCGACCGCGAGGCGCCGACCCGCTCGACCTCGCCGGTCTCCAGCACCCGCAGCAGCTTGGCCTGCTGCCGCACGGCCAGCGTGCCGATCTCGTCCAGCAGCAGCGTGCCGCCCTCGGCCAGCTCGAACCGGCCGATCCGGTCGGTCCGCGCGTCGGTGAAGGCGCCCTTCACGTGGCCGAACATCTCGCTCTCGAAGAGGCCCTCGGAGAGCCCGCCGAGGTTGACCGCCACCAGCGGCCGCGCGGCGCGGGGCGAGGCCGCGTGGAGCCACTGGGCGACGACCTCCTTGCCGGTGCCGTGCTCGCCGCTGATCAGCACGTTCGCGTCGGACGCGGCCACCCGGTCCATGAGCTGGAGCACCGGCCGCATCGCCGGCGGACTGGGCGATCAGCTCGGGCGCGCCGTCGCGGCGGAGCAGCCGGTTCTCGCTCTCGAGCCGGCGGGTGTTGCGGAGCGCGCGGCCCAGCTCGACCTGGGTGCGCAGCGTGGCGAGCAGCCGGTTGTTGTCCCACGGCTTCTCGATGAAGTCGCGGGCGCCGCGGCGCATCGCCTCCACCGCCTTCTCCACGCTGCCCCAGGCGGTCATCACCACCGTCGGCAGGGTGGCGTCGAGGGCCTGGAGCTGGGAGACCAGCTCCAGGCCCTCGCGGCCGGTGGTGGTGTCGCGGGCGTAGTTGAGGTCGAGCAGCACGGCGTCGAAGTCGGCGGCCTGCACCGCGGAGAGCACGCCCGCGGGCGAGGCGGCGGTCTCGATCGCGTAGCCCTCGCCCTTGAGCAGCAGCCGCAGCGCCTCGCGGACGTGGGGCTGGTCGTCCGCGACGAGAACGTGTGCGCAGGGGAGCGGGAGAGGTCGGCACGGGTCGTGTCACAATGCTAGCGGGAACAGTAAACGGTGAACAGTGAACAGGGGCGGAGCGAGCCCTGCCCGTTCACTGTCTACTGTTTACTGTTCACGCTTTCAACCGGACGCTGCCCGCTGCGGCGTCGGCTCCACCACCCAGCCGTCGTGCAGGTGGATCGTCCGGTGGCCGTAGGACGCGTTCCGCTCGGAGTGGGTCACCTGCACGATCGTGGTCCCCTGCCGGTTGAGCCGGGTGAACAGCTCCATGATCTCCTCGCCCTGCGCGCTGTGCAGGTTGCCGGTGGGCTCGTCGGCGAGCAGCAGCTTGGGGCTGGCGATCACCGCCCGCGCCACGCCGACCAGCTGCTGCTGGCCGCCGGAGAGCTGGCTGGGGTAGAGGTCCTTCTTGCCCACGATCTGGAACCGGTCGAGCGTCTCGGCCACGATCGCGGCGCGCTCCTTGGGCCTGATGTCCCGGTAGGAGAGCGGGATCTCCAGGTTCTCGTAGACCGTGAGGTCGTCGATCAGGTGGTACTTCTGGAACACGAAGCCGATGTACTTCTTGTTCAGCTCGACCCGCTTCTTGGCCGGCAGCTCGTGGACCGCCTGGTCGAGGAACCAGTACTCGCCGGTCCAGGCGTTGTCGAGCATGCCGAGGATGCTGAGCAGCGTGGACTTCCCCGCCCCGGACGGCCCCATGATGGTGACGAACTCGCCCTCGCGGATCTCCAGGTTGATGCGCCGGAGCACGTAGGTGCGGGTCGGGCCGGCCTGGTAGTAGCGGTCGAGGTTCGCGAGTCGGATCACGGCATCGTCGTCCTGAGAAGGGTGAGCGGAGCCAGCAATGACACGATCACTCGCTCCGGAGCGCCAGCGCCGGGTCCACCCGCGTGGCACGCCGGGCCGGCAGATAGCAGGCGAGCAGCGCCACCGCGGCCAGCAGCAGGCCGATCCCCGCGAAGGTGATCGGATCGGCCGGCCGCACCTCGTACAGCAGCCCCGCGATCAGCCGGGTGACCACCAGCGAGCCCGACCAGCCCGATCCCGATGCTCACCAGCACCAGGCGCATCCCGCCCAGCACGACGCTGCAGCTTGGTCTGCCGCGGGTCCTCGCCCAGCGCCAGGCGGATGCCGAACTCGCGGGTCCGCTGGCTCACCGAGTAGGAGATGACGCCGAACACGCCGACCGCCGTCAGCAGCAGCGCCACCGCGCCGAGCACCGTCATCAGCACCAGGCTGAATCGCGCCTGGGCCCGGCCTTCGGAGAGATAGGTGCTCATCGGCGTCAGCCGGCTCACCGGCAGGTCGGGGTCCATCGACTCGACCGTCCGCCGCACGGCCGGGATCAGGCTCACCGGGTCCAGCGCCGTCTCGACCACGAACGTCATCACCGTCGGCGTGCCCTGGCCGATCGGGTAGTAGATCTGGTGCAGGATGTCGCGGGTCAGGTCGTGCTGGCGCATGTGCTCCACGACGCCCACGACCTCCGAGAACGCGTTCTCCTCGCCGGTCGGGGCGAGCTGGAGCTGCTTGCCGACCGCGTTCTCCCCGGGCCACGCCAGCTTGGCGAGCGTCTCGTCGATCGATGATGACCGGCGGCGTGCCGACCGAGTCCTGGTAGGTGAAGGTGCGGCCCGCGAGCAGCTGCGCGTCCATCGCCTCGAAGTACTCGGGCGAGACGTTGCGGCCGTCCGCCGTGACGCTCTCGAAGTTGCGCGCGGTCTCCTCGTTGTACGCGAAGGGCGACAGCGGCCCGCTGCCGGTGAGCGGGAGCTGGGAGACCATGCCCGACCGTTGGTCACGCCGGGAAGCGCCTCGAGCCGGCCGGTGAGGTCGCGGAAGAACGCCCGGCGGGCGGCGCCGCCCGGGTACTTGCCGAACGGCATCGAGAGCTCGAAGGTGAGCACGTCGCCCGCGTCGTAGCCCGGGTCCACCCGCTGGAGGGCCAGGAAGCTTCGGATCAGCAGCCCGGCGCCCACCAGCAGCACCACCGACAGCGCCACCTCGGCGACGATGAGCAGATGGCGCGCCCGCCGGCGGTCGCCGGCGCTCCCGCCCCGCCCGCCAGCCTTGAGGTGCTCCTGCGGGTCGGTCGCCGCCGCGCGAAGCGCCGGCACCAGCCCGAACAGCACCGACGGTGGCCGCGCAGATCGCGGCGGTGAACCCGAGCACGGTCGCGTCCAGCTGGACGTCGGCCAGCCGCGGGAGATTGGCCGGATGGAGCCGCGCGAAGTACCGCCAGCGCGGCCACGGTGATGCCGAGGCCGAGCCCGCCGCCGGTGAGCGCCAGCAGAAGGCTCTCGGTCAGCACCTGCCGCACCATCGCCCAGCGGCTCGCGCCCGAGCGCGGCACGAAGGGCGAACTCAGCCCGGCGGGTCGTCCCCCGCACCAGCAGCAGGTTGGCGACGTTGGCGCAGGCGATCAGCAGCACCATGCCCACCGCGCCGAGCAGGATGAGGAGCGCCGGGCGGGCGTGCTTCACCACGTCGTAGTGCAGCGGCACGGCGCGGATGCGGAGTTTGGACGCCGCGTGCTCCTTGAACTCCGACCGGAACTGCTCGGCGATGAGGTTCATCTCCGCCTGCGCCTGCTCGAACGTCACCCCCGGCGCCAGCCGGCCGAACACGGTGAAGAACGTCAGGTTCCGGGGCAGCGGCTGTGCCGTAGTCGAACTGGATCGGCGCCCAGAGGTCGCCGTCGGTCACCTGAAACGCCTCCGCGGGGAGCTGGAGGCTGAAATCCCGCGGCAGCACGCCCACGACCTCGTGGGCCACGCCGTCCACCTGGATCGTCTTCCCTACCAGCGCCGGGTCGCCGGCGAAGCGGCGCTGCCATAGCCGGTGGCTCAGCATCACCACGTGCGGCCCGTTGACCGCCTCCTCCTCCGGCAGGAACTGCCGGCCGAGCATCGGTCGCACGCCGAGCAGGGGGAAGAAGTTGGCGGTGACGGTCACGATGTCCACCCGCTCGGGCTCCCGGTCCCCGGTGAGGTTTCCCCGCAGGTTGGCGACGCTCGCCCTCGGCAGCGGCGGCGAAGTCCTCGAAGGTGCGGCTCCGCTCGCTGGTAGTCGCGGAAGTCGAGGGGCGACACCGCCGGGCAGCGACTGGGCCCCTTCGCCGAGGTCGTTCCAGATGTTGGCCAGCCGGTCCGGAGCCTCGTACTGGAGCGGCCGGAGCAGCACGCCGTTCACCACGGTGAAGATCGTCGTGCGTGGCGCCGATCCCGAGCGCCAGCGCCGCGATGGCGGCGGCGGTGAAGCCGGGAGTGCGGCGCAGCGCGCGCAAGGCATGACGCAGGTCGGGTCCGAGGTGGCGCATCATTCGCTCCTGAGGGCGATCAGCGGATCGACCCGCGTGGCACGGCGGGCGGGAAGGCAGCTCGCCAGCGCCGCCACGCCGGCGAGGATGACGGCTGTCGCCGCGAAGATTCCCGGGATCGGTCGGCGCCACCCCGAAGAGCAGTCCCTGAAGCAGCCGGGTGAGCGCGAGGGCGCCCACCAAGCCCAGCCCGACTCCGAGCATGGCGAGCACGACGCCGTGCCCCACGACCTCGCGGACCAGCCGGCCGCGCGGTGCGCCGAGGGCGAGCCGGATGCCGAGCTCGCGGGTGCGCTGCACCACGGCGTACCCCAGCAGGCCATGGATGCCGATGCCCGCCAGCAACACCGCGAGCGCCGCGAACAAGCCGAGCAATACAGTCGTGAACCGGGGCCGGGCGACCGAATCCGAGAGCGTCCGGTCGAGCGGCTCGATTCCGGACAGCGCGAGCTCGGGATCGAGGGCCCAGACCGCCTCACGAAGGGCGGGCACCAGCGTCGCCGGTTCAGCCGTCGCGCGGACCAGCAGCGTCGCGGTGGTCATCGGCACCTGGGCGATCGGCGGATAAGCGGCGGGCGGAGCATCCTCGCCGAGGCCGCGGAAACGCTCGTTCGCGACCACGCCGACGACCTCCCGACTGCGGCCCCAGAACGAGATCCGCTGCCCGACCGGGTCGCGCCCGGGGAAGAAGCGCCGCGCCGCCGCCTCGTTGAGCAGCAGCACGTCGGGCGCGCCGACCCCGTCGCGCGGCTCCAGCATCCGGCCGCGCCGGAGCGGCACCCCCATGGTCGCGAAGTAGCCGGCAGTGACCGGCCGGATCGGGATCTCGGGTTGCTGCTCGTGCTCGTTTTCCCGGCCCTCGATCACGAAGCTGTTGGTGAACCCCGGGGCCAGCGGATGATACGCCGCGATGGCGACGTCGATGACGCCCGGCAGGCCACCGATCCGGTCGACCAGCCCCGCGTGAAAACCGGTCACCTTGCTCCAATTCGGGTAGTCGGAGAACGACTGGGGGTAGCGCGCCTCCGGGAGCCGAAAGTCGAGCTTCATCACCCGCTCGGTCCGGAATCCCGGGTCCACGGCGCGCAGGTTGTGCAGGCTTCTGAGCAAGAGGCCCGCGCCGATCACGAGCAATGCCGAGACCGCCACCTCGCGCCACCACGAGCCCATCGCGCAGCCGGCGGCGGCGAACGCCTGCCGACCCGGAGCGCCCGCCCTCGCCTTGCACCGCGGCGTGCAGGTCGAGGCGCCGGGCCTGCGCCAGCGGCACCAGGCCGAAGGCCAGGCCGACGCTGCTCGCGAGCCCAAGCGTCGCGGCGAGGACCATACCGTCCACCCGCACTTCCGCCAGGCGGGGGAGATCGGCCGGCGCCAGTTCCAGCAGCAGCTCGAGCCCCCAGATCGCCACGAGCGACGCCCAGCAGACCCGCCACGGTGGTGACGAGCAGGCTCTCGAGCAGGAACTGTCTCGCCAGGCGGAAGGTGGACGCGCCGAGCGTCCGCCGCAGCGCGAACTCGCGGGCCCGGGCCCACCCCTGCGCCAGCAGCAGGCTGGCGACGTTGACGCAGGCGACGAGAAGCAGCAACGCGACCGCAGCCAGAAGCAGCATCAGCGCCGGCCGCACATCGCCCACCACCACCTCCGTCATCGCCTCGACCGAGATCCCCCTGCCGCGGTTGCTCTCCGGATACTCCGCCTCGAGCTGGCGGCCGATGGCACCCACCTCGCGTCCGGCGTCCCCGATCGAGACCCCCGGCGCCAATCGCCCGATCACCGCCACGTTGTGCCGGGACCGCGGTGTCGAGGTGGGGCCGAGCTGGAGAGGGAGCCAGACGTCGGTCGCCGGACCCGGCAGGTCGAGGCGGGCGGGGGCCACGCCGATGACGGTATACGCGCCGTCGTCCAACCGCAGCGTCCGGCCGAGGATCGCCGTATCGGCCAGGAACCTGCCACGCCAGAGCGCGTCGCTCAGAATGGCGACCTTCGGCCCTCCGGGCACGTCCTCCGTTTCGACGAAACCGCGTCCGAGCGCAGGCGGCCCGCCCAGCAGCGCGAAGAAGCCGTGGGTCACGCCGGTGGCGTTCACCCGCGCGGGCTCGGTGCCGTCCCGGCCCAGCGTCATGCGGCATCCCGGCGTATGCGGCGAGGCCTGCGAACGAGCGGCCGCGCGCCGTGAGGTCGTAGTAGTCGGGCACCGAAAACGCCTCGCGCTTCGTTCCCGTGACCCGGTCGTCCTGGTACACCATGACTATCCGGTCCGGATCAGCCACCGGCGACCGGCTGAGCAGCACGCCGCGGACGACGCTGAAGAGCGCGGTGTTGGCGCCGATGCCGAGCGCCAGGGTGAGGACGACCGCCAGCGAGACGCCCGGGCGCCCCCGGAGCGACCGCAGCGCGAAGCGGAGATCCGCGAGGCAGACCGGCCATGTTCATTCGGCCCTCAGCGCGTCTACCGGGTCGGTGCGGATGGCCCGCAGCGCCGGCAATAGCGAAGCGATCGCGGCGACCGCGGCGAGCGCGCCCGCGGTTGCCGACGAATGTGGTCGGGTCGGTGGGCCCCACGCCGAAGAGCAGACCGGCCAGCAGCCGGGTGGCCGCGAGCGCGCCGAGCAGACCGGCGACGATGCCGAGCCCGGCGAGCCAGGCGCCCTGCGAGAGCACCAGCCCGAGAATCTCCCGCGGCACGGCGCCGAGCGCCATCCGGATGCCGATCTCGCGAGTCCGCTGGACCACGAGGTGCGCCATCACGCCGTACACCCCCACCGCGCCGAGGGTGAGCGCCAGCAGGGCGAAGCCCCCTACGAGCAGCATGGTGAGCCGCCGCTCCGCGGCCCAGGCGCCCAGCGCCTCCTCCATCGTCTGCACGTCGGCCAGCGGAATGTCCGGATCGAGCTCGCGCCAGGGCCGCGCGGAGCGGCGGCGGTGAGGCGTGGCGGGGTCGCCGTCGGTGCGGAGGACCACGCGCAGCGTGCGCAGCGGCGACTCCGGTGCCCGCCGGGAACTGGGCGTGCGGCAGGTAGATCTCGGGCCGCGGGTCGGCATCGAGCCCACGATGCCGCACGTCGCCCACGATGCCCACCACGGTGCGCCAGACCGAGTCGGTCGCGCCGCCGCCCATCAGGATGCGCTGGCCCAGCGCGTCGCCGCCGGGCCAGACCTGCCGTGCGAGCGTGCGGTTGATGACCGCCACGCCGGGTGCGCCGATCCGATCGGTGTCCTCGAATGCCGCGCCCCTGGAGCACCGGGATCCGCATGGTCTCGAAGTAGCCGGCGCTCGTCGCCTGCCAGTAGGCCAGGCTCCATTCCGACGGCCTGGGCGGCAGCGAGTACCGTCCCTCGCGCAGGAACGACCAGTCGCCCAGCTCGAGCTGGGTCATGGGCAGCGCCTTCACGGCCGCGGCCGAGCGGACGCCGGGAATCGTCTCCAGCCGGCGGACCAGTCGCTCGTAGAACGCCCGGATCTGCTCGTTGCTCTCGTAGCGCACCGGCGAGAGCTCGACACGGGCCGTGAGCAGCCCCTCCGGTGCGAAGCCGGGATCCACGCCGCGCATCCGGGCGAAGCTCTGGATGAGCAGGCCCGGCGGCGGCGACCAGCACCAGCGCGAGCGCGATCTGGCTCACGACCAGGCCGCGGCGAAAGCGCTGACGGCCGAGCGCCCGCGCTGCCGCCGCGGCCACCCTCGGTCAGCGCGGCGGACAGGTCCGGGCGCGCGGCGTGGAGCGCGGGCGCCAGGCCGAACAGCATCCCGGTGGACAGGGTGATCGCCGCGGTGAAGAGCGAGCACCCAGCCGTCGATTCCGATCGCCTCGAGCCGCGGCAGCGTGGGCGGCGCCGCCGCCACCAGCGCCCGGATCCCCCACGTGGCGAGGAGCAGGCCCAGCGAGTCCCCCGGCGACCGCGAGCGCCGCGCTTTCGGTCAGCAGCTGCCGCACGATCCGCCCGGCCCGCGCGCCGAGCGCCGCCCGCACCGCGATCTCCCGCTGCCGCGCCTCGGCCCGCGCGAGGAACAGCGAGGCCACGTTGGCGCAGGCGATGAGGAGGAGCAGTCCGACGGCGCCCATCAGCACGAGGATCACCGGCCGGATGTCGCCCACCAGCTCCTCGGCGGCCGGGCGCGGCCGATCCCGCTGAAGTCCAGCGTCGTACTCGTTGGGATAGCGCTGCAGCATGCCCGCCATGAGCGCCGCCACCTCGCGATCGGCGCCCACCGGCATCCGACGCCGGGGCGCAGCGCGGCCCATCACCGTCAGCCAGTGCCAGCCGCGCTCGCTCCGGTCCACCGCCGGCTCGAGCTGCAGCAGCGTCCACAGCTCCATCCCGGATCCCGCGTAGTGCGTGGGAAGCTGGAAGCCCGGCGGCATGACGCCGAGTACCGTGGTCGGGCGCGTCGTCGAGGATGAGCGTCCGGCCGACGATCTCCGGGTCGGCGCCGAAGCGGCGGCGCCAGAGGCCGTCGCTCAGCACCACGACGGCCGGCCGGCCCGGCAGATCCTCCTCCGCCGCGAACCCCGGCCCCGCGCAGGCGACACGCCGAGCAGCGGAAGGGCATCCGCGGTGACGTAACCCGGCCTGCAGCCGCTCCGGCGTCCCGCTCCCGGTCAGGGTGAGCGAGCCGTTGCTGAACGCCGCGACGCGGCGTGAACGCCCGGGCCTGCTCGCGCAGGTCCCAGTACTCGGGCAGGCTCAGCTCGCGCCCGCGGATTTCCCTCGAGGCGGGTGTGGATCATCATCACGTCGTCCGGCCGGTCGTAGGGCAGCGGCCGGAGGAGCACGCCGTTCACCACGCTGAAGATCGCGCTGGTGGCGCCGATGCCGAGCGCGAGGGTGAGCACGGTCGAGCGCGGTGAAGCCGGGGCGCTGGCGCAGGCTCCGGAGCGCATAGCGGAGATCGTGCCGGATGACGTCGATCATTCGGACCTCAGCGACGTGACGGGATCCACCCGCATCGCTCGGCGTGCGGGGAGGTAGCTGGCGAGCAGGACGACCGCGGCGAGCAGCAGCGACATCGAGACGATGATCGTCGGGATCGGCTGGGGCTCACGTCGTACAGCATCCCGCCGATCAGCCGTGCCGGTCCGCCAGCGCCGCGAGCAGCCCGACGCCCACGCCGAGCGCGGCCAGGCCCAGACCCTTGCCGAGCACCAGCCGCAGCACGTCCTCCCGGCTGGCGCCGAGCGCGATTCGGATGCCGACCTCGCGGGTGCGCCGGGCGACGGAATAGGAGACCAGGCCGTAGATGCCGACCATGGCGAGCAGGAGCGCGATGGCGCCGAACGCGCCGGCGAAGATCGCCGAGATGGTCGCGAGGTTGAGAGCGTTCTCCAGGTGCCGGTCCATGGTCATCACGCCGAACGCCGCCAGGTCGGGATCGAGCCGGTGGACCACATCGCGGACATTCGGGATGAGGCCCGCCGGATCGCCCCTGGTGCGCACCACCAGCGTGAGCCACGAGCGCGGGTGCTGCGAGAGCGGCAGATACATGTAGGGACGAGGCCCTTCCCCGAGGGTGCCGTAGCGGGCGTCCCTGGCCACGCCGATCGACCCGGACACGGTCGCCCTCGGGGCCGCCCAGCCGGAAGTGCCGGCCGACCGCCTCCTCGCCGACCCGAGCTGCGCCGCCAGCGTCTGGTTGACGACGGCGACCCGTCCGGCGCTCGCGCTGTCGCCGCGGCCGAACTCCCTTCCCTGAACCAGCGTCGTGCCGACCGTGCCGAAGTAATCGGCGGCGGCGATCGTCACCCCGACCTCGAGGCCCTCCGGCCCGGCATCGCAGATCCCTCGAGAAAGACCGACCGGCTCCGTCCGTAGGTGTCGAGCGGGAGCGGGAAGCCGAGCGTGGCCGAGGCCACCGTCGGCAGCTCGCGGACCCGCTGGATCAGCACGCGATACAGGCTCTCGGTACGAACCGAGTCGTAACCCTGGAGGCCCGGATCGAGCGAGAGGAGCAGCCGATTCTCCCGGGCGAGGCCGACGTCCATCCCCCGAGCGTTCAGGAGGCTCTTGAGGAACAGCCCGCCGCCGATGAGCAGCACCAGCGACAGCGAGACCTGCCCGATCACCAGCATGCTCCGGAGATCGAGCCCCCACCGGGGCGGGCGCGTCCGCGGCTGGCTGTCCTTGAGCATGGCCACGACGTCGTGCCTGGCCGCGCGGAGCGCGGGAGCGAGCCCGAACAGCAGCGATGTGAGGAGAGAGATCGCCAGGCCGAAGAACAGAACTCGCCGGTCCAATGAGACATCGAAGCCCACGGGGAACTGGAGCCGAGGCACCATCAGCGCCTGGATCTCGCGGGTTCCAGGAAGACACGCGCGATCCCCGCCGCGCCTCCCGCGACCGCCAGCAGCAGTCCCTCGGTCAGAAACTGGCCGCACCAGCCGGCCACGGGTCGCGCCGAGCGCCAGCCGCACGCCGATCTCGCGGCCTCGGGCGGAGGCCCGGGCGAGCAGCAGGTTCGCGACGTTGGTGCAGGCCAGGAGGAGAATGAGCCCGGCGGCACCCATGGCGAGAGCCGCGCTCAGCACCAAGGTCTCGCGCCGGCGCGAAGTCGGGATTGTCGAAGCCGGTCCCGCCCGGCAGCAGGCGCGCGCCCCGGTCCCGATTGGTCTCGGGATAGATCTGCTCCAGGCGCGGCGGCGAAGTCCGAGAGCATGACGGACGCCGCGTCCAGATCGAGCCCCGGTTTGAGCCGGCCGGCGACCGTGAGCCAGGTGCTCTCGCGATCGTCCAGAATCCCGTCCGCGTCGCGCATCACCTGCGCGTGCATCATCATCGGCACCCAGAGATCGGGGTGAAACCCGAACTTCCGGACACCGGTGTAGCCGGCCGGCGCCACGCCGACGACGGTGAAGGGATGGCCGTTGAGCCGGACGGTGCGGCCGATCACGCCGGGATCGCCGCCGAACCGGTCCCGCCACAGCCGATGGCTCAGTACCACCATCGGATCGGATCCCGGGCCCGGCCGCGTCGGCCGGCCCGAAGCGTCCGTCCCAACACCGGCCGAAGGCCGAGCGCCGAGAAGTAGTTCTCGGTGACGATCTCGCTCCACACCATCTCCGCGCCGTCTCGCCCGCCAAGGCTGAGCGGCAGGCCCTGCTGAGCCACCAGCCCCGCGAAGATCCCGCTGCGGTCGCGGTAGTCGAGGTACTCGGGATAGGAGAGGCTCCGAGTGTGGCCGCTCCGTCCGATCGGTGGCATAGAGCGCGACCACGTCCTCCGGCCGGTCGACCGGGAGCGGCCGGAGCAGCAGGCCGTTCACGATGCTGAAGATGATGGTGTTGGCTCCGACGCCGAGCGCGAGGGTGAGCCCGGCGGCCAGGGCGAAGCCGGGGCTCCGGAGCAGCTGCCGGACCCATAGCGCAGGTCGCGCATGAGCCAGTCGATCATTCGGACCTCAGGGCGACCAGCGGGTCGAGCCGGCCGGCCCGGCGCGCGGGAATCGCGCAGGCCGCCCAGGCGGAGGCGAGGAGGATGCAGCCGACCACCGCGAACGTGAGCGGATCGTGGGGACTCACCTCGTAGAGCTCGGGCGCGAGCACGCCGCCGAGCAGCCACGCGGCGAGGCAGCCCGAGCGCCACGCCGATGGCGGCGAGCCCCACGGCGGGACGGATCACGGTGCGCCGGATCTCTCGGCCCGCCGCGCCGAGCGCCATGCGGATGCCGATCTCGCGGGTCCGCTGGCCCACCGAATACGCGATCACGCCGTACACCCCGACGGCGGCGAGCAGCAGCGCCAGCGCCGCGAAGCCACCGAGCAACAGCAGGACGAATCGCTGGGGAGAGACCGAGCCGCGAATCAGCTCCGGAAGCGTGACGAGGTCGTTGAGCGGCTGGCGCGGGTCGAGGCCGTAGACCTCCGCCTTGATCATCCGCGCGAGGCCGGCCGGATCCCCCGAGGCCCGCACCACGATCGTCATCCCCCCGTGGGGATACTGTCGGAACGGGACGTACAGCTCCGACCGCGGCCGGGCCGCGAGGCTCCGGTGGCGCACGTCGCCCACCACACCCACGACCGTCGCCGCGTCGATCCCGCCGCCGACCCAGACCTTGCGCCCGACCGGGTTCTCGCCGGGGAAGAACCGGTTCGCGAGCGTCCGGTTCACCAGCACCACGCGCGCCGCGTCCTCGCGATCGGCGGCGCCGAAGCCCCTTCCCCGGAGCACCGGAACGCCGAGCGCGCGGAAGTAGTCGCCCGCCACCACCCGGAAGTCCACCTCCTGGCGGTCGGCGGTCGCGGGCGGAGGATTGCCATCCGCGGAGAACGGCAGGTCGTAGTCGATGCCGACGGGGTTCAGCGGCAGTGTCGTCACCGCCCCGGCCGCCACGACGCCGGGGCGCCGGCCCAACCGCTCGACGACGTCGCCGAAGAACGCGATCTGCTGCGCGTCCGATGCGTACCCCGCACCGGAGAGAAAAACCGTCCCCGCGACAGCCCGGCTGGCGTCGAATCCGGGGTCCACCCGCTGAAGGCGCACGAGACTCCGGAGGTGCAATCCCGCCGCCACGAGAAGCACGACCGAGAGCGCGACCTCCCCCACGATGAGCCCGCGCCGCAGCCCTGCCTCGCTCCCGACCATCGGTCAGCCGGGTGCCGGCCAGCCGGTCAGCGGCACGCCGGCGGCCAAGCCCGACCGCGCGAAGCGCCGGAAGCACGCCACAGAGGAAGGTGACCGGCAGCAGGAGCGCGAGGGTGAAGGCCAGCACTCGTCCGTCGAGCGCCGCTTCGCGCCAGCCGGGTAGCAGGCCCGGGTCGAGACTCTGGACCAGCGGCACCGCCCATGCCGCGAGGGCGATGCCCACCAGGGCGCCGAGGACAGCGACCACGCCGCATTCCAGCACCAGCAGGCGGAGAAGCCGGGCCGGCGCGCCGCCGAGCGCCATCCTGATGCCGAGCTCGCGCTTCCGGTCGAGCGCGCGGGCGAGAAAGAGATGCCCGACATTGGCGCACGCGAGCAGCAGCACCAGGGCAACGGTGCTCAGCAGGAGCGTCACCGAGTGCCCGGCCGCCGGCGGCGACGGCATCGGCTGCCGGGATCGCGGCCACGGTCCACCCTGCGTTGGTCTCCGGATGCTCCCTCGCGAGTCGCGTGGCCAGCAGGTCGAGCTCGGCGGTGGCGTCGCCCAGCGTGGCACCCGGAGCGAGACGCCCGAGAACATTGAACCGCCGCTCGGCGCGGGTGGTCAGCTCGGAGGCGTCGAAGGCCAGGGGATTCCACAGGGACACCGAGGCGTCGTCCGGGAAGCGGAATCCCGCCGGCATCACGCCGACGATTTGGTGCGGAATGCCGTCGAGCGTGAGCGTGCGCCCGACCGCTCCCGGATCACCACCCAGCCGGCCGACCCAGAAGGCGTGGCTCACCACCACCACGCGGTCGCGTCCAGGCGTCTCCTCCTCCGGCAGAAATCCGCGTCCCAGCGCCGGGGAAACGCCGAGCGTCCGAAAGAGATTGGCCGAGGCCCGCACCGAGGCGAGCTCCTCCGGCTCGCCGTCGGCCGGTGAGCGCGAAGCCCCAGGGCGCCCACGCCGCCATCTCGCCGAACGACCTGGATTCGCGCCGCCAGTCGAGGAAGTTCGCTGCGGACGTCCGCTCGCGTTCCTTGCCCGCGCTGGCCTGCCGCTCCCACAGCATCACCAGGCGGTCGGCGGCCGGGTACGCCAGCGGCCGGAGCAGGGCCGCGTCGGCCAGGCTGAAGAAGGCGGTGTTGGCGCCGATGCCGAGCGCGAGGGTGAGGACGGCAGCGATGGTGAAGCCCGGGCTCCGGCGCAGGCGGCGGATCGAGAGGCGGAAGTCGGCGGCGAGCGAGCCCATCACTCGCTCCTGAGCGCGCGCATCGGGTCCACCGCCGCCGCGCGGCGAGCCGGCAGCCAGCTCGCCAGCAGGGCCACCGAAGTGAAGAGGAGGGCCACCGTGGCCAGCGTGGCCGGATCGGTGGGACTCACATCGACCAGGAACGAGGCGAGGACCCGGGTGGCGGCCAACGCCCCGGCCAGCCCGAGCCCGAGCCCCGTCAGCGTCAGCGCCAGGGCGCGGCGGACCACCAGCAGCCGGACGTCGCGCGGCGCGCGCGCCGAGCGCCATCCGAATGCCGATCTCCGCCGTGCGCTGCGAGACCACGTACGACATCACACCATAGAGTCCGAGCGCCGCGAGCGAGGCGGCCACCACGCCGAACAGCCCCAGCACCACCGCGCCGAGCCGCTGGGGGAGCAGCGCGAACCCCAGGTGCTCGCGTCATCGTGTTCGCTTCGACCGGCAGCTCGGGGTCGAGCGCCCGCGCCTCGCGGGTCAGCGCAGGCAGGATCCGCGCGGGGATCGCTCGCGGTCCGCACCAGCAGCACCATGTCGGCCTCGTACGCCTGCGCGAAGGGCTCGTAGAAGTGCGGCTGCGGCTCCTCGGTCAGCGACCAGTACTTCCCGTCCCGCGCCACGCCGACGACCTCACGGGTGCCTCCCCTGGCCGGTGCTGAACCGGCGGCCGATCGGGTTGTCTCCCGGGCCAGAATCGCCGGGCGAACGCTCTCGTTCACCACGGCCACCGGCGCGGCGCCCTCGCGATCGCTGGCGCTCGAACCCTCGGCCCTGGACCAGCGCGATGCCCATGGTCTCGAAGTATCCCGCGCCGACCGTGTTCACCCCGAACTCCATCTCCTCGCCGTCTCGCGGCGTGTAGCCTTCGACCTCGATGCCGCGGCGCTGGCGGGCGAGCCCGAGCGGAACGATCTCGGCGAGGCTGGCGGCGTCGACGCCCGGCAGCGACTGCGCGCGCCGCTCCAGCTCGGCGTAGAACGACCTTGCCGCGCACCGAGTCGTAGCCCTGGATCCCCAGCTCCAGGCGCATCAGCGCGAGGCCCGCCGCCGAAACCCCGGGTCGATGCGGGTGGCGTTCCGGAGACTCGCGAGAAAGAGTCCGGCCGCGGCGAGCACCACGAGCGAGATGGCGACCTGTGCCACCACCAGGCCGTCGCGCAGGCCGATGCGCCGTCCGACCGCGGCCGCCCCCAGGTCGCCCCGCGGAGCGCGGTGGCGCTTTCGAGCCGCGTGGCGCGGAGCGCCGGCGCGAGGGCCGAGAGCACCACGGTGACGGCGGTGACGAGCACGGTGAACAGGAGGATCCGCGCGTCGAGCGGGAAATCGAGCGCCACCGGCACCGGCATCGGCGGCTCGAAGCCGGCGAGCGCACCGGTCGCCCACGTGGCGAGCAGCACGCCGCCTGCCCCGCCGGCCGCCGCGAGCACCAGACCTTCGGTGAGAAGCTGACGCACCAGGCGCACGCGGCTCGCCGCCGAGCGCCAGCCGCACCGCCACCTCCCGGCGCCGCGCGGTGCCGCGGGCCAGCAGCAGATTGGCCAGGTTGGCGCAGCAGATCACCAGCACCAGGCAGGCGACGCCCATCAGCAGCGCCGAGGAACTGGGTCACCGGGCCGCGGAGCGAGGGAAGATCCGCGCGTCCCGCTCGGGCAGCACCGTCACCACCCGGGCACGCGCCAGTGTGATCGATCCATGTTGCGGCCGTAGGCGCCGTGCAGGCGCGCCGCCACGACGTCGAGCTGACTTTGCGCCTGGGCCGCGGTCACGCCGGCGCGCAGCCGCCCGACGAGGAAGAGACCGCGGTCCCCCCGGTTGGTGAGCATGTCGTCGTTCGGTGACGAGAACCTGCTGCGCCGCGAGCGGAGTCCAGATCTCGACCCGGACACCGCGCATCGTCCCGTTGAACCCCTCGGGCGCCACGCCCGCGATCGTGAACGTGTGCCCCGAGAGCCGGATGGTCCGGCCCACGACGTCGGCTGCGCCGCCGAACCGTCGTTGCCAGAGGCCGTAGCCGATGACCGACCTCGGTCTCCGACCCTCCCGCAGCGAATCCGTGGCCCAGCGCCAGCGGTACGCCGAGGAGCCCGAAGTAGTCGTCGCTGACCATCTCGCCCATTGCGCGGAAGCTGTCTTTCCCGGTGGCGACGCTGAACGGCCGCGGCGTGGTGGCGGCGAGCGCCTCGAGGCCGGCCGCGCCCGAGGCGAAGTCCCGGAAGTCGGGATAGGAGCGACGTGCCGAACCGGGGTCCGCTGAAATCGCTGGTGAATACCGCCACCAGTCGCTCCGGCTCGCGCACGTGGGCCGGCGGCCGGAGAAAGACGGTGTTGATCACGCTGAAGATCGTGGTGGTCGCGCCGATTCCGAGCGCGAGCATCGCGACCGCGAGTGCGGCGAACCCGGGCGAGCGCACCAGCTGTCGCAGGGCGAACCGGAGATCCTGGCGGAGTGCATCCATCACTCGGACCGCAACGTCGTCGCGGGATCCACCCGCATTGCGCGCCGCGCGGGGATGACGCAGGCCGCCAGCGCCACCGCGGCGATGAGAGCGGAGATCGCGGCGAAGGTGGTCGGATCGTCGGGCCGCACAGCGTAGAGCAACGAGGCGATGAAGCGGGAGAGCCCCACGGCCGCGAGGAGTCCGACGGCGATGCCGATGCCCACCGTGAGCATGCTTTCGCCGACCACCAGCCGCAGGATCTCGGCACGCCGCGCGCCGAGGGCCACGCGGATGCCGATCTCCCGCGACCGCTGGACCACGCCATAGGAGATCACCCCGTACACGCCGATCGCCGCGAGCGCGAGCGCGAGCAGGGAGAACGTGGCGAGCACCAGGGTTCTGAACCGGTCGGTCGCGATCGAGGCGCTCCGCACCTGGGTCAGGCTCTGGACCTCGGACACGGGAACTCCGGGATCGATCTCGCCGCACGGCGTCCCTGATGGCGGGGACCAGCGCGGCCGGATCCATCGTGCTCCGGACCAGGAGGGCCATCTCCTCCAATCCGACCTGCGCGTGTGGGGCATACATCTGGGGCCGCATCTCGGTGGTGAGGGAGCGCTGGCTCACATCGGCGACGACGCCGACCACCGTCATCCAGGCGCCCTCATCCGGCTCGCCGAGAGTGACCCGCTTGCCCACGGCGCTTTCGCCGGGCCAGAACTGCCGCGCCAGGGTCCGGTTGACGAGCACCACCGCGGGGGCGTCCCACCGATCCTGTTCGCCAAGGTCGCGGCCCTGCAACAACGGGATCTCCATCGTCGCGAAGTACCCCGGAGTGACGACGTTGAACTCGGCGCCGGGCCGAAGCTGCGGCTCGAGGAACGGCTGACCCTCGACCAGAAAACGGTAGCGCGCCCCGTCCCGGCCCAGCGGCAGATAACTGACCGCGGCAGCGCCGGTGGCGCCCGGGCAGAGCGCCGGCTCGGGCAACCAGCTGCTGGTAGAAGCCGATCACCCGCGCGGTGTCGGAGTTGGCGCGAGGCAGAGACAGCTGGGCCGAGACCACACCCTCCGGATTGAACCCGGGGTTCAGCGCCTGAGAGCCGGCGGAAGCTCTGGACCATGAGCCCGGTGCCGATGAGGAGAAGGAGGGCCAGCGCGATCTCCGCGACGACGAGCAGGCGCCGGGTCCGCTGCCGCCCGACGCCGCCCGAGGTCCGGCCGCTCTCGCGCAGCCATGCCTCCGCGTCCCGGCCCGCGGCGTGGGCCGCGGGGACGAGCCCGAACACCAGGCTGGTGACGACGGAGATGCCGAGGGTGAATCCGAGCACCGTCCGGTCCAAGCACCACCCCTTCGGCGGCCGGAAGGTCCTCGGGCCCCAGGGCGAGCAGCGCGTCCACGCCCCACGCCGCGAGGACGAGTCCCAGCGCTCCGCCGAGGAGCGCCAGCAGGACGCTCTCCGTCAGCAGCTGACGCACCAGCCGCCACCGACTGGCGCCGAGGGCGGTCCGGACCGACAGCTCGCGGCGCCGCGCGGCGCCCGCGAGCCAGCATCATGTTCGCCACGTTGGCCGAGGCGATCAGCAGCACGAACCCGACCGCGCCCAGGAGAACGAGGAGCGTCGGCCGGACATCCTGCACCAGCGAGTCGTGCAGCGGCGCCAGGAGCGACGCCCCACCCCTTGTTGGTCGCGGGATACTCGCTGCCGAGTCGGGAAGCGAGTGACTGCGAGGCTCGCCGCCGCCCGCTCGAGCGACACGCCGGGAAGCAGCCGGCCGATCGACCATGTATCCGTGGAGGCCACGATTGTCCAGGATGTCCGGCCACGTCGTGCGAGACCGGAATCCAGATCTCGGCCCGCTCCGGAAAGCTGAAGCCGGCGGCCGCCACACCGATGACGGTCAGCGCGCGACCGTCCACCATGAGGCTCCGTCCGACCACGTCGGGCTCGCCGGCGAACCGGCGGTGCCAGAGCGCATGGCTGATGACCGCCACGCCGTCACGGCCGGCGCGGTCCTCACCCTCGGCGAAGTACCGGCCGATCGCCGGGGTCGATACCGAGCGTACGGAAGAAGTCCGCGCTCACCAGCGCGCCGGCGATCCGCTCGGGCTCGGCGGCGCCCGGCGAGGTTGAATGCGAGGTCGCGGAACAGCGCGAGTGATCGGAAGGCGCCGCCGTCCTTCCGCCAGTCCACGAAGTTGGGGTAGGAGACCGCGTTGGAGCTGCCGTCCGGCCGGGTCTCGCTCACCTGCACGAGGCTGGACGGATCCTCGTAGGGCAGCGCTCGGAGCAGCACCGCGTTCACCACGCTGAAGATCGCGGTATTGGCGCCGATCCCGAGTCCGAGCGTGAGCACCGCGATCGCCGTGAAGCCGGGCGAGCGGACCAGCTGCCGCAGCGCGTAGCGCAGATCGCGCCAGAACTGTTCCATCACTCCGTCCTCAGCGAGATCATCGGATCGACCCGGGTGGCCCGCCGCGCCGGGAGCCAGGTCGCCGCCAGCGCGACGGCGCCGAGCAGCAGCGCCACGGTCACGTAGGTCAGCGGATCCTGGGCCGTGATGCCGAAGAGCTGGCTGGACAGCACCCGGCTCAGCATCCAGGCGCCGAGCAGCCCGGCGCCGAGACCGATCACCACCAGCCGCATCCCCTGCCCCACCACCAGGCGGAGCACGTCCGACGCGCCCGCGCCGAGCGCCAGCCGGATGCCGATCTCGTGGCGGCGCTGGGTCGTGGTGTACGCCATGACGCCGTAGATGCCGATGGCGGAGAGCAGCAGCGCCATGCCGGCGAAGAGGAGCAGGAGCACCATCGAGATCCGCCGCTCGGCGCTGGCGTTCTCGATCACGCGCTCCATGGACATCACCCCGAAGACCGGCTGCTCCGGGTCCACGCTCGCGGATGGCGGCGGTGACTGCCGCGCCCAGCCGCTCGGGGTCATCGTCCACGGTGCGCACCACCATGGACATCTCCTGCGATGAGACGGTGCGGTGCGCGCTGTACAGCTCCTCTCTCGGCGGGTCCGCGAGTCCGATCTGGCGCACGTCGCCCACGATGCCGGTCACTGTCAGCCAAGGGCCGTCGCTCCCGAACCTGACCCGCCGCCCGATGGGATCCGCGCCTGGGCCAGTACTTCTCCGCCATGGTGCGGTTCACCACGATGTGGCGGCGTGAGAGCGAGTCCGCCACCTCCGGCAGGCCTTCGCCGGAGAGCAGCGGGATTCCCATCGTCTCGAAGTAGTTCGGGCTCACCAGCCGGCCCTCGGCGATAACCGGAGGCTCGTCGGGCGCCACGGGCCGGCCCTCGATCGTGAGCCGCGCGTCGCTCTGGCCGCGGAGCGGCAGCCGCGAGATGAGCGCGGCGCCCCGCACGCCGGGCACCGCCTGCACCGCCGCCAGCGCCCGCTCGTAGAAGCTCCGGCGCTGCGCGTGGGTCCGGAAGCGCCCCTTGGAGCGGTCGTTCGGCACCGGCAGCCAGACCTGCAGCGTGAGCAGCCGGTCGGGGTCGAAGCCGTACTCCACCGCCATGAGCCGCTGAAAGCTCCGCAGCATGAGCCCCGCGCCGGCGAGGAGCATGAGCGCGACGGCCACTTCGGCGACCACCAGTGCGGCCCGCAGCCGGGTGCGCGGCGCGCCGGCGCTCCCGCGCCCGGAGTCCTTCAGCACGCCCTGGAGATCCGCGCGTGAGGCCTGGAGCGCCGGAATGAGACCGAAGACGACGCCGGTGAGGAGGATCAGGAAGGCGGTGAAGCCGAGCACCGGCAGCGAGAGCTCGATCTCGCCGGCCCGCGGGAGGTAGAGGGCCACCAGCCGGCCGAGCGCGCTCGTGCCCCACGCCGCCAGCAGCAGCCCGAGGCCGCCGCCGAGGACCGCGAGCACCAGGCTCTCGGTGAGGAGCTGGCGCACCAGGCGCCCGCGGCTGCTGCCGAGGGCGGTGCGGACCGCGATCTCCCGCTCGCGCACAGTGGCGCGGGCGAGCAGCAGGTTGGCCACGTTGGCGCAGCCGATGAGCAGCACGAAGCCCACGGCGCCGAGCAGCACGAGCAGCGCTGGCCGGACGTCGCCCACCACCTGCTCCGCCAGCGGCTGGGCCACCGGGTGCCAGCCCTGCGCCGCCGGGTAGACCTGCGGATACTGCTCCCGCAGCCGGGCCGCGAGCACGCGCGAGCTCCGCGCGCGCGTCCTCGACCGTGCGGCCGGGCTTGAGCCGGCCGATCAGGTCGTAGACCCGGGCGTTGCGCGACGTTCAGGAAGTTGGGGTCGGGGTTGTCCAGCGCGATGGGGGCCCACACCTCCATCGGCGACGTCCCGCTCTCCAGCACGTGGCGGAAGCCGCGGCGGCATGATCCCGATGATCGTCATCGGGTCGTCGTCCAGCCGCACCGTCTTCCCGATCACGCCCGGGTCGCCGCCGAAACGCTTGCTGCCAGAGGTCGTGCGAGATGATGACGACGTAGCCGATCTGCCCGCCGGTCGTCGTCCGGCGTGAAGTCGCGGCCCAGCGCCGGCGCCACGCCCAGCAGGCGGAAGTAGTTGTCGGAGACGACCGAGGCCTGGATCCGCTGGGGCTCGCCCAGCCCGGTCAGGTTGATGCTGATCGGGATAGACCGCCGCGAGATCCTGGAGCGCGCTCACGCCCTGGAGGTAGTCGTGGTACTCCGGCTGGGAGGCCGGAATGTCCTGGGCGCCCGGTCGCGGAGTACGCGGCCCGGATCGAGATCAGCCGCTCCGGCTCGGCGTAGGCCAGCGGGCGGAGCAGGACCGAGTAGACCACGCTGAAGATCGCGGTGTTCGCGCCGATGCCGAGCGCGAGGGTGAGCACGGCGATCGCGGTGAAGGCGGGGCTCCGGAGCAGGCTCCGCACCGCGAACCGCACGTCGCGCCAGAAGACGTCCATCATGCCACCTCCCGGTCGAGCGGTCCGCGAGGGACGATCCGGCCGTCGAAGAGGAAGACGTTGCGGCCGGCCCGGCCGACGTAGCGCGGGTCGTGGGTGACGATCACGATCGTGGCGCCATCCGCGTTGCAGCTCGTCGAGCAGCTCCATCACCTGGGCGCCGTTCCTGCGAGTCGAGATTGCCGGTGGGCTCGTCGGCCAGCAGCACGAGCGGCTTGCCCGCCACCGCGCGCGCCACCGCGACGCGCTGCTGCTGGCCGCCGGAGAGCTGTGAGGGATAGTGGTGGATCCGGTGCAGCAGGCCGACCCGCTCCAGCGCCTCGTGCACCAGGGCCCGGCGCTCGGGCGCCGGCATGCCCGCGGTACTTGAGCGGCAGCTCGACGTTGTGGTACACGTCGAGATCGCCGATGAGATTGAAGGCCTGGAAGATGAATCCGATGGCCCGGCTCCGGACCCGGGCCCGCTGTGCCGGCGGAGAGCGTCGCCACCGGCTCGCCGGCGAGCACGTAGCTGCCTTCGCTGGGCGAGTCCAGCAGGCCGAGGATCGAGAGCAGCGTGGTCTTGCCGCAGCCCGACGGCCCGCAGATCGCCACGAACTCGCCGGCCCGGATCTCGAGATCGATCCGGCGAGAGCGCGTGGGTCTCCACCTCTTCGGTGTGGAAGATCTTGGAGATGCCGTCCATCCGGATCAGGGGATCGATCGCGAGGGCCATGGCTATTCGTTCCGGAGGGCGACCATGGGATCGGTTCGCGCGGCGCGGCGCGCCGGGAGCGCCGCCGCGAGCACCGCGACCGCGCGTCAGCACCACCAGTCCCGGTCGCGAAGGTCGGCGGATCGGTGGGGCTCACCTGGAAGAGCAGGCTGCGACGAGCAGGCGGGACAGCGCCAGCGCGCCGGCCAGCCCGACGGCCAGGCCGATCGCCGCGAGCGCCGCGCCGTGCCGCACCACCATCGCCAGCACGTCGGCGTCGCGGGCGCCCAGCGCCATGCGGATGCCGATCTCCTGGGTGCGCTGCGCGACGCCGTAGGAGATCACGCCGTACACGCCGATGGCCGCGAGGATCAGCGCGATCGCGCCGAAGACCGTGAGCAGCATCGTGCTGAACCGGGACTGCGCCATGGAATCCATCACCCGGCCCTGCATGGTGCCGAGATTGTAGAGCGGCAGCGCGGGATCCACCTCGGCCACCGCGCGCCGGAGCGGGGCCATCAGCGCGACCGGGTCGCCCTGCGCCCGGACGCGCCAGCGTCATCGTGCGGTCGGTCCAGTTCCACGCGGCGCGCCGGCGCCTGGACCATCGGGAGGTAGAACTCCGGCATCGGCTCCTGCGTCGAGCCCCTGGGCGCGGACGTCGCTGCACCACGCCGACGACCTCCTTCCAATTGGGCGAGCCGTCGGGACCTCGCTCGCAGCAGGCGATCCGCTTGCCGATCGGGTCCTGACCCGGGAACGCCTCGCGCGCGAGCGTCTCGTTGATCACCATGACGAGCGGCGCGCCGCGCCGGTCGTCCGCGGTGAACGTCCGGCCCGCGCACCAGCTCGATCCGCATGGTGGCGAAGTAGCCGGGCGTCACCAGCCGCATCAGCGAGTTGATCGACGGAGGAGATGTCGAGCGGCCGGCCCTCCGGAACCAGACCGTTGCTGCTCCCGCCCTCCAGCGGCGCCGACGAGACCACGCGCCGGCGGCGGTGACGCCGGGCACCGCCGCGAGCCGCTGCTCGATCCGCTCGAACGCGCGGCCACCTGCTCCGGCGTCTCGTAGCCGACCGCGGGCAGCGAGACCCGCCCGGCCACGACGCCCGCGCGGGTCGAACCCGGGATCCACGCCGTTGAGCGCGATCGCGCTCCGGATCAGCAGCCCGGCGCCGGTGAGCAGCACCAGCGCCAGCGCGATCTCGCCGACCACCAGCACGTTGCGGAGCCGGTCGCGGCTGCCGGCCTGCGAGCCGGTCCGCCCGCCTTCCTTGAGCGCTTCGTGCGGCAGCCGGCGCGGCGGTCCGGAGCGCGGGCGCGAGCCCGAACACCAGCCCGCTCAGCACGGTGAGCCCGAACGCGAACGCGAGCACCGGCCCGTCCACCCGCGCCTGCGCCAGACGAGGCACGTCCTCCGGCCCGAATGCGGCGAGCAGCGGTGACGCCCCAGTAGCCCGCCAGGAGCCCGAGCACGCCGCCGCGCGACCGCGAGCACCAGGCTCTCGGTCAGCGCCTGGCGCAGCAGGTGCCCGCGCCCCGCGCCGATCGCGGCGCGGATCGCCATCTCGCGGGAGCGCGCCGCGCCCCGGGCGAGCAGCAGATTGGCGATGTTGGCGCACGCGATGAGCAGCACGAAGCCCACCGCGCCGAGCAGCACGAAGAGCCGCGGGCCGGTAGTCGCCGACCAGCTCCTCCATGAACGGCGACATGACGATGCCGCGGTCCCGGTTCTCCTTCGGGATACGTCGTCTCCAGCCACCGGGCGAGGCCTTGCATCTCCGCCTCGCGCCTGGGCCAGCGTCACGCCGGGCTCGAGCCGGCCGAGCACCGTGAGGAAGTGCTCGTCGTGCATCGCGAGCCGCTCGGGCGTGAACGCCGCCGGCACCCAGAGCTCCTCGTCGAACAGCGTGTAGTCCATGGAGGCCGGCATGACGCCGATCACCGTGTGGGGCCGGCCGTCGAGCCGGACCTCGCGTGCCCGACGACCGCCGGGATCGCCGCCGAACCGCCGGCGCCAGAGTCCGTCGCTCAGGACGCACCACGTCGCGCCCGGCCCGGCGCGTCCTCTTCGGCGCGGAAGCTCCGCCCGAGCGCCGGCTGCGACGCCGAGCATCGCGAAGTAGTCGCGCCGACCCGGGCGCCGTCCACGTTCTCCGGCGTCGTCGGCGCCCGCGAGGTTGAAGCTCTCGCCGTAGCGCGGGCACGAAGTACTGGAAGGTCTCGGTCTGCCGCTTCGACGTCGGCCCAGTTGCCCACCGAGAACGAGCTGGTCAGCTCCCTCCAGGTGGTCCGGACCAGCAGGATCTCACTCCGGATCTGGCGAACGGCAGCGGACGGAAGAGCACGGCGTAGACCACGCTGAAGATCGCGGTCGTGGCGCCGATGCAGAGCGCCAGCGTCAGCACCACGGAGGCGGTGAGCGCGGGGCTCTTCCGCAGCGAGCGGACGGCGAAGCGGATGTTCTGGAGCAGGGAGTCCATGGATCAGTCGTTCCTCAGGGCGACCATCGGATCGGACCGGGCCGCCCGCCGCGCGGGGAGATAGATGGCCGCGAGCGCGACCGCGGCGAGGAAGAAGGTCACCGCGACGAAGCGTCGCGCGGATCGCCGGCTCCGACGCCGAACAGCAGGCTCCGGAGCACGCGGCCGCCGGCCAGCGCCCCGGCGAGGCCGATGCGCCATGCCGACGAGCACCGGCGCCATGCCCTGGCGGATCACCATGCCGCAGCAGGGTGCCCCCGCCGGCGCCGAGCGCCATGCGGATGCCCAGCTCACGGGTCCGCTGCACCACGCCGTAGGCGACCACGCCGTAGATCCCGACCGCCGCGAGCACCAGCGCGGCCAGCGCGAAGCCGCCGAGCACGCGCCGCGTTCACCCGCGGCCGCGCGAGCGAGACGGCCTTCCGCTCCTCCAGCGTGCGCGATGTCGGCCAGCGGCAGATCCGGGATCGAGCTCGGCGAGCGACGCGCCGGATCGCCGGCACCAGCGCGCGCGGGTCGCCCTCGGCTCCGCACCGCCAGCACCATCGAGCGCGATCGGCGACTGGGCGAACGGGAGATAGATCTGAGGATACGCCTGCTCGCTGAGCCGCTCGTGGCGCACGTCGCCCACGACGCCGACGATCGGTCAGCCAGCGGACTTCGGGGTCGGCGGGGTCCCCCAGCGTGATGCGGGCGCCGAGCGCGCTGCCGCCCGGGCCAGAAGCGCCGGGCCAGTCGCCTGGTTGACGACCGCCACGCCCGGTCGCCGCCGGCCCGGTCGCCGGCGTCGAAGCAGCCGGCCCTCGGACCAGGGGAATCCGCAGCGTCTCGAAGTACTCCGGTGCTCGCGGTGAACACCGCCGCGTCCTGCACCGTGCCGTCGGTCGCGGCGCCTCGCTGCCCTGGATCTCGAAGCTCAGGTACGGCGGCGAGTCGCCCAGCGGGGCGTCGGACACCAGCGCGGCGGAGCGCACGCCCGGCTCGGTTCCCGATCCCGAGCGAGCAGCTGCTCGCCGAAGGCGAGCACGCTGAGCGTTCCTCCGCGTACTTCAGCGCGCGGCAGCGCGACGCGCGCGGTGAGGACCCGGTCCGGCGACGAAGCCCGGGTCCACCTGCTGCAGCCGATCGAAGCTCCGGAGCAGCAGCGCCGCGCCCGCCAGCAGCACGAACGCCAGCGCCACTTCGGCCAGCACCAGCGCCGAGCGGGCCCGGTGGATGCCGCCGCCCCCGGCGACGCCGCGGCCGCCCTCGGTGAGTCCTTCGCGCGAGGTCGCGCCGCGCGCGAGGCGCCACACCGGCGCGAGCCCGAAGAGGACGGCCGGTCAGCAGCGAGAGGCCGAGCGCGAAGCCGAGCACCCGGAGATCGAGCCCGATCTCATCGATGCGAGGGATCGTGCCCGGCTGGAGCGACCGCAGCGCCTCGATGCCCCAGACCGCGAGCATGAGACCGAGCGCGCCGCCGAGCAGGCCGAGCAGCGACGCTCTCCAGCAGCAGCTCGCCCGCGAGGCGCGCCCGGGAAGCGCCCAGCGCCGCCCGGATGGTCAGCTCCCGGCTCGCGTCCGGCGACTCGCGCCAGCATCAGGTTCGCCACGTTGGCGCAGCGCCACGAGGAGCACGAGGCCGACCGCGCCCATGAAGACCAGGAGCGCGGGCCGGATCTCGCCCACCATCTGCTCCTGGAGGCCCACCACCTCGGCGCTCCAGCCCGCGTTGGTCTCGGGATACTGCGCCTCCAGGCGCCGCGGCGATCGTCGTCATCTCCTGCCTGCGCCCGCTCCAGCGTCCACGCCCGCGCGGAGCCGGCCGAAGACGGTGAGGAAGTCGGCCCGGCGGGGACGCGTCGTGTCGGTGGCGAGCGGCGTCCAGATGTCCACCGGCTGCTCCAGCCGGAGCGCGGCGGGCACGATCCCGACGACGGTGTGCGGCATGCCGCTCAGCAGGATCTGGCCGTCCGACGATGTCCCGGTCGGCCGCCGAAGCGGCGGCTGCCAGTAGCCCTCGCCGAGCATCGCGACCCGCGGGGCGGCGCCGCGCTCCTCGTCGTCGCGGAAGCCGCGGCCGACCGTCGGCACGACGCCGAAGACGCGCAAGAGGCCCGCGGTCGCGAGCGCCGCCGCGCACCACCTCGGGCTCGCCCGACCCGGTGAGATTGAATCGGGTGTTGGTCATCGCGGCGAGCGATTCGAACGAGCGCGCCTCGCTCCGCCAGTCGAGGAAATCCGGGCAGCGACGCCGTCTCCTGGCCGATGGATCGTGTGCCGGCCCCAGACGATCACCAGCCGGTCGGGCTCGGGATAGCGCAGCGGATTCAGCAGCACGCCGTTCGACCACGCTGAAGATCGCGGTGTTGGCGCCGATGCCGAGCGCGAGCGTCGCGATGGCGGCCAGGGTGAAGGCGGGCGCGCGCCGCAGCGAGCGGAGGGCGTGGCGCAGGCCGGAGTGCGACGCGGTCATGAGCCGCTCACTCCGAGCGGATGGCGATCATCGGGTCCACCCGGGTGGCCCGGCGGGCAGGCAGGTAGCCGGCCACGGCCCCCACCAGGAGCAGCAGTACGGCGATCGCGACGAAGATCTCCGGGATCGGTCGCGCTCACCTCGTACAGGAGCGCCGAGAGCAGCCGGGACAGCGCGGCGGCTCCAGCGAGCCCGGCCGCGATGCCCGCCGGCCACCACGAGCAGCGCGCTGCGGAGCACGCCCCAGAGCACATCCCGGCCGGCTGGCGCCCAGAGCGAGCCGGATGCCGAACTCGCGGGTGCGCTGCACCACGCCGTAGGCGGTCGTGCCGTAGAGTCCGATGCGGTCAGCACCAGTGCCGAGTCCGGCGAAGCCACCGAGGAGGAGCATGCTGAACCTGCCGCCGGGCCACGGCCCCGCCCAGCCACTCATCGTAGGTCTTGAGGTCGGCCACCGGCTGCTCGGGATCGAGGCTCGCGGACCTGCCGACGACCGGGTGGCCGCCAGCCGCCGCCGGGTCTCCGGTGGTCCGGACCACCAGCGTCATGAAGCTCTAGGGGAACTGCGGCAGCGCCCAGTAGACGGTGGGGGAGGCGGCCGAATCCACCCCGGTGTGCTTGATGTCCGCCGCGACGCCGACCACCGTCCCGACCAGGGTATCGCCCCATTCCATGTGGATGCGGCGGCCGAGCGGATCGCCGGCGGACGAGATACCGCTTCACGAACTCGTTGCTCACCACGACGGCGAGCGTCACGTCGGCCCGATCGCTCGCGGTGATGGCGCGGCCGCGCAGCATCGGGATCTCCATGGCCCGGAAGAAGTCGGGGTCCACCGCGCGCACGTCGGCGCCGGGCTCCTCGCCCGGAGGAGGCGCCGGCTCGCCCTCGATCGTCATCCGCGTAGCGGAGCGCAGGCCCGACAGCGGCAGCCAGTTGATGGCGCCGACGGCCGCACGCCGGGCAGCCGCGCGGACCCGCCGATCAGCTCCTCGAAGAAGCGCACGTGCGTCGCGTCCCCGTCGTAGCGCTCGCCGGCGACGAGCGACACGCGCGCGGTCAGCACCCGGTCCGGATTGAAGCCGAGATTCGACCTCGCTGGAGGCGGGCGAAGCTCTTGAGCAGCAGGCCGGCACCGACCAGCAGTACCAGCGATCCGGCCACCTGCGCGCCGACCAGGAGGTCCGGGTGCGCGCCGCCGCGACCGCGAGTGCCGCCCGTGCCGCCGTCCTTCAGGTCCTCGTGAGATCGCCCCGCAAGGCGTGCAGCGGCGGGCACCATGCCGAACCCGATCCCGGCCGCGAGGGAAACGACGAGGGTGAACGCCAGCACCCAGGGATCGATCCGCGACCTCTTGCCATCCGGGGGATGCTGGTGGCCGCGAGGGCCGACAGCGCATCGGTGCACCACCAGCGCCAGGCAGCACGCCGAGCACACCGCCCGCGGCGGCCACCAGGACGCTCTCGGCCAGCAGCCGGCGGCCCAGCGCGACGCTGCTCGCCCCCAGCGCCGCGTGCACCGCGATCTCGCGCCGGCGCGCCGTGGCCTGTGCCAGCTGCAGGTTTGCGACGTTGCCGCAGGCGATCAGCAACACCAGGAGCACGACACCGCCCAGCAACACCAGCGGCCGCCGCACCGGGCCGACCACCTGCTCGGTCAAGCGGAACCAGATTCACCGACCAATGGGTGTTGAAGTCCGGATACTGGGCCTCGAGCCGGCGGGCAATCGTCGCTCAGCTCCGCCTGCGCCCGCTCGAGGGTGACGCCGGGCTTGAGGCGGGCGGCCGCCTGGAGAAACCGGCCCGACGTCTCGCGGTAGTTCTCCGCCGGATTCGAGCCGCAGCGGCACCCACAGGTCGGGCCGCGGCTCGGATCCCGATCGTCTCGGTCTCCGCGCGGCATCACGCCGATCACCGTGAGTGGCTTGCCCGTCGAGCCTGATCGCGCTGCCCACGACCGCCGGATCGGCGCCGTAGCGCCGCACCCAGAGCCGGTGGCTCAGTAGGGCGACCTCCGGCGCGCCCGGCGCGTCGTCGGCTGCGGAGAAGCCGCGCCCGAGCGCCGGCGGGAGCCCGAGCAACGCGAAAGAGGCTCGCGGTGGCGCGTTGGACCGGCACTTCCTCCGGCTGCCCCGAGCCCGTGAGACTGGCGCTGATGTCCGTGCGACCGCCGACCATGGCGCTAGAAGACGGTGTTGTCGGACAGCCAGTCGAGGTAGTTCGCCGGAGCGACGGTGTTGCGCTCGCTCCGCCGGAGGCTGTTGGCCTCCCAGACGCCGACCAGCCGCTCGGGCTCGGCGAAGGGCAGCGGCCGCAGGAGCACGGCGTTGATGACGGTGAAGATGGCGGTGTTCGCGCCGATGCCCAGCGCGAGGCAGATCACCGCGGCGGCGGTGAAGCCGGGGGCGCGGAGCGAGCCGGCGAAGCGCGAAGCGCAGGTCTCGGAGCATGACGAACTCGAGACCTCAGCTCACCGCGGTGAGCTGCCGCTCCTCGACCACCTTGCCGTCGAAGAGGTGCACCGAGCGGTCGGCGTGGCGGGCGTAGCGGGGGTCGTGGGTGACCATGCAGATGGTGGCGCCGGCCTGATGCAGCTCGCGGAGCAGCTCCATCACCGCTTCGCCGTTGGTCGAGTCGAGGTTGCCGGTGGGCTCGTCGGCGAGCAGGATGGCGGGATCGCCCGCCACCGCGCGCGCCACCGCGACGCGCTGCTGCTGGCCGCCCGAGAGCTGCGCCGGAAAGTGCTTCATCCGGTGCGACATCCCGACCCGCTCGAGCGCCGCCTGCACCCGCTTGCGGCGATCGTCGGAGGCCATGCCGCGGTAGGTGAGCGGAAGCTCGACGTTCTCGTACACCGTGAGATCGCCGATCAGATTGAAGGCCTGGAAGATGAAGCCGATCTGCCGGTTGCGGACCCGGGCCCGCTCGGAGGCGGAGAGCTTCGCCACCGGTTGGTTGTCCAGGGTGTAGGATCCGTCGGTCGGCGTGTCCAGCAGGCCGAGGATCGAGAGCAGCGTCGTCTTGCCGCAGCCCGACGGGCCCGGCGATCGCCACGTACTCCCCGTGCTTGATGTCGAGGTGGATGTCCGACAGCGCGTGGGTCTCGACCTCGTCGGTGTAGAAGACCTTCTTGATGCCTTCGAGTCGGATCAGGGATTCGGCCATGGACGGTTCCGGGTTGAGTGAAGGGCTGTGAGCTATGAACTATGGGCCAAAGCGGTACTACGAGTGGTCACGTCCGTGAGTTTGCGCGCGCCCTGGAGCTCATCGCACCATAGCCCACAGCTCAATCCACCCTCACCCGGTCGTGGCCGTCCCATCGCGACATGTCGGAGATGATGACCTTGTCGCCCGGCTGGAGCCCGCCGAGGATCTCGACGGTGTTGACCGAGGTGCGGCCGAGGCGGACGTTCACCCGCGTCGCCTCGGCGCCGTCGGGCGTGAGCTTGAACAGCCCGACGGCGCTGTTGGCCTGGCCGTACGCCGGCCGGCCGACGTGCAGCACGTTCTCGCAGCCGCTCCACCTGGATGGTGCCGTCCACCGAGAGGTCGGGCCGCGCCCCGCGCGGCATCTCGCCCTCCAGCGAGACGTCCACCGTCACGGTGCCGTTCTGGACCGCCGGGATCGATCCGGTAGACCTTGCCCTTCACGATGCCGTTGCGGGTGTCGATCGCGGCCGGCTGGCCGATCGCTGACGTCCTTCGCCTGGGTCTCCGGAATCCGGAGCACCGCCTTGAGCTTGCCGGGCTCCACCAGGCGGGCGAGCGTGGCGCCGGACTGGGCCCACTGCCCGACCTCGAGCGGAAGCTCCTGGAGAATGCCGTTGGCGCCGGCCAGCACCTTCATCGACCGCATCCGGCCGCGCTGGAATTCGGTCACCGCGTTGAGCCGGCCGACCTGCGCCTTCTGGAGCGCGAGCTGCGAGTCGGTCGCGCCCACCATCACCGCGAGCCGCTCCTCCTCGACCTTGTACCGGGTCTCCAGCTCCTCGACCCGGTCCTTCGCGCGGCTCGCCTCCATGGCGGAGATCAGCTCTTTGGTGGCCAGCCCCTCCGCCGCCTCGGCGTTGCGCTTGGCGTCCTGGTAGGCGGCCTTCGCCGCGGCGACCGCCGCCTCCTGATTCAAGCGCTGGGTCTCGAGATTGGTCTGCAAGGTCCACCCGGTCGGCCTGGGCGACGGTGAGCTGGCGCTCCGACTCCAGCGCCTCGAGCTGCACGTCGGGATTGCTCAGCTCCAGCAGCACGGTCTCCGGGCTGCACCTCCTGTCCCGGCTCGGCGAGCCGGCGCTCGACCCGGCCCGCGGTCACGGCGGAGATGTAGCGGATGCGCTCCGGCACCAGCGTGCCGGGGCCCCGGACCTCGATCACGAGCGGCCCCTTCTGCACCGAGTCGATCCAGACCGACGCGCGGTCCACCCGCGGTGCGGCGGGCTTGAGGCTCGCGGAGGCCGAGCGTGGTGGCCACCAGCGCCACCAGGGCGATGCCGCCGTAGATCAGCCGTTTTCGGTTGCGGTTGGCCGGTGCCCGAGGAATGTCCACGCCTATTCCTTATTAGAGGGTGTGGCCCATCTGCCGGCTCACCGCGGCTGCTGCCCGGCAGCCGCCGTGAGCTATAGGGAAGGACCGTGCCGGCGGCGGGCTTCATCACAAATGACTGGGCCGCGCAACTTGCGCGAAGCCAACGGCGCCACGACACTCGGCTGTGTGTTCGGTCGCGGGATGGCCGAATCCCGGAATCGAACACTCGCTGTGCTGGCCGGTGTCACTGAGTCGTCCCCACGCGATCCCGCCATTTTCCAGGTCCCGCATGACACATTGCCCGTCGGTGACACCCCCCAGGTGGACTGCGCTCGCCATGCTCGCCTTGGCCTGTCTGGCCGCCGCCTGCAGCCACAGCGACCCGTTCTCCAATCCCCAAGGCACCGACGCGCCCTTCGATCCCGGCCCGCCGGCCCGGCTGACGCTCAACGCCGCGCACGACGGCAACCCAGCCTGGCTCGCGGACGGCTCGGGGATCCTCTACTCGGCCCAGCAGCTCGACCGGGAGGACGGCGACGTCTGCCTCGCCGAGCTGCCGCCCACCGGCGGAAGCCAGCGCCGGCTGATCTGCGACATTCCGGGCGAGAGGACCGCGACGGACGCCGCACAGTCTGCCGCCGCGGGCGCCGACGGCGAAGCTCGCCTTCCTCAGCGCGGGGAACGGCGGCCTCGCGCGGCACCAGCCCCGTCTTCATCGGGATCGCGGTGTCAACCACGCTTGGATGCCACCAAGGCCCAAACGGTTCGCAGCCCTCCCCTTCACGCCGCCCGGCGGCACGCGTCCAGGACTACGCCGGCTACCTCCGCTGGCTCACGCCGGTCCAGCTGGTGTACGTCGGCCAGCGATTTCGAGTCTTCAGGCCCTGCGGCGATCCGGCATCTGCCCGTTCGACACCCTCATCTACGGCACGGAGGTCACCCTGCTCGACCTCGAGGGCGAGGGCGGTCCCGGCGACGGTGGTGCCCGGCACCGGCTGAGGCCACGGGCGTGGCGCCCGTTCAGGACGGCGCGGCGACTCCTCTACACCCTGCCCAACGACACCCGGATCTATCGCCGCGCGCTCTCCAGCGGCGAGGTCACCGTGTTCCACGACTTCGGCGCGGCCGGGCGTCGCCCGGGACGTGAACGCGGCGGGCGACCGGGTCGCGCCGTCGTGGGCGGACGGGTCGCGTTCTCGGTGAATCCCGCAGCTGGGCCCGACCCAGTGGGACAGCGGCGGGTGTGCTGCACGTGCTGGATCTCGGAGGCAGGCGATGCAGGTGGTGCTCGACACGCCGGAGCGGCTCTATCGCCGGCCCGCGCTCTCGCCCGACGGCACCCGGGTCGTGGCGGAAGGGTTCCCGCTCATCATCACCAGGCTCGACTCGGCTGCCGACACCACGGTGAGCAAGAGCGGCGACCTCTATCTGTTCGGAGGCGAGTGATGACCCGACCGGTCCTCTCGTCCTCGTCCTCGCTGCGCTCGGCGCGGTCGCCGGCAGCCCGTCCGCGCTCGCGGCCCAGGCCGAAGGCGCCGTCGCGGGACAGGTCCGCCACGCCGAGTCGCGCGCCGGCCTGGCCGGCGGCGCAGGTCCTGGTGGACAACCGGATCGGCGCCGTGACCGATACGGCCGGGCCGCTACCGCGTCACGCGCGGTGCGCACCGGCTGGCACCGGGTCGCGGCGCGGCTCATCGGCTATCGCGGCGTGGTGCTCGACAGCGTGTTCGTCCCGGCGGGCGCCACCGTGACGCGTGGACTTCGACCTCGATGCCAATCCGCACGGAGCTGGAGCCGCTGGTGGTGACGGCGCCCTACGACGCCGTGCTCGATCCGCTGGCCACCAGCACCGAGCAGAAGATCACCGCCGAGGATCTCCGCGATCTGCCGATCAGCACGCTGGAGGAGGCGCTGGCGCTCTCCGCCGGCAGCGTGGGCACCAGCTATCGCGGCGGCCGGATCGGACAGGAGTCGTTCATCCTCGACGGCCTCGGCGTCAAGAACCAGCTCGATGCCTCGAGCGGCGGGCTCGGCCTCCAGATCCCGCCCGACCTGCTGAGCGAGGCGTCGCTGGTGACCAACGGCTTCTCGGCCCGGTTCGGCCAGGCGCTCTCCGGGCTGGTGAACGTGGTGACCCGGGAGCCGGGCGAGAGCTGGGAAGGCCGCGTGGCCTACGAGGGCGACCGGCCGTTCGGCGGCGGACTCGACCGCGGGCCTCGACCGGCTGGCGCTGCGCGCGGGCGGGCCCGCTCGTCCGGCCGGCTTCGGTCTGGTCGCGGCGTTCGACGTGTCCGGGCGGCATGGACGCCGATCCGGTCAACGCGCCGGCGCCGGCAGATCCGCGCGACCCCCGTCGCGCGACGCCCTACCCGCTGCCGCACAACAGCGGCGAGCAGTGGACCGGCGCGGCGAAGCTGGTGGTGCCGGTCACCGAGCGCGCCACCTTCCGCGCGCTCGGCCTGCACTCGGAGGACCAGCGGCTGCTCTACGATCCCGCCTACAAGTACGATCCGGAGTTCGGGCCGGCGCAGCGGCTTCGCGGCGACCTGGTGAGCGGGCACGTGCAGTACACCAGCGACCCCCGCTCCGGCATTCCGCTGGTGCTCGACCTGCGAGCGGGACGCTACGTGCGCGAGTTCCTCCGCGGCGAGCTGGTCGAGCAGCCGGACTACGCCGTCGGCGCGTTCACCGGGTCCCGCTTCCACTTCGTCGGCGAGGACCTGGCGCGGGCGCAGAGCACCTCGGCCGCCCCGATCCCGGGACTGCGCGAGCCGGAGCGCGAGCGCCCGGACGCCGTGGGGCGTGCCCGCCTTCTTCCAGGGCGACCGGCTCGCGCGGCGAGCTGGCCTGGAACCGGTTCGGCGAGACCCGGTTCCAGCTCGACGGCACGATCGGCGGGATGCCGGGACTGGACCTGTACGCCGGCGGCGAGTACGTCGCCCAGCAGGTGCGCACCTTCCAGCGCGCGCTCGGCTTCTCCCGGTGGGCGACACCGTGCCGGCCGCGGCGCGATCGGCCTTCTCGCCGCGCAGCGCCGCGGCGTACGCCGAAGGACAGCTGCGGATCGCGGACATCGCCGTCACCGCCGGGCTTCGCTACGACCGGTTCGACGCGGGCAGCAGCCTGCCCGGCGAGGCCCGCGGCGCCCAGAACTCGGTGAGCCCCCGATTCGCCGTCAGCACGGTGCTGAGCGGCGCGACGGTGGTCGCGAGCTACGGGCGTTTCAGCCAGGCGCCGGACTACCAGTTCCTGGTGGATGCCGCGTTCGACGACACCACCCGCACCGGCCGCTTCCGCCGGGGCAATCCGAACCTCGGATTCGAGAAGGCCAGCCAGTACGAGCTGAGCGTCCGGGTGCGGCCGAAGGAGGAGCTCACGGTGCGGGTGGGCGTCTACGTCAAGCGCCTCACCGGACTCGTCGCCTCGGTGCCGCTCGGCGTGAACCCGGACTCGACCATCTTCGGCAACTCCGACGCCGGAACGCGTCAAGGGCGTCGAGCTGCTGTTGGAGCGGGAGCTGCGCGGCGGGGTCGGCTTCCGCCTGGCGTACACCCTCCAGGAGGCGGAGGCCACGGCGACGGATCCCTTCCTGCTCAACCGGCTCATCGTGGTGGACCCGATCACCGGCGACACCACCCGCCCGGCGCGGGCGGAGTTCCCGCTCGATTTCGACCAGCGGCATACGCTGACCGCGATCGCCCGCGGGAAGGTGCCGCAGGAAGCCGGCCCGGCCATCGCCGGCGTGCGACCGCTCGCCGGGCTCGAGGGCGCCGTCATCCTCCGGCTCGCCTCCGGCCTCCCCTTCTCGATGAGCGACAGCACCGGTGATTCGCTGGTCGGCCTGCCCAATGGCTCCCGGCTCCCCAACACGTCCTCGCTCGACCTCCTGGTCCGCCGATCGATCAGGCTCGGCGGCACCACGGGCGGCATCTACCTGGACATTCGCAACCTGCTCAACCGGCGGAACATCGTCGCCGTGCGGCGCGATACCGGCGAGCCCTCGGCCGACGAGGTCGCGATCCAGCGCATGGCGGAAGCGGCATACGCGGCCAACCCGGATCCGATCCCCTTCGAGTCGGTGACGGTACCGGGCCGCCGCGGATCTCAACGGCGACGGATTCGTGGCGGCGCGCGAGGAGCTGTTTCCGATGTATCGTCGCGGCCGCGAGCGACTACGCGCAGCCGATCTTCGCCTACGGGACGCCGCGGCTGGCGCGGCTGGGGGTGGAGCTGCTGTTCTGAGAGCCAGATCCTCCTCCATCAGCGCCTTGTGGATAGCCATTCCGGCCTCGGCGCCCTCGGCCGCGGCCACGACGACGAACTGCGCCTCCTTCGACGCATCCCCCGCGACGTAGAGTCCGGGCACGTTGGTGGCCTCGCACTTGCCGGTGTCGACCGCCCCCTTCTCGGTGAAGCGGCAGCCCAAACGCTCGGCCAGCGGGCTCCGCTGCCGCTGGCCGTTGCAGATGAAGAGGGCGCGCCGGGAGACCGCGTCGCCGCCGGCGAACACGATGCGCTCGAGCAGCCCGAGCCTCCCCTCGAGCCGGAGTACCGGCTCGTCCCGCACCTGCGACGCCCGCCGCGGCCAGTCGAGCCGTCGCTTCCTGGGGAAGCGCGGAGCCCCCGGTGCACAACAGCACGTCGTCCGACCAGGCGGTCAGGCTCAGCGCGAGGCCAGGCCCCTGCTCGGCCCCACCGTACACGGCCAGCGGCTGGTCGCGCCACTCCCAGGCGTCGCAATAGGGACAGTGGTGCACGCTGATGCCGTAGAGCTCCTCGAGTCCATCGAGCTCGGGGAGCTCGTCCACGACACCGGTGGCGAGTAGGAGCTTGCGGCTGGCGAGCCGGGTGCCGTCGGCGGCGCAGAGGACGAAACCTCGACCCTCTTGCGTCGCCTCCACGATCTCGAGCTCGCGGCACTCGATGGTGTCGTAGCGCACGAGCTCCGTCCGGGCCATTCGCAGGTACTCGGCCGGCGGGGTGCCGTCGCGCGTGGGATAGCCGTGGATTTCGCGGGCCAGGATGTTCCGCTGCTCCCCGACATCGCACAGCAGCACTCGGCGGCGGCACCGGCCGAGCATGAGCGCCGCGCTCAGCCCGGCGGGGCCGCCGCCGACGATGATGCAGTCGTAGGTCACCCGGCTTCGCCGGCCTCGACGACCTGCTTGAGCCTCCGCAAGTCCTCCGCGACCTGGCGGGACGGATCCTCCCCGAAAAGACGCGCGACGGCGGCGCCGAGCTTGCCGGCGGGAGGGTCGTACCGGAATACCACCCGAACTTCGGTGTCGCCGTTCTCGGTGGGCATGAAGTGCACCGAACCGGCGTTGTCCACTTCGGATCCCTCCAGCGAGCGCCAGGCGATCATCTCGTTGGGAATCTCGTTGTGGATCTCCGCATCCCACTCCACCCTACTCCCCGCCGGCCCCTTCGCGGTCCAGTGGGACCGCTGCTCGTCCACCACCGTGACGGCCTCGAGATGGTCCATGAAGCGAGGCAGGTTCTCGAAATTACGCCAGAATCGGTAGACCTCCCCTCTCGGCCGATTGAGTATCACGCTCTCGTCTACCCGTACTCCCTCGCCCCGGCGCACGCTGGTGACCGGGCTCGAGGGGTCGTCACCCCGAGCGGAGTTCCGCCCCAGCATCCCGTTCACCGGACAGCGCCCGCTCACCGCCCGTCCCAGCAGGGCCCCGGCGATCGGCAGCAGGATGCGACGGCCGCGCCGGCGGCGGAGTCCGTACGCCACGACGGCGGCGGCCGCGGCGGCCGAGATCCAACGCTCGCGTCGACCCACGTTCACCTCGGTGCCGGCCGGCTGCGGCCGGCGAAGATGCTCCCATTTCTCAGTGCGGCCGATCCCGTTGTACGTCGCCGTCATCTCGGATCCTCTCTGCCCGCCGACATCCGGCTCATGCGCTCGAGCCCTCGGCGGGCGCAACCTGGTTGTATCGTCGCGCGGCCTCGTCGCCCCGCCTGGTGAGCCAGGAGGGAGAGAAGCCGGACTGGCTGTCCTTGCCGCTCTTGCGTTCGGTCTCGCCTCCCGGCGCGTCCGGCAGCAGCCGGTCGGCGAGGGCGAGTGCGGAGGCGGTCAGGTTCGGTGCCACCGCCGATGCGATCACCGCGAGCCTGGCCGCGGCGGGGAAGAGCACTTCCGCGTCTCCCCGGCGCGCGGCGGAGAGAATCCGCCGCGACGCCTCGTCTGCGCTGACGGACACACCGGGCAGCGAGTCGGCGATGCTGAACCACGCGTACTCGGCGCGGTGCCTGCCGCGGAAGATCGCATTGCGAGGGCTGCCGGTCCGCATCAGGCCGGGAATGGCCGTCGTCACCGCCACGCCTTCGCCTTTGACTTCCGCGCGCAGTCCCTGGGAGAAACCCAGGGCGGCGAACTTGCTGGCGCTGTACGGCAGCAGGTGCGGGATGCCGAGCTTGCCGCCGATGGAGGTGATGTTGACGATCCGTCCGCCCCCGCGCTCGCGCATCGAAGGGAGGACCTGGAGCGTGGGATAGACCATGCCCCAGAAATTGGTCGCCATGGCCTCTTCGTAATCGGAGAGGGCCATCGTCTCCGAGGGGCCGACCTCGATCACCCCCGCATTGTTGATCAGCACGTCGATCGGCCCCAGACTCCTTCGCCACCGTCTCCACCAGGGCGCGGACCGATTCGCGGCTCGGTGATGTCGGCAGGGACGGCGATGACGGTGGCTCCGATCCTCTCCAGCGCGGCGGCGGCCCGCTCCAGGGCCGCCACATCCCGTCCGCAGATCGCCACCTTGGCCCCTTCCGCCGCCGCATCGCGGGCCAGTACCAGGCCGAGCCCACGCGACCCACCCGTGATCAGCACGGTCTTGTCCTGGAAGGAGAAGGACCCCCCGGCGCGGCGGAGCTTGACCGCCGCCCACCCGGCGAGGGCTCCGGCCGCCAGGACGGTGAGCCGGCGGCTCAATGCTCGCTCCCCTCGAGCAGCGCCTTCAGCCGCCCCAGATCCTCGTTCAGCTTGGCCCGCGGGTCGGCGCCCAGCAGCTCCGCCACCGCCTGTCCCGCGCCGCCCGCGGGCGGGTTGTAGCAGAGCCGGAGGTCCACCCGGGTGCCCTCGCCTTCGGGGCTGAACCGCACCGCGCCCGCGTTCTCCAGCATGGACCCCGGGCGGCTGCGCCACGCGATGGTCTCGCCCGGAACCTGCTCCGTCAGCACCGAGTCCCATTCGATCGGCAGGCCGCCGGGCCCGCTCACCACCCAGTGCGACCGGCCGCCGCCGAGATCCTGCACCTCCCGCACGTTGGACATGAACAGCGGGAAATTTTCGTAGTCCGACCAGAACTCGTACACCCGCTCGACCGGCGCCGCGACGAACAAGCGTCTTCTGGATGTCCACCGTTCTGCGTCGCTCGCGGGTAGGCCGCGGGGCCGGGTCCCGCGACTCGCGGATCTCGCTCCACAGCATGCCCGCGCCCACGGTCCTGCGCCGCGGTCCCGACGATTCCCCGCCGAGCGAGCCCGTAGAGCGCGAGCACGCCACCGGCGAGGGCCACCATTCGGTCCACGGCACTCGGGCCCGACCGGCGCTGCAAGGTGGCGGATTGCAGTCCGAGAATGTCCCCGTTCCTCGAGCCGTAGCGGCCGATCGGGGTCTCCGTCAAACGGCCCGTCCCCTCATCGTCGCCCAGACGATCCTGGAGCCGCGTCCGCAGCCGGTCCCTCCGGCGCTCGCCCGACTCGGGGTCGAGGAGATAGACCAAGCCGGCGCCGATCGCCATGCCGACCAGCAGTCCGCCCTTTCGCATGTTCGACTCCTCGGACTTGTAAGGTGGGGCGCGATGACCCGCTTCAGGCTCGCGCAGGGTTGGTGGAACCCTTAGAAAGCTGCCGATTTGCCGTTCCAGTTCTGTGAGCCCGCTCACGTTGCCGAACGCGCTGCCGCCTCACGATTGGCAAGTGGACCGCGAATGCTAGCTTTCCCGGCAACGGCACGACCCACACAGCGCGAGCCCATGGTGGCAATTTGAAAGGGCAGTCACATGACCGCACCTCGCGACGATTCGCCGACGCGGCACCTGACCCTCACCAGCGCCGCCTTCCGCGACGGGGAGTCGATACCCGTCCGGCACACCTGCGACGGGGAGGACCTCTCGCCGCCGCTCGCCTGGACCGGCGTGCCGGTGGAGACGCGCACCTTCGCGCTCATCTGCGACGACCCGACGCTCCGCGCGGCACCTGGGTTCACTGGGTCCTCTGGAACCTGCCGGCCGACGCCATCGAGATAGGACTGGGCATGCCGCCCCGACCCGAGCTGCCGTCGGGTGCGAGGCAGGGGCTCAACGACGGCGGCGACCTCGGCTACGCGGGGCCCTGCCCGCCGCCCGGCAAGCCGCACCGCTACTTCTTCCGGCTGCTACGCGCTGGACACGGCGCTCAATCTTCCGCCCGGCGTCAACCGGTCCGATCTCGAGGCGGCGATGGCGGGCCATGTCCTGGCGCAGGGGACCACCATGGGAACCTACGAGCGGCGGAAGGGCTAGGCCCTCGCCGTCGGCACACAGGAGTCCGACATGCTCCAGCATCGCGCCGCGGCATGCTCGCGGCCATCGCACTCGCCGCCTGCGGCGGCCAGGCCGCGCGGGCCCGGCGGGCGCCAAGCTTCCCGATCCGATCGCCAGCGCGAGCCTCTTCGACACCGCGGGCGCCCGGGTCGGGCTGGCGACGTTCTCCGAGTCGGGCGGCAAGGACGAGCTGGGCGTCAGCGTGTCCGGGCTCTCAGCCCGGGCAGCACGGCATGCACATCCACGAGACCGGCGCCTGCACGCCTCCCGGGTTCGAATCCGCAGGCAGCCATTTCAATCCCGCCTCGAAGCAGCACGGCATGCTGAATCCCGATGGGCCGCACGCCGGCGATCTGCCGAACCTCCGTGGAAGCCGACGGCAGCGCCGACACGACGTTCACCGTGCCGGCGAGTCTGCCGGTTCAGGGCCCGGAGTCCATGATCGGGCCGCAGAAACGGGCGCTCGTCATCCATGCCGATCCGGACGACCAGAAGACCGATCCGAGCGGCAACTCCGGCGCACGGCGTCGTCTGCGGGGTGATCGAGCGCGGCTGAGCGGGACGACCCCGGTCCGCATGACCTTGCTCCGCCTCACCGATCGCGGCCTCTACTGCGAGGCGGGCGACTTCTACGTGGATCCGTGGGGGGCGGTGGACCGCGCCGTGGTCACCCACGCCCACGGCGACCACGTGGCCTGGGGCTGCCGGGCCTATCTCACCATCCGCCGAAGGGGCGGGCGTGCTGCGAAGCCGCCTCGCGCCCGAGGCGCGAGTCGCCGCGCTGCCGTACGGCGAGCGGATCTCCATTCACGGCGTCGCGCGTCTCGCTCCATCCGGCCGGCCACATCCTCGGCTCCGCCCAGGTCCGCGCTCGAGCACGGCGGCGAGGTGTGGGTCGTTTCCGGCGACTACAAGACCGACCCGGACCCCACCACCACGCCGTTCGAGCCGGTGCGCTGCCACACCTTCGTCACCGAGTCCACCTTCGGTCTCCCGATCTACCGCTGGCCGCCGCAAGAGGAAGTGCTTCGGCGAGATCAACGCCTGGTGGCGCGCCAACCAGGACGTCGGGCAAGGCCAGCCTGCTCTATGGCTACGCGCTCGGGAAGGCGCAGCGGCTGCTCGCCGGGCTCGGACCCGGCATCGGGCCCGATCCTCACCCACGGCGCGGTGGAGCGGATGACCGCGGTCTATCGTGCCGCGGGCATGCCGCTCCCGCCCACGACCCACGCCGGCGCCGTCGATCGGCGGACCGACTGGTCGCGGGCCATCATCCTCGCGCCGCCCTCGGCCGACGGGTCGACCTGGACCCGCCGGTTCGGCACCCACGCCACCGGCGTTCGCCTCGGGATGGATGCTGGTGCGCGGCGCGCGGCGCCGCCGGTCACTCGACCGCGGCTTTCCGCTGTCGGATCACGTGGACTGGCCCAGCCTGCTGGCCGCCATCGAGGCGACCGGCGCGGAGCGGGTGTGGGTGACCCACGGCTTCACCGGCCCGGTGGTTCGCTGGCTGCGGGAGCGGGGCCTGGATGCGAGCGCGGTGCAGACCCGGTTCGAGGGCGACGTGGACGACGACGCCGCGGCCCAAGAGGATGAGACGAGCGGAGTGAGAGAGCTTCGCCCGGCTGTACACCGCGCTGGACGAGACGACCGCCACCGGCGAGAAGGTCGCGGCGCTGGCGACATACTTCCGCTCCGCGCCCCCGGCCGACGCGGCCTGGGCGGTGCACTTCCTCATCGGGCGGCGACCCAAGCGCCTGGTGTCCGCGCCCAAGCTGGCCGCCTGGGCGGCGGAGGCGGCGGGAATCCCTCCCTGGCTGTTCGAGGAGAGCTACGCCGCGGTCGGCGATCTGGCCGAGACGATCACGCTGCTGCTTCCGGACACCGGCGGCTCGAACGATCGGTCGCTGGCCCACTGGGTCGAAGAGCGGCTCCTGCCGCTCCGAGGACAGGACGACGCGGTGCAGCGAGAGGGAATGCTGCGGGCCTGGCGCGAGCTGGACCGGCGGGAGCGGTTCGTCTGGAACAAGCTCATCACCGGCGCGTTCCGGGTCGGCGCCTCGTCTCGCCTGGTCGAGCGGGCGCTCGTCGCTCGTCGAGCGGCGTACCCGAGGGCGCCATCGCGCACCGGCTGATGGGTGGGTGGGAGCCCGACCCCGGAGTTCTTCGCCCGTCTCCTCGCGCCCGACCTGCGCGATGCCGACGTGAGCCGGCCCTACCCCTTCTTCCTCGCCTATCCGCTGGAGGGAGCGCTGGAGGAGTTGGGCGCCGCCGAGCAGTGGCTCGCGGAATGGAAATGGGACGGCATCCGGGCGCAGCTCATCCGGCGGGCAGGCAGGACCTTTCTCTGGTCCCGCGGCGAGGAGCTGTTGAGCGGGCGATTTCCCGAAGTGGAGGAAGTCGGCGCCCTGCTCCCCGAAGGCACGGTGCTCGACGGCGAGCTGCTCGCCGTGGGTCGGCGACAAACCTCTGCCCTTCGCGCAGCTGCAGCGGCGGATCGGCCGGAAGGCCCTGAGCCGGAAGATTCTGGCCGAGGTGCCGGTGGTGCTCGTCGCCTACGACCTGCTCGAGGAGGCGGGGCAGGACATCCGCGCCGCTCCCGCTCACCGAGCGGCGCCGCCGGCTCGGCGCTCTTCTCGCCGCGACGCCGTCGGCCGGGCGGCTCGTCCTCTCCCCGACGGTCGAAGCCGCGACGTGGGACGAAGTGACCGGTGCCCGCGGCCGCGCGCGAGAGGTCGGCGCGGAAGGCCTCATGCTCAAGCGCCTGGACAGCGAGTACGGCGTGGGGCGGCGGAAGGGCGACTGGTGGAAGTGGAAGGTGGCGCCCTACAGCGTGGACGCCGTGCTGATCTACGCCCAGCCGGGAAGCGGCCGCCGAGCGGGGCTCTTCACCGACTACACCTTCGGCGTCTGGGACGGCGATACCGCTGGTGCCGTTCGCCAAGGCCTACTCCGGCCTTACCGACGAGGAGATCCGCCGGGTGGACGCCTTCGTGCGGCGGAACACGCTGGAGAAGCACGGGCCGGTGCGAGTGGTGAAGCCCGAGCTGGTCTTCGAGCTCGCCTTCGAGGGAATCCAGCCCTCGTCGCGCCACAAGTCGGGCATCGCGGTGCGCTTTCCGCGCATGGCGCGGTGGCGCGACCGACAAGCGGCCGGAGGACGCCGACACGCTGGAGACGGTTCGGGCCCTACTCACTCCGCCCTGATCGCGGCCATCGGGTCGCTCCGGACCGCCCGGAGCGCCGGAAAGAAGCACCCTGCGATCGCCATCGCGAGGCAGAGGCCGCCTACTGCCGCGAGCGTCGCGGCGTCGGCCGGGCCTACACTGGCGAGCAACGCCGCCATCGCACGCGCCGCAACGTAGGCCAGTGCCAGACCGATCACCACGCCGCCGGCGGCCAATCGGATGCCCTGCACCACGACCATCCTCATGATGTCGCGCCGCTGCGCGCCCAGCGCCATGCGGACGCCGAGCTCCCGGGCCCGGTTCGAGACCGTGTACGACAGGAGCCCGTGGATACCCACCCCGGCCAGCAACAGCGCCAGCGCCGCGAGCGACCCGAGCAGCCGCACCTGCACGGCGCGGGACGCGGTCACGTCGGCGATGATCTCCTCCATCATTCGCACGCTGGAGATGGGCTGCTCGGGATCGACCCGACGGACGATGTCGCGAATCGCCGGGCACCAGGGCCGCCGGATCGGTCGAGGAACGGACGACGAGATCCTTCGGGGTGTAGAAGATGATGGAGCCGTCGGGAACCTGGGTCGCCGGGAGATATACCTGCGGCTCGCTGGTTTGCTCGAGCCCTCGCACCATGACGTCGCCCACGACGCCCACGACGGTCCGCTCCTGGAGCGCGAAATCGAAAACGCGGCCAAGCGGATCGGCGCCCGGCCAGTAGCGCCGCGCGAACGACTCGCTCACCACCGCGACGGACGGGCTGTCGAACCGGTCCGCCTCCGCGACCAGCCGTCCGGTGCGAAGCGGTATCTCCAGCGTCTCGAAGAAACCCGGCGTGACGTACCGCAGGCTGGCGGTGTTGTCTCCCGGCCGTTCGACCGGATGGCCCTTTACGGCCACCGGCCAGATGCCGCCCCCCATGGCCATCGGCAGGAAGCTGATGTAGCCCGCGCTCTCCACGCCCGGCAGCGCGCTCACCTCGGTCAGCACCCGCCGGTAGAACTCCACCCTCCGAGCGGTGCTGTCGTACTTCGGGAGCGGCAGCGCCGTCCGCAGCGTGAGCACCCCTTCGGACCGGAAGCCAGGGTCCACGGCCTGGATGCGCCAGAGCGCGCGGAGCAGCAGGCCCGACGAGACCAGGAGCACGACCGAGGCCATCACCTCGGCGACGACCAGCACGGAACGGAGTCGTTGCTTCCTGCCCCCACCCGATCTGGCCCCTTCGCGGAGCCCCTCGAAGCCGGTGTCGCTGCCGGCGCGGACCGCCGGCAGCACGCCGAAACAGATGGCCGTGATGCCGGTGATCAGCCCGGCGAAGAGCAGCACCCTGAGGTCGAGGGAAGGCGCCTGGCCTATCGGCAGGATGTTGGGGACCAATCTCGCCAGCAGCGGGACCACCGCCACGGCGACCAGCACGCCAAGGCCGCCCCCCACCATCGCGAGGAGCACGCTCTCGGTGAGAAGCTGCCGCACCAGCCGCTCGCGGCCGGCGCCCAGCGCGGTCCGAAGTGCCAGCTCCTTCTGCCGCGCGAGCGTGCGGGCCAGCAGCAGACTGGCCAGGTTGGCGCAGGCGACGAGCAGGATGCAGAGGGCCGCCCCGCAGAGCGCCAGAAGCAGGAGTCGAGACTGCTGGGGCAGCTCGTCGCGCAGCCGGATGACCGTGGCGCCGGTCTGCTCATTCTCCTTGGGGTACTCCCGCTCGAGCCGTCCGGCGATCACCGTCATCTCCGCCCGGGCCTCCTCGAGCGACACTCCGGGGCGGAGCCTCGCCACCAACTTGAGGTAATTGTCGTCCCGGTCCTCGAAGGCGTCCTCCCGGAAGGCGAGCGACGTCCACAGCGAAACCCCGCGGTGAGGAAAGTGGAAGCCGCGCGGCATCACGCCGATCACGACGTGGGGCGCGCCGTCGAGCAGGATCTTTCGGCCGAGGACGCCGGCGTCACCGCCGAAGCGGGACTGCCACAGCCCATGACCCAGTAGCACGGTCCCGGGCGCACCGGCGCGATCGTCGTCCGGCGTGAAGGTCCGGCCCAGCACGGGCTCCACCCGCAGCAATGGAAGGACCTCGGATGTGACGGTCGCGGCTTCCAACCGGTCGGGCTCGCCCTCTCCCACCATGTTCAGCTCGATCGCGTTGTACGCGCCCATACCCTGGAACGCACTGCTCGCCGACTTCCAGTCGCGATAGTTGGCCGGAGAGACCTCGATCCGCGCGTAGCCGGGCACTGCCTCCCAGAGCTTCACCAGCCGGTCGGACTCCGGGTACGGCAGCGGCCGCAGCAGGACGAAGTCGGCGACGGAGAACGCGGCGGTGTTGGCGCCGATGCCCAGCGCGATCACCAGCACCGCGGTGAGAGCGAAGCCCGGCGTGCGCCAGAGGGAACGGGTGATGAACTTGAGATCCTGCCGCGCGAGGTCCCAGTGAGTGGCGGCGGCCGTGAACAGCACGTCGCCGACCGCGCTGAGCCGGACGAGCGCCCGGCCCGACGCGCCTCCCGCGGCGCGCAGGCGCTGCTCGAAGATGGCGCACATCTCCCCGCCATACTCGGCGCGAAAGGACTTGGGGCAGAGCAGCAGGAGCGCGCGGTAGAGGCCCATCACGCCTTTGCCGGCATGATGCCGTGCGCCCGGGCGAGCTTCACCAGCCGCTGCCAGTCGCCGCGCCTCGGCGCGCGCCGCGGCGCGGCCGCGCGGGGTGATGCGGTAATAACGCCGGCGTTGGTCGTCGAACTCGGGGGCGGGCCGTTCGTCGGTCTCGAGGATGAGCCCCTGCTCCAGGAGGCGCTGGATCGAGCGGTAGAGCGTGCCCGCGCTGAGCGTCACCTCCCCTCCGGTCCGCGCCGCGACCTCCTGGATGATCGCGTACCCGTGGCGGTCATCGTCTGCGAGGGCGACCAGGATGTGGAAGGCGGCGGGAGCGAGCGGGAGGAGCGGATCGGTCGGGTCGGCGTCGCGCATCCAGCGATTATACCCATGGTGGATATAATGTCAACGGGTATAGTTACCGCCGCAGCAACGGAATCCACTCTCCCTTTGCCGAGCAGCCCAGCAGGATCGTGAACCGCCGCGCGCGGGTGGCCTCCCGCTTCGCTTCCATGACCCAGAAGACGCTGGTCCGCCTTATCGGTCAGGCGTGATCGGCCACCGTCGTGACGCCCTGCCGTCGCGCGCAGTGCGCGCAGCAGTAGAAGGTGCCGTTGGCCTCGATGCCGTGACCCACGATCTTGCAGCGGCAGTGTTGGCAGACCGGTGCCAGCTTGTGGATCGCGCACTCGAAGCTGTCGAACGTATGGGTATGTCCAGCGGCGACGACCTGGAACGAGAGATAGTAGTCGTTGCCGCAGACTTCGCAGACGGCCATGGTATCCTCCGGATTGGGGCGGCCGTGTGCCGCCCGTCGAAGAAACCTATCGCCTTCGCTTACCTTTCCGGGCATGTCGAACTTCATCTGCACCACCTGCGGGGTTCAGTACCAGGAATCGTCCTCCCCACCGGCATCGTGCGTCATCTGCTCGGAGGAGCGGCAGTACACGGGATGGCAGGGGCAACAATGGACCACGCTCGACCAGCTTCGGAGCGACCACCGGAGCCGCCTCGAACCCGAAGGCCCCGGCCTCACCGGAATCGGCATCGATCCCTCCTTCGGCATCGGCCAGCGGGCGCTGCACCTGCGCGGCGTCGGTGGCGGCTTCGTGTGGGACTGCACCAGCCTGGTGGACGACGCGGTGGTGACGCGGCTGGGTAAGCTCGGCGGGGTCCGCGCGATGGCGATCTCCCATCCCCACTTCTACGCCTCCATGGTCGAGTGGAGCCGGGCCCTGGGCGGGATCCCGATCTATCTGCACGAGGCCGACCGCGCGTGGGTGATGCGCGACGATCCGGCCATCGTGTACTGGGGCGGTGATTCGCTCCAGGTCGAGCCCGGCATCACCCTGATCCATTGCGGCGGACACTTCGCCGGGAGCACGGTGCTCCATTGGGCCCAGGGCGCCGACGGACTCGGCGCGCTCCTCACCGGCGATACGATCATGGTGGCGCAGGATCGGCGCACGGTCAGCTTCATGTACAGCTATCCCAACCTGATCCCCCTCGACGCCGGGCGGTCGGTGCAATCGTGGAGGCGGTCGCGCCGTTCGAGTTCGAGCAGATCTACGGTGGATGGACGGGAAAGAACGTGCTGGAGGCCGCCGGACAGGCCGTGCGGTATTCGGCTCGGCGCTATCTCAGGGCGATCGGCCACCGTGAGCGGGACTGACGGACGCCGGGGCGGCTCCGCGCTGGCCGTGGACCTCCGGCGCGCCCGCGCGGCGCGCCGGAAGGAGCAGGCCGCGGTCCAGCCTCCCCGCGTGCCCGAGCCTCGCCGCCCGCGGCGCGTCGTCGAATGCGCCGACCGCGAGCCGATCGACTGCGTGCGCGAGTGGTTCGCGCGGCACCAGTGGGAGCCGTTCCCGTTCCAGGAGGAGGTCTGGCGGGCATACCTCGCCGGTCGAGAGCGGCCTGATCCACGCCGCCACCGGGACCGGCAAGACCTACGCCGCGTGGATGGGGCCGCTGCTCGAGTGGCTGGGCGACTATCCCGTCGCGCCGCGCCGGCCCGCCGCCCCGCTCACCGTCCTCTGGATCACCCCGCTGCGGGCCCTCGCCGCCGACACCGAGGCGGCGCTGCGCGCGCCGGTCGAGGATCTCGGCATCCCGTGGACGCGTCGAGTCCCGCACCGGCGACACGCCGGCCCGGGTTCGCGCCCGCCAGCGCGAGCGCCTGCCGAGCGCGCTGGTCACCACCCCCGAGAGCCTGTCCCTCCTGCTCACCCGCGAGGACGCCGCCACGCTCTTCGAGCACCTCGCGCTCGTCGTGGTGGACGAATGGCACGAGTTGATGGCCTCGAAGCGGGGGGTGCAGACCGAGCTCTGCCTTGCCCGGCTGCGTCGCTTCCGGCCCGGCCTCCGCACGCTCGGCCTCTCCGCGACGCTCGGCAACCTCGACACCGCGCGCGACGCGCTGCTCGGCGTGGACGGCCACGGCCGGCCCCGGCCGCGGCCGGATCTTCCAGGGCCTCGTCCCCAAGGCCCTCGAAGTGGATGCGCTCATCCCGGAGACCATGGAGCGCTTCCCCTGGTCGGGACAGATCGGCCTGCGACTTCTTCCCGAGGTGATCGCAGCCATCGAGGAAGGCGAGACCTCGCTGGTGTTCACCAACACCCGGGCCACCGCCGAGATCTGGTTTCAGGCGCTGCTCGCCGCGCGGCCCGACTGGGCCGGCATCATGGCGCTTGCACCACGGCTCCATGGACCGCGCCACCCGCGAGTGGGTGGAGGACGGTCTTCGCGAGGGCAAGCTCCGCTGCGTGGTCTGCACCTCGACGCTCGATCTCGGCGTCGACTTCACCCCGGTGGACCGGGTGCTCCAGGTCGGCAGCCCGAAGAGCGTCGGCCGGCTGATCCAGCGGGCCGGCCGGAGCGGACACCGGCCCGGCGCGGTGAGCCGGCTCACCTGCGTCCCGACCAACGCGCTGGAGCTGGTGGACGTCGCCGCCGCGCGCGCCGCGCTGGAGGCGCGGCGAGATCGAGGCGCGCCGCCCGGTGGAGCGGCCGCTCGACCTCCTCGCCCAGCACGCCGTCACCGTCGCGCTCGGCGGCGGATTCCGATCCGACGAGCTGCTCGGCGAGGTGCGCACCACCTGGGCCTACCGCGATCTGCGCGACGACGAGTGGCGCTGGGTGCTCGACTTCATCACCCGCGGCGGGAACGCGCTCCAGGCGTATCCCGAGTACAGCAAGGTGATCGAGCGCGACGGCCGCTACGTGGTCACCAGCCGGATGGCCGCGATGCGCCACCGCCTGTCGATCGGCACCATCGTGAGCGAGTCGGCGATGAAGGTGCAGCTGCTCCGCGGCCGCACCATCGGCACGGTGGAGGAGAACTTCGTCGCCCGGCTCCGGCCGGGCGACGTGTTCACCTTCGCCGGCCGGGTGCTGGAGTTCGTGCGGGTGCGGGGCATGGTCGCCTACGTGCGGCGGTCCACCGCGAAGAGCAACATCGTCCCGCACTGGTCGGGCGCCCGCATGCCGATCTCGCCCCAGCTCGCCGCCTGGATCCGGACCAAGCTCGACGAGGCGGGCCGAGGGGATCTACCAGGGGCCGGAGATGGCGGCGGTCCGCGGCATCCTGGAGCTCCAGGCGGCGTGGTCGCGGATTCCCGCGGCCGACGAGCTGTTGATCGAGCGGGTACGGACCCGAGAGGGCCACCACCTCTTCTTCTATCCGGTCGAGGGCCGCCTGGTCCACGAAGGGCTCGCGGCGCTCTTCGCCTATCGCATCGCCCAGCTGGGCCCGATCTCCTTCACCCTCGCGGCCAACGACTACGGCCTGGAGCTGCTCTCGCCCGAGCGCGCCCCGCTCGACGAGGCGCTCGAGGCCGGCTTGCTCTCGCCCGAGCACCTGCTGCACGACATTCCCGCGAGCCTCAACGCCGCCGAGCTGGCGCGCCGGCAGTTCCGGGAGATCGCGCGGATCGCGGGACTGGTCTTCCAGGGCTACCCCGGCGCGGCGAAGGCGGTGAAGCAGGTCCAGGCGTCCAGCGAGCTGATCTACGACGTGTTCGCCCGCTACGACCCCGACAACCTCCTCCTCTTCCAGGCCCACCGCGAGGTGATGGAGCGGCAGCTGGAGCAGAGCCGCCTGGCCCGCTCGCTCGAGCGGATCGCCGAGGGACGGATCAGCGTGGTCGAAGTGGAGCGGCCCACTCCGCTCGCCTTTCCGCTGCTGGTCGACCGGGCGCGGGAGCAGGTCACCTCGGAGAAGCTCGGCGACCGGATCCGCCGGATGGCGGCGCCGCTCGAGCGGCCGCGGCGCGGGCCGCACCGGGCAGGCGCTTCGCTCGCGGGGCGCACCGAGGCTTTCGGAGCGGCGGATGACCGAAATCCTGCTGACCATCGCGGGCGAGGACGTGCGGCTGCTGCCCGAGCGCGCGCTGTTCTGGCAGCGCACCTGCACGCTCGTGGTCGCCGACGTGCACTGGGGCAAGGCGGCGACCTTCCGCGCGGCCGGGATCCCGATTCCAGGCGGTACCACGGCCGAGGACCTGGCTCGCCTCGACTCGGCGCTCGGCCGCACCGGCGCGCGACGGCTGGTCGTGCTGGGAGACCTGTTCCATGCGCGGGCCGGCCGCGTCGCCACCCGCACGCTCGCGGCGCTCCGGGCCTGGCGCGAGCGCAGCCCCCGGCTCGAGATCCAGCTGGTCCGCGGCAACCACGACCGCCACGCCGGCGACCCGCCCGACGACCTCCGCATCAACTGCGTCAACTCGCCCGCGTTCCTGCCGCCGTTCGTCCTGCGTCACGAGCCGGGCGAGTCGGCCGAGGGCTACACCCTCGCCGGCCACTTGCACCCCGGCTTGGTGGTCCAGCGGCCCGGCGCTGCAGCGGGAGCGGCTGCCCTGCTTTCTGGTGCGCCCCGGTCTCACCATTCTCCCCGCGTTCGGCAGCTTCACCGGCATGGCCTCCGTGATCCCGGCGGCGGCGGATCGGGCGTTCGTCGTGGCCGACGGCGAGGTGGTGCCCATGCCTCGGGAACGCCGATGTCTGACCTGCTCGCCGCCCGTTCCCATGAGCCACGGTGGCCACAGATGCCGCTCACCGCACCACACTCATGTTTCATCACGGCACAAGGCCGAAGGCCGAAGACCAGGTCTGGCTCGATGGCAGGTTGCCCGCGTCCTCAGGACCTCCACGGCTCTGTGGTGAGGGGCGGCGCGGCTGGGGCTCGGGCGGCGCTGGTGCTGGCGCCGTCGCTGGTCTATCTCTTTCGAGTGTTCAAGCGAGGCCCGGCCGAGCCATCTTTCTTTCGAGGTGATCCCATGCCAGCTCCTTCCGTCAGCACACGCCCGCCTCGACCTCACCCCGATGGGCGCCGACGCGATCGATGCGCTGATCGCCGGGGACGGCGACCCGTCTCACCGCCCTCACCGGCGCCCGGTTCCGCCAGCCGACGCCACCGCCCTATATGGCCGACGCGCTACCGGTGGTCCGCGACCGCCTGCGGGCACGGCCCGGCCGAGGCGCCATGGTGGAACTGGCTGATCGTGCATCGGGAATCCGGTGAGGCGGTGGGCTCGGTGGCGTTCGGTGGCCCGGTGAGTCATGACGGTGCGCGTGCTGGTGGGCTACGCGATCTACGGCGACTACGAGGGACGCGGCTACGCCACGGAGGCGGTGCGGGCGATGGTCTCGTGGGCGTTCGGCCAGCCCGGCGTGCGGGAGGTGCGCGCGCTCGCGCCGGTGTGGAACACGCCCGCGCTCCGGGTGGCCGAGAACGTCGGCATGCGCCCCGTCGCCGCCGACGAAGACGACGACGTCGGCGAGGTGCTGCTCTACGCCGTCACCGCTCCAGCATCCGTCGGATCGGCCTGATCAGCAGCGCCAGCACCAGCGCCGCCGCCGGCCGCGAACAGCGCCACCGCGCCGAAGAGCTGCGGCAGGGAGAACGACTCGTACAGCCCGCCGACCCGCCCGCCGAGGTAGTTGCCCACCGACAGCGCCAGGAACCAGACCCCCATCGTGAGTCCCACGATCCGCGCCGGCGCGAGCCGGGTCATGGCGCTGAGGCCGACCGGGCTGAGGCAGAGCTCGCCCGATCGTGTGCAGCAGGTAGGTCGCCACCAGCCAGAGCGGGCTCACCCGGATGCCCTGCTCCGCGGCCTGCGCCCGGAATCACCAGGATGGCGAAGCTGAGCGCCACGCAGACCAGTCCGATGGTGAACTTGGTCGGGCTCGAGGGATCGCGCTTGCCCATCCGGATCCAGATCCAGGCGAACACCGGCGGCAACACGACGAGGGAGAACGGCGCCACCGACTGCAGCCAGCTCGGCGGGAAGGGGACGCCGAACGCCTCGGTGCGAGTGGCCCGCTGGGCGAAGAGGTTGAGCGTGGAGCCCGCCTGCTCGAACACCGACCAGAAGATCATGGCCGCGACGAACAGCACGAGGACGACCACCAGCCGCTTGCGCTCTTCGGTCGTCCACCGGCCGGCGAGAAACATCCAGAGGAAGAACGCCACGGTGGTGAGCAGCAGGACGACGCCCAGGGCGTTGCTCACGCCCTGGGCGGTGATGTTCACGACGCCCGCCCGCGAGAGGACGCCAGGAGGACCGCCGCCGCCGACGAGCGACCGCTAGCACCGACCCGGAGCAGCCGCCGCTGCGACGCGGCCGCCTCGGGCGACTCGGCCGGGGCGGGGTACATGCCCGCGCTGCCCAGATGCTTCCACCCGCTCAGGTACTGCACCAGCCCGAAGAACATCCCGACCGCGGCCATGCCGAAGCCCCAGTGCCAGGCGCTCTCGGGCGCGATGCCCAGGCGGCCGAGGATCCCGCGGAACTGCTCGCTCTGGGCGAACCAGCCGCAGACCAGCGGCGCGATGAACGCCCCGGTGTTGATCCCCATGTAGTAGAGCGAGAAGCCCGCGTCGCGGCGCTCGTCCTCCGGGGTGTAGAGCTGCGCCCACCATGGTGCTGATGTTCGGCTTGAGCAGGCCGGTTCCGAGCGTCACCAAGCCAAGCCCGGAGTAGAAGGTGGCCAGCGACGGGATCGCGAGGCAGATGTGGCCCAGCATGATGAGCACGCCGCCGTAGAGCGTCGCGCGCCGCTGGCCCAGGAAGCGGTCGGCGAGCCACCCGCCGGGGAGCGAGGTGATGTAGACCAGGGAGACGTACGTCCCGTAGATGGCGCCGGCCTTCGCGGTGTCGAAGCCCAGCCCGCCGCTCGCGACCGACGCCGTCATGAAGAGGATGAGCAGCGCCCGCATCCCGTAGTAGCTGAAGCGCTCCCACATCTCGGTGAAGAAGAGCGTCGAGAGCCCGCGCGGATGCCCGAAGAACCGGGTGTCGCGCTGCCCGGCTCGGCGGGTGCGGACGGGGTGAGCGGCGGCGGTGAGCCAACGGTCGATCCTACTTCGCTTTCTCTTGCTTGAGTATGTCGTCCAGCACGACCCGGTCGATCTTCCCGTCCATCCGCACCCGCACGTCGTAGTTCTCCCAGTACATGAAATTCCGGAGCGCTTCGAGGAACTGGCGATCCGCCCTGCCCTGCTTCCCGGTCAGCCACTTCTGCGGCTGTCCCGCGGGCTCGGCGAGCAGGATCGGCTCCAGCTGGGCGACGATTGCCGGCGTGATCGGCATCAGGTCCCGCGGCTCGCTGGGGAAGAAGTGCAGCTTGTGCAGCGCCAGCAGCCGCTCCAGCTCCGCGATGGGATCGGCGGCGTCGTACACCCGGATGTCGATGAAGCGGTCGTTGGCGCCGAGGTATCCGCCGTTCTTGCGGACGACGAGGAGCGCGGCCGACTGCATGCCACGCTTGTCGCCCCCGCCTGCCTGGCCGGCCTTGAGCGCCGCCACCAGCCGGTCGGCGAGCCCGCCGCTGGTCCGCTCGAAGGTCTCCGCGAGATTCTTCACCGTCTGGTCGGACACGATGATGTTGCCCTGGGCGCTGTATCCCCGGCCCACCAGCACCTGCTCCTTTCCTCCCGCGAGGCTGCCCCTGCCTCCGGGAGCGCCCACCCGGCCCCCGCTCCAGTCGAAGGTGTTCGCCCCGCTGAAGCTGGCGGCGTTCCCCCGGGCATCCACGATGCCGACCTGCCGATCCTGGAGCATCGTGTCCGACCGCATCACCGCCCGGAGCGCCTCCTCCGCGGTCGCGCCCGTCGGCCAGCAGTCGAGCCCCCGCTCGCCGTAGGCGGTGTTGCTGAGGCTCTGCGTGGCCACCGCGCCGACGCCCGCCCGCGCCCACGGCACGATGCCGCCGACGTTGGGAAACTTCGACTGCACCACGACGCCGAGGTCGCCGGTGGCGGAATCCCAGGCGACGATGCTGTAGGTGTGAGCCAGCTTCAGGAAGTGCGCCGGAGGCGTGGTGGGGGATTGGGCGGAAAGGCGTGAGAGGTGAATGGTGAACGGTGAAGACAGGAAGCGAACAGGAAGGCCAGCGTACCCGCATGTTCGCTTCACGCTTGCTCGGCTCACGGCTTGTCCCTCCCCATCTTCTTCTTCAAGTACGCCAGTTGGGCCTCGATCGCCTCGTCCCGCTTCCGCCGGTCGAGGTCGGCCGCCAGTCGGTCGGACTCGTCCGACGAGCGCGCACCGCCCGCCGCCTCGAGGTCCCGCCACGCGGCGTCGAGCGACTCCGAGCGAGGCCCGCGCTGGGACGCCGAGCGCCACTGGACGGTCATCTCCTGCACCTCCCGCTCCGCGAGCGCCAGCTCGTCCCGCTGGACCACGACCTTCCGCTCCAGCACCTGAATCCGCTCGCGGTGCCGCGCCGCGAAGCGCTCCGCGACCGCGACGGTCTCCGCGTCGGGAACCGCGGCGGCCAGGCGCCCCCTGCGCTCCGCATCGGCGAGCTGCTTCCGCTCCGACTGCAGCTCGGCTTCGGCCGAAGCGAAGGCCCGGCGCATCTCGGTGATGCCGAGCCGCGCCTCCACCAGCGCCTCGCGCAGGCCGGCGGCGTGGGCCCGCGGGTCCGCAGCCGCCGCGCTCGCGCAGAAGGCGGTCCAGCCGGGCTTTCAAGCCGTCGAACACGGCCGGCGACCACCTCTCATGGAACCTCGGGGAATCGGACGCCGGGCCCGGCGTCCGCTGTCGGGAATCGAATGCTAGACCCGGCATCCGGGACCGTCAAGCGAGCCCGGCCACTCGGCCGGCGCCCTTCCCCGGCGGCGCGCCGGCGGATAGCCTACGGGCGGACTCCATCAAGGCTCCCGCCGCACATGCCCACACCCTCCTGCAGCATTTGCGACCAGGTGGCCGGCCGCGTCACCGCTCCCGGCGGCCCCATCTATGATGACGGGCTCTGGCTGGTCAGCCACCACACCGGCCCCCAGACCGACCCCGGTGAGCTGATCGTGCAGGTGCGGCGCCACTGCGAGTCGCTGGGCGAGCTCAGCGCGGCGGAGGCCGCGGCGCTCGGGCCGGTGTTGCAGTGCGGCCGTCGCCGCCATCGAGCGGGTGGTGAGGCCGGAGCGCACTTACGTCGCGACCTACGGCGAACGGGTGCGCCACGTCCACTTCTTCCTCCTTCCGCGGACGCGGGCGCTCCCGGCCGGCCATGTGGTCTCCGACCTCTATCGCAAGGCGCGGATGTGGCTCCGACGGACCGGGCTGGCCCGCAACCCGACCGCTGCGCAGCGCGCCCAAGCCGCCGCCCGCATCCGCGAGGACGAGGCATGGAGACGGTCGAGCACCTGATCGTCGGCGCGGGACCGGCCGGCCTGCGCGCCGGCCAGGTGATCGCGGACGCCGGCCGCGAGGCGCTGGTGGTCGACAAGCGCGCCGAGATCGGGCCCAAGACCTGCGCCGGTGGGCTCACGCCCAAGACCGTCGCCATCCTCCGCGGCCTCGGTCTGCCGGAGGGCGCAGGCCTCACACGGATCGGACGGATCGCCTTCGCGTCCGAACATCCGGTCATGCTCGATCCTGACACCACCACGCATCGTCACCCTTTCCCGCCGGGAGCTCGGCCGGTACCAGGCCGGATGGACGCGCGCGGCAGGAGCCGAGGTTCGAGCGGGCTGCCCGGTCCGCGACCTGGACCTGGCGGGCAAGACCGCGGTCGTCGGCGGAGTGCGCCTGCGATGGCGACATCTGGTCGGCGCCGACGGCTCCGACTCCGCCGTGCGCCGGGCGCTCAGGCTGCCCTCGCCCCGGGTCTACTTCGCGGCGGAGTACAACCTCCGCGGCATACGACTCGAGCCCCTTCGGGTCGAGTGCGACGGTGCACTCGGCGGCGGCTACTTCTGGGTGTTCCCGCACGGCGACTACACCTCGGTCGGCGCCGTCGCCTCGAAGCACGTCGTCCGGCCAGCGGCGCTGCGCGAATATCTGGACGCCCGGCTGCAGCGTATGGGCCTCGCCGGCCATGGTGAGCCGCTCGAGGGCGCGACGCTGGAGGTGGAGTTCCGGGGGCTGCACTTTGCCGGGGGCGTCCACCTCGCTGGAGACGCAGCGGGCGTCCCCTCGTCGCTGACGGCCGAAGGGATTTATTCGGCGCTCCTGACGGGCGAGCACGTGGCCCGCGGAATCATCGATCCGACGTAGGCGTCTCCCCGCTTCGCGCGGTGGCTTCGCGTGAAGCACCGCCACGACAGGTTCGCGGCCCTGTTGCGGCGGTCGCCCGCGCGCGCGGTGGCGCTGCCCATTCTGCACCGACTCGCGGGCTGGCGGCCCGCGCAGGGGCCGATGGCGAAGTGGTTCCTCGCGGGATGAGCGACGCGCTGCTTCGCGAGCGGTTCGGCGGCCTCTGGAGACGCATGGGCGCGGCCGACGACGGGCAGCGCGTCTTCGATCAGCTGCTTCAGGCCTACCGGGAGCCGCACCGCAAGTATCACGGAGTGGACCACCTCCGGGATTGCCTGGAGCAACTCGACGCGGCTCCGGCCGCCGGGGAAGCTCGCGACCTCGCGGAGTGTGCGCTCTGGTTCCACGATGCGGTGTACGTCCCGGCCGGCGGCGGCAACGAGGCGCGGAGCGCGGAATGGGCGTGCCGGTGCCCTCGTCGAAGCCGGGGCGGCCGAGGTGCGGGCTCAGGAGGTGGCGCGCCTCGTCCACCTCACCGACCATGCCCGGCCCGCCGGACGATCCCGTGGGTTGCCTCGTTTGCGACGTGGACCTGTCCATCCTCGGCCGGCCTCCGGAGGAGTTCGCGGAGTACGAGAGGCGCATCCGAGCCGAGTATGGGCAAGTCCCCGAGCCACTCTACCGCACCGGCCGGGCCGCGCTCCTGGCGCGACTGCTGGCCCGAAGGCCGCTCTACCGCTCCGAGCATTTCAGAGACCGGTACGAGGCCACCGCACGGCGTAATCTGACACGCGCATCTGGACGATCTGGCGGGCCGGGACCGGGGGTGCTGACGTGAAACACCTCAACCCCGAGCGGTGACCTCCGCGGCTCCGCCGTGGTGGAAAGGGACATTCACCATGAAGCGTACATCCTGGATTCTCGGCAGCCTGACGCGCCGTGGTGCTGGGCGCGTGTGGAGGCGGCGCCCCTGGTGGCGACGCCGGTTCCGCGGGTGGGGCCGGCACCGAGACCGGAAGCCCCGGCATGACGACCGACACCGCTCCGTAGCCATAGACACCTACCGGCGCGCGGTCAGTCCATCGGGGACCGACCGCCGCCCGGCGTCCACCTCCCACTCGTCATGCCCCTGTTCCTGGCCTCGCCGCGAGGCGGAGCAGATTGCGCACATCCGCATCACTCGTCTGGCTGAAGTCGTCGTACCACTCGCCCACGGCGAGAAAGGGCTCTGGGGTGACGGCGCAGACGACGTCGTCCATGAGCCCCCGCAGCGCGTCGCAGGTCTCCTTCGGGGCGACCGGCACCGCGGCGACGAGCCGACCCGCCCCCTGAGCCCGCAATGCCGCGGCAGCGGCGCGCATCGTGGAACCGGTCGCCAGACCGTCGTCCACCAAAATCACGGTGCGGCCGCGTACCTCGGGAAAGGGGCGGCCCTCACGGTAGGTGCGCTCGCGACGGTCGAGCTCCTGCTCCTCGGCGGCGGCCACGGTGGCGATGACGCGTTCGGGGATGCTCAACGCCTCCACGACACTCTCGCTCAGGACACGCACCCCGCCCGAGGCGATCGCCCCCATGGCGAGCTCCTCGTGCCCGGGAACGCCGAGCTTGCGAACCTGCATGGCATCGAGTGGGACGCCGAGGGCCCGCGCGACCTCGTACCCCACCGGCACCCCACCACGGGGAAGGGCGAGGACCAGCACGTCCTCCCGGCCGGCGTACGGCCCGAGGATGGCAGCCAAGCGCCGTCCCGCATCGTGCCGGTCCCTGAATCGCTCCGCCATCGTGCCTCCCCTTCCGACCCGGGCATGGTCGGGTTCATGCATAGAATCGCATGGGGGCCTCAGATGTGATGCGCCTCACTCGCCGAGATCGTTTGGACTCGCGCGACCCGCAGCGTATCTTTGAGGCATGGCGTCCCGGATGTGGCTGACCACACTGCTCGCGCTCGCGGCGGGCTGCGATCGTCCCGCAGGTGGTGTGCCTCCCACCTGCGGCATGGCCGCGCTGGCGGGTGCCACCAACCTCCTCGAGCAGTTCACCATTCCCAATCAAACGCTCGCGGCGCCACCCAGCTCCCTACCCGAGCGGACCGTCGCCCGGGTAGTCGCGGACGGGGCGTTCCCCGCGGTGGTCGGCCGGACCGATTCCACGCTCGTCGTGGGGATCGAGGGGACTCCGCCCCCCTCCGCCAAGGCCGGCTTCGGCGTGCTGGTGGTGGACACGCAGGAACGGACGATAGGGATCATGCTGTACGAGGGCGATCCGATCCCCGGCGCCCCGCGACTGGGCGAAGTATCGGTGGCCGGCGGCTCCATCCCTCTCATCGGCGTTCAGGTGGATCCCGCGAAGATCATGGATCCCAACTGTCCTTCGCATCTTTCCCGACTCGATCCTGCGGTGAGAACCCCGCGGATCGCGCTCGGCGGGGTGGTGCGCACCTGGGATGGAGGGGAGCGAACCGGGCTTAACTCCGCCTATCTGCGCTCGGTGATCGCGGCCGGGGGCGTGCCGCTCATCCTGAGTCCGCTGATCGGCGCGTCGCATGCCGCCCGCGCGCTCGACGGGGTGGACGGGCTGGTCCTCACCGGGGGCGAGGACGTGGATCCCGCCTGGTACAACGCCGACCGCTCGCCCTTGCTCAATCCGCCGAGCCGTGAGCGGGATCTCTTCGAGCTCGCGCTCTTCGCCGCCGCACGCCAGCGCGAGCTTCCGATCCTTGGCATCTGTCGCGGCATCCAGCTGGTAAACGTGGCGCTCGGCGGCACCCTTTACCAGGATCTGCCGTCGGAGCGGCCGAGCCCCCTGGACCACAACCGGGCCGGCACGCGCACCGACCGCAGCCACGCGATCCGGCTGCTGCCCGAGAGCCTCGCCGCCGGGGCGCTGGGCGCCACCTCGCTTCGGGTCAACTCCTTCCATCATCAGGCTATTCGCGAGCTGGCTCCGGGGTTGGTGGCCACCGGATGGAGTGAGGACGATCTGATCGAGGCGGTGGAAGGGGTGGAGGGCCAGCCATGGATGCTCGCCGTGCAGTGGCACCCGGAGGAGATGCACGCCGACGCCGACGCGCCGGACCGCGGGCTCTTCAGGGCACTGGTGGAGCGGGCGGGGGCTGCCGCGGCCGTCTCAGTGGATTCCTAGATCGCGGAGCGCGCGGTCGGTCGCCTTGGCACCGGGGAAGAACACCCGGTCGCTCACCCCATTGAGCGCGCTGCGCACCGACGGAAAGCGCTCCGCGGCGGTGCGTAGAACGGCCACCAGGCCGTACTCGTTCGCCAGCGCATGATCCGACGCCATGCCGAATCCCCGCCGCCCCAATGCGTCGTAATAGCTGACGTCCGGTCCGGCTTTTCGCAGGTGGCGCGCGGCGATATAATCGGGAAACAGGCCCGCGAGCCAGAGGGAGTAGTTGCCGAGGTGCACCATGACTCGGAACCGGCGGTCGCCCTCGGTCGCCTCGAGGTCGGTCAGGATGTCCACCAGATACTGGTGCCGCTGGTCGTCGTGCCAATCGATCCGCCACGCCCGGTCGCGCTGCCCGAAGTCGAGCAGGAGCGCGGCCAGGTAGTCGGCCAGATCGCGGTCGTCGATCCCCGCCCGGCGCAGCGAGTGGCGAACCATCACGTAGAAGAAGAGCGTCTCGGACGGCACCAGCATCGTTCGCACCGTGAGCAGCCGTTCCAGCAGCTCGGGCGCGTCGAGCAGCGGATCGGGGCCTTCCGCGACCAGGCGTCGCTCCAGCGACGCCCGCCGATGCGCGGAGCCCCGGCTCAACAGCAGGATCACCAGCTGGAGGTCCGCCGCGGTCAGGCGCCCCCGCGCATTCGGCCGGATCATGACTAATCCTCCTGCGGTAGACGACTTGGCGGTGCTGCGCCGGGTGATCGGGTTCGGCCAGGAGCTGGCCGGCACGCTGCGCCGCGCCTCGGTGGTGGACGCGCTGCTGCGTCACGTGCGAGAGAACCTCGCTCCCTCCGAGATCGCGCTCTCCCTCTTCCATCACGACGTGGACGCCCAGGACACCATGCACGTCTGGCCGCCCCGCGGGCCCAATCGGCAGCCCCTGCTGGAGCATGCCTCCAGGAGCGGGGCGCTCCGTGCTCCCCGACGGGCTCGACCCACTGCTTCGCGACGGGACCCTGTCTCCCCAGCCCGAAGCACAGGGCAGCTGGCTGTTCGCGCCGTTGATCGCCAAGGGTAGAGTAACCGGGACGATCGGCGTCCGCGGTGAGCCCGGTCGCTACACCCCGCCGGACCTCGCCCTGCTCGAAGGCCTGGTGAGCCAGGCCAGCATCGCCCTGGAGAGCGCTCGGCTCGTCGATCTGCACGACGACGGCCGGCGGTCCTGGCAGGAGGTGGTGGACGCCATCTCACCGGCGATCTGTATCGTGGATCGTGGCGGCCGGATCCGGCGGGCCAATCTGGCCTTCGCCGACCTGGTCAACGCCCCGCCGGCCAGTCTGATCGGCCGTCCCTGGCAGGCTTTTGCCCCACCGGAGTGGGCCACCGAGCTCCAGCGGGCGCTGGATCAGCAAGGAGCGGGCCGCGAGGTGGAGCTGCGCACCGGAGAGCGCACGTATGCAGTTACCGCAGTGCCGATCAGCAGCACGGATCGGTCCACCGTCGTGCTCCTGTTCGACGATCAGACGGAGCGCCGCCGCCTGCAGGACCAGCTGATCCAGTCGGAAAAGATGTCGGCCATCGGGCAGCTCATCGCCGGGATCGCGCACGACCTGAACAACCCCCTCGCCTCCGTGGTCGGCTTCGCCGACTACCTCACCGAGGTGCCCAACGTCCCGCCCTCGCTCCGCGAGCCGCTCACCGTCATCCAGGAGGAGGCCGAGCGGGCGTCGAACATCGTGAAGAACCTGCTGAGCTTCGCCCGGAAACAGGAGCACCAGCGACGCCCGACCGCGCTCAAGCCGCTGCTCGACGCGACGTTCCTCTTGCTCCGGAACAATCTCATGGCGTACCGGGTCGAGGCGAGCCTCGAGGTCGAGCCCGACCTGCCGATGCCGGACATCGATCCCAACCAGATCCAGCAGGTCTTCGTCAACCTCATCAACAACGCGGCCCAGGCGATCGCCAGCACCGGCCGGCCCGGCAACGTGGTCGTCCGCGCGCGGCGCTGGCTCGACGGCGTGGCCGTGGATGTGGCCGACGACGGGCCCGGGATGTCGGAGGCCCTCGCGGCGCAGGTGTTCGAGCCCTTCTTCACCACCAAGCCCGAGGGCGAGGGCACCGGCCTCGGCCTCTCGATCAGCCAGGGCATCGTGCGCGAGCATGGCGGCCGCATCATGCTCTCCACGCGAGGAGGACAAGGGCTCGGTCTTCACCGTGCAGCTCCCGCTGGCGACCCGCCCGCCGCCGCCGGTGCCGGACGCCGATCGCAGCGTCCCGACCAAGCGCCTCCGGGTGCTGGTGGTGGACGACGAGCCCCACATCCTCCACTACATGCGCGCGACGCTGGAGGCCTGGGGCCACATCCCCGTGGTCGCCAGCGACGGCGCGGAGGCGCTGGCCGTGGCGGCGGACGACACCTTCGACCTGGTGATCTCCGACCTGAGGATGCCGCGGCTCAGCGGCCGGGAGTTCTACGAGGAGCTGGTCCGCCGGCGGCCCGAGCTCGCGGCCCGGCTCGTCTTCAGCACCGGCGACACCGTACGGGGCGACACCCTCGCCTTCCTCGAATCCCTCGACCGACCCTACCTGCACAAGCCGTTCAGCCTTGCGGAGCTCCGAAGCCTGCTGGGAGAGGTTGCCCGGGCACAGCCGTACGTCCGCCGACGTGACAGTCGGCTCGCTGTGAGCGCTCCCGGAGACGTGACCGGTCCGTCGTCCACGTCGCGTCCGGCCGCGAATGGCGCGGCGGGCAGCGTCAGGTGTTGCTGCTCGCCCGCGAGCTGCAGCGAGGCGGGCTCACCAACCAGGTGGTGGTCACCGGCGCCGGCACCGAGCTTGGCTTCCGGCTGAAGCACGAGGGGGTCCGGGTGCACGAGGCGCCCTGGGAGCATCGGCCTCGATCCACGGGTGCTCCTGCCGATCATCCGGGAGATCCGCGGCGGGCGGGGCGCTGCTCCACGCCCACGACGCCCACGCCGTGACTCTGGCGGGGCTCTCTGCGCATCGGTCGACCCGGGTTCCGCTGGTGGCCACCCGGCGGGTGGATTTCCACCTGCGGCGCCGCGGGCTTCTGGCGCCGGGCCTCGCGCGTCATCGCGATCTCCGCCGCGGTCGCCGACGTGCTCTCGCGAAGACGGCATCGAGCTCCGAGCGCATCGTGGTGGTGCACTCCGGCATCGATCTCGAGGCGGCGCGCCAAGCCGAGTCCGCTCGGCGTGCGCGAGCGGCTCGGCCTGCCGCCGGAGACCACCCTCGCCTGCACCGTCGGCGCGCTGGTGCCCCACAAGGATCACGTCACCCTGCTCCATGCGGCCCGCCGCCTGGCGGGCCGCTTCCCCGACCTCCACTGGGTCATCGCCGGCGAGGGCGAGCTGCGGCAGGTGCTGGAGTGGCTCGCCGGCGAGCTGGGTCTCACGACCGAGTGCACTTTCTGGGACAGGTTGCCCATCCGCTCGCGGGTGATCGCGGATGCGGACCTTTACGTCATGAGCAGCCGGGAAGAGGGCCTGGGCACCTCGGTGCTCGATGCCATGGCGCGTGGCATCCCGGTTGCATCCACCTCCGCCGGCGGCCTCCCCGAGATGCTGCACGAGGGGGCGGGATCCTGGTGCCCGCCGCGGCAATCCCGAGGCGCTGGCGGGGGCGGTCCAGCGGATCCTGTGCGACGCGGAGCTGCGTCGGGGCCTGGTCGAGCGTGCCTCGCGCGCGGTCGAGCGATTCAGCGCGGAGCGCATGGCAGCCGAGGTGCGATCGGTGTATCGTTCGTGCGCCCCACTACTTGACGGATCATGATTTACGTCTGCATACCGAGTCACAACGAGGCCGCCACCGTCGGCCTCCTCCTCTGGAAGATTCGCCAGGTGTTCGCGGGGTTTCCCCGGGAGTACCAGCTGCTCGTCCTGGATGACGGCTCCACCGATGCCACCAGCGAGGTCCTCGCAGCCCTACTCCCGGGTCCTGCCGCTCACCGCTGGTGCATCACCCCGAGCGCCGGGGCTACGCCGCGTCGGTTCAGGAGCTGTTCCGCACCGCCATCGAGCTGACCGACCGGCCCAAGCGGGACGCGGCCATCCTGATGCACGCCGATTTCACCCACAACCCTCAGGTCATCCCCGACCTGGTCCGCCGGATCGAGAGCGGCGCCGACCTGGTGGTCGCCGAAGGGACGCTGGAGGGCGAGCCGTCCCGGCCGCACCGCATGCTGCGCCGCTTCGCGCCCCAGCTGCTGCGCGGCGCGGTGGCGGTGCCCGGGCGTGCACGACGTGGTCTCCGGATTCGCCATCGTCCGCCTGGTCGCGCTTCGGAACGCGATGCGGAGCCATGCGGAACGGCTTCCTCGTCACCGACGGCTGGGCCGCGAACGCGGAGCTGTACTGGCGCACCGGCCGCTACGCGCGCCGGGTGGAGTCGGTGCCCTCCGTCGAGCGGCACGACCTGCGGCAGCGGCCCAGCCGGCTCCGGCCGGCGGAGGAGGCGATGAACCTCTGGCGGGCGCGGTCCACGTTCCGCGCCACGCCGATCGCCCCGCCGGCGGAACCGGCGACCGTGACGCGGAGCGGCAAGCGGAGGCGGTGTCCTGATGATTCGACCGCTGGCCCTGCTGCCGGGGCTGCTGCAGGGAAGCGCGCCGCCCCGACACCGCCGGCGACGCGCGACTACCCCTTCGCGGTGGGCGAGACCCTCACCTACAGCGCCAAGCTCGGCATGCTCACGCTGGGCTCCGGGACGCTCCAGGTCGCCGGGATCGATTCGGTGCGCGGGGTGGAGACCTTCCGGCTGCGGTTCCGGCTCCAGGGCAAGACCGTGTTCTATTCGCTGGACGACGTGCTCGAGTCGTGGGTCGCGACCGACGACTTCTCGTCGCACCGGTTCGTCCAGGACTTCGTGGAGAACGACAAGCCGAAGCATCGGACCTTCGAGATCTTCCCCGACTCCGGCTTCTACCGGGAGAAGGGCCGCGACACCACCTTCTCGAGCCCATCGACGACCCGCTGGACGACGCCGCGTTCTTCTACTTCGTCCGGATCACGCCGCTCGAGGTGGGCAAGAAGTACGTCTTCGACCGGTACTTCAGGAAGGAGAAGAATCCGGTCACCATCGAGGTGGTGAAGCGGGAGAAGATGGAGCTGCCCGACGGGAGCAAGGTGCCAGTGCCTCGTGCTCCACCCGGTGATCGACACCAAGGGCATGTTCTCCAAGCGCTCCGATACCCGGATCTGGCTCACCGACGACGAGCGCAGGCTCCCGGTGCAGATCCGCAGCAAGTTCCCCTTCGGCACCATCACGCTCCGTCTCAAGGACATGGTGGTGCCCGCCGGCGCCGCCTCGACCTCCGGCGGCTGAGCGTGGCCTACCAGGAGGCCGACCTCGGCCGCGTCCGGACGGTCCCGGTCGCCGCCAGACGCAACAAGGTGGATCCCTCGCTCCTCGCCGCACCGCCCGCCGGCGACCGCTCGTTCCAAGCCTTCCTCGACAGCCTTCCCGACGTGCTCGCCGCGCGCGACCTGCGCGCGGTCGTCGCCGGCGTGGCCCGCGCCGCGCGGCAGCGCCGCGGCGTCGTGCTCCTGATCGGCGGCCATGTCATCAAGGTCGGGCTCGGCCCGCTGATCGCCGCCTGGCTGCGCCGGGGCATCGTGACCCACGTTGCGCTCAACGGCGCGGCGGCGATCCACGACTTCGAGCTGGCGGCGTTCGGCGGAACCAGCGAGGACGTCGAGAGCGGCCTGGCGGACGGCACCTTCGGGATGGCGGAGGAGACCGGGCGCGGAGATGAACGCCGCGATCGCGGCGCGCCGCCGCCGCCGGCCAGGGCATGGGCGAGGGTCTGGCGCGAGCGCTGGCCGAGCGGTCGACGCCTCCCGGGCGCGCGAGAGCTCCGTCCTGCTCGCGGCGCTGGAGCGCGACGTGCCGGTCACGGTCCACGCCGCGATCGGCGCGGAGATCATCCACCAGCACCCCTCCGCCGATGGCGCGGCGCTCGGCGCCACCAGCCACCGCGACTTCCGGCGCCTGGCCGGCTCCCTGCCGGCGCTCGACCAGGGCGGCGCGGTGCTGAATCTGGGCAGCGCGGTGGTGCTGCCGGAGGTGTTCCTCAAGGCGCTGACCATCGCCCGCAACCTGCACGGGGGCGCGCCGACCCACTTCCTCGCCGCCGACTTCGACATGCAGCGTCACTACCGGCCCCGGGTGAACGTCGTCCAGCGGCCGACCCGCGCCGGCGGCGAGGGCTACCTGCTCACCGGCCACCACGAGCTGATGGTGCCGCTGCTGGTCTGGGGGGTGCTGGGGGAACTGGGGACTGAACGACAGACTTCACCCTGAGCAGGCGAAGGATCTTGTCGAGAACGGCTCGATCTCGGCGGGCAAGATCCTTCGTCGCTTCGCTTCATCAGGATGACATCGCCAAGCTGACTACCTACCCGCCACCATCTCCCGCACGCGAGCGGCCGTGTCGGGCGCGAAGACCTTCAGGATCAGGTAGATCACGAAGCCCACGAACGCCAACCACACGCACCGTGCCGAGCAGGCCGAGCACCAGACCGAAGAGTCCGAACAGCACCTTGACCAGGAAGATCGAGATCACCGCGAAGACCGCGAATCCGATGAGACTCCTGAGCATGGTAACTTCCTCCTGACGACGGGATAGCGCGCAGTACGCCCCTACGTTTCAAATAGTTTCATAGGAAATATAAGTGACTGCTGCCTACGATGTTATCGTGGTGGGTGGTGGGCCGGTAGGCGCCGCCTGCGCCCGGGAGCTGGCGCTGGCCGGACGCCGCGTGCTGGTGCTCGAGCCCGAGGGCGAGCAGCGGGCAGGGATGGAAGGCGGCGGCGGGAATGCTGGCCCCGCAGCTGGAAGCCGAGCCGGAGGATCCGCTGCTCGAGCTGGGCCTGGCCGCGCGGGAGCACTACGGCCCGCTCGCCGACGCGCTTCGAGAGACCACGGGCATCGACATCGGGCTCTGGCGCGAAGGGCATCGCCTGGGTTGCGGCGCGACGAAGCCGAAGCGGGAGAGCTTCGGTCGAAGGTCGCCTGGCAGCGGCAGCAGGGGCACCTCGCCGACTGGCTCGATGCCGAGGAGGTGAAGAGCCGGTGGCCGTGGCTCGGACCGACGCACGGCGGCGCTCTGGGCCCCGCACGAGGGTGCGCTGGAGCCCGAGCGGCTGGTAGCCGCGCTTGCGACAGGACTGCGGCCGGCTCGGCGTCGCCGTGGAGCAGGACGCGGCGGCGGCGGTCGAGTCCCGGGGCGACCGGGTGACCGGCGTGTTGGGCCAGCGTGGCCGCTACCCGGCGGCGGATGTGGTCGTGGCGGCCGGCGCCTGGTCCGGGACGATCGGCGGGCGTGCCGCGGCCCATCGCGGTCGCGCCGGTGCGAGGGCAGATGGCGGCGCTTCCCTGGCCCGCCGGGACGCGGCGGGCGATCGTCTACGGCCGGGGCGGCTATCTGGTCGCCCGGGGTGACGAGGCGATCGCGGGCTCGACCATGGAGTACGCCGGCTTCCACCCCGAGGTCACCTCGGCGGGCCTGGCCCGTGTCTTCGCCGCGGCCACCGCGCTCTGTCCGACGCTCAGCGGTGCCGAGGTGCGCCGGACGTGGGCGGGGCTCCGGCCCGTCACTCCTGATGGCCTCCCCATCATCGGCGCCGAGCCGCGGCTGGAAGGGCTGTGGTACGCCACCGGGCACGGCCGCAACGGCATCCTCCTCGCGGGACTGACCGGGCTGCTCATCAAGCAGCTGGTCGGAGGAGAGCCGGCGGCGGAGGACCTGGCCGCCGTTCTCGCCGGAGCGATTCTGGAAGTGGTAGAGCGGAGGATGCTCGGTTGGCACGTCGTGAAGCGTGAAAGGTGAACGGGGACCGTGACCGGGCGATGCGCTCCCTTTCACTGTCAGTTCACCGTTCACGCTTGCATCGCTCTCACCAGCTCGACTCCCCCCATACATCCATTCTCCCGACTCGGGCGTAAGCGAGTCACGGACGCGCGACTCCACGCGCCGTCTCGCCACCCTCGTCAAGGAGAACGATGGTCATGAGCGTCAGACCCACCACGCGCCGGCGCACGCTCGCCGCCGGACTCCTCGTGATCGCCGGCGCGGCCGGCGCCGCCGGGCTCGCCATCGGATCGGATCACCAGGACACGCGCCGAAGTCGAGCTGAACCCCAAGCTGGACATGACGGACGTCTACGCGTTCCCCGGCTCCGCGCCCGGCCGCATCGTGCTGGTCATGAACAGCCGGGCGTTCCTCACGCCGGGCGCCGACCGCCGCCGATGCCTCGTTCGACCCCGACCTGCTCTACCAGTTCAAGATCGACAACAGCCCACGCCGACGCCCGGGAGGACAAGGTCATCCAGGTCACCTTCAGCGGCACCGGCGCCGACCAGCAGGTCGAGGTGCGCGGTCCGGTGGCCCCGCCGGTGCAGGGCGCCACCGACAACGAGATCGCCGACGTCTCTCCGGCGGTGACCGGCGCGATCAACACGCCGGCTGGGCAGCAGCGACGACATCCAGGTGTTCGCCGGCGCCACGGGACGATCCGTTCTTCCTCGACCTCGAGGCCGCTCTTCTGCATCCTGCCGGACCGCAGGCCCGAGGGCGGGCCGCTCTCCGGCAGGACCGCTGCGCGCTGCACGCCGAATCCTGCCGCGCCGTTCTACTTCCGCAACCCCGGCGTGAACTACGTCGACGGGCTTCAACGTGCTCTCGATCGTCGTCGAGCTGCCGAGCTCGCTGATCGAGAACGGCGCGCCGGGCAAGCTGGGCATCTGGGGCACCATCAGCCGATGACACCGACCATCGCACACACCATGGAGACTTCTCATGCAGCGCACCACCCTCGGGCACCTTCTCCGCCGCATGACGCTGGGCGCCGCCGTCGCGGCGCTCGGCCTCGGCGCGGCGGGGTGCAGCGACGACAACGGCCCCAGCACGCCCCAGACGCTTCGACCAGATCCAGCGGCTGGGCAATCCGCTCATCAGCGAGGTGCTGCTGAGCAAGGCCAGCCACCCGACCCACGGCACCATCGGTCCCGACGCCGACGCCGCCATGATCGGCGCCGGAGATCCTCTCGCTTCATCACCGGCTCCGGCAGCGTGGCCGGGCGCTCGGAGGCGTACGCCAACACGCTGGGCAGCGTGCTCCTGCCCGACGTGCTGATCGTGCAGACCGACAAGGATCCCGCGCCGGCGCCGGCTGGCTCACCTGGCTCCCGCTCGCGCCGTTCGCCAACGGATACGGCGGCCGCAAGCTGACCGACGACGTCGTGGACCTCGCGCTGCTCGCGGTCTTCGGCGACCCCTTCGGCGCCGATCCCGATGGCGCCGCGGGCAAGGAGGCGCCTCACCACCGACAACGTTGCCACCGACTCGCCGATCAGCGCGAGCGTTCCCCTATCTCGGAGCGCCCAACTGACCCCGACCGTCGGCTGGTGGCGACTGGGGCTCACCGCGCTGTTTCTCGGCGCGGTGAGCGCCGCGTTCGCCGCTCGCTCGGTCGCTCCAGGCGCGCCGAGGCGTCGCCCGCGACCGCGCTTCACCGAGGCCGAGGTGCTGGAGATGGACATCGCGTTCTTCCAGGCCGGGTGGCGCGGGACTCGCTGTCCGCGCGGGACTTCGCCGAGCTGTCGCGACTCTTCCTCCAGCGCTCCCGCGAGCGCGGGGGCGAGGGCGACCTCCGCCGCGCGGAAGCGCACGCGCGACACTCGCTCGGGCTCCGCAAGGGCCGCAACGCGCGAGGCGTTCCAGGTGCTGGCGGCGAGCCTGATGGGGCAGCACCGCTTCGCGGAAGCGCGCGCGGTCGCCGAGCGGCTGCTGGCGCTCGACTCGACCTCGCGCCCCGCCCGGGCGATCCTGGGAGAGATCCAGCTCGAGCTGGGAGACTACGACCAGGCCCGGCGCACGTTCGGCATGCTGTTCACCGTCGCGCGGCGACCTGTCGGTGGCGCCCCGCTACGCCCGGTGGGAGGAGCTGCGCGGGCGGCCCGCCGAGGCGCCAGGGCGCTGCTGCGTGCGGCGCGCGACGAGGCCGGCACGGCGGCACGGAATGCCCGCCGCGCACCTCGCGTGGTTCCACTGGCGCCTCGGCGACCTGGCGCTCCGCCAAGGCCGCCCGGAGGAGGCCGAGAAGGAGCTCGAGGCCGGGCCTGGCGCTGGCACCCGACGATCACCGCCTGCTGGACGGGCTGGCGCGCGTCGGCGGCCGCGCGGGGCCGCTGGACGCGAGGCCATCGCAGTACGGCGAGCGCGCCATCGCGAGGACGCTCGACCCGGCCACGCTCGGCCTCCTGTACCAGGCCTACGCCGCCGTCGGGCGACAGCGCCAAGGCCGAGGAGTACTACCGGGCGCATGTCCGTCGCGGTGCTCGGGCCAGCCGGAACGGTTCCACCGCGCCGTGGGGTCTCCTGCTGCTCGACCGCGGCCGGGATGTGCCTGCGGTGCTCGCGCGCGCCGAGCGGGAGATCGCGGTCCGGCGGGACGTGTACGGCTGGGACCTGCTGGCCTGGGCGCTCTACCGGTCGGGACGGCCGACGGAGGCGCGCGAGGCGATGCGAGCACGCGCTCGCCCTCGGCACCCGCGACGCCTCGCTCTTCTACCACGCGGGCATGATCGAGGCGGCGCTGGGCCGGCGGCGCGGACGGCGCGCCGCCACCTCGAGACCGCGCTCGAGATCAACCCGCACGTGGCATCCCTTCCAGCCCGCCGAGGCGCGCGCGAGTGCTCGGCCGGCTCCCGGCGGAGGAGGACTGACGTGTCCGACGCTGCTCGCGTTCGTCCGGCTCGGCTTCCACCACATCGCCGATCCGGCGGCGCTGGACCACCTGCTGTTTCTGCTGGCGCTCGCGGCGATCTACCGGGGCGCGACTGGCGGGCGGCGGCGTGGGTCGTCACCGCGTTCACCGCGGGCCACTCCCTGACGCTCGCGCTGGCGGTGACGGGCGCGCTGCGCCTGCCGCACCAGCGTCATCGAGTTCCTGATCCCGGTCACCATCGTCGCGACCGGGATCGAGAACCTGCTGGTCCGGGATCGCGCGACGGCGCCGCTGGGCGGCGCTACCGGCCGGTGTTCGCGGGCGTGTTCGGGCTGGTGCACGGGGCCGGGTTCGCCAACTACCTGCGCGACCTCTTCAGCGGATCGATCGCCGGTGCCGCTGCTCGGCTTCAACATCGGCATCGAGCTGGGCCAGCTGCTCGTTCTCGCCGCGGCCGGCCTGCGCTCTGCCGGCGTGGACCTGGTGCTGGGACACCGGCTCCGGGTCGTGGCGGTCTCGGCGACGGTGGTGGTCGCGGCCACGACGATGGCGCTCGAGCGGGCGCCGTGGTGAGCGGCGCATGGCTCGTCGCGGCGATGGTGGCTGGCTGGCTCTCGCCGGCGCATCCGACGCACACCTCCGGCGGCCGAGCTGTCGGAGCAGCCGGGCGGGCGGGTGCAGCGTCGTGATCCGGGTCTTCGCGGACGACTTCGCCGCCGCGCTGGCGCCGACTCCGCGGTGCCACCGGCCCGGAGCGGTCGAGCGCGTATCTCCGCGACGGTTCACGCTGCTGGACCGCGTCGGGCACGCCGGTCGCCCTCGCGTGGGACGACGGCGTGGCCGAGCGGCGGACGTCCTGGTCCTGCTCCGGGCGCGGGCGCGTCGCCGGCGGGAGCTGGCCGGCGCGCAGGGTCGACCAACCAGGTGCTCACCGAGCGGTTCGCCGACCAGGTCAACGTGGTGCGCGCCACCTACGCCGGCCGCTCGGCCACGCTGATCTTCATCCCGAGGGGACGGGCCGAAGGCGCTCCCGTGAGCGCCGGGCGGGGCTTCTTGTGGAGCCTCCCCGGAGGCGTGTAGACTCTGCACCAGAGCCTGCACCCGACGAGCGGACCATCCAGCGACTCCCCGCCAGCCATGGCCGATGAGTAGCACCGCCCCCGGGCCCACGCCCGCCGGCGACACCGATCTCATCGCCCGGGCCGCGGGCGGGGACGAGCGCGCCATGGCGGCGCTGTACGACCGCTACGGCCAGGTGCTGTACGCCGTGGCGTACCGGATCGTGGGCCAGCGGGCCGACGCGGAGGAGGTCGTGCTCGACGCCTTCGCGCAGGCGTGGCGGGAGGCGACGCGGTTCGAGGCCGCCGCGCGGCTCGGTGGCGGGCTGGCTCACCACCATCGCGCGGAGCCGGGCGCTGGATCTGGTGCGGGCCCGGAGCCGTAGGGAGCGGATCACCGCCACCGCGGCCGCGGAGCGCCCCGATTCGTCTCGCCGGCGATGGGCGGCTGGCGGGCGGATCCGTCGAGCGGAGTGGACCACGCGGAGCGGCGGAAGCAGGTGCAGCTCGCGCTCGAGGCGCTCTCGCCGCCGCAGCGCCGCGCGATCGAGCTGGCGTTCTTCGAGGGGCTCTCGCAGTCGGAGATCGCCGAGCGGCTCCAGGAGCCGCTCGGCACCATCAAGACGCGGGTGCGCCTGGGCATGCAGAAGCTGCGGGAATCGCCTGCGACCGTTCTACTTCGAGCCCGGCCGATGAGCCACCCCGAGCAGGACTCGCTCCAGGATCTCGCCGCGGCGTACGCGCTCGGCGCGCTGCTCGCCCGAGGAGGCGCGGCGGTTCGAGGCGTACCTCGCCGGCTCGCCGGAGGCGCAGCGCGAGGTGGCGGAGTACCGCGAGGTGGCGGCGCTGCTGGCGCTCGGCGGCCCGGAGCCGGCGCCGTCGCCCGACCTGCGGGAGCGGATGCTGGCGCGGATCGCACGCGGCCGGCCGGGCGTCCGGCGGCGCCGCCGCGGCGCAGTCGGTGTCCATGGGGCGCGCTCGCGGCCGGCCTGGTGGCCGTGGTCGGCCTCGGCTTCGGGTACGCGCAGCGCAGGGAGGTGCGCGAGCTGCGGGCGGAGCTGGGCCGCACGGTGCAGCGCCTGGCCCAGACCGTCGGAGTCGCCTGACGCGCGCGGGAGGCCACGCTCAACGCGATCTTCGAGCCCGGCGTCCAGATGTTCCAGCTCACGGCCAGCGGCGATCCCGATCCGCTGCATCCAGCTCTTCTGGGATCGGCAGCGCCACCGCGCCATCGTGCACGGGTTCAAGCTCGAGTCGGTGCCCGAGGGCCGCGCCTACCAGCTCTGGTTCATCAAGGACGGCGCGCCGGTGCCTTCGGTCACCTTCAAGCCCGAGCCGACCGGGCACGTGCAGGCTGGAGCAGATCGCCGTCCCCGCCGACGGCGACGTGAGCGCCGCGGCCGTCACGGTGGAGCCGGAGTCCGGCTCGACCGCAGCCCACCTCGCCGATCCTGCTGCTCGGACCGCTCGAGCGCTCGTGATCGGCTCGTCGGTTTCCCGCGGCGGCGCTGACGGCTCGGTCGCGCTCGCCGCCCCGCTCCCGTCGCAGGCACCCCCGCCCGACATCGCACAGGAGCGCGCGGCGTATGCCGAGTGGCTCGCCGACGGCGCCCAACTCGCCGCTCGCGGCGCGTCGCGCAGCAGCCGATCGGGCCCGGCATCAGGCTGGGTCCGACCGACGCCGACGTGCCGCTCGAAGGCGTGGCCGAGCATCGGGTCACCGAGCGCGAACGGCGGTCGTGATGCCTCGAAGGGCCGGACGGTCGCGCGCGTCTGCCGGCCGGCCGGCCCGTTCCGCTCGGGCGCGTACTCGGTCGACCTCCGGGGGCGTCTCCGGCCGCCGGGTGGTCACGGTGTACGGGCCAAGCAGCGGACGACAAGCGCGGCGGACTACTACCCGTACGACCCGAAGCTGGTGTTCGTGGGACCGATGTCGCCGCCGGAGCAGCCGGGCAAGGTTCGCGTGCTCGCCCTGGACGGAGTCGAGACCGAGGCCGCCGAGGCCGGCACGGTCACGGTGCCGATCGGCGGACGGCCGGTGCGCCTCCGGGTGCGCCGGATTCCGACCGGGATCGAGGACGAGTCGGAGCTGGAGATCTTTTTCCGGGATGGCGACCAACGACGCAGGGGACCTATCCCGCGGGCCGGTTCGTCACCCTGGTGCCGCGTCGGCGGCGGCCGCTACCGGCTCGACTTCAACCGCGCGCGGAATCCGTTCTGCGCCTACAGCTCGGCCTTCGCCTGCCCCGCGCCGTGGCGGGGCAACACGATCGAGGCGAGGGTCGAGGCCGGCGAGCGGTATCTCGGGCGGCGGGCTCGAGCGTCCCGCCGGCTGGCCAGGAGGCGACGGTGAGAGCCGCCGTCTTGATGCTCGGCTTGGCCGCTGGCGCTCGCGCGGCTCGGCGCGGCGCCGTCGCCCGCGGGCGAATGGCGAGCGGCGCTGGACCTCGCGGGCGGCGAGCTTCGGTTCGGCGTGCGGCTCGAGCGACACGGGTCGGCATGGGGCGGCGAGCTCTGCAACGGCGACCAGTGCCAGCCGTTCTCCGCGGTGCGCCTCGGCGGGCGACAGCGTCGTGCTGGAGATGGCCGACTACGCCGCGGCGATCACCGCGCGGCTCGCGGGCGACTCGCTGACCGGCGCCTACCGCAACGTCGGCAACCGCGGGCCCGCGGGTGATTCCCTTCCGGGCGTCGCGCGGCCGGTGGGCCAGTGAGCCGAGGGCCGGAGCGGCTCATGGGCCGGTGGGACGCCATGTGGATCGGGGGACTTCGGCACCAGCCCGCGGGTGATCGAGCTGCGCAACGGCGAGGCCGGGCTCGAGGGCACGATCATCTCCAACACCGGCGACTACGGCCATTTCGCGGGCCGGATCGAAGGGCGACAGCTTCGCGCTCGCCCACTTCGACGGCTCCTACGTCTACCTGCTCACCGGCGCCTTGGGCGGCGGAGGCGGCGCGCCGACACGCTTCGCGGGCGTGTTCCACGCCGGGCTCCGGACCCAGACACCGTGGATCGCGGTGCGGAGCACCGGCGCGCCGCATCTCAAGGCGGTCACCGAGAACACCCAGGCGGACACCACCGAGCCGTTCCGCTTCGCCTTTCCCGACCTCGACGGACGCGCTGGTCACCGAGCGGGACCCGCGGTTCAAGGGCAAAGTGGTGGTGGTGGACGTCTTCGGGACCTGGTGCCCGACCTGCCACGACGCGGCGCCCGAGCTGGTCGAGCTCTACCGGAAGTACCACGGCGCGCGGGCTGGAGATCGTGGGCCTGGCCTACGAGGTCTCGGGCGACACCGCGGTGGACCGGCGGCAGGTGCGGCGCTACCGGGAGAAGTTCGGCATCCCGTTCCCGCTGCTGCTCGCGGGCATCAACGACACCGAGGCCGCGGCCGCCACGCTGCCCCAGCTCCAGGGCTTCACCTCGTTTCCGACCACGATCTTCCTCGGCCGGGACGGCAGGGTGCGCCGGATCCACGCGGGGTTCTACGGCCCGGCGACCGGGGCGCAGCACGCGAAGCAGGTGCGGGAGTGGGAGGAGGAGGTGGAGCGGTTGCTGAGGAAGAGCGTGAACGGTGAACAGTGAAAAGTGAACAGGAGGCGTGTCGGGCTCTCCCTTTCACCTTTTACCGTTCACTGTTCACGCTTTTCCTTGACCGACGGCCGTCCTCGCCTCCGGATCCACCCTGAGCCCGATCCACTCGCCGGCGATGGCGTGGCCAGGCACGCCGCAGAGCAGCCAGAACCAGCCCGGTTCTTCGGCCTCGAACGTCGTGCGATCGGTCTGACCGGCCGCGCAGGCCTGCCGTGACGCCGCGGCTCATCGCGTTGGTGAATGCCGGGCGCCCGCCTTCGGTGGGCAGCTTCTCACGCTCGGCCATCAGCACCAGGCTGTGCTTGCCGGCCGAGTCGGCCGAGGTCCAGTTCCAGGTCACGGTCCAGCCGGAGGGGACGACGATCTGAACGCCGCCTTCCCGGAAGCCGTTGAGCAGCGCCGACGGCGAGCCGGCCGGGGCGGTGACCTCGAGGGTGATGGTCGCGGTGCGCGCCGGCCGAGTCGGCGACGAGCCACGGCGCGGGCGCGACGGGCTCCGCGGTCTGCGCCGACAGGGACGCCGCCGGCGAGAAGCGCGACGAGCGCGGGGAACGGAAGGAAGTGCGGACGGCCTCATGCGGGCTCTGGCCTCGCTCATCGGTGACCGGTAGCTTCAGACGTCCCAGAAATTTACATCCAGGAGACTCGTGATGGCGGGCTTACTCTCGCGGGAACGGATCATCGCGAAGCCGGGCTTCAACCGCTGGCTGGTGCCGCCCGCGGCGCTCGCCATCCACCTCTCCATCGGCATGGCCTACGGGTTCAGCGTCTTCTGGCTGCCGCTGAGCCGGGCCATCGGCATCACCAAGCCGGTGCCCTGTCCCGACGACATGAGCTTCTTCCAGCTGCTGACCGCCACGTCGTGCGACTGGCAGATCAGCATGCTGGGCTGGATGTACACCCTCTTCTTCGTCTTCCTCGGCTCGTCGGCGGCGGTGTTCGGGCGCTGGCTGGAGCACGCCGGGCCGCGGAAGGCCGGCGTGGTCGCCGCGTTCTGCTGGGGCGGCGGCTTCCTGATCTCCGCGCTCGGCGTGCACCTGCACCAGATCTGGCTCATGTGGCTCGGCTCCGGCGTCATCGGCGGCTGCGGGCTCGGGCTGGGCTACATCTCGCCGGTCTCCACCCTGATCAAGTGGTTCCCCGACCGCCGCGGCATGGCGACGGGCATGGCGATCATGGGCTTCGGCGGCGGCGCCATGATCGGGGCGCCGCTGGCCGACCTCCTCATGAAGCACTACGCGACGCCGACCTCCGTCGGGGTGATGGAGACCTTCCTCACCATGGGGGTGATCTACTTCGTCGCCATGATGGCCGGCGCGTTCGGCTACCGGATGCCGCCGCCCGACTGGACCGTCGCGCCGCGGGTGCCGAAGCACCGGGCGCTCACCACCGAGCACGCCGCCCTGCGCCCGCCGATGATCACCACCCGCCACGTGCACGTGGATCAGGCGTGGAAGACGCCGCAGTTCTGGCTGCTGTGGGGCGTCCTGTGCCTCAACGTGAGCGCGGGGATCGGGGTGATCGGCATGGCCTCGCCGATGATCCAGGAGGTGTTCGGCGGGCGGCTGATCGGCCTCGACGGCGTCGCGCTTCGCGACCTCAACGGGGACCAGAAGGCGCAGCTCGCCACCATCGGCGCCGCCTTCGCGGCGCTGCTCAGCCTGTTCAACATCGGCGGGCCGGATCGGCTGGGCCTCGCTTCTCCGACTACCTCGGCCGCAAGCGCACCTACGTCGATCTTCTTCGCGCTGGGCACGGCGCTCTACGCCGCTGGCGCCGTTCGCGGGCCGGATCGGCAGCGTGGCGCTCTTCGTCGTGCATCTTCTGCGTCATCCTCACGATGTACGGCGGCGGCTTCGCCACCATCCCGGCCTACCTGGCCGACATCTTCGGCACCCAGTTCGTCGGCGCGATCCACGGCCGGCTGCTCACGGCGTGGTCGGCGGCGGGCATCCTCGGGCCCGGTGCTGGTGAACTACATCCGGGAGTATCAGATCGAGCAGGGCGTCCCGGCCGCGCAGGCCTACAACGTCACGATGTACGTCCTCGCGGCACTGCTGGTGGCGGGCTTCTTCTGCAACCTGGCGGTCCGTCCGGTGGCGGAGCGGCTGGTACATGTCGGAGGCGGAGCTGGAGCGCGAGCGCAGCGCTGCTCCGGGGCGGTGCCGGCCGGGCCGGAGGCCGGCGACGGATTGCATAAAATCACCGGCCTCCGAATATTGTTTCACCAGGCAACCCCGGCGATCGGAGCGTGCACCATGACTGCGGACGACGGGTCCGCGGCACCCTCCGCCGGGCAGCTGGCTGCTGGTGGGGGTGGCCTGGCTGCTGGTGTCGGTGCCCCTGCTCTGGGGTATCTGGACGACGCTGGCGAAGGCGGCGGTCCTTTTCCGGTAGGACCGAGTCCGGCCCGGAGGGACGCCAGCTGATAGCGCAAGTTTTTGCACTGCATGAGTTTGAGCTCAACTCGACCGAGCCCAAATGGGCCAGCCGTCAGAATTTCGGGGACTTGACGCCCGCACCCGGTCGAACCAGATTGTAAGCCGTTAATTCACTTAATGCTTCCCGAAAACACCCGGCGCCGCATGCCGGCGCCGATCCCGCGGCCTCACGGGCCGCGCCTTACGATATCGCACATGCACCGGGCATGCGGGCGCCCGCCCGCCGGTCTCAGGCAGCCGATCGGCCCCCAGGCCGGCGGCCCACTCATTCGGAAGGTTCCGCTCCGAGCGGCCCCGGTCGGTCGCAGGAGCCAGTCGCCGGCCTCATGCAGCCGGCCGAGGCAAACCTTGACCCCCGAGGGAGAGTGCGTATGACGATGAGGCCGGGTTGGTCGGTGGTCCCCTTGCTCCTCGCCCTGGCCGGACCCGCTCGCCGCGCAGGCGGCGACTGGACGACCTACGGCGGCAACGACTGGAATCAGCGCTACTCCACGCTCAAGCAGATCAACACCGGCAACGTCGCCCAGCTGGTGCCCCGGAAGATCTTCCAGACCGGCATCGCCCGGCTCGGCTCCTTCGAGAATACGCCGATCGTCCAGAACGGCGTCATGTACGTCACGACGCCGTACAACACCGCGATGGCGTACGACCTGAACACCAACAAGGAGCTGTGGCGGTACGAGCACAAGCTGGGCACGACCATCTTCTGCTGCGGCCCGAACAATCGCGGTGTCGCGATCCACGGAGGGGCCCACGTCTACATGGGGACCCTCGACGCCCACCTCGTCGCCCTCGACGCCAAGACCGGCGAAGTCCTCTGGGACAAGGAAGTGGCCGACCCCGCCTTCGGCTACAGCATCACCCACGCCCCGCTCGTGGTGGGCGACAACATCATCGTCGGCGTGTCCGGCGGCGAGTACGGCATCCGGGGCCACGTCACCGCCTACAACGCCGGCAGCGGCGAGCAGGTGTGGCGCTGGTACTCGATTCCGGCGCCCAAGGGCGATCCCGACCTTCGACGACAAGGCGCCCAACGGCTGGTGGGGCACCTGGGCGCACGAAGGCCGAGGAGGCCGACCTGCACCGCGACATCGCCAAGGAGAAGGCCGACAGCGCCAAGTACGCCGACGCCTGGCAGCGCGGCGGCGGCGGCGTGTGGATGACGCCGGCGTACGACAAGGCGTCCAACACCATCTTACGTCGCGGTGGGCAATCCGTCACCCGACCTCGACGGCAGCGTGCGGCCGGGCGACAACCTCTACACCGACGGCGTGGTGGCGATCGACGCCACCAGCGGCAAGACCAAGTGGTACTACCAGACGGTGCCGCACGACGTCTGGGACCTCGACGCGGTCTCGCCGCCGGTGGTGACCAAGCTCGGCGGCAAGACGGTGGTGGTCCACGCGGGCAAGACCGGCTGGGTCTACGTGCTCGACGCGGCCACCGGCAAGCTGGTCCGCAAGAGCACGAACTTCGTGCCGCACGAGAACATCTTCGCCCTGCCGACGCCGGAAGGCACCCGGATGCTGCCGGGCGCCAACGGCGGCGCGGAGTGGTCGCCGATCGCGATCGATCCCAAGCTGGACTACGCGTTCGTGGCGGCGCTGCACCAGCCGATGCACTACAAGGTGCACACCGCGCCCTGGGAGAAGGGCCGCCTCTGGCTCGGCTCCGCCTTCGTGGCGATCCCGGGCGAGGAGCAATACGGGCTCTACAGCGCGGTGGACCTCAAGACCGGCAAGATCGCGTGGCAGAACAAGGTGCCCCAGCCGATGATGGGCGGCGCGCTGGCCACGGCCGGCGGGCTCACCTTCACCGGCGAAGGCAACGGCAACTTCAACGCGTACGACTCGAAGACCGGCAAGCTGCTCTGGCAATTCAACGGCGGCGCCGGCTGCAACTCGGCGCCGATGACCTTCACCCACGGAGGGGAGCAGTTCGTGGCAGTGGCGTGCGGCGGGAATTTCCAGCTGAGCTTCCCGCTCGGCGACGCCCTGCTCGTCTTCGGCCTCCCGAAGGCCAGGAAGTAACCCGTTGAACCCGGCCGGTGGGGCTCCCGAGCATCGGGGTCCCTGCCGGCCGACTTCGTTCGCATGATGACTCGCTGGTGGTGGATGGCTCTGGGGGCAGTGGGAGCGCTCGGCGTACAGGCGTGGTCGGCGCAGGACCCGGCGCGCCACTGGATCGAGCGCGACGGCACCGACTGGGGCCGGATGGGACATGAAGCACAGACCGCATACGTGGAGGGATTCCTGGCCGGCGCGGCATTAGGCCAGGCGGCGGAGCAAGCCTGCTCCGCAGCAGGAGCTCCGAGCGCAGCGACAGGGCTGCGAATGGACCGGCGACTCGGCCGGTCTGACCCGGGCGATCGGAGAGCGCCGCCGGACCGGCGGGTTCCGCTTCCCGTACGGCGCAAACGTCTACGCGAGCCGGATCGAGCGACTACTACTGGTGGCACAACCACCGACCGTTGCCGACCTGGTACGCGTTTTGGGAGGTGAATTCGCATCCTCACTCGCCCGAACTGACATCCGCGCCCGAGCGCGGTCCGAGTTGCTGGTGCAGGAATTCGTCCCGGAGGTTGACTGTCGTTGGCGGTCATTTCTTCACTGAGGGAGACGCACCTATGAAGCGAGTCGCAATGTTGTGCTTGGGTCTGGCGTTAGGGGCGGCATCGGTCGCCGAAGCCCAGCTCACGATGCAGATGAGCAACGGCTGGAGCTTCACATTCGCCGGCAACGTGAACGCGTTCATGATCTACCGAGTCGAGCGAAGACGACGGCGACATCGGCGGTCATCGTGCGCGGCCGCCGGCGAGAGGAGCCTCTCGCATCCGCACCGGCCTGCTGCCGGCCTTCGCCGTGTTCGATGCCAAGGGCAAGGAAGGCAGACCGATCTCGGCGTGCACTTCGGCTTCGCGCCTCAGATCCAGACCGGCGGCACTTCGCCAGCTTCTTCGGCACGCCAGGCTGCTTCGGCGCCCAGATCGACATGCGTCAGGTCTTCCTGACCGTCGGGCGGGACCTGGGGCCAGATCCTCGTCGGCCGCGAGCTCGGTCTCTTCCAGCGCGGCAGAACATCCTGACCGACCAGACCCTGTTCGGCGTCGGCGTCGGCGGCGGCCCGGGCGGCGGTGACGGCGCTCGGCCGCATCGGGTTCGGCTACCTCTACCCGACTTCCGTGCGCAGATGACCTACTACAACCCCGGCCGGCCGGCCGACCTCAGCTGTCGATCGGCCTGTTCGAGGCGGCTCGCGCAGCGGACCCTTCGGCACGACTCGAGCTGCCCCGAGTCGAGGCGGAGTTCACGTGCAGCTCGAAGATGGGTGGCACCGGCAACGCCAAGTTCTGGGTCAGCGGCGCTGCGCAGACGCACAAGAGCGCGCGACTCAGCGACGACCGAAAGCCTGACGTCGGCGTGGCGGCGGCGTGCGGTTCACCCTGGACGTGCTCGGGCTTCGCCATCACCGGGTCCGGCTTCTTCGGCAAGGGCATCGGCACGACTCTTCATGGGCGATGCGTTTGCAGGCGAGGACCGGCGCGACAGTGACGGGGTGGACGCCGTCGGCGACGAGCTCGCAACTCCTTCGGCTTCATCGGCCAGATCACCTTCATGAAGCCGGCAACAGCAAGGTCACCGTCGGCCGGCAGCTACGGCGAGAACCACCTGAAGCGGACCGACGCGGATGAGGCGGCAGACGGCACGATGCCGAGAACACTCTGAGCTCGGCGCGGCATCTACTTCCAGGCCACCAATCGCTATAAGGTCGTGGGCGAGGTCACTACGCTGGGTAAGGGAGTTCGGATACATCCAGAATTACGCCGACGGCGACACAGGCGTCGAAGTCGACGCCAGGGGTCGCTCGGTATGATGCTGTTCTTCTAAGCGCGACGGTACCGAGTGCTGCGAGCGGTCGTCCCGTAAGGGACGGCCGCTCTTCTTTTGGCCGGTGCAGTTACATTTCGATCAGACCTTCCAGGACTCCGGAGATCACTTTCCCATGGGCTTCCATCCGATCGCTCGGCACGCCTGGTCCTGCTGTGTGCTTGCGGCGGCACGCTCCCCGTCTCGCTCACCGCGTCGCCGGCGTCCAGCCCGGCCGACAGCGCTGGAATGCGCGCGAGCGAAGCTCAGCTCCCTCGGGTACCGGCAGACATCGTACGATGAGAGCACTCTCCGCATTACCGCCCAGAAGTTGGACGACAAGACCACCAGAGCCGGATCCGCAGTTCCGGCGTAACCGTGAACCGACTCGAGGTCCAGACCGCGGCGGAGGCGAACGGACAAAGCTCGCTCACCATCGTGGCGGCATACCTTTGCCGAGTTCCAGACTCATCGGGGACCCACCCAGGAGCAGGAGCCCGCGTCGACCGAGGTCAGGGAGAGCGCCCAGGCGATCCTCGGCGCCTGCGGGAGCTCCTGACCCAGAGTAGTGCAGCCAGCCGGTGGATTCCATCTCCGTCCCGGGCTAGCTTTCGCCCTGATCATGGACGATCCGCGATTCCGGAGAGTGAGAGAGTGGCGGTTCCGCTGGTACAACTGACCCGCTCGGCGCCCGAGGCGCCGGGCGGCCCCTCCCCCGCCGCGCCGGCGGCACCGGCGCGCAAGCCATCCTGGCTCAAGGTGAAGGCACCCGGCGGCCCGAACTACGCGCACATCAAGACCATGATGCGCGAGCTGGGGCTGCACACGGTCTGCGAGGAGGCGCGCTGCCCCAACATCGGGGAATGCTGGGAGCACAAGGCCGCCACCTTCATGATCCTGGGCGACGTCTGCACCCGGAACTGCACCTACTGCGCGGTCTCCCACGGCACGCCCGAAGGCCTTCGATCCGCTGGAGCCGGTCCGCCTGGCCGACGCGGTCGAGCGGATGGGGCTGGAGCACGTGGTGATCACCTCGGTGGACCGCGACGATCTGCCCAACGGCGGCGCCGAGGCGTTCGCCGGGTGCATCACCGAGATCCGCCGGCGGCTGCCGGAGACGACGGTCGAGGTCCTGATCCCCGATTTCAAGGGCTCCGAGCGCGCGCTCCGGATCGTGATGGACGCGCGCCCCGACATCCTGAACCACAACCTCGAGACCGCCGAGCGGCTCTACCGCCTGGCCCGGCCCGGCGGCCGCTACGACCGCGCGCTGGAGCTGCTGGCCCGCGCCCGCCGCATGGTGCCCGACGGGCTCACCAAGTCCGGGCATCATCCTCGGCATGGGCGAGGAGTGGGACGAGCTGCTGGTCTGCATGCGCGACCTCCGGCGGAGCGACGTGAACATCCTCACCCTGGGCCAGTATCTGCGCCCGTCGGCCGGACATCTGCCGGTGGCCCGCTACTACACGCCGGACGAGTTCGCCGAGCTGCGGGAGATCGGACTCGACATGGGCTTCACCCACGTGCAGTCCAGCCCGCTCACGCGCTCGTCGTATCACGCCTGGGACCAGGCGCGGGCCGCCGGAGCGGGCGCCTGATGGCGACCGCCGCGCCGCACTCGCCCTCGCCCCCGCGGCGGGCTCGACCCCGAGCGCGCCGACCGTCTATCGCGACTGGCTCCGGCAGATGCTCCTCATCCGCCGCTTCGAGGAGAAGGCCGGGCGAGGCCTACAGCCTCGGCAAGATCGGCGGCTTCTGCCACCTGTACATCGGGCAGGAGGCGGTCGCGGTGGGCAGCCTCGCCGCGCTCGGCCCCGACGACTACATCACCTGCTCCTACCGCGAGCACGGCCACGCGCTGGCGCGCGGCATCACGCGCGCGCACGGTCATGGCGGAGCTGTTCGGCAAGGCCCCGGGCTGCTCCAAGGGCAAGGGCGGCTCGATGCACCTGTTCGACGCCTCGCTCGGCTTCCTCGGCGGGCCACGGGATCGTGGGCGGGCACATTCCGCTCGCCACCGGCATGGCGTTCGCCGCCAAGTACCGGGACACCGAGCAGGTGGCGGTCTGCTACTTCGGCGAGGCGGCGGTCAACAACGGCGCCTTCCACGAGGCGCTCAACATGGCCGCGCTGTGGAAGCTGCCGGCGATCTACCTCTGCGAGAACAACCGCTACGGCATGGGCACCGCGCTGGAGCGGGCCAGCGCGATCTACGACATCTCGGAGCGGGCCTCCTCCTACGACATGGCGAACGAGGTGGTGGACGGGCAGGACGTGCTGATCATGCACGCCGCGATGGAGCGCGCGGTGGAGCGGGCGCGGACCGACAAGGTCCCCACCCTGCTCGAGGTGCGCACCTACCGATTCATGGGCCACTCGATGTCGGACCCGATCCACGGCCACTATCGCACCAAGGAGGAGGTCGAGGACCAGCGGAAGCGCGACCCGATCTCGGTCTGGTCGCAGCGTCTCATCGCCGAGGGGCTCACCGACGAGGCCGGCGGTCAAGGCGCTGGACAAGGAGATCATGGCCGAAGTGGAGGACGCGTATCAGTTCGCCGACGAGGCGCCGGACCCGGAGCCGGAGGAGCTGTACAGGGACGTGTACGCGGATGAGGAACAGCGTGAACAGTGAACGGTGAACAGTGAAAGGGAGCCGGTTCGGAGGCATTCCCTTTCACTTTTCACCTTTCACTTTTCACGCATTCTGGGCAGGAGCTCACATGCCGACACTCACCTATCGCGACGCCTTGAACCAGGCCCTCCGCGAGGAGATGCAGCGCGATCCCGACGTCTTCCTCATGGGCGAGGAAGTCGGGGTCTACCAGGGCGCCTACAAGGTGAGCCGCGGGCTGCTCGAGGAGTTCGGGCCGATGCGGGTGGTGGACACGCCGATCACCGAGCTGGGCTTCGCCGGCGTCGGGGTCGGCGCCGCGATGGTGGGGCTCCGGCCGGTCATCGAGTTCATGACCTGGAACTTCGCGCTGCTCGCGATCGACCAGCTGGTCAACTCCGCGGCCAAGATGCGCTACATGTCCGGCGGCCAGGTCGGGGTGCCGGCCGTCTTTCGCGGACCGGGCGGCTCCGCGCTCCAGCTCGCCTCGCAGCACTCCCAGGCCTTCGAGAGCTACTACGCCCACATCCCGGGGCTCAAGGTGGTGATGCCCGCCACGCCGGCCGACGCCAAGGGCCTGCTCAAGAGCGCGATCCGGGACGACAACCCGGTCGTCTTCATCGAGGGCGAGATGCTCTACAACACCAAGGGCGAGGTGCCCGAGGGCGAGCACGTCGTGCCGCTGGGCCAGGCCGACGTGAAGCGGAGCGGCGGCGACGTCACCATCGATCTGCCACTCCAAGACCGTCGTCGCTCGCGCTCAAGGCGGCGGAGCAGCTGGCCGGCGAGGGCATCGAGGCGGAGGTGGTGGATCTCCGCACCATCCGGCCGCTGGACACCGAGACGCGTGCTGAATTCGGTCGCGCGGACCCACCGCTGCGTGGTGGCGGAAGAGGGCTGGCCGTTCGCCGGCGTCGGCGCGCAGGTGGTGGACACCATCCAGCGCGAGGTCTTCGACGAGCTGGACGCGCCGGTGCTCCGGGTCACCGGCGCCGACGTCCCGATGCCGTACAACAAGCACCTGGAGCGCGCCGCCAAGGTGGATCCGGCGAAAGATCGTGGCGGCGGTGAAGCAGGTCTCTGTACCTGGGAACGGCGACGATCATGCATGCACCAAGGTCGTGATGGAAGCGCTGTCCCCCACGATGGAAGAGGGGCGGCTGGTCGAGTGGAAGAAGCAGGAGGGCGACGCCGTCGCGGTGGGCGACGTGCTCGCCGAGGTGGAGACCGACAAGGCGGTGATGGAGCTGGTCGCCCGGCGGGGGGCACGCTGCTCAAGCAGGTGGTCCCGGCGGGCGCCACGGTGCCGGTGTCGGAGCTGGTGGCGGTGATCGGGGAGCCGGGGGAGGACGTCGAGACGGCGGCGGCCGTCGACGCGCCGCCGAGAAGCCGGCGCCGAAGGCCGAGCGGCCACGAGCGCAGGCCACCCAGCCGGCACCGGAGCCGGAACCGGCCGGCGTCGATGCCGCCTGCCCCGGCGGCGGAGGCGGCACCGAGGGCAACGGCCAGCAGCCGGCACCGAAGCCCGCCGCGGCGCCGCCAGCGCGCGCCGCGTCAGCCGGCCGGGTCAAGGCCTCCCCGCTCGCGCGCCGGATGGCGGCGGAGCGGGGGATCGACCTCGGCGTCGGTCGCGGGCTCGGGGCCGGAGGGCCGGGTCGTCGCGCGCGACCTCGAGGGCGCGGCGCCGGGCTCCGCGCGCGCCGGCGCGCCGCCGGCGCCCGCATGCCCGCCGCACCCGGGTGCCCGCCGGCCAGCCCTACGCAGGACGTCCCCCTCACCCAGATCCGCAAGACCATCGCCAAGCGCCTGGCTCGCAGTCCATCGGGCCGATCCCGACCTTCTACCTCACCACCGAGGTGGACATGGAGCGGGCGGCCGAGGCGCGGGAGGCGCTGCTGGCGGCGGGCGGCGAGAAGGTGTCGTTCAACGACATCATCCTCAAGGCCGTGGCGATGGCGCTCCGGCAGCATCCCGAGTGCAACGCCTGGTGGCAGGACGACCACATCCGCTACTGGAACGAGGTCCACGTCAGCATGGCGGTCGCGATCGAGGACGGGCTGATCACGCCGGTGATCCGCCACACCGACCTCAAGACCCTGCGGGAGATCGCCGCCGAGTCGCGCGACCTGGCCGGCCGGGCGCGGGAGCGGAAGCTCAAGCCGGAGGAGTACACCGGCGGCACCTTCTCGGTCTCCAACCTCGGCATGCTCGACATCGACGAGTTCACCGCGGTGATCAATCCGCCCGAGGCGGGCATCCTCGCGGTGGGCCGCATGGTCGAGCAGCCGGTGGTGCACGAGGGCGCGGTGGCGATCCGGCGGCGGATGCGGCTCACCATGTCGTGCGACCACCGGGTGATCGACGGCGCGACCGGCGCGCGGTTCCTGCAGACGCTGAAGGGGATGCTGGAGAATCCGCTGGCGATGGTGTACTGAACTGCGTGAACGGTGAAAAGTGAAAGGTGAAAGGGCTCGTCGCCCTGACACCCCGTTCACTTTTCACTGTTTACTGTTCACGCTTTTCTGGGAGGTCGTACCTTGGCGAATCAGTTCGACGTCATCGTCGTGGGCGGCGGGCCGGCCGGCTACGTCTGCGCCATCCGCGCGGCCCAGCTCGGGCTGGCGACCGCGGTGGTCGAGCGGGACAAGCTCGGCGGCGTCTGCGTCAACATCGGCTGCATCCCCACCAAGGCGCTGCTGCACAGCGCCTACGTCGCCAACCTGGCCGCCCACGACGCCAAGGACCTCGGCATCGAGGTCGGCGCGGTGAAGACCGACTACGGCGTCGCCATGCGCCGCTCGCGCAAGGTGTCGGAGCAGAACTCGCAAGGGCGTCGAGTTCCTGATGAAGAAGCACAAGATCACGGTGATCAAGGGCACCGGCGTCCTGGGAAAGAACCGCACGGTCAAGGTCGGCAACGACGCCTACGAGGCGAAGAAGGGCGGTGGTGATCGCCACCGGCTCGCGGGTGAAGGGCATTCCGCAGATCGGGCTGGAGATCAACAAGACCACCGTCATCAGCTCGGACGAGGCGCTGTTCCTGGAGCAGGCGCCGAAGACCATGGCCATCGTGGGCGCCGGCGCGGTGGGCTGCGAGTTCGCCGACATCTTCAACGCCTTCGGGACCAAGGTCACCCTGATCGAGGCCCTGCCCCGCATCCTGCCGCTGGAGGACGCCGAGTCGTCCGACGTGCCTGACCAAGAGCTACAAGAAGCGCGGGATCACCGTGCTGGCGGGCGCGCAGGTGAAGAAGGCGACGCGTCGCCAAGGACAAGGTCACGCTGGAGGTCGAGGCCGGCGGGAAGACCGAGACGGTCGAGGTGGAGAAGGTGCTGATGGCGGCCGGGCCGGGCGGTGAACACCGAGTCCATGGGGTTCCAGGAAGCCGGGGTGCAGCTCACCGAGCGCGGGTTCGTGAAGGTCAACCTGGAGACCCTGGAGACCACGGCGCCCGGGGTCTACTGCATCGGCGACGTGGCCGGCCCGCCGATGCTGGCCCACAAGGGGAGCCGCGAGGGCGTGGTGGTCGCCGAGCGGATCGCGGGACACAAGCCGCACCCGATCAAGTACGACAACGTGCCCAGCGTCACCTACTGCCATCCCGAGGTGGCGAGCATCGGCATCACCGAGGAGCAGGCCAAGGAGCGGAAGCTCGACTACCAGGTCGGCCGCTTCCCCTTCAGCGCCAACGGCCGGGCCCGCACCGCGGGCGAGACCGAGGGGTTCGTGAAGATCATCCGCGACAAGAAGTACGGCGAGATCCTCGGGGCGCACATCGTCGGCAGCCACGCCTCGGAGATCATCCACGAGCTGGCGGTCGCGCGGGAGAACGAGTACACGGTCGAGGAAGTGGATCTCGCGATCCACGCCCACCCCACCCTGTCCGAGGCGATCGCCGAGGCGGCGCTCGACTCGATGGGGCGGGTGGTGCACATCTGAGCATGGACCCGGTCTCGCTGGCCGCCACGGCGCTCGGCGCCGGCCTCTCGGCGGGACTCGCGCTGGTCGGCGCGACGGTGGCGGCGCTCGCCGCGCTCCGTCCGCCGCCCGGCACCACCGACCCGGCCCTCGGCGCCCCGCTCTATCTGCTCGCTCGCGGGCACGCTCGGCGGCCTGGTCCTGGCCGGTGTGGTCGCCTGGCGGCTGCTCGCTCCGCTCGACTCCACCTACCGCCGGGGCGGCCTCGCCATGGTGAGCGCCTTCGCCACCGTCCCCGTCATGCAGCTCTACCGGCCGCTCGACGTCGGCCTTCGGCATCCCGGCTCTGCTCGGCGGCGGCGGCGCTCGCCGGCCGGCGCCGCCCTGGCTCCTCTCACGGCGCGCGCGGCGGATGGCGGCCGGCGTGACCATGCCGCTTCGGATCGAGGACCTGGGCCGGCGCGCCCTACGGCGAGGTGCTGGAGCTCCAGCGCGAGCTCCGGCGCCGGCGGATCGACGGGGAGCTGGCCGAGGACGTGCTCCTGCTGGTGGAGCACCCGCCGGTCGTCACCCTCGGCCGCGGAACCCGGCCATCGAGCCTCCCGCTGGCCCCGGCGGAGCTGGAGCGCCGCGGGGTCGAGGTGTTCGAGGTCGAGCGCGGCGGCGACGTGACCTTCCACGGCCCGGGCCAGCTCGTCGGCTATCCGATCCTCGACCTGCGGGAGCACCGGCAGGACCTGCACTGGTACCTGCGGAGCCTGGAGGACGTCCTGATCCAGGCGCTTGGAGCGGCTCGGCATCGAGGCCGACCGCAATCCCGGGCTCACCGGGGTGTGGACCGCGGGCCGCAAGATCGCGAGCATCGGCATCCACGTGAAGCAGTGGGTCACGCTCCACGGCTTCGCCCTCAACGTGACCACCGACCTCGATCCCTTCGACCTCATCGTGCCGTGCGGCATCCCGCAGGTGGTCATGACGAGCGTGGCGGCGGAGCTGCTGCGGAGCGATCCGACGCTCATGGCGGCAGTCCGGGATCGGGTCGTGAGCGCCTTCCCGACGTCTTCGGGGCGTCGGTGGCGCGGCTTCGGGAACCTCTAGCGGAGGCGGGCGATCTGCAACATCCGCGATCACACAGAGCCACGGAGGCGACAGAGGCCACAGAGTCCGGTCCCCGCACCCCGCATCAGTTCTTGGGGGTGGAGTGGGTGGCTCCGTGGCCTCCGTGGCTCTGTGGTATGCGGTGGTTGCGAGGGAACCGACCGCATCGACGGACGACCATGCCCGAAGCACCGAAGCCTCGCCTTCCGCCAGGCCAGATCGTCACCCGCAAATGGCCCGTGCTCCACTACGGCACGGTGCCGACGCGTGGACCTCGACCGCTGGCGGTTCACGGTCCGTGGCGCGGTCGAGCGGCCGTTCGAGCTCGACCTGGGCAGGAGCTCGCAGTCGCTCCCGCGGCGCGAGACCGCCTGCGACATCCACTGCGTGACCCGCTGGAGCCGCTACGACAACGTGTTCGGCGGCGTGCCGGTGCAGGAGCTGCTCCGCCGGGCCGGGGTCCGCCCCGAGGGCCGCTTCGCGCTGGTCTCACGCCGAGCAGGGATTCACCACCAACCTGCCGCTCGCGGATCTCGACCGCCCGGAGAACCTCCTGGCGCTGACCCACGACGGCGAGCCGCTACGCCGGAGCACGGCGGGCCGGTGCGGCTCCTGGTGCCGCACCTCTACTTCTGGAAGAGCGCGAAGTGGGTGAGGGGGCTCGAGATTCTGGAGGAGGACTACCCCGGCTTCTGGGAGCAGAACGGCTATCACATGCGGGGCGACCCGTGGGCGGAGGAGCGGTTCGGGCGGCCCGATCCGGTGCGGATGCGGCGGGGGCCGCGAGGGTAGTCCCGCGGCCGCACTTGCCTTTCCCTCCCCACCCGGTTTTTCTGTCTATCATGGCAGAATCACCTCGCCGCCCTACCCCCGAGGCGCAGGCGGAGCAGCGGATCACGGAGATCCTCCGGGCGGCGGACAGCTGGGCGAAAGAGGCCCCGAAGGCGCTGATGCCGGCCATCCGGGCGGTCTGCATCAGGCTGGCGGAGATGGTGGCGGACCAGCGGCACTACCTGGCCCCGCTGCCCGAGCCGCAGGAGACCGAGCGGCGGACGGTGCTGACCATGGTGGCCGACAAGCTGCGGTCGAAGGAGGTCACCGCGGGGGTGGAAGACCACCTGAAGGGGCTCGAGGAGCTGGAGCTTCGATCCACCGGATCCTGGGCCACCGTCGCCTCGGCCCAGAACGAGTGGATCACGACCGCCATCCGCTATCTCGAGAGCTGCGCCGCCAAGCTGCCGGCGGACGAGCGGCCCGACTCCTACTGGGCCGACGACGTGGTCGCCGGGATCATCGCCTCGGCCCGGGCGCTCATCGGGGTGGACGAGCTGCACGCCCGCACCGAGGCGCGCTACTCCGGGCCGATGAAGCGGGTGGCGCCCGAGGAGGAGACTCTAGACCGCCTCCACCGTCCTCCGCGGCTCCTCCGCGGTCGCCGCCTCCTGCACCGCCTCGCCGCCCCGCTCCGCGAACAGCTCGAAGAACCTGCCGAAGACCCGGATCCCGCTCCACAGCTGCGCCAGGTCGAGCTTCTCGTTGGGCGAATGCAGGCCGTCGTCGGGCAGGCCGATGCCGGTCAGGATCACCGGCGCGCCGGCGAGCGCCCAGCTCGGGAACGATCGGGATCGAGCCGCCGGACCGGACCGACACGGCGCGCCGGCCGACCACCTCCTCGAACGCCTCGTCCAGCACCGCGAAGGCGGGGTGATCCACCTGAGATCTGCACCGGGTCGCCGCCGTGCAGCAGCGTCACCTTCACCTCGGCCCAGCGAGGGCGCGAGCTCGGCGACGGCGCGCTCGAGCTGCCGGCCCACCTTCTCGTAATGCTGGCCCGGCACCAGCCGCAGGCTCACCTTCGCGACGGCGTGGCGCGGGGATCACCGTCTTGGCGCCGTCGCCCACGAAGCCGCCGCGAATGCCGTGGATCTCGAAGGTCGGCAGGGCCCAGATGCGCTCGAACACCGAATGGTCCTCCAGGCCGGTGAGCGCCTGGCCGGTCACCTCGTCGCGGAGGAAGGCCTCCTCGTCGAAGGGGAGCTTCCGCCAGGCCTTGAGCTCCTTCTTGGAGGGCTCCTCGACCGCCTTGTAGAGCTTGGGAATCCGGATCTCGCCGTCGGCGCCCTTGAGCCGGCTGAGGATGCGGACCAGCGTCTCCAGCGCGTTGGGAGCCACGCCGCCGTAGGAGCCGGAGTGGAGGTCGCGCTGCAGCGTGCGGACGGAGATCTCGGCGTAGCAGAGGCCGCGGAGCGCGGTGTAGACCGCGGGCCAGCCCGGCGCGTAGAACGAGCTGTCGCAGACCAGCACCGCGTCCGCCCGGGTCCGCTCGGGCTCGGCGCGAAGCAGATCGAAGACCACCCGCCCGCCGCACTCCTCCTCGCCCTCGAAGATGAAGTGGACGTTGAGCGGCGGCTGCCCGTTCGCATCCATCACCGCCTCGTACGCCTTGAGCAGGCAGAAGACCTGTCCCTTGTCGTCCGCCGCGCCCCGAGCGTACAGCTTTCCGTCGCGCACGGTGGGCGTGAACGGCGGGGAGTCCCATTCCTCGATCGGGTCGGGCGGCTGCACGTCGTAGTGGCCGTAGATGAGGAGCGTGGGGCGGCCGGGAACGACCGGCCCCTCCGCCCAGACCACGGGGTGCCCGTCGCCCTCGATCAGGTCCACCACGGGGCAGCCCAGGCGGGTCAGCTCGGCCCGGAGCCAGTCGGCCGCGCGGCGGGTGTCCTCGGCGTGCGCGGGCAGCGTGCTCACACTGGGAATCGAGAGGAAGTCGGAGAGCTCCTGCAGCAGTCTCGGCTGCTCGCGATCGACGAATGTGGTATCCATGGAGCCCGGTCCGTGTAACGGTGGGTGAGCGGTCAGTCGGAAACCGGAAGTATACGCTCGGCGGCTGTCTCGCGGGAGGGCCTCCGCGTGAGCTATCTCACGGCGGCGGATCGTCCGCCGGAGATAGCCTGCGGTCCACCGACCGGATCGATCAGCGCCGCTTCAGCGTCCAACACACTGCAGTGGAGGAACGATGCAGCACAGATTCGGCAAGCGCGTTCTCGCCCTCGTCTTCGGCTCTGGCGACCGCGGCCGCGGGCTCGGCCTACGCCCAGGACACCACCGAGACCGGCCAAGCGGCCATCGATACCACCGCGCCGGAAGCCGGCGCGATCGACACCGCCGGGTGATCGCGGCATGGATACCGCGGCCACCCGCGATACCACCGACACCTCGGGTGTGCAGAACCCGCCGGGGTACCGGGGGATGGAGCGCGACACCACGATCTTCCCCGATTCGGGCGGGACCGCCGGGGACACCGGGACGGCCGTGGACACCAGGACGGCCGCTGGCACGACCGGGATCGGACGCGTGGACACGAGCGCGCGAGCCGACGGCGCGGATACCGGCGGCAGGCGGCGGACACCGGAGCCGTCGAGAATCAGGCAGCCGGGCCGGCAGGCACTGATACCAGCGCAACGGCCGCCGATGATCCCATCCGCGAAAACGCCGACGGGGTGTACCGCAAGGCCCGCGCCGGACAGCACGCAGTAAGCATCGCTGCGGTGGTGCCACGAGGGATCTTATCGGCTGATCGCACGAGGACCCTCGCTGTGCTCGGGATGACGGCGCGCCCGTCTGTCGCCAGCCACGCCTACTCCAGGGCCCGTTCCAGTCTGGCGAACGCGCTGTCGCCCTCCACTCCCCGCATCAAGGCTTCCAAGGCGCTGACGCTCGACCGCACGTCGTGGCCGTGGCGGTCGAACCACCTGTCGAACAGATCGAGCCTGGTGCGGTAGATGCGTCGCCCCGATCAGCCTCGCGTTGTTGACCGGTCGCTCGGGCAGGCGTCCCACCCGGATGCTCCTGAGCCTGGATCCCACCGGGCCCTCGAGCTGCGCCCGGGCCCAGGCCCCTGCCTCCGCCCGCCCTGCCTCCAGCGCCGCCGAATCGGGCCGGGTGGCGTACAGCGAGTCGAGCCGCGCGATGAGGCCGCTGTAGAACTCGCCGAGGACCATCTCGTCGTGCAGCCGGTCGGCGGCCTGGCGTGCGCTCGCGGTGTCCGACCGCTGGGCGAAGAACGACTCGGCCGACCGATAGCCCACGAACTGCGCGAAGCTCTCGTTGAACGGCGTCGCGCTCCGCACGTACAGCGTGTTGTGCGCGATCTCGTGGAATACGGTCGCGGCCAGCTCCACCGAGTCGCGGGTCAGCGCGGTCGAGAGCAGCGGGTCGTTGAACCAGCCCAGCGTCGAGAAGGCCGACGACGGCCGGAGGTAGACGTCGTAGCCCTGGGCCGCGAGCCGGCCGCTGGCCCGCCGCGCGGCCTCGAGATCGAAGAAGCCCTTGTACGGGATCCGGCCCACGATCGGATACTTCCAGGTATACGGGCAGATGCAGTCCTTGGGCGCGGCCTGGAGCACCAGCAGAAGCGTATCGCGACCGACGTCGGCGTAGGTCGTGTAGGTCTCCTTGGCCTCCAGCCCCATCGTGGCCGCATAGTCGCGGCTCTCGAGCACCAGCCGCAGCGACTGCCGCACGGCGGGATCGGTGGTGCGGTCGGCCACCAGCTCGGCGATCGGCTCCCGGGCCTGGAGGATCCGGGTCTCCTCGATGCCGGCCCGGGTGACGTACCGGACGTCGTCGCTCGCGAGGTACGCGGTCCCGTAGCCCGCGAAGATGGTGGCGACCACGATGAGAAAGATCATTCGCTTCACCGGAGACGCAGGAGAATGGTGCGGGGAGCGACGTCGGGCGAGAGAGCGTTCGTCTCGTCGCTGGTGAGCCGGAGGTCCAGCGCCGCGCCCGACGCGGCCTGCTCGACCAGCAGGTGCTGTCCGGAGCCCGCCCGCAGGACACCGGTGCGGATGTAGTCGTCCCCGGCGAAGATATCGGGGACGATCGGATAGGCCCTCGGGTAGGATTGCGGCAGCTGCTGATGCAACGAGGCGAAGACCTCGCGGAGGGGCCAGCTGCTGTACCCGAATCTGGTGCCCGCCGTGAGGGCCTCGAAGCCGGATCATCCTCGAGATAGTTGGCCAGCTGCCACTCGCCGATCAGCCGGTCGAAGGACATTCCGGTGACGCTCTCGACGTTCTGGGCGCCCGTGCTGGCGGTCTGCACCAGCGCGCGGGTGAGATCGGGGCCCAGGGTCGGCTCCTCCGCGAAGTGATCCGAGAGCCAGCGCACGAACAGCCAGGTCGCGCCGTACTGAGTGAGCGGCAGCGGGGGCCGCCGGGGCCGATCAGGTAGGCGCTCTCCTGCTGGGAGAGGTAGTTGTACGCGTTGGAGAAGTTGTCGCCCTGGAACTGGGTCAGGCAGTCGTTGGCGAGGCAGCGGTCGTCCGGCACCAGCCTGGCACCGAGCTCCTCGGCAAACCCCGAGAGCCCCTCGTCCAGCCAGGTGTCCTCCGCGTCGCCGTCGCGCTGGATCACCTGCTGGCCGTAGTTGATCATGTGCTGAAACTCGTGGATGAAGACGCCCGGCAGGCGGCTGATGGCATAGTCGCGGTCCACGCCGCACTCCGCGTCGGGCGTCAAGCCGTAGAAGATCTCGGCGTTGTTCGAGCCCACGAGATCCTCGAACAGGTCCACCGCGAAGAAGAGTCCCACCACGACACTGCCGCCACCACATCCCGCGAGCCGGGTCACCCGGTCGGTCAGGAGCACCAGCACCAACCCGTCGCCGTTGACGTCGGTCTCGTCCCCGAAGGCGTTCACGTCGATGGGATGCAGATGGTCGTCGAACAGGCTCCCGATCGCGGTGAGGTCCTCCTGGGTGTAGCCGCCCTCGGTCGGGGCTGCTGGTCGAGGAAGATGGCCGCGCGGGTGCCCACGTAGCGTGTGACGCCCGTGACCTGTACGTAGTCGCTCCGGCTCGGTGCCGGACACCGTCGGCGCTGCGCAGCACATTGAACGTCCGCTCCTCGCCGAGCCGGCACGGTGTTGGCCGGCGTGGCGGCCCGGGCGCTTGCCCGCCGCGCCGGACGGCGTCGCGCCAGATCCTGGCCCAGCATCCGCAGCTGGTCGTGGAATCGCTGCGCCGGTGTCGCCTCGAGCCCGGCGGCGTGGGCAGCCGGCCGCACCGCCGCGGCTGGCGCCGGAACGGCGGCCGCGCCGGTCAACCGGTAGTCGGCCGACGTACCGTCGCGGGTCTCCTCGCCGGCCGCGGAGTAGGCCACATAGAGGTAGTCGCCCCCGGCAGCGCCCCGCCTCCGCCAGCCGCACGCAGGCGGTCTCGGAGGCGTCCACCAGGGCAACCTGACCGGGCGCCAGCGCGGTCGGCGCGACCTCGTCGCAGTTCACCACCGCCTCGCCGGGGCCGCTGCCGTACGCCGCAGCGGCGGCCAGGGCAGAGAGCGGGAAGAACGCGCGGGGGAAAGCGGGTCACGAGAGGCGCTCCGAGGCGGCGGAATGGCGGGGGACGAATGGAGCAAGATAAGAAACGACAAGGGCTTTTGACAATCGCCGGAGCCGCCGGTAGCTTCTCCACGTGTCCGAGAACAACTGGCTGTCGGCGGTGCGGTTCGGCCCCGATGGATTGGTCCCCGTGGTCGCCCAGGAGAGCAGGTCCGGGGACGTCCTGATGGTGGCGTACGCCGACCGCGAGGCGCTCGAGCGCACCCTCTCCACCGGCTTCGCCCACTACTACAGCCGCTCCCGCAAGACCCTCTGGCGCAAAGGCGAGACCTCGGGCCACGAGCAGCGGGTGGCCGAGATCCGGCTGGACTGCGACGGGGACACGGTCCTGTTCCGGGTGGAGCAGACCGGGCCGGCCTGCCATACGGGGACCCGGACCTGCTTCTCGAGGTCGGTGGTCCCGGGAGACGGGCGGGCGGGTTGCCCACGACGCCGGGTGTGGCGAGCGAGGACCCCGGCGGGCACCTGCTGAGCCGGCTGGCCGCCACCATCGCGGCGCGGGCGGCGGAGCGCCCGGAAGGCTCCTATACCGCCCAGCTGCTCGACGCGGGATCACCAAGGTGTCGCAGAAGGTGGGGGAGGAGGCGGTCGAGCTGGTGGTGGCGGCGAACGCGGAGGACGACGCCCGGGTGGCCGCCGAATCGGCGGACCTGCTCTACCATCTGCTGGTGCTGTTGCAGGCGCGCGGCGTCACGCTTGGACGCGGTCTTGCGCGAACTCGAACAGCGAACCAAGTGAGCCGCTAGCTCCTCAATGTCCTTCGTCCACCTCCACACCCACAGCGAGTATTCCCTGCTCGACGGGGCCAACCGGATCCCGGAGCTGGTGGGCCACGTCAAGAAGCTGGGCATGGACAGCCTCGCGGTCACCGACCACGGGAACATGCACGCGGCCTGGAGCTTCTACGAGGAGGCGAAGGCCCAGCAGATCCGCCCGATCCTCGGCTTCGAGGCGTACCTCGCGTATCGGGCCGCGGCAGGCGCGGGAGAAGCCGTCGTGGGCGCCCGCGGCGTACAGCCATCTGGTGCTGCTGGCCCGGAACCGCGCCGGTTACCGCAACCTGGTCCGGCTCACCTCGATCGGCTTCACCGAGGGCTTCTACCGGCGGCCGCGGATCGACAAGGAGGTGCTCGCGGAGCACTCCGAGGGCTCGTGTGCCTGGCGGCGTGCCTGTCGGGCGAGGTGGCGCTGCACCTGCGGCAGGGGCGATACGAGGAGGCGAGGAAGAGCGCCGAGTGGTTCGCGCGCACCTTCGGCACCGACGGCTTCTGGCTCGAGATCCAGCAGCACGGCATCGGCGACGAGCGGATCGTCGCGGACGGCATGCTCCGGCTGGGACAGGAGCTGGGGCTCGGCGTGGTCGCCACCAACGACGCGCACTACCTCCGGCGGGAGGACGCCGAGGCGCACGACGTGCTGCTCGCCATCGGCACCGGCAGCGACCTGGACGACCCCAAGCGGTTCCGCTTCACCGGGCAGGAATCGTACGTCAAGTCCGAGAAGGAGATGCGGGCGCTGTTCCCGGACCAGCCCGAGGCGCTGGCCAACACCCAGCGGGTCGCCGACCTCTGCGAGTTCGACTTCGAGAAGCGGTACTTCCTGCCCGGATTCCCCCGCCCCGCCGGCTACGCCACCGACGAGGCGCTGCTCGACCACCTGGCGCGCGAGGGCGCCGCGCGCCGCTACGGCTCGCCCCTGCCCGCGCCGGTCGTCCGAGCGGCTGGAGTACGAGCTCGGGGTGATCGAGACAGGCGGGCTACGCCGGCTACTTCCTCATCGTCCAGGACTTCATCGCCGCGGCGCGGGACCGCGGCATCCCCGTCGGCCCGGGCCGCGGCTCCGCCGCCGGCTCGATCGTGGCGTACGCGCTCGGCATCACCAACGTCTGCCCGCTCAAGTTCGACCTGCTGTTCGAGCGGTTCCTCAATCCCGAGCGGGTGTCGATGCCCGACATCGACGTGGACTTCTGCTTCGAGCGCCGGGGCGAAGTGATCGAGTACGTCCGCGAGCGCTACGGCCGGGACAGCGTCGGGCAGATCGTCACCTTCGGGACGATGAAGGCGCGGGCCGCGGTGAAGGACGTGGCCCGGGTGCTCCGAATTCCGCCGGGCGAGGCCGACCGAATCACCAAGCTCATCCCCTCGGGACCCGCCTACAACCTCAAGGTCCACGAGGCCGGAGAGAGGGTGGACGAGCTGCGGGATCTGGTGAAGGGAAACCCGGCGTACGAGCGGCTCCTGGACCTGAGCTCGCGGATCGAGGGGATCTCGCGGCACATGTCGGTGCACGCCGCCGGCGTCGTCATCGCCCCGGGCCCGCTCGCCGAGTACGTGCCGGTGTGCACCGCGCCGACCAAGGGCGCGGGCGCCGCGGCGGACGGCGAAGACTCCATCATCACGCAGTACGAGATGGGCGCGCTGGAGAAGGTCGGCATGCTCAAGATGGACATGCTCGGCCTCAAGACGCTCACCGTGATCCACGACGCCGTGCTCATGATCGCGGCGCGGACGGGGGTGGATCTGGACATGGACGCGCTGCCGTTCGACGACCCCAAGGTCTACGAGCTGCTGCGGCAGGGACGCACGGCCGGCGTCTTCCAGTTCGAGTCTCCGCTCGCCACCGACATGCTGCGCGCCATGAAGTGCGACCGGTTCGACGACCTGGTCGCCTCCAACGCCCTGATGCGACCGGGCCCGCTCGACGCCGGCATGCACACCGTCTTCATCAAGCGGAAACTGGGACAGGAGAAGGTCGCCTACCCCCACCCCTCGCTGGTGGAGGTGCTGGAGCCGACCTACGGCGTCATCACCTACCAGGAACAGGTGATGCGGATCGCCAACGTGCTCGCCGGCTTCTCGCTCGCCGAGGCCGACGTGCTCCGGAAGGCGGTCGGCAAGAAGGACGCCGACCTCATCAAGAAGGAGCTGGGAAGGTTTCGCGAGCGCGTGGTGGCCCAGGGCCACCCGAGGCGGCTGGCGGACGACCTGGCCGCGCAGATCGAGACGTTCGGCCGCTACGGCTTCAACAAGTCGCACTCGGTCGCCTACTCGATCCTGTCCTACCAGACGGCGTGGCTCAAGGCCCACTACCCCGCCGAGTTCATGGCGGCCCTGCTCTCGTCGGAAATCGGCAACACCGACAAGGTGGTGCAGTACATCAACGAAGCGCGCGAGCTGGAGCTCGAGGTGCTGCCGCCGGACGTGAACGAGTCGGGCTTCAAGTTCACCGTCGTGGGCGACCGCCGGATCCGGTTCGGGCTCGGCGCAGTCCGCAACGTGGGATGGGGGGCGATCGAATCCATCATCGCCGCGCGGCGCGACGCGCCGTTCTCCATCCTCGCGGACTTCGTGGAGCGGATCGATCTCCGGCTCTGCAACAAGCGCGTGCTCGAGTCGCTGGTGGCCGCGGGCGCCTGCGACTCGCTCGGCGGACACCGCAAGCAGCTCATCGAGGCGCTGGAGTCCGCGCTCGGCGAGGCGCAGCTGCTTCAGCAGGAGCGGGAGGCGGGACAGGCGTCGCTGTTCGGGGAGTCTCAGGCAGGGGGCGGCGGGACGGCAGGGCAGCGAGGCAACACCGCGCTTCCCGATGTTCCCGCCTGGACCGAGGCCGAGCGGCTCGCCAAGGAGAAGGAGGTCCTCGGCTTCTTCATCTCCGGCCATCCGTTGCAGCGCTTCAAGGACGAAGTCGAGCTGTTCGGCACCCGCACCACCGCCACGCTCGGCGAATGGAGCGAGCACCAGGCGAGCATCGGCGCGGTGGTGACGGCGGTGAAGCGGCAGATCTCCAAGAAGACCGGGAAGGAATACGCGCGGCTGGTGCTCGAGGATTTCCACGGGACCGCGGAGGCGATCGTCTTCCCCGACGCCTGGGCCAAGCTCAACCAGACGATCGTCGCCGACGCGGCGCTGCTCCTCACCGGCGGGTACAGCGACCGCGACCGGGGCGAGGATCACGCGCCGTTCATCGTCGAGTCGGCGCGGCGGATGGACGAGCTCAAGTCGTCGGGCGCGGTGGCGCTGAGCCTCCGCTGGCGGGCGCCGACGGCGCCGCGCCCGGACGCCCTCCAGGCGGCCGCGGCGCTGTGCTCGGCTCACCCGGGCCCCACCCCGCTCTATATTGAGTGGAGCGACGGCAACGGGGAGGCGGTTCGGCTCCGTTCCCGTCGCGTCCGCGTCGCGGCGGAGGAGGATCTCGTTCGGGCCCTGCGCGATCTCCTGGGCGCCGATTCCGTCCACTACGTCAAGGCGGGATGACCCCGATGGCCTCAGCCTATACGCTGGAGTTCGAGAAGCCGCTCCTGGAGCTGGAGCGCCAGATCGACGACTTGAAGCGGATCGGGAGTGAGCGCCAGATCGACATCGACGGAGAGCTCGAGGGACTGCAAGGCAAGCTCGAATCGCTTCGCGCCGAGATCTACCGGAACCTGACCCCGATCCAGCGGGTCATGGTCGCCCGCCACCCCCGCCGTCCGTACACCCTCGACTACCTCAGCACCATCTTCACCGACTTCATCGAGTTGCACGGCGACCGTCTCTACCTCGACGATCCCGCCGTGGTGGGCGGCTGGGCCCGGCTGGCGGGCGTCTCGGTGATGGTGGTCGGCCACCAGAAGGGCCGCGACACCAAGGAGAACCTGAAGCGCAACTTCGGGATGCCGCATCCCGAGGGGTACCGCAAGGCGCTGCGGCTGATGAAGCTCGCCGCGAAGTTCTCGGCGCCCCTGTCATCACGCTGATCGACACCCCCGGCGCCTACCCCGGCCTCGGCGCCGAGGAGCGGGGCCAGTCCGAGGCGCTGGCCCGCAACATCCTGGAGATGTCCATTCTCCCCACTCCCGTGGTCGCCGTCGTGATCGGGGAGGGAGGCTCGGGCGGCGCGCTCGCGCTGGGCGTGGCCGACCGGATCCTGATGCTGGAGAACTCGGTCTACTCGGTGATCTCGCCCGAGGGATGCGCCGCCATTCTCTGGAAGGACGCGAGCCAGCGCGAGCGCGCGGCGGACGCGCTCAAGATCACCGCGGACGACCTGCTCCGCCTCAAGGTGATCGACGAGATCGTGAAGGAGCCGGTCGGCGGCGCCCACGTGGATCCCGATGCCGCCGGCGAGGCGCTGCGCGAAGCGCTGATCCGCCACGTCACCGAGCTCAAGAAGCTGCGCCCGGAAAAGCTGGTGCGCCGCCGAGGCGAGAAATACGGCGCGATGGGCGTCTATTCCGAGGCCTGAGTGAGCCAGACAATCGAGGTGCGGTTCAAGGGAACCCGGAAGGCCTACTTCCTCTGGTCGGGGGAGGAGCCGCTCCGGGTGGGCGAGGCCGTCATCGTGGAGGTCGAGCGCGGCCGCGACCTCGGCCGCGTCACGGCGATCGGCGACCTGGCGGAAAAGAAGTGCGGCGGCGGCTGCTCCGGCTGCGCCGTCGGCGGCGAGGCGGAGGAGCCGGCGCCGCTCAAGCAGGTGGTGGCGCGCGCCACCGCCGACGAGCTGAAGGCGCACGACGAGATCCGCCGCTCGGAGGAGGACGCCCGCCGCAAGGTGGTGCAGCGGGTGCGGGCCCACGACCTGGTCATGAAGGTGAGCGACACCGAGTGGCAGTGGGACCGCAACAAGCTCACCATCTACTTCACCGCCGAGAAGCGGGTGGACTTCCGCGCGCTGGTGCGCGACCTCGCGTCCACGTTCCGGACCCGCATCGAGCTGCGGCAGATCGGCGTCCGGGACGAGGCGGCCCGGCTCTCGGGAGTGGGGCGCTGCGGGCGGGAGTACTGCTGCTCGTCCTGGCTCAAGGAGCTTTCACCCGTCAACCTCGGACTCGCCAAGGACCAGCACCTCTCCCTCAACCCCACCCAGATCTCCGGCGGATGCGGCCGGCTGCTCTGCTGCCTCAAGTACGAGCACGAGTTCTACGTGGCGGCCCGCAAGCGCTTTCCCAAGGAGGGGAAGACGATCCGCACGGCGCTCGGCGCGGAGCGGGTGGTCGCGGTGGACATCTTCCGCGAGCGGGTCTTTCTCCGCAGCGAGGAACAGGGCTCCCGGATCATTTCCCTGGTCCAGCTCAAGGACGAGGTCGAGCAGCTGGGCGAAGTCCTGGTGACCGCCGAATACCGCGCCAAACTCGCCGCGCAGGAGGCGGAGGCACCGGGCAACGGCGGCACGGCGGTCGGCGAGGGAGCGGAGGCCGATAACGGAGGCGCACGCCAGCGGCCGGAGCGCCGCCGCCGGCACCGCGGCCGCGACAGCGGGGGCACGCCGCAGGGCTGAGGCGGGAACGGTGAACAGTAAACGAGGGAACAGGAGGGCTGAGCACGACAGTCCTGTTCACTCTTTACTGTTTACCGTTCCCGCTTTTGATAACCGATAGCTCACACTCCGATTACCTTTCCGCATGCCCAAGTTCTACCTCACCACCGCCATCGACTACTCCAACGGCGATCCGCATCTGGGGCACGCGCTGGAGAAGGTCGGTGCCGACTGCATCGCCCGCTACCGGCGGCTCCGGGGAGACCAGGTCCATTTCCTGATGGGGATGGACGAGCACTCCCAGGCGGTGGTGCAGGCGGCGGAGCAGAACGGCCACCCGCCGCAGGTCTGGGTGGACCTGATGGCGGATCCGGTTCGCGGAGTTCTGGAGCCGGCTCGAGGTGAGCAACGACGACTGGATTCGCACCACGGAGCCGCGCCACCGGGAGGCGGTCACCGAGCTGCTCCGGCGCATCGAGCGCCGCAATCCGGACGATCTCTACGTCGGCGACTACGAGGGTCTCTACTGCATCGGCTGCGAGGAGTTCAAGCAGCCGGCCCAGATCGTGAACGGCCGCTGCATCGAGCACCCGACGCTCGAGCTGGTTCGCACCAAGGAGCGCAATCACTTCTTCCGGCTGAGCCGCTACCGCGACACGCTGCTCCAACGGATCACGTCGGGCGAGTTCCGGGTCGAGCCGGCCATCCGGCGCAACGAGATCCTCCGACTGCTCGAGGACGGGCTCCAGGACATCTCGGTCTCGCGCCACCGCCTGTCGTGGGGGATTCCCTTCCCCGACGATTCCGATCAGACCGTCTACGTCTGGTTCGACGCGCTCATCAACTATCTCTCCGCCACCGGCTTCCCCGCCCCGGGCTACGAGCGACTCTGGCCCGCCGATCTGCACGTCGTCGGCAAGGGGATCACCCGTTTCCACTGCGTGATCTGGCCCGCGATGCTGCTGGCCGCCGGCGAGGCAGGTTCCGAGAGAGGTCTGGGCCCACGGCTACGTGCAGTGGGAAGGCACCAAGATGTCCAAGACCGCGGGCACCGCGGTGACGCTGGACGAGGCGATCGAGCGGCATGGCCCCGACGCGCTGCGCTATTTCCTGCTGCGCGAGGTCGGCTTCGAGGCCGACGGCAACTTCAGCTGGGACCGGTTCGACGAGCGGTACACGGCGGACCTGGCGGACGGGCTGGGCAACCTGGTGTCGCGCTCGCTGGCGATGATCGCGAAGTACCGCGAAGGCGTGGTGCCACCGGCGCAAGACGACACCACGCTCGACCAGGCGGGGCGGGACGCGATCCAGGCGTACGCCAGCGCGATGGACGCCTACGATCTCCGGGGCGGCGCCGAGGCGGCCTGGGGCCTGGTCGGCGACCGCCAATCTCTACATCCAGCAGGTGGCGCCCTGGAAGCTGGCGAAGGAGGGTCGGGACGCCGAGCTGGATGTCGCGCTCGCGGCGCTGGCGCGCGCGCTCTACCGACTGGCGGTGTTCGCCGGCCCGTTCATCCCGGGGAAGGCGGCGAGCATCCGGCAGTCGCTGGGTGCGCCGCCTCAACCCGCGGATCGGGCCTGGAGTGCAGCTCGGCGCACCCCCGGTCGGGGGCTCGGCGACCCGCCGGCCCGAGGCCCTTTTTCCCAAGCCCGCAAGCGTCTAGAAGTTAGACTGTCGGTCGAGCAAAACTATTTGACAGTCAAAGAGTTATGCGAGTGTCTGCGGTCTTGACATACGCCGTGGATGAGGCCCACCTTGATCTTGATTCCGTGACTTCGGTCACCCCAAAGCGAGCCCGATTGTAGCAGATTGGGTCCGGAGGAATTGTAGCGTGCTCTGGAGTGTCGTCGGTACCGATCTAATCGCGAGGTGAGTCAAGGAATGGCCAAACGCCGCTGGACCGTCGTATTCGTGCCGCACGGCTCGGAGCCCTCGAAGATCGTCGAGGTCTCGTACCGGGTCATCAAGGCGGCCATCGGCGGTGCGGTATTGGCGGCGGCCGTGGCGCTCGGTCTGGGCTACGTGACCGTTGTCGCACACGGTGGACCTCTCGAAGTCGGCGCGGCTGGCTCAAGAAAATGCCCGGCTGGAGCAGCAGCTCGGCGAGCTCAACGGCCGCCTGGCCGGTCTGGCCGACACCCTCTCCCGCATCTCCCAGCGCGACGCCCGCATCAGAGTCCTCGCCAACCTCGACCCGATCGACCCTCAGGTTCAGGCGGCCGGCATCGGCGGCCCGATCGTGCCCGGCCGGCGGCTGGAAGGCGGGAGCGCGATGCGCCGCTCCAACGAGATCCGGGTCGACCTGAACGGCGCTGATCCGCCGCGCCAACCTGCTGGCCTCCTCGTTCAAGGAGGCGGCCGACAGCCTGGCGGTGCACTCCGCGCGGCTCGCCGCCACCCCGTCCATCATGCCGACGCAGGGCTGGCTCACCAGCGCCTTCTCCTCGATGCGCGCGCATCCGATCCTGCACGTGGCCCGCCCCCACGAGGGCATCGACGTGACCGCCCCGATGGGCACGCCGATCGAGGCCCCCGCGGCCGGGGTGGTGCGCGACGCGGGCTGGGAATCGGGCTACGGCAACACCATCGTCATCGACCACGGCTTCGGGACGGTGACCAAGTTCGCCCACGCCTCGAAGATCCTCGTCCGCGAGGGCCAGCGGGTCTCGCGCGGCCAGCGGATCGCGCTGGTCGGCAACACCGGCCTCGCCACCGGACCGCACCTGCACTACGAAGTGCACGTCAACGGCCGGGCGGTGGATCCGCTGCGATACGTGCTGCCGGAGCACGTGGTCACCGACTGAAGAAGCGTGAAAGGTGAACGGTGAAAAGTGAAAAGGGGGAGCTCACCAGTCGAGCTCCCCCTTTTCACTTTTCACTGTTCACCTTTCACGCTTCTTAGAACTTCACCTTCGGGCGCTTCCGCCGCTCCCGGCTCCGCCTCGAAGTACTCCCTGGGCCCCTGGCCGAAGATCTTGGCCGTCAGGTTGTAGGGAAATCTGCGGATGTACCCGTTGTAGCTCCCCACGGCGGTGTTGTAGTCCTGCCGCGCCACGGAGATCCGGTTCTCGGTGCCCTCCAGCTGGTCCTGCAGGGCGCGGAAGCTCTCGCTGGAGCGGAGCTCGGGATAGTTCTCCACGATCGCGAGCAGCCGTCCGAGCCCTGGGTCAGCTCCTGCGTTGGCCGCCGCCATCTCTCCCACGTCGCCCGACTGCACCGCGCCCGACAGACGGGCCCGCGACTCCGCGATGCTGATGAAGATCGTGGACTCCTGCTTGGCGACCCCCTTCACGGTCTCCACCAGGTTCGGCACCAGGTCGGCCCGGCGCTGGAGCTGGGTCTCGATCTGACCCTTGGCCTGGTTGACCTGCTCGTCCATCGTCTGAATCGTGTTGTAGCCGCACCCGCTCGCGAGCAGCACGAGCGCGAGGAGGGATGTCGGGACCGCCGACAGAGCGCGTCATCGCTGATCTCCCAGCTGAAGTTGGTCGAGGAACGCCGCCGCGCGGGCCACCGCAGTCCATGTAGCCCTCGAACTCGACGGGCGAGCAGCGCCAGCCTCGCTCGGCGCGGTGCCGGATCACGTTGAGCAGCGGCTCGCCGTCCATGCCCATGGCCGCGGCGGCCGCCGCCGCGAGCTCCACGGGCTCCCGCGGCACCGACCGGCCGAGCAGGACGAGCAGCGCGCGCAGCAGCACCATCACGGTGCCGGCAGCTGCGGCCCGCCAGGGTGCCCAGAGCCGCCGGGATCGCCCGCCGCGGCGACGTAGCCCTGCCGGAGGCGGAGCAGCTTGCCGCGGAACTCGCGCTCGAGCGCGTGCGCGCAGGTCGGCCGGCGCGACGCGCGAGGCCCGCGACCGGATCCGCGCCGCGCAGCACCTCGTAGCCGCAGCGCATGTCGGTGATCTCGATGGGAAAGACGTCGGTGGCGCGGGCCCACTCCGGCGCGGCCGATCACCAGCGGCGGCTCGTAGCCCGACTTCCGCCAGCCGGCCGAACGCCGCCGCCGAGCCCGCCAAGGGTGCGCGGGCGAGAGGTCGTCCAGGATGAGCATGAGATTGAGGTCGGAGCGGCCGGGCACGAAGTCGCCCCGTGCCGCCGACCCGTAGAGGATCGCGCTGTACCCGCTGCCGAGCGCCGCGTCCACCTGCGCCAGGAACGGGGTGACGACCCGGTCCACCGCGTCGCGCATCAGAATCTCCCTCCCGCGCCGCCGCCGCTGAACCCACCGCCGCCCCCGAACCCGCCGAAACCGCCGCCACCTCCACCCCACCCTCCGCCACCCCATCCACCGCCGCCCCCGAAGCCGCCGCCGATCCACGGGCCACCCCAATATACGTTGCGGCGGCCACGCCTTCCGCGACCGCCGCTCATCGCCCGGGAGATCAGCAGGAAGATGACGAACAGGATGATCGGCAGCGCGCCCGCCAGCGGACTGCCGCCGCCTCGCGGGCTGGGCGACCGGGCGGGCGTTGGTGAGCGCGGTGTCGCTCACCCCGAACCCGCGGGCGATGATGCCGGCCAGCGCCTCGGCGCCGTCCTGGAGCGCGCCGCTATAGTCCTCGCGCGCGAGCCGCTCGCCCATGAGGTCGCGGATGCGGCCCGCGGTGACGTCGGTGACGATGCCCTCGAGCCCCCGCCCGACCTCGACCCGCACCCGACCGGTGCCGGGCCGGCCCTCCTGCCGCGGCACGACCAGCAGCACGACGCCCGGCGTTTCGGCGTCGGGTCGCCCGATCCCGGCAGCCGCGCCGACGCCCCACGCGCGCCCGATCTCGCGGGCGACGTCCGCCTCCTCGCGATCGCCGATGGTGGGCAGGGTGACCACCGCGATCTCGGCGCCGGTGGCGGCCTTGAGCCGCTCGGCGAGGTCGGTGATCCGTGGCCTCGGCGGCCTGGTCCACGATGCCGGCGGCGTCGGTGACGAATCCGGTGGGCCGCGCCGGAAAGAGGCCCCTGACCGCCGGTGTCCTGCGCCGAAGAGCGCCGCCGGCGGTCGAGTTGAAGCGCCGTCAGGAGCGCGATAGCTTTGGCTGGTGTCCCGCTCAATAGCTCTCCCGGTGCTGGCCGCGGCGCTCGTCGCCCTCGCCGGGCTGACGGCCTGCGAGCGGCCCCGCGACGTCGCGGTCCGTGTGTCCATACCCGGCCCGGACTCGGTCGAAACGCCGGTCACCGGCGTCGGACTCGTCGCGCTGCCCTACGACCGCGACAGCGTGCTTGCCGCCCTCGAGACGTCGGCCGCCTCACCCCGCCCCGACACCACCGCCCTCGACAGCCTGTTCCGCGCCTTCCGCGTCCCGTTCGTGCAACTACACCGGGACGCTGCAGCGGACCGAGCGGCTGCGCGATTCGCTCGACCAGCTGCGCACCGCGACTCGACTCCCTGCCGCGCAACACGCCCGAGTACCGGGAGCTCTACGCCGGCTTCTCCCGCCTCGACGACTCGCTGAGCCGCGGCGCAGAAGCGAACCGCAGCGGGCCCGCCAGGACCTCGATCGGGCCCGCGCCGATTTCGTCGAGCGCAGCGAAAGCCTGCGCGCGAGGATCCGGCACTGGGAAGATAGCACCTACCGAGGGTACGACAGCATCACGCAGAAGTCTCGCAGCGCGGCGGCGGCAGGACCCGCGCACCGACACCACCGGCGGCGACGGCTGGGCCCGGTTTCACGCTTCCCGCGGGGCGACTGGTGGATCTACGGCCGGTCGTGGGACGCGACCGATCCCAACGCCGAGTGGTACTGGAACCTGCCCGTGACCGACGACACCATGCTGCTCTCCAGCCGGACCGGCCGGCAGCGGCGGAGGTACTGAATGCCCCGGAGAGCCTGCCGCGCTCGTCGCTGTGCGGCCTCTGCCTGATCGTCTGCGACCTCGCCGCCCAACAGCAGTCCACCGCGGCCACGCACCCGCGCCAAGGGATCGCCCGACGGCGCCGGTCACGGTCTACGAGATGTCGGACTTCCAGTGCCCTTACTGCCGCAGCTTCGCGCTGGAGACGTTTCGGGCGCTCGAGACGGAGTACATCTCGCCGGGCAAGGTCCGCTGGGTCTTCGTCAACTTCCCGCTCACCAGCATTCACGCCAACGCGGTGGCGGCCGCGGGCACCGCGCTCTGCGCCGCGCGGCAGGGCGCCTTCTGGCCGGTGCACGACCTGCTCTACGCCCACCAGGAGATCTGGGCGCCGCTCAAGGAGCCGGGCCCGTTCTTCCTGTCGCTGGCGGATTCGGCCGGGATCTCGAAGCCGAAGCTGCTGGCGTGCGTGAAGTCGCCCGCGACGAGTGTCGGAGATCCGCGCCGAGGCCGAAGGGGCCGAGCGGGCGGGCGCCGAGCAGCACGCCGAGCTTCTACATCGAGGGCGGCCTGCTGACCGGCGCCCAGCCGCTGCCGCGTGTTCCGCCAGGTGCTCGACTCGATCTACGCCGTGAAGACCCGCCGGCCCCCGGGGCCAAGTAACCCACACAAAAAAAGGGGCCGCTCGTGGCGGCCCCCCCAGGTAAGTGTCGCCTGGGCTCGTCGTGCAGCGCTAGGTCAGCAGCCGCAGGCGACCCTTGACTCTGTAGACAATGGATCACCTCCTCGGTAGCAGGTGGAACATGACTGCGTGCCGAATAGTAGCAGCTCCGGTCCGAGGAACTGGTCGCCGCCATTGCCTCGCCATGCCCCCGACCCGGGATCTACCGGCTCGCGGCTCGGCTGGGCAGCGGTCTGGCGCCGGCGCTCTCGCCGCTGAGCGCCAAGCTCGCCGCGGGGCACCGGGGACGACGACGGCGCGGGCCGGCAGACTCGCCGGCGTGGGCCGCGCGGCTCGAGGGACCACTCGCGGCCGCTGGTCTGGCTTCACGCGTCGTCGGTGGGCGAGGGGCTGCAGGCGGAGAGCGTGCTGCTCGAGCTGCGCCGGCTCCGACCCGAGGCCCAGTACGTCTACACCCACTACAGCCCCTCCGCCGAGGCGCTGGCCCGCCGGCTCCCGGTGGATGCCGCGGACTATCTCCCGTACGACCTCCCCGCCGCGGCCGATCTCGCTGCTCGACGCCCTCGCCCCGAGCCTGATCGTCTTCTCGAAGCTCGATCTCTGGCCCGAGCTGGCCGACGCGCGCGGCCGATCGCGGGGTGCCGCGTCGCGATGGTGGCGGCGACGGTCAGCCCGGGAAGCGGGCGCCTGCGGTGGCCCGTCCGCGGCCGCTGCTCGCGCGCGGGCTATCGAGCGGTGGCCGCTCGCCGCCGCCGTGTCCGACGAGGACGCCGTGCGGCTGGCCCGGCTCGGCGTCGCGCTCCGATCGCATCCGGGTCCTCGGCGACCCGCGGTTCGACAGCGTGGTGCAGCGGATCTCCGAGCGTCGACCGGGACGAGCCCCTGCTCGCGCTCGGGTCGCGGCGCGCCCACGCTGGTCGCAGGCTCCACCTGGCCGGGGGACGAGGCCGTGCTGCTCGCGGCCTTCGCGCGGGTGCGCGCCAGCCGCCCGGACGCGCGGCTGATCCTGGTTCCCCACGAGCCGACGCCAGCGGCACCTGGCGGCCGTGCGAGACGCGCCGCGCGCGGCTGCCGGGCTGCCGGCGCCGCGTGCGGCTGAGCGTGGCCTCGGCGCCCGCACCCCTGCTCCTGGTGGATCGGGTCGGTGCCCTGGCGATGCTCTACGGCGCGGGGACGATGGCTTATGTCGGCGGAGGATTCGGGCGGGCGGGACTGCATTCGGTGCTGGAGCCAGCGGCCTGGGGCCTTCCGGTCGCGTTCGGGCCGCGCTGGAGGCGAGAGCCGCGATGCGGTGCTGCTGCTGGACGCCGAGGCCGCGGTGGGGCTCAACGGGACCGGATCGCCCGGTGACGAGCTGTATGCGGTCTGGCGGAGATGGATGGAAGACGAGGCGGAGAGGGCGGCCCAGGGCGAGCGGGCCAGGAGAGTGGTGGAGCGCGGTCTGGGTGCGTCCCGGCGGTCGGCCGAGATGCTGGCTGAGGCTATTTCGTCACGACCCCTTCGAACGTCACCGACCGTGGGACGACGAGCCCCAGGGTGAGCCCGGTGATCAGCACGTCGCTCCACCGGCTCCGCACCTTGATCCTGAGATCCGCGATGCCGCTCCCACCGGCGAGCTGAGCCGCCAGCGCCTTTCGGAGCGACGGCTCCTTGAGCCTCAGCAGGCCCCAGAAGCTGAAGACCGACTTGCTGCTGACGCGAGAAGCGGTAGCCCTGGGGCTCCTGGCCCGCCGGCGAGGCGATGGTGGCGGGCACGCCCAGGGTGGTAGCGTCGAAGGTGTGAGCGCAGCCAGCAGAGCAGCACCAGCAGGAGCAGCGTGGCAGCACCCGGCGCGCCGGCTCACAGGCCGGGCACCCTGAAGGTGTAGTGGGCGCCGATGCCGAAGACGCCGGGCGTCCCGGCCTCGGCGAAGATCGCGTCGTAGGTGGCGTGCAGGCCGAATCCGCCCAATGTGTTGAGCTCGAGGCCGCCGCTCAGGGCGAATTCGCTGTTGGTGTCGGTGTCGAACGCCTTCGACCGGACTGGCGAACGAAGTCCAGCCGGGGAGCGAGCCAGGGCTTGATGGCGAGCACGGGATTGGGAATGGTGAGGGCCGAAGCCGACCCCGACGTGGTATCGCAGCTCGGTCACGTCCTCGATTGGCAACGTGCTCGCTGTCCGGCTTGGAGTAGCCGAGCCCGCCCTGCAGCGTGACCGCGAGCGGCACGAGGGGCCCGCCGAATACCCGATAGTTGAGCGTGGCCCCGACCGAAAGTCGGAGTCGGCGGGACCGTCCGGATTGTAGGTGGCGAGCATCGCCGTCGCACCGAACGGTCCGAAGCCGGCGCGGCCGGTCAGCGCATAGGCGGTTCCGCCGCCGGCTTCGTCGTTGGAAAAGCCGACGTCACCGTAGACCCCGATGCCGCGCGGCACGCCCGCGTTGTAGACGGGGATGCCGCGCACCTGGGCCGATCGGCCGACGGCTGCCACGCCCGCGAGGGCGGCCGCGCCGCACGATGGCCCCGAGCACAGCCTGCTTCATAGCGGATCCTCCGGCGACGACGGAACGATCATGAGGCCCCACGAAAGGCGCCGCAAGCTACTCGGGGGCTTCGAAGGATGTCAACCGATTCGGAGCCTGAACGCACGAGCGCCCGGCCGCGGAGATCCGCGGCCGGGCGTTCGAACTGCTGGACTGCTAGCGCATGTAGGCGATGCTGACGCCCACGCCCTCGATGTCGCCGAGTCCACCGCTGGCCCGGACCGCCCACCGCTCGCTGAAGCGGATGTCCACGCCGAGGCCGAGCGCGAACTGACGTCGTCATCGCCGCCGCCGAAGGCCGGCATGATGTTCGGATGGACGTACGGCACGAACGTGGTGGACGAGCCCTTCGACGTCGAACCGCCGACCGAGCGAGATGCCGACGGGGAGGAGGAAGACGTCGTCGCCCTCGCCGAAGAGGCCGCCGAACCCGAGGGTCAGCGCCCCGTCCAGCGGGAAGCTCTCGCTGTAGTTCACCACCTGGGTCCGGAAGTCGCCACCGATGAGGAAGATGGTGTCGCTTCCATCGGCATCGGCGAAGCCGCCCCGGACGCTGAAGTCGTTCTGTCCCTTCCCGTACCGGTAGAAGCCCTCGAGGGCGAAGCTCGATCCCGTCGCCGGGATCGGACAGCGAGGCCCCAAACTCATGGCTCTCGAACGCGCGATAGGGCGCCTTGAAGATCGGTGTTCCAGTCTCCTGCGCGACGGCCGACGCGGCCGAACCGGCGAGCAGGGCGAGCACCAAGATCCCACCACATACGCTACGATGCATGAGCGTCTCCTTTGACGTGTTCGGCCACGACTCGAACCCGGTTGTCCACGACCTGGAGAAATCCACCTCGAACGGCGAACCGGCTGGTGCCGCCTGCCCGGCGGATGGTCAGCGTGCCTGCTCCCAGGAGAGTCATGAACGGTGCATGCTTCGGCAGAATGCCGACCTCGCCGTCGTACGCGGGCGCGACGACCGCGTCGGCTTCACCGTCGAACATAGACGCTTCGGGCGATATGACCGTGACTTGCATCACGAGCTTCCGAGCTTCTCGGCCTTCGCGACCGCTTCGTCGATGCTGCCGACCATGTAGAACGCCTGCTCGGGCAGGTGGTCGAACTCACCCGACAGCACCCGCTCGAAGCTCGCGATCGTCTCCTCGAGCTTCACGTACTTGCCGGGGAACCCGGTGAACTGCTCCGCGACGAAGAACGGCTGGGAGAGGAACCGCTGCACCCGGCGCGCCCGCGCCACGATCTGCTTGTCCTCCTCCGACAGCTCGTCCATGCCGAGGATCGCGATGATGTCCTGCAGCGCCTTGTAGCGCTGCAGCGTCCGCTGCACGCCGATGGCGACGTTGTAGTGCCGCTCGCCGATGAACTGGGCATCGAGGATCCGGCTCGAGCTGTCGAGCGGGTCCACCGCGGGGTAGATGCCCGAGCTCCGAGATCGCGCGGGAGAGCACCACCGTGGCGTCGAGGTGGGCGAACGCGGTGGCCGGCGCGGGGTCGGTCAGGTCGTCGGCCGGCACGTAGATCGCCTGCACCGAGGTGATCGAGCCCTTGTTGGTCGAGGTGATCCGCTCCTGGAGGTCGCCCATCTCGGTCGCCAGCGTCGGCTGGTACCCCACCGCGCTCGGCATCCGGCCGAGCAGCGCGGACACCTCGGAGCCGGCCTGGGTGAAGCGGAAGATGTTGTCGATGAAGAGGAGCACGTCCTGCCCCTCGATGTCGCGGAAGTACTCGGCGATGGTGAGGCCGGTCAGCCCGACCCGGAGCCGGGCGCCCGGCGGCTCGTTCATCTGGCCGTAGATCAGCGCCACGTTTTCCAGGATCTTCGCTTCCTGGAACTCGAGGTAGAGGTCGTTCCCCTCGCGGGTCCGCTCGCCCACCCCGCAGAACACCGACTTGCCGCCGTGGCCCTTGGCGACGTTGTTGATCAGCTCCTGGATGACCACCGTCTTGCCCACGCCGGCGCCGCCGAAGAGGCCGATCTTGCCGCCCTTCACGAACGGGGCGATGAGGTCGATGACCTTGATGCCGGTCTCGAACACCTCGGTCTTGGGCTCGAGGTCGGTGAACTTCGGTGTCTCCCGGTGGATCGGCCAGCGCTCGACGTCCTTGGGCAGCGGCGGGCCGCCGTCCACCGGCTCGCCCAGCACGTTGAGGATTCGGCCGAGCGCCGCGCTCGCCGACGGGAGCGGTGATCGGCGCTGGCCGGTGTCGGTGACCTTCATGCCGCGGGTCACGCCGTCGGTGGTGCTCATCGCCACCGCGCGCACCTGGTTCTGCCCGATGTGCTGCTGCACCTCCGCGGTGAGCCGCACCGAGAAGCCGCCGCTGCTGTCCTCGATCTCCAGCGCGTTGTAGATCTCGGGAAGGTGCTCCGGCTCGAACTCGACGTCGAGCACCGGGCCGATGACCTGGACGACGCGGCCCACGTTCCTCGTGGCGGCGCCGGCGGCGTTCTTCTTCTCGGTTGCGATTGCAGTGGCCATTACTGGGTTCCTCGTGAGTGCTTGGCTCCGTGTCATGGGCGGACCGGCGGACCGGTTCGGTCACTCGGCGGTGACCGCCGCGTGACCGCCTACCCCTGCAGCGCCGCCGCCCCGCCGACGATCTCGGCGATCTCCTGCGTGATGCCGGCCTGCCGCTGGCGATTGTAGGTGCGCTTCAGCACCTCGAGGATCTCGCCGGCGTTGTCGGTCGCGTTCTTCATCGCGGTCCGACGGGCGCCGTGCTCCGCCGCCGCGGTCTCCACCAGCCCGCGATACACCGCGTTCCGCACGTAGAGCGGCAGCAGCTGCTCCAGGATCGCCTCGGCGCTCGGCGCGAGGATGTAGTCCGCGAGGTCGGCCTGTCGGCCTCCTGCTGCTCCGCGGTCTCGACCGGCAGGATCCGGGTCGTGGCCGGCGGCGTGGTGAGCGCGCTGACGAACCGGGCGTGCACCAGGTCCACGCTCGCGAGCTGGCCGGCGGAGAACGCCGTCGACCAGCGGCTCCGCGATCTCGGCGGCGTGGTCGGCCGTCGGCTTGTCGCCGATGTCCAGCCGCTCCAGGGCGAACTTCCGGCCCAGGTAGCGGAAGAAGCCGATGCCCTTCTTGCCGACCGCCGTGGAGCTCGACGGTGTAGCCCTGGGCCTCGAGCGCCTCGATGCGGCGGCGGGCTTCCTTGATCAGGTTCGAGTTGAAGGCGCCCGCGAGCCCGCGGTTGGAGGTGAGCAGGATGACCGCGGCGCGGGTGGGGCCGCCCTTCCCCGGCGCGGCCGGCCGCCGGAGCAGCGGAAACCGCTCGGCCAGCTCGGGGGTCACCAGGTCGGCGAGCACCTCGCGCAGCGCCTCGGCGTAGGGCCGGGCCGCGATCACCCGGTCCTGCGCGCGCTTCAGCTTGGAGGTGGAGACCAGCTCCATCGTCCGGGTGATCTTCCGGGTGTTCTGGACGGAGCGGATCCGCCCCTTGAGCTGCCGGCCCTTGGCCATCAGTCGGCCTTGAAGAGCGGCTTGAACGCGGCGATCGCCGCCTTGAGCCGGTTGGTGATGTCGTCGTCCAGGGCCTTCTTGGTCTTGATGTCCTTCAGCACCTGGGCGTGCGAGGCCTCGAGGTACTCGAGGAAGTCGCGCTCCCACTGGCGGATCTCGGGGCACCTTCACGTCGTCGAGGTGGCCGTTGGTCACCGCGTAGATGATCGCCACCTGCTTCTCGACCGGCACCGGCTGGTACTGCGGCTGCTTCAGCACCTCGACCAGCCGGGCGCCGCGGGCGAGCTGCCGCTGGGTGGCGGCGTCGAGGTCGGAGCCGAACTGGGCGAAGGCCTCCAGCTCGCGGTACTGCGCCAGCGAGAGCCGGAGCGGGCCGGCCACCTGCTTCATCGCCTTGATCTGGGCGTTGCCGCCCGACCCGGCTCACGCTGATGCCGGCGTCCACCGCGGGACGGACGTTGGAGAAGAAGAGGTCGGTGGTGAGGAAGATCTGGCCGTCGGTGATCGAGATGACGTTGGTCGGGATGTAGGCGGAGACGTCGCCGGCCTGGGTCTCGATGATCGGCAGCGCGGTGAGGGAGCCGCCCGGCTTCTTGATCCGGTCGTCGAGCTTCACGGCTCCTTGTCCTCCGAGATCTTCGCCGCCCGCTCGAGCAGCCGGCTGTGGAGGTAGAACACGTCGCCCGGGTACGCCTCGCGGCCCGGCGGGCGCCGGAGGATCAGCGAGAGCTGGCGGTATGCCGCGGCCTGCTTGGAGAGGTCGTCGTAGACGCAGAGGGTGGCCTTCCCCTCCTCGTACATGAAGTACTCGGCGATGGCGCAGCCGGCGTAGGGCGCGATGTACTGCAGCGGCGCCGGCTCCGAGGCGGAGGCGATGACCACGATGGTGTAGTCCATCGCGCCGGCCTCCCTGAGCCGCTCCACCACCGTCGCCACGGTCGAGCGCTTCTGGCCGATGGCGACGTAGACGCAGATGACGCCGGTGCCCTTCTGGTTCAGGATGGTGTCCACCGCGATGGCGGTCTTGCCGGTGCCGCGGTCGCCGATGATCAGCTCGCGCTGGCCGCGGCCGATCGGGATCATCGCGTCGATCGCCTTGATGCCGGTCTGCAGCGGCTCCTTCACCGGCTGCCGGACGATGATGCCCGGCGCCACCATCTCCACCTGCCGGCTCATGCTGGTCTTGATCTCGCCCCGGCCGTCCACCGGCCGCCCCAGCGCGTCCACCACCCGCCCGAGCATCGCGGGGCCGACCGGCACGTCGAGCAGCCGGCCGGTGCGCCGCACCTGATCGCCTTCCTTCAGCTTCAGGTAGTCGCCCATGATGGCGGCGCCGACGTTGTCCTCCTCGAGGTTGAGCACCAGGCCCGCCACCGTCTCGCCGGTCTCCTGCGCGGTGAACTCCAGCATCTCGCTGGCGACGGCGGAGTTGAGGCCGTAGATCCGGGCGACGCCGTCGCGCACCTCGAGCACGGTCCCGACCTCGGAGACATCGTCCGCGCTCAGGTCCGCGGACTCGATCTCGCGCAGCAGGATGCTCTTCAGTTCGCCGGGACGGAGGGTAGTGTCGGTGGCCATGAGTTCGGGTGCCCTGGCTGAGTGGATTCGGTGGTGGACAGCTTGTGAAATTAATCACAAACAGGGGAACGGGCAAGATGTCGACCCCGCCGGGAGCCGGTCAGCAAGGATAGTCGGAAGGGCGGGACGGCGGAACGGCGGACGGCGGACGCGGCGGACGGGCGGACCGGCGGACCGGCGGACGGGCGGACGAGGCGGCACCGGTCGCGACCGCGCGGACCGGCGGACCGTCGGTCCGCCGGCGTGACCGGCGCCGACCGTGCCGCCGTCCCGCCGCTCCGCCTACACCCTGCTCCGCGTATTGCCCCGCACGAACGCCTGGAGCACCCCACGCGGCCCCAGCGAGCCCAGTCCCCCGGTCGAGACGTTGGCGATCCGCCGGGCCGTGCCGCTCAGGTGGCTCGACGAGGCGAAATGCAGCAGCCGGACGACGATGGGAATCGAGTAGCCGGGATTGGCCAGCAGCTGGGCCGCGCAGGCGATCCGGGTCAGATCGATCACCCGCTTGAGGTTGGGCGCGCCGCCGGCGCCGAACTGCCGGGAGAGGTGCTCCCGGCTCACCTCCAGCCGGCGGGCGAGGTCGGTGGTCCGCACCGGGCGCTCGACCTCGCCGAGCAGACAGGCTCCACGCCGAGCGCTGCAGCGGCTCGGTGAGGCGCAGCATGCGGGGCGCGTCCGCCAGCGCCCGGCGCCGCTCGGCGGTCACCGAGGCGCGGACCACCATCTCGCCCACGACCGCGTCGTCCACGCCTTCGACGGCGACCGCGCACCGCGTGCCTGCGGCAGGCGAGCAGCAGGTCGCCATCGTCGGGACGGAACGCCGCGTAGGCCACGACCGGTACGCCGGGAAGCCGCTTCCGGAGCTCGGCGAGGTCCGGCAGCAGGTTCACGTTCGGCGCCAGCACCACCACGTCCACCAGCCGGTTCTCCAGCACCCGGCGCAGACTGGCCGGGCTGCGGCAGGTGACCAGGCGCGGTCCGCCGCGCGGCAGTGTCCGCCGCAACGCGGCGAGCGCGGTCCGGCTCTCCAGCAGCGCGGCGATCGCGGCCACCGGTCACTCCTCCCGCTGCGCCGGCCTTCCCGCGCCGATCGCGACGAGGGTGCGCACCATCTCCCCGGCGCGCTTGAGCACGCCGCGGGCGTTGTCGTAGCTCAGCACGTCGAGCGCCTCCTCCAGCGTCCGCCACTGGCACGCGGTGATCCCCTCGTCCACCTGGGGACAGGGATCGCCATCGGGGCTCTCGAACAGAAAGAAGTGGCAGTACTTGTGGATGTGCCGGCCGCGGAAGCGGAAATGCCAGTCGATGACCCGGATGGGCCCCTGGAGCGATGAGCCGGCTGAGCCCGGTCTCTTCGGCGGTCTCCCGGAGCGCGGCGTCGGCCGGCGACTCGCCGTTCTCGAGATGGCCCTTGGGAAAGCCCCAGTTGTCGTAGGAGTCCTTGATCAGGAGATAGCGGGGACCCGCATCCGCCATCCGGCGGAAGACGATGCCGCCGGCGCTCACCTCCAGATCGGCCTTTCGCTTGCTCATCTAGAACACCGAGATCTTGAGGTACTTCCGCGGCTGCGCCTGGATGTCGGTGAGCAGCTCGCGGAACTGGATCACCGTGGCGGTGGCCTCGCGATAGAGCGTGGAGTCGGTGGCCAGCATGCCGAGGGTGCCGTTGCCCTGCTGGATCCGGGTCATGAGCGAGTCGGCCTGCTGCATCACCCGCACCAGGCTCGCCTGGTTCTCCCGCGCGGCGGCCATCACCGAGCGCATGTCGGCCGCGGCCTGGCGGAGGTCGGCGCTGGAGGCCTGGCCGTTGGCGAGGATGTCCTCCAGCTGGCCCTCGCTGGTGGCGCTGTCGAGCCGGGCGACCGCCTGCTGGAAGGTGCGGGCGACGCCGGCGAACGCGTCCGACGTCGTCGCCACGTTTCGGCTCACCCGGTCGATGCGCGAAGTCTGCGCGTCGGCGAACACCACCATCCGCTGGGAGATCGCGGCGAGGTCCTTCACGCTCTGCTGCAGGTGCTTGAGCGCGGTGCTGTCGAAGGCCTGGCCGATCCGCGCGGTGATGTCGCCCACGTCGCCGGCGATGCGGCTGGCCTGGGCGGTCAGCTGGCCGATGTCCGGCAGCGTGGCGCCGGGCCAGGCCTCGCCGCCCGACCAGGTCGGACTCGACCAGCGCGTTCCGCACGATGGGATCGGTCGGGAGCGGCTCGAAGGAGACGATGTTCGCGCTCCACTCGCCGAAGAGGCTGGCCGCGGCCGAGATCACGGCCGGCTTGGCCGGGAAGCTCGACGGTGCGGTCCACCCTGAGCTCGGTCTCCACCCACTCCGTCCGGCGCCAGCCGGATCGCCTCGACCCGGCCGACCCGCACGCCGCGGAGCGTCACCGGCGCCCCGACGCCGAGGCCGCCGACGGTGCGGAACCGCGCGGTGTAGGTGGCTTCCTTCTGGTTCACGTCGGTCTCGCTCAGCCAGAGCGCGCCGCCGATCACCAGGGCCAGGGCGGCGAGCACCGCGAGCCCCACCGCGAATTCGTTGCTCCGCTTCATTCGAACCTCCCGCCGGCGCCGGAGCGGGTGATCCGGGACGGCCTTCGATGAACTGGCGCACGACCGGATCGTCGGTCGCCTGGATCTCGGGGACGCTTCCGACCTGGCGGATGGCCCCCTCGTGCAGCATCGCGACGCGGTCGCCGACGCTGAAGGCGCTGCGCATGTCGTGCGTGACGACCAGCCCGGTGACCCCGAGATCGCGGGTGCGGATCATGAGCTGGTCCATGACGGCTGATGTGACCGGATCGAGCCCGGTGGTGGGCTCGTCGTAGAGAATGTAGCGCGGCTTGAGGGCGATCGCCCGCGCGATCCCGACCCGCTTGCGCATGCCGCCGCTCAGCTCCGCCGGGTACTTGTCCTCGACGCCCGGAAGCTCCACCACCGCGAGGCTCTCCTCGATCCGCTCGCGGATCACGTCCTCGTCGGTGCCCCCGCTTCACCAGGCCGAGCCGGATGTTCTCCGCGACGGTCATCGAGTCGAAGAGCGCGGCGAACTGGAAGACGTAGCCGACCCGCCCGCGCAGCGCCGCCAGCCGGCGGCGGTCCATCTCGTGCACCACCTCGCCGTCCACCTCCACCGCTCCCGCGTCCGGCTCGATCAGCCCGACGATGAGCTTGAGGGTGACGCTCTTCCCGCTGCCCGAGGCGCCGATGATCACGGTGTTCTGCCCGTCGGGGACCTCGAGCGAGACCCCGCGGAGCACCTGCTTCGAGCCGAAGGACTTGGTGAGGTGGTCCAGGACGATCACAGCAACACCAGCGCCCAGAACGCGTCGAGCACCAGGATCGCCTCGCAGCCGAGCACCACCGCCCGGGTGGTCGAGCGGCCGACGCCCGCGGCGCCGGCCTGCGCGTCGAGGCCCTGCAGGCAGCCCATCAGCGCCACCGCGGCCCCGAAGCTGGCGCTCTTCACCAGCCCGAACCAGATGTCCTTGAACCGGTAGAACTGCTTGAGGCCCTTGAGGAACTCCGGCGTCGAGAGGTCGAGCAGGTTGATCGCCGTGACCCAGCCGGCGCCGACGCCCACGGCCATGGCGAAGGCGGTCACCACGGGAAACATCAGCGTCGCCGCCAGGACCCGGGGAACGACCAGGTAGGAGTTCCGGTCGTAGGCCAGCGTCTCCAGCGCGTCCACCTGCTCGGTCACCTTCATCGTGCCGATCTCCGCCGCGATGCTCGCCCCACCCGGCCGGCCAGCGCCATGCCGGTGAGCACCGGCCCCAGCTCCATCATCACCGTCTTCCCCACCAGCGCCCCGACGAAGTACAGGGGCACGGTGCCGGTGAAGATGTAGGAGGAGAGGAGCGAGAGGACGATGCCGGTGAAGACGGCGATGAAGAGCGCGATCGGGACCGAGTCCACCCCCAGCCGGCGCATCTGGCCGGCGAGGAGGGGACCCCAGGTTCTGACGTCGGCGAGTGCGCGGGCGGTTTCGAGGCTGCGGCGGCCTACGTGCGCGACGAACCCGTCCCGGGCGGCGACACGGGATGCCACGGAGGGCGACACGGCTGGAAGCTAGAGGGAGTTACGAGGGGATGGAAGGGCGGCGGAAAGGCGGAAGGCGGAAGGCGGAACGGCGGAACGGCGGAACGGCGGACGGCCCGCGAGGCTAGACTTCATCCTGAGCGTAGCGAGGGACCTGCTCAGCGGTCATCGTGGGCTCGCGAAGTCGGTCCCTCGCTTCGCTCGGGATGAGGTGCCCGGCGGTGCCGGGATCATTCCGCCGGTCCGCCCGTCCGCCGTTCCGCCCGTCCGCCCGTCCGCCCGTCCGTCCCCAACTACGCCGCGAAGCTCGCCAGCGCCCGCCCTACCTCGCCTTCCTTGAGCCGCTTGAGCGCCCGGTCCCGGAGCTGCCGCACCCGCTCCCGGGTGACCCCGAGCATCCCGCCGATCTCCTCCAGGGTATGCTCCCGCCCCCCGTCGAGACCGAAGTAGAGGCGCAGCACCTTGGCGTCCCGCGGCGCCAGCGTGCGGAGCGCCCGCTCGATCTCCTCCGACAGAAACCGGTCCATCGCCTGCTCTTCGGCGTCGCCCTGCTCGTCGGCGATGAAGCGGTCGATGAGCGAGCGGTCGCCTTCGGGATCGAGCGGGGCGTCGAGCCGCACATCGCTGGTGTTGAGCGCCGCGAGCGACTGCACCACGTCGAGCGAGAGACCGGTCGCCGCCGCGATCTCCTCCGGCGTCGGCTCCCGCCGGAGGTCCTGGCGCAGCGTCTCGGCGGTGCGGACGATCCGGGAGAGGTCGGCGGTCCGGTTGAGCGGGACCCGGACGGTGCGGCCGTGGCGGGCCAGCGAGGCGAGGATGGCCTGCCGGATCCACCAGACGGCGTAGGAGATGAACTTGACCCCCTGGTCGGGATCGAACTTCCGGGCCGCGGTGAGGAGCCCGACGTTGCCCTCGCCGATCAGGTCGGTCAGGGCCATGCCCCGGTTCTGGTATTTCTTGGCCACCGAGATGACGAACCGGAGGTTCCGCTTCACCAGCTCCTGCATCGCCTCCTCGTCCCCCGCGCGCACCTTGCGCGCGATGGCGACCTCCTGCTGGGCGGTGAGGAGCGGGGTCTTGCTGACCTCGTAGAGGTACTGGTCGAGGATGTCGCCGATCGGCGTCGTAGACGCCGAGGCTCTTGGCGGTCTCGCGCTTGCGGGGCTTCCGGGGCTTGGACGGGGGGTCTGGGCCAGGATTTCCGCGGTCGTGAGATCGGCGGACAGGGGCTCGGACGAGGTGTCGGCGGGGCGCTGCGACGGCCGTTTGGGGGAGCCCTGTCCGTCCGCCTTCTTCTTTCTCATGATCCCATTATATCCTCATCGCGCCACAGAGGATGCGCTTGACGCTCCCGCTCCCGACGGCTAGGTTTTCGTGCTGCCGCGGCGCCCGAGAGGCGCGACAATATAATAGGGGGGCGTAGCTCAGTTGGGAGAGCGCGTGAATGGCATTCACGAGGTCAGGGGTTCGATCCCCCTCGCCTCCACTTATTAGCCACTGGTGATGAGCCATATGCCGGGTGGTGAGCGGGGCGACGGGGCAAGCGGGCTGGGCTTCGAATTCGTGGTCGGTTCGGTTAGATTATCCCAGCGCTCGCGGGAATAGCTCAGTTGGTAGAGCACAACCTTGCCAAGGTTGGGGTCGCGGGTTCGAGTCCCGTTTCCCGCTCTGGACGGCCGGGCAGGACGGGACAGCAGGGAAAGCAGGGACAACGTCGCGGGGTGGAGCAGTCTGGTAGCTCGCCGGGCTCATAACCCGGAGGTCGTGGGTTCAAATCCCACCCCCGCTATTTGGCGGAACGGCGGTACGGCGGAACGGCGGAATGGGGCCCGATGCGGTGCAGGCCACCGCGACCGGGCGAACCTTCCGCCCGACCGCCGTTCGCCGTTCCGCCCTCACCGGGGCGGTTAGCTCAGTTGGTTAGAGCGCCACGTTGACATCGTGGAGGTCACAAGTTCGAGTCTTGTACCGCCCATCGGCATGCGCCCTTAGCTCAATTGGATAGAGCATTTGACTACGGATCAAAAGGCTGGGGGTTCGAGTCCCTCAGGGCGCATCATTAATCGCTGACTCCAAACAGTGATTCAAGGCGAGCCCGCCGTCGTGGGCCTCGCCTTTCCGTTTCCCACTCCACCCGCCCAACAGGACAACCTGAGGGTTCGACGACAATGGCCGAGCGCCGCTGTGTGATCGTCGTGGGCTTCCCCCGCAGCGGCACCAGCTGGCTGGCCAAGTGTCTGTCGTTCGCTCCGGATTTCACCTACTATCGCGAGCCGGACAACTTCGACCGGGTGCGGGAGGCGGAGCAGCGCTTCGTCAACCTCTACCTGACCGCGGAGCACGACGACCCCGCGTACCGGCGGCTCATGACCCGGGCCTGCGCGGGTCAGGTGGCCACCGCCTTCACCATGAGGGAAGATCCGGGGCCGCTGCTGTCCCTCTTCGGCCGCCGCGGGCGGTCGGTCGGCGAGCGCTTCCCTTCCTCTTCCTCCGCAAGCGCCACGTCCTCCTCAAGCTGGTCTTCGCCAACCTGAACCTCGCGTGGCTCAGCGCCAACGTCCCCCATGCCCGGCAGCTGTGCGTGCTGCGGCATCCCTGCGGCCAGTTCGCGAGCTGGAGACGATTGGGATGGGAGCCGATGCCCGAGGCGCTGCTGGACAACCCGCGCCTGGTGGCCGACCACCTGCACCCCTTCGAGGATCTCATCCGCTCGGCCGATACCTTCTGGGAACGGGCCGGCGCCCTCTGGGGAGCCACGGTGCACGTCATTCACCGGCAGACCGTGGCCGACGGCGGCAGGCAGATCGTGGCGTACGAATGGCTCTGCGGCGATCCTGCCGAGCGGTTCGCGGAGATCTACCGGCAACTGGGGATGACCTGGAATGCCCGGGCCGAGCGGCGGGTGCGGCAGACGGGCGCCGAAGGCGACAACCTGGTGTACTCGTTGAATCGCCCCACCTCGATCCAGGTGGACCGCTGGAAGGAGCGGGTCACCTCCGAAGAGAGCGATGAGTGCCGGCGCTTCGTCGAACCGTTCGCGCTGCCGTACTATCCTGACTTCGAGCCCTACGTCGAGACTTCCAGCGGAGCGTCCTCGGTCACTCCCCGCGGTTGATCCGCTCGAACCGCGGGTCCCCCCGCAATACGTCGTAGAACGGATCCGAGTGCATGTCGTTCCCCACCGCGCTCCGCACCATGCCCGACGCCCGCGCCCGCTCCAGCAGCTCGATCGCCCGCTCCCGGTCGCCGAGCCCCGCGGCGATCCGGGAGCGGGCCGTCACGACCAGCAATTGCGTCGTGGAATCCTCGAGCGCCGCCAGATGTGCTTCGATTTCCTCGAGCGAGCCCTTCCTTCCCTGCTTCGCGGCCAGCCACCCACGCACCGCCAGGTAGTGCGGGTCGGTCGGGTCCGCCGCAGGCCCGAAGGCCAGGACCGCGACCGCCTCGTCGTACTGCCCGAGCAGCGCGTGGGCGCGGGCGAGCTGGAGCCGGTCGTAATGCCCGCTCAGCCGATCCCCGCCCGCCCTCGTACCACTCCACCGCCATCCGCGCAGCGGTCCGAGCCGCGGCGGTGTCGCCGTGCACCCGGAGCTCGGTGGCCGCGGTGTAGCACACCTGCCCGGGACTCGCGCTGACCGCGGAGCGAGCCGCGAGGTCCGAGGGCAGGCCCATGCCCGGTTCGGAGATGGTCGAGCGCCTCCTCCGACCGCCCCATCGCCGCCAGCGCGCGCGCCGCCATCATGCGGGGAGCTAGACGGGAGGGGAACTCGCGAACCAGCCGCTGGGCGTAGTCGTACTCCTCCTCGTACTCGCCGAGCAGGTGGGCGCTCCCGGCGAGGTCCCTCCAGTAGATGGCCTTCGCCGTATCCGAGAGCCAGCCGAGGTCGCGACGGGGATCGATCTGGCGGAGCAGGTCGTGCGCCTCTCGGAAGTGGCCGGTGGTGAGCGCGAAGAACCCGGCCGTGTAGACCGCGTAGGTGGACCGGGGCCGGAGGCCGGCCTGCTGCTTGGCGAGTCGGAACGCTTCCGCCCAGTCGTTGCGGCACCGCGCCGCACTGATATCCAGCGTGAGCCGGTCGAACGTGGGGAGCGACGGCCGCAGGGGCACCATCGCGGCGGCGACCGAGTCGGTGAGGTCGCAGCCCGCGCCGTTCGCGCCGACGAAGGCGAGCCAGACCTCGGACACGTGAAAGGTCGAGTCCTCCGCGATCGCCCGCTCGAAGAATTTCCGCACCTCGGGTCCGGAGCGGCCCTGCCAATACGCCGCCTGCCCATCGACGAACGACTGGTAGGCGGTGAAGCTGCCCGGCGCGGACGGGCGCGCGGTGAAGGGGCTGTACCGGACGTCGAACACCCCCGCCAGGGCGACGAGGACCAGCTCCCGAAGCTGGTCCAGCGCGCGCACGGCGGCGTCGGCCGGCACGTGCACCGGTGGCACCGTCTGGAGGACGGTGCCGCTCACCGCGTCCTCCACGGTCGCCCGGATCACCAGGGTGTCGGTGGCGAGGTAGTAGCTGCCGGACACCACCGTGCCGGCCCCGTTCCGGCGGGCGAGCTCGTAGGGATCGGTGGGCGCCCCTTCGGCGGACCGCCCCTGGACGTAGATCGCTCCGACGTCCACGACGTCCACCAGCTCGGTCTGGGTGAGTCCTCGGGTCACCCAGTCCGCGGCCATGCTGCCGAGGGGCTCGAGCGCGGGGTCGCCGGTGCGGTTGACGAAGACCGCGACGGCCACCCTGGTGCGCTCGGGACGCGGCTCCCGCCAGGCGCGGACCGCCAGCACCGCACCGAGTCCCGCGACGCCGGCGAGTGCCGCGGCGAGATACCATCGTCTGGAGCGTGCGAAGGACGCGAGGGACACGAGAGTAACACTGCGCTGGGCCACACGGCCCGACAAGTATTCGCCCGAAGGCGGCACGCACCCAGGGCTGCCAAACGGGGGTCGCCCGATTACATTCACGCCTCTCACGTACGGGGCGTAGCGCAGCCCGGTTAGCGCGCCTGCTTCGGGAGCAGGAGGTCCCCGGTTCAAATCCGGGCGCCCCGACTATGTAGTGCCAGACCCACACATGTGGAACAGACCAGCGCCGTAGTGGCTCGGCAGAGCTGCTACGGTTTCTGTTATTGGGTAACGCCGACTCCCCTCACGGCCAGGAGGCAAGACATGACGGGAGACGCTTCCAATCCGGGCTCCGTCGAGGACGTGACGCGCCGCAACGTCGACCGAATCCTGGCGCTTGAGACCGCCGAGGAGGAGAAGGCCACGACCGCCCACCGAGTGGCCAACGTCGTCACCGGCTTTGCCGGCTCCATGACATTCGTCTGGATCAACGCCGCGCTGGTCGCGGGCTGGGTGGCGCTCAACCTCGCGCTGGCGAAGCCTCGCCGCTTCGATCCGTTCCCTTTCTCACTCCTGACTCTCATCCTGTCGATCGAGGCGATCTTCCTCGCCATCTTCATCCTCATAAACCAGAATCGCGCCGCGCGGGTGAGCGAGAAGCGAAGCCACCTGGACCTGCAGCTGAACCTCCTGTCCGAACAGGAGAATACGCAGATGCTAATGATGCTGGAGCAGATCGGGCACGCCGTCGGTGCCGAGGTGAGCGCGGGGTCGGAGGTGAAGGCACTGGCCCAGGCCACCCGACCGGAAGCCCTCAGCGAACAGATCGACAGCGCGACGAAATCGGGCGAGAAGACCCCGCCGGAAGCGCCGTGATGGCCGATCGTCACAGCAGAGCCTTCCGCGAGGCCATAGGGTACAGCCTTCCGGCCCGCCGATAGGCGGGCCGAATTCAGGCGCTCTCTTCGTGGGGAGGGCCTCCGGAAACCGCCTAACCGCGGAGCTGCCATGCCCGGTCCCCACGACGTCAACTCCCCCCGCCTCGGGCGCGTCCCCACCGTTCTGCTGGCCGATGATGAGTCCGCTCCGCGAGCCGAGGCCGCCCGGCTCCTCCGTGGCGGGCTGGGGTGCCACGTCTGCGAGGCGCGCGACGGCCGGCATGCCTTCCGGGTGTTCCAGCGAAATGCCGGCAGGATCTCGCTGGTGTTGACCGACCTCATCATGCCCCTGATGGACGGGGGCGAGCTGGCCGAGCGGATCCGGGATGTCGACCCCATGGTGCCGGTCGTGCTCATGTCTGGTCCGCTCTCGGAGGAGGCGGCGGAGCTCCTCCGGGGCTACTCCGATCTGCCTTTGCTTCAGAAACCCTTCAGCTATCTGGAGCTGTACCGTGTCGTCGTGCCGCTGCTCAACCGGGGAGCCGGCGGCCATGGCCGCAGACTCATCCTTCGTGGCGGAACCGGTCGGGCCGTGACGGTGTGAGCCCCTGATGGCGGGTCGGCGCTCATCCCGCGTAGCGCTCATCCACGGTGAGGGAGAACACGGCCGTGCCGACCAACCCGATGGCGCCGGCCATGAGGAAGGGCAGCGTCGGCGAGATGGTCCAGAGCACGCCGCCGATGGTGGCCGCCGGGGCGATCGCCACGCTTCTGATGAGATAGTAGAGGCCGACTCCCCGGCCGCGCACCTCGGGACGGACGAACTCGAGGATGAGCGCCTTGCGGGCCGGCTCGCCGATCTCTCGCAACCCGCCCACCACGAACGCCAGCACCAGCCCGGCGAAGGAATGCGCCGCCACCACGGCGAGCGGGAAGCAGGTGAAGGCCACGAAGGTCGCGATCACGAACGGCTTCCGACCCAGACGGTCGGCCAGCCGGGCGGCGGGAAACGAGCACACGATCACCGTGGCCATCTGCACAGCGATCAGCAGCCCGAAGGCCGGGGCACCGATCCCGATGACGTTGACGGCGAAGAGCACGAGGAACACGTCCACCATGCCGTCGCAGGTCCGGATGAAGACATCGGAGAGGAGAAGCCGCCGCAGAGGCGCGGGCAGCGAGCGCCAGACCCCGGCGATGCCCGTCGCGGGCGGCGGCGATGCGGAGGTCCAGGCGCATGCGCCGGACGACCAGGAGCGTGGCGCCGGCCAGCGCGATGGAGACCACCAGACCCACCCGCACGCCGCTCAGAACCCCGTGGGTGACGATCAGCAGGCCGCCCAGCGTCGGGGCGATCAGCACGGGCACGCGGCGGAGGATCGCCTGGACGGAGAAGCCCACCGCTCGGCGGTCGCGCGGCAGCGCGTCGCCCACCACCGCGAAGAGGGTGGGACTGGCCATGCTGGTCCAGCACATCACGAACAGCAGACCCAGCAGCACCACCGGCCAGGCCGGCGCGGCCGCCACGACGGCGTACCCGACGGCGGCGAGGCCCACGAAGAGCAGCATCGCGCGGCGGCGGCCGAAGCGGTCGCCCACCCAGCCCCCGGGGTACTGGTACAACCCGTCGAGCAGGTCCTCGGTGCTGCCGTAGGCGCCGATCGCGAGGATCGGCGCGCCCAGCGCCTCCAGATACTTGGGGATGAAGCGGCGCCAGAGATTCTCGCCCAGCGCCATGAGGAACATCGCGGCCGCCACCGCCGCCGTGTTCCGCTCCAACCCGAGGAGCGCCGCCGCTCGCGCCAGACGGCCCGACCCGACTGCAACCGCCTTCGCGGACGCCGGGGCATCCGGTGCGGCGTTCACGGTGGGGTCCGTCGCACCCAGGCGTAGAGTCCGTCGTACAGGCGATCGGTGAAGCGCGAGCAGCGCGTGGTCGTCCGGCATGACCAGACCGAGCCCCCGGACGACGGCGTCGAGTCCCGGCGCCTCGAGGGACTGGAACTTCTCGTCGTCCAGGTCGGCGTCGTGCACCATGGCCGCGATCTCGTGGAGCGCGGGGTCGGTGAGTCGGTAAGTATGGAGGATGGTCTCGAAGGAGCAGCGGCTTTCGTGGTGCCCGAGCTCGACCCCCCGCATGTCGAAGGGCGTGCCGCCCAGCGCACGGGCCCCTTCGGCGTCCGCCGCGAAGCCGAAGGTGGCCTCGGGATCGATGAACCGCCGGATCAGCCAGGCACAGGCCGTCCGATCGATGTGCGGATGGGGCCTAGTCACCCACAGCATGCGTCGTCCCTCCCTCGCGTCCGGCGAGACGTCGTTCCTCCAGCTCGACAATGGCCGCGCTCACCACGGCGGCGGCCGGCGCGCGGCCCGGCGACCGGAAGTACTCCCGGCGGCGCTCCAGCTGAAGCGCGCGCTCCAGGCCACGGAGCTGGCGGAGCGCCTGGGTCACGGTCGCGGGATCGGGCGACCAAATCCGCCGACCCCGCCGGCGTCCCCGGAGCGCCGCGTCCCGAATGGCCTGCGCCGTGGCGCCGATCTCCTGATAGCGCGCATCCGCCTCGCGACGGAACTGCTCCACGACCTGGCGGTCCTGCTCGGGCGAGAGACTTGCGGCCTCGAAGACCCAGGCCGTTCCCCCCTGCTCCTCGATCTCCTGGGCGAGCCACTCGAGCGCCTCCCGGGTCTCGGCGCCGGCGGGGAGAACCCACAGCGAGTCGTTGAGCAGAATGGCTCCCAGGCGCTTCAAGCGCCGCCAGACGGCGAGCCGAAGCCGAGTGGGGTCCCGTGGGAGACGGGACGAGAGGAGAACCCACGAAGCGGGTGCCACGAAGGCAATGTAACCGCGGTTACAGCCGCGGCAATGGCTCGGACCTTCGGGCGGGCGGCCGGGACCGAGCCCCTCGAACCCCTTTCGACCCGCCCGACGGGATATATTCGTGGCATGCTGGGGAGATTCCTACCCCGTCTGCAGGCCGCCCTGCTGGCCGCCGTGGTCTTCGGCGGCGGGGGCGCCATGCCCGTGCTGGACGTGGCCCTCTACCACCGCAGCACGGCCACCGACCCCTTCCAACCCCATTTCGAGAACGCCGGCATCCCCCACGCGCATGGGGACGCCTGCGGCCTGAGCTCGAGTCTCCCCTCCTGCCCCCAGGTCCCCAGCCTGGATCTCAGCATCGTGGTCGCGCCGCTGGTGTTTCGGCAGGCAACTTTGCCGACCCCCAAGGCGCGATCGGCCCCATCCGGCATCCTGCCCCAGCCTCGAGCACCGCCCAGCCTCCTGGCCTGATCTCCCAGCACAACTCACGCATGGCAATCCTCGGCGCCGGCCTGGCGCCGTGTAGTCGTTTCCATAGGGAGACCGACGATGCCTGGCGCATTCTGGGCGACCGCAGGCGGGGTCGTCATCGTCCTACTGGCACCTGTCTCGCTGGCGGCGCAGACGCCGCAAACCTCCACGGCCGACTCGTTGCGGCACGCGGTCACGCAGCTGACCGCCCGTCTCGACTCGCTCGATCGCGCCCGTTGTCCGAGCGGTGACCCGATCGTCCTCCCCGCCCGCCGAGCGGGCGAGCAGGGCGCGCTGGACACCCTCACGGCCGCCACCGAAGCGCTTCGTGACCGGGTGGAGCGGCTCGTCGCGGAGCGGTGCCCGGCTGGTCGCGTGACTCCGGCAGAGGAGCCGGCCGACACCTCGGACGAGCTCGCCGCACTGCGAGCAGCGGCCGCCGCGGCAGCCGACACGCTTCCCGGCCCCGCGAAACCAGCCGCCGAAGTGCCCTCCACGGCCGGACCGCGCCCGGCCAATCTCCTGAATCCGGAGATCAGCGCGACCGGGGACGTGCGGCTCGTCGCGCGCGACGAGAGCCCGCAGCAGGACAACGGGGTGGCCCGGGAGTTCGAGTTCTCCTTCCAATCGGCGCTCGATCCGTTCACCAAGACCAAGATCTTTCTCGCCGTCGAGGACGAGGAAGTAGGGGTGGAGGAAGGCTACATCTACTGGCCCGGGCTCCCGGGGCACCTGCGACTCGATGTGGGCAAGTTCCGCCAGCAGATTGGCGACCTCAACCGATGGCACCTCCACGCGCTGCCCGAAACCGAATATCCGCTGGTCTATCAGCGGTTCCTTGGGGAAGACGGTCTCGGCGGCGTCGGGTTCTCGCTCTACAGCACGCTGCCGATCTCGCTGGCGGGCGGAACCCACGAGCTGTGGCTCCAAGGGACCACCTCGGAGAGCGAGCCGCTCTACGCCGGCGGCCGCCAGCCCACGCTGCTGGGTCGAGTGCAGAACTTCTGGCAGCTCACCCGCAGCAGCTATGCCCAGCTGGGCTTCACGGCGACCGGCGGGAACAACGCCGACGCGGATCTCCGGAGCCGTCTCCTGGGCCTCGACTTCAGGTTCACCTACCGCCCCCCGGAATCGGGCACCCGCCGGGACGTCACCTTCCGGGCCGAGGGGTATCGGCTCCACTCGACCGAAGCCGGTGAGACCACCGACCGCTACGGCACGTTCCTGGACCTCCAGGCCCGGAGAGGCCGCCGCTGGGTATTCGGCGTGCGGTACGATTACGCCGAGGCTCCCCGAGGGCCGGAGGACACGGAATGGCGCCTGACACCGGCGATCACCTGGTGGCAGAGCGAGTTCGTCTACCTCCGGCTCCAGGGCGAGCACCGCAACCGCGATCTCGAGGGCGATCAGAACCTGCTCACCTTCCAGGCGGTCTGGGCCGTCGGCCCCCACAAGCACGAGACCTATTGAGCGCGACCGGCGCGAAAGGAACACCGATGCTTCACTTCAGCCTGTGGATCGCCGCGGCGCTCGGCCCGCTGTCCGGGACCCCGGCGCCGCAACTCAAGGTGGTCGCCAGCCTGCCCACCTACGGGGCCATCGCCCGCGAAATCGTGGGCGACCGGGCCACCGTCACCGCGATCGCCCAGGGGGACGAGGATCCCCACTTCGTGCAGCCCAAGCCGAGCTTCGTGGCGCTGCTGCGCGACGCCGACCTGTTCGTCACCACCGGACTCGACCTGGAGCTGTGGGTCCCCGCGTTGCTCGACCGCGCGGGGAACCGGAAGGTGCAGGAGGAGGGTCCGGGCTACGTCGCGGCCTACCGAGGGATCGCGCTGCTCGAAGTGCCCACCTCGTTGAGCCGCTCGGCCGGCGACATCCACGTCGACGGCAACCCGCACATTCACACCGACCCGCTCAACGCGATCCTCATCGCGCGCAACATTCTCGCCGGGCTCAAGCGGGTGGCGCCGAGCGAGGGCCCGGCCTTCACCCAGCGGGAGCAGGACTTCGAGAAGCGGATCCTGGAGGCGACCATGGGTGCCGAGCTGGTCCGGATCCTCACGCCGGCCACGGCCTTCAGCCTCCTTCAGAGCGACAAGCTCTCCGACTTCCTCGCCCGCCAGCAGTACCAGGGCAAGCCGCTGGCGGAGCGGCTGGGCGGCTGGCTGGAAGAGGCGCGGGTGCTTCGGGGCAAGGAGATGGCGTGCTACCACAAGGAGTGGGCCTACTTCAGCCGCCGGTACGAAGTGGCGTGCGTGGTATACATCGAGGCCAAGCCGGGAATCCCGCCCACCCCGAGGCACGTGCAGGAGGTCATCGCGTTGATGAGGGAGCGGAAGATTCCCGCCCTCTTCGCCGCCAACTATTTCAGCCGGAGCCAGATCCAGCAGGTGGCCCAGAAGACCGGGGCCCAGGCCGTCATCGTCCCGGAGAACACCGACGGGGCCCCGGGCGTGTTGACCTATTTCGACCTGATGAACACGTGGATCAGCAGTCTCACCGCCGCGTTCAAGCACGTTGCGGTCAACGCCGGAGCGTCGTGATGGATTTGGGCCTCTTCCTGCCGCCTCTGGTGGCCTGCCTGGTGATCGTGGCGATCCACTCGTATCTCGGGCTCCACGTCCTCGCGCGCGAGGTGATCTTCGTGGACCTCTCGCTGGCCCAGATGGCCGCACTCGGGTCGGCGGTGGCGATTCTCGCGGGGAGCCAGCCCGATTCGAGCGCCTCGTTCCTCTACGCCCTGGGCTTCACCACGCTGGGGTCCGTGGTATTCGCGCTCACCCGGACCGACCAGCGTGGCCGGGTGCCGCAGGAGGCGATCATCGGCATCGTCTATGTGGTGGCGTCGGCAATGGCGATCCTGGTCGCGGATCGCACGCCGCGCGGGGGCGAGGCCATCAAGGACATTCTGGTGGGGAGCCTGCTCTGGGTCACCTGGCCGGCGATCCTTCGCCTCGCCGGCGTCTATGCGGTGATCGGGGTCTTCCATTGGTTCTTGCGCAACCGCTTTCTGACCATCTCGTTCCACCCCGAGACCGCGCTGGCCAACGGCTGGCGCATCCGGTGGTGGGATTTCCTGTTCTACCTGTCCTTCGGGATCGTGATCACCTTCTCGGTGCCGATCGCGGGCGTGCTGCTGGTCTTCTCGTTTCTGGTGGTGCCGGCCGCCATCGCCTTTCAGTTCACCCAGGGCAAGGGGATGCTCGCCGTCATCTCCTGGATCGCCGGAGCGCTGGCGTCGGCCGCCGGGTTGTGGGTCTCGTTCCACTACGACCTGCCCACCGGGCCGCTGATCGTCTGCATGTTCGGGCTCCTGCTGTTCCTGGCCTACGCGCTCCGGCGCGCGCTCGGCGTGCGGGCGGACTCGGTGCTCGTGACGGCGGCTGAGCGCGGCTGAGGTTGGCTTGAGAGGCCGGGACTGAAATGACGGGATGACGTGCTGACTGGCAGTTGCGAAAAGGGGGCTGGGAACCCACTTTTCCGGACCCACAGACGGGTCCGTAGCTCAGTTGGATAGAGCGCTTGCCTCCGGAGCAAGAGGTCGCGCGTTCGAGTCGCGCCGGGCCCATTCCGGAACGTATTCCCCCGCTTTGACTTCGGTCTGAGCGGGGGTTTCGTTTTCTGTCCCTGCCCTCTCCTTGGTAACGCTCCGGGTAACAAACCCCACCTTTCCGAGCCGATCCTTGGGCGACACAGCTTCGACGGGCGACACAGCTTCGACCCTATAGATCGCCAATCCCTACGGCAGCAATGTCTAGGTCAGTCGCGCTGGCTGTTTCCCGTCAACGCGGTATGCTTTGAGAAACCCGCCTAGAGGGTCCCATGTCCCAGCCCCACAGTCCACACCCATTGCGCTGCCCTAGCTTTGATTCCTGGACCATCGCCGTCCTTCTCGCGGCCAGCGGTTTGGCCTGCGGCGACGATGAGCCCGTCACCCCGCTGCTCACGCCCAGCGAGATGCAGATAGTCGCGGGTGACGGCCAGGCCGGCCGGGTGTCTCAGGAGATCGCTGAGCCCTTGGTCGTCCGCGTGCTCGACGAATCGGGCGTACCGGTCGAAGGTGTAAGCGTTGCCTGGGCGGCTCAGGGCGGGGGCAGAGTCGACCCAGAGACCGTGCCGACCGGCTCCGATGGCATCGCCGCAGCCCGGCGCGTGCTCGGCCCCACCGCGGGCGACCAGTTCACGACGGCGGCCGTGAGTCAGGCGTTCGGGATTCCTCTGGTGACGTTCACGACCACGGCGGTGGTCGAGGAGTAGCCGATTGCTGAACGCCGCCGAGCCTTGGAGTGGCTGATTTACTCAGGCCCTCGTGAGGAGAATCGACCTATGTCCCGATCCATCGTGGGCGCCATACTCCTAGGCGGTCTGCTCCTGACATTCGCTTTGGCCCTGAGACCGGGGGATACATCCCGACGAGTCGCCAGCATCTGTGAATCCGGTAGCTCGACAGCCACCCCCTCGCCGCTATTTGGAGGCTCAGGCTGACTGCGGTGCGGGTAGCAATTCGCGGACAGCCGCTAAGAGCTGATCAGGTGTGAATGGCTTGGGCAGGAAGGCTTGTAAAAGCTGCTGGAGTTCAGGCTCCTCTGCAACAGGCTGGGCATAGCCAGAAATGAAGAGGGCCGGCGTTCCAGGCCGATGGATGCGCGCCAGTCGGACGAGATTCAGCCCGCTCATATCCGGAAGCCTGATGTCTACGATCATGCCGTCGAGCCGCTGCGGATCTGACTGGAGCTGCTCCAGCGCCGCCAAGGCGGAATCGGCCTCAAGGCAGACATAACCGGCCTGCCGGAGGGCTTGGCAGGCCAGCTTACGTACTACGGGTTCGTCATCAATCACGAGAAGCGTGGACATAGGGCTGATTGATTTGGGTTGTTTAGCCTAGGGCCTTTCTCAGCGGCGCGCTAGAGGCTGAAAAGCTGCCCTGTGGTCAATGGCCCCATCTCGAGGTTTCCCGCAGCCCGGATGTCCGGGCTTTATTTTTTCTGCGATTTGGCGTCGAGGAAATCGTTTACCATGGGGATGATGGCATTGCCTTTTTCCATCAGCGTAATGTGTGTCGTGTTCGGGAGAACGGCCAACCTGGATTCCGAGCGCGGCCGCATGTCGCCAAAAATCTCATCGCCCTTGAGGCGGAACATTTCAGAGATGTGGTCCAGTCGGACGCCGTCGGCATCGCCGTGTATGAAAAGAAACGGGGCCTTGGTGGCCTTGAGTTTATCGGCTCCGAAATCGTATGGCTTCAAATCCATCGCGATGACGCGCTTGACGAAGTTCGGGAACTCGTTGGGCGTCGGACTGAGCTTCTTGTATTCGGTCTCGATGGGCGAGCCTTTGAAGATGTCGGCCGTCAGTTGCGGAAACATGTCGAGCGCTTCCTTGACCCAGCCGTCGTGGCGGAAAACGGCAGAAATACTGACAACTTTGCGCACTTTTTCAGGATGGCGGATGGCGACCTGCATCGCGACGCCGCCGCCCATGCTGTAACCGAGCAAATCGGCCTGCTTGATTTTGAGGTAATCGAGCATCGCGGCAATGTCGTCGGCGAGGTTTTCATAACTGAAATCGCGGTTGATGTCGGCCGTGCGTCCGTGGCCCTGCATTTCGACGGCGATGACTTTGCGGGTTTTCGAGAATTCGCCGATCCACTCGGTCCAATTGCTCGAAATCGTCATGTACGAACCGTGCAGCAACACCAAAGGTTCGCCGCTGCCGCTGCCGTGGATTTCATAATACATCTTGAGGCCGTTGACCGGCGCGTAACCGGTTGTTGGCTTTTGTGCCTGCGCCGACACGGCGGTCGACAACAGGACGGTGAAGATCAAAGCTGCTGTTTTCATAGGCTTCCAACCATCTCCTCGGGTTTGACACAAGCATCGAAATCGCCCGGCGAAACATAACCCAAGCGAACGGCTTCCCCGCTTCGACTTCGGTCGAGGTGGGATTTGGCCGATCGAGGCACATGGCGGAAGCGCCCTGCCACTTGACATCGGCTTGAAGGCCATGACACATGGTTCGTGACGTTCCCGCTGCCCGACCGGGGCAGCCAGGACACTGCGTCACGTACGGTCCGACCCTGAGGAGGGCACGATGAAGCCGCTGGCACTGCTGACTTTAGCCCTGCTCGGACTCGGATTGCTGGTCATCTACGCGTGTCAGGACGCACCTGACGTCACCGAGCCCTCGACCTCAGTCGCCGCGAGCACCGCAGCCACGACGGGGCGCTGGGCGCCGGTGTTCACGACGCCGTCAGTCGCGGTGCACGTGCACCTGCTGCGAACCGGCAAAGTGCTGCTGTGGGGTGACCAGAAGGGGGCCTACCTCTGGAGCGCGAGTGCCGGCTTCACTCCGGCGGCCCCGAAGCCGTTCAGGATCTACTGCACGGGTCACACCTTCCTCTCCGATGGCCGGCTTCTGGTCATGGGGGGAACCAGCCCGGGCACCCGAGGCCTGCGCTACGCCACGATCTTCGACCCCTCGACCAAGACGTGGAGCGCCACCGCCTCGATGGCCCAGGGCCGCTATTACCCGACTGCCACCACCCTGCCCAACGGCGACGTTCTGGTCATGTCGGGCCACGACACAGCCAGGGCGGTCGTCAGGATCCCCGAAGTACGATCCGGCAGCGGATGGCGCCGGCTGACGACGGCCCCGCTGGCCATTGCCAATCCCTTCTATCCGGCGATGTTCGTCGCGCCGAACGGCAAGGTGTTCCTCGCCGGCTTCACACCGACCTCCGCCTATCTGGACGTCACCGGGACCGGTCAATGGAGTCCGGTGGACAAGCGGGAGGTCGTAGGCAGGAAGCTTGGATCGGCGGTGATGTATGCACCCGGGAAGATCCTCTACGTAGGCGGCGGCGTCGACAGTGTCCTCGCGCGCGACACTCTCTTTCCACCTACGGCCTCGGCGGAGGTGATCGATCTCAACCAGAGCGCCCCTGCCTGGCGCACCGTGCCGCCGATGGCATTCCCGCGCCGCCAGTTGAACGCCACCATCCTGGCCGACGGCAGTGTGCTGGTGACAGGCGGAACCAGGGGGGCCGGCTTCAACAACCAGGCAGCCGCCGTTCGCGCCGCTGAGCTCTGGAACCCGAAGACCGAGTCCTGGACCACCATGGCCTCGGAGAGCCGCAACCGGACCTACCACTCGTCGGCGATCCTGTTGCCCAACGGCAGGGTGCTCTCGACCGGGAGCGGCGAAGGGGGTGGGATCGCCTTTGCGCAACAGCGAGCTCTCGGCGCAAGTGTTCACCCCGCCCTACCTGTTCAAGGCCGATGGCAGCCCTGCCCCCCGGCCGAGCATCACCTCGGCGCCGTCGCGCCTCTCCTACCGACAGTCGTTCACGATCCAGACGCCGAACGCGGGGTCCATCAGCCGGGCCACCTTGATCCGGCTGTCCTCGGTCACCCATGGGTTCAACCAGAGCCAGCTCCTCTTTCCTCTAGCCGTGAAGGCGACCAACTCCACGCACCCTCACCAGCGTGGCCCCGGAGAGGGGCGCCTTGGCGCCGCCCGGACCGTACATGCTGTTCCTGATCAATGGCGCGGGTGTCCCTTCGGTCGCGAAGATGGTAACCGTCGGCCCGTAACCCCGTGAATTGGCCGCCGGCCAGGCTGGTGGGCCGCCGCGGCGCTGCTCTTGGGAGCTTGCGCCGGCATACCCAGAAACCCCGAACCGCCGGCCACGCCGATCCAGATTTCCGGCCACAGCTACAACCGCAGTGACGTGGACGTGTACCTGACGTGCGGCGTCCGTGAGGGGAGATGGCTCGGTTATATCCCGAAGAAGGGAGCCGCGGCATTCGAAGTTCAGCCTGAGGCGGCACGCTGCCCTTCCGGCCGGAACTCCTTCCTCGCAGTCTCGGATGGCGGTGGGAGCTATTGGGCGCGTCCGGTTCGGCTCCAGGCCGGGGAGCAGGTCGACCTCGTGATCGAGAGGTATGTTGGCCGCTCCATTGCGCGCGTGCACGGCGATTCCCGCTGACGATACTCGGCAAGCACGCCGGTCACGGGCTGGGCGATCGCCCAGCCCCGACGCCGCTGGGTCGCCGTTGCCGCCGGCGACGGATTTCGGTTTATTCGATCCTTCGGCCGTCGAACCGCACCCTCGACGCAGGCGGTGATGGCGGCTCTGCGAGCCATATTGACCAGGCGGGCCCGTGGGCATCTACCTAGCGATCTACGCACTGAGCGACGCCACCATCGAGCGGCTGCACGCCGACCCCCCACTCGCCTGGCGGGTGATGGACCCTGAGCGACCCGAGCGGGAGGCGGAGGCTCGCGCCGATCTGCAGCCGCGGCCCGGCCTCTTCGCACGGCTCTTTCGGGGAGCGAAGGCGGAGCCGCCGCCAGTCCCCCCGCCGCTGGAGCTCGCCCCAGGAGAGGGCGATCTGGACCGGCTCGGCGACTTCGAGAAGTCCTGGCACGGGCTACACTATCTGCTGACCGGGACGTCGGAGGAGGGCGAGCCGCCGCTGAACTTCCTGATGGGTGGTGGACGGGAGTTGGAGCTTCAGGACGGCGAGCCTCCGCTGCTGACCCACAACAGCGCTGACACCCGTCGCATCGCGGACGCGCTCATGCGGCTGGGCGACGACGAGGTGCGGGCGAGGGCGAACTCCGTCGAGATGACCCGGCTGGAGATCTATCCCGGGTCCTGGAGCGAGGAATTTTTGGGCCACCTCCTCGAGGATGTCGGACGCCTGAGAGAGACCGTGTCCGTCGTTGCCGGCAGAGGATTCGGTCTGCTCGTGGCTATCTCCGTAATCCAGCACTGGCTGCGGGGTAGCGACGCCCAGGGTCCGGACCCTGGGCGTCGCTTTTCCCATATTCGATCCGCCGCCTTGGACCTAGGCGAGCGTCGCCAGGTCGATCACGAATCGATACTTCACGTCGCCCTTGAGCATCCGCTCGTACGCCTGGTTGATCCGCTCCATCGGGATCACCTCGACGTCCGAGACGATCCCCCGCTCGGCGCAGAAATCCAGCATCTCCTGGGTCTCCTTGATGCCCCCGATGGCGGAGCCGGCCAGCTGTCGCCGCGCGAGAATCAGGTTGAATGCCGTCGGAGACGGGTGGGGCTGGTCCGGCGCGCCGACCAGGCAGAGCGTGCCGTCCCGCTTGAGCAGCGTGAGATAGGCATCGAGGTCGTGCGGCGCAGCCACGGTGTCGAGGATGAAATCGAACCGGCGGCGGTGGCGCTTCATCTCCTCCGCATTCCGGGAGACGATCACCTCGTCGGCGCCGAGCCGCCGGGCATCGTCCGCCTTGCCAGGAGAGGTCGTGAAGAGCGACACATCCGCGCCCATCGCCCGGGCGAGCTTGACGCCCATGTGGCCGAGCCCTCCCAGGCCGACCACGCCGACCCGCTGACCGGGGCCGACCCGCCAGTGGCGGAGCGGCGAGTACGTCGTGATCCCGGCGCAGAGCAGCGGGGCCGCGGCGGCCGGATCGAGCTTCTCCGACACCCGCAGCACGAAATCCTGGTCCACCACGATCTGGTTCGAGTAGCCGCCGTATGTCGAACCGCCCAGGATGGGATCGGGGCTGTTGTACGTGAGGGTGAGCGTGTTCTGGCAGAACTGCTCCAGCCCTTCGCGGCACTCGGCGCAGTGGCGGCAGGAGTCCACCATGCAGCCGACGCCGACCAGGTCGCCGGCGGTGAAGCGGGTGACCTCGGCGCCGACCTGCTTCACCCGCCCGATGATCTCGTGCCCGGGTACCATGGGGAACATGGACCCGCCCCATTCGTCCCGCGCCTGGTGGAGGTCGGAGTGGCAGACGCCGCAGAAGAGGATGTCGATGTGGACGTCCTTCGGGCCGGGCGCCCGCCGCTCGAACTCGAACGGCGCCAGCGGCGAGCGGGCGCTCGCGGCGGCATAGCCTCGGGTCGGAAGGCCCCGGGCCAGGGTCGCGGTGCCGGCCGCGGGTGCGTCATGGGTATGTGTCACGGAAACTCCTTGGGTTCAGGTCGTGGTTCGGGTCTGGCAGGCAAGCTCGTCGGCGATCCGTCGTGCGACGGCGTCCTTCCCTGCCTCGAGCGCCCTCCAGTAGTCGATCTTTCGACGTACGTAGTCCAGGTGCCGCTGCATGGCCTGCATGCGCTCCTCGAGCGCGCCTTCCTGTTCCTCCAGGAGGGCGCGGAGCTCGTGAGCGGCGCTCCGCCCCCGGGCCGCCAGTGTGAAGTAGCGGCGCATCTGCTCGAGGGGCATCCCGGTCGCGCGGAGACATGCGAGGGTGCTGATTCGGGCCACGTCGTCGGCCGAGTAGCGCCGGTGACCGCTCGAGCCGTCACGGCGCACGGCGGTCAGAAGGCCGGCCCGCTCGTAGTAGCGCAGCGTATGTTCGCTCAAGCCGGTGCGCTCCGCCGTCTCCTGCACGGTGAGTCCATCTCGTGAGGGGGCAGTGGGGCTGGGCATCGCAGGGAGCAGGCGCGGCGCGCGGCGTCGTGCAATCGGGGGTCGGGTTTGGGTAGCCATGAGACCTGTCCTTCCTGCATCCGGGTATCGGAACAACTCGCTGGAAGCAGTATAGGAGAGTTAGAGCGCTCTAAGTCAAGGACGGGCGGGAAATGAGACCTCCCCACTCCGACCGGGTTGTCCCTGTAGCCGGAGGTGCGTTGCACTAGGAAAGCGGTCCACTATATAGTACCGGGGCACGAGAGTGCGGCGCCTGCCCCGACGTCAAGAGAAACCGTCTGCCTGAAAGGAGCTCTCATGTCACGCTCGGCGTTGTTGTCCGCGTGCGCCGCGTTCCTCCTCCTGGCCTGTGAATCAGGGACCGCCCCTGAATCGATGACTGGAGACGGTGCAGTGCCCCTTGAGCCCAGCTTCGCGGTGCCCAACCCGAGCTTTGAGCCCTTCGCTTTCACGGTCACGACCTGTGGCGAGGCGGTGGACGTGAGCGGGACGTTCCACCAGGTCGTCCAATTCTTCGTGGGCCCAAACGGGAAGGAGCGCTTCCGGTTCCACATCAATGCCAAGGGTGTGGGAATCGGGCAAGTGACCGGTGCCCGCTATCAATGGAACGACCGGCTCTTCGACAATACCAACCTCGCGGCTGGGGGAACCTTCTCAGCCATTCTCAACGACTACACCCGCCTCATCGGCCAGGGAGGGGCGCTGAACGCCCGTCTGGCCGTCCGCATCAAGCTCACGGTGAATGCCAACGGAGACGTCGTCGTCGACAAGCTGGTCGCCCGCGACGCCTGCGGCTGAGCCCACCGTGAACAGCGCCCCGCCTTGGCTCGTTCAGCCAGGCGGGGCGATGTCTGCCTACGCAAGCACCTCGGCCAATGCCGCGAACCGCTCACCCCAGAATACTTTCAGTTTGTCGGCCGCGGCCTTGTCGGGCAGCCTGCCGTGTTGCACGTACACCGCGCTCTTGCCTCTGCCCTTCGACAGAAAGCCCACCACGACCGAGGTGCCATCCGGCCAGCTGATCCGCATGTATTTGTCTTTGCTGGCGGAGCGAACCGTGAGATCCACGCCGGGCAGCCATTTCGCACGATTGCGCTTGTCACTGAACCCGCGATAGAGCCGGCCGAGGGGGACCGGGTAGGTCTTGCTCTTGTTGGCTTCGTAGCCCCCGTCCCTCCGTTGGCCGATCGCCCGGAGACCCTTGATCCGTTCGTACCCCACCGTCACCGTCTGGGTCCACCAGGGGGCCACCTTGTATTTCTCGTGGACATGGCGGGCGATCTCGCGATGGGACCATTCGTAGGCCTTGGCGGAGTCGAGCGCCTTGACCCAGCGGTTCCAGTCGCAGCCGGTCCTCGCCTTGATCAGGTCGTCGCTCCAGCCGGCGAGCTTGGCGTACTCGGGCCTCGCAACAGGAGCCGTCTTGATGAAATGGGAGCGCGCGGCGGTATACGATTCGCCGGTCTTGAGCATGCGCCCGCGAACGAGACGCTTGAAGTCTTTATTGGCCGTCATCGGTGGGATCCTTTGGTCGGGCCACGAGCACGCTCCCCAGCAGCGTCGCTCGCGGCGGCGCCAAAGGCTTCAACTCGATCCGGGAGTCTGCCCCCCTTTGCCTCCCGAGGGCCTCCGCTGGGGGAAGGCCGAAGAGGTTGGGCGTGGACCTGTCGCCCGTACCACGAAAATTGGGGTGGGGCTGGACTTTTTCGCAAGAGGGGCCCTGAGTGCTCTATCTCTCCCCGGAGCCTCCATGCGCCCCACCAAGTCTCGGTCCTGGTTCACTCGATTCGCCAAGGCGACCAGCCGGGTCGCCGGAAGGCCGATCGCCTTCTTCCTTGCCGCCGGTACCGTACTCGTTTGGATCGCGACCGGCCCTCTCTTTCAATTCAGCGATACCTGGCAGCTGGTGATCAACACGGGCACCACCATCGTCACCTTCCTGATGGTGTTCCTGATCCAGAGCACGCAGAACCGCGACAGCGAGGCGGTGCAGGTCAAGCTGGACGAGCTGCTGCGCGTCACCAAAGGGGCCCACGTGGCACTGCTCGACCTGGAGGAGCTCGAGGACCACGAGCTCGATCGAATCCGTGCGGAGTACGAGGAGTTGGCCGAGCGGGCCCGACAGGACCTGCGGCGTGGCAGGCCGGACACCGGCGTGCCGCACTTGCGGCAGCCGGATCGTCAGTGAGCCGCGACCGAGCGCAGGAGATGGCAGCCCGGGGGCATGACCACTTGTCGAGGAGTCCGGCATGATCTGCGGCGAATACCGCTGCCTGTTCGTCCACATCCCGAAGACCGCGGGGATGAGCATCGAGGACGTCTTTCTACGGCTGGTAGGACTGACCTGGAAAAATCGAGCGCCCCTGCTGCTGGGCGGCAACGAGGACCCCAGGCTCGGCCCGCCCCGACTGGAGCATCTCAAGGCCGAGGAGTACGTCGCCCGGGGACATCTGACGGCGGAGCAGTTCGCCTCGTACTTCAAGTTCTCCTTCGTGCGAAACCCGTGGGACCGAATCGTCTCGGAGTACAAGTACCGCGGGTATCCGGTCAAGATCGATTTCAAGACCTACCTCTTCAAGCACCTCCCGGCGCCCGGCTGGACCGATACCTACTCGCACGTCATCCCGCAGTATGAATTCCTGCACGACGAGGCGGGGAAGCTGCTGGTGGACTTCGTGGGGAGATTCGAGAGCCTCCAGGCCGACTTCGACCAGGTGTGCGCCCGCGCTCGGCATCCCGCCGACGCCGCCTGCCCAGGGTGAACCGGTCGCTGGAGCAGGCGCGGCCCGACTCCTTTCGAGAGCTTCGCAAGCAGCTCCGCCGGGCGCTCTGGAGCCGGGAGAGGAAACACACCTTCGGGCATTACACCCAGTACTACGACGACGAGTCGAGAGAGTTCGTGGCTCGGCTGTTCCGGAAAGACGTCGAGGCCTTCAACTATTCGTTCGGCGACCGGGTCGGGTCAGCCACCCCAGCGCTCTCCTGACCAGCGGCCAGGCGGCCGCCGCGGAGACGACCCTCTCCCGCATCGCGACCTTCCCGCGGACGCCCCGCCGCCATGGAAAGCGCTTCCGCCAAGTGTCCAGCTCGTCCCTCCCCAGTCGTCCCTGCCCCGCCATCTTCTCGGTCTCGATCAGCCGGTAGTACGCCAGCAGGTCGTGCAGCTCGCCGAGATACGCGGGATCGCACCGATCGAGCAGCGGCTCGCTGGCGATCAGGGCGGGACGCACCGGGTGCTCCCCGAGCAGCGCGGAGCCGAGACTGGAGTGCTCGGTGTGGAACCAGATGCGCGGCTCCGGATCCACGTACAGCGGATGATTCATGACGAAGGTCAGCCAGAGGTAGCTGTCCTCGCCGTAGGTACTGCGGCCGGCATCGTAGTACCCGCCGTAGCGCTGCACCAGCGAGCGACGGGCCACGACGCAGCTGGAGTGACAGAAGTCCACGTAGAACTTGAGCGCCTTGGGCGGGGTCTGGTGAGGGAGCCGCCAGGGTCCGCCGGTGAGCCCCATTCGCCGGTTGCGCGGGCCCTGGCTCGCGCGGGCCGGCCCGACCGCGCGGCCCGACACCCAGGCACCGCATTCCGGATGACTGTCGAGGGCGGCCACGGCCAGGTCGAGAAATTCCGGCTCCCACTCGTCGTCGGCGTCGAGGAAGGCGACGTACTCGCCGCGCGCCACTCCGAGGCCCCGATTCCGCGCCGCGCCCGGCCCCGCGTTCGCCTGGGCCAGGAGCCGGATCCGCCCATCCCTGCTGCCCGCCACGACCGATGCGCTGGAGTCGGTGCTGCCGTCATCCACCACGATCAGCTCGAAGTCGGCGTAGGATTGCCCCAGGACCGAGTCGACCGCGGCGCGGACGGACGCCGCCTTGTTGTAGAGCGGAATGACCACCGATACCCGGGGCACCGGTACCTACCGGCTCTCCGCCCGAAACGCCGCGAGCGTCCGGCGGGCGATCTCCGGCCACTCGAGGGCATCGAGGCGGGGAGCACCGCGCCGCTGACCGACCGCCCGGTCGAGCGCGCGAGCGAGGATATCCGGAGTCAGGTCGTCATCGTAGGTCCACACCCAGTCCGCGCCGGCGAGCTCCTGGAGCTCCCCCATCGCCCCGCGAGCGGGAACCAGGACCGGCCGGTCGAACGAGAGCGCCAGCAGCGCGCTGGCCGAGTTGGTGATGTCCCGGAACGGAAGCACGACGAGGTCGGCCGCGCGGAGGTAGCGCTGGACGTCCTCGTCGGGCACGTGCTCCAGAAACAACCGCACCCGCGGATCCCCGCCGGCGGCCTCGCGGACCTCGTCCGCCAAGGCGGCCGGGTGGGGAGCACCGCCGACGAGAAGAACCACCTCCCCCGCCTCGCGAGGAAGGGCCCGGACCGTGCGAATGAGATGGGGCACGTTCTTGTACGCCCGTACCAGTCCGAGAAAGGCGACCACCCGGGCGCTGTCCGATATGCCGAACACGGCACGGGCTTCCCCACGCGAGATGGTATCGGGATAGGTGCCACGAAAGTGACCCAGGGGGACCACCGCGTGCGGGCGCCGGGCCAGCTCGGGATGGATCGCCTCCACTGCCTGCTGGCCCGCCGCGCTGGGATGGATCACCGTGTCCACCCGCCGCACCACCGCCGACCAGAACCACGCCTCCAACCTGGGATGCCGCGACTCGTGGGGTTGCGCATTGTGGGCGGTCCACGTCACCCGAGCGCCATGGAAATGAGCGGCCTCGAGGATGGTGATCGCGGCGACCGCCCCGGCCACCCTGCCCGGCAGCGACTCGGCGTTGAGCGCCTTGTCCGGCCAGTGGATGTGGAGGACGTCGTATCCGCCGCGGAGGGCGCGGGCCGGGGTGAAGTCCCGGATGCGCACGCCCAGCTCCGCCAGATGGGAGCAGAGAAGCCAGGTGTAGGGGTTCTTCGCCCGCGCGCCCAGTCCCGGCCAGGCCAGCACGCGGAGTGGCGCGTCAGGCGCGGGGGGATTCACCGGGCCCCAGCCGCCGGTCGGCCCGGGCGATCACCGGGGACCCGAGCAGGCCGGTCAGGGCGATTGCTCGCGCGAAGCCTTCCGCCGTGCGCGCCAGCCGCACCGATCCCGCCAGGCGATAGAGCGCCATCGGAAACAGAAACTGCGGACGGACCCGAACGACCGCGAACCCGGCCCGCTCGAACGCCCGCGCGATCTCCCCGCGCCCGTAGAGCGCGAAGGGGCGGGTGGTGCCCCGCTCGATGGAGTGCTTGAAGCGGAAGAGGGCCTGCGAGGCGACGTTCACGCTGCGGCGCGCGGGATAGTCCACGATCACCCGGTGCCGGGCGACCCGGCACAGCTCGGCGATGAGATGCCGCCAGTTCGACGCTGTGCGCGATCAGGCGATAGCACACCACCGCGTCGAAGGAAGCGGCCGCATACGGCAGCGCCTGAAGGTCCCCTACGTCGAACCGGCAACGGCCGGTGGAGGTGAGCGATGCGAGCCGCTCACCGCAGGAGGGATCGCTGCCCACGACCGTCACCCGGAAGCCCGCCTCCACCAGTGGAGGCGCCACCTGCGCGTGGCCGCCCCCGACGTCGAGAATCGTGGCCCCCGCCGGTAGTCCCGCGAGGCATTCGAGCGTGATCCTGGTCTGGGAATCGACGAACCATCGGCCGACCGGACCGTCGAAGCGCCGCGCGTATTGCTCGGAGGACGACTCGACGTCGGCATCCTCCCGAGCCTGAGTCGCGGCCGCCGTCATCGCTGGTAGGCGGTCTCGATGTATCCGTTGGCCACGTACCAGTCGAACGTCTCCCCGATGCCGTCCTTGAGCAGCACCTCCGGCCGATAGCCGAGGAGGCGCTTGGCTTTCTCGATGCTGAACGCGCGGCTCTTGGTGTAGAAGTCGACCCGGCGGCGATGGATCGGCGGCTCGATGCCGAAGGGCACGCAGAGCTTCTCGACCAGCGACCCGAGCAGTTGGAACGGCCTGGCCGGCAGCCGCAACCGAGGGGCGGGGACCCGCGCCGCCTCCGCGATCATGGCGGTGAGCTCCGACAGCTTGAGGTAGCTTTCCCCGCCGAGGATGAAGATCTCGCCCACCGCCTTGGGGTGAGTCCCCAGCAGCCGGAGCCCGCGGACGAGATCGTTCACGTGAACCGTGTGGTAGTAGTTCTCGCCGCCCCCGACCAGCGGAAACCGCTGCCGGGCCACCATCTGGAACAGCTTGAGGAGCCGGGTGTCGCCGGGACCGTAGATCGCCGTCGGCCGAGCCACGGCGAGGGGGATCCGGTCGCGGTAGGAGAGCGCGAGCTGCTCCGCCTCGCACTTGGTCTCCTGATAGACGTCGCCCGGCTCGTAGGCGGTCTGCTCGTCGGCGGGGGGCGAGGCGATGTGCCCGTGCACGCCGACGGTGCTGCAGTGGACGTACCGGGTCACCCCCGCGCCGACCGCGGCGTCGAGCAGTTTCCGGGATCCGTCCACGTTGACTTCACGATAGCGCCAGTCGTGATGCTTGGCTTCGCGATACACCGCCGCGAGGTGGTAGACCGTCGTCACACCCTGCGCCGCTCGCTCGACCACGTCGGAATCGGCGATATCGCCTTCCACGATCTCCGCCGCCTGCGGCAGGATGTCGCGAGCCCTGGCCGCGGACCGGGCGATGACCCGGACCCGGGCGCCATCGGATACCAGGGCGCGGACCAGGTGGCTTCCGGTGAATCCGGTAGCCCCGGTGACCAGGGTGAGCTCTCGTCTGGACCGTTCGGTCATTGCACCTCATTACTCTTGTGAGAACCCCGGGCTGCCCGCTGTCGGATAGAGTTGTGACGACAGTCACGCCCCATCGAAGCCGTCCGCTGTAACTAAAGGGATTCGATTGGCACGAGACTTCCTGGCCGGTTTCGGGTGTCGCATTACTACACGTTGGGAGGTGATCGTGTCAACGGGTCCCATCACACTTTCTCAAGGTGATGCGTCACACATGGCGCCCGATGCCGCCGTCAGGGGGTCATCCAAAGCGCGCCTGCGGGTCGGGCTCATGCTCCGCGCCATCGACGACGTCGATGGCCAGGGCATTTATATCCGCAAGCTGTGCGACGCACTGTTCCAATCGGACCCGTGGAACGAGTACGTCGCCTTCTACAGCGACGCCGCGCAGGCGGGACGCTATCGCGACCGGCCCAACGTGCGGGAGGTCGTGGTGCCCGGAACCGGGCAAGCTGCTCTGGGACCAGGTGCTGGTCCCGCTGGCCGCGCGCCGGGAGAATCTCGACGTCCTCTTCCATCACAAGTTCAGCATCCCGCTGGCGCCGCCCTGCCCCACGGTGGTACAGCAGCGCGGCACGGAGTACTGGAGCCATCCGGAATTCTACGTGGGGTGGTCGGGACGCCTGGATCGGCTCTACAATCGGCTGATGATCCCGCTCTATTGCCGGCGGGCGGTCCGGGTGCTCACCAACTCCGACACGCTGGGTGACGAGCTGGTCCGCTACGTGGGCGTTCCGCGCTCCAAGTTGCGCACGGTGTACGCCTCCGCCGACGAGAGCTTCCGGCCGATCACGGACCAGGCCGCGCTCGCCGCGGTCCGGGCGCGCTACCGGCTTCCGGCCGAGCCGTTCCTGTTGATGGTGGTCAAGGGCCACCAGATCCTGGGGCAGGCCTCCGGGAAGACGCTCACGCCGCGCAAAAACGTGGCGGCGGCATTGCAGGCGTACGGTCGCATGCGGCGGCAGACCGCCGCCGGGGGCGCGACGGTGCCGCCGCTCGTGATCCTGGGGATCGGCATCGCGGAGCGCCTGACGCCCGACGCGATTGCCGAACACGCCGAGCCGTCCTCGGTGCACACGCCGGGGTTCGTGGAGTTCACCGACATGCCCGCCCTCTACAGTCTGGCGCGCGCCCTGGTGTTCCCCTCGCGCTACGAGAGCTTCGGCATTCCCATCGTCGAGGCGATGGCGTGCGGCTGCCCCGTCATCACCGCGACGACGTCGGCATGTCCCGAGATCGCCGGCGACGCCGCCCTGCTGGTGGATCCCGACGACGTGGCCGGATTGGCGGCGGCCATGGAGCGGGTCAGCCTCGACGACCGCCTCGCCGGGGAGCTGCGGAGCCGAGGACTGCGCCGGGCGGCGGATTTTTCCTGGACCCGGAGCGCGCTCACGCTGCTCTCGGAGCTTCGGACCGCGGCCGAATCGCGCCTGCGCGTGCGGCCGAGCTAGCCGGCCGTGGTCGGTCACACGAAAGTGGTGGTGATCAGCCTGCCCGACGCGTCCGACCGGCGGGCGTCGTTCGCCGAGCGGGCGCGGGGGACGTCGATCGGGTGGACCTGGTTCGACGCGCACCGGGAGCTGGCGCCCGGCCTCACCCACGATCCGGACGAGGCGATCGTCGCCAAGGGCAGGCCGCTGTACCCCGGCGAGCTGGGTTGCTACTCGAGCCACTACGCCGCGTGGGAGATGTTCCTCGACTCCGGGGCGCCGCAGATGCTGGTTCTCGAGGACGACACGATCGTGGACTGGGGGTTTCTCGAGAAGCTGGTGACGGTGGACATTCAGGCGGCCGGCATTCCCTACCTGAGACTCTACGCCAAGCGCCCCTGCGCGTTCCGCGTGGTGTTGCGCGATGCCGTCGAACAACAGCGCACCCTGATCGAGTATCTGGACCGCCCGCTGGGAACCCAGGGCTACCTCATGACGCGGGCAGGCGCCCGGCTGTTCGTGCGCCACTGCCGCGAGGTCCGACGTCCGCTCGACGACGAGCTCGACCGGTCCTGGGAGCACGGCGTCGCCTGCCTCGGCATTTTCCCGTTCCCCGTGATCGAGCAGTCCACGGCGTCTACCATCGGCCCGGCGCGGTTCGAGCGATTCACCATGCCCGCGCCGCCTCCGGGTGCGGCGCCAGGCGATGAAGATGAAGGACCGGGTCCTCAAGCTCCGGCAGCGACTCCGCTTGCTCACAACGGGCACCCCACCCGCGCTGCGCTCGCTGGCCGCACGATGACCGGCGGCCCTGACCACGGGTTAGACGATCCGCTCGACGGGGCCTCCAGCCCCGACCTCGAGGGCGCCGAGCCGGCCCCCCGCCGGCCGCTGTCCGACCTGAAGGAGAAGACCGCGCGGTCCATCATCTGGACCATCGTCCGGACCGGCTCCGACTATATCCTCTCCTTCGCGGTCTTCGCGGTCCTCGCGCGGAAGCTCGGCCCCGCGGCGTTCGGCGTCTTCGCCCTGGCGGTGGCCTTCGCCGAATTCGGCAAGATCCTTCCGGCGGCGGGACTGGCGACCGCGATCCAGCGCGCCAAGCGGGTGACGCCGGAGATGGCGGACACCGTCTTCTGGACTTCGCTCGCCCTGGGGATCCTCGTCGCGACCGTGCTGGCGTTGCTCGCACGGCCGATCGCGAGCGCCTTCGGGGAGCCGAGCGTGGCCCCGCTGTTGATGGCGCTGGGCGTCATCCTGGTGATCTCGGTCGCGGGCGCGATCCACATCGCGATGACGCTCCGGGAGTTCGGCCACAGGGCGATGGCCACCCGGTCGGTGGTGAGCAACCTGGCGGGCGGCGCGGCGGCCCTCGCGGCCGCGGCGAGTGGCTGGGGCGCCTGGAGCCTGGTGGTGCAGCGCGGGGTGACGGAGGTGGCGGGGACGGCGATGGCGTGGCACGCCTACCGATGGATGCCCGGGAGACGATTCTCGATTCGAGGTGCTCCGGGAGCTGGCCGGGTTCAGCGCCAGCATGACCTTGACCCAGGTGCTCTTCGTGGCGCTGGTGCGGGTGCAGGACGTCATCATCGGGCGGACCATCGGCATCGCGGCGGTCGGTGTCTATCGCACGGCTTGGCGGACGGTGGAGCTGATCGCGCAGGGCATGATCATGCCGTTCTCCCAGGTGTCCCTCCCGACCCTGGGCCGACTCCAGGACGATCTGCCCGCCTTCCGGAAGGCGTACCTCCGCATCATCGCGGTGAGCTCGGCGCTCGCCTTTCCCGCGATCATCGGGTTCGCCGTCGTGGCCCCCCACGCCATCCCGCTCATCTTCGGGGACCAGTGGGAGGAGAGTGCCAGAATCGCACAATTGCTCGGGTTCATGGCGGTGCCGTTCACCCTGAATCGCTTCGCCGGTCCAGCCCTCGCCACCCTGGGACAGTCCACGCTGCTGGCGAAGATCGCCGGGCTCCAGCTGGCGCTGACCGTGGTCATGACGCTCGCGGCCGCACCATTCGGCCTGCTCGCCATCGCGGCGGCATACGTCATCCGCGCCTATCTGGTGCTGCCGATTCAGATGTGGGCCTTCAAGAAATACAGCGGGCTGGGCCACGGTGAGCTGCTGCGAGCGATCGCACCGCCCCTGCTCACTTCGCTGGTCATGGCTGGGGCGCTGATCGCGCTCGATCGCCTGGTGGGCCAGGGCTTCGAGAGCCGAGCCGTTCACCTGCTCGTCATGGTCTCGGCGGGAGTCGCGGTGTACGCGGCCTCACTGATGCTGTTCGCCCGGACGTTCGTGGCACAGCAGGTCAAGGACTTCAAGCGGCTGCTGCCGGGCGCCGCGGCAAAGTTGTCGAGCGCCGGGGCCTGAAGTTCGCTGGCGCCGCGTCATGCTCCGGTATATCCTCACCCATGCACTGCCACTCCACGCCGGCGCTTCCGAGTTTCGTCCGTCAGCTGCAAGCCTTCCTCCGGCCGGGTAACGAATGACCGATAGCGGAGAGAAGGCCCGGCCGGACCGCTCGCCGGCCGAGGACATGGTGGTCCACAAGAGCACCCGGGAATGCCCCATGATCCAGCCGCATCCCTGGGCGTCCTGCGGGATCGTCCGGGCGCGCGAGGCCAACCGGGAGCGGGCCGACCACGAACGCCGAGGCGGAGGCCCTCAGCCGGGCGCCGAGGGGTGGCGCGATTCTCTTCCACGAGCGCCCCGAAAATGAGGAGGAAGGCGAACAGCCGGACGAGGTAGCGGCGCCGGCCCTCACCCGCGGGGCCGGCCGATCGTGAAGGAGAAGGTGGCGCCCTGCCCCACCAGACCCTCGGCCCATACCCGGCCGCCGAGGCGATGGATGATCCGCTGCACCGTGGCGAGGCCGATCCCGGAACCGGGAAACTCGCTCGCCAGATGCAGCCGCTGGAACGGCCCGAAGAGCCGGTCCGCGTGCGCCATGTCGAACCCCGCTCCGTTGTCGCGGACGAAGTAGGTGGACTCCCCGGCGATCGTAGTCATCCCGAATTCGATCCGGCCGGCGGGCTCCCTGGCGGTGAACTTCCAGGCATTCTCCAGCAGGTTGACCAGGGCGATGCGGAGCAGCCTCCCGTCGCCGACCACCGTCACGCCGGGACGCACCCGCGTCTCCACCGCCCGCTCCGCCTCGGCCTCGCGCAGCCGCTCGAGGATCGCCGTGGCCAGCGCGCTCAAGTCCACCTCCTGCTGGCGCAGCTCCGCGCGGCTCACCTTCGAGAGATGGAGGACGTCGTCGATGAGCTGCGACATCTGCCGGCTGGACTCCTGGATGCGCTCCAGGTAGCGCCGCCCGTCCGGATCGAGCCGCTCGGCCTGGCTCTCGAGTACCGCCCTGCCGAACGCTTCGATCCGGCGGAGCGGCGCCCGGAGGTCGTGGGAGACCGCGTAGCTGAAGCTCTCCAGCTCCCGATTCTTGTGCTCGAGGTCCCGCACCAGCTCGGCCCTGGTCTCGGCCAGCTCGCGCGCCGCCTGCTCCCCCTCGCGGAGCTGCTCCGTCTGGCGGCGCAGCAGCTCGCTCTTCTTCGCCAGCTCGACGAAGACCGACACCTTGGACCGGACGAACTCGGGAACCACCGGCTTCACCAGGTAGTCCGCCGCGCCCACGGCATAGCCCCGCACCGCCTCCGTGTGAGTCTTGTCCGCGGCGGTCAGGAAGATGATGGGCGTGTCGCGGCTCCGGTCCCGCTCCCGGATGAGCGCGGCCGTCTCGAAGCCGTCCATGTCGGGCATCTTCACGTCGAGCAGGATCACGGCGAACTCGTCGGTGAGCAGCCGCTTCAGGGCCTCCCGTCCCGACTCGGCCTTGACCAGGTTCTGCCCCAACCCTTGGAGCATCGCCTCGAGCGCCAGCAGGTTGGCCGGCTGGTCGTCCACCAGCAGGATGTTGACCGGGGCGGACGGGCGGACGGACGGACGGGCGGACAGCGGGTCGGCTGGCGCCTGGGCTGCCATCTCGCCCAGCACTCCGTTGCCGTCCATGATTCCCGGCCCGTCCGCCTGTCCGCCCGTCCGCCCGTCCGCCCGCCCGTCCGCCGTCATCGGTACAGCCATACTCTCAGCAGCGACAGCAGTTGGTCCATGTCCACCGGCTTGGCGATGTAGTCCGACGCGCCGGCCTCGATGCATTTCTCACGGTCGCCCTTCATGGCCTTGGCGGTGACGGCGATGATGGGGAGCTGCCGGAACCGGGCGTGCTCCCGGATGGCGCGCATGGTCTCGTAGCCGTCCATCTCCGGCATCATCACGTCCATCAGGACGATGTCGATGTCCCCAGTCTCCTGCAGCCGCGCGATGCCCTCCTGTCCGCTCTCCGCGTAGGACACCTGCATCTCGCTGCGCTCGAGGAAGGTGGTGAGCGCGAAGATGTTGCGGACGTCGTCGTCCACGATCAGGACCTTGCGCCCGCTGAGCGTCGGGTCGGTGCGGTGGAGCTGCTCCAGCATGCGGCGCTTGCCGTCGGGGAGGCGGGCGGTGACGCGGTGGAGGAACAGCGCCGTCTCGTCCAGCAGCCGCTCGGGCGAGCCCGCGTCCTTGATGACCACCGACTCGGCCAGCCGCCGGAGCTCGGCATCCTCCCGCCGGGTGAGCTGCTTCCCGGTGTAGACGATGGTCGGGAGCTTGCGGAGTCCGATCTCGCTCCTGACCCGGGTGATGAGCTGGAATCCGGTCATGTCGGGCAGGCCCAGGTCGAGCACCATGCAGTCGAAGTGCTCCTCCTGAAGCCGGGCGAGCGCCTCCTCCCCGCTCGCCACCGTGGTGGTCCGCACGTCCTCGCTGCCGATCAGCTCGACGATGCTCTCCCGCGCGGCCTCGTCGTCTTCCACCACCAGCAGCCGCTTGATGGGCCGGTCCACGAACTCGTGCAGGGTGGTGAGCGCGTCGGACAGCGACTCCTTGCTGGCGGGTTTCACCAGGAAGTCCAGCGCGCCCAGCCGGAGTCCGCGCTGCCAGTTCTCCTCGACGGAGATGATGTGCACCGGGATGTGCCGGCTTGCGGGGTCGTGCTTCAGCCGGTCGAGGATGGTCCAGCCGTCCGCGTCGGGCAGCCGGAGATCGAGGGTGACCGCGGTGGGCTGGTATTCCCGGGCCAGCATCAGGGCCCGGTCGGCCCGGTTGGCCACCAGACCCTTGAACCCGCGGTCGCGGGCCAGGTCGAGGAGGATCTGCGCGAAGTTGGGATCGTCCTCCGCGATGAGCAGGATGCGGTCGCCCTCCTCGATCGAGGCCCGGTCGTCGGCGACCTCGCGCTCGACCACCGGGGCGAGGATGACGCGCGAGGCCGCGGTCGGAACGGTCTTGGGGCTCCCGGCCTCGGTCGCAAACGAGGAGTCGAGATTCGGCGCGGCCGTGGCCTCGTCCACCGCCTGGATCGGGTAGATCACCGGCAGGTAGAGCGTGAAGGTGCTGCCCATGCCGGGCTCGCTGTCGATCCTGATCTCGCCCCCGAGGAGCCGGGTAATCTGCCGGCTGATCGAGAGGCCGAGTCCGGTGCCGCCGAACTTCCGGCTGGTGCCGGTGTCGCCCTGCTGGAACGCCTCGAAGATGACGCCGTGCTTCTCCTTGGGGATGCCGATGCCGGTGTCGCGCACCGAGAAGGCCACCACCGCGTTGGCGCCGTTCAGGATCTCCTGCTCGGGATTCCACCCGCCGGTCGCCAGCGACGCCTTGAGCGAGACCGAGCCCCGCTCGGTGAACTTGAAGGCGTTGGAGAGGAGGTTCTTGAGCACCTGCTGCAGCCGCTTGCTGTCGGTCTGGAGCGCGGGCGGCAGCGCGGGATCCACGTCCACCTGGAACTGGAGTCCCTTGAGATCGGCCACCTGGCGGAAGGTGCTGTCCACGAACTTCCGCACCTCGCCGAACGGCACCGTGGTGATGTCCACCGCCATGGTGCCGGACTCGATCTTCGAGAGGTCGAGGATGTCGTTGATCAGATCGAGCAGGTCCGAGCCCGAGCTGTGAATGGTCTGGGCGAACCCGACCTGCTTGGTGGTCAGGTTCCCCTCCGCGTTCTCGGTGAGGATCTGGGAGAGGATGAGAAGGCTGTTGAGCGGCGTCCGGAGCTCGTGCGACATGTTGGCGAGGAACTCCGACTTGTACTTGGAGATCAGGGCGAGCTGCTCGGCCTTCTCCTCCAGCGCCACCTTGGCCTGTTCGACCTCCTTGTTCTTCTGCTCCACCTCCGCCTTCTGGCCGGCCAGCAGGTGGGCCTTTTCTTCCAGCTCGGCGTTGGTCCGCTGCAGCTCGTCCTGCTGCTTCTTGAGCAGCTCCTCGGACTTCTGCAGCGACCGGGTCTGCTGCTCCAGTCGCTTGTTGGTCTCGGTCAGCACGTCCTGCTGCGACTGGAGATTCTCGGTCAGCGCCTGCGACTGCCGGAGCAGCTCCTCGGTCCGCATGTTCGCGCCGATGGTGTTGAGCACGATGCCGATCGTCTCGGCGAGCTGCTCCAGGAAGGTGAGCCGGATCTCGTCGAACTCGTCGAAGGTCGCCAGCTCGAGCACCGCCCGGACCTCGCCCTCGAAGAGCACCGGCAGCACCACGATGTTCCGCGGCGAGGCCTCGCCCAGCCCGGAGCTGATCTGGACGTAGTCGTCCGGCACCGAGTTGACGAGGAGCATCCGCCGGTCCACCGCACACTGGCCCACCAGTCCCTCGCCCACCTGGAACTCGTCGGCGACGTTCTTCCGGTCCCGGTAGGCGTAGCTCGCCAGCAGCTTGAGCGCCGCCTCGTCGCCCGAGGAGTCCATCAGGTAGAACACGCCGTGGTGGGCCGTGACCAGCGGGGCGAGGTCGGAGAGGATGAGCTGCGACACCGCCGCCAGGTCGCGCTGGCCCTGCAGCATCCGGCTGAACTTGCGCCAGGTTGGTCTTGAGCCAGTCCTGCTCCATGTTCTTGCGCGTGGTGTCGCGGAGATTCCGGATCATCTCGTTGATGTTGTCCTTGAGCTCCGCCACCTCGCCCTGCGCCTCGACCGCGATGGACCGGGTGAGGTCGCCCTTGGTCACCGCGGTGGCCACGTCGGCGATGGCGCGCACCTGGGTGGTGAGGTTCGCCGCGAGCTGGTTCACGTTGGCCGTGAGGTCGCGCCAGATGCCCGCCGCGCCCGGCACCCGCGCCTGGCCGCCCAGCTTGCCCTCGACGCCCACCTCGCGGGCCACGTTGGTCACCTGGTCGGCGAAGGTGGCGAGCGTGTTGGTCATGCCGTTGATGGTGTCGGCCAGGGTCGCGATCTCGCCCTTCACCTCGACCCGCAGCTCCTGCTTGAGGTCGCCGTTGGCGACCGCCGTCACCACCTTGGCGATGCCGCGCACCTGGGAGGTCAGGTTGCTGGCCATCCAGTTCACGTTGTCGGTCAGGTCCTTCCACACGCCGGCGACGCCCACCACCTGCGCCTGGCCGCCCAGCTTGCCCTCGGTGCCCACCTCGCGGGCCACACGGGTCACTTCCGAGGCGAAGGAGTTGAGCTGGTCCACCATCGTGTTGACGGTGTTCTTGAGCTCCAGGATCTCGCCCTGCACGTCCACCGTGATCTTCTTGTTGAGCTCGCCCCGGGCCACCGCCGTCGTCACGTCCGCGATGTTGCGGACCTGGGTCGTCAGGTTGCTGGCCATCGAGTTCACGTTGTCGGTCAGGTCCTTCCAGGTGCCGCCGACGCCCTTCACGTACGCCTGGCCGCCCAGCTTGCCTTCGGTGCCCACCTCGCGGGCCACGCGGGTCACTTCCGAGGCGAAGGAGTTGAGCTGGTCCACCATCGTGTTGATGGTGTTCTTGAGCTCCAGGATCTCGCCCCGCACGTCCACCGTGATCTTCTTGGAGAGGTCGCCGTTGGCCACCGCCGTCGTCACCTGCGCGATGTTGCGGACCTGGGCCGTCAGGTTGCCCGCCATCGAGTTCACGTTGTCGGTCAGGTCCTTCCAGGTGCCGCCGATCCCCGCCACCTGCGCCTGGCCGCCCAGCTTGCCTTCGGTGCCCACCTCGCGGGCGACGCGCGTCACCTCCGAGGCGAAGGAGTTGAGCTGGTCCACCATGGTGTTGATGGTGTTCTTGAGCTCCAGGATCTCGCCCTTCACGTCCACCGTGATCTTCTTGTTGAGCTCGCCCCGGGCCACCGCCGTCGTCACCTCGGCGATGTTCCGCACCTGGGAGGTCAGGTTGCCGGCCATCGAGTTCACGTTGTCGGTCAGGTCCTTCCACGTCCCGCCGACGCCGCGCACCTGCGCCTGGCCGCCCAGCTTGCCTTCGGTGCCCACCTCGCGGGCCACGCGGGTCACCTCCGAGGCGAAGGAGTTGAGCTGGTCCACCATGGTGTTGATGGTGTTCTTGAGCTCCAGGATCTCGCCCTTCACGTCCACCGTGATCTTCTTCGACAGGTCGCCGTTGGCGACCGCCGTCGTCACGTCGGCGATGTTGCGGACCTGGGCCGTCAGGTTGCCCGCCATCGAGTTCACGCTGTCGGTCAGGTCCTTCCAGGTGCCGCCGACGCCCGTCACCTGCGCCTGGCCGCCCAGCTTCCCTTCGGTGCCCACCTCGCGGGCCACGCGCGTCACTTCCGAGGCGAACGAGCTGAGCTGGTCCACCATCGTGTTGATGGTGTTCTTGAGCTCCAGGATCTCGCCCTGCACGTCCACCGTGATCTTCTTGTTGAGCTCGCCCTGGGCCACCGCCGTGGTCACCTCGGCGATGTTGCGGACCTGCGAGGTCAGGTTGCCCGCCATCGAGTTCACGTTGTCGGTCAGGTCCTTCCAGGTGCCGCCGACGCCGGTCACCTGCGCCTGGCCGCCCAGCTTGCCCTCGGTGCCCACCTCGCGGGCGACACGCGTCACCTCCGAGGCGAAGGAGCTCAGCTGGTCCACCATGGTGTTGATGGTGTTCTTGAGCTCCAGGATCTCGCCCTTCACGTCCACCGTGATCTTCTTCGACAGGTCGCCGTTGGCGACCGCCGTCGTCACGTCCGCGATGTTGCGGACCTGCGCCGTCAGGTTGCCGGCCATCGAGTTGACGTTGTCGGTCAGGTCCTTCCAGGTGCCGCCGACGCCGGTCACCCGCGCCTGGCCGCCCAGCTTGCCTTCGGTGCCGACCTCGCGGGCCACGCGCGTCACCTCCGAGGCGAACGAGCTGAGCTGGTCCACCATCGTGTTGATGGTGTCCTTGAGCTCCAGGATCTCGCCCTGCACGTCCACCGTGATCTTCTTCGACAGGTCGCCGTTGGCGACCGCCGTGGTCACGTTGGCGATGTTGCGGACCTGGGCCGTCAGGTTGCCGGCCATCGAGTTCACGTTGTCGGTCAGGTCCTTCCAGGTGCCGCCGACCCCGCGCACCTGCGCCTGACCGCCCAGCTTCCCTTCGGTGCCCACTTCGCGGGCCACGCGGGTCACTTCCGAGGCGAAGGAGTTGAGCTGGTCCACCATGGTGTTGATGGTGTTCTTGAGCTCCAGGATCTCGCCCTTCACGTCCACCGTGATCTTCTTCGACAGGTCGCCGTTCGCCACGGCGGTCGTCACTTCGGCGATGTTGCGGACCTGCGCCGTCAGGTTGCCGGCCATCGAGTTCACGCTGTCGGTCAGGTCCTTCCAGGTGCCGCCCACGCCGCGCACCTGCGCCTGGCCGCCCAGCTTGCCTTCGGTGCCCACCTCGCGGGCCACGCGGGTCACTTCCGAGGCGAACGAATTGAGCTGGTCCACCATGGTGTTGATGGTGTTCTTGAGCTCCAGGATCTCGCCCTTCACGTCCACCGTGATCTTCTTGGAGAGGTCGCCGCTGGCCACCGCGGTGGTCACCTCGGCGATGTTGCGGACCTGCGCCGTCAGGTTGCCGGCCATCGAGTTCACGTTGTCGGTCAGGTCCTTCCACGTCCCGGCCACGCCCTTCACCTTGGCCTGGCCGCCCAGCTTGCCCTCGGTGCCCACCTCGCGGGCCACCCGGGTCACTTCGGAGGCGAACGAGCTCAGCTGGTCCACCATCGAGTTCACGGTGCGCCCGATCCGGAGGAACTCGCCCATGAGCGGCCGGCCCTCGATGTCGAGCGCCATCGTCTGGGAGAGGTCGCCCTTGGCGACCGCGCCGATCACCCGCGCCACTTCGCTGGTCGGCTGCACCAGGTCGCCGATCAGGCCGTTCACCGAGTTGAGCGAGGCCGCCCACGACCCGCCGGCGCCGCTGAGCTGGGCCCGCTGGGTGATGCGCCCTTCCTTGCCCACCGCGATGCTCACCCGGTCGAGCTCGTGGGCCATGTCCTGGTTGAGCTGGACGATCTCGTTGAGGGTGTCGGCCACCTTCCCCGCGAGCCCGGTGCGCGCGACCCGCATCCGCACGGAGAAGTCTCCCTTGCGGACGGCGGAGAGGACCGTCAGCAGCTCGGCGAGATCGAGGGTTTCGGGATCGACAGCAGGATCGGCCGGTTGGCCGCGTTTGGTTCGGCGACCATTACTGGCCGGGCGGGTCGGCATGGAGGCTCCGGGTGCGCGGGGCTGCTGTGCACGGGATAGAGTGCGGAATGATGTCGGGTGCGCGCCAATGCTTTCCGTGACCGGCGTCACACGGGATCACGCATGGTGCGACCATCGGGAACTGCTTGACTTCCAATATATTAGTGACACACTTCGGCGTGCCACCGACCGCAATTCGTTCCTCGGGTGCGGCGCCCACGACCACATCCGACAGCCGGAGGGCGCGCGTGGATCCCGGTCCCCTCCGCATCCTCATCCTGGAAGACGTCCAGATGGACGCCGAGCTCGTGGAGTACGAGCTCGAGCGGGCCCGCATCCCCTTCGCGGCCCGGCGAGTGGATACCCGCGAGTCCTTCCTGCGCGAGCTCCAGGAGTTCGCGCCCGACCTGATTCTCTCCGACTACAGCGTCCCCCGCTTCGACGGGATGGCGGCGCTGTCGCTCGCCCGACAACAGGCGCCCTCGGTGCCGTTTCTCATCGTGACCGGCTCGGTCAACGAGGAGACCGCCGTCGGCTGCATGAAGGCGGGCGCGACCGATTACCTGCTCAAGAGCAACCTCGCCCGCATCGGCCCGGCGATCGAGGGAGCGCTCGCCCGGGTCCGCGCCCGCGACGAGAAAGCCCGGGCGGAGGAGGCGCTCCACCGATCCGAAGCGAACCTCCGCGCCATCTTCAACAACAGCCTGCAGGCATTTCTTCTGATCGACCCGGACGGAACCATCCAGGCCCTCAATTCCACCGCCGTCGAGTGGAGCACGCGGCTCCTCGGCCGCCCGCTCCACGAGGGCGCGCAGGTGGCGGACTTCGTGCCCGAGGCGGTAGACGCATTCCGCGCCGCGCTCGCCGGCGAGGTCCGCAACGTCGAGCGCTGTCTGGCGGACACCGACGGGTCCGAGCTCTGGTTCGAGACCACCCACGCGCCGGTGGTGGACGAGCGGGGATCGGTCATCGGAGTGTGCCTGAACGCGCGCGACGTCAGTACCCGCAAGCAGGCCGAGCGGGCGCTCCGGGAGAGCGAGGCGCGCTACCGCGACCTGTTCGACCACGCGAGCGACCTGGTCTGCGCCACCGATCCCGAGGGACGGTTCCTCTACGTGAACCGCGCCTGGCACCAGGCTATCGGACTGTCCGACGGGGAACTGGGCCGGAGGAGATTCCTCGACGTACTCCACCCCGACAGTCGGGACCGGTACCAGCTGGTGGTGGAGCGTGCGTTGGCGGGCGAGGCGCTGACGCACGTCGAGCTGGTCCTGGTGACCGACAGCGGCACCGCGATCACGGTGGAGGGGAATCTCAGCTGCACACTCGAGAGCGGCCGCCCGGTCATGCTCCGGGGCATCTACCGCGACGTGACCGAGCGCAAGCGGGTGGAGGACCAGCTTCGCCGCGCGGAGCGGATGCAGGCGGCGGGCCGTCTCGCCGGCGGGATGGCGCACGAGGTGAACAACATGATGACCGGCGTCATCGGCTTCAGTGAGTTCCTGCTGCGCAGCTTCGCCGAGGACGACGTCCGTCGCGGCGAGGTCCAGGAGATCATCCGCGCGGGCACCCGTGCGTCCGACGTCACCCGCCAGCTCCTGGCGTTCACCCGCCAGCAACTGCTGCATCCCGAGACGCTCGACGTCAACGGCGTGGTGAGCAGCCTCGAGAAAATGCTGCGCCGCTCCCTGGGCGAAGATCACGTGCTGGAGCTCAAGCTCTCCTCGGACGTCGGCGAGATCCGCGCCGACCGCGGGCAGCTGGAGCAGGTGCTGCTGAACCTGACCCTCAACGCACGTGATGCGATGCCCGCCCACGGCCGGGTGACCATCACCACCGGCCAGGCCACGCTCGACGAGGTCTACGCCCAGGCGCACGCCGGCATCGGCATACCGCCAGGCGAGTACGTGTTTCTGTCGGTTACCGATACCGGTTCCGGCATGTCGCCCGACGTCCAGGCCCGGATCTTCGAGCCGTTCTTCACCACCAAGCCGGTCGGACAGGGCACCGGGCTCGGGCTCTCCACGGTGTACGGCATCGTGAAGCAGAGCGACGGCTTCATCTGGTGCTACACCGAGCCCCGGCACGGTAGCACCTTCAAGATCTATCTGCCCCGGGCGGGCGCACCGGCCCTGCCGACCCCGCCCGCCGGCCCGCTCGCGGATCTCCGAGGCGGGAGCGAGACCATCCTGGTCGTGGAGGACGAGGACGTGGTCCGCTCGCTCGCCTGCCGCGGCCTCCGGGAGCAGGGGTACACCGTGATCGAGGCCAGGCACGGGCACGAAGCGCTGGATCGGTTGGCCAAGGGTCGGCACACCATCGACCTGGTCATCTCCGACGTGGTCATGCCGGAGCTGGGCGGCCGGGAGCTGGGAGCGCGCCTGGCCATCCTCCAGCCGGAGCTGCCCATCCTGTACATGTCGGGGTATACGGGAGACGACGTGATTCAGCGGGGGTTGCTCGAGCCGGGGATGCCGTTCCAGCAGAAGCCGTTCACGCCCGAAGGCCTGGCCCGGAAAGTCCGGGAGATGCTGGACGCCCGCGCGGTCTAGGCGATGGCCTCGGTGTCCGGCTCGGTGGCGGCCTCATCCCGCGCCGGGCGGAACTCCAGATGTTCGGCGCGAAGGATCACGAATCCGCGAGAGGTGCTGAGCCGGGTCAGGCGCTCGCCCGCCATGTTGACCATGCGCTGGGTGACCCCGGGGAAGATCGGCGCCACCTCGTACCATTTGGACGGGTTGAGCTCGGGGTACTTCCGCTGGTGTTCCGCCCGCAGGCGCGCCTGCACACCTGGCATCGTCTCTCCTCGCCGGCGGGCGCCGGCCAACCAAGTTTCCAATGGCCCGCGAGAGTCGCCCCAATTTAACAAAATCGCCGCGATTCCACATAATCCGGCGACCGGCCTCCGCACTGTCGGGGGCCGCTGCTACCCACGGAGCGGCCGGAAGAACTCCCTGACGTCCGCGGCCAGCAGATCGGGCTCCTCCCACGCGGCGAAATGACCGCCGCGGGGCATCGTGGTCCATCGGGTGACCTCGTAGCCCCGCTCGACCCATTCGCGGGGCGGGTTCGCGGGGGTCTCCGCGGGAAAGAGGGCCAGGCCGGTCGGGACCAGTATCCGCTCGCCCACCGCGAGGCGGAGCGGGTGCCGGCTCGCCTCGTGGTATAGCCGCATGGACGAGCCGATGGTCCCGGTCAGCCAGTAGAGCGCCACGTTCGCCAGCACCTCATCCGGCGGCAGTGTGCTCTTCCCCTCCGCCGTGTGATCGCTCCAGCTCCACAGTTTCTCCGCCATCCAGGCCGCCAGTCCGGCCGGCGAGTCGGCTAACGCCACGGCGAGGGTGTCGGGAGCCGTGCGCTGCACGTGGGCGTAGGCGCCCTCCGCCTCGCCCCATCGGTCGCAGGCGGCGAGAAAGTCGGTCTCCGGACCGGAGAGCGGTCGGGTCCCCGGCCCCAGCGGAGGTCGGTACGAACCGGGCAGATAGTTGAGATGGATGCCGGCCAGTCGGCCCGGCTCGCGGAGCGCCAGGCGAGTCGCTACGCTCGCGCCCCAATCGCCGCCCTGCGCGCCGAAGCGATCGTAGCCCAGCTGGTCCATCAGGTCCAGCCACAACTCCGCGATTCTTCCGGGATGCATCCCGGGAGCCGCGGGAGGATCGGAGAAGCCGTATCCGGGCAACGATGGCACCACCACGTCGAACGAGTCCTCGGCCCCGCCGCCGAAGCGCTCGGGGTCGATGAGGCGGGGAATCAGGTCCAGCATCTCGAACACCGAGCCCGGCCACCCATGCGTGATGACCAGGGGCAGCGGCCGCGGTCCTCGTCCGCGCTCATGGATGAAGTGGACCCACCCTCCGCCCAGCTTCGCCCGGAACTGGGAGTACCGGTTGAGCCGTCCCTCCGCGGCGCGCCAGTCGAAGCCGTCCCGCCAGAACTCGATCAGATCGCGCAGGTCGTCCTGGACGATGCCGGTCACACCTCGCGGCCCCGGAGGTGGGTCGGGCCAACGGGTGCGCCGCAGGCGCTCGCCCAGGTCGTCGAGCAGTGCCTGCGGGACGCGGGCTTCAAAGGACTCGAGTGACATCCGCGCGGTATCCGGGATCGGTATGGCTCGGGGCACGACCATACAAGATGCCTGCCCGGCCCGGGACCGCAAATTTGCCCCCTCCGGACCGGCCGGATCGGCCGGCAGTGGACATTTCGTGAGCGATTGCTTACAGTGTAAGCGATTGGATGTTCGTGGCATCCATCGCCCACCTCAAGTACACTGTGAACCATGCCGACAAGCCAGCTCGCGCAGCCGGTCGTGGCCGGCTCCGCCACATGCCTCGTTGTGGACGACGAGCCCGGGGTGAGGAAATTCCTCATCCGGATGCTCCAGGCCCAGGGCTTCCAGTGCTTCGAGGCGGCCTCCGGACGAGAGGCGCTCCGCGTCCTCGACCGCATCGACGCCCCTCCCCTCATCGTCTCGGACATGCGGATGCCCGAGATGGACGGGATCACCTTCCTGGAGGTGGTGCGGGACCAGTATCCCGACACCTCGGTGATCATGCTGACGGGGATGAACGACACCAGCACCGCCGTGGACTGCCTGCACCGCGGCGCCGCCGACTTCCTGCTCAAGCCGATCTCGATGAGCGAGTTTCAGGCGCGCGTCACCCGCGCGCTCGAGAAGCGCGCCCTGGTCCTGCAGAATCGCTTCTACCAGGAGCATCTCGAGCGCCAGGTGCACGAGCAGGCGACCCGGATCCAGGAGCTGTTCCTCCAGGGCGTGCAGATGCTCGCGAGAGCGCTCGAGGCCAAGGATGCCTACACCCGGGGGCACTCGATCCGGGTGAGCCAGTACGCCGTGGCGATGGCGTCGCGCATGGGGTTCGCGGGCGTCTCGCTCGACGGGATCCGCCTGGGCGGCGAGCTGCACGACATCGGCAAGATCGGGACCCGTGAGGCCGTGCTGCACAAGCCCGGGATCGCTCACCGCCGAGGAATTCCGCCAGATCACCGAGCACCCGCTGCTCGGCGAGCGGATGCTGTCACCCCTGGCGCAGGAATCGCCGGACGTCCTGCGCATCGTGCGCTCACACCACGAGCGGCTGGACGGGCGCGGGCTTTCCCGACGGTCTCCGCGGCGAGAAGATCCCGATCGAGGCCCGCATCGTGGCCGTGGCGGACGCCTTCGACGCGATGACCACCCGGCGCCCGTACCGCGAGTCGCGTTCTCCCGCGGATGCCCTGGCCGAGCTGCGACGGGTGGCGGGGTCTCAGCTCGATCCCGAAGCGGTCGAGGCGTTCGTGGAGGCCTACCCGAGCGAGAGGGCGGTGGAGATATACGTGTGACCGATGCGGTGATTCCGGCCTGCCCCTAGAGCATTCCCTTTCGCTTCAACAGATGATATCGCTCCACCAGCGCCGAGCTGGCGCCGGCCGGGAGCACATCGAGCACCATGACGCCGCGCGAGCGCATCTCGCCGAGGGCGGCCTCACGGGCGCCGAGCAGCTCCTCCGCCGCGGCCCGCTCGAACGCGTCGGCCGGCCCGGCCGGTCGGGCCGAGGCGAGCGCCTCCATCGCCGGGTCGCGCAGGGTGACGGCCAGCGGAAGATGGCGCGGGCGCAGGGTCGCCGTCTGCGCCACCAGCGCCTCGCTCGCGGTCCGGTCGATCACGTCGGTGAAGAGCACGGTGAGCGCGCGCTTCCGGCTTCGCGCGGCCAGGTAGCGGAACGCCGCGGGATAGTCGGATTCGACCAGCCGGCCCTCGGCCGCGGCGAGTCCCTCCACCACGGCGCGGAGCGCGCGGCGCCCGCGGGCGGGCGGCAGGTAGCGCTGGATGGTGTCGGCGAAGACCAGCAGTCCGACGTTGTCGTCGTGCTCCACGGCGGCATGGGCCAGGTGCAGCGCCGCTGAAATCACCGATTCCAGCCGCGGCACGCCTTCCACCTCCGCGGTGAGCAGGCGTCCGGCGTCCACCACCAACATCACCTGCTGCCGCCGCTCGTCCTCGTACTGCCGCGCGATCGGCTTGCCCCGGCGGGCGGTTGCCTTCCAATCGATGGTCCGGGTGTCGTCGCCCGGCACCCACTCGCGGAGGCCCTCGAAGAGCTGCCCTTCGCCCCGGTGCCGCACGCTGCGGAGTCCGGCCTCCCGCCGCCGGATCGCCTGGATGGGCAGGGCCCGCAGCCACGCGCCGCGCAGGCTGGGATAGACCGTCGCGGTCCACGGCGCCTCGATCCGGCTCTGTCGCCAGCCCAGGCCGAGCGGGCCCAGGATCCGCAGATCGATGGTCCCGCCGGTCCCGATGCCCCGCCTCACCGGCTCGAGCTCGAGCTGCTCCTCGACGGTCAGATGGGCCGGCAGCTCCAGCCGGCGAAGCGGCGAGACCGCGCCGCCGAGCGGCTCGGGCAGGTGCTCCTTCACTTCGACCCGGAGCCGCCGCCGACCGGCGTGGCGCCAGCGGTAGCGGATGATGAACCGGCGACCGAGGGAGAAGGCGACCGGCGCCTCGCGGCGCACGGCGACCGCCCGGGCACCGGGAGCGGCAAGGGCGTCCGCGGCACCGGCCACTATCCAGACGACGTCCAGGCACGAGCAGGAGCGTCAGGGCGCCGGGCCACCACAGCCCGGCGGGCGCGATCAGCGCGAGCGCCGCCGCCCCCAACAGCCACCGTCGCGAGGGAATCAGCCTCACCGGGGCGCCTCGATCTTCTCGATGATGCCGCGAAGCGCCGCGTCGGGCGACACGCCTTCGAGCTCCAGCTCGGGCGCCACCGTGACCCGATGCCGCAACACGGCAGGCGCCAGCGTCTTCACGTCGTCCGGCACGACGAAGGACCGTCCCTCCAGCAGCGCCGAGGCCTGGGACATCTTCAGCAGCGCGACGCTGGCCCGGGGCGACGCGCCGAGCGTGAGGACCGGGGCGGTCCGGGTCGCCCGGACGATCGCCGCGATGTACGCCACCAGCGGTGGGCTCGACTCGCACCCGCCGGCACGCGTTCCTCAGCCGCGCCAGTCCCGCGGTGTCCGCCACCCGATCCACCCCGTAGCTCGCCGGCGTGTCGGCCTCGAACCCGTTCAGCACCCGGTGAAGGATCCCCTGCTCCACCGGCTCGTCGGGATAGCCCACGATCACCTTCACGAGGAACCGGTCCAGCTCGGCCTCGGGCAGCGGGTAGGTGCCCTCGAACTCGATCGGATTCTGGGTGGCGAAGACCGTGAAGCTCTCCGGCAGCGGGTGGGACACGCCGTCCACCGTGACCCGCCGCTCCTGCATCGCCTCCAGCAATGCGGCCTGCGTCTTCGCCGGGGCCCGGTTGATCTCGTCGCCCAGCACCAGATCGCCGAAGATGGGTCCCTGGCGGAAAGTGAAGGTTCCCGGACCGGCCAACAGGTTGACCCCTGTGAGGTCCGAAGGCATGAGGTCCGGCGTGAACTGGATCCGCCGGAACTCCAGGCTGAGGATCTGGCCCAGCGCCCGGACCAGGAGCGTCTTCGCGGTGCCCGGCACTCCCTCCAGCAGCACGTGCCCCCGGGCGATGAGCGCCGCCACCGCGTCGCGCACCGCCGCCTCTTGCCCCAGTACAACGCGGCCGAGCTGTTCCACGATCGCCCGGGCCTCTCCTGCCCCGCGCAAGGCTTCCTCGGCGCCGAGCGGCGCCATTGCGGTGGTCATGTCGGCTTCAGCTCCTCCCACAGGTTCTCCACGGCATTGGCGGCCTGCAGAACGCTATCCGCGTCCGGCGGGCGGCGGGTCACGGCGGTGAGCGAGTCCAGGGCCTCCCGCCCACGCGCGGTCCGGACCGAAGGCCCGAGGCCTTCGAGCCACCTGCCGAGATCGGCGGGCGGCGGGCGGCCGCCCAGCGAAAGCCGCCGCCGGAGACCCTGGATCATCAGACGCACCGCCACGTCGTGTCCCCGCGCGGCGGCGAGCGCGGTCGCCAGCGCGCGCACGTGTTCCATCGGCGAGCGGCGCCGGCGCTGGATCGCGCTCCGCACCGGCCCGAACCTGACCCCCGAGGCGAGCAGCGCCACCAGACCCACGGCGGCGAGCTGCCACACGATCCATCCCCAGGGCGAGCGGGTGCTCCAGCCGAATGCGGCTCCGGTGAGCGAGCCGGCGACCTGGTATCCGTGGTGGAACTCGTCCACCACCACGCGGCGGTAGCGCGGCGTCACCAGCCCGAGCACCAGCTCGCCGGCCGAGGTCCTGCGCATCGTCCGGTTCCGGAAGAGCCGGTCCTCGGCCATGACCGTCACGACCCGCCGGTCGGAGTAGGTGAGCCGCACCACCACCGGCCGGTCGGTCAGGGTCTGAAGCAGGGTGTCCACCCGGACCGGCACCGGCACGTCACAGCTCACCTTGCGTCCGTCGTCTCCCGACGAGTCCACGATTTGCCGGGCCATGTGTGGTGTCAGCACGGCCCAGACCCTGGGAGACGGAAGGCGTTCTGCGCCGGCCGGAGCCCTGGTCGCCGCCGGATCGGTCCGCTTTCGCACCGACACATGATAGCCGAGGCAGCGGATCGCGCTGGCCTGAGTTGGTGCCGGCCAGCAGGAGATCCACCGGCAGATCGAGGAGATGCTTCGACTCGGCCGGGCTGAGCGCGGTCGCGGGCCCGATGACGGCAACGACCTCGTCCGCGCCGGCCCGTGTCCGTCACCTTGAGGGCCACCATCGGCCGCCGGAAGCGCTCGACCGCGACCCCGAGTCGAGAAGCGGCCTCGGCGAACGCACTCGCGCCGCCGGGGCCGGTGAGGTAGGTGGAGCGGGACGATTCGCGCGCCGGGGGCTGTGCCCGGCTGCTGCCCACCGCGACGACGACCACGCCGAGCAGGAACAGGAGACCGGCCGCGAGGCTCAGCTCAGTGCGCGGGCGCATGCCAGGGTCCCGCCCCGCTCTCCCGCCAGCGCCGGTAGTCGTCCGCGGCGATCGATCGTCCGCCGAACGCGTAGGAGTAGAGGCTCCTGACCAGGTCCCTCAGCCGCTCCCGGTCCGAGCCCGCGAGCCGGGCCTCGCGGGCGCACTCCGCCGGGGTCTTGCTGGGGTGGTATTGCAGCAGTCCCTGACCCTCCAGCGTCAGGGCAAGCGCGACGAACGCGAGCTGGAGGGCCTCCGCGAAGCGGCCCTCGGCGGCCGCCCGATCGGCGGCGCGGGTATACCACTCGGCGTCGTGACGCTCACCCGCGACGGGAAGCGCGACCGTCCGTTCGGCCCGGGCTGCGCCGCGGACCGTGAGCCAGACCAGCCACGCGGCGTGGACGAAGATGGCTACCCAGGCGAGCAGGACCGCGACGAGGAAGATGCGAAACAGCAGGGGGTTTTGGGCCCGGAGCCCGTCGAGATAGCGGATCAGCCAGTCCCACCATTCGGAGATGAGGCGAAGCACCGCCGACTGCGGGGCCCACTGGTAGGGTTTGGTCGCGAAGACGGAATCGAGCACCGCCCGGTAAAGCTCGGGGCCGGCCTGTCCCTGCGGCAGCACGGCGTTCAGGCGGTTTGGAGGGTCGAGGCGAGCACCTCCAGGTCGAAGCCTTCCTTGCGAACCCTGAGGTCGTAGTAGGCCACCGTCAGGACGCAATAGAGCAAGGGATACAGCAGCATCTGCATCACTCCCACCACCGCCAGCGTCAGGAGGCCTGGGGTGAAGCTTCCAGCGCCTCCGCCGGACGGGAGCACCACCGTCGCGATCGCGCCGAGGGCGATGATCGGGACGTAGAGCAGGACCAGCAGTGTCACCAAGAGACCCAGCATCCGCCAGCGTGACCCCCGGGTGAGCGACCAGGAGCGGGACAGCGCTCCGGTGGGGGAGCTGCCGGGCTCCAGCACCAGCGAGGGAAAGGCGAGGACCAGGCCGCACAGGAGCACGATGCCGGGGACCATGAAGAAAAGGAATCCGAAACCGACCACGATGGCGAGGAGCAACGAGCAGAGAATGAGCCGTCCGAGGAGCGGGGTCGCCCGCTTGAGCGCACCCGCGGCCTTGAGCGGCTGCCCCAGGTAGCTCGCCGAGACGACGAACACGGTCGCGGCGGTCGCGATGGAGCTCAGAACGGTGAACACCACGTAGTACACCAGCGTGAGCGACAGATTCTGAAGCACCCCGCCCGAGGCCTCGATGTAGAGGCTCAGCAGTACCGGCAGCCCGGAACAGAGTACGGCGACCGTGCCCAGGGTCGCGAAGTGGCGGCGGTAGAGCGTGAACGACACATCGAGGATCTCACCCACCGATAGCGGTCGCAGGGTCGTGGGCACCATTGAAAACTCCGGCGGCTTGAACAGTGACAGGATGACTGAGGAGTAAGATGCTTCGCCGGTGCGACAGATGCGAGTCCTTCCGCGAGAGGTTAGAATCGCCCCATGACGAAGCGGCGCCCCTCCCCACCCGACTACCGCCAGCGGCTCCAGGTCGAAACGCCGGAGCACGTGACGCTCGACCTCGAGATCGCGGGGGTCGGCTCCCGCGCGCTCGCGGCGCTCATCGACATGCTGGTGCTGGTCGGCTCGATGCTTGGCGTGTTCATCGTGCTGAGCATCGTCGCCGGTTTCGGAGTGACGCTCGGCTCGATCGGCGGCGCACTTCTCATGCTGGGGGGATTCGCCGCCTGGACCGGTTACTTCATCCTGTTCGAGGGGCTGCGCCAGGGGCAGACGCCGGGCAAGCGGATGGTCGGAATCCGGGTGGTCAGCGACACCGGCAACGCGGTCAGCCTCAGCGCGGCGGCGGCACGCAACCTTTTGCGAGTCGCCGACTTCCTGCCTCCTCCCTACCTGACCGGCGCCCTGCTCGTGGCCTTGCACCCGCGGGGGAAGCGGTTGGGGGATATGGTCGCCGGCACCGTGGTGGCACGAGACCGTCCCTCCCAGCTGGTCGTCCCCACCAAGCCCCGGAGTCAGCCCACGGCTCCGCTCTCTCTGATCCCGGAGCTGACCGACGCGGAGTTCCGCCTGGTGGCCCAGTTCGAGGGCCGGCAAGCCCAGCTGGCCCAGCCGGCCAGGCTCCGGCTCGCGGCGGCGATCGCCCGTCGGCTGGCGGACCACCCCGCGCCGTCGGGCGTCGGCGATCTGGAACACCTGCTGGAGCTGCACCGCCGGGAGCGGGACCGGCGGGAGGGCACCGTCGCCTTGAAGGGCTCCGCGGCCGCCGCGTCTTTCGCGGCCCGCAAGCAGGCCCGCTGGGCCGAATTCCAGGAGCTGGCCGAGCGCGCCGCCAGCAAAGGGCTCGACAGCTTCGCCTCGCACGAGCTGCCCGATTTCGCCGCCCGCTACCGGGAGGTCGCGGCCGACCTGGCGCGCGCCCGGACCTATGGGGTGGACGACGCCACCCTGGAGCACCTGGAGCGGCTGGCGGCCGCCGGCCACAACGCGCTGTACCGGGACGAGCGAGGCACCTGGCGGCGGGTTTGGGAGGTGCTGATCCGGGAGTGCCCTGCCGCCATCCGCCAGGCCCGAGCCTATATCGCCCTCGCCTGTCTCGCGTTCCTGCTGCCGGCCGGGGCCGGCTACCTGCTCATGCGGGAGCAGCCGGATCTGGCCGTCGACATGCTCCCCGAGGTCATGATCCAGCGCGCGGATGCCGGGGCGGAACGCATGGCGGCGGGCAGGCGCTATGTGGACGTGGCGGTGGAGGACCGCCCGCTGATGGCGTCGGGAATCATCACCAACAACGTCCGGGTGGCCATCGCCTGTTTCGCCGGGGGCATCTTCCTGGGGGTCGGCTCCCTGGTGCTGCTCGGATTCAATGGCCTCCTCATCGGAGCCACCGCGGGGCATTTCGCCAACCGGGGACTGCTGGGCTACCTGCTCGAGTTCATCCTCGGGCATGGCCTGCTCGAGCTGTTCGCCATCTGGGTGGCGGGGGCCGCGGGGTTCCTGCTCGGTCGTACGGTGGTGGCGCCGGGAGATCTGAGTCGGGGAGACGCCCTGGTCCTGAGCGGGCGGACCGCGGTCAGGATGGTGGGCGGGGCGGCGGTGCTGCTGGTGGTGTCGGGGTTGATCGAGGGGTTCGTGTCGGTCGGCGGAGGTGACGTGGCGTTCCGGGCGGCCGCCAGTGCCGGGAGTCTGGCCTTTCTCGCCGCCTACCTGCTGAACGGCGGGGTCCGGCGGTCCGGCTGAGTCACATGTCCCGGAGCATGCCCCGCATCCGGATGGCCAGTGCCTCGATCTCCTTGAGACTGGTCAGGGTCTCGGGGTCGAACTGGGACTCGTTGAGCAAGAGGAGCTGGATCTCGGCCAGAAGGGCCGAGAGGGGGTTCGAAAGGTCGTGCCGGAGCTTGCCCAGACGTTCTGATTCGACCATGTCCGCTCCGACTCGGATTGACCCGCCAAGGAGTCAGCCATAATCGTGAGTCCCGGAGACTTCTGCAAGCGGGCTCTTGACTGGACCTTCGGAGCACTCTAAGTTGAGTCGCTTCTTGGATTCGGCCGGACAACTCCCCGTCACAACAGTACGCCGTTCCGCCATCGGGCCGACATATACCCAGGCCAACCTCGCCGGCATCTCTCACGTATTCCGTCCACCACCCGCCCGCACGCCGGCAGGGCCCGTCCGTTTGGAGTCAATGTCCGTGGATATCGCTGAGCTGAAACAGAAGTCGGTCGCCGAGCTGCACACTCTCGCCGAGCAGTTGAACATCACCAACTACTCAGGGCTGCGGAAGCAGGACCTGATCTTCCGCATCGAGCAGTCGCTGCTCGACTCCGACACCGTGATCCGGGGCGAGGGAGTGCTGGAGATCCTGCCCGAAGGGTACGGCTTCCTCCGGAGCCAGGACTGGAACTACCTGTACGGACCCGACGACATCTACGTCAGCCCCAGCCAGATCAAGCGGTTCGACCTCCGTACCGGCGACACCGTCATGGGCCAGGTGCGACCGCCCAAGGAAGGGGAGCGCTACCTCGCCTTGCTCAAGGTCGAGCAGGTCAACTTCGAGGAGCCGGAAAAGACCAAACACCGCATCGCGTTCGACAACCTTCGACCGCGGTACCCCGATTCCCGGATCCGGCTGGAGCGCAAGAACAGCGACCTCTCCATGCGGGTGGTAGACCTTCTCGCCCCGCTCGGGAAAGGCCAGCGCGCGCTGATCGTCGCGCCGCCCAAGGCGGGTAAGACCATCCTGATGCAGAAGCTCGCCAACGCGATCAGCGAGAACCATCCCGAGATCGTCCTCATCGTGCTGCTGATCGACGAGCGCCCCGAGGAGGTCACCGACATGGAGGAGAACGTCAAGGCGGAGGTCATCTCCTCCACCTTCGACGAGCCGGCCGACCGTCACGTCCAGGTGGCCGACATGGTGATCGAGAAGTCGAAGCGGCTGGTGGAGCACGGCCGCGACGTGGTGATCCTGCTCGACTCGATCACCCGTCTGGCGCGGGCGCACAACGTGGTGGTCCCGCACTCCGGCAAGATTCTCTCCGGCGGCGTGGACGCCAACGCGCTGCAGAAGCCCAAGCGGTTCTTCGGCGCCGCCCGGAACATCGACAAGGGGGGCAGCCTCAGCATCATCGCCACGGCGCTGGTGGACACCGGCAGCCGGATGGACGAGGTGATCTTCGAGGAGTTCAAGGGCACCGGCAACTCGGAGCTGGTGCTCGACCGCCGCCTGGCCGACCGCCGGATCTACCCCGCGATCGATATCCAGCGCACCTCGACCCGTAAGGAGGAGCTCCTGATGGACAAGGACGAGCTCAACCGGGTCTACCTGCTGCGCAACTTCCTGGCGGACATGCCGCCGGTCGAGGCGCTCGAGTTCCTGCTCGAGCGGATGAAGCGGACCAAGAACAACAAGGAATTCTTCGCCACGATGGCCCAGTAGATACAGCGGGAAAAGTGAACGGTGAACGGTGAAGGGGGGTCGTCCTGCGACCCCCTTTTACTGTTCACGGTTCACCTTTCCCGCTTTATTCCCCGGATGCCACTTCCCGTGGAGGGCCGGATTCTGGCGGTCGACTGGGGCGAGGTCCGGATCGGCCTGGCGCTCAGCGACGAGACTCAAACCCTGGCCACGCCGCTGGAGACGCTGGTCCGCCGGCGGGGCAAGCGCTTTCCCATGTCGAGATTCCTCGAGCTGATCGCGCTGCACGAGCCGTCCGGCCTAGTGGTGGGCTTGCCGCTGACCGGTGAGGGTGACGAGGAGGAGAGCGCCGTCGCCGCCCGCGAGCTCGCCGGCGGCCTGGCCGGCAAGAGCGGGCTCCCGGTCGAGCTGTGGGACGAGCGGATGAGCACCGCGCGGGCGCTCGCCGCTATTCGCGAGCAGGGCGGCAGTACTCGGGGCCGGAAAGCCGACGTGGATTCACTGGCGGCCGCGGTGCTGCTGCAGCATTTCCTGGATGCCAGGCGGGTGCGTGACCGGTAGGGCGGACGGGCGGACGGGCGGACGGACGGACGGTGCCCGATGCCCGGAGCAAGGTTCGGTAGCGGCCCTTGGTTCCGCCCGTCCGCCCGTCCGCCCGTCCGCCCTGTGCTTCCTTCTCACCCTCACCCTCCTCGCCTGCGGCAGCAACTCCTCCGCCGAACGGGTCACCCTCCCGCCCGGTGCGACTTTCTCGGCGGTGACTGACACGCTGGCCGCCCACGGCGTCGTCAGGAGCCGCTTCTGGTTCAAGTTGATCGCCCGGGTGCGGGGCGCCGACCGCTCGGTGCGGGCGGGAGTGTACCAGTTCACCCCCGGAATCTCCGTCTGGAAAGTGCTCGATATCCTCGAGGCGGGCGACGAGGTGGCGACCCGGTTCACGGTCCCCGAGGGCCTCACCATTCCCGAGGTTTCGGCGCTGGCGCAACAGAAGCTTGGGATACCGGCCGACTCGGTGATGGCCGCCGCGCGAGACAGCGCCGCCGCCTCGGCGACATTGGGTTTTCCGGTCCGTTCGTTCGAGGGATTCCTCCGGCCGGAGACCTACTCGCTCCGGCTGGGAACGACGGCGCCGGAGCTGGTGCGGGTGATGGCCGAGGGATTCAAGTCGGCCTGGAAGCCCGAGTGGGACCGGCGCCTCGATTCCCTGGGCTGGACCCCGGCGCAGCTGGTCACCTTCGCCTCGATCGTGGAAGGCGAGGCGCGGGCCGATGACGAGCGCGAAACGATCGCCGGGGTCTACCACAACCGGCTTCGCATCGGGATGGCGCTGCAGGCCGACCCGACGGTGCAGTACGCGATCTTCCTCGCCACCGGAAAGCGCAAGCCCAGGCTCTTCACCAGAGACTATCAGTTCCGGTCGCCGTACAACACCTACCTCAACCGGGGCTTGCCGCCGGGGCCGGTGAACTCACCCAGCCGGCGGAGCCTCGAGGCCTCGCTCCATCCAGCGAAGGTGCCCTACCTCTATTTCGTGGCGGGGCCGGACGGACGGCATGTGTTCTCCAAGACCTACGACGAGCACCTGCGGTCGATCGCGCGGGTGCGGCGAGGGAGATAGCAGGCGGCACCTGTCATCCCGAGGCCGCGAATCGCCGGGTGGCCCGCTCCACGTCCTCCTCTCCGAGTATCCCCGATACCACCCCCACCCCAGACCCGCCGGCAGCGAGCACCAGAGGCACGTCCTCCGGCCGCACGGCACCGATGGCGATGCACGGCCTGCCGGCTCCCAGCGCCGAAAGCCTTCGGAACCCCTCCGCCCCGAGCGCCGCACCCGCGTCCGCCTTCGTCCCCGTCGCCCTCCAGGGTCCGATGCCCCAGTAGTCGGCCTGGGCCGCGGCATCGGCTTCGGCGGCCGCGCCGACCGAGGCGCCGATGATGAAGCCGGGTGGCGCTATCCGGCGGGCCAGCGCCACCGGCAGATCGTCCGGGCCGAGGTGCACACCGGCGGCCCCCGCGGCGAGCGCGATGTCGGGCCGGTCGTTCACCAGCACCGGGATCCGCAGTGCCGCGACCAGCGCGCGGGCTCGGTCGACCTGCTCGCGGGGCGAGGCCAGCTTGAGCCGAAGCTGCAACGACGTCGCCCCGCCGCGCTCGGCGGCCAGCGCCAGCGCCACCAGGTCCCGTCCCTCGACCAACCGGTCGTCGGTGACGAGCATCAGCCGAACCATCGCCGCTACATTATCTGCCATGACGCTCCCCACTCCCCGGTTGCACGGCATCCGCGGCGCCACCACCGTCGAGCGCAACGACGCGTCCGAGATCCTCGCCGCGACCGACGAGCTGCTCCGCACGCTGATCGAGAGCAACGAGCTCCAGCCCGACGACATCGTGAGCGCGCTCTTCACGGTCACCCGGGACCTCGACGCCGCCTTCCCCGCCCGGGCCGCGGAGGACTTCGGGTGGAACATCGTGGCGCTGCTGCACGCGTCGGAAATTCCAGTGCCGGGGTCGCTTCCCCGCTGCATCCGGCTGCTGGTTCACGCCTACACTCGCCGCGACCGCGGCGAAATCAAGCATTGCTATCTGCGGGGGGCCACGGTTCTCCGTCCCGACCGGGCGTGATCCCTGCCCGAGTGACGGCGCGCGGCGCCGAGCGCTGGGTTCGAGGACATCCCTGGATCTATCGCAGCGACGTCGAGAGCCATCCGCCCGAGCCGGGCCTGGTGCCCGTCCAGGACCCGCGCGGCCGATTCATCGGCCAGGGGCTGCTCTCCCCAGGGTCGGAGATCAGGCTGCGTTTGCTGGAGCGCGGCGACCGCGCCGTGGACCCGGCGTGGTGGCGGGAACGGATCGAGGCGGCCGCGGCCCGCCGGGCCGGCATCGACGCCACAGCCTGCCGGTTGGTGCATGGTGAAGGGGACGGATTGCCTTCACTGGTGGTGGATCGCTACGACAGATGGATCGTGGCGCAGATTCTCTCCGCCGGGTTGGAGACGATGCGGCAGCCGATCCTCGACGCGCTCGCCTCACTCTTCGACCCCGCGGGCATCCTGCTCCGGCACGACGTCCCCGCCCGCCGCCGGGAGCACCTTCCGGCCGAGATCGAGGAGGTCTTCGGCTCGGTGCCCCGGGAGATCGAGGTGCGCGAAGGCGGCGTGCGGTACCTCGCCGCCCCCTGGGACGGACAGAAGACCGGGGCGTTTCTCGACCAGCGCCCCAATCGCCTGCTCGCCGGGGACATCACCCGTCAGGGTGGGCGAGCTCTGGACTGTTTCACGTATCACGGCTCGTTCGCCCTGCATCTGGCGAGGCGGGCCGGCAGCGTGCTCGCCCTCGACTCGAGCGGGGACGCACTGGAGAGGGCCAGAGCCAATGCGGCGCTCAACGGCCTGGCCAATCTCGAGTTTCGCGAAGCCGACGCCTTCGAGGCGCTCCGCACGATGGCCCGAGCGCGGGAGCGGTTCGACACCATCGTGCTCGACCCCCCAGCCTTTGCCAAGTCTCGGGCCACGGTCCCGGATGCGATCCGCGGCTACCGGGAGATCAACCTCCGCGCGATGCGCTGCCTCGCTCCCGGCGGCACGCTGCTGACGGCCTCCTGCTCGTTCCACGTCCGGCTGCCGGAGTTCCTCGCGATGCTCACCGAGGCCGCCGGCGACAGCGGCCGCCGGATCCGCGTGCGGCGCATCCTGGGCCAGGGTGAGGATCACCCCGAGGTACTGACCATCCCCGAGACGGGATACCTCAAGGGCGCCCTTTTGGAGGCAGACTAGCTTGCCGCCTTGACCCGACCCACCCGATGTATGAATTTGCACCATTGTCAATCACGGTGGCCTTCGTGGGGCCATCGTCCGTCCGGAGCCCATTCCATACAGCTTATTCGGTGAACTTCGTCACCGGCCGCCCCGTTGCGCGCGGCCTCCTGCCGATCAGGACGTCATGCTGAACGCCACCGAGATCCGTGGCGCTCAGCGGCGGCGGCGCTCGCCCTATTCCGACAAGCAGCACTATCACGAGTACATCCTCCAGCGGATCGAGGGATTCAAGAACTCGATCGGCCGGGAGGAATTGATGCGACTGGGCGACGAGGCCGCCTCGGAGTTGCAGGCGACGTCCGAGGGCCAGTTCGTGCTCACCGAAGTGCTCATGCTCGAGACGGTGGACCGGCTCATCATGAAGCGGCTCGCCCTCCGGCCCTATCGCCGTTGGCGCGAGCAGTTCCGGAAGCTGCGCGAGGCGCAGCGCACCCCGGTGCATTGGGGTCTCGACGGCGGGTGCGCGCTCGCCCGCCTCCTGCCCCGCATCGAGTCGCACGATACCGCGCTGGTGATCGGCGCCGGTGCGGAGCCGGCCACCTACCTCCTCGCCGCGCACGATGCCGCTGTCACCTTCGTGACCTGCGACGTCGGCTGCGTCGAGCGGGTCGAGTCTCGCATGGCGGCGGAAGCACTGGCGAGTCTGTTCGAGGGCTTCGTGGCGCCTCTCGGGCCGGCGCTGCCCGGCTTCCTCGAGGCGCTCGACGGAGTGGACATCGTCGTCCTCGACCCCAACACGCTGTCCGGGTTCAAGCCGCCCGCCCGTGCCGCGCTTCTCAAGGATCTCCAGCGGCGCAGTCGCCCCGGGGGAGTTCACGTGGTGCTGGGTGGGTGCCGGGCGCTGTCGCCGGATTCGATCCGCGGGCTCTACGACGGATGGACCGTGGAAGAGGAGCCGCCGCGCCGCAAGCGCGCGATCACCGCCCGCCGGCCCGATGGGCTTTTGCTCGCCAAGCCCACGTGTCCACCGGACGCGGCGGCATCACCGCTCGCCGCGTCCAACTGACACTTGGCCGGCTGTTTCCCCGCCCTCCAAACTCCGTTGTTGTAACAGGTTAGCGGCCTGCATCAGGGAGGCATGGGGCGTGCCTTCTCTCGGGCGAGACGCAGTCGTGGCTCTCTCGTCAGCGAGGAAAGTCCCGTGACCACCATCCCCATCGCCGTTCCCTCGGCGCCGCTCGGCATCGTCATCAAGAACGGCGGGCCCGCCCCGAAGCCCGTGCGCTTCTGGGCCTACATGTGGGCCGCGGACGAGGAGACCGCCCAGGACCACTGGCATCAGCGGGTCCCGACGGAACACGCCGCGTAGCAGCGCGCAAGGCGCTCGCTGCGCGAGGTCGGCGTATCGAGGCACACCCCCGACCGTGGTCCGGGGGTGTTTCTTTTGCCCGCCAGCTCCCCTTGCCCCTCCCATCTGCCGGGTCTAAACTCACTTAGATCGCCTGTCTTCCGCCGAAACTCGGTGCGCAATGGCCAAGATTGTCGTCAACGGCAGTGACGTTGCTTTCGAGCCTGGGGCCACCATCCTGGAGGCCGCCCGGGCCGCCGGCATCGACATCCCGACCCTCTGCTGGTACCCCAAGTTGCCCATCGTGGGGAACTGCCGCATCTGCCTGGTGTCGGTTCAGGGCCAGGGCAAGATGGTGCCCGCCTGCGCCACGCCGGCGGCCGAGGGCATGGTGGTGGAGACCGAGTCCCAGGCCGCCGTAGAGAGTCGTCGGGGCGTTCTCGGCCTCCTGCTCGAGCGATATCCGGGCGAGCACCTCCAGAACGGTGGACGCAGCCACCCGCGCAACGAGTTCGAGCGCTACGTCACTCAGTACGACGTCCCCATCCGCGACTATCACGAGCTTCCCCTCCGGTCCGGCGACGAGCGTCCCGGCGACGTGATGATCCAGCACGACATGAGCACCTGCATCCTCTGCACCCGCTGCGTGCGGGCCTGCGAGGACATCCAGGAGGTAGGGGTGCTCGATGTGGGGATGCGGGGCGAGCATGCTCAGATCATCGTCGGCGGCGACGGCGACCCCGATCACGCGGGCTGCACCTGGTGCGGCGAGTGCGTCCGGGTCTGCCCCACCGGAGCGATCTTCGAGTTCATCCCCAAACAGCGCTTCGGATCGGAGGCCGTCCGCACCCCCGACAAGGTGGTCCGCTCGGTCTGTCCCTACTGCGGCGTAGGGTGCCAGATCGATCTCCACGTGAAAGGCGACCAGATCATGCGGGTCACCTCGCCCGACATCGAGGAGCGGACGCCGAACCAGGGCTCGACCTGCGTGAAGGGGCGCTTCGGCTACGACTTCCCGATGCACCGGGACCGGTTGATGACCCCGGTGATCCGCAAAGGCTGGATGCACGACGGCGAGCAGTGGGTATGGACCGGCGAATGGCCCCGGCACCGCGAAGGCCCCTGGCAGACGATCGAGGAGATGGGCTCTCGAAAGAAGCCTCGGCCGCCCACAGCGCAGCGTGGGAAAGCCGCCGATGACCGGCGTGCCCAACGCGGAGGAGGACGACGTGCGCGATCGCGTCGCCACCCCGCCGGCATGGCACAGCGCGTTCCGCGAGGCCACCTGGGATGAGGCGCTGAGCCTGGTGGCTCAGGAGCTGAAGCGGATCCGCCAGGTCCACGGCCCGCGCGCGCTGGCCGCGCTCTCCTCCGCCAAGTGCAGCAACGAGGACAACTACGTCTTCATGCGGATGGTCCGGGCCGGCTTCGGCACCAACAGCGTGGACCACTGCACCCGGCTCTGCCACTCGAGCTCCGTGGCGGCGATGGGCCGCGCGCTCGCGACCTCCGCGGCGTCGGGCTCGATGCGGGAGATCGAGGAGGCGTGCGACGTCATCTTCATCTCGGGCGCCAATACCACCGAGACCCATCCGGTCTTCGGCGCGCTGATCAAGCGGGCGGTATCCAAGGGCGCGCGCCTCATCGTCGCCGACGTCCGGCGCACGGAGCTTGCCGACCTGGCCGACATCCATCTCCAGATGTTGCCGGGCACCGACGTGGCGCTCTACAACGGGATGGTGAACCACATCATCGCCGCCGGGCTCACCGACCGGAAGTTCATCGAGGGGCGGACCCACGATTTCGAGAAGGTAAAGGAGTCGGTCGCGGGCTACACCCCGGAGAGCACCGCCAAGATCACCGGCATCCCGGCGGCGACCATCCGCGCCGCCGCGGAGATGTATGCCCGGGGACCGCGCACCTCGACCCTTTGGGCGATGGGCCTCACCCAGCACAACACCGGCACCGACATCGTGGCGAGCCTGTTGAACCTGATGCTCGCCTGCGGGATGATCGGGAAGTGGGGCGCGGCGATGCTCCCCATCCGGGGCCAGAACAACGTGCAGGGCGCCAGCGACATGGGCGCGATCCCGTTCGCCTACACCGACTACCGGCCGGTCACCGACGCCGCCAACCGCGCCGAGTACGCCAAGGCCTGGCGGGTGCCGGAGGAGTCCCTCTCGCTCCAGCACGGACTGATGGTCACGGAGATGGTGCAGGACGACAGCCCGATCCGCGGCCTCTACATCATGGGCGAGAACCCGGTGCTCTCCGATCCGAACATCTCCCACGCCGAGCACTGGGTGCGCGGGCTGGAGTTCCTGGCGGTACAGGACCTGTTCCTCACCGAGACCGCGCGCTGGGCGGACGTGGTGCTGCCCGGGCTCCTCCTTCGCCGAAAAGGGTGGCACCTTCGTCAATACCGACCGCCACATTCAGCTCACCGAGGCCGCGCTCGATCCGCCCGGTCAGGCGCGCCGCGACCTCGACATCCTGATCGAGCTGAGCAACCGGCTCGGGCTGCCCACCGACTATCGCTCGCCGGGCGACGTGATGCGCGAGATCGCCAGCGTGACGCCGTCGTGGCGCGGGGTGAGCTACGCGATGCTCGAGCGGCTGCGCTCGATCCAGTATCCGGTGCCGACCCCCGACTCGACCGGTACGCCGTTTCTCTTCCAGGACGCGTTTCCCACGCCGGACGGCAAGGCCCGCTTCGTGCCCGTCGAGTTCCTCAAGCCGGACGAGCTGCCGAGCGAGGAGTACCCGTACATCCTCAACACCGGGCGCCAGATGTACCACTGGCACACCGGAACGATGTCGCGCCGGTCGGAAGGGCTCGACTCCCGCGAGCCGACCCCGATCATCGAGATCCATCCCGCCGACGCCATCGACCTCGGCGTATGCGAGGGCGACACCGTTCGGGTCACTTCCCGCCGCGGGGCGGTGCTCATCGGGGTCCGCATCTCCGACCGGCAGGCGCTGGGCCAGGTGTTCATGCCGATGCATTTCCGGGAGGCCGCCGCCAACCTGCTGACCAACCCGCAGCTCGACCCTTACGCCCGCATCGCCGCGTTCAAGATCAGCGCGGTCCGCATCGAGCGGGCGAGGGCAAGAGAGCTCGCCAAGCCAGCGGCGGCGGCGGGTCGCCAAACTCCAGGCGGATTCATTACCACAAAAGCGTGAACGGTGAACAGTGAACGGTGAAAGGGAGGGTGCGTGTCATGCCACCTTCCCTTTCACCGTTCACTGTTCACCGTTCACGCTTTCCTCGATGGATGGCTGATACCCGACCTCTCCTATATTCCCCCCGACTTCTTCCTGGACCCCCATGCGCGCTCTGGTGAAAGCAGGCCCCGGACCCGGGATGGTGCTCCGCGATGTCGCCAAGCCCACCTGCGGCTCCTCCGAGGTCCTGATCCGCGTCCGGCACGCCGGCGTCTGCGGCACCGATCTCCATATCTGGGAGTGGGACACCTGGGCCAGCCAGCGGCTCAAGCCGCCGGTGGTCGTGGGCCACGAGTTCGCCGGGGAGATCGTGGAGCTGGGGCAGGAGGCCGAGACCGCCGGCCTGCTCGCCGTCGGCGACCTGGTGACCGCCGAGGGACACATCGTGTGCGGCCACTGCCTCCAGTGCCGGCTCGGCGACGCCCACCTCTGCCAGCGGACCCAGATCATCGGAGTGGACCGCGACGGTGCCTTCGCCGATTTCATCGCGATGCCCGCGTCCAACGTCATGAAGCTCGACGGCATCCCCACCGAGGTCGGCGCCATCATGGACCCCATGGGGAATGCGGTGCACACCGTGCTCGAGGGTCGGGTGCCCGGCAACACCGTGTTCGTCCTCGGCTGCGGGCCGATCGGGTGCTTCGCGGTCGGCGTCGCCCGCGCGGCGGGGGCGTCGCTGGTGATCGCCAGCGACTACAATCCCCGCCGGCTGGAGTTGGCGCGAGCCATGGGGGCCCAGGTGACCCTCGACCCCGGCCACGACGACGTGCTGGCACGGATCAAGGAGCTTACCGGCGGGAACGGCGTGGATCTGGTCTGCGAGATGAGCGGTCATCCCGACGGCCACGCCACCGCGTTCGCCGCCGCGCGCCTCGGTGGACGGGTCAACCTGCTGGGCACGCCGAGCCGCAGGACCGACACCGACTTCGCGCGCGACGTCATCTTCAAGGGACTCACCCTCTACGGCGTGACCGGCCGGAAGATGTACGAGACCTGGCACCAGATGCGGCAATTCCTCCTGGCCGGACAGCTCGATCCCCGGCCGGTGATCACCCATCGGTTTCCGCTCGAGTGCATCGGCGACGCGATTCAGGTCATCAAGGCGGGCCAGGCGGGGAAAGTGATCCTGGAGGTCGGGGCATGAGCAACCCGCTGGAACAGCGGCTGGAGAGCGAGCTGGAGCAGTTCATCCGCGATGGGGTCTACAAGAGGCTCAACTTCCTCGACAGCCCCCAGGCGCCGCGGGTCCGTATGGAGGGACGCGGCGACGTCATCATCCTGTCTTCCAACAACTACCTGGGCCTGAGCAACCAGCCGGAGGTCGTCGCGGCCGGCAAGGCCGCGCTCGACCGCTGGGGCGCGGGCACCGCCTCGGTCCGCTTCATCTGCGGAACCTTCACCGTCCATCGCGCGCTGGAGGCGGCCTGCGCTCGGCTGGTGGGCACGCCGGCCGCGCTCAGCTTCGTGAGCTGCTGGAACGCCAACGAAGCGGTGCCCGGCACGTTGCTGGGCGAGGACGACATCGTGATCAGCGATCAGCTCAACCACGCGTCCATCATCGACGGGGTCCGGCTCGCCAAGGCGATCACCAAGTGCCAGACGGCGGTCTACAAGCACTCGGACCTCGCCGACCTGGAACAGAAGCTGGCGGCCGCGCGCGACCGGCGGGTGCGGATGGTGATCACCGACGGGGTGTTCTCGATGGAGGGCGCGATCGCGCGGCTGCCCGACCTGCTCCAGCTCTGCCGCCGGCACCAGGCGGTGCTGGTGGTGGACGACTCCCACGCCACCGGTGTGCTGGGCGCGAACGGCCGGGGAACGGCGGAGCACTTCGGCATGCTGGGCGACGTGGACATCATCACCTCGACGCTGGGCAAGGCGCTGGGCGGCGCCGCCGGCGGGTTCGTCGCCGCGTCGGCGGCGACCTGCGACTACCTGACGCAACGCGCGCGGCCCCAGCTCTTCTCCAACGCGCTTCCGCCCACCGTGGCGGCCAGCTCGCTCGCCAGCATCGAATACCTCGAGGCCCATCCCGAGCGCGTCACCCACCTGCGCCAGCAGGCGCGCTACTTTCGCGAGCGGCTACTGGAGCTCGGCTTCAAGCCCCTGCCCGGCGAGACCCCGATCATTCCCGTGATCCTGGGCGAGACCTCGGCCGCCATACGCATGAGCGACCTCCTCCTCGCCGAGGGCGTCTTCGTCACCGGCTTCGGCTACCCGGTCGTGCCCCAGGGCCAGGCGCGGGTCCGCTGCCAGATCTCCGCCTCACACACCAGGGACGACCTGGATCAGGCACTTGGCGCCTTCTCCAAAGTGGGGAGGCAGCTCCGCCTGATCTGACCTGCGGGCCCTCTGGCGCACCCTCCTCCCCAGGCCATCGGCCCGCCTCTTGCACCCGCAACCCCTCCGACGGGCTGGAGAGTCCCGGTGGGGTGAGTCCTGCAACTCTTGCATTGTATAAGCAGATACCACCTCCAACGTTCCCCCTCCCCTCCCGCGCTTTCCAGCAAGTTTCCCGCATTTTGACGTACCGCCGACTGGGGACGCGGTAGGCGCCAGGGCCCGCCTGGTGCGGACACCTTACGGAGGCAGTCTGTGATGCGCATGCTCTCTCGCAGCATTCCGGTCGCGGCGCTGGCACTGTCATTGGGGGCGCTCTCTGCCGCCGCGCAGGAGCCCGGCAACAGCAACTTCCAGTGGTACGTGGGTGGCCAGGGCGGGGTCATGTTCTTCGATACCCCGACGCAGGACCGGACCGCCATTCCGACCTTCGGGGGCCAGACCCTGATCATCGCCCGGCGGACCGGCCTGCTGCTCTCGGTCGAAGAGGGCGTGGGCTCGGACGAGACCAGCGCCTACAGCGACCTGAGCGGGACCCAGCCGGTGACGTTCAACGACATCCGGAAGTACTCCGCGGTGTTGATGGCGTACCCGATCAAGGCCGCCGCGCAGCCCTACCTCGGCGTCGGCTACGGCATCATGCACGTGGTGAGCCCGACCCCGCAGAACGCGACCGCGTTCCAGAGCGATGCCGAAGAGCTCGGCAGCACCGGATTCGGCACCTTCCTGGCCGGCATCACCTTCCAGCTCGGTCGGCTGATGGCCTTCGGCCAATATCAGATCACCACCAGCCCGGGCAACGACGTCGGTCTCCGATGCCGACGGCAATCCGGTCGCGTTCGGCCGGCTGCTCAGCGGGCCGACCCACACCTTCAGCGGCGGCCTCCGGTTCGGCCTCGGCGGCGCCCGCGAATCGGTGAAGACCGGCGGGTACAAGTAGCCGGCGCGGCACCCCACCAACGAAACGACGGGCAGCGTGAGAGCGCTGCCCGTCGTCGTTTTCTAGCTGCGTCACTCCGGCGGACCGCTGGAGAGCCTAAGACCGGCCCGCACCCGCCGCCCCGCCCCGATAGGTGCGGATTCCCCTCCACCACGAACCGAAGCGGCCAATCGGCCGCCTTGGTGATGCCGATGCGCGGCGTGGTGAGGATCTGGAACGGGAGGGCCACCGAAGGCGGCATCACGACGACCTCCGCGTCCGGCATCATGCGGCCGTCGAGGCCCCGGGTGATACCCAGCGCCTGGCACAGCTTTCCCGGCCCCGAGCAAAGGTCGCGGTCGTCCACCCTGCCCCTTCGCTCCCGCATCCACTCCAGGCCTTCCACCGGCTCCAGCGCACGCAACAGGACCGCGCCCGCCGTTCCTTCCGCACCGCACACGAGGTTGGCGCACCAGTGGATTCCATACGACAAGTACACGTACCACGAGCCCGGCGGGCCGAACAGCGCGGCGTTGCGGTCGTTTCGGCGGTGGAGGTATCCGTGGGAGGCCGGATCGCGGTAGCCCAGGTAGGCCTCGGTCTCGACGATCCGGGCGCTGGTGCGGGCGCCACCGGCCCGTGACACCACCAGCGCTCCCAACAGCTCGCGCGCCACGACATCGGCGGGCCGGTCGAAAAACGCGACGGGCAGCGTCGCTGCCCGTCGTTGCCGCTTCACTCCGCTTTCTTCCGGGCCCGGGTCCGGCCTCGCTTGGCCGTGGCCACCGGAGCCGCGCCAGGGTCTTCACCCGACGCCTCCGCCTTGGCCGGCTTGTCTGCCTTGGCCGCCGTGGCGGTCGCGGCCTTCTTCTTCCTGGGCGCCCGCCGAGGACGGGCTGGCTTTGGCTCGATTGCTTCGGTCGGCTCGGCGATCTCGGCTCGGCAGAGCCTCGACCGGCGCGACGTCCATCTGCACCACGCCGATGAGCGGAATTTCCCCCGCGCGCAATCCACCACGCGAGCCGCGCCGGAAGCGAACGCCGAACCGCTGGCCGTTCTCCCGGGCGCCGGCCGGGACCTCGGCGGCCGGTTCGGCGGGCTCGGCGCCATCGGCCGGCTCCACCGCTGGTCCCGAGGCGGGGGATACCGCGGGTAAAGCGGGTGACGGAGGCGCCATTCCCGCACCGCGACGATCCGAGATCTCATAGTCGTCGTCGCCGACCTTCCGCACATCGGCGATCTCGGCATCGTTGGCCTGGCGCAGCAGCCGGGGAAAGCGCGCCGGATCGAGCAGGGCATCCTCGCGCCCGTGCAGCGCCGCCATGCGCAGGCGGAGCGCCTCCTGGGTGACCGGGCCGCGGAGCTCGCTCAGCGCCTGCGCCATGAGCTGGAACGCGCGGGCGAGGGACAGCGCGCCGTCGGTCGGGCTCGGCCGGCTCGACGGCGCGTCGCGCACCGACGACTCGTCGGCCGGGCTCGCCTGGCGCTCGCCGCGGCCGCGGCCACCGCGCCGGCCGCGCCTTCCCCGGCCTCCATCCTCCCGGCCCTCGCGGGGCTCGCGGGCTCGCGCTCGCGCGGTCTCACCGTCTCGCGACCGGGGCGCCGGCAGCGCCGCGGGCGCGGCGGCGGCCACCGCTCCCGGAGACACCTCGAACTGCCCGTTGTCGAGCTTGGTCACCGTCACCACGCCGCGCTGTCCCGCCTCGAGCACGAACTTGCTGAAGCGGTTGAAGCCGGCGTTGCGCTCGTCGAAGTTCGGGTCGATCTGCTGCATGACCTGCTTCAGCCGGTCCGACCGCATCACGTCGCCGTTGCGGGCCATCTGCGCCACGGCCTGCCCCGCGAGCTCCCACGGATCGCGCTGGATGGACGGAGTGTCCACTTCCTTGGTGAGACCGGCGAGATCGTTGTACGAGTAATACTCGTCGCAGTTCTGAATCAGGAGATCGCTGGCCGACTCCCGGATCCCGACCCCGATGACGTATTTCCCGTACTCCTTGAGCTTGATCACCATGGTCGAGAAGTCGCTGTCGCCGGAGAGCAGGATGAAGGTCCCGATCTCGGGCCGGGTGAACACCAGCTCGATCGCGTCGATGGCGAGGCGGATGTCGGTCGCATTCTTCTTGGTGGACCCGAAGGCGGGCGCGAAGATGAGATCGATCGACGACTCGGAGAGGGAAACGATGTACTGCGGGTAGCGACGCCAGTCGGCGTAGGCGCGTTGGACGGCGACTTTGCCCTTGATGATGTCGCTGTTGAGAAGGGTGCGCAGCTCCTTGGTCAGGTCTTTCTGGATGCCAAGGGTGACATTGTCGAAATCGATCAGCAGGGCGGCGTTCGGGGCGTGCACGGGAGGCTGGCTCAGATGCCGAGCGGGCCGGATCGGGTCGGTTCACGTCTCTCTCGTTCCGGGCCTCATGCTCCCCGCCCATCGCTCGCGACACCTCGCCGGACCCGGTCTGCGGCAGGTCGGTGGAGCGATGCTGGGGAGCTGAGACCCGCCATGGGGGTCACGCTGTCGCCACCATGCGTGGGGTGCCGGGCTTCGGCTGCGCGGCAGCCGGCCGGGTCGCCGGTTCGCGCAACAGCACTCGCCTCTCAGGGTGGCCAGCGTCAAGAATTTAGCGGGGGTCCTACGCGGGGGGTAGGGGCGCCTACCCGAGCGCCGTCTCGCCGGCCAGCGGCAGGTCCAGCTCGAAATAGAAGCGGGTTCCCACCGATTGCTCGGTCTCGACCTGCAGGGTGGAGCCCATCGCCTCCACCAGCTTGCGGCAGATGGAGAGCCCCAGCCCGGAGCCCGAGAAGGCGTACTCGTTGTGCTTCTGCCGCCGGCGGAACGGCTCGAACAGGGTGGCCATGGACTGGGGAGGGATGCCGCGGCCGGTGTCGCGAACCGAGAACTCGATGCGCCGGGCGCCGGTCTGGCGGGCAACCACTTCCACGAATCCCTCGGCGGTGAACTTGAGGGCGTTGGTGGTGAGGTTGAGCAGCACCCGGCTCAAGGCCACCGGGTGCCCGATCCGGAAATCCGCTTCGGGGGTGGCGAGCCGCACGCTGAGGTTCTTCTCCTCGGCGATCGGCTGGACGATGTCCCGCACCGACTCGAAGATATCGGTGACCGAGAACGGGATCGGGTCGAGATCCACCAGCCGGTCGCCGCCCCGGGCCAGCTCGATCACGTCGCTCGCCACCGAGCTGAGGCCGAAGGCCGCGCTGTAGATGAGGCCGAGCTGACGCTCCTGGACCGGATTGACCGGCCCGCTCCGGCCGCGCTGGAGGGTCTCGGCGAGGAACAGGATCGAGGTGAGCGGCGAGCGAAGATCGTGGGCGACTTCGACCACCAGCTCGAGCCCGTCGGGCGAGGAGAGCCGGTCGGTGAAATGCTGGGCCCAGTCGGCCTCGAGCCGCTGGCTCACGTGCTCGATCGCACCCAGCATGCGCAGCAGCTGTCCGGAATCGGGCGGCGCCGGGAGAGACTGTGCCCGGTCCAGAAAGGCGCCGCGGATGAGGCCGAGCAGCCGGCGAGCGAGCGCGGTCCGGGCCACTTCGGTGGGCTCACCGACAGGGCCGAGGAGGTGTTGCCGCACCGCGGTGGAGAGCTGGGCCAGCTGGTTGGTGACCTCTTCGGCCCCCGAGGCGTGCTCGATCGCCCGTTCCCACTCCGCCTGGGTCGCATGCACCGCTTCGCGCAGCGCCTCCCACAGCGCTGGGCCGATGGCCGCTGGCCGCGGGCCGTCGGGCTCCCACAGCCTGGCAGGTGGAGAGGGTAACCCCGACCCCACCCGGCGGCGCTCGCCGCTGGAGGTCCCGGAGATCGCGGTATCAGGCGTCAATCGGTCGATCCGGGTGTCTCGTCTCGATGAAACTCGTGCTTGTCCATCAACCGGTACAGGGTGGTCCGGTCGATGCTGGCCAGCCGCGCCGCCTTCGACATGTTGCCCCCGGCGCGGTTGACCAGCCGGGTCAGGTACTCCTTCTCGAACTGCGCCACGACGCGGTCTTTCGCGGGGTGGTACGCCTCGTCCATGACGGCGGACGGCACCGCGCTCTCGGCGGGCCACTCGGCTCCGTCGTCATAGACCGGGATATCGTTCGGTTGAATCACCTGATCGGGCTCGACGAGCACGGCGACGTGCTCGATCACGTTCTGCAACTCCCGAACGTTGCCGCGCCAGGGCCGGGAGCGCAAGAAGCCGATGCTGGCCTCGCTGAGCCGGGGCGCCCGGTCGCCCATCTGGCGATGACGCTGCCAATAGTAGGTGAGAAAATGGTTGGCGAGAAGCGGGATGTCCTCCGGCCGCTTGCGGAGCGGCGGGAGCTTGATGGGCACCACCCGCAGGCGGTAGAAGAGATCGCCCCGGAGGATGCCGGAATCCACCGCCTCCTGCGGCTCGCGGTTGGTGGCGGAGACGAAGCGGACGTCCACCACGGCGTCCTGCTGCTCGCTCCCCACCCGGCGCACCACGCCGTCCTGGATGACCCGCAGCAGCTTGGCCTGGAGCGGCATGGTCATCTCGGTCAGCTCGTCGAGAAAGAGCGTTCCGCCGTTGGCGGTCTCGAGCAGGCCGGGCTTGTCCCGATCGGCACCGGTGAAGGCGCCTTTGCGGTGCCCGAACATCTCGCTCTCGAGGAGCGGCTCGGGGAGGGCGGCGCAGTTGATCGGCACCAGCGGCCGGCTGGCCCGACGGCTGTTCTGGTGGATGAACTGGGCGATGACCTCCTTGCCGGTGCCGCTCTCCCCACTGATGAAGACCGACGCGTCGGTCGCCGCGACCTTGCGGGCGAGCTCGACGGCCTTGCGGAACAGCGGCGAGATCCCGATCAACGCGATCTTGTCGCTGTGCCCGTGCTGCTTCATCAGCTGAACCCGGAGGTCCTGCGCCTCGCGGGACATCATCACCGCGTGCGAGGCACGGCCGATGAGCACCTGGAGGTGGGTCGCCGAGAACGGCTTGGGGAGGTAGTCCCAGGCTCCTGCGCGGAGCGCCTCGATGCTGCTCGTCACGCTCGGGTTGCCCGTCATCACGACGACGATGGTGTCCTTGTAGGCGGCCAGCGCGGCCTGGAGGATCTCCAGACCGGAGATCTGGGACATGTACAGGTCCACCAGGATGATGTCGAACTTCCGCCGCTTGACGGTTTCCAGCGCCTCCTCGCCCCGCCCCACCAGCGTCACATTGAAGCCGTCCATCTGGAGCACGCTCGCGCAGCTCTCCCGCAGCGTGCGCTCATCGTCCACGACGAGCACACGGATGCTCGCCTTGACCTCGCTGGGAATGGATAGGGGATCGCGCGGCGCCTCTGAGGCGGGCGGACCATTGCGCTCCGGCTGCGCCGGCGGGTGGGCCATCCTGCTCTCCTGGATCAGGCGGACATACTCGCCCGCTCCTCGGTTCTGAGGAGTGGCGACGGCTGCGGTACCGGTGCCGGGCTAGGGGCTAACCCGCGGCTATAGAAGAGTGTCTCTTATACAACAGATGGGGGCTGGTGTCAAGCATTTTGAGGGGGGAGCGCTACAGAGCGCCGACCTGGCGCAGCATATCGTTGTGCCATCACTACATTTAGGTCCCCGCTTAGTTGGCGAATTTGGTGGGGACCTGTTCGAACGCCCGAATTCGGTCACCCGCTTGGCCCTCTCGTTTGAGGTCGCGGAGCGCGGTCGTGGCCCGGAGGAGCAGCTCCACGGCGTCCACCGAGGATTCGGCGAAGTCGGGGACGGCGCAGTACCCGGCGCGCAGCCGCAGGGTCTTTTCGCCGCCCCGGACGGGAATCGGAGACGACTCGATGACGCCGCCGAGCCGGCGCACCATGCGGATCGCGGCCTCGGGGCCGGTGGCGGGCGCGATCACACCGTATTCCGACTGTCCCAGCCGTCCGATGGCGTCCGACGCCCGGCCGGCCTGACGGAACAGCAGTGCCACCTGGTCGGACGTGCGGCGCGCCTCGTCGTCCTCCTCGGTGTCCGGCTCCTGCTCGTCGGCATCGGGAGCGAACACCACGCAGGCGATCGGGTCCCTCCGACGGAACGCCTCCGCGCCGATTTCCCGGGCGCGCCGGGAAAGTCCCCGCATGTTGTAGAGCCCGGTGCCGGGGTCGAGCAGATTCTCCTCCCGAAGGCCGTCCACCTCGCGCTTGCACTGAAGGAAGGTGTTCAGCTTGAGGAGCAGCGCCTCGCCGTCCAGCGGCTGGCCGAGGAATTCCCAGGCGCCGGCGCGGTACGCCTCCAGCCGTTGGGTGCGGCCCGATGGACCGGAGGTGGTGATCACGATTGGCGTAGTCGCGCTGAATCGCGGGTCGTTCCGCAGCGTCCGGCAGACCTCGAACCCGTGCATGTCCGGCATCTGGGCGTCGAGGATGATCAGGTCGGGCTGGGACGATCTCGCGCGCTCCAAGGCCTGCTGACCGGTGTAGGCTCGCACGACCGAATAGCCGCTGGGGCCCAGAATGCTCTCCAGCGATCGGGCGGACCACTCCTGATCGTTCGCGATCAGCACGAGCGGTGCATTGGGGGCCTTATCTCGGTTCGCCATGGGGAGTGCCAAGGTGTAGGGACGGCGGGGTGGTCAGATCCGGCTTAGACCGCAGGAGTCGTGCGGGCCGGGTCGCGAATTCGTAAGAGCATGGAGCTTACACACTTGGCCGCAGCGATCGGAGCGCCGTGAAGGCGGACCGCGGGAGCAGCGCCACAGTTTGGATGCTGGCGTGCCACGTCAGGTACCCCCCTGAGGGCGGTGGTGGGAGGACGCATCCACCTTGTGGTTTCCGAGCAACGGAGCGGCCCGCCGGACCGCCGGGTTGCACCGGGCTCTGGCATGAGTTGGTAACATTGTATAAGATAGGGGCTTAGATATCCAGATCTCGAGGGGAGTTGAGCCGGCCCGAGCGCCATGAATTCGCGGCGTCATTATTGAATCACGATCGGGATACGCCGTTGGATAGTGCAAAACTTTGCAACAATGGTGCAGCATGGCTCAGCGACCAGTCCCGCAGATTTCCGCGCCCTCGGAAGCGACGACGAGCGTTTCGGGCCAGGGTGGGCTCGGGCGGCCGCCGGCCGAGCTTCCGGTCGAGCGCTCGCGCTTCAGTCGTCTGCTCGCGCGGTTCGGCTTGGGCGAGCTGACCGATCCGATTCTCCGTCCGACAAAGCACCCAGCCGGGCGTAGCAGCGCCGGCTGAGCCGCCGTGTAGTGAGACGCGTCACAGGGAAGATCGTTGTTCCCTGTTACCGTGAACAAACGCGCCCGAGCGTCCCACCGTGACCGCGGTCGGCTATATCCGGGTGCTCAAGGACAGGACGAATGGGCATAGCCACCTCGGGACCGCGGCGACAGCCTTCACACCAGTTGTTGACGGGCTCGATGTCGCCGAGCCCGGCGCGCGTGCGCGTCTCCGGTGCGCACGCTCTGGTCGAGGAGGCGGATGTCACCGCGCATCGCGTGATGAATCTCATCATCGCCGCCTTGGCCCTGTTCGTCGCGCTGCCATTGCTCCTCCTGATCGCCCTGGCCATCAAGCTCACCTCCCGAGGCCCGGTACTCTACCTGCAGGAGCGGGTCGGGCTCGACCGACGCGCCTCCGGGAACGACGCGGGGAACCGCCGGCGCACCCGTGACCTCGGGGGCCAGCCCTTCACCATCTACAAGTTCCGCACGATGCAGGTGGACGCCGAGCGCGCCACCGGCGCGGTCTGGGCCACCCAGAACGATCCCCGGATCACCCCGGTCGGCCGCTTCCTCCGCCAGTACCGGCTGGACGAGATCCCCCAGCTGCTGAACGTCATGCGGGGCGAGATGAACATCGTCGGCCCCCGGCCCGAGCGGCCCACCATCTTCGCCGAGCTGCGGGAGCACATCGCCGAGTACCCGCTGCGCCAGCGGGCCAAGCCGGGGATCACGGGCCTGGCCCAGATCCACCACCACTACGACCGCTCGGTGGACGACGTCCGGACCAAGGTTCGCTACGACCTGGAGTACATCCGGCGGCGGAGCCTGGGCGAAGACATCCGCATCATGCTGCAGACCATCCCGGTGGTCTTTCTCCGCCGCGGAGGCTGGTGAGCTTCGCCCCCACCGGTTGGGCCCTGGAGTCCTCGCTGTCGTCCCCTGGCCATATTCGTGCGATCCGCCACCACTCGGCTCCCGGCCGGGTCCCGCCGTTTGGTACAAATCATTGACACGCCATTGGTTGGCCTCTGCGGTCCAGGTGGGCGTGAGCGGAACGCGGATTGCTGGTAAGGCGCGGGTCAAGTCCATATCTTGCAGCCGGGTCCAACAAACCGGAAAGCCTACGCGACATGGCCTCGATTGCCCCGACGGCGCCGGCCGACCAGCTCGACCTGTCGGTGGTCGCCCCGTTGTACAACGAGTCTCAGAACGTGGCTCCTCTCGTCGACTGGATCCTCGAGGCGCCTCGCCGGCTATTCCGGTAGCTTCGAGGTCATCCTGGTGGACGACGGGAGCCGGGACGACACCTGGACCCGAGTGGCCGCCGCGTCGGCAGGCGACCCGAGGGTTCGAGGACTCGGTTTGGGACGAAACGTGGGCCAGACCGCGGCCATGATGGCCGGGTTCGATCACGCCCGGGGACGCGTGATCGTGTCGTTGGACGGCGACCTGCAGAACGATCCGCGTGACATCCCGGCTCTCCTGGCCAAGCTCGACGAGGGGTACGACCTGGTCTGCGGATGGCGGCAACAGCGGCAGGACAAGTTTCTCTTGCGCAAGGTGCCGTCATGGGTCGCGAACCGGATCATCCGGCGTCTGACCGGGGTACAGATTACGGACAACGGCTGCTCGCTCAAGGCCTACCGCCGGGAGCTGCTCGACCGGATCTCGCTCTACGCGGAGCAGCACCGCTTCATCCCGGCCCTCAGCGCGAGCGTGGGCGCACGGATCACCGAGATGCCGGTTCGCCATCACGCCCGCCGGTTCGGCGAGAGCAAGTACGGCATTTCACGCACGGTGAAGGTGCTGGCCGACCTGCTCACCCTCAAGATGATCACCACCTTCCGCTCGCGCCCGCTGCTCGGGTTCGGCACGCTGGCGGTGCCGATGGTGATCGGAGCACTGCTCTTCGCGGCGATGGCCGTGGTGGCCGCGATGGAGTTCCAGCAGTCCAAGGCCGAGGCCCTGGTCTTTCCCGGTGCCGCGCTGCTGTGCGCCGGCGCCGCGTTCTACCTGTTGATGCTGGGACTGGTAGCCGAGGTGGCCTTGAGCAGCGAGCGGGAAAGCGCCAACGAGATTCCGACAGCCTGGGAGGTCCGTTGACATGGGGCAGGGTGTGCTGATGGAACCGTCCCTCGAGCGGTCGCCCGCCAAAAGCGGCGCCGGCGCCGGATACATCTCGGTGGTCGTTCCGGTCGTCGAGAGGGCGGATGATCTCGTGGCCCTGTACCGGACCTTCACCGCCGAGCTGGAATCCCGAGGCGCGGAGCACGAGTTCATCTTCGTGTTCGACGGCGGGAACACCCCTCCCCCCGAGCTCTCCGCACTGAGCCAGGAGCGGGAGCACATCCGCTTTCTCCGCTTTGCCCGCGCCTTCGGCGAGACCGCGGCACTGCGACTCGGCATCGAGCGGAGCCGGGGCGACGTGATCCTGACGCTGCCCGCCTACTTCCAGGTGAAGCCCGAGGGCGTCGGGATGCTGCTGGACGCGCTGAGCGACGAGACCGACATGGTCGTGGCCAGCCGGTCGCCCCGCATCGACGGCTGGCTCAACCGGCTGCAGTCGGCGGCCTTCAACCGGATGATCGCCGGGGTCACCGACCGCCCGTTCCACGACATCGCCTGCGGCGTCCGAGTGATCCGCCGGACCGTGGCCGAGGGGCTCCCGCTCTACGGCGACCTCCACCGCTTCATTCCGGCGCTGGCCCTGCGCGAGGGGTACCGGGTGACCGAGGTGGCCGTGCCCCAGCACCCGAGCAACGCCCGCACCCGGCTGTACGGGCCCGGGGTCTACGTCCGCCGGCTGCTCGACATCGCCGCGTTCTTCTTCCTCGCCAAATTCACCGAGAAGCCCCTGCGCTTCTTCGGGCTGGTGGGCTCCGGGTTCTTCCTCGCCGGCGCGATCACCTCGCTGGTGCTCCTGGTCAACCGCATCGAGGGCCAGGGCATCGCCAACCGGCCGTTGCTGCTGCTCGCGGTCCTGTTGCTGGCCCTGGGCGTGCAGCTCCTGGGACTCGGCCTGGTCGGCGAGATCATCGTCCATCTGCGCGCCCCGCACCGCCGGGCCTATCGTGTTCGCGAACGGACCTGAGCGGGGCTGCGCGCGGCGGTCGGGCCGATGCGGCGGGATCTGAACCAGCTTGGCGGGATAAGGCACGACGTTCTGGTCATCGGGGGCGGCATCCAGGGCGCCTGCATCGCGTGGGATGCGGCGCTCCGCGGACTCAAGGTGGCCCTGGTGGAGCGGGACGACTTCGGTGCGGCGACCTCGGCCAACAGCCTGCGGATCGTGCACGGCGGCCTCCGCTACCTGTCCCGCGGTGACCTCGCCAGGATGAGGGAATCCATCCGGGAGCGGTCGGCGCTGCTGCGTATCGCGCCGGGACTGGTCGAGCCGCTGCCGGTGCTGGTGCCTACCGGGCGGGCCCGGCGTGCCGGGCAGAGCGGCCTTCGGCGCCGGCCTCGCGCTCACCCACTTGCTTTCGCCCACTCGGAACCGCCACCTCGATCCCCGCCGGCGCATCGCCGCGGGACGCCTACTCTCCCGGCCGGAGTGCCTGCGGCTCTTCCCTGCCCTCGACCCCGGCAGCTTGAGCGGCGGCGCACTCTGGTACGACGCGCGCATGACGCACCCCGAGCGCCTGACCCTGGCCTTCGTCGTCTCCGCCGCGTCGGGCCGGGGCTCAGGTGGCCAACCACGCGGAGGTGGAGGGATTCGAGGTCTCAGGCGGCGCCGTGCACGCAGTGGGCCTGGTGGACCGGCTCACCGGTCGGCGCCACGAGCTGCGGGCCCGGCAGATCGTGATCGCAGCGGGGCCGTGGACCGAGACGCTGGCCGCCCGCGCCGGCAGGAGCCTCGGCTTCGCTCCCGGCATCCCGCGGCATGCCCTCGCCCTCAACCTGGTCATCGGACGCCGGGTGGCCGACCTCGCCGTCGGTCTTCGCTCGAGCTCGTCTTCCGACGGGGACCCGGGCGGATCGGGTGGGCGCTTCCTTTTCCTGGCGCCGCAGGAGCGTAGCACCCTCCTCGGCACCTGGTACGGCGTGGCCGACGACAGCAGCGATCCCGGCCCGGCGCTGGAGCGAGGCGCCGAGACGCTTCTCGCCGAGTTCAACCGGGCGTGTCCCGGGCTCGAGCTCTCCGGCGCCGACGTGGTCGGGCGGCAGTGGGGACGTCTTCCGCTCAAGGCAGGCCTGGAGTCGGGACCCTCCGTCACTCTGGCTGAGCGGCCCCGCATAAGCGGGCCGGCCGCGTCCGGGCCCGCCAATCTTTTGACCGTGGAGGCGGTGAAGTACACCACCGCGCGGGCGGTGGCCCAGGAGGTGGTGACTCTGGTGCTAGCTTCCATGGGTCTTCAACCGCGTGCCTGCCGCACCGCCGAGACCCCATTGGTGGGTGCGGAGCTCTCGCCAGGCGACCGGCCTCCCCTGGCGCGGCGGATCCTGCACGCGGCCCGGGAGGAAATGGCGGTGACCTTGGGTGACGTCGTGCATCGCAGGACCGAGCTGGGTGACCCTCCGGGGCCCGGCCACGAGGCGGTCGAGCAGGCCGCCGCGGATCGTCGGCGATGCGCTCGGTTGGGACGAAGGGCGGCGAGCCGCCGAGGTAGCCTCGGTGCGCGGGCGGGGCCGGCGTGAAGATCCTGCTGCTCGCGCCGCACCCGTTCTATCAGGCCCGCGGCACGCCGATCGCCGTCAAGGGCGTGCTGGAGTTCCTGAGCGAGCGGGGACACTCGGTGGACGTCCTCACCTATTCCGAGGGCGCCGAGGTCGAGATCGCCAACTGCAAGTTGCACCGCACGCTCCGGGTTCCGGGCCTGACCAACATCCGGGCGGGATTCTCCTTCAAGAAGGTCGTTTCCGACTTGCTGATGGTGGTCGCCTGCCTCGGCATGATGCGCCGCACCAGATACGATCTCGTCCACGCGGTCGAGGAGTCGGCCTTCATCGCCGGCGGTATGCAAGCGCTCTCCGGCGTCCCCTACGTCTACGACATGGATTCCTCCCTCGCGGAGCAGATGGTCGAGACCTACCCGTCGCTCGGCTTCCTGTTTCCCGCATTCCGCCGCATGGAGGGGATGGCCATCCGGCGGAGCATCGGGGTGCTGACCGTGTGCGCGGCGTTGGAGGACATCGCCCAGGCACACGACCCCGGGAAGCCGGTCGGCCGGGTGGAGGACACGACGCTTCTCGCCGAAGGTGACCGGCAACCGGGACGGCCGCACCCTTCCCGGAACGGACGGCGGTCCGGTCGCCATGTACGTGGGCAATCTCGAGCCGTATCAGGGCATCGATCTCCTCCTGGAGGGCTTCCGTCACACGCTGAGCACCGTGCCCGAGGCAAAGCTCCTGATCGTCGGCGGGCGGGATGACGACATCGCCCGCTATCGCGGGCGAACCGAGCGGCTGGGAATGGCGTCGTCGGTCGTGTTCATGGGACCCCGGCCGATCGGCCTACTGCCCGGGCTGCTCCAGCAAGCCGATGTGCTGGTCTCGCCCCGACTTAAGGGACTCAACACCCCGATGAAGATCTACTCCTACCTCGACTCGGGATCGGCGGTACTGGCGACCCGGCTCCGCACCCATACCCAGGTGCTCGATGACGGCGTGGCCTACCTGGTGGATCCGGAGCCGGCCGCCTTCGGCCAGGGCCTCGCCACGCTGTTGCGCGACCCCGAGCTGCGGCTCCGGCTCGCCACCAGCGCCAAGGCTTACGTGCAGCGCGAGCACACTCCCCAGGCGGCGCGCCGCAAGCTGGCGGCCTTCTACACCACGATGGAGGCCCGCGTGCGGCAGCCCTCCGCGTGAGGCGGCTGTGGCGGTCGCCCACGCTCCGCACCGTCGCGGTACTGGGACTCTCCGGGGCTGGCTTCGCCGTCGCGAATCTGATGTTGGCCCGATCGCTGACCACCACCGCGTACGCGCTCTTCACCCTCGTGGTGGCGCTGGTGAACGTCGGCTATCCGCTCGCGCCGGCCGGCGTGGACGGCGTAGTGAACCGGCTTCCGCTCGAGGCCGGGCCCCGGCTTCTCCGACACATCCTGCGCACGATCATACCCGCGGGTCTCCTCTTCGCCGCGGTCGGCGTGGTCGGCTATGAGACTTCGCCGTCCGTCACCTCTGATGATCCTGGTGTCCACGATTGCCGGCGGGGCGCTGATGGTCGCCGGCGGGCAGTTCCAGAGCGAGCAGCGGTTCGGGATCTCGCTGGCACTCAACCAGAGCCCCAATCTCATCCTGCTGTTGTCCGCCGCCTGGGTCGTGCTGGCGGGACTCAGGGTGCCGAGCCTCCACTCCTGATCTGGACGGCCGGCTTCGTCGTCATGGCGTCGGCGGGATGGTGGCTGCTCTTCCGCGAGCGTCACGCGAAGCCCCGGCGCGACGTAGCCATTCCCTGGAGCGAGGCATTCGCGATGGCGGGGCTCAGCGCGGCCGGACTACTGCTGATCCAGCTGGAGCGCCTCCTGATCCCCCACCTGCTCCCCCTGCACGACCTGGCGACGTACGGCGTACTCGCGGCGATCGTCGGGTCTCTCTTCCGGGTGCTGCAGATGGGCGTCGGCTACTCGCTGCTGCCGCGGCTGCGCGCGGCGCCCGACGTGCTGGAGCGCCGGCGGCTGATCGCCCGCGAGACCCGGCTCGTCATCCTGCTCGTGGCGCTGGGGTCGACCGCGATCTGGCTGGGAATCCCGTACGTGGAGCGATGGTTTCTCGCCGGGAAGTACCACCTGTCGGCGGCGCTCGTGCTGGCCGCGTTGATCACCGGAGTCGCGAAGATCCTCAACGGCTTCGCCCAATCCACCGTGTCCGCGCTGGCCGATCCCGCGGGAGCTCTCCGTGGTCAGCCTGCTCGGCTGGGTCGCCGTCGCGATCGCCGTGCCCGCGGCGATCGCCGGCTCGAGGTGGGGCCTGCCGGGAGTGATCTACGGCGTAGGCATCGGATGGCTGGTGCGGTCCACCACGGCGTTCTACGTAACGGCCCGCCACCTCCGCCTGCCGGCCACAGCGGCCGCGGTGACGTCGTGAGCGCCGAGCTGGCGCCTGGCGCTGTTCCAGAAGTCGGTGCTCAAGCAGGCAAAGTATCGCCGGATCACCGCGCTGCTGGACGACCCGGCGGGCCAGCGCTGCCTCGACATCGGCGCCGACAACGGCGTGATCAGTCTCCTGCTCCGGCGTCGCGGTGGGAGATGGGCCAGCGCGGATCTCGACGAGCACACGGTGGCGTCCATCCGGGAGCTGGTGGGCGACGACGTGCACCTCCTCGACGGCGCCCGCACGCCCTTCCCCGGCCAGGCATTCGACCAGGTCGTCGTGGTGGACTACCTCGAGCACATCGCCGACGATGGCCGGTTCGCCGACGAGCTGGCCCGGATCCTGAAGCCCGGCGGACGCGTCGATCATCAACGTTCCCCATCTCAAGCCGAGGTCGCTGCTCAACCGGGTCCGCCATGCCGATCGGCCTCACCGACGAATGGCACGGGCACCTGCGTCCGGGCTACAGTCTCGAGGGGCTCCGCAGCGCTGCTGGGGCCCCGATTCACGATCGAGCGGTCGGTCACGTACTCCAAGGCGTTCTCCGAGCTGGTGGACACCGCCTTAACGGCCTCTACCTCGCGATGCAGCGCGGTGCGGGGAGACGCCCGGGCTCCTCCAAGGGCACGGTCGTTACCCAAGCCGACATCCGTAAACACCGCAAGCAGTTCCTGCTCCTGTCCGGGCTCTACCCCTTCCTCTGGGGCGTCTCGAGGCTCGATGCCCTTCTGTGGCTCCAGCCGGGCTACAAGCTGATCGTCCGGGCGCGCCTGGCGGGCTGAGCCGCGATTCCCGGGATGTTAGCTGTGTCACGGACCCTCGTGGGCCCATGGCCTACCTTCCGCCTACACACCCTATCCTGACGTTCCTCGCACACGGGAGTCCCCATGGGTGCACTGTACGGCATCCTCGGGGCCGCGGATCACACCGAGTTGCGGGCGCTGGGAAATAGGCTGGCGCATCGCGGGCGCGAGGCAGCCGAATGGTCGCCGGGGCGCGACCTGCATCTCGGCATTCGGGGCACCCGGCGCATCGTAGACGGGCAGGAACATGGGCCGGTCGCTTTCGAGGGAGCCATAGACAATCGGGGCGACATCGCCCGGTTGTTGCGTCGACGCGCCGCCAGAAGGACTCGGACCCGCCCAGGATGCCGGCCTGGTCTTCGAGCTCATCGATTCCCTTGGGCCGGAGGGCCTCGCGCAGCTCGCCGGCCAGTTCGCCGTCGCGTTCTGGCACGGCCCGGAGCGGCGGCTCCTGCTGGCTCGCGACCGGTTGGGCTACGCGCCACTCTATTTCACGGTGGCCGGCGACCGTTTCGCCTTTGCCAGTGAATACAAGGCACTGCTGGCTTTGGACGGCGTGGTGGCACGGCCCAATCTTGACGCGCTCCAGGTGGCTCACGCCACCGGGTGGGGAAGCCCCGGGCTCACCTGCCTCGAGGGCATCTTTCCGGTGGCGCCGGGATCGTTCCTCGAGGTGCGGGCCGGACGGATGTCGAGCCGGCGATACTGGGACATCGCCGTGCGCCCCGCGGGGGGCAGCGAGCCGGAGCACGCCTCGCGGCTCCGCGACTCGTTGCTGGGTGCGTTGCGCCAGCAGGTCGCCGGCTACGGACGGGTCGGCGTTTCGCTGAGTGGAGCACTCGATTCCGCGCTGGTGGCGGCGGGCGTTCGGGACGTGGCCGAGGACCGGGAGGTCCACACCTTCTCCGCCGGGTACGGGCTGGACGATCGCGAGCTATCGAATGTCGCTCGGGTCGCGAGAGCCATCGGCAGCCGGCACCACGCGATCGTGCTGGATCCAGGGGACCTCGGGGCGCTACTGCCATGGATGGTCTGGCACCTCGAGGAGCCAGTCGGCGACGAGGAGGCCGGCTATCTGTTCGCCGCCGCCCGCGAAGCCGCGCGCCACGTCTCCCTGGTCCTGACCGGATTCGGGATCGAAGGCCTTTTCGGGAGACTCGCCCGGCATCGACTCGCCGGCCTCGCGCTCAGGTACCCGGCGCTCCGCACACCGTTCTTGGAGCTCTACCACCATGCCCAACGGGGCGTGCCTCCAGCCTCCCTCGGTGGTCGGGCGCTCCGGGCCGCGTATTATCGCGGTCGTGACGTCCCCGCCGCGCGGCTTTGCGGAGCGGGGCCGCTGCCGCCGGTTCCATCCATTCTTCAGAGTGGAGACCAGCCGTTGTCGGAGCTGCTCCGCCGGGATCTGATGGCCTTGCCGTACCAGTCTTCCTACGAGCGGCTCTACGCCGGCGCGGGCATCAGACTCTGCGCTCCGCATGCCGATCCAAGGTTCGTGGAAACGGCGTTCTCGATTCCCGACCGTTTCAAGATCCGCCGGGAAGGGCGGCAGGACATCCTGCGGAAAACCTGCGCCCGCATGCTGCCGCTGGCCGTCGAGTCCCGGCGACACGGCGGCGACCGGGGCGCCCACCGGCTGCACTGGTCGGACGCGATCGAGGGAATGGCAATCGAGCTTCTCTCGCCCGGGGCGGTGCTCGACCGCGGACTGTTCGAGCCCGCCTACGTGACCGACCTCCTCCGCCGGGGCAGGGGTCAACCGTACGGCTCGGAGCGGTCGCGGCGGATCTGGTCGCTGCTGCTGATCGAGATCTGGGCACGCTTGTTCCTCGACCGGGCGGGATCGGCACCGGAGCAGGCGCCGCCCGCCGTCCACAGGGGGGAACACGGCGACCACTCGACGGTCGGCCGATAGGCCGCGCCAATAATCTCGCTGCGCCTTCTCCATCACCTGGATACATTCGAGCATGCCTTCGCCGGTCACAGAGGGCATCCTCCGCGCACGGTCAACCGAGCGAGGCCAATGACGATCCCGTCTTCGCGCCGCCTCGGCGCCGCGCTGGCCGTTGGCGGATTGGCCTCGATTCTCGTGGCCACCTTGTTCCCCATTCCCCGCCAGGCCGCGGCATCCGCCACGACCCACCTTTTCTGCATCGTGTGCGGGGAAGCGGGTGGCACCGACGTGTTTCTCAACCTGCTGCTGTTCACCCCCATGGCGATCGGACTGGGGCTGCTTGGCTGGTCCTGGCGCCGGGTGTTGCCGGTAGCGGCGCTGTTGTCGCTTACGGTGGAACTGCTTCAGTTCTCGGTTATTGCGGGGCGAGACGCGGCGCTGAGCGACGTCCTCGCCAACACCATCGGAGCCGCCGCCGGCGCGGCCCTGACACCGTTCATCCCGGGGCTCGTCGCGCCCGATCCCGAACGTGCGCGTCGGCTCTTTCCGTTCGCTCTTGCGCTCTTCCCCGGCGTGCTGGCCCTGTCCGCGCTTGGGTACCGGCCCGGCGTGCTGCCGGGAGCGCTTTGGAGTGCTTGCAAGCCCTATCCGCCGGCGAGCGAGGCATGGACCGGGACCTTGCATTCGGTCGTGTTCAACCGGGACACTCTCCCGTGCGATCGGAAACCGGCGGGCGGGGCGGCGATCCGCGAGGCGCTGCTCGCGGGTGACGCGACGCTGCGGATCGACGCCCTGTCGGGCCCGCGGTCCGCCTTGCGCGCACCGGTGCACGCTGTCAGGGTGCCCCGAGCTCCATTGCTCGTCCTCGCGCAGGAAGGTGCCGCGGCCACCCTCGGCGTTCCGACCGTCAGCCAGCGCCTGCGGCTCTTTCAACTTAGCCTGACGCTGCAGAAGGCGTTTCCCCCGACACCGGGAGTCCCGGTCCGACTCGAGGGGGGGCAGGATGGCCGGCGGCTGTGGATCTCATCGAGCTACTCCGGACGGCGACGCTCCGCCGAAGTGACGCTCAGTCCCTCATTCGGCTGGACCAGCCTCGTGTGGTGGCGCCTCAGACCTGGTCCGAAGCTTCGCATCCTCACCGCCGTCTGGCTCGGGTTCCTCATCTTCCCCGCAGGCTACTGGGCCGGGTCCATCGGCCGGCCGCTGGTGGGCGTCGGAGGGGTGTCCGCCGCTCTCGTCGCGGGACTTGGCGGGGTCCCTCTCCTCACCGGTTATCCCCCGGCCCATTGGTCGGAGTGGGCAGGCGGGGCTCTCGGGGCCGCCCTCGGGTGGGCCCTCCACAGCTTCGCGGCTTATCTTCAGAGCCGATGCGGCTCTCCTTCCATCGGCGCATACTCCTCATCCTGATCTGCCTCGGGGCGGTTCCGACGGCCGTGGCGATCCTCGGCTGGGGCATCACCATCCGCTCAGCCACCCCCGCCGCCGGGCCGCGCCAGGCCCTGGAGGAGGTGGGCGCGACCGGGCGGGTTCTGCTCCGGACCCTCGATTCGACCGACCTCGCCCCCAGCGAGAAGGCGGCGCTTTCGGCGCATGCGGCGACGCTCAACACCGCGATCGGACGGTTCCAGCGCGCGGAGACCTACGGCCGCTACTACTACGCCGGCCTGGGCTTCGCGGTCTTCGCGCTCGGCGCCGCGGCGCTCTACGCCTCGGTCAGACTCGGCGGCCACCTGTCGCGCCAGCTGAGCCGGCCGATCGAGGAGCTGATCGGCTGGACCGGCCACATCCGACGGATGGAGCCGCTGCCCGCCGACAGCCACCGGCGCGGGGCACCGGAGTTCGCCGCGCTGCGGACGGCGCTCCGGGAAATGGCCGCCGCGATCGAGCGCGGACGGGCCCAGGAGATCGAGGCGGAGCGTTTGCGGGCGTTCCGGGAGACCGCGCGGCGCGTGGCGCACGAGATGCGAAATCCGCTGACGCCGATTCGCTTGGCGGTCGCGCAGCTCGCTCGTTCCCCGACGCCGGCCACGCAGGAGGCGATCGAGGTACTTACAGCGGAGTCGGGACGGCTGGAGCAGCTGGCGCGGGAATTCACCGAGTTTGGACGGTTGCCCGAAGGACCGGCCGCTCCGGTAGATCTCGTCGAGCTGGTGGAGGAGCTGGTGCGCACCTCGATTCCGACCAGCATGACCGCGCGGCTGGCGCTCGATCCCGCCACGCCGGTCCTGCGGGGACATTACGATCCGTTGCGGCGGGCATTGAGCAACATCCTCCGCAACGCGGTCGAGGCCTGCGGCGGCGAAGGCGAGCTCGAGATCTTCGCGCGCCCGGAGGGCGGCGGCGCGAGGGTCGAGATCCGCGATCACGGCCCCGGAATCCCGCCCGAGCTCGAAGAGCGCATCTTCGATCCGTACTGCACCGGCAAGGAAGGCGGCACCGGCCTCGGCCTCGCGCTCGCCAAGCAGACCGTCGAGCTGCACCACGGCACCATCGGCGTGGAGCGCACGCCGGGCGGCGGGGCGACGTTCGTGGTGAGGCTCCGCGGGCTGTGACGGCCACCGGCCAGGTCCTGCTGGTGGACGACGAGGCCAACATCCGGCGAATGCTGGGCGCGTTGCTGCGCGACGCGGGGCTCACCGTGGCCGAGGCGCCCAACGGCAACGCGGCGCTGCTGCTGGTGGATCAGGCCGACCCCGATGTCATTCTGCTCGACCTGCTCATGCCACCGGGCCCCGACGGACTGGAGACGCTGGCCCGCCTGCGCGAGCGGGGCAGGTTCACCCCCGTCATCATGATGAGCGGGAAGGCGCAGCTCACCGACGCGGTGCGGGCGGTGAAGCTCGGCGCCTTCCAGTTCCTGGAGAAGCCGCTCACTCCCGAAGCGGTGCTGGTGACGGTGCGCGCCGCGCTCGAGCTGGATCGAACCCGGGCGCAGAATCGCGCGCTTCAGGCCGAGCTGGCCCGCCGGGCGAATCTCATCGGAGACAGCCCCGCGATGCAGCAGGTGCGGGGACTGATCGAGCGCGTCGGCCCCACCGAGGCGCGCGTGCTCGTCACCGGCGAGTCGGGCACCGGCAAGGAGCTGGTGGCCGCGGCGGTGCACGCGGCGAGCCGTCGAGTCAACCGCGCGTTCGTCACGGTCAATTGCGCGGCGATTCCCCGCGACCTGGTGGAGTCGGAGATGTTCGGCCACGAGCGCGGCGCCTTCACCGGCGCGACCGAACGCCGTCTCGGCCGCTTCGAGCTGGCCAACGAGGGAACGCTGTTCCTCGATGAGATCGGCGACCTGAGCGCCGAGGCGCAGGCCAAGCTGCTCCGCACGCTGGAGACCGGCGAGCTGCAACGCATCGGCGCGGAGTCGACGCTGCGGACCGACGTCCGGGTCGTCGTCGGCCACCAACCGGCGGCTGGAGGACGAGGTCTCGGCCGGCAACTTCCGGGAGGATCTCTTCTTCCGGCTGAACGTCTTTCCGATCTCGATTCCCCCGTTGCGGGAGCGGCTCGAGGACCTCCCCGCCCTCGTCGCCCACCTGGCCGAGCGGGTGCGCCCACGGCAGGCGGTGACGTTCACCCCCGCGGCGTTCGATGCACTGAGCTCGTATGCGTGGCCCGGCAACGTGCGCGAGCTGGCGAATCTGATCGAGCGGCTCAGCATCCTCTGCGGTCCTACCGTAGACGCCGGCGCGGTGCGCGGGGTCCTCCGCGGTGGATCCTCCGTGCAGGTGCCCTCCGGCGCGCTCGGCCTCCCGCTGTCCGAGGCACTGGACGATTTCGAGCGGGGCATGATCACCGCGGCCATGGCGCAGGCCGAGGGGAACGTCGCCGAAGCGGCGCGGGTGCTGCGCACCGATCGGGCCAATCTGTACCGCCGGATGCGGCGATTGGGGATCGAGAAGACCACGGAGGGAGAGGCGTGAGATCGCTGGTCGGACTGCTCCTCCTGTTGCTGGTGCTGCCCCCCGCCCTGCGCGCGCAGGACAGCGTGATCGTCTTCGACCCCGATGCCCCGGCCGCCGACAGCCTGGAGCGGGTCGGCCCGCCGACGGAGGTCGTAGCAGAGCTCATCGAGTTCTACAACGACTCGACCACCACCCGGGTGCAGGGCGACGTCTCCTTCCCGGCCGGCAGCCGGTTCGACGGGCGACTGGCGCTGCACCGCGGCAACCTCCGGATCGCGGGCCGGGTCGAAGGCCCCATCGCGGTGGCGAACGGAACCCTCCACCTCCTCCCCAGCGCGGACGTACGAGGGGACATCCTGGTGATCGGGGGCCGGCTCATTCGCGCCGCCGGCGCGCACCACGTTGGGCGGCAGCGCGTCTTTTGGGATGCCGCCCCCGTGGCGAGAACCGAGGAGGGCCTGCTCGAGCTCCGCGAGCGGAGACGCCCGATCGGCGATCTGGCCGCGGCGCGCACCAGCTTCCAGACCGGCAAGGTGCGAACGACCCTGCTGCTCTCGACCGGCGGCACTTACAACCGGATCGAGGGCCTTCCGATCGTTTTTGGTCCCACGTTCGACCTGCGCACCGGCCGGCGCTCGGCGCTCAAGCTCGATCTGCGGGGCATCCTCCGCACCGCGGGCAGCGATACCAGGCTCGCGGACTTCGGCTATCACGCCCGCGGGGAGTTCCGGCTCGGACACTTCGGCGTAGCGGGCCAGGTCTACAGCGAGCTGACGCCGATCGAGAACCATCCGCTCTCGCCCGGCGAGGCGGGCTGGTCCGCGTTTCTGTTGCAGCGCGACTACCGCGACTACTTCGACCGTCGGGGATACGGCGGGCTGGCCTGGGTCCAGATCATCCGTCCGCTTCGGCTCACGCTCTCTCGCCGCCGGGACGAAGAGCGCACCGTGCGCGCGACGGATCCGTGGTCGCTGTTCCGCAACAGCGACCGCTGGCGCCGCAATCCGCCGATCGACGACGGGCACTACATCACCACGGGCATTCGGCTCGACCTGGATACCCGGAACGAGCGATACCTCCCCAGCACCGGGTGGCTCATCCAGGCGCAATTCGAGCATTCCAGCAGCGGCGACGTCGCCCCCGTGCTGTTGCCGAGGGTAGTGCGCCCCGAGTTGCCGGTCGGGCGGCGTTACGCCTTCGACCGGGTCTTCTTCGATGTGCGGCGGTATTCGCGGATAACGCCCTCGCTCCGGGTCAACAGCCGGCTCCGCGCAGACGGGTGGGTGGGAGGCGACCGATTCCCGGTACAGCGGCGGGTTTCGCTCGGCGGGCCCGACATCCTGCCCGGCTATGACTTCCGCGCGTTCACCTGCGCGCCCAGCGGATTCACCGACGCCTCACTCCCCGCCCTCTGCGACCGCGTGGTCAGCGCCCAGGTCGAGGTCCGCACCCGACTCGGACTCAACCTCGGCTTTCGCATGGGCAAGAGCGAAAACCAGAGCCGCCGGTTCATCGGCATCCAGGAAGCGGATCTCGTCCTGCTGGCCGACGCCGGCAAAGGCTGGCTGGCGGGCAATGGGCCGGGTCAAGTCCCGGTGAACCGGATCCCATCGTTCAGCGAGTGGAAGGTGGACGTGGGCATCGGGCTCGACGCCGGTGAGTTCGGCGCCTACATCGCGAAGGGAGTTTCCGAGGACGAGTCGGTCAAGTTCCTGGTCCGACTCCAGCGCCGGTTCTAGTGGGCGGATTTCACCTCTCTTCTCCCGGACCGCCCGCGCGGCGGCTCTGGGGTCTTCTTGGAATGGCGGCGGCGGGTGGGTTGCTCGCTCTCGCGACGCCTCGCGTGGGACAGGCCCAGGCCGGCAACTCCGTGCGCCTGGAGGTGCGGCTGACGGCTGACTCCGCGCCCGGAGGCCCCCGGGCGCCGGTAGTGCGGTCGGACAACCTCCTGGGCGACGGGCGCTGGCTTTCCACGCTCCGGTCCGGACTGCCCGTACGGCTGCACTACCGGGTCGAGGTGTGGCGCTCGCGGAATGGCTGGCTGGATCAGCTGACCCGGCAGGTCTACTGGGACGTCGTCGTGCGGCACGAGCCCCTGCTCGACCAATACACCATGCTGACCATCTTCGGCAGCCGGGTGCAGGAGCGCCGGTACGCCACCCTGGACGCGCTGACCGCCGCGCTCGCCTTCGCCTATCAGATCAACGTGAGTCCCGCGGAACCGGGGAGCTACTACTACACCGCCACGCTGGAGGTGTCCACGCTCTCGGATTCCGACCTGGATGAGCTGGAGCGATTTCTGGAGGGCGGCCTGGAGGGGGGCCGCACACGGGAGGGGGTCGGCGACGCCTTGGGTCGCGGGGCGACACGATTTCTGCTGCGGCTGGCGGGGCTGCCGAGCCTGAGACTGGAGGCTCGAACCCGAAGATTCGCGATCAGGTAGGCAGCAACAGAAAAAGCGGGAACGGTGAACCGTGAAAAGTGAAAGGGGGCTGCCGCGAAAGCCCCCCTTTCACTTTTTACCGTTCACCGTTCCCGCTTTTGTGTTTGGCGCCCTCTGTGGTTTCCACCACCCCTCCCAGCGCCTTCAGCGCCTCGTCGCCGTAGAAGAGCTTGATGTACTTGGCCTGCTGCGACGAGAGCCGGCGCACGGCCCACGAGAGGTGGACGAAATGCGGCTCGCGCGGCACGGCCCAGGGATGCATCCCGCACTCCTCCGGCAGGTGATTCCCCTTCCGAGTGTTGCAGGTGCTGCAGGCAGTCACCACGTTGGTCCACTCGTTGTCCCCGCCGCGGGAGAGCGGAATCAGATGATCGCGGGTCAGACACTCGCGGTGGCGCAAATCCCCGTGTCCCCGATGGCAGTACTGGCACCGGTAACCGTCGCGGGCGAAGAGGAATGTGTTGGTGACCTGGCGACGGAAACGGCGGGGAACGTGGACGAACTTGACGAGGCGGATGATCGCCGGTTTGGGCAGGATGAGTCGTTCGCTTCGAACGACGTCGCTGTCCGACTCGACGATCTCCGCCTTGCCCTCGATCACCAGGCGCAGCGCGCGCCGGACCGGGACCATGGTCAGCGGTTCGAATGAGGCGTTCAACGCCAGGCACCGCACGCTACTTCTCCGGGGCGAAGACCGGGGGGATGGACGCACAAAACCAACAACGCGAGTCTGCAAGGGCCGCGCCATGGTCTCATGAAATCGTAACGACGCCCGGAATGCCCGGCAAGGGAAGTCCATCCGCGCGGGCCCGGCGCCGGGCGACCCAATGAGATAGCTTATCTCCGTGCCCTCAGCTGCCCAATTTGTCGCCCTGTTTCTGGCCGCCAGGGCCCGGAGACGAGAACAGTGGCGTTCGCCCGCCGAGCTGAAGGAGTTGCGCGGGTCCCGCCTGCGCCGGCTCGCGATGGCCGCCGGACGGACGGCGCACTACCGCCGGGTCTTCCGTGAGGCCGGACTCGAGCCCGCGCAGCTGGCCGACGAGCGCGATCTTGCCCGCCTTCCGGTCCTGGAGAAGGCCAGCCTGCACGTCGCGGAGGAGATCGGGCTGCTGGCCGAGCCCGTCGAGAGCCTTTCCCCCGTCACCACCTCCGGCTCCACCGGCCAGCCGCTCAGAATCTTCCGGAGTGGTCGGGATCAGGCACAGGTATCCGCCCTGTGGGCCCGGGTCCTGCACGCATTCGGCCACGGTCTCTTCGACAGTCAGGTCAACATCGGCACCGGCCGGTCGGTGGCTCGTTCGGGGCCGGTCGCACTGCTTCGGCGGCTCGGGGTGCTCCCTGAGATCCACCACATCTCCAGCTTCGAGCCGGTCAGCCGCCAGGTCGAGGTCCTCCGCGAGCGGCGACCGCACACCTTCAGCTCCTACGCCATCAGCCTGGAGCTGATCGCGGACGCGCTGCTCGAGCAGGGCATCCGGAACGTCCGCCCACAGGTCGTCTTCAGCGCCGCCATGCCGCTCAGCGACCGCGGCAGAGCGACCGCGGAGGAAGCGTTCGGCGTCGCGCCGCTCGATGTCTACGTGGCCGCGGAGCTCGGCACGATCGGCTGGGAATGCCCGGAGGAGCGAGGAGCGCTGCATCTCAACGACGACATGCAGATCGTGGAGATCCTGGATGACCGCGACCGACCGGTGCCGGACGGAGAGACCGGCCAGGTCGTCGTCACCCAGCTCTGCTGCCTGGCGCAGCCGCTGCTGCGTTATCGCCTTGGCGATCTGGCGGCTCGGCTTCCGGACAAGTGCGGGTGCGGGCGGGGGCTCGCCCGGCTCAGCCGGGTGCAGGGCCGGACCCGCCACGTCATCCGTGCTCCCGACGGCCGGCTGCTCTACGGAATGATGGTCTCGACCGTGGTCAAGCCGTTCCACGAGGTGCGGCGGTGGCAGCTCCGGCAAACCGCGAGCGAAGCGCTCTGCCTGCTGGTGGTACCCTCGCCGACCTGGCGGCCCGAGGCGGCGGAGGAGATCGCCCGGGAGCTCACCGAGAAGTTCGGGCCGGGACTTCGATTCGAGGTGACGCCGGTGGAGGACATTCCCCTCGCCCCCACGGGCAAGCTGCAGACCATCGTCCCACTCGCCGACACGCCGGCGTAGGCTACTTCTTCACCAACGCCTCGATCCGCGAGGCGATCGCTTGGCGGAGCTTCAGGCTCCGGGTGATGACCAGGACCGTGTCGTCCCCGGCGATCGTCCCCATGACCTCGCTCCAGCCCGCCTGATCCAGCGCCTCCGTCACCGCCCCAGCCGAGCCGCTGGCCGTCTTCAACACCAGGAAGGGGCCGACGCCGTCCACACTGACCAGCAGGGCCGGCAGCACCTGGGCCAGGTCCGGCCGGAGCGCTGCCCGGTGGGGATGGGCGTAATAGGCGCCGCCTTGCGGGTCGGCGAGCTTGGCGAGGCCGAGCTCCCGGATATCGCGGGAGAGGGTCGCCTGGGTCACGACGAACCCTTGCCCCGACAGCGCCTCGCGGAGGTCGTCCTGGCTCTCGATCCGCCGCTCCCGGACGACGCGGAGGATGGCGGCGTGGCGCTGGATTTTCATGACCGCACCGGCTCGGCTCGGTACACGTCTCTTCCTCCCACAAAAGTGGCGATCACATCCTCGCGTCCGCACTCCAGCGCCCGTTCGGCCGGCGACCCGCCGGCCGACGCAGGCCGGAGCACCACGCAGTCGCCCCACTTACCCACCTCGAGACTCCCGATCTCCCCGTCGAGACCGAGCGCCGCGGCTCCGCCGAGGGTGCAGAGCGCGAGCGCCGACTCGGCGTCGAGTCCCGCGAGCGCACGTGCCGCTCGCGCCTCCGCCAGCAGGTCCAGGCGGGAGACGCTCAGTACGGAGTCGGTGCCCAACCCCACGCGAAGCCCGTAGCGCAGGAACTCGGCGAGCGGTGCCGTCCCGTGGCCATGTGCCGCGTTGCTCAGGGGACAGTGGGCGACCGCGCATCCGCGATCCGCCAGGCGTGCGAGATCGGCCGCGGCGGCCTGAACCAGGTGAATGCAGAGCGTGCGCTCGGCAAGCACCCCGTGCTGATCGAGCCACTCCACCGGCGACCGCCCGGTCCCACCGGGAATCGGGATCCCTCGCCGGCGCCACGCCTCGGCGAAACGACCCGAGCCGTGCTCCATCAGGTCCGACTCGGCGCGCGATTCCGCCAGGTGCACCGCCAAGGGGAGCCGGTCTCTCGCCGCCCACTCCGCGACCGCCGCGTAGAGCGGTCCGCTCACCGTGTACGGTGCGTGGGGCGAGAGCCCGAGACGCACTCTCCCGCCGGCGAACCGCCCGAGCGCCTCCACCCTGCTTCGAAGCCCGGCAAGCGATTCCGCCACACTGCTCCGGGTGAGGACCGAAGACTTCCTGGTACGCGATCCCTGACGCCCCGGCTTCGGCCATCGCCCGAATGACCGACCCGGAATCGCCGGTATCGGCGATGGTGGTCACTCCCGCCGAGTGACAGTCCGCCAGGCCGAGTCGGGCGGCAGCCAGGAACATCTCGGCGCTTCGGGTTTCCTTGATCGCCCGGACCCGCCCGATCCAGTCGCTGAAATCGGAATCCGGCGGGCCGAGGTCCAGGCCGGTCAGCTCTAGATGCGTGTGGGTATTGATCAGGCCCGGCAGCAGAATGCCGTCGGCGAAGTGCTCGCCGAGGACATCCGGCGGACGCGGTACTACGGGATCCGGACCTACCGCTGCGACCCGGCCGTCGGCTCCGAGGAGGACCGCACCGCATTCGATCGCCGGCCCGGCGATCGGAAGCACCCAGCGGGCCGCGAGGCGGCGCGCGGGCATCCTACCGCTGCGGAGTGGCTGCGGGGCCGGAGCCCCCCATCACCCCCGAGCCACCGCCGGGGCTGGATTGGGCGGGAGCCAGCGGCGCGCCGATGGTGTCCGCTTGGGGCACGCCGATCGCCGGCGCCGTCGATGGCTGAGGGACGCCGGCGGGTCCCGGCCCCGTCCCGCCCATCACCCCGCCGACGTTGCCGAAGGGCGAGTGGATGGGGCAGAACCCGGTCGGCTCGGTGCCGGGGATGAAGGACTCGATGTAGTGGACGTCCTTGGGACAGAAGGGCGTTGCCTTGTACCCGGTGGTCTTGTCGATGTCCAGCGCGGAGAGCCCGGAGGGCCGTGGCCATCCGGCCGGAAGGGCCCGCCGCTCGTAGATCTCGCGCATCATCGCGGTCCACGCGGGAGCCGCGAGCACGCCGCCCTGCGCGTTCGACTTGATCTTTCTGGGCTGATCGAAGCCGATCCACACCCCGGTGACGAGATCCGGAGTGAACCCGATGAACCAGACGTCGAACCCGTCGTTGGTGGTTCCGGTCTTGCCGCCGGCCGGGAAGTTGATCCGCGCGCCGACCGATCCCACGGCGGTGCCGTGGCGGACCACGTCCCGGAGGGCGTCGGTCATGAGCCAGGCGTGCGCGCTGTCGAGCACCGCGACGCTGCGCACGGCCGGCTGCCAGATGATCTTCCCGCTGCGATCCTCCACCCGGAGAATCGAGTTCGGCACCGTCCGCACGCCGAGATTGGCGAAGGTGGTGTACGCCGCGATCATCTCCAACGGAATGACGTCGGCCGATCCGATGTGGATCGACGGCACCGCCGGCACCCGCGTGCTGATGCCGAATTTGGCGGCCTCGCTCACCACCGCCTGCTCGCCCAGCTCCATGCCGAGCTTGATGGCGATGATGTTGCGTGACAGGTAGAGCGCCCGCCGGAGCGTCATCGGCCCGTCGAACTCGAGGTCGTAGTTCTGCGGAGTCCAGGGCGGCTCGTCGGGCTTGATCAGGAGGCTGAGCGAGTCGTCCACCATCACGTGCGACAGGGGATACCCCGCCTCGATCGCGGCCGAGAAGGTGATCGGCTTGAACGTGGATCCGGGCTGGCGCAGCGCCTGCGTCGCGCGGTTGAACTTGCTGTCGCCGAAGTCCCGTCCGCCGATCATGGCGCGGATCTGCCCCGTCTTGGCCTCGATCGTCACCACCAGCCCCTGGAGATAGGGCGTGGTGGTGCGATCCCGCTCGTCGCTTTCGTCGGCCTTCGAGTTCTGATACTGCTGGTAGGTCGGGTGCTCGAACTTGCCGTCGGCGCCGCTCTCGATCGCCTCGAGCCGAGCCTCGAGCGCGCGCTCCGCGGCCTGCTGGGCGTCGAGGTCCAGGGTGGTGTAGATCCGGTAGCCCGAGCGGTACAGGTCCGATCCGAAGCGGGCGTCGAGCTGCTGGCGGACGAACTCCACGAAATACTCGGCGGTGCCGCTGTAGTCCGAAGTGGAGGAGAGCAGCAGCGGATACGCCTTCCAGCGCTCGGTCTCCTCCGGGGCGAGCAGCCCGTTGTCGCGCAGCAGGTTGAGCACCGTGTTGCGGCGCTGGACGCTGAGGTTCGGGTTCTTGCGGGGGTTGTAGCGCGAGGGGGCCTTGGGGATCGCGGCGAGCGTGGCGGCTTCGGCGACGTTCAGGTCCCGGACCGACTTGCCGAAGTACCGCTGGGACGCCGCCTCCACCCCGAAGGCGCGGTTGCCCAGATCGATCTGGTTGAGGTACAGCTCGAGGATCTTGTCCTTCGGGTACTTGTCCTCGATCTCGCGGGCCACCCTGGCCTCGCGCAGCTTTCGGCGCAGGGACTTGTCCCGCCCGCTGATGTCCTCGGTCCAGACGTTCCGGGCCAGCTGCATGGTGATGGTCGAGAACCCCTCGGCGACCCGCATCTCGAACAAGTTGTTCTTGATCGCGCCGAGGACCCGGTACCAGTCGATTCCCTCGTGCTCGTAGAACCGCTTGTCCTCGGTGGTGATGAAGGCCGTCTTGACCACCGGCGACATCTCGCCCAGCGGCACGACCGTGCGCCGCTCCTGTCCGAGGTCGGTGATGAGCCGCCCGTCGGCGGCGTACACCTTCGAGGCCTGATTGGGATCGAACTGGCCCAGCTCGGCGATGGAAGGACAGCTGTTGCCGGCGCAGGCCCGGTTCCAAGCGGCCATCAAGACGGCGAGCCCGAAGGCGACCGCCGCGAGGAGTGAGACCACGATGTTTCGACGCGCGCGAGGCGAGAGCCTTACGCGCGCGCCAAGAGAGTTGAGCCGGCGGGCCATGGAGGCAAGCTAGCCTGTTGCGAGGCCCGTTTCCAGCGGGTACGATACGCGCCTATGACCGAACTGCTGACTACGCTCACCGCCCGCGGATTCGTGCAGGACTCGACCCCCGGGCTCGCCGACCGGCTGTCGCAGCGGACCATCACGGCCTACGTCGGGTTCGATCCGACGGCGGACTCGCTCCATGTCGGCAGCCTGGTGCCGGTCATGGGTCTGGCCTGGCTGCAGCGGTTCGGCCACACGCCGATCGCGCTGGTCGGTGGGGGCACCGGCATGGTGGGCGATCCCAGCGGCAAGCGGGAAGAGCGCCCCGTCATGAGCCTGGAGCAGATCGACCGGAACGCCCAGGGCCTCGCCCGCCAGCTCGCGCGCTTCCTCTCCTTCGAGGGGGCCAACGCCGCCCGGATGCGCAACAACGCCGATTGGCTCCGGGGGATCCAGCTCATGGACTTCCTCCGCGACACGGGAAAGCACTTCACGCTCAACTACATGCTCCAGAAGGAGGCGGTGCGGAGTCGGCTGGAGGTGGGAATCACCTACACCGAGTTCAGCTACATGCTGATCCAGGCGTACGACTTCTGGCAGCTGTGGCGGACCGAGCGGTGCGAGCTCCAGATGGGCGGGAGCGACCAGTGGGGCAACATCACCGCCGGGATCGAGCTGGTCGGCCGGCGGGAGGGCGCCCAGGTGCACGGGCTGGTCTTCCCGCTCGTCACCACGGCCGCCGGCGCCAAGTTCGGAAAGAGCGAGGCCGGCAACATCTGGCTCGATGCCGCGCGCACCAGCCCCTATCAGTTCTATCAGTTCTGGGTCAACACCGACGACCGGGACGTGGAGCGCTACCTCAAGCTCTTCACCTTCCTCCGGCTCGAACAGATCGCCACCGCGATGGCCGAGCACGCGACCGATCCCGGACGGCGCATCGCGCAACGGCTCCTGGCCCGAGAGGTGTCGGCGACGGTCCACGGCGTGGAAGCCACCGAGCAGGCGGTGCAGGCCAGCGCCGCGCTGTTCGGCGGGGAGATGGACCTCCAGGCCTTGCCCGAGATGCCGACCAAATCGGTGGCGACGAGTCGCCGTGCTGGAACGGCCGATTCTGGACGCGCTGCTGGCGAGCGGGCTTGCGAGCTCGAAGGCGGACGCTCGGCGCGGGATCGAGGGGCGGGGGTTCTATCTCAACGGGCAGGCGATCGAGCGGGTGGACGCGACGCTTGGCGAAGGCGACCTCCACGGGCCGGCCGAGGAGCCGTTCGTCATCCTGCGGAAGGGGAAGAAGAACTACGTACGGCTGGTGTTGTCGCCCTGAGCGCTGGGGTGGCTACCACGTCACGGAGCCAAGGTGAGCGAACCGAGGGGCCCGGGGAGGCTGGGGTTGGCGGGGCTTGGCCAGCCTCCCCGGGCCCCTCGGTTCGCTCACAGCAGCATCGGAATCCCGGTGCGGTGGAACACGGTGCCGCGCTGCGCACCCCAGCCTTGTCCACTCCAGGCGCGGTTCCCGGGTTACCACCTGCTACGCGTGCTTCGTCTCGTACGCGGTGGCTTGACACCCAACAGACCGAATAGTCCGCGCACGACTTCCCGTCCGACGGTCCGTCCGATCGTCGACGTGAGTGCTCCGATCACCGCCACGCCCGCCGCCTTTGCCGCGGTCCTGCCAACTCCCCCGCCCTCTCCGCGGCGTCGGCTCCTCCGCCTGAGGCTCCGAAGGAGCCTCGGTCCGGGCCATCCGCTTCGCCAGCATCTCCCGCGCGCTCTCCCGGTCCACCGCCTGGCCGTACTCCGCGAGCAGGTCCGACTGCCGGATGTCCGCCTGCAGCTCCTCCGGGCTGAGCGGCGCCATCCGGGAGGCCGGCGGGATCAGCCGGGCCGCGACGACCGGCGTGGGCCTTCCCTTCGCGTCGAGCACGGTGATCACCGCCTCCCCGGTGCCGAGTGAGGTGAGGGTCTCCTCGAGGTCGTAGAACTCGGTCTTGGGGTAGGTGCGCACGGTGGCCTTGAGCGCCTTGTCGTCGTCCGGCGTGTGCGCCCGCAGGGCGTGCTGTATCCGGTTCCCCAGCTGGGCCAGCACGTCGCTCGGGACGTCCTTCGGCGTCTGGGTCACCAGGTAGACCCCGACGCCCTTGGACCGGATCAGCCGCACCACCCGCTGAATCTGGTCCAGGAACGCCTTCGGCGCGTCTTCGAACAGCAGGTGGGCTTCGTCGAAGAAGAAGACCAGCTTCGGCTTCGGCAGATCGCCCGCCTCGGGAAGGTTGTGATAGAGCTCCGCCAGGAGCCACATCATGAAGGTGGAGAAGAGCGCCGGCCGGTCCTGCGCGTCCGCCAGCTCCAGACAGGTCACCACCCCACGGCCGTCCGACGTGGTCCGCAGCATGTCGCTCACGTCGAACTCCGGCTCGCCGAAGAAGCGCTCTGCCCCCTGCGCCTCGAGCTCCACCAGCTTGCGGAGCAGGACGCCGACGGTCGCCTTCGACATCCCGCCGTAGGTCTCCAGCGCCGCCTTGCCCTCGTCCGAAGTCAGGAATTGGAGCACGGCCCGAAGATCGGGCAGGTCGAGCAGGGGGAGCTGGTTGTCGTCGGCGTACTTGAACACCAGGGTGAGCACGCTGGTCTGGGTCTCGTTGAGGGAGAGCGCCTTCCCCAGCAGCAGCGGGCCGAACGAGCTGACGGTCGCTCGGAGCTGCACGCCGAGCGCGCCGGTCAGGCTCACGAACTCGACCGGGACGCCCGCCGCGGTCCAGGTCCAGCCGATGTCTTTCGCCCGTCCGGAGACCCTGTCGTCGGCCTGCCCGGGCACCGCGAGCCCGCTCAGGTCGCCCTTGATGTCGGCGACGAAGACCGGGACGCCCGACGCCGACAGCTGCTCGGTGAGCAGCTGAAGCGTCCGGGTCTTCCCGGTGCCGGTGGCGCCCGCCACCAGGCCGTGCCGGTTCATCATGGCGATCGGGACCTTCACCTTCGGCTCCTGGTGGACCGCACCGCCTTCGAGCGCGGAGCCGAGGGTGATCGCGGGCTCGGTGAAGCCGTAGCCAGCGGAGAGCATGTCGGTGAAGCTGGTCATCGGGATGTCGCCTCCGGAGGGATCAGATTTTCCAGCATACCGGCGAGCCGGTCGTTGAGCCTGTCGATGTCGTATTCCATCTCGATCTTCGCGCGCCCCGCCCGGCCCATGGCAACCCACCGCCCGGGCTCCCGGACCAGACGCTGGAGCGCGCCGGCGAGCGCCGCCTCGTCGCGCTCGGGCACCAGGAGGCCCGACACGCCGTCCTCGATCAGCTCGGGGATTCCCGCGTGCCGGGTCCCGACCACGGGCATCCCCGACGCCATCGCCTCCTTCAGCACGTTGGGAATCCCTTCCTCGTCGCCGTCGGCCGCGGTCACGCTTGCCGCGACCAGCACGTCGGATCCCTGGAGTCCGTCGCGCACCTTCTCCTGGCCGTGCCGGCCGCCCAGCGTGACGCGACCCTCCACTCCGAGCTCCGCGGCCAGCGCGGCGAGCCGCTCGCGCCGGGGGCCGTCGCCGAGGATCCGGTACTCGACGTCCACCCCGCGGTCCACCAGGAGGCGCACGGCCCGCAGGACGTGCTCGATGCCCTTCTTCTCGACCAGCCGCCCCACCGTCACCAGCCGGAGGCGTCCGTCGGACATCGGCTCGCGCTCGCGGTACGGCCACCGGCGCAGGTCGATGCCGGTTCGGTGAACCACCACCCGCTCGGGCGGCGCGCCGAGGTCGATCAGCCGCCGGGCGAGAAAGTCGCACACCGGGAGCAGCAGGCGGGCCTGCCGGAAGGTCCGCGCGTAGACCCGCGGCCCCCTTCGAGCAACGTACTTCGTGGTGTCGGCGCCCCGGAAGGCCACCACCAGCTCGCCGCCCAGCACGCCGAGGCGGCGCAGCCGGAGCGCATGGGGCGCATCCATGCCGAACGCGCAGTAGCAGATGTCGTAGGACCGGGTCGGAAGGAAGCGCGCGGTGCGGCGGAGCTGGTCCAGAGTCCAGGCGCGGCGCCAGAAGCGCGATGGGTCGAGCGTCCGGAGCAGCGCCCGGCGCTCGGTTCCTCGATGGTCGAGAACGACCCGGGCCGCGGCGCGCCACCGCTCGAGACGACTCGCCGGCCAGCGCAACGGGTACCGGGTGAGCGACTGGAGACCGAGGCGCTCCACGTCGGGGTGGAAGGGTCCGCCCGACTGCGGCCCGTCGGCGTACACGTCGACCTGGTGGCCCCGCTCGAGGAGCCCGACGATCTGATTCAGGAACGGGATGTCCGAGAGAACCGGGAAGAGCGCGGTGAGGAAGGCGACCCGCATTCGCTCAGTCCGCCGCGAGCGCGTGGGCGACCCGCTCCATCTCGGCGACGGTGTTGTAGCAATGGGGACTGAGCCGGATGGCACCCTCGCGGAGACTGCAGACGATCCGCGCCGCCTTGAGCCGGCGGTGCACCTCCCGAACCCCCTCGGGCGCGACACACAGGATGCCGGAGCCGCTGCCGCCCGGAGGCGAGGCGATTCGCGCCCCGGTCCGGGCGGCCCAGGCGATCACCGGCTGGTGCAGGGTGCGGATGTGATCCCGGATCCGCTCGATGCCGAGTGACAGCAGCAGCTCCAGCGAGGCGTTGAGCCCGGCGAAATCCTGGTACGGCAGCGTCATCAACTCGAAGCGACGGGCATCGGACCTCAGCCTGTCGTCGTACTGGGTGAGCCGGGTGAGATCGTCGGTGCCTTCGAACGAGAGCCAGCCGGTGATCGCAGGGTCGAGTGTTTCGATCAGGTCGCGGCGGACGTAGACGAAGCCCGACCCCCAGGGTGAGAGCAGCCATTTCTGCCCGCCGCAAGCCAGCACGTCCACCTGGGTGCGGGAGAGATCCACCGGCACCTGACCGACCCCCTGGATCGCGTCCACCACCAGGAACGCGCCGGTTTCCCGGGTCGCCGCGGAGAGCCGGTCGAGATCCACCAGGTACCCGTTGCTGAACTGCACCAGTGACACGGCCAGGACTCGCACCCGCGGATCGCGAAGCCGCTCCAGCAGCCGGGGCTCGTCGGGCCAGCCCTCGACCGTCGTCGGGACCAGCTCCATGGCGACGCCACGGTCCTTGAGGCGGAGCCAGGGATAGACGTTCGCCGGGAACTCCTTGTCGCTCACCAGGACGATGTCGCCGGGCTGGAGCGGGAGTGCGCGGGCCGCCATGCCGATGCCGAAGCCGGTGTTGACCGTGAGCGCGATCTCCTCCGCCGCCGCACCGATCAGCTGGGCGATCTTGACGCGGGTGTCGGCCAGCATGGCGAACAGCTCGCGGTCCGGCAGCTTGTGCGGCGCCGCACGGCCCCGGTTGAACTCCTCCAGCACCAGCCGGGTGCGCTCGGGCAGCGGGCCGATGCTGGCGTTGTTGAGGTAGATGGTATCCGAGGTCCAGGGAAATTCGGTGGAGCGGAGGAGGTCCACATCGTAACTGCGGGAAGAGTGGACAGTGAAAGGTGAATGGGCCGCCGCCCCGTCCCCGGCCTGGGAGGACCGCTCGGCTCCAGCCACTTCTGGCCTTTTGCTTTTCACTTTTCACCCTTTACGCGTTTATCGCTCGCTTCCATGAGGGGGAACGGCAAGGTCACAATGTCCCGCTCTAGGGTGTCGATTCCGATCAGGGACCGGCCGGCCGCTCCAGGAGGCAGGCGTTCCGCGGCCCTAAGGCGCCGTCGACGCGTACCCCGCCCAGGCCAGGGAACAACCCCCAATTGGACCGGTCGGCCCTGGCAAACCGGTCCCGGCGCCCCCTCCAGCCATATCCGTCCCGTGATCTGGGTTACCCAAATAGGTGGGAACCGCGCACCGACTTGCACCGTTGGGCCACACCGCGCGCGGCGCACGATTCTTGCAAATTCTTGGGGCGTACGTTACGCAGGCAACCTCAGCCGGGGCAAGCGAGTGAACCCGGACCGACCCTTCACCCTGGTGCTCAGTGGCGGCGGCCTCAAGGGGCTCGCCCACATCGGTGTGCTCCGGGCCCTGGAGGAGCGGGGCCTGGTGCCGAGCCTCGTCGTGGGTTCCAGCATCGGCTCCCTGATCGGCGCCGCCTGGGCCGCCGGGGTGCCCCTCCAGCAGATGGAGGCGCGGGCGCGTCAGGTGCGGCGGCGGGACATCTTTCAGGTCGCCCGGGCGGATGTCGCGTTCCGCCGGCTGATGGCGCCCGCCCTCTACCGCCGGGAGCCGCTCGAGATTCTGGTCCAGAGCCTGGTCGGTGACATCACCTTCCGCGACCTCTCCCGGCGCCTGCTGGTCAACACCGCCGACCTCCATTCCGGCATCCAGGTCATGTGGGGTCTCCCCGGCCTGCTCGACGCGAAAGTCGCCGACGCGGTGGTCGCCTCCTGCGCACTGCCGGGCATCTTCCCGCCCCGAATCATCAACGGCCGCGCCTACGTGGACGGCGCCGTGGTGGAGAACCTGCCGGTGCGGCTGGCGGCGTCGCTCGGAAGCGGGCCGATCCTCGCGGTCAACGTCGCGGCGACCAGCGTCGTGCGCTCCTCCGACGAGACCGAGGGCTTCGCCGCGACGTACATCCGCGGACTCGAGATCGTGATGCAGACCCAGATCGACGGCCAGCTCCGCGAGTGGCAGGGGCCGCCGCTCATCCTGGTGCAGCCGCGGGTCGAGCACATCTCGATGTTCGCCTTCGACCGCAACGAGGAGCTGCTCCAAGCCGGCTACAGCGCGACCGCGCACGCGCTCGAGAGCCTCGGCGGGAAGCTCGACGCGGTGCCCCGGGGGTTGCACCCCACGCGCAGGCTGAGAGTGCTGGTAGACGAGGAGCGCTGTGTGGGGTGTGGCGCTTGCGTGGTGCAGGCGCCGAAGGTCTTCCGGCTCGACGCCCGGGGGAAGGCGGAAGTGCACAGTCCGATCCAGACCTGGTCGCCGATCGACGGGGCGTACGTGCTGAACTGCCCGACCTACGCCATCAGCGTTCGCCCGGAGGATTCGGCGGCGTAACCTGGAACAGGAAGAGCCTGCCGCCTTTCGTCTTCCGGAAAGGCAGGCGGTCGCGCACCGGGCGGCGCGCGTAGCGGAAGACATGGACCCGGCCATAGGGCGACAGCGCGCGCTTGAGCTGAGCCTGATCGTAGATGCCCCGCTGAGCCGGATCGCCGCCCTCCTCGCCGATCGGCGTGGTGCCCACCACCGATCCTCCCGGCGTCAGGTAGCCTACCAGCTCTCCCACCAGCGCCGAGTCGTCGCCCACGTTCTCCAGCGCCTCACTGCAGTAGATCAGGTCGAACTGGCCCGGACCCGGCGGCACGTTGGTGAAGACGGGACGTGCCGCGGTCGCGCGGAACTGCTTCGCCTGCGCGATCGCGGCGGGTGAGATGTCGTAGCCCACCGCCTCCGCGCCCATCTGCTGGAGCCGCAGGGTGAACACCCCGTCCATGCAGCCGAAGTCGAGCACCCGCTTCCCTTCCGGCGGATAGCGGCGGAGCAGCACCCGCTGCCGCCACTCCAGGTGGGTGAGCCGCCAGTCGAGATCGAGCGCGCGAGGGCCGTGTTGTTCCAGCCAGGCACGATACTGACCGTCGTACTCGTCGGCCGCGGCCGGGCTGTGCGAGGGTGTGAACCATCAGGAAACCGCCTCTCGAGCAACCGCGCCGGCGAATTCGTGTCCGATCCGGGCGAGATCTCCCGCCACCCGGTCCCAGTTGTAGTACGTCTCCACCGCGCGACGGCCGGCGCCGCCGAGCCTGGCGCGGAGCGCCGGGGTCGTCGAGCAGGAGCCCGAGCGCCTCGCTCACCGCCTCGGCGCGCTCGGCGTCCACCAGCAAGCCGGTCTCACCGTCCCGCACCGCCTCGGGGATGCCCCCGCTCCGGCCCGCGACCACGGGAATGCCGCACGCCGACGCCTCCGCGATGGAGATGCCGAACCCTTCGACCCGCTGTTCCATCAGCCGGGACACGCCGAGATACACTTCGGCGCAATTGTAGATCGCCGGTAGGTCGCGATCGGGGACGTCGGTGAGGAACCGCACCCGGTCGGCGACGCCGAGCTCGCGGGCCTCCTCCCCCAGCGGGCCCAGTTCCTCGCCCGATCCCACCACGGCATACCGCAGGTCGGGATACCGGTCCCGCAGGTGCGCGAGCGCCCGAAGCGCGGTGTCGATGCCCTTGTGGCGCGCCAGCCGGGCGACCGACAGCAGCCAGCGGCCCTGGCCCAGGCCGTAGCGCTCCCGCGCGTCGGTGACGTCCACGCCGGGGCGAAAGAAGACGTGATCGGCGCCGAGCGGCACGATCTGCACCTGGCGCTCCGCCGGCTCGATCTCCAGTTCGCTCAGGAGGGTGAGACAGCAGTCGCGGGTCCACCGGCTGTTGGCCACCAGCACCGCGGCCGACGCGAGGAGCGCGCGCGCCGTCCTGCGCTTGAGCAGCGACTGGTGAACCTGGTGCTGGAGGATCAGAAGGTCGCCGCCGTGCAGCAGAACCCCGAACGGGATGCCGAGCCGCTCCATGGTCCACTTCGCCGGGTAGGACGCGGGCTTCATGTTGCCGCACCAGATGAACTCGACACCGCACTGCCGGGTGAGCATGGCGGCGCGCCGGGACCAGAAGAGCAGTCCCTGGAGGCTCCGGAGCCGCCGGGCGGCCAGCGGCAGCCGGTCCACCCGGTTGGGGAAGGTGGCGTCCACCTCGGAGGCATCGGGGTGCTGGCCGGTGGAGACCACCAGCGACCCGGGTGGGTACCGCTTGGCCAGCTCCCCCATCCACCGCGCGATGCCGCCGCCTATCGGAGGGAAGTCGTAGGTGAGCAGGAGCTGCGGCGCCATGCGGTGAATCTACTCGATGAGCGCGAGCAGCGCGGCCTCGTAGCCGTCGATCATCCGCCCGACCGGGAACTCGGTGGCGATCCGGCGCCGGGCCGCGGCACCCAGCCGGTCGCGCCGCGCCGGGTCGGAGAGAAGCTGCCGCACCGCCGTCGCCAGCGCATCGGCATCACCCGGCGGCACCAGGATGCCGGTCTCGCCGTCGCGGCCGAGCAGCTCGCCGGTGCCGCCCGCGTCGGCGGCGACGACCGGCCGTCCGCACGCCATCGCCTCGCCGACCGCGTTGGGGAAGATCTCGTTGAGCGACGGATGCACCACCACGTCGGAGGCGGCGAGCGCGCCTACGATATCCGCCGCCTCCAGCAGGCCGGTGAATACCGCTGGCAGCCCGGCGGACCGGGCGAGGCCCCTGAGCTCCGCCTCCCGCGCGCCGTCACCGCAGACGAGGTAGAGCACCGGCGTCCCCGAGGCGTTCAGCTTGCCGAGCGCCGCGATCGCCACCTCGTGGCCCTTGTTCCGGGTGAGCTTGGCCGTGGTGAGCACGACCTGCGCGTCCGCAGGGATCAGGTAGCGCTCGCGGAAGGCGCGACCCCCCTCGGGGGATGGGGCGTAGCGCTCGAGGTCGTAGCCGTTCGGAATCCGGAAGCCACGGATCCGCCCTATCCAGGGCACCTGGGCGACCGCCTCCTCCTGGATGTACCGGGATTGGTAGACGCAGGCGCTGACGCGCTTCAGGTAGGCGCGGTCCATCAGGTCGTTGCGGGGCCGGCGGTAGTTCAGGTTGTAGCGGTAGACGATGCGCGCGGAGTGCAGCAGAGTGGCGTAGGCGGCGAGACGGACGTCGCGCGGGGTGTCCACCACGAGGGCATCGGCGCGAATCCCTCGGAGGGCCCGGAGCAGCGCCCAGACTTCCCGCGGTCCGGTGTTTCGACCCGGGATCTCGGTCACGGGAAGGTCCATGGCAACCAGGCGGGACGTGAGCCGGGGCGCGGCCGTCACCAGGTGGGCCACGTGGCCGCGCTCGCCGAGACCGCGGGCCAGCTTGGCGTAGCTCGATCCGGAGCCGCGCCAGCCGTTGGCGGAGGTCAGCAAGGCTACACGCATGGCTGCGCTATGAACCGGCGGAGCGAAAGGGTGGCGAGACCTCGAAAATGAAGACGGCTGCCCCGGGCTGCCGGACCGGGACAAGGTTCCTGAGGGGAGTTCGGTAGTAGCGGCGCAGACGAACCCGGCCCCACGGCGCCAGCGTCCGCTGAAGGGACACCTCGTCATACACCCGCTTGTGGTCCGGATCCCAGAAATACTTGCCTACGGGCGTCGTCCCTACCACCAGGCCCCCCGGCGCGAGATAACTCACCAATTCGCCGATCAGCCTCGAGTCGTCCTCGACATGCTCAATCACCTCCTGGCAGTATACCAGGTCGAATCGGCCGCGCTCGGGAGGCGTGGTGGTGAACACCGGCCGGGCCGTCGCACCGCGAAACACCTCGGCCTGCGCGATAGCCGCGGGTGAAATGTCATAACCTACGGCGTCGCCCCCGAGCTCCTGCGCTTTGATGGTAAACACGCCGTCCATGCAGCCGAAGTCGAGCACGCGCTTTCCCCGGGGAGGGTAGCGCCGGAGCAGCGCCCGATGGCGCCAAAGCAGGCGTGACATCCGCCATTCGAGGTCGCGCCCCCGCGGGCCTTGACGCTCTACCCAGGCCTGAAACAGCCGGTCGTACTTCTCGCCGGCCGCGGAGTTGCGCACGGAGTTCATCTATACGCGGCCAGTGGACATGACGACCTGACGGTCGGCTGATGATGCCCCAATCTAGCCCAGGAGATGCTCGAGCGAGCCGAGAAAGCGGTGAGCCGCCGCCGAGATGGTGAGATCGGCGACGAGGCCGGGGTCCGCAGGCCGGGCATCGAGGGCCTCGGCAATCGCCCCCGCCAGTGCGGCTGGATCGTCAGGCGGTGCGAACCGCGCCGCCCGCCCCACAAACTCTCGGTGCGGCGGGATGTCCGACGCCACCACAGGCACGCCGGACGCTACCGCTTCGATCGGCGTGAGGCCGAACCCCTCGAAACGGCTCGGACAGACCGCCACTGTCGCCTCCTGGTATGCTCGGGTGACGGTCCGGTCATCGGCCGCCGTCTCGACGGTACAGGCCACGCCGAGTCGGGCCGCGAGAGCTTCGAGGTTCTCCTGCTGCGGGCCACGCCCGATCAGACGAACTCGAACACGACGCTCCAACAGAGCAGCCGCGTGGAGCAGGGTCGCCTGATTCTTGTGGCGACGGAGACGCGACACCGTCAGGAGCGTCGGTGGAGCCGTTCCGGTCGCCTCGCCACCGGTGTCAGCCCGCGGCACGAACCGTGTCGGAGTCGTAGCAGTATGGCACCCGATGGGCGCGGACACCAAAGCGCTCCGCCACGATCTCCTGCGTCATCTCGCTCGGCACCCAGACCGCCTCGGCCCTGGCGGCGATGTAGCGGAGCCGGCTGTAGTGCCCGCTACGGCCGTAGCCGCCCCAGGGCCGTGGGATCCGCAGGAATCTTCCGGCAAACCACCAGACCGGGTCGGGGCGCCCGCGACCACTGCCTCCAGGTGGAAGGTCCCAAAGGTAGAGCAGCAGTCGGGCGCCCTGTCGCCGCGCAAATCGCCAGGCTGGCACCGCCGTGGTCCCGGACATGGCAACCACCAGACGGGCGGGCCGCTCGCCCTCCGTGGCAACCGCGAGGCCGAGCCGACGGAGGTGCGGGCACGACGAGGGCCGTGTAGGGATTGGAGGCGAACCACCGCAGGTCATCCGCCACTTCCGATCATTCTCCCGGAGAGTCTTATACTTTGGCGCATGCGAGTCGTGGTGCTGGGCGCCAGCGGTGCCCACAAGACTGAAGCGTCCATCGTGCGCGCGACGCGCTCACTGGGGCACGAGTGCCGGCTGGTGAATGTAGTAGGCTGGTCGCGGTATGCCGGCCCGCTCGGCGGGCCGGGCCATTCGCTACTTGGCCGAGGCGTTCGAGCCCGACTTTGTGCTGCTGACGCGCCACGCCGATCCTCGCAGGCGAGCCGGCGCTCGGCGCGCTCCTTCGAGGGCGCCAGGCGGCCTTCTGGTACTTCGATCCCCAGCCGAGGCCCGCAGGTCCTCGCGCTGGGTCGCCTGGTGCGCCGGATGTACGTCACCTATCTCGCGCAGGTCGACGACTATCGGGCCGCGGGCATCGAGGAGGTGCGATTCCTGCCCCAGGGCGTGGATCCCGACGCGAGACTTCCCGGCACGACCACGCCTCCCGGCTTCCTCTGCGAGGCCAGCTTCGTCGGCTCCGGGCAATACCCTCACCGCTACGCGGTGCTGCGCGCAGTCGCGGCCGTCTGCAAGCTGCAGATCCGGGGACCCGGTTGGGAGCGACGCGCCCGCCGACCTACCGATAGCCGATGGGCCGGTCCACGGACATCGGCTCCGGCAGGTCATCAGGGGCGCACGATCTCTCTCGGCGCGAGCGCCCATCCGGAACAAGACGCGGACCGGGCGTCTGCCTCCAACCGCATGTGGAAGGTCATGGGATGCGGCGGGTTCTATCTCGGGCCGTACGTGCCGGACATCGAGTGCTTCGCCGTGGACGGTCGGCACTGCGCTTGGTACCGCATCCACCTCCGACGCGGCCGAGCAGGTACGACACTATCTTGCCAGCCCGACGGAGCGGTGCCGCATTGCGGAGGCGGGCCGGGCGCACGCGCTCCAGCACCACACCTACGCGCGACGCCTCGAGCTGTTGCTCTCCGGTCAGGGAATACGACCTGCGCGTTGTCGCATCAGACGATCGTGTAGTTCCGGAACTCGAACACCCGGACGCCGGTCAGCCGCTCGATCGCCTCTGACACGTAGTAACGCAGAAACCGCCAGCGGAACCGCCGCGGGGCGATGACCCGCTCGGGATCGAGCCGGCGCGCCTCGATCCACTCGCGCGCCACCGATCGGGTGTGCGCCCTGAAACGGCCGGATGCCGGGTATCCACGCGAGCAGCGGCTTGCGCTCGTCGGCATCGCGCCAGGGGTACATCGTCTTGCCCAGTTCCCGCTTCTCGCGCAGCGCCTGGGCCGGCCGAGCCCAGCCGTAGTGGAACATCTCCGCGCCGGTGAGCCGCGCGCGGATCCTCCGGTGCTCCGGCCCGACCCGGAAACCCTGCGCGCCCTGGTACGGCCGGATGTCGAGCGCCGGGTCGAGCCGCACCGCGCGGACCTCGCGCCGGTACCAGCGCCGGTGGGTCGCGACGGTTCGAAGCCGCCGTAGAAGTGGAGGTATCGAACCAACAGTCCCTCGACCCGCGGGTCGCCGTCGTGCTCACGCATCGCCGCGGCCAGCTCGGCTGCGCCCCGCTCGTGCAGCACCTCGTCGGCCTGGATGTAGACGCCCCAGGGATGGGCGCAGGCCCGCATCGCCCGCAGCGTCTCGTGCGCCGAGCACGGTGTTGCGCCGGCTCATGTCCCACTCGGTCTCGAGGATCCGGATCCGCGGGTCGGCGATGGAGCGGACCAGCTCGAGGGTATCGTCCTCCGACCGCCCCACGTTCACCACGACCTCGTCGCACACCGGCAGGATCGACCGGATGCTGGCTTCCACGGGGAAGTCCAGCTTGATCGCGTTCCTGACGATGGTGAATCCGGAAATCTTGACCACGCGCTCGTTCCGCTCGGGAATGAATGGGCGAGAGAATCTCACCGGATGGGAGCAGCCGGAGCAAGCGGGGCGCCGGGCCGAGCAGCGACCGGTAGAGCTCGAGCGTCCGTTCCACCGTGCGATCGAGACTGAAGGTGACCCGCGCGGTCTCCCGGGCGGCCGCCCCCAGCCGGGCCGCGAGCGCGAGGTCGTTGAGCAGCCGCTCGATCGCGCCGGCCCACGCCTCCGGCTCCAGCGGGCGGGACGAGGAGACCGTCAGTCTCGTGGCGGACCAGGTCGAGGTTGCCGCCCGCCGCCGAGGCGATCACCGGCTTGCCCAGCGCCATCGCCTCCAGCAGGGCCTGCGAGAAGCCCTCGATGCGCGAGGGAAGCAGGGCGACCTCCAGCAGCCGGTACAGCGGCGCCACCTCCGGCGTGAAGGGGATGCAGACCACCGCGTGCGGCGCGCCCACGGCGCGGGCCCGTGCGGCGATCGGGTCCGACGGGATCCACTCCCGCGAGCACCAGGCGCACCGGCGTCGTCACCCGGCCAGCGCCTCGAGGACGACGTGTTGATCCTTGGGCCGTGAGAGGATCCCGATCGTCCGTCGCTTCGGATCCCACCCGATTCGATCCTTCCAATCGAAGATGGCGCGGTCGGAGACCGGTCGGTCCACTCGCGCGGTGACGAGACCGTTGGGGATCACGGCGAGCTTTCGCGCGGGCGTGCCCTTCCGGCGGAGCGCGGCGGCGACGGCGGTGCTCACCGCGACGACCCGATCGGCCGCGCGGGAGGCCAGCCAGTTCTCCACCAAGAACGTCCGCGGCATCTGCCGGCGGGTGAAGACCAGCGGCAGCGGCAGGCGCCCGGTCAGGCGAAGCCAGGTCAGGGCCTCGCGGTCGCGCGCGCTCTGCGAGTTGACCAGGGCCACCGGGTGCCTCGCGATCACTTCGGCGAGTGCCGCCGCGTTGGCGCGGCGGGCGCCGGGCCGAAGCGCCAGCGGCCGCACCGTGAGCTTGCCGTCCGATGCGAGGGCTTCGACTTCGGTCTCGGGCGGGCACACGAACACCACGTCCACGCCCGCCTGGCGCAACGCCAGGCTGAGGTGCAGGGTGGACGTCACCGACCCCGCTCCACCGCCCTGATGCAGGACCTGCATGACGCGAAGAGGCATCGAGGGTCAAGATGCATAGATTTGGCGCGCCATGCATATCGCTCTCTTCTTCTGGGACCGGCTTCCGGTCCCCGACTACGGCGGCACCCAGCGGATGGTCGTCTCGCTCGCCCGGGGCCTCGCCGCCGCCGGGCATCGAGTCACCCTCGTCGCGGGGCACGGGTCGGTCGTGCCGGAGGCGACGCTGGTGCCGGTGTCCATCGCCGAGGCCCGCCGGCCCGAGTTCGATATCCGGCCGCTGCTGCCGCCGAGCCTGGACATCGTGCTCGCCTGCGCGCCGCTCCGGACCCCGCCCGAGGTGCCGTGGATCCGCCGACTCGCCGGCAACTGGAAGCCGGGGACCACCGGCGCGCCCAACACCCTCTATCTCAGCCGGAACCACGCCGAGCGGCACGGGGGCCGCGCCTTCGTCTACAACGGCGTGGATCCCGCGGAATACCGGTTCCGCGATCACAAGGACGACTACGACCTCTTCCTCGGCCGGCTGCACGGCGTGAAGGGCTACCGCTGGGCAGCCTCGGGTGCCAAGCGGCTGCGGCGGCGGATGGTGATCGCGGGCGGGTGGCGGCCGAGCCTCAGCCGGTACGTGCGCTACGTCGGCCGAGTCGGCGGCAGCCCGGAAGATGGAGCTGCTGGCGGGGGCGAAGACGTTCTGGATGCCCGCGCTCTGGGACGAGCCGTTCGGTATCACGCTGATCGAAGCGATGGTGAGCGGCACGCCGGTGCTGGGCACCGGCCGCGGCTCCCTGCCGGAGATCATCTCACCGGACGTCGGCGCGCTGGGGGACACGTCTGGAGGAGCTGGTGGAGCGGCGCCCGGCGCTGGATGCGATCGCGCCGGAGGCGTGCCGGGCCCGGGTGGAGCGGCACTTCACCCATCACGCGATGGCCGAGGGGTATGTGCGGATGTTTCGGCACTACCTCACCACGGGGGCGCTGCCGGAGGGGACGCTGATTGGGTAATGGAGAAAAGCGTGAACGGTGAAAAGTGAACGGTGAAAGGGAAACGAGCATTCCCGTTCACCGTTCACTTTTCACTGTTCACGCTTTTCTGGCTTAGGACGGTTACGCGGTTTGTGGCTCCGCCACCCCTACCGCCCCGAGCAGTGCCGCGAGGCGGTGCATGTAGGTGTGCTCCGTGAGTGCCCGCTGCCGCGCGCCGGCGGCGACCTGCTCCGACCAGGCGCGGTCCTGGAGCGCCTCGGCGAGCAGTCCCTTGAAGTCGGCTGCCGAGCGGGCCACCAGGATCTCGGATCCCTCGCAGAAGTGCCGGTGGATGTCGGGACGATCCTCTACCACCTGGGGGACGCCGATCGCGGCGAGCTCGAAGAGCCGCCGGTTGCAGCCCGGGTCGTCACCGCCGCTGTCCCCCGAGCACTGGACGTTGACCGCCACCGACGCGCCGGCGTAGGCGCGGATGTAGTCGACGTGATCCAGCAGCTCGCCGCGGCAGTAGTCCCGCAGCTTGGTCTTCCGCCAACCGGGTCCCCAGACCGCGAGCCCGAACTCGACCAGCTCGGACAGCAGCCGCTCGCGATGCGGGGTCGCGGTGCCCGCGAAGACCACGTTGGCACGGAACTGGTCGCGCGAGCGCATCGGGCGGTGGACCGACGGATCGCAGCCGGGAGGCAGGTAGTACATGGGGGGTAGGCCGATCGTCTCGCCGGCCTCCGCCACGGCGCTCCCCGCCACGAACACGACATCGTAGGCCGCCGCGAGCGCCGAGATGGAGGCGTGGGTTCGCCGCTCGTCGCAGAACCAGTTGACCCAGAGCGCCCCGGCCTCTCGTTTCAGCTCCGCCACCAGCTCCGGCGGCAACTGGCTCCCCTCCAGCACCAGGACGATGGCCGGGTCCGTCTGCCTGAGCGCCCGGACCATCCGGTCGTGCAGTCCGGCCCTTCGGAGGCGGCTCAACAGCCCGCCGGTTCCCACCAGATTGAAGCAGCTGACTCGGCAGCCGAGGCGCTCGAGGGCGCGGCCACGCAGCGACGCGTGCGCGTGCATCGCATGGTCGAAGGCGCCGACCAGCAGCACGCGAGTGTTCTCGAGATGGTTCATTGCGGTCAGAATCGCTGAAGGAACCCGGAAGCTAGCGAGTGGACGCCGGATGACAACCTCCGCGCCTCGACCCTCAGGGTCCGCGCGCTCCGACTGCGACGTCGTCCTCGCGAAACTGGAGATCGTGCAGCCGCCGGTAGAGCCCGCCGGCTCGGTACAGCTCCTCGTGGGTGCCTCGCTGCACGACCCGGCCATCGTCGAGCACGACGATCTCATCGGCATCCCGCACGGTCGCGAGCCGGTGGGCGATCACCAGCACCGTGCGCTCCCGCATCAGCCGGTCGATCGCCTGCTGCACCAGGCGCTCCGACTCGGTGTCGAGCGCGCTGGTGGCTTCATCCAGGATGAGGATCGGCGGATCCCGCAGCAGGGCCCGGGCGATGGCGATCCGCTGCCGCTGCCCGCCCGAAAGCCGGGTGCCCCGCTCGCCGAGCACGGTGTCGAAGCCCTGCGGGAGCAGGCGGATGAACCCGGCGGCGTTGGCGGCCTCGGCGGCAGCCTCGACCCGCTCCCGTGAGGCCCCGGGCGAGCCGTACGCGATGTTGGCGAACACCGTGTTGTTGAGCAGCACGGTATCCTGGCTCACCACCCCCATGAGGGCGCGAAGCGAGCGCCGCTTGAGCCGGGTGAGGGGGACATCGTCGAGTCGGATCTCGCCCGAGGTCGGGTCGTGGAATCGGGGAAGGAGATCCGCGAGCGTCGTCTTCCCCGCGCCCGAAGGCCCGACCAGCGCCACCACCGTCCCCTTGGGAATGGCGAACGAGACCTCGCTCAGCACCGGCTCCCCGTCGCCGTACCGGAAGGTGACGCGGTCGAACGCGATCTCGCGCTCGAAGCTCGCCTCGCCCTCGCCGGGTCGGTCCACCTCCTTGGAGGGCTCGTCGAGCAGCTGAAAGATCCGCTCCGCGCTCGCCAGCGCGAGCGCCATCACCGCGGGAAAGCCGGAAATCGTCTTGAGCGGGGAGGTGAGCCGGAGCGCGGCCATCAGAAAGACGATGATCGTGGCGGGGGCGAGCGGGGCCTCCAGCCCCAGCAGCTCGGGCCGGGTCGCGGCCCACAGGATGAGGAGGACGAGAAACCCGGAGAAGATCTCGGTGATCGGGCTGGTGAGCGAGGAGAATCGCTGGGTCCGGATCACCTGCTTCCGGTAGCGGTTGGTCTGGGCGTCGAAGCCGGCCGATTCGCGGCTCTCTTCGCCATAGGATCGGATGAGCCGGATGGCGCCGATCCGCTCGGTGACGGTCGCGGTCACCTCGCCCCGCTCCTTGCTCCGGGCCCGGGCGTGGCGCCGGAGCCGGCCGACCAGCCGCTGGAGCAGCATCACCAGCAGCGGCACGAAGGCCAGGGTGAAGAGCGTCAGCCTCATGGAGATCTGGCTCAGCACCACCAACGTCACGCCGACCACGACCAGGTTCTGGAAGAGCGAGACCAGCGAGGCGGTGATCACCGCCTTGGTCTGATCCACCTCCGTCATCATCGCGGAGATGACCTGGCCGGCGCGGGTGCGCTGGAAGAAGCCGAGATCGAGGGTGAGCAGGTGATCGAAGAGCCGGGTGCGGAGATCGCGCACCAGCCCTTCCTGCGCCCGTACGGTGATCTGGCTCGACAGATAGGACAGTGAGTTCTTGATGAGGAGTCCCACGACCAGCACGACCACCAGCCGGCCCGCGGCTTCGGCGGGTGAGAGGCCCGCCACCAGCGGCCGGATCAACCGGTCCACCAGCGCCTCCAGCTGGGTCGATCCGGCATGCAGCTCGCCGGCGGTGCCGAAGAGGTTCTTGAGCAGCGGGATCAGAATGACGAGGACGAATCCGTCGAGCACCGAGGCGATGAAGGTGACGACGATTCCAGCGGCCAGCAGACCCCAGTACGGCCGCACCAGCCGCAGAAGCCGACGCTCGATCCGCACTGTCAGGGGTTACGCGGGGTGAGCAGGGCGATGGGGAGAATGACTTCCTCGGGCGACACGCCGCCGTGCAGGAAGGCGCCGCGGTACCGGGCCTGGTATTCGCGAAGCTTGGTGGGATAGACGAAGAAGCGATCCCCCGTGGCGAGGAGCAGCCGGGTGCCCGGGGCACGTGCGGGGAGCCCATAGGCCGGCAGGTCGTCCACCACCAGAGCGGCGTCGGCATCCTGGGCCCGGAGGTCGTCGCCGAACTTGTAGCGCAGGTTCGCGGTGGTGTCCCGCTTGGCGAAGACCGTCGCAGGCGTGTGGCAGTGGATCGAGCCGTGGTCCGTGGTGAGCAGCACGGGCACGCGCCTGCGCTCGGCCTCGCGGAGCGCATCCCACAGCGGGGAGCGCTCGAACCAGGTCCGGGTCAGGTTCCGGAGTGCCGAGGTGTCGCGGGCCACCTCGAAGAGCGTCGAGTTCTCGGTCCGCCCGTGGGTGAGCTGGTCGATGAAGTTGAAGACCAGCGCGGTGACGCCGTCCTGCGCCAGATGCGCCGGCAGCCGGCGGAGCAGGCCGTCGCCGTCGGCCGCGGTGAACACCTTCTCGTAGTGCACCGGGACCTGGCGGCCGGTCAGCTCCTTGAGCTGCTCGGTGAGCAGCTCGGCCTCGTGGGCGTTGAGGCTCGATTCCTCGTTGTCGGTCCACCAGCGGGGATACCGCGCCTTGATCTCCGCCGGGAAGAGCCCGCTGAAGATGGCGTTCCGCGCGAACGGGGTGGCCGTCGGCAGGATCGAGAAGTAGTAGGCGGTCTCGATGTCGAACCGGGAGCCGATCAGCGGCCGGATCATCGCCCACTGATCGAGGCGGAGGCAGTCCACCACCACCAGCAGCGCCTTCCCGTGCATGTCGAGCACCGGCCGGAGGAACTCGGCACCGATGTCCACCGACAGCGGCGGCCGGTCGCTCTCCCCGTCGTGGAGCCAGCTGGCGTAGTTGCGCTGGAGGTAGCGGGCGAAATCCTGCCGGAGGCTCTCCTGCAACGTCCGGAGCGCATCCTGGAGGCCCGGCTCGTCGGCCTGGCCCAGCCGAACCTCCCACTCCGCCAGCTCGGCCACCAGCTCCACCCACTCGCGCCAGGCCAGCGGGCCGCCGCGCCGGGCCTCCAGGTCCCGGAACCGGGTCGCGAAGTCGCGGGAAAGGCGCTGCTGCCGGATCCGGTCGCCGTCGAGCAGCCGGGTGACGACCGAGAGGATCTGCCGCGGGTTGACCGGCTTGATGAGGTAGTCCGAGATATCGGAGCCGATGGCGTCCTTGAGGGTCTCGGTCTCCTCGCTCTTGGTGACCATCACCACCGGCATGCCGTGGTCGATGGTGCGGATCGCGCGGAAGAGATCGAGCCCCCGCCGGCCGGGCATGTGCTCGTCGAGCAGGACCACGCCGTACGACTGTCGCTGGAGCAAGGCGAGGGCGTCGTCGCCGTGGGTGGTGGTTTCCACGGCGAACCCCTGCTCCTCCAGGAACAGGACGTGGGACGTGAGGCTCTCGACCTCGTCGTCCACCCAGAGAATGCTCTTGGGACGGGGCATGAGGGAAAGATAGCGCATAGAGATGCGCATGACGGGGATGGGAGCGGGAACGGCGGGAAAGGTAAAAAGTGAACGGTGAACGGGGGTCGCGACGCAAAGGCACCCCCCGTTCACCGTTCACTTTTCACTTTTCCCGCTGTTCCTCTACATTCTCTCCGTGACCGACAGCCTAGCCCCGGCGCCCGACATTCTCGTCGTCCGCTTCAGCGCCATCGGGGACATCCTCCTCATCACGCCGCTCCTCCGCGCCATTCGCGGCCGCCACCGGGGAGCGCGGATCGCCGTGCTCACCAAGGAGCAGTACGTCCCCCTGCTGAGTCACAATCCGCACGTGAGCGAGGTGCTGGGCGTCGCCCCAGGGGAAGGGATCCGGGCGATCGCCGAGCGGATCAAGGGCGTCCGCTACACCCACCTGCTCGATCTCCACGGCAACCTCCGCAGTCACGCCCTGCGGCGGCTCGCGCCGGGTCCGTGGCGGTCCTATGCCAAGCGGCGGCTGGAGCGAGCGCTCCTCATCACCGTCAAGCGAGACACCTACGGCGTTCAGATACCAGTCGCGGAGCGCTACTTCGAGGCCGCCGCCGAGCTCGACGTGCAACCCGACGGGGCACCACCCGACTTCTTCCTGAGCGAGGAGGCGGACGAGCGCGCGGCCGAGGGGCTGGCCGGCATGGGGCTCGGACAGGAGCGGCCGATCGTGGCGATGGCGCCGGGCGCGGCGCACGCCACCAAGCGCTGGCCGGCGGAGTTCTGGGTGGACCTGGTGCGACGGATCACGCCGACCGGCGCCGATGTGGCCGTGTTGGGCGGACCCGATGACGTCGAGCTGGCCGAGCACATCGCCGAGCTCGGAGGGGTGTGCGTCGCGAGCCTGGCTGGAACCCTGGGACTTCAGGAGACCGGCGCCGTCATCCGGCGCGCCGAGGTGCTCATCTCCGGCGACACGGGGGTGATGCACATGGCGACCGGCGTGGGCACCCCCGTCGTAGCGCTCTTCGGGCCCACCGTGCGGCAGTTCGGATTCTTCCCCTACCGCTCGGACGCGGGGATCGTGGAGCTCGACCTGCCCTGCCGGCCGTGCAGCGCGCAGGGGAGCGCCCGCTGCCCGCTGGGCCACCACCGGTGCATGAAGCAGATGCTGCCCGACCTGGTGTTCGCCACCCTCGCGAAGGCCCTGGCGTGACCGGCTGGGATGCGGCCGCGAGCGCGCTGCTCACCCTGCTGCCCCAGACCGGACGCGGGCCGAGACGCGAGGGCATCTTCGCGCTCTGGCTGACCCTGCGGGTGGCGCAGGACCTGGTGCGGGAGCCGCCCGCCGAGCGGGCGCACCGGCGCCGACTGCAGGCGCTGGAACACCGGCTCTCGAGCCTCACGTTGCCGCCGCCGCTGCGTCGCGCGCTGGCCACGGCGATCAGCCAGCTTCGCGACGCCAGATCGGAGACGGCCGTGCAGGTGTTGAGTCAGCTGGTCGCCCCGGCCCGTGAGGCCGGCGGCACCGAGGCGGGAGATGCCGTGGCGCACGCGGCGCGCGCGGCGCGCGCCCTGCTGCGGGCGGAGCGCTAGGCGATGCGAGGCTCGGGAGAAGGAGGCGGATCGGTCGAGGCACTGGTGGCCCGCATCGACGCCATGGCGCCGGGCGCCCCGGCGCCAGACACGGTGCCCAGCGGGTTCCTCTCACTCGACCGCATGCTCGGCGGCGGGTTTCGCCGGCAGGACATCGTGATCCTGGCCGGCGACGTGGGCAGTGGGAAGTCCGCGCTCGCGCTCGGCATCGCGATCCGGGCAGCTCGGGCCGGCGTGCCGACGCTGTACCTGTCCGGCGAGATGAGCCCCGACCGGCTGAGGGAGCGGGCCCTGGCGTTGGAGGGGAAGGCGCCGGTGGACGACCTGCGGCAGGGCCGGCTCGACCCCGCGGCTCGCGCCGCGGTGGGCGGCGCGGCGCACCGGCTGCGCGACATTCCGCTGCTGCTCCGCCCGCTTCTTGGCGAGAGATTCGACGAAGTGCGCGACGCGCTCGACATCGCCCCACCCCGCACCCTCCTGGTGGTGGACTCGCTGCAGCTCGCCCCGTCACCCCGCCCCGCGGCCCGGCTGGAGGAGCGGGTCGCCCTCGCGATGCGCGCCTTGAAGGCGGTGGCGGTAGACCGGGATCTCACCGTCCTCGCGACAGCCCAGCTTCCCCACCACCGCGCGGCGCGGCCGGATCCCCGGCCGACCCTCGACGACCTGGGCGGCCTCGGCACCATCAAGCAAAACGCAGATCTGGTGCTGGCTATTTACCGGGAGGAGATGTACCGGTCGCGGCAGGGAGTGGAGGGGGCGACCGAGCTGATCGTGGCCAAGAACCGGAACGGCCCGACGGGCTTCGTGGACCTCTTCTTCTACGCGCAGTGGCTGCGGTTCGAGGACATGCTGGACCCCTCGACCTAGCCGGCCGTCAGGAGGCCGGCTTGGCGGCCTTGCCGGTGTCCGGCAGCACCGCTCCGGCCAGGTCCACCAATGTCGCCGCGCTGTCGTCCGTGCTCTTGATGCGCACCCAGAGCGGCGGCCCGTTCTGCTGGGCGAAGAGCACCACCGACCCGTCCTGGTTCCGCATGTCGTTCACCAGGCGCCACCCGTTCTTGCTCAGCAGGGCGCGGTAGTAGGTCTCCACCTCGCTGGCCTTGACCGGAGACATCAGCGTGATCTGGAGCGCGTCGGCGCCGCCGCTCTGCGACACCACGGTGGCGTTGGGCGGGATGGGGAGATTGGGGAAGACCTGCGAAATCCGCGGCGGGCGGGGCGCCTCGTCCTTGCATGCGACGAGCGCCACCATGGCCATGCCGGCCCAAATTCTGGTGGGGATCATAGAGCGGGGAGACTAGCGGCCGGCCCGGGCGGGGTCAAGGGCTCGCGCGCCCTTTCCGATTGCCGCAAGCGGCTGTCGCGCTTATGTTTCCGCCTGCGCGACAGTCCCCCGCGCACCGGCCTCCCCGCCGCCCAAACCTCGTCAGCTTCAAGGAGTTCGGCCATGGCCGGCCACAGCAAATGGAAACAGATCAAGCGCAAGAAGGCCGTCACCGACGCCCGCCGCGCCTCATCCTGGACCAAAGTCATCCGTGAGATCACCGTAGCCGCGAAGAGTGGCGGCGGCGATCCCGGCGGCAACCCCAGGCTGCGCACCGCGATCGACGCCGCCAAAGCGGTCAACATGCCGAACGACAACATCGAGCGCGCCATCAAGAAGGGCACCGGCGAGCTGGAGGGCAGCGTCTACGAAGAGCTGACGTATGAGGGCTACGGACCGGGCGGCGCGGCGATCTTCATCGAGGCCACCACCGACAACGCCAACCGCACGGTGGCGGAGATCCGCCACGCCTTCAGCCGCAACGGCGGCAATCTCGGGGCGTCGAATTCGGTGGCGTGGATGTTCGACCGCAAGGGGCAGATCTATCTCGACGCCACCCGCCACGGCGAAGACGCCACCCTCGATGCCGCGCTGGAGGCGGGGGCGGAGGACTTCGTCCGGGAGGGCGATCAGTACGTGGTGACCACCGTCCCCTCGGCCTTCCACGCCGTGCAGGACGCGCTTCGCGCGCGGGCGCTGGAAGTCGAGTCGGCCGAGCTGGCCATGGTGCCGAAGAACACGGTGAAGGTCGAAGGCGCCGACGCCGAGCGCATTCTCCGGCTGGTCGAGGTTCTCGAGGAGCTGGACGACGTCTCCAAGGTGTTCTCAAACTTCGATATCGACGCCGCGCAGCTGGCCGAGGCCGAGGCCTGAGAGCGGGCCGGTGAAAGTGCTCGGCATCGACCCGGGGACCGCGGTCCTCGGGTTCGGCGTCGTCGAGACCGGCGCCGGCCGGCAACCGCGTCTGCTCGAGTGCGGCACTCTCACCACCCCGCCGCGAGACCCGCTTCCCTCCCGACTGCGCGTGATTCATGACGGCGTGACGGCGCTGCTCGTCCGCCACCAGCCGCACGCCGTGGCGGTCGAGAGCGCGTTCTACGGCAGAAACGTCAGGACCACGGTCGTGCTGAGTCACGCGCGAGGGGTGATCCTGTTGGCGGCCGAGCAGGCCGGCGTGCCGGTGGCGGAGTACTCGCCGGCCCAGGTGAAAAAGACCATCGTGGGGCGCGGCGCCGCGCTCAAGCCGCAGGTGGGGTACATGGTGGCCCAGCTGCTGCGGCTCAAGTCGGCACCCGCGCCGGCGGACGCGGCGGACGGCGTGGCGGTCGCGCTGTGCCACCTGATGATCGCCTCGCGACAGGGCGTGTTCTTCCGCCAGGCAATCGGCGTCCGATGATCGCGCTCGTGACCGGCGCGCTTGCCGCCCGCGACGGCGAGACCATCGTGGTGCAGACCGACGGCGGCGTGGGGTACGAGGTGACGGTGCCCGCCGGCGTCGCGGGCCGGCTGCCCCCGCCGGGCGGGCGGGTGAGCCTCCACACCGAGCTGGTGGTGAAGGAGGACGGCTGGGCGCTCTTCGGCTTCGACCGTCCCGCCGAACGCCAGATCTTCCAGCGTCTGCTCGGCGCCGGCGGCTTCGGACCCAAGCTGGCCCTGGCGCTCCTCTCCGCCCTCGGCGCGGAGCGCACCGTGCGCAGCATCCGCGCGCGGGATCTGGCGGCGCTCAGCTCGGTGGCGGGAATCGGACGGAAGAAGGCGGAGCGTCTGGTGCTGGAGTTGCGCGACCGCTTCGACGACCTTCCGCTGGAGCCCGAAGTGGTCCACACCGCCGGCAGCGACGAGGCGGTCCGCGCGCTGATGGGACTGGGGTACGCGGCCGGCGCGGCGGAAGACGCGGTGCGCGCCGCGATCACCGCGGGGCCGGCAGAAGAGACCCCACAACTGATCCGGCGGGCGCTGCAACGCCTCGCCGCACGCGGAGGGACCTGACTCGCGATGCCCGTGGACGCCCTGACCGCCGAGTGGAACTGCACCCGCTGCGGCACCACCAACCGCAGGCTGGTGCTGCTGGCCGACCAGCGCTCGACCGACCGATGCACCCACTGCCGCACCCGGCACACCATCGAGCCGGATACCCGGCGGGTGCGTTGGGTGGCACGGCAGGAGTAGGCGGCGTGAACACGGCGGAACGGCGGAACAGCGGAACGGTGAGCAGGAGGGTAACTGGCATGTAGAATAGAGGGAAGCCGGCGCGTGCTCGGGACGTGGATGCCCGGATCCTGTCTCGCCGTTCCGCCGTTCCGCCATGGCCTTGAACCAGAGGTACCCGCTCAGGATGAATAAACTGCAGGTCACCACGCCCGACGCTTTGCCCGAGGAGACCGGCGCCGACGCGGCGCTCCGGCCGTCGCGGCTCGACGAGTTCGTGGGTCAGGCCCAGGTGAAGACGTCGCTCCAGATCGCGATCGACGCGGCGAAGCAGCGTGGGGAGACGCTGGATCACACCCTCTTCTTCGGCCCGCCGGGGCTGGGCAAGACCACGCTCGCGATGCTGATGGCGCGGGAGATGGGCGTGCAGCTCCGCACCACCTCGGGCCCGGTGCTGGAGAAGCCCGGCGACCTGGTCGGGATGCTCACGTCGCTCGGCCCGGGCGACATGCTGTTCATCGACGAGATCCACCGGCTCAAGCCGGCGCTCGAGGAGTTCCTCTATCCGGCGATGGAGGACTACCGGGTGGACGTGCGCATCGCCGAAGGCCCGCACGCCCAGACCATCCCGATGGCGCTCGAGCGCTTCACGCTGGTCGGCGCCACCACCCGCTTCGGGCTGCTCACGCCCCCGATGCGCGCCCGCTTCGGGCTGGTGGAGCGGCTGGGCTTCTACCCCGCCGACGACCTGGAGCGGATCGTCACCCGCTCCGCCGCGATCCTCCAGGTGCCGATGGATCCCGCCGGCGCGGCCGGAGATCGCGCGCCGGAGCCGGGGCACGCCGCGCGTCGCCAACCGGCTGCTCCGCCGGGTGCGCGACTACGCCCAGGTGCGGGCCGACGGCCGCATCACCGCGGACGTCGCCGACGCGGCGCTGGCGCGGCTCAACGTGGATGAGTTCGGGCTCGACGACATGGACGCCCGGATCCTCACCACCATCATCGAGAAGTTCGGCGGCGGGCCGGTGGGTCTCGGCACGGTCGCGGTGGCGGTGGGCGAGGACGCCGGCACGCTGGAGGACGTCTACGAGCCGTATCTCATCCAGCAGGGCTTCCTCGAGCGGACCCCGCGCGGCCGCTGCGCCACCGCGCTGGCCTACCAGCGCTTCGGTCTGACCCCGCCGGCCAGGCAGACGACGATCTTTGACGCCTGATCGCGCGCTCCGCACCGCCGACTTCGACTACGACCTCCCGCCCGAGCTCATCGCCCAGGAGCCGCTGGCCGAGCGGTCGGCCAGCCGGATGCTGGTGCTGCTCCGGGCGGACCGGCGCGACGTCGGCCCGGACGACCGGCGCTCCGCCCGCCGCGAGAAAACGCCGGCCCGGCGCACCAGCGGAACCTTCCGCCGGCCGGAGATGCTGGCGGGCGACCGGCGCGCGCTGCAGGGGCTCGGTGCTCATCGACTCGCATTTTTCCCAGCTCGGCTCGCTGATCTCCGCCCGGCGACCTCCTCGTGCTCAACACCACCAGGGTTCGCCACGCCCGGCTGCTCGGCACCCGCCCTTCCGGCGCGCCGGCCGAGGTGCTGCTGATCCATCCCGGGCACCGACGGGACCTGGATCGCGATGGGCAAGCCGGGCAGCGCGCTGCAGCCGGGCAAGCGGATCGACGCTCGGCGACGGCGTGGCGGTCGAGACCGTCGAGGTGCTCGCCGACGGCCACCGGCTGGTCCGCTTCGTCGGCGCCACCGCCGAGGAGGCGATCGCGCGGTTCGGCCGGCTGCCCGCTGCCGCCCTACATCGCCCGCGACCCGACCGAGGTCGACGAGGAGCGCTACCAGACCGTCTACGCGCGCGACGGAGGGCAGCGTCGCCGCGCCGACGGCCGGCCTCCACTTCACCGCCGAGCATCCTCGACGCGCTCTCGGCCAAGGGCGTGCTGATCGCCGGGCTCGACCTCCAGGTCGGGCCCGGGCACCTTCAAGCCGGTCGAGGTGGACGACCCGGCGCGAGCACCCGATGCACCCGGAGCGGTACGAGATCAGCCCCCGCCTCGCGGCCCTGGTCGAGCTGGTGCGGGAGCAGGGCGGACGGGTCTGGGCGGTCGGCACGACGGTGGTGCGCGCGCTGGAGAGCGCGGCGGACGAGACGGCGCGGTGCAGGCCGGCGCGGGCGAGACCCGGCTCATGATCACGCCCGGGCTACAACTTCCGCGTGGTGGATCGCCTGCTCACCAACTTCCACCTGCCCCGCTCCACCCTGCTGATGCTGGTGAGCGCCTTCGCCGGCCGCGAGCTGGTCCAGGCCGCGTACGCGCACGCGGTGGCCCAGCGGTACCGCTTCTACTCCTACGGTGACGCGATGGTGATCCTCTGAACCGGAGACGACCGTGACCTTCTCCAATCCGGCGGCCACGCGCCGCTGCTCGGCCAGGCCTACGTGCGCGGCCTGCTCGACCTCCTGGGCGACCGCGATCCGCTCGAGGTGCTGGCGGAGCTGTGCCGTGGCTCGATCGCGCGGCTGCGGCGAGTGCCTGAACGCGGCGCTCCGGCGGCCCGAGGCGCCGGGCAAGTGGTCGGTCATCGAGGTGGTGCAGCATCTCGCCGACTCCGAGCTGGTCTTCGGCTTCCGGGCGCGGATGATCCTGTCCGAGGACCGTCCGCCGCTCCAGGGCTACGACCAGGACCGCTGGGCGACGCTGTTCCGCTACCGCGAAGTCCCGCTGCGAGAGCGCTGGGCCAGCTCGGCGCGCTCCGGGCCGCCAACCTCGCGATCCTGGCGCCCGCTCGGGCCCGGCCGAGCTCGAGCGGGTGGGAATGCACAGCGAGCGGGGACCGGAGAGCCTCGGACACCTCATCAAGCTGATGGCGGCGCACGACCTGGTGCATCGGCGGCAGATCGAGCGCGTGCTGGCCGCGGCCGGCGCGTGACCTGCCCGGCGTCCTGATGTTCGAGTTCACGATCGAGCGCGATCGGCCGGCGCCGCCCGGGCCGGCACGCTCACCCTCCCCCACGGCCAGGTTCAGACCCCGGCGTTCATGCCGGTCGGCACCCACGGCGTCGTCCGCGGACTCAGCGCGGCCGACGTCCGGCGGACCGGCGCGCAGATCATCCTCGGCAACACCTATCATCTGCATCTCCGGCCCGGGCGAGGAGGTGGTCCGCGACATGGGCGGGCTGCACCGCTTCACCACCTGGGACCGCCCGATGCTCACCGACTCCGGCGGCTTCCAGGTCTTCTCGCTCGAGGGGCTCCGGCGGATCGCGGAGGACGGCGTCACCTTCCAGAGCCACGTGGACGGCACCACCCGCACCCTCACGCCCGAGCGCGCCATGGAGATCCAGCGCGCCCTCGGCGCCGACATCGCCATGGCGTTCGATCACGTCGTACCCGGCCAGGCGGCGCACGATCTGGCGCGGGAAGGCATGGAGCGCACGCTGCGGTGGCTGGAGCGCTGCCGCGCGCCGGCACGCCGAGCTGATGGGAGACGGCAAGCTCCCCTCAGACGATCTGGCCGATCCTCCAGGGCGGCACCCACGACGATCTGCGGCTCCGCTCGCTCGAGGGGACGCTGGAGCGCGGACCCTGGACCGGCATCGCCATCGGCGGCCTCTCGGTCGGCGAGCCCAAGCCGGTGATGCACCGGATCCTGGAGCTGCTGGAGCCCGGACTGCCCAGAGAGATCCCCCGTTATCTTATGGGAGTCGGATTTCCGGCGGACCTGCTGGAGGGAATCGCCCGCGGCGTCGACCTGTTCGACTGCGTCGCCGCCACGCGAAACGGGCGGCACGGCACGGCGTGGCTGCCGACCGGACGGGTCAACGTGCGCGGCGCGAGCGCTCAAGGGATCCACCGAGCCGCTGGATCCGGAGTGCGACTGCGAGACCTGCACCACGTATCCCCGAGGATATCTCCGGCACCTCTTCGTGGTCGAGGACATCCTCGGCCTGCGGCTGGTCTCGATTCACAACGTCCGCTTCCTGGTGCGCCTGGGCGAGCAGGCCCGGACCCGGATCCTGGACGGGACGTTCGACGCCTGGCGCCGCGAGTGGCTCTCGAGGGTCCGCAACGAGACCTAGCACGGCCCGACTTTCATCGAGGTCCTCACATGCTGCAAGCCCAAACCGGCTCCGGTTCCGGCCTCACGATGCTCGTGCTCCAGATGGCGGCCATCGGACTGGTCTTCTACTTCCTCATCCTCCGGCCCTCCAGCCAGGCGAGGAAAAAGCACGCCGCGCTGCTGACCAATCTCAAGAAGGGCGACGAGGTGATGACCAGCGGCGGCCTCGTCGGCAAGGTGCGGGACATCAAGGAGGTCGACTCCGACGGCCTGAAGGAGACCCGCGTGACGTTGGAGACGGGCACGGCGACCGTCGTCGTCGAGCGCTCCCGCATCGTCCGGATCGGCGGGGCAGCGGCCCCCGGAGCGACGCCCGCATGAGCCTGTTGCCGCTGCACCTTCTCGGCTCGCCGGTGCTCCGCCGACGCAGCGAGGAGATCGGCGCCCCGGACGACGAGGTGCGCCGGCTGGTCGAGGACATGTTCGAGACCATGGACGCCTCGAAGGGGGTGGGCCTGGCGGCCAACCAGGTCGGGGTCGCGCGGCGGGTCGCCGTGGTGGACGCCGACGGCGACCGCTTCGTCATGATCGACCCGGTGATCCTCGAGTCCGAGGGCAGGTCGACCGCCGAGGAGGGGTGCCTCTCGATCCCCGAGGTCTACGGCGACGTCACCCGACCCGAGCGCGTGATCCTCGAGGCCACCGACCTGGACGGCACCCGCTACCGCCGCGATGCCACCGGCCTCAAGGCCCGCGCGATCCAGCACGAGATCGATCACCTCGACGGCATCCTCTTCCTCGATCACCTGAGCCTGATCCGGCGGCAGATGCTCCTTGCCCGCTGGCGCCGGGAGCACAAGGACGACACCGGGTACACCAAGGAGGTCCAGGCCGAGTCCGCCCGGACCGACTGATGCGCATCGTCTTCTTCGGGACGCCGGAGTTCGCGGTGGCCTCCCTGAACGCGCTCCTCCGCGAACGCTTCACCCTCGCCGGCGTCGTCACCCAACCCGACAAGCCTCACGGCCGCTCCCGCTCGACCCTGGTGCCGCCGGCCGTCAAGGTCGCGGCGGTGGAGGCGGGGCTTCCGGTGCTCCAGCCCGCGCGGCCGGTGGGCGACCTGTTCCTGGCGAGCCTCCGGCGGCTGGAGGCGGATCTCGGCGTCGTGGTCGCCTACGGCCACATTCTGCGCCGCGAAGTTCTCGAGGCGCCGGCCCGCGGGATGATCAACGTCCACGCGTCCCTCCTGCCGCGCTTCCGGGGCGCCGCGCCGATCCAGCACGCCATCCTCGCGGGCGACCGGGAGACCGGGATCAGCATCATGCGGATGGAGGAAGGACTCGACAGCGGCCCGGTGCTGCATCGAGTGTCCACGCCGATCGCCGACGGGGAGACCGGCGGCACACTCACCACGCGACTCGCGACGCTGGGAGCGTCGGCGCTGGTCGAGGCGCTCGCCCATCTCTCGGCCCGCACCGAGCGGCCCGTGCCGCAGGACCCTTGCGCCGCGACCTACGCGCCCAAGATCTCCCGAGAGACGGCCAGGCTCGACTGGACCCGGGACGCGGCCTCGCTCGAGCGCCAGGTTCGGGCGTTCGATCCGGTTCCCGGCGCGTGGACCTCGCTCGACGGGGCGCCGGTCAAGCTGTTCGGTGCCATGCCCGCGGTGGGCGGCGGGGAGCCGGGGGCCGTCCTGGCCGCATCCGACCGGCTGGTCGTCGCGGGAGGCACCGGGGCGATCGCGGTGAGTGAGGTCCAGCCGGCGGGACGAAACCGCCTGACGGTGGAGGAATGGGTGCGCGGGCGCGGCATCGCCGCGGGGAGGCGCTTCGAGTGAGGCCGCTGCCCCGGCTTCACGCGGTCACCGACGCGGCGGTCATCGCGGCGTCCGACTTTGCCGCGCGCGCCGCGGCCATCGCCGCGGCGGGCTCGGCGGTGGCGCTCCATGCGCGGGACCGCGGCATCGGGCGGCGCGGCACTCGCCCGCGTCGCCCTGCGGCTGGTGGCGCTCGCCCGGCCGCCGGAGGCGGCCGTGTTCGTCAACGCGCGGCCCGACGTGGCGCAGGCGGCAGGCGCGCAGGGAGTCCAGCTCGGCGGCGCCGACCTCCGGCCGGCCGAGGCGCGAATCTCGTTCCCCCGCGGATGGATCGGCCGGTCGGTCCACTCTCCTCGGGAGGCCGAGCTCGCGGCGGGAGAGGGCGCAGATTACCTGGTGGTGGGGAACGTGTACGAAACGCCTTCACACCCCGGCCGGCCGGCCGCCGGCCTCGCTCTGGTGCGCGACTCGGCCCGTTTCGGACTGCCGGTGATCGCGATCGGCGGCATCGACGCCCAACGCGCGGCCGCGGTGCGCGAGGAGGGGGCCTACGGGGTCGCGGCGATCAGCGCGCTCTGGTGGGCCGCGGACCCCGCGGCGGCCGCGCTGGCGCTGCTCGCGCCCTGGACGGAGACGGCATGATGGATCTGCGGATCGTGGTGAACGGAGACGAGCGGCAGGTTCCCGGCCCCGCCACGCCTGCTGGATCTGCTGAGCCGGCTGGGCCTCGACCCACGGACCGTGGTGGTGGAGCTCAACCGGGAGATCGTGCGCCGGCCGCGCCTCGCTGAGACGTCGCTGGCCGAGGGGGACTCGGTCGAGCTGGTGCACTTCGTCGGGGGGGGCTGACGCCGGGCCGATCCCCTTATCTTTGCCTCGATGACCACCACATTGATACCCATCGAGCTGGCGGACACGCCGCTCGCCATCGGCGGACGGAGCTTCCGCTCCCGCCTGATGGTCGGCACCGGCAAGTACCGCGACGAACCAGGAGATGGTCGCGGCGATCGAGGCCTCCGGGGCCGAGATCGTGACGGTCGCCGTGCGGCGGGTGGACCTGGACCGGACCAAGGACGAAGGCGTCCTCCACCACCTCGAGCCCCGAGCGCTACTTCCTGCTGGCCAACACGGCCGGCTGCTACACCGCCGACGAGGCGTCCGCTACGCGCGCCTGGCCCGCGAGGCGGGGTTCAACGAGTTCGTGAAGCTCGAGGTGATCGGCGACCGGGAGACCCTGCTGCCCGACACCGCGGGACTGCTCGCCGCCGCCGCGGGAGCTGGTGAAGGACGGCTTCACCGTGCTGGCCTACACCAACGACGATCTGGTGACCGCGCTCCGGCTCGAGGAAGCGGGCTGCGCCGCGGTGATGCCGCTCGCCTCGCCCATCGGCAGCGGGCTCGGCCTGCTCAATCCCTACGGCATCCGCACGATCAAGCGGCGGCTCGAGGTTCCGGTGATCGTGGATGCCGGCGTGGGCACCGCCTCGGACGCCTGCCTCACGATGGAGCAGGGTGTGGACGGCATCCTGATGAACACCGCGCTCGCCGAGGCGCGGGATCCGGTCGCGATGGCTGGTGCGATGCGCTGCGCGGTGGACGCCGGCCGGGCCGCCTACCTGGCGGGCCGGATGCCCCGGCGGGAGGTGGCGGTGCCGTCCACGCCGGATCGCGGAATGCTTGGCTGACCGGCTCGAGCGCGCAACAATGGCGCCGAACCCGATGACGCTGACGAGGGGCCTGGCGCCGCGACGCGCCGCGCTGCACGTGCTGGCCCAGGTGCGGGAGGGGCGGCGCTGGACGCCGCCCTCGACGGCGCGCTCAAGGGTCTCGACGAAGCCGACCGGCGTCTCGCGCACGAGATGGCCGCCGGCGTCCTCCGCCGCCAGAGCGCGCTCGACGCCAGGCTCGCCCCGCTGGTCACCCGCGACTGGACCAAGGTCCCGCCGCGGCTCCAGGACCTGCTCCGACTCGGCGCCTACCAGTTGGTGGAGCTGGACCGGGTGCCGCACCACGCCGCGGTGGACACCAGCGTCTCCCTCGCGCGGGAGGAGGGCGGGCCGCGCGCCGGAGGATTCGTGAACGCGGTGCTCCGCCGGCTTGGCGCGGAGACCGAGCCCGCGCTGGAGCCGGCCGGGGCGGAGTCGGCGGGAGTGGACGCCGCCGCGCTCGCGGCGCGGCACTCGCATCCGCTCTGGCTGGTCGAGCGCTGGCTCGACCGGTTCGGGCCCGACGAGACCGGCCGGCTCCTCCAATGGAACGACCGCCGGCCGCGCCTCGTGCTCCAGGCGGCCAGGGAAGGACTGGACGACCTGGAGCGCCGCTGGCGGGCGGCGGGGATCGCGACCGAGCCGGCCCCGTTCGGCGCGGGAATCATGACCGACCGCCGGCGGCCGGAGGAGCTCCCGGGATTCGCCGAAGGCGCCTTCGTGGTCCAGGATCCCGGCTCAGGCTCTCCTGGCCTGGTACGCGGACCTGCCGCCCGGCGTCACCCTGTACGACGCGGCCGCCGCCCCCGGCGGGAAGACCATCGCGTTCGGCCGCGAGGCGCGCATGGTGGTGGCCGGCGACGTGAACCGGCTGCGGGTGGGCCGGCTGGCGCACAACCTCCGCCGGGCCGGCAGCGGGCGCGAGCATCCGGTCGTGGCCGACGCGCATCGGCCACCGCTGCGACAGGTCGCCGCCGTGCTGCTCGACGCCCCCTGCCTTGGGACCGGCACCTTCGCCCGGCATCCGGACGCGCGGTCACGAGTGACGCGTGAGGCGTTGGAGCGGCTGCAAGGCCTCCAGGGGGAGCTGCTCGAGCGGGTTTCGGAGGTGGTCGGACCGGGCGGGCTCCTGGTCTACTCGACCTGCTCTCTGGAGCCGGAGGAGAACGAGCTGCAGGTGGAGCGGCTCCTCGCGCGGCACCCCGAGTTCCACCGCGAGCCGCAGCGAGACGTTTCCACCCGGACTGTTGTCGGAGGACGGAGACCTGATGATCCTGCCTCAGCGACACGAGATGGACGGCGCGTACGCCGCGAGGCTTCGCCGCGCATGAGGATCCGGCGACACACCGCGACCGGGTTCGGCACGGGCGGCGGCGCGGACACCGATCCCGCCGAGGAGCCGGTCACACCCCAGGGCGACCCCTGGCGACGCTTTGCTCTCGACCTGAGCCTGGTGGCCCTGGTGGCGCTGGTAGGCTACGGGATCTCCGCCTACTGGATCTCTCCCGGGGCCGTCTTCGCCTCCGAGCATGCGGTACCCCGGGTGCTCGAGTTGCCGGAGGCGGACGCGCGCCAGCGACTGACCGACCTGGGCTTCCGGGTGCGGCTCGAAGGCGAGCGCGCCAATCCCGCGATCCCGCGGGGCGCGGTCGTCTGGCAGGACCCGCCACCGGACATGGTGGTGCCGCCCAACAGCTCGGTACAGTTGGTACTGAGCGGCGGCCCCGCCCCGGTCAGCGTGCCGGACGTGATCGGAATTTCGCTCCAGTTCGCGGAAGGGATCCTGGAGGCGGCCGGGATGAAGGTCGGACGAGTGGACCGGGTGGCCTCCGGCCAGGAGGCGGACGTGGTCCTCTCCGTCCGGCCCCCGCCCGGAAACGGCCGGCCGCGGGGCTCGTCGGTGGACCTGCTGGTCAGCTCCGGCCGGGGAGGTGGACAGTGAGCGTGCGGATCGCACCCAGTGTCTTGAGCGCGGACCTCGCGAGGCTGCGCGAGCAGGTGGAGCGCGCCATCGAGGGCGGAGCCGAGTGGATCCACGTGGACGTGATGGACGGCCATTTCGTGCCCAACCTCACCTTCGGCGCGCCGATGATCCGCGCGTTGCGGCGGATCACCGACCGGCCGCTCGACGTCCACCTCATGGTTCGCGATCCGGAGCACTACATCGACGAGTACGCGGACGCGGGCGCCAACGTGTTCACCTTCCATCCCGAAGCGACGGTGCACGTGCAGCGTCACCTCTCCGCCGTGCGCGAGCGGGGTATGCTCGCCGGGCTCGCGCTCAATCCGTCCATCGCCGGTCGCGCTCGTCGAGGAGGTGCTGGATGACCTCGACCTCGTGCTGGTGATGTCGGTGAACCCGGGATACGGCGGCCAGTCGTACCTTCCCGCGGCCACCGAGAAAATCCGCCGGGTGCGCGCCCTTCTCGACCAGGCCGGATCCCGCGCCGCCCTCGAAGTGGACGGCGGGATCACCACGGAGACCATCGCCGAGGCGTGGCTGGCGGGAGCGGACACCTTCGTCGCGGGCACCGCCGTGTTCGGCCCGGCCGATCCCGCGCAGGCGGTGCGCGAGCTCCAGCGGCGCTGCGCCGTGCTGGCCTGAGGTGCCCGTGTCGAAACAGTGGGCCGTGATCGGCGTCGTGGTGGGAGGGCTGGTCCTCGGCGCGGCCGCGATCACCTGGGTGGCGCCGGAGAGCGCGGTGGAGATCAACCGTCCCGCGCCGAACTTCCGGGCGATCGACCTCGCCACCCGCGACTCGACCTCGCTGGAGAGCTACCGCGGGTCGGTGACGCTGGTGAACGTCTGGGCCACCTGGTGCCTGCCCTGCCGCGACGAGATGCCGTCGATGCAGAAGCTGTACGACTCGCTGGGCACCCGGGGCTTCAGGATCGCGGCCATCAGCATCGATGAGGGCAGCCCCGAAGACGTGGCCGCATTCGCCCAGAAGTTCGGTCTCACCTTCGACATCCTCCACGATCGGACCGGCGAAGTCGAGCGACTGTACCAGACCACCGGCGTCCCCGAGAGCTTTCTGCTCGACCGCCGCGGCATCCTGGTCAAGCGGGTGATCGGCGCGCACGATTGGAGCTCCCCCGCCAACATCGGCGCGGTCGAGCGGCTCCTGGAACAGCCCGAGGAGTAGCGTGGCGGGTTGGGTGCTCGGCATCGAGACCTCCTGCGACGAGACCTCCGCTGCGGTGCTCCGCGCAGGGGGCGGCGTCGGCTCGGTGGCGGGGCACGTGATCCTGTCCCAGGACGTTCACCGGGTCTTCGGCGGCGTGGTGCCCGAGCTGGCGAGCCGCGCGCATGTGCGGGCCATCGGCTCGGTGGTGGACCGGGCGCTGGCCGACGCGGGCATCGAGCTGGCCGACCTCGACGGCATCGTGGTGACCGCGGGCCCGGGCCTGGTCGGCGCCCTCCTCGTCGGCGTGACCTACGGCAAGACCCTCGCCTTCAGCCTCGACCGTCCCCTCCTCGGCGTGAACCATCTCGAAGGCCACCTGTTCGCGCCGTCGCTGGAAGATCCGGACCTGTCGCCGCCCTTCGTCGCCCTGCTGGTGAGCGGGGGGCACACCATGCTGCTCGACGTGCCGGCGTGGGGCGAGTACCGCCTCTTGGGACAGACGCTCGACGACGCGGCCGGGGAGGCGTTCGACAAGGTGGCCAAGCTGCTCGGCCTCGGCTATCCGGGCGGACCGGTGATCGAGCGGCTGGCGAAGGACGGCACGCCGGGCAGATTCACCTTCCCGAGACCCATGCTCCAGGAGCTCGATCGCGCAGGGCCCAACCGGTACGCCTTCTCGTTCAGCGGGCTCAAGACCGCCGTGCTCCGCGCCGTCCGGAAGGGTGCCGACCCCTCGGTCCCGCCCGCGCCTCCCTCGGAGGAGGACCGGCGGGACCTCGCCCGGGGCTTTCAGGACGCGGCCATCGAGGTGCTCACCGCCAAGACCGCGCACGCCGTGCGGGCGCTGGGCTACCCCACGGCGATGATCGGCGGAGGCGTGGCGTGCAACCGCACTCTCGCGGCCCGGCTGGCCGAGCGGCTGGCGGGACACGCCCGGGTCAGCGTAGCTTCTCCCCGACTCAATACCGACAACGCGGCGATGATCGCCGCCGCGGGCGCGTGGAGACTGGGCCGCGGCGAGCGCAGCGGCTGGGACCTCGAGCCGCGCGACGACCTTCCGCTCCCCGGCCTTCGCGCCGCCACCGAGACCGACTGAATGACGATCTTCCCTTTCGTGTTCCAGCTCGGGCCCCTCGAGATCACCGGCTACGGGCTGATGATGATGGTCGCCTTCCTGATGGGGGGCTGGCTCATCGCGCTGGAGCTCAAGCGGCGGGGACTGTCGGAGGACTACGCCGCGGACATGATCGCGGCGGCCGTCATCGGCGGGATCATCGGCGCCAAGCTGTGGTACGTGGCGGTCACCCAGGACATGGGCGCCCTCTTTTCCCGGGGAGGCCTGGTCTGGTACGGAGGGTTCATCGGCGGCACCGCGGCGGTCATCCTCAACGGTTGGCGGCTCAAGGTGCCCCTCCGCTGGACCATGCATCTCTCCGCCCCGGCACTGGCGGCCGCCTACGCCCTCGGCAGGATCGGCTGTTTCCTGGTGAACGACGACTACGGGCGCCCGACGGACCTGCCCTGGGCCGTGAAATTCCCCCACGGCCTCCCGCCTTCCACCGCGGCGAGCATGGAGCAGCTCTTCGGGATCCCGGTCGCGCCCGGCACCGATCCCTCCACCGTGCTCGCGGTGCACCCCACGCAGATCTACGAGGCGATCATCATGCTGGCCGCCTTCATGCTGCTGTGGTCGCTTCGCAAAGGCGGTCGCCCGATCGGTTGGATCTTCGGGCTCTATCTGATCATCGCCGGCATCGAGCGGTTCCTGATCGAGATTCTGCGGGCGAAGGACGATCGTTTTCTCGGTCCGTTCACCCTGGCGCAGCTGACCAGCGTGGTCCTGATCGCCATCGGAATCTGGATCGTGATGAAGTTGCGCCAGGGGGAAGATCCGGCCCCGGGTCCGTATCTCTCAGCTGGCAGGAAGCCGTACATAGTCAGAATTTTGACAGTCAACTAAGTCATTGCCATCGTTGAGCTTACTTGACCAACCCAAAACACCGTCGAGGTATTGGTCGGAATCGTCCGATGGCTGGAGCCCGGGGGATTCCTACCCAAAAACCGTACTGGCAACGACTTACCACTATGCAGCGGTTGGCATCGGGCTTGCCTATAGAAAGGCCGAGAAGCTGAAAGGCTTCTGTCGCAAGTGGTAGGTCGAAGAAGGGTGAAGCGGGCACATCGGCTCGTCTTCGTAAACTCAGGGGGCGATCTACCACAGACCAAACGGCCCGCCGATCTCTTCGGCGGGCCGTTTGGCTTCGCATCCCGTGCCGCGTCAGTCCGCCGAAAGTCCCGGCTCGCCGACCACCAGCCCGTCCTCGTCACTCCAGACCAGATGGCCGGGGGTGAAGGTGACTCCCGCGAAGCTCACCGGGACGCCCTGCTCGCCGGCGCCGGTCCTGGCGGGCGGCTTGGGAATGGCCGCGAGCGCCTTCAGGCCGACCGCGGCGAGTCCCAGCTCGGCAACATCGCGGACGCAGCCGTTCACCACGATGCCGCTCCATCCGTTGCTCGCCGCCAGCGCAGCCAGCCGGCCTCCCACGAGCGCGCACCGGCGCGACCCTCCGCCGTCCACCACCAGGACCCGCCCTCGGCCGGCGCTCTCGAGAATCCGTCGGACCAGCGCGTTGTCCTCGAATACCCGGGCGGTCTCGATCACTCCGGCAAACGCCGGCCTGCCGCCGAAGTCCCGGAACAGCGGCTCGGCGACCGCCACCCGATCGCCGAATCGGTCGCAGAGGTCCGGTGTCGGGATCATGCGACCGCTTCGCCCGACCGGCGCCGATCAGCCGCCAGAGTGCGGCGCGGCGCGATGACGAAGGTCCAGCCCAGCGCCAAGAGCGCGAGACCGAGCAGGACGACCTGCGCCGCCAGCGTCTCGGCCGTCGGATGGATCCCGAGCGCCGGGATCCGCGGCGCCCACGACACCGGCGTGATCGGCACGAACCCGCCGCTTTGCAGCTCGGCGATCCCGGCGCCGGCGAACACGAAGGCCATGTAGTAGAGGAACGCGCTCGTCACCGCGAAGAACGGCTTGAGCGGCAGCCGGATGCCGAACCGGTTCACCCCGATGTAGACACCGACGAGCAGGAGCGCCCCCACCAGCATTCCGCCGAGGATGGGCGCGAAGCCGACGGCCGGCCCGGCGGAGATGATCAGCGCCTTGTAGAACAGCACCGTCTCGAATCCCTCACGGTACACCGCGAGAAACGCCGCCGAAGCCAGCGCGAGCGCGGACCCGCTGGTGACCGCGTCGTGCACCTTGCTCTTGACGAATTGGTTCCATTTCACCACTTCCATCTTGCTCAGCAGCCAGTAGCTCACGTAGAAGAGGACGGCGGTGGCCAGCACCATCGTGAGCCCTTCGAGCGCCTCCTGGTTGGCCGGGGAGAGGTGGAACACCGTCTCCAAGGCGAGCGCGGTGAGGAGACTCGCCACGATCGCCGCGAGCACCCCGGCGTTGACATGGCGCCGGCGGTCCGCAGCGCCCATCTTGGCGAGGAACGTCATCAGCGCGCCGACGATCAGGATCGCCTCGAGTCCCTCGCGCAACATGATCACGAAGGACTGGATGAAGAGGTTGACCGGCGAGGAGCCCTCGCCCAAGACCGCGCCGACCCGGTCGAGTCCAGCGGTGAGCCGGGCTCGTGCACCGTCGAGATCCGGTCCGGCGCCCCGGGAAACCGCGACGCGAAGGGCGGCGAACTCAGCCTCGAGCTGGGCGGCCAGGCCGGCATCCTTGCCGCGGACCTCGCGCTCGACCTGCTCGAAGGTCATATAGGCGTTGAGGGCGATGTCCCCGGCGCCGGGACCTCCGGTTCGCGCCAAGGCGTAGGCGGAATCCACCTGGGCGCGCACCCGGTCGAGGGTCTCAGCGGCGGCGGAGGATCCCTCCTGGTGGGAGCGCACCGCCGCCAGCGCCGCGAAGCCCGCCGCGCGAGCCGTCCGCCGACTCGCCGAGCGAGTCGAGCAGCTCCGCGTCGGACATCTTCCCGGTCCGGGCGAAGCTCCGAAGCCCGGAAGGGGCCTCGCCGGAGACGGGCGGCAGCCTGAGGGTCGAGGCGTACAGCGCGGCCGCCCAGCGGTCCTGGGCCGGCAGCCGATCCTCGAAGGCCGGCATCGCGGTGCCGATCACGCCGATGGTGACCCGGCGGTAGAAGTCGAGCGGCGACTGATCCCGGAGCGCCGTCCACTCCGCGAGATTCGAGGGCGCCGGCTCGAGGCCGGCCGCCATCGGTCCGTCGCCCCGACCGAGGTCGCCGTGACAGCCCGCGCAGTTGCGGCGGTAGATCTCCGCGCCGTGCGCGAGGTCCGGGGTTCGCGCCGGCAGCTCGTCCAGCGAAACGCCGTGCCGCTCGGCCAGGCCGGTCGCGAGGGCACGGACCCCGGCGTCGAGTGTGTCCGGCGGGGCGAGTCGCTTCACCAGGGCGAGGAGCGAGTCCAGCGTGGCGACGGGATTGCTGGCGGAATCCGAAGGCAGTACGCCGGCGGCGCGGCGGGCCTCCTGGAGGAAGAGTCGCGATTCTTCCACCTCCGCGGGAGCCACAACCCGGCCGTCCGCCACGCCGATGCGGTACTCCTGCGCGGCGAGGGTGGCCGTGGCCACCACCCTGCGGACCACGGCGGCCCGGTCCTGTGCCACGGCGACCTGCTGGAGCGGCGGAGGAGGGAGAATCGCGAGGAGAATCGGCAGCGCCGCGCCGATGAGAGTCATTTTCATCCAGTTTATGAAGTCTGGCTTAAACTAGAGTGCGCCGGTCGGAATTGAAAGAGTCGTCGTGAACGAAGCCACTTACACCTACGCGGTACTGGGATTCCTCGCGGTCTGTCTCGCGGTCTGGTTCTGGTTGGAACGTGACCGGGCCAGGCGGGGTGAGCGTCTGATCGCCGCCACCCGCCGTATGGCCGCGGGCGACCTGAACGCCAGGGCGGCCGTCCGGGGGCACGACGACCTCGGGGTCCTGGCGGACGCCGTCGCCCAGATGGCGACACGGCTCAAGACCCTGGGCGCCACTTACCAGGAGCGGCAGGAGTGGTTCGGGCTCCTGGTGGAGCATTCCTCCGACCTGATCCTCACCCTGGATGACGACTGGCGCATCGGATTCGCGAGCCCCTCCCTTCCCCGATTCCTCGGGTGGCCGATGGACCGGCTGGTCCAGCGCCCGCTCGCGGAGTTCGTGCATCCCGAGGACGCCGACGCGGTGCTGGCCGCCTTCGGCGCGATTTCGGCCCGACCGGAGCCCGGCGAGCCGATCGCCTTTCGGCTGCTGCACGTGGACGGGAGCTGGCGGAGCGTGGAGGCGATCGCCGCGCCGCCGAGAAACTGGACCGGGGCCGAGCGACTGGTGGTCACCGCCCGGGACATCGGCGCCAGGGAGCGGCTGGAGCGCGAGCTGGCCCAGGCGCAGCAGATGGCGGTGCTCGGCCGCTTCGCCGGCGGCGTCGCCCACGACTTCGACAACCTGCTCACCGCCATCCAGGGCTATACCAGCCTCATGCTCCGCGACCTTCGGCCGGGCGATCCCCAGCGCGAGGGCCTGGAGGAGATCCGCCAGTCGTCGGAGCGCGCGGCGGGATTGACCCGGCAGATCCTCGCCTTCGGCCGGCGCCACGCGGCGGAGTTCGGGCCGGTGGATGTGAACCGCCTGATCGGTAACCTGGTCCGGCTGCTTCCCCCGCTGATCGGTGACGATCTCGCGCTGGTGACGGTCCTGGCGCCGTCCATCGCGATGGTGCGGGCCGATCCGGGGCACCTGGAGCAGGTGGTGATGAACCTGGTGGTCAACGCGCGTGACGCGATGCCTGACGGCGGCCGGCTCACCATCGCAACCGCCAACGAGCACGTCACCGACTTCGACCCCCGGGCCAGCCCGGAGCTGCCACCGGGACACTACGTGATGTTGACGGTGCGTGACACCGGCACGGGGATAGACCCCGCGACGTTGGCCTCGATCTTCGAGCCCTTCTTCACCACCAAGGATCGGGGCCGGGGGCTGGGCCTCGGGCTCGCCACGGTGTATGGCATCGTGAAGCAATGCGAGGGGCATATCGACGTGGAAAGCGCTCCCGGCCGGGGCACCACGGTCCGGGTCTACCTGCCGATGGCCAGGGCGGAGTCCGGGTCCGGAGGGCCCGGGCTCCCCAGCGCTACGCGGAGCTCACGCATCATCCTGCTGGTCGAGGACGAGGAGCCGATCCGGCTCTTCGCGAAGACGGCGCTGGAGGAGCAGGGCTACCGGGTGCTGGAGGCGGGTCACGGATGGGAGGCGCTGATGCGCCTGTCCGAGTTCGACGGCGCGATCAACCTGGTGATCGCCGACGTGATGATGCCGGAGATGGGCGGCAGCGAGCTCGCCCGACGGCTGGCGGTCGAGCGGCCCGGCCTGCCGATCCTCTTTCTCTCCGGTTACACCGACGACGAGATGACGCTGCGCGGACTGGGGCCGCCCAGTGCGTTCGTGCAGAAGCCGTTCACCCCGGATGTGCTGGCGCGGCGGGTCAGGGAGCTGCTCGGTTAGAAAAGCGTAAACAGTAAATAGTAAACAGTGAACACGGCGTGGTACTCACGTGCCCGTTCACTGTTCACTGTTTACGCTTCACCTTTCACGCTTTTTGACTACTGACGACCGCCACCGCGCCAGCTGACACGGCCGAGTGGGTGAGCGAAACCTGGATCGTCACCCCTCCGACCTCGTCCGCGAGTCTGGCGGCGACGCCGTGCAGCCGGATCGCGGGGCGGCCCTCGGCGTCGCGGGTGACTTCGATGTCGCGCCACCCGATGGCGCGGGCGCCCGGGAGCGACTGCATCGCCTTGTAGACCGCCTCCTTGGCGGCGATCCGCGCCGCCGCGTTGCCGGTCGGATCCGGCCGCGTGGCGAGGTAGGCTCGTTCCTCGGAAGTGAAGAGCCGCCCCATCGCGTGCTCGCCCTTGTCGTCGAACATCCGGGCGATCCGCGCCAGGTCCACCAGATCGATCCCCACGCCGACGACGCTCACAGCCGGCTCCACCAGAACTCGGCGAATCCCTCGAGCGGCGGCGGCACCCTGACGTACCCGCCCACGACCAGTCCCACATATATCGCGGCCGCGAGCACGACCGCGGTGAGCAGCCAGAGGGGCCAGCGCGGGAGGCGCCACGCGCGAATCCGCTCGACGTCCACCTGCCAGCGGCGCTGCTCCTCCGCCGCCGCCTGCTCCAGCGCGAGCCAGGCGGCCTCGAGCCGGCGTGCGGCGGCCGCGAGTGCCGCGCGCCACGCCGCGGCGGCCGATCCTTCGCGGGACCGCTGGGCGATCCCCCCCTGCACCGTCTGCTCGAGCTCGTCGAGCGCCGCGACGAAGGGTCCGCCTCCGCCGCCGAGCCGCGCCGCGATCGCGCGGGTGTCGTCGGGCGTGAGGAGCGCGGTGCGCAGACGCCGGCGGGGGAACCGGGACTCCGCGGCCGCCTCCTCCAGGCAGGCGTTCACCGTCGCCGCCACTCGCTCCGCCGAGGCGACCACGGCTTGCTCCCAAAGCGCGAGCCAGGCCACCCGGCTGAGCGACGTCATCGGCGCCTTCGGAGTCTCCGGCGGCCGCGAAGGCGCGGCCCGCTCCCGCCAGCTCGAAGACGCCGGTCACCAGCCTGAGCCGGATGTCGTCGAGGCGTGCGCCGAGCGGGCCCGGGCCGGCCTCGGGCGGCGGGTCACTCAGCCGTCCGAGAGAAGGCCCGAGCTCCGGTACCTCCCAGGTCTCGCGAGGGCTGCCCGCCTGCGGCATCATCCGGTCCCCCCGACAGTGGGCGCCGGGCCGGGTCGCGAGCACCGCGGGCTGGCCGCTGCGCTCCTCGTATCGCCGGACGAATTCGGCCAGCGACTCGGCGGTGAACTCGCTCCGGGGAATGCCGCTCGCCGCGATCGCCTGCTCGATGGCGGCCGGGTCTCCCTCCACCTCCAGGAGCACGTCCATGCGAGGGTAGGTCTCCAGCCGCGCGGTCGCCCCGCCGAGCCGGTAGACCTCCACGTCGCGCTCGATGGCGTGCACCGGCTGGTATCCCAGCGCGGCGAGGAGCCGCCCGGGATCGGCGGACGCGCGGGAGACCGGCAGCTCGATCTCCTCGCGCAACTTGTAGCCCTCGGGCGAGCGCATGCGTGGGGCCCTTCCAGGCCAGGATGGCTTCGACCCCGTCGGGGTGGTGGAAGGTCCGCACCCGCAGCACCTCGTCGCGGGCTGGCCAGCTCGCCGGCGCGATCGTAGCGGAGGTCGGTCATCCGGCCGCTGAATCGCGGCACGGCACCAGCCGCGCGAAGCCGCTCGCGAAAGGCGTCGGGGTCGGAGATGACCGCCTTGAGCTCGAGCTCCTGGTGACCCGGCGTCATGACATCGTCCTGCTCACCGAAGAATCGCCTCCATGACGCTCTCCGTGTCCGACAGGTCCCCGAACACCGCGTGCGGCCCGCACGCGGCCAGGTCGCTCACCGAGTAGGAGCCGGTCGCCACGCCCACCGCGCGCGCCGAGATGCCCTGGCCGCAGTGAATGTCGGCGGGCGTGTCTCCGATGATGACGACCTCCGGCCCGTGGGGGACTCGGCCGAAGAACGACGCCGCGCGTCGCGCCGCGATCTCCGGCAGCAGCGGGCGGTGTGCCGCATCCGATCCATAGGCGCCGACGCGGAAGCGGGAAGGGTCGATCCCGCCGGAGCGGAGCTTGAGCGCGGCGCCCTCGGCCAGATTGCCGGTGAGCAGGCCCAGCACCACGCCCGGCCGAGCCTCCAACCGGTCGAGCAACGGCTCCACGCCTGGCATGAGGGTGGTACGGGTGGTGGGTCGCTCCAGCTCGAGCGCCAACAGCCCGAGGTAGCGATGGCAGAGCCGCTGGACCCGCTCCGACTCCCGCGACTCGACCTGTCCGGCCGCCTGGAGCATCTCGGCCACGATCTGGGGATCGGTCTTGCCGTCGAATCTGATCCCGTCGAACGCCCGGGGATCGTCCACCTCTTCGCCCAGGGCGGCGACGATCGCCCTTCGGCCGGCGCCGGCAGTGAGGAGCAGGGTGCCGTCGATGTCGAACAACACGAGCTTGGGGATGTTCACCGCTCCTCCAGCCGCCTCACCGCCACCAGCTTCTCCCGCAGCGCCGCCGCGCGGGTTCCGGGTAGCCATGGCTCCGCCAGAACGCCGCCGCAGGAGACGGTCGAGTGGATCAGGGTGTTGGACTCCGCCGCGAAGGCGACGTGGGTGATGCGGTCCGCCTCGCCGCGAAAGAACAGCAGGTCGCCGGGCCGCTGCGGCGCCGAGCTCGACCACATCGCCCACCTCCGCCTGAAGCGCGGCATCACGTGGCAGCGGCCGGCCCCGCGCGGCGAAGGTGGTCTGGACCAGTCCGGAGCAGTCCACGCCCCACGGCGTCACCCCTCCCCATTGGTACGGCGCGCCTTCGAAGCGCTCCAGGGCCCACCGCTCCGGGGCGCTGGCCCGGGCCGCCGCGGTCGCGTCGGCCGCGTCCGGCAGCTCGCCCGCCACCAGCTCGGCCCGGCGTCCGTCGGGGAGGCGCACCTTCGAATCTTCCAGCGCCGCCCGGGCGCGGAGCGGCAGCCGCACGCTCTGGCCCGCGACGCGGAGCGTGGCGCCGAGGCTCCACCCACCCGCATCGCGCCGCCACCGGTCGGCCGCCACGTCATCGCTCGTCGACCACGTACCCGGCGTGGACCCACCCCTGGTACCCGTCCTGGTCGCAGCGGATCCGGCGCCACTCGCCGGAGGCCTCCTCCACCAGGCCGGTTTCCCCCAGCACGAGCTGGCTCACCTGCTCGGCGCGGAGGCTGGGCTGCGAGAAGACTGGAGTGATCGCTGCGCGTGCGATGACGGAGGACATCTAGGCAGGGGCAGCGGCGTCAGGAGGCGGCGGGGCCGTGCTTCGCCGCCTCCTCACACGTCCTGCACAGCGTGACTCCCCGGAAGTTGCAGATCAAGCAGATGAACGTGCCGCAGTTGGTGCAGGGGTATCCCTCGGAGGCGCGCTCTTCCCTCCCGCAGGCGCGGCAGGCCATCGCATCGTGCTCCTGAAGTTCGGCCATCGGCGACCTCACGCGGTGAGGTTGTAGCGCTTGATCTTGTTGATGAGCGTGGCGCGGGAGATCCCCAACTCGATGGCCGCCCGGGTCCGGTTCCCCGTGTGATGCTTGAGCGTGCGCTCGATGTGCTGGCGCTCCAGGTCCTCCAGGCTGAGCGGCGTGTGCCGCCGGTCGCCGATTCCCGGCCGCGCGCGGAACTCGCCCGGCAGATGCTCGACGCTCACCGCCGGCTGGCTCCGGCCCAGAATCAGCGCCCGCTCCAGCACATTCCGCATCTCCCGGACATTGCCGGGCCAGGGATAGGCCAACAGCCGTTCCAGCACCTCGCTGGAGAGCGTCGGCGGTCCTTCCGGCAGCTCGCTGAGCAGATCCCCGAGGATGCGGGTGATGAGAGAGAGGCGGTCCTCGCGGGAGCGGTCGCGCACCGCCGGCAGGGTGAGCGGCATGACGCTCAAGCGGTAGTAGAGATCCTCCCGGAACCGCCCCTCCTCGACTTCGCTCTGGAGGTTCTTGTTGGTGGCGGCGATCAGCCGCACGTCCACCGTGATCTCGCGGGTCCCGCCGAGCCGGCGGAACGTCTTGGTCTCGAGGACCTTCAGGAGCTTGGGCTGGAGCTCGGGGGCGAGGTCGCCGATCTCGTCGAGGAAGATCGTCCCCCGGTCGGAGATCTCGAACAACCCTTGTTTCCGGTCCTTGGCGTCGGTGAAGGCTCCCTTCTCGTGTCCGAACAGCTCGGAATCGAGGAAGGTGGCGTTGAGCCCGGCGCAGTTGACCTCCACGAACGGGGCCTTCGAGCGGGGGCTCAGATCGTGAATCATCCGAGCCACCCATCCCTTGCCGGTGCCGCTTTCGCCGTTGAGCAGCACGGTGGTGCGCTCGCTCTGTGCCAGGAGGCCCACCTGGTGGGCGAAGTCCTGCATGCCGGACGAGCTGCCCAACGACTCCAGCCCATGGTCCGGCGCGCTCTGCACCAGCAGCGCCTCGTTGATCCGGCGGAGCCGGGCCTTGTCGGCCACCCGCGCGGTGGCGGCCGCCAGGTGCTCCATGTCGACCGGCTTGGTGAGGAAATTCTCGGCGCCCAGCTGCATCGCGCGGACCGCGATCGAGACGTCGGCCTCGGCCGTGAGCAGGATGACCGCGGCATCCCGCTGCCGCAGAGCCTCCAGCACCTCCATGCCGTTCATGCCCGGCAGCAGGAGGTCGAGGATCACCACCTCGGGCCGGAGCCGGTCGAAGGTGGCCAGGCCGGCCTCGCCGCTCAGCTCCCGGGTGACCTCGTATCCCAGCCGCTCGAAGTAGTTGCCTATGCTGCGCAGAACATCGACGTCGTCGTCGATGAGGAGAACGGATCCGGCCATGCAGTGGACCTCGGAGGAGCGCCGGCGATGCCCATCAGGGCGCCTGGAAAGGGATGCCCGCCTAAAAACTAAACAGTCCGGCCCTTCGCGCCATGCCTCACGGCACCATGATCCTGATCGCCCCGGGCACCACGACGACGGTAAAGGGCGTCTCGCCGCCGGGCTCGCCGTCGAGCTGGACCGGCTGGACCGGGTCGGTCTCGACCCGGATCTCCCGACCCCGGGCGTAGCCCACGAAGGTTTCCTGGCCCTCCGCCGTCGGCGCGTCGCGCAGCAGGTCCCAGACGGCCCGGACGCTCTGGCCGAAGCTGTTGGCCCGCATGACCACGACGTCCAGGAGGCCGTCGTCGGGGCGGATGCCGCCGCGGAGCCGGATCAGCGGCGGGATCACCTCGCCGCAGTTGGCGACCAGGACCATGGCCGCCTCGGCGTCGTATTCCACGCCGTCGATGGTGATGAGGTGGGTGGTGCTGCGGATCTCGGTGATGAGCCGGAGCGTCGTCGCCACGTAGGCGGCCATGCCCCAGCGCCGCTTGTGCTCCGAGAGCGTTCCGGCCATGACCCGCGCGTCGTAGCCCGCCCCGCAGGCGACGGCGAAGTACTGCGCGCCGCTGGGACGCTCCATCCGGCCCAGGTCGAACGGCTGCGGCTTGCCGGCCACCAGGGCGCGCGCCGCGCGCTCGGGCGCGGCAGGGATGCGGAGGTTGCCGGCCAGCAGGTTCCCGGTCCCGCCCGGGATCACGCCTAGCGCCACGTCGGTCCCGACCAGCGCGGCGGCCGCCTGCATCGTGGTGCCGTCGCCGCCGAACACCGCCACCACGTCCACGCCGTTTTTCACGCCGTACTCCGCGAGGGTGCGGGCATCGCCCGGCCCGACGGTCGCCGCCACCTCGGCAGTTCCACCCTGCGGTGCGGAGCGTCCGCATCACGGCTTCGACCGCCCTGGGCTGGGTCCGGGCCGCAGCGGGATTGGTGATCAGCAGCGCGCGCGTCATCTCAGAACTCGCGCTCCCACAGGATGTCGGTGCCGATCTGGTATCGGCTCCTGGAGTCCAGCGGAATGACCGTGCCGCTCCCGCAACGCTGGATGGTGGGCTCCAGCGCGCTCTGGAGCCGCCACTCCTTGCTGAAGCGGAACTCGAGCCCCGCGCCGAGATTGCGGGCGCTGATCTGGCTGAAGTCGGGGCAGAAGCCGGCGTTGAAGGTGACGAAGGTCTTGCGCCCGAGCTGCCAGCCCGCCGCGAGCTGGGTCGGAGAGGTGGACCCGCTCGTGGTGGTGCCCGGGCGGATCTCGATGAGGTCGATGGGCACACCGAGATCCTGAATGAGGGTGCGCTCGAGCTCGCTGCCCAGCGCGCTGGAGAGGTAGGCCAGACCCGTCTCCAAGGCGTTGGCGCCGCCGATGGCGGTGGCCTCGTTGGCCGGGTAGCCGGTGATCAGGTAGGAGACCAGGTCGGTCTCCGAGATCGGCGGCCGGAGGGTGCTCTCCAGCCTGAGCTTCGGCGCATAGAGCGTTCCCTCGATGCTCGCGATGACCGGGATCTCCTGTCCCCGAACCGACCGCACGGTGTGTCGCGCCTCGATGTCGAGGACGGCGTCGAGGTTGCCGATGTAGCGCACCTCGCCTCGGGCCACCGCGAAGTCGCGGGTGACGGGGCCGATCTTGAGGGTGTAGCTCCCGCGCGGGGCCGCCAGGTTGCCGATGGGCTGGTACTCGCGTGCCACCTTGCTCACCAACACTTCGCCGTCCAGCTGAATGTTGGCCTCCGCGGAGCGGAGCCACACGTCGGAGCCGATCGCCATCCGGAGATCCTCGATCCGGAGGGAATCCAGGAACCGGTTCTGGAACTTGCCGCCGAGGTCCTCCTTCCGGGCCAGGGTGCTGTCCACCAGGTCGGCGATGGTGGGATCGTCGAGATCGATCACCCGCTTGTTCACCAGGTCGGCGAAATAGAGCACGCCGCTGTTCGCCGTGAGGTTGCCGGTGAGCGTCGCGGCCAGCAGCGGGCCGCGCAACTGGAGATTCCCGGTGCCGGTCAGAGTGAGAAAGTTGCGCACGTCCATCGCCAGGAACTGCGAGGCGCGGAGGTCGAGGGAGAAGAGCGGGCGGGACAGGTCCTCCAGCCGGATGGCGCCGCCGACCAGCAGGTCGCCGCCACCGCTGGTGATCCGGACGTCGCGGAGCAGCACGGAGTCCCCCTGGAGCAGCGCGCCACCCGTCGACCGAGCCGAACCGCACGCCGAGTCCGGGGACGTCCATGCTGCCGTTGCGGACTCCCACGCTCCCCTCCAGCCGCGGGTCGTCCCAGGTGCCCTGGACCTCGACGTCCACCTGGAGCCGGCCGCGGACCCGCCGGATCGCCGGGGTCAGCGCCTCCATGATGCCGAGGTCCACGCTGTCGGCCTGCGCCCGAACCCGGAGCGGACCGTTCACCCGCCGCTGCTCCACGCCGGTGATGCCGAGATCCACCGGCAGCTGGGCCTCGATCTCGAGGATCCTCTCCCCGGTGCGCCAGAGGTTGAGCTTGGCGTCGAGCCGGCGCTCGGCATAATTCAACTCGCCCTCCATGAAGGGCGCCCGGAACTCGCGGAAATGCCCTTCCCCGAGCCGGGCCTTGCCGATGAAGGTCGGCGCCCGCGTCGTCCCTCCGATCTTCAGGCTCATCCCCAGCTCGCCGTCCACACCGGTGGTGTCGCGCTGAAGCAGGCCGTAGAGATCGGCCAGCTCGAGCCCGGCGACCTCGAGCGTCATCGCGCCCGGCGCGTCGGAAGGGATGGTGCCCGCCACCTGTACCAGGCCGGAGCCGTCGAGCGCCTGGAGTTTGACGGAGTCCACCGCGGGGGCGGCTCCGCCCAGCGACAGAGTGGCCGGCTCGATCAGGCGGTAGGTGCGCGACGCCAGCGCGGCACGCAAGCTGTCGAACCAGACGACCTGGGTGCTGTCGCGTCGCTGCCAGCGTCCGGCCGCGTCCACCCGCGCGGCGCTGCCCGCGGAGCTGCCGACCCGCCAGCTCAGTGAATCGGCGTAACCCGACAGGCCGACGTCGTTGCCGGCGAAGGTCATCCCTCCCACCACGATCGAATCGGAGACGGCGCTCGCGGTGAGCTGGGGCCGCTTTCCTCCGGTCCAGACGAACTCCCCCGACAGCCGGGGCGCGCGGGCCTGCTGGAACTCGAATCGCTCGATGGCGAGGTTGCCCGCCGCGTCGAGGGTGTCGAGGCTGCCGCTGAGCCGCACGGCGCCCCGCGCCCGGCCGCCGAGCGGCACGCAGGTCGGGCGAGGTGTCGCGCTTCTGCTCGGTGACGGCGAGCAGCAGCGAGTCGAAGCCGATGAGGCTGTCCGCCACCAGGGTGAATTCCATCTTGCCGGTGTGCGGGGCGGCCCATCCCAGGCTGCCCGCGCCGGCCGCCGCCGCGCCCTGCCACTCCGCGTAGGCGGTATCCACCTGGATGATGCTGTCCCGGCTCCGACCGCGCGCGAAGACGCTGTCGAGCGTCCACTCGCGCAACCGGCTCCGGGTGAGCGCGAGCTCCACTTCGCCTTCCGGCGCCCGGAGGGTGTCGATGCTGCCGCTGACGCGAAGCTCGCCGGCCAGGGCGCTGGTGAAATCCCGCCCCATGAGGGCGCCCAGGTCGAGCCGGGAGAATCGGAGCAGCAGCCGTTCCGCGCCCCAGTGCGGCGGCAGCAGGGTGGCCAGGCCGTCGGCCTGGAGGTTGCCGATCTCGCCGCTGAGCTCGGTGTTCACCTCCAGTCGCGAGAGGGTGCCGGCGCTCTGGAACCTGCCGCGGACCTCGCCGCGGGTCTTCAGCGAGGGGAAGGCGCGCCGGATCCCGTCGAAGGAGAGCGGCTCCAGGGCCACGTCGGTGGCGAGTCCCAGGGTATCGAATCGGGTGTCGAGATGGACCAGCCCGACGGCCACGCTCGGGGGACGGTCGCCGTCGTGGTGGCGCGCGGTGCCCTGGAACGTGACGTTGCGCAGCGGGCCCTCGAGCGTGCCGTTCGCGGCGAGACGTCCCTCGAGGATCACCGCGGGCGCGATGAGGCGGACCGTGCGGAGGTCCACGTCCGAGCTGCGGACCTCGAACCCGGTGAATACCAGACCCTCCTCGCGCCGGGCGCCGACGCCACCTTCGCCCGCGATCGTGCTCACCGGGTTTCCCGGCACCCTGGCGTCGGCGAACGCCCAGTCGATCCGCACGTCCAGCGCGTCGAGGAAGCCCGAGCCCGAGACGCTCCCCGTCAGCGTACCGTAGAACGGCAGCGTGTCGAGGTAGGCCCGGACCGCGTCGAGATCGAGATCCCGCAGCTGGAGCCGCATGTCGCGGACGCCGAAGCCCCGGCGCCGGTCGGTCAGCGCCACCAGCTCGCCGCTCACCTGCTGCGGGCCCGAGCGGAGCTGGAGCTCGCGGATGTCGTACTCGTTGCGGGTGCCGCTCAACGAGCGCGCGGTCAGCACGCCGCTCCCGGTCATGGAGGGGAAGTCGGGCGAGACCCAGCGGAGGTCCTCCAGGTTGACGTGCGGCGAGATAAACTGGAAGTCGTAGAGGATCGTGTCCTGCGGCCAGGTCACCGCCCCGCCGCCGGAGAACCGGGTGTCGGGCAGCGCGCCGCGCTCCAGGCTGAACACCGCGCTGTCCCCCCGGAGCACCACGCGGCCCGCCGCGTCGCGCAGCGTGACGGCCGGATCGTTGATCCGGGTGGCGAGGGAGTCGAGATCGATGGTGAACGGCTTCCGATCCGGCGTCGCGATCCGGAGACGGGAGAGCCGGGTGGTGAGGTCGGAGAGCATGATCACCCGGCGCAGCCCCTCGGGACTCTCTTCGATGATCCGGCCGGGCTTCGCCCGCTCCGCCTCCAGCGCGGAATCCTTCGCGGCCTGGGTCTGCAGCGACCTGCTGGGGTTCCACGGCAGCGCGATCCGGAGCGACCCACCGTTCAACCGCACGTTGTGGAAGTCCACCAGCGGAGACTTGCCGCCGGGCGCGCCTTTGCCCAGCCGGAGCACCTCCTCGAAATTCATCCGGCCGCTGCGGTGCTTGATGAGCTGGATCACGGGACGCTCGAGCTGCACCGAGCTCAGCACCACCTGGCCCGCGATCAGGTTGGGCAGCTGGTATCCGACTCGCACCCGCGGCAGGTCCGCGAGCAGCACGCCGCTGGTGTCGCGGACCACGAGATCCTCGAGTACCAGGTCGTAGAGGAACGAGCCCGAGATCGACCCCACCTCGACGTGGCCCAGGACCACCCGGTCGAGCATGCGGGAGACGGTGCGGGCGAGGAGATTGCGGCCCGGCGGCGTGAGGATCATGGAGGTCACCACGCCCAGGACCATGGCGACCGATCCCAGGAGGGTGACGAACAGGAAGCGCGCCAATTGCCGCCGCATCAGAACGGCTGTCCCACGGCGACGTGGAAGGTGAACTTGTTGTCCCGGTCGCGGACGTAGCGCTCCGCGTCGGGCACCGGCTCCAGCGCGCCGGTGGTGTCGAACTGAAAGAGCGGCCCGGCCTGGAGACGATAGGGATTGTAGGCGATGTCCAGCCGGGCCGGCCCGAGTGGCGTTCCGAGCCGAAGCCCGATGCCGGGCGTCACCCGGATGACCGGGTCGCGATCTCCCCGCTGCCACGCGCCGCCGGCGTCCACGAAGGCCGCCAGGCGGAGGCGGGAGCCGAACACCGGCGACGGGATCCTGAGCTCGAGGTTGCCGATGGCGAGCGTGTTGCCGCCGGTGGCCGAGACCTGAACACTATCGGCATTGATGCGTTCCACCACGCCGCCCGCGCTGTCCACCTGAGCTTTGGAGACGACGTAGACCACCGGACCCAGCTCGTTGCGGTTGAAACCTCGCACATCGTTCGGGCCGCCGGCGTAGAAGCGCTGCTCCGGCGGGATGAAGCTTCCCCGCTCCGTAGCGACATCTACCGTCGGAGAAAAGATGATGCCGCCGCGGACGTGCCAGCTCAACACCACGCTGCGAGTCAGCGGTCGATACCAGGCCGCGTCGGCCACGACCCGGGTGAACTGCTGGAACGACGCGGAGCCGAGGAACCGCGAGCTCACCGCGACTTCCAGCGATTTGATGCTCCCGCGCGACGGGTCGAGCAGGTTGTTGACTCGCGGCACGGTCGCCGTGCCGGTGAGGATCGCCAGCACCCGGTTGCGGCTCAGCAACTCCACGACGTCCGGAGTGCACGCGTTGAACGAGGCGCAGAAGCTCACCCCGGTCGCCTCGGTGCGGCCGTAGTTGAGATTGTAGGCCAGCGACAGCGGGATCCGCCGCCGCAGCTGCTCCCGGCGCAGGGTGACGGTGGTGCCGGTCTCGCGCCGGAGGTAGACCCGGAACTCCGATCGCCGCTCGGTGTACACCGAGACGGCGAGGTTCGAGGTGGCCGACAGGAACGCCGGCCGCCGGACCGTGGCGCCGAGGTTGTAGTTGAGCAGCGAGGAGCCGATGGAGTCGTTGATCGAGGACCTGCAGATGCCGTCGGCGAGTCCCCAGTCGGTCGGCTCGCCGACCCCGACCTTGGAGACCCGGCTGGTGAGATCCAACAGCCGGCCGTTGCTGCCCAGGAAGTTCCGCGAGGTCCAGGCGAGTCCTCCGCGGAAGCAGTCCTCGGTGCCGTATCCCAGGCTTCCCCGGATCCGCCGGCGTCGGCTCTCGTTCACTTGGACCATCAGCGGCACCGTGTCCGCCCCCGCCTGGAAGTCGGCCGAGTCGATGTTGACCGTGGCGTAGCGGAAGAGATCGGACTTGTAGAGGTTCTGCTGGCTCAGCAGCAGCTCGTCCTGCGAGTAGCGCCGGCCGGGTCGGGCCACCAGGAGGTCCCGCACCAGGGAAGTGTCGATCCGGCGCACCCCGACCACGTCCACCCCGCCGATCACCGCCCGGCGGTTGGGGTCCACGTCCAATGTCACCCGGGCGGTCAGCTTGGTCCGATCGGCCTCGAATCCGGAAAACACCGTCGCTGAAGGATATCCCCGGTCGCGCAGCCGGCGCTCCAGCGAATCCGCGGTCGCCTGCATGAGGTATCGGTTGAACGGGTCGCCTTCGCGCAGCGGCAGGTCCAGCGCCGCGATGCGCTGAAGCCAGGCGGGAAGCGAGTCGAGTCCGTTCAGCTTCAGGCTGGTGACCACCATCGGCTCACCTTCCTCGATGTGGAAGGTGATGTAGATGTTCTCCGGCTCCCGCCGGACGGTGGTATCGATTGCCGCGTTGGGGAATCCGCTCCGGCGGTAGAGGACGTGAAGCCGGATCACGTCGCGCCGGAACTCCTCTTCATTGAAGAACCGCTTCTCGCCCAGGCCCAGCCAGCGGACCAGGAAGTTCCGGGCGAACCAGCTGGAGTTCGTCGTGCTGATGGCGTTGGCGAGGACCGGGTCGGTGATGGCCTGGTTGCCGGCGAAGTCGAGACGGCGGACCACCCGCTCGGGCTCCTGGGCCTGGAGCGTCGCCGCCAGGAGCAGCGACGAGAGCAACCCGCAGACGGCCGCGACCGCTGCCCTCATCGTGACTCCGGGTGGAATTGACGCCATCTCGTAAGCCATGTAGTTTGACGGCCTTACGTGGAGAAAGCAACTGGCAGCTACTGAGGGCGGAACGGCGGAACGGCGGAACGGCGGAAGGACGCGGCGGCGCGCCTTCGGCTCCCGTGTTGCTGGCGTGGTTTGGCGCGTCTGCGCTCTGACCGTCGCCATCACGCTTTTTTCCGCCGTTCCGCCGTTCCGCCGTTCCGCCGTCCTTGCCGCCCAGTCCCTCTCCAAGCGTCTCGACAAGCGACTCGACGCCCCGCCATTCGACAAGAGCCTCTGGGGCGTGTCCGTGCTGGACCACGACGGCAAGCTGCTCTACGGCCGGAACGAGCGCCGGCTGTTCACGCCCGCCAGCAACGCCAAGCTGGTCGTGACCGCCGTCGCGTCGGCGCTGCTGCCGCCGGACTTCACCGTCCGCACCAGCCTCTACGCCGCGGGGCCGGTCGTCGCCGGCGTGCTGCGGGGCGACCTGGTGCTCTACGGCCGGGGCGATCCCGCGTTCAGCCGCCGCTGCTACGCGACCGACACGCTGATCGCCGGAGTGTGCGACCGGGACCCCTTCGTCCCGCTCCGAAGGATGGCCGACACCCTCAGGGCCCGCGGCATTCGGCAGGTGGACGGGGATCTGGTCGGCGACGGCAGCTACTTCGAGGCGGCGTCGCTGCACCCGGGGTGGGAGCTGTTCGATCTCAACTGGTGGTACGCCGCGCCGGTCTCCGCGCTGGCCTTCAACGACAACAGCCTCGACTTCGTGTGGCAGCCCGGCGTCGCGGTCGGTGCGCCGGCCCTCATCAGCATGTGGCCCGACCTGGGCGACGTCGCCTTCGAGAATCGCACCGTGACGGTGGCGGCCGGCGGCGAGACCGATATCGGCGACCGCTTCTTCCGCCAGCCCGGCACCGCCCAGATCTGGGCTGAAGGGACCGTCGCCCTCGACCGGCCCCCGAGGACCGAGTCGTTCGCGGTGGGGGATCCCAATCTCTTCGCCGCCCGCGCGCTCCGGCAGGCGCTCGCCGACGCGGGCATCGCGGTCACCGGCACCACCCGCTCGACCACCGACTCCGCCCGCTACGCCGGAGCCCGCTCCCGGGCGCCAGTGGCGGAGACCGTGTCCCGACCGGTGCGCGACTGGATCTTTCCGATCCTCAACACCAGCCAGAATCTCTTCGCCGAGATGCTGCTGAAGCAGCTGGGCAAGCGCTATGGTCGCGGCGGCTCGTGGAAGGAGGGACTCGCGGTGGAGCGGCGCTTTCTCATCGACTCGATGCGCATCGATTCCACCGAGTTCCACCTGTCGGACGGCTCCGGGCTCTCCAGCGAAAATCTGATTTCGCCCAACGCGTTCACCCGGCTGTTGCGCTACATCCGCGCCCACCCGCGATCCGCGACCTTCGCTGCGGGCCTGCCCCGGGCCGGCGGCACCGGGAATCTCAAGACCCGATTTCTGACGACCCCACTGGCCGGCCGGGTCCGGGCCAAGACCGGCAGCATCGCCGGTGTGAACACCCTGTCGGGCTACATCGAGCGCCCGGACGGCAAGGGGATCACCTTCTCGATCGAGGTGAACCACCACGCGCAGCCGACCCGAGTGGTGCTGGCCACGATCGACAGCCTGGTCGTTGAGATCGGCAAGGGACGGTAATCCTAGAAAAGCGTGAACGGTGAACAGTGAAAAGTGAAAGGGAGGCCCGGCGATTGACGCGCTCTCCCGTTCACCTTTTACCTTTCACCGTTCACGCTTTTCCGCTGCGGTGCCCTCATCCGGATCCGGACTCCCATGCTCCTTCTCCTGAACCGCCACGCCAACGCCGGAGCCCGCGACCCGGCGCAATGGCCAGACGACCGCGATCGCCCGCTGACCGACAAGGGCCGGAAGGTCCAGGCCGACGTGAGCCGCTTTCTCCGCAAGCGCGACCTGGCGCCGGGCCTCGTGCTCACCAGTCCGTGGCTTCGAGCGATGCAGACCGCCGAGATCCTGGTCGAGGTAGCACGGGTGGGACGGCCGCCGGTGACCTGCGAACCGTTGGCCGACGATCCCGATCTCATCCGGTTACAGGACCACGTCGGCGACCAGCCGCCCGGCGCGACCGTGGCCATGGTGGGCCATTCCCCCTGGATGGAGGAGCTCGCGTCGATCCTGCTGGCCGGGTCCAGCTCCGGCCTCAGGATCGATTTTCCGAAGAGCGGGGTGCTGGGAATCGAGATCGATCGGCTGGAGCCGGCGGCGGGAGAGCTGCGGTTCTTTCTGAGACCCAAGATGGCCTGACCCCGAAAAGCGCCAGCCTCAATCGTCCTTCTGGCCGAAGATGGCCAGGTTGGACGAGTGCCCCGGGTTCACTTTGGCCTTGGGGTTGATGTAGTGCACCGCGTTGTTGACCGCGATGCACGCCTCCGACGTGCCGGTGGCGATGAGCTTCAGCTTGCCGGGATAGCTCGTGATGTCGCCGGCGGCGTAGATGCCGGGGACGTTGGTCGCCATCACCTGGTCCACCTTGATGTCGGCCTTCTCGGTGTCCAGGCCCCACTCCTTGATCGCGCCGAGGTCGGAGTGAAAGCCGAGCAGGGGGATGACCGCGTCCACCTCGAAGGTCTCCTCCTCCTTGGTCTTGTTGTTCCGGATCGTCACCGCCTCGACCCGGCCGTTGCCGTGGAGGGCCTTCACTTCCCAGAACGTCCGCAGGTCGCACCGGCCGCGTTGCTGCGAGCTCCTGCACCTGCTTGATCGTCGCCTGGTGGGCCCGGAACCCGTCGCGGCGGTGGATCAGCATGACGGAGCTGGCCAGGCCCTGGAGATTCACCGCCCAGTCGAACGCGGAGTCGCCGCCGCCGACCAGCAGCACCTGCTTCCCCTCGAACTGCCGGGGGTCCAGCACCTTGAAGTAGAGCCCCTTCTCCTCGAACCGGTCCTCGCCTTCGATCCCCAGGCGTGCGCGCCTCGAAGGCGCCGATGCCGGCGGCGATCAGGATGGTGCGGGAGAGGTAGTCGCCCTCCGAGGTCTCCAGCACGAAATGCCCGATGCCCTCGTCCTCGACCCGGCGAAGCCCGGTGACGATCTCGCCCAGATGCGTGGTGGCGCCGAACTGAAGCCCCTGCGCGGCCATGTCGCGGACCAGGTCCTTGGCCAGGATCTTGGGGAAGCCCGCCACGTCGAAGATGTATTTCTCCGGGTACAGCGCCATGAGCTGCCCGCCCAGCGCCGGGAGGGCGTCGATGATCCGGGCGGAGGCACCCCGCATGCCGGCATAGAATGCGGCGAAGAGGCCGGTAGGCCCCCCGCCGATGATCGAGATGTCCCTGATCTCCTGTTCCGCCACTGCCGCTCCTGCCGCTGAAGTGGACCCCGTCCGGGGCAAACGCATAAATATAACTCACCCGATCCAGTGCCCTTCCCCACCCGCGCCGCCGCGCTCACATTGCCGCGGAGCCGTTTTCGCCGCTCGCTGGGGCTACGCCACACCGGAGCATCTCCTTGAAGATCTACACCAAGACCGGCGACACCGGCGAGACCGGCCTGTTCGGCGGCGGACGGGTGAGGAAGGACCACCCCCGCACCGCCGCCTACGGTGACGTCGACGAGCTCAACTCGGCGATCGGGCTGGCGCGCGCCACCGCTCCGTCGGAGCTGTTCGACGCCCTCCTCGAGGCCGTGCAGCGGGACCTCTTCGCCATCGGAGGACGACTCGCCACCCCCGAGCCGGAGAAGGTGGCGAAGACGATCGCCAAGGCCGTGCTGCCGCCGGAGCGCACCGAGTCGCTGGAGCGGGTGATGGACGACGCGGAGCGCGAGCTGGCCCCGCTCCGCGCCTTCGTGCTTCCCGGTGGAACCCCCAAGGCCGCGGCGCTGCACCTGGCCCGCACCGTCTGCCGCCGGGCGGAGCGGAGCGCGGTGCACCTGGCGGGCGAGGACGAGGTGCCCCCGGAGATCCTCGTCTACCTCAACCGCCTCTCCGACCTCCTCTTCACCCTCGCGCGCCTGGCGAACCACCGCGCGGGCTCCCGGGACATCACCTGGTGACCCCGGTCGTCGTCCGGCACTCGCGGGGCAGCTACCCGGTCTACGTCGAGCCCGGCATCCTCAGCCGGCTCGGCGACCTGGTCCGCGAGCACCTGCCGGGGCGCCGCGTCGCGATGATCGCGGACGAGATGGTGCACCGGCTGTACCGGAGCGGCCGGCTGGGAGAGCGACCGCTGGGACGGGGAGACCCTCACCTTCCCGTCGGGCGAGCGGTCGAAGACCCGGGAGACGCTGGAGCCGGCTCACCGACGAGCTGCTGCGCCTGGGCTTCGGCCGCGACAGCGGGATCGTGGCGCTCGGCGGCGGGGTCGCGGGCGACCTGGCGGGTTTCGTCGCCGCGACCTACCTCCGCGGCGTGCCGTACCTGCAAGCGCCCACCTCCCTGCTCGCCATGCTCGACGCCTCGGTCGGCGGCAAGACCGGCGTGGACACCGCCGAGGGGAAGAACCTGATCGGCGCCTTCCACCCACCCGTCGGCAGTCCTGGCCGATCCCGCGTGCCTCGCCACCCTGCCGGACCGGGAGTACCGCGGCCGGGCTCGCCGAGGCGGTGAAGCACGGCCTGATCGCGGACCGGGAATACTTCGAGTGGATGGACCGGGAGGCAGGTCCACTGGTCGCGCGGGACGCCGCGGCACTGGAGCACTTGGTGCGGCGCAGCGTGGAGATCAAGGCGGAAGTGGTGAGCGAGGACGAGCGGGAGGGCGGCCGACGCGCCATCCTCAACGCCGGGCACACCGTCGCCCACGCGCTGGAGCAGGCGACCGATTACCGCGTGCCGCACGGCGAGGCCGTCGGGCTGGGCTTGGTGGCGGAGGCGGCGCTCGCCACCGGCCTCGGCCTGGCCACGCCCGAGGCCGGCGCCCGCCTGGTCGGCTCTGCTGGAGCGGCTCGGCCTTCCCACGCGGGTGGATGAGCCGGTGCCGGCCGATCGCCTGCTGGCGGCGATGGGGAGCGACAAGAAGAATCGCGGACGCGCCATCCGGTTCGCGCTGCCCCGGGGGCTCGGCGCGATGGGGCCGGGGCCGGATTGGACCACGGAGGCGGGAGAACCGGCAATCCGTGCCGCTCTCCAGGCCATTTCCTAAGGGTCTACATCGGAATGAGTTAAGCCGGCGAGTCGGAGCGCCCCGGGTGGATAAATGCGGGGGTGGGTGGACAAAGTCACGAACCGGTTGTCCACAAACGTTTTGTGATGTGGAAATCTGAATTTGGCTTGACCACCAGTCCCGTAAATCCTATATTGGTCTGCCTTTCCAACCTTTCTGGCTCGCCCAAACCAACGTCGCCGTCCGAGCAACCTCCTTCGAGGGTGATATGGCCCACGTCCGTACTGGGAAAGCACGCGCGTTGCTCCGGTCCAGCCCCTCGGGCTCCTTCGACCAGTATCTCCTCGATATCCAGAAGCTGCCGATGATCACGGATCCCGAGGAGGAAAAGCGGCTGGCGCGCCGGGCGCTGGCCGGCGACGAGGTGGCCGCCGAACGACTGGTCACCGCCAACCTCCGGTTCGTGATCTCCTACGTGAAGAAGTACCAGGGCCACGGACTCGATCTGTCCGAGCTGGTGGCGATCGGCAACGAGGGTCTGCTCAAGGCGGTCCGGAAATTCGATCCCGACCACGGCGTGAAGTTCATCTCCTACGCGGTCTGGTGGGTGCGACAGGCGGTGCTCAAGGCCCTGGCCGAGCAGACCCGCAGCGTGCGGATTCCGCTGAACCAGAACTCCGCGCTGGTCCGGATGGCGCGGGCGCAGAGCTTCCTGGCGCAGGAGCTGGGACGCGAGCCGACCGACGAAGAAGTCGCCATGGCGCTCAACGAGACGGTGGACAACATCCGGTCCGCCCGGCGAATGACCTCCACCGAGGTCTCGCTGGATGCGCCGGTCGAGCGGCAGGACCGCGGGGCCAGCACCTTCGGCGAGCGGGTGGCGGGGAACGGGCAGGTCGAGATCGAGGAGATGACCGACACCCGGCTCCAGCGGGAGTTCATCGACCGCCTCTTCCAGCGGCACCTCACGCCCCGCGAGCGCAAGATTCTCTCGCTCTACTACGGTCTCGAGGAAGGCTCCGAGGCGTTGACGCTGGAAAAGATCGGCGCCCTGCTCGGCGTCACCCGCGAGCGCATCCGCCAGATCCGCGAGCGGGCCTTCGAGAAGCTGCGCGACAGCGCGGACGTGCGGGCGCTCCGGGGGTTCTGGGGGGCGGCGTAGGCGCGGCAACGGCGGAACGGCGGAACGGCGGAACGGTAACGAGAGCGGCGCTTCGGAGAACACCGAGCGCCGCTTTGCTTCATCCCGAGCGCAGCGAGGGACCTTCTCGCGTGATCGAACCGGTCGTGAATACCTGGCTCGCGCTCGGGATGGAGGTCCTCGCACCTCCGCCTTCCGCCGTTCCGCCTTTCCGCCGTTCCGCCGTTCCGCCGTTCCGCTAGATTCCGCCCATGCCCTTCCGGCTTCCCATCTTCCCGCTGTCTGTGGTTCTCTTCCCCGGCACGCCGCTTCCGCTGCACATCTTCGAGCCGCGGTACCGGCGAATGGTGGCCGACTGCCTGGAGAGCGACCGGCGGTTCGGAATCACCCCGGCGGGGAGGGACGACGGGATGCCCGATCCGGGGACGGTCGGCTGCGTGGCCGAGATCCGGGTGAACCAGGAGTTGCCGGACGGCCGGGCCAACATCGTGGTGCTCGGCGCGGAGCGGTTCGTCCTGACCCGCCCGCTGCCCGACGACGGCGCCCTATTTCGTCGCGATCGTACAGCCCTTCGGCGAGGAGCCGGGCAGCGACCCGCCGGACGAGACCGCGACGCGGCTGCGCGAGGTGTTCACCGGCTATTACGCGCTGCTGCGGCAGCTCAACGACGTCGAGCCGGAGGATCCCGGCCTCCCCGACGACGCCGTCGGGCTCTCCTTCCACGTCTCCGCGGCCATCGAGTGCGACCCGGGCGTGAAGCAGCGGCTCCTGGTCGAGCGCTCCACCGTGCGCCGGGTGGAGGCGCTCCTGATGCTGGTGCCGATTCTCACCGCGACCGTCGAGTCGGCCCTGCGCATCCACCGTCGGGCCCACACCAACGGCCGGGGCGGTGCCCGCCCCGACGTGATCACCGAGCCATGACGCCGGAGATGGTGGACGCGCTGGGCCATATCGTCGGCCCCCGGTGGGTGCGCCACCGGCGGGCCGAGCTGGCGACCTACACCATGGACGGCCTGCCGACGCGGGAGTCGTATCCCGGCCTCGTCGTGATGCCGGCCTCCGCGGCGGAGGTGCGCGATGTCGTGCGGCTGCTGCACCTGACCGGCACGCCCTTCGTCGCCCGAGGCGCCGGCACCGGCCTGTCGGGCGGGGCGGTGGCGGAGCCCGACGCGGTGCTCATCGCCCTCACCCGGATGAACCGCATCCTCAAGGTGGACCCGGTCCGGCGCCGCGCCACGCTCCAGCCCGGGGTGGTGAACGCGCGCCTCTCCGAGGCCGCCCTGCCGCACGGGCTGCACTACGTCCCCGATCCCTCCAGCCAGGCGGCGTGCACCGTCGGCGGCAACGTCGCCGAGAACGCCGGCGGGCCGCACTGCCTCAAGTACGGGGTGACCACCAACCACGTCGTCGAGCTCGAGGTCGTGCTGCCCGACGCCACCGTCCTGCGGCTCGGCTCGCGCCAGGGCGAGCCATGGGGGCCCGACCTGGTCGGGCTCTTCGTGGGCAGCGAGGGGATGTTCGGGATCGCGACCGAGATCGTCGTCCGGCTCGAGCCGATCCCCTCGAGCGTCCGCACCATGCTGGCGGACTTCCCCACGGTGCGGCAGGCGAGCGAGGCGGTTTCGGGGATCATCGGGACCGGGATCCTTCCCGCGGCGCTGGAGATGATGGACCAGGCGTGCGTGCAGGCGGTGGAGGCGTCCATCTACGCCGCGGGGTATCCGACCGACGCGGCGGCCGTGCTGCTGGTCGAGCTCGACGGCGGAGCCGACGCGGTCGAGGCCGAGGCCGCCACCGTGGTCTCCATCCTCCGCGAGCGCGGGGCGCGCGAGGTCCGCAGCGCCTCGACGCCCGCCGACCGTGCCCGCCTCTGGCAGGGACGGAAGAAGGCGTTCGGCGCGATGGGGCGCATCGCGCCCGACCTCGCGGTGCAGGACGCCGTGGTGCCGCGCTCCGCGCTGCCGGACATCATGGACCGGATCGAGGAGATCCGCGGCCGCCACCGGCTCTCGATCAGCAACGTCTTTCACGCCGGCGACGGGAACCTGCACCCCAACATCAGCTTCGACCGCCACGACCCGGATCTCGCCGGCCGGGTCCAGGTGGCCTGCCGGGAGATCATGGCCGCCTGCGTGGCGGCCGGCGGCAGCATCACCGGAGAGCACGGCGTCGGCTCCGACAAGATCGACTACATGCCGCTCATCTTCGACGGCGACACCTTGGGCGCGATGCGGGCCGTGCGCCTCGCGTTCGATCCCGAGGAGCGGGCCAACCCGGGGAAGGTCGTCCCGCTGCACGCCTGTCGCGAGTGGCGAGCGACGCGGGCGGCGCGATGAGCGACGTCATCTTCGGCCGGCTCCGCGCGCTGCTCGGCACCGCCGGCGTCGAGCGGGACGGCTCCGGCCTTCCCCGCGCCACCCCCGAGTCGGCCGACAGCCTGTCGCTGGTGTGTCGCCTGGCGCACGACGAAGGCTGGAAGATTCGGGTCGAGGGCAACGGGACCTGGCTCCCGTCCGACGCCCCGGCCGACCTCGCCATCAGCACCCGCGGGCTCGACCGGGTGCAATCGGTGAGTCCGGCCGACCTGGTGGCCACGGTGGAGGCGGGCACGCCGCTCGAGGCGCTGCGCCGGCGGCTGGCCGAGGAGGGGATGTGGCTCGCGATCGATCCGCCCGGCCGGCCGGAGCGAAGTCTCGGGTCGGTCATCGCCACGGGCACCTCGGGACCGTTGCGTCACGCCTTCGGGCCGGTGCGTGACCACGTGCTCGGCTGCACGGTGGCGACCGGCGACGGCCGCCTGGTCCGAGCCGGCGGGCGGGTGGTGAAGAACGTCGCCGGCTACGACCTCACCAAGCTTCAGGTGGGCGGCTTCGGCGGATTCGGGATCATCGCCGAGGTCCACCTCAGACTCCGGGCTCTGCCCCGCGCCGACATCACGCTGATCGCTCGGGGCGCGCGCGACCTGCTGACCTCGGCGGCGCGCAATCTCACCGCGGAGGGCCTGCTCCCCGGCACGCTGGAGCTGCTCTCCCCCGCGCTCGCCGGCGAGTCCGACTGGACCCTCGCGGCGCGCTTCGCCGGGACCGACGCGGCGGTGCAGGCCGACGTGCGCCGGCTGAGCTCGGAGGGTGAGCCGGTGTGGCAGCCGCTCCCGGCCGACCGGACCGCGGCGTTCTGGAGCCTGGTCGCGCGCGGCAGTCTCGGCGGACCGATCTCGCTCCGGCTCGGCGTGCTGGGCGACGGGGTCGACGAGACGATCGACCTCCTGGCCCACGATCTGGACGAGGGCCTGGTGAGCGCCGGCGCGGGGTCGGGCATGATCCGCTGGACCGGCGACGCGCCGGTCGAGCGGCTCCGCGCGGTGCGGCGCGCCGCCGCCGCCCGCGAGATCCCGATGACGCTCGAGCGCGCGCCCTGGCCGGTGCGCCGCGCTCTCGGCCACTTCGGCGCCTACCGGGAGGGCGTCGGCCAGCTGGTCGGCCGCCTGCGCGACAGCTTCGATCCGGGACACTCGCTGAGCGTGGCGTTGGAGGGGGCGGAGTGAAGGGGGCGGAACGGCGGAACGGCGAGTGGGCGGACCGGCGGACCGGCGAACGGCGGAATAGGCGATGCGCCGGTTCGACTGGCCTCCGTTCTGCCGGCGAGCCTTCCGCCGTTCCGCCGTCCGCCGGTCCGCCGACATACGCCGTCCCCCGACCTCACCGATCCCCTCGCACCCTGCGTTCACTGCGGGTTCTGCCTGCCCTCCTGTCCCACCTACCTCGCGACCGGCGACGAGGCCGACAGCCCCCGCGGCCGCATCGTGCTGATGCGCGCGCTGGAGCGGAACGAGATCGGCTCCAGCGACGACGCCCTGGTGCAGCACCTCGATGCCTGCCTCGGCTGCCGGGGCTGCGAGCCGGTCTGTCCCTCCGGAGTCGGGTATGGGCGAGGGCTGGAGGCGGCGCGAGAGCGGCTCTTCGCCGAGCGCGGACTGCCTCCCCTCGCCCGGACGGTGCTGGGTGTGTTCCGCCACGAGGCCCTCTGGCGGCCGCTGTTCACCGCGGCCCGCGCCTTCCGGGCGACCGGTTTGCCGCGCCGGATGGCGGGCGGGGGACCGGTGGGGTTCGGGATGGGGATGCTGGCGGCATCAGCGAGGCGACGCGCGGGTGCGGCAGCGGACTCGGTCATCCCGAGCGACACCGCTCGGGATGACACTGGGACGCCCCGTAGACCCGCCGGCACGCCGACCGTCGCCCTGTTCCGGGGGTGCGTGATGGACACGCTGTTCCGCCACGTCAACGACGCCACCCGCCGCACGCTGGAGCGCAACGGCTACGACGTCGTCGAAGTGGCGGGGCAGGGCTGCTGCGGCGCGCTGCACGAGCACGCCGGCGACCGCGCGACCGCGGCCGAGCTGGCGCGCCGGAACGTCGCGGCGCTGTCCGGATCGGCCGACTACATCGTGACCAACAGCGCCGGCTGCGGGGCGCTGCTCAAGGACTACGGCCACCTCCTGCACGGCGACGCGGCGGCCGCCGCGATCGGCGCCAAGGTCCGCGACGTGAGCGAGCTGCTCGCGGCGGTGGGGCCCCGGCCGGGCGGCCCGCTGGAGCTGGACGTGGCGTACGACGCGCCGTGTCATCTCCAGCACGCCCAGCGGGTGCACGACGCGCCCCTGGCGGTCCTGCGCGCGATTCCGGGGCTGAAGCTGCGCCTGCTTCCCGGCTCCGACCGCTGCTGCGGGAGCGCGGGCATCTATTCCGTCTTGCGGCCCGCGATGGCCCGTGCGGTGCTCACCACCAAGATCGAGGCGATCGCGGCCGCCGACCCGAGGCCCCGCGTGGTGGCCACCGGGAACCCCGGATGTCTGATGCAGATCGGCGCCGGGCTCAGCGCCGCCGGGCTCGACATCGCCGTCGCCCATCCGGTTGAATTGCTGGACCAGAGCTACCGAAGCCTGAAAAGCGTGAACGGTGAACAGTGAAAGGTGAAAGGGATCTCCAGGCGCCATTCCCTTTCACCTTTTACTGTTCACCGTTCACGCTTTTCTTAGGCTCGGTCTTCCTGCCCTTTTCCCCCCACCCTGTTATCTCTAAGGGGTCATGGCCTCCGGAATCCTCTTCGACTTCAACGGCGTCATCATCGACGACGAGCCGCAGCATTGCGATGCGCTGATCGCCACCCTCGCCGAGTACGGCTATCCGCTCGACCGCGAGACGTACTACCGCGACTACCTCGGCTTCGACGACCGCGAGTGCTTCCGCTTCACCTTCGCGCGCGGCGGAGACTCGGTGGAGGAGCCGCGGCTGCTGGAGGCGATCGAGCGGAAGAACGACCACTACGAGCGCGCCATCCGGGGGGACATGCGTCTGGTCCCCGGTGCCGCGGACTTCGTGGAGGCCGCAGCGCTCGACGGCCACCAGCTCGCCATCGTCTCCGGGGCCCTCAAGCGGGAGATCGCGCTGGTGCTGGAGCTCGCCGGGCTGAAGCCGCACTTTGCCGAGATCGTCGCGGCGGAGGACGTGAGCGCCTGCAAACCCGACCCGCAGGGGTTCAACCGCGCGCGCGAGGCGCTCGGGCTGGCGGCCGGGCGCTGCGTCGTCATCGAGGATTCGCTACCCGGCCTGGCCGCGGCCCGCGCCGCCGGGCTGCGCTGCGCGATGCTCTCCACCTCGCACGCCGAGAATGCTCTCGCCGGCGGGGACGTGGTGTGGCGCGATTTCGTCGGCCGGACGCCCGACGACCTGCCGTGGGCCCATGACTGACCTGGACCTGATCATCGACCGGGACCGCCTGGAGACCGTCCGGCGCGGGGCGGCCGTGGTGGTGGACCATCCCGCGGTCTTTCGGATCACGGGGTCGGGTGCGCTCACCTGTCTCCAGGGGCTCTTCACCAACGACCTGGAACACCCGGGCGACGGAAGCCTGACCTACGGCGCCATGCTGACGCCGAAGGGAATGATCGTGGTGGACGCCTGGGTGATCCGCCGGGCCGGGGTGCTCACCCTGATCGCGCCGGCCCCGGGCCGCGAAGCGGTGCGCGAGATCTTCCAGCGGACCCTCCCGCCGCGGCTGGCGAAGGCGGAGGATATCACCGGCGACGCGGCCGTCGCCTGGGTGCTCGGGGCCCACGGGTTTCACACGCTGATGCAGTCCGGTATCGGGGCCCCGGAGGCCGCCGGCCGGGTGGTGGAGCACGAGAGTGGCGGCGGTTCGCTCATCATCGCCCTGGCACCGGAGACGGCGCCCTTCGCGGCGCTGCTCTCGGGCTCCGGGCACGCCGTGGAGGCGGCGGTCCGCCGCTTCCTGCTCGCCGGCGCGATCCGCGGCGAGGAGCGGGATCTCCACGCCGCTCGGATTCTGGCGGGGTGGCCGGCGCTGGGCGTCGAGATCGAGGAGAAGACGCTGCCGCAGGAGGTCCGCTTCGATGAGATCGGGGGGGTATCGTACACCAAGGGCTGCTACACCGGGCAGGAGACCGTGGCCCGCATCCACTTCCGGGGCCACACCAACCGGGAGCTGCGCGGCCTCGCCTGGCGGCAGCCCGGCGCGCCCAACGACCGGTCGGTTCTCGCCCGCGAGAAAGAGGTCGGCACCGTCCGCTCCACGCTCACCGTGGACGGCCGCACGCTGGGGCTCGCGATCATGCGGCGCGAGGTGGGCCCCGGCTCGCAGGTGATCGCGGGGGGCCGGAACGCGAGAGTGGTGAGCCTGCCGTTCGGCGGAGACGAGCTGGATGACTGAAAGCGATCGGGCCCCGAGCGAAGCCCGGGGCCCGACGGTACGACATGGCCGGGGGGACTTACTTGGCGGTGTCCCGAGCCATCGTAGTGTCGGACTGCATCATGCTGGTGTCGTGCGACATGCCCATGCCGGTATCGGCCGGCGCCGCCATCTCACCGGTGGTCTCCGCGGGCGGAGCATCCGCCGCCGGCTTCTCGCCACAGGCCGCGAGCACGAGGATCGCGGACATCAGGAACAGCTTCTTCATCTGGTACTCCTTAACGGGAAAGGTGGACCAAACCGCTATGTAGAGCGACCAATTTTCCAGGATAAGCTTCGACGCCACGGCCGGTTGCACGGGGGGCGAAGCTACATGACAGAGCGGGTTTGTCAAGCCACGGCATCTCCGGCCCGCTTCGTGCAACAAACAGAAAACGTTGTCATACAATGACTTTCGAATCTCCGACCCAGCGACGAGCGACCTCCGACATGAACGAGCCACGCACTCTGGGTGACCTCAAGAACAGCCGCTGGGCCGAGCCTCCCCTCCGGGGACGCACGGTGCGAGACGAGATCCGCGCCAACCTGATGACTCGGCTCGAGTCGGGCGCGCCGCTCTTCCCGGGCATCGTCGGCTACGAGGACACCATCGTCCCCCACATCGTGAACGCGCTTCTCGCGCGGCACCACTTCATCCTGCTCGGCCTCCGGGGCCAGGCGAAGAGCCGCATCCTTCGCGAGCTGACCAATCTGCTGGACGAGCGGATTCCGGTCGTCGCCGGGAGCGAGGTGAACGACGATCCCTTCGCGCCGATCTCGAAATATGCGCGCGACATGCTCGCGGAGTGCGGCGACGCGACCCCGGTGGCCTGGCTGCGGCGCGACCAGCGCTACGTCGAGAAGCTCGCCACGCCGGACGTCACCATCGCCGACCTGATCGGCGACGTGGATCCGATCAAGGCGGCGCGCGGCGGCCACCTGCTCTCCGACGAGCTGACGATGCACTTCGGCCTGCTGCCGCGGGCGAACCGGGGGATCTTCACGGTCAACGAGCTCCCCGACCTCAGCGGAAAGGTCCAGGTGGGACTCTTCAACATCATGCAGGAGGGCGACGTCCAGATCAAAGGCTACCCGGTCCGCCTGCCGCTCGACGTGCTCCTGGCCTTCACCGCCAACCCCGAGGACTACACCGCGCGGGGCAAGATCATCACGCCGCTCAAGGATCGCATCGGATCGGAGATCATCACCCACTATCCCCGGACCGTGCAGCTCGGCATGGAGATCACCGCGCAGGAGGCCTGGACCGCGCGGGCCGGTGTGGAGCTCGACATCCCCGACTTCGTGCTCGAAGTGATCGAGCGGGTGGCCTTCGAGGCGCGGGAGGACAAGCGGGTGGACAAGCGGTCGGGCGTCAGCCAGCGGCTGCCGATCAGCGTGCTGGAGAACGCCGTCTCCAACGCGGAACGGCGCTCGATGGCGATGGGTGAGTCGCGGGTCGTGCCCAGGGTGAGCGACATCTACGCGGCGGTCCCGTCGATCACCGGCAAGCTCGAGCTGGAGTACGAGGGCGAGCTGCAGGGCGGCGACACCATCGCGCGCGAGCTGATCCGCCGGGCGGCGGGCAAGGTGCTGGACGAGCGGGCCGGCGGGGCGGACCTCGCGCGAATCGTCGCCTGGTTCGACCAGGGCGGCGCGCTCAAGGTTCCCGGCGACGAGCGCTCCGAGCTGTGTTACCAGGGCTTCGCCGTGGTGCCCGGGCTGCTCGACCTGGTGAACGACGTGGGGCTCTCCCCCAGATCGGATCAGCCCCGCGCGGTCGCCGGGTGCGAGCTGGTCCTCGAGGGCCTGGCCGCGCAGAAACGGATCAGCCGCTCCGAGGAGCTGGGCTATACCCGCGCCAAGCCCGAGCGGCGCGAGCCCGGGTACGGAAAAGGCGGGATGAGCTTTGGATAGAAGTTCGATAAAAGCGTGAACAGTGAACGGTGAACGGTAAAGAGGAGATCGACCTCCTTTTACTGTTCACCGTTCACTTTTCACGCTGTTCTTGCTGCCACCCCCGCGCCCGCGCCCGCTCCACGATCACCTCCGCCGCCCCGTCCAGCCCCAGCGCGGCGGTGTTCAGCAGCATGTGGTAGCTCGCGGGATCGTTCCAGTCGCGCCCGTAGTATTGCCGGTGGTACCGCGCCCGATTCTTGTCGGTGGCGTCGGTGACCGTGGCGGCCTCGGCCGGGGGCAGTCCAAGCCGGGCCGCCGCGGCCCGGATTCGCCACTCGCGGGGTGCGACCACCTTCACGTGGATCGCGTCGCGCTCCCGGGCCAGCACCGCGGGCGCTGCCCGGCCCACCAGAACGACCTTGCCCTCCGCCGCCACCTCCTCCACCACCAGCTCGGTGACGCGCACCAGGTCCTCCTCCGACAGGCTGGAGGCGGTGCCGCCGGCCTCCGGGGGCACCAGGAGCTCCGGGGTGGCCGCCACCAGCGTCCGGGCCAGCCGCTCGATGAAGGTCGGAACCCGTTCCTCCCGCTGCGCCACGTCCTCCGGCGTCAGGCCCGCTCTGGCGGCCACCCGTTCCACCAGCTCGTTGTCCACCACGCGCCAGCCGAGCGCTTGCGCCACCCGCGCCGCGACCTCCGATCCGCCCGCGCCGAACTCACGGGAGATGGTGATGAGCATGGGAGAAAGTTAGCGGCAGGGGAGGCGGCGGGAGGGCGGAAGGGCGGAAGGGCGGAACGGCGGAACGGCGACCGGCGGAACGACGGAACGGCGGAGCGAACGGCGGACCGACTCCGCGAACGGGCGAACGCGGAGTGAGGTGATCCCTCGCTCCGCTCAGCGCATGCGAGGGTGCCCTTGCTCCGCCGTTCAGTCGTTCCGCCGTCAGTCCGTTCCGCCGTTCCGCCGTTCCGCCCGCGCCGCCCGCGCCGCCCGCCCCGCCCGGCCCCGCCCTCAGCGCCCACCCCACCACGCCCGCCATGAACACGCACGCCCCTCCGCCTAGCGCGAAGGATGCCCGCGCGCCGTAATGCTCGGAGACCCAGCCCGCCTGGAAGGCCCCGAACGGCGCCATCCCCAGCACCACGAACGAGTAGAACCCCATGACCCGCCCGCGGAGATGGTCCGGCGCCTGGAGCTGGAGCATGGTGTTCGCCAGGATCCCGTTCATCGCCATCAGGCAGCCCGCGACGGTGAACAGCACGAGCGCCGACCAGAAGCCGGGCGCGAACGCGGCAGCCGCGAGGAGCAGGCCGAACAGCGCGAACGAGCCGATCAAGAGCCGCCCGCTGCGGCTCCGCCCTCCCCCCGCTGCCATTCCGATCGCCCCCACCGCGGCGCCGAGGCCGATGGCGGACACGATGGCGCCGTAGCCGTCGGCGTCGAGCCCGAGGACGTCACGGGCGAACACCGGCATCATCGGCAGGAAGGAATACCCGAAGATGCTGAAGCTGGCGATGATGGTCACCAGCGCGCGGGGCCAGCGGTTGCCGAAGATGTAGCCGAACCCCTCCATGAGCGCGCCGAATGCCGGCGCCGTGGATGGGGTCGCCGGGCGCCGCACCCGCATGAGCAGCAGCCCCACGATCACGGCGAGGTAGCTCGCCGCGTTGAGATAGAAGCACGCGGCGAGCCCCACCGTCGCGATCAGCGCTCCGGCGATGGACGGTCCGATGACCCGCGCCACGTTGAACGCGCTCGAGTTGAGCGCGATGGCGTTCATCAGGTCCTCCTTCCCCACGATCTCGCTCACCAGCGCCTGGCGGGTGGGAACCTCGAAGGCCGACAGCAGGCCGTAGAACGCGGCCAGCGCCATGACCAGGTGCACCGTGATCCAGCCCTGGTGCGTCAGCACCGCCAAGGCGAGCGCCTCGACCAGCATGAGGCTCTGGAGCACCAGCACCAGGCGCCGCTTGTCCACTCGGTCCGCCACCACACCGCCGTAGAGCGTGAAGAGCAGGATCGGCAGCGAGCCCAGCGCCGTCACCAGTCCCACCGCGAACGCGGAGTCGGTCAGCTGCAGCACCAGCCAGCCCTGTGCAACGGTTTGCACCCAGGTTCCGCACTGGGACACCAGCTGCCCGCCGAGGAAGAGTCGGAAGTCCCGGTGGCGGAGAGCGGAAAAGACCGAGGAAGGAGGAATCAGGACCCTATTTAGAGGAGCGGGAAAAGTGAAAGTGTAAAAGCGTGAAAAGGAAGTACGGGGGAAATGCGGCCGGTCCATTGCTGGGCCACAGGGGTGGGGTAAGATCAACTCAAGGTGCGACGACCCCCTTTTCACTTTTTACCGTTCACTGTTCACGCTGTTTCCGGGCATATGCGCTTCACCACCTACTCGAAATACCACCCCGAGCTGGCCGACGCCGTCAACCTCCAGGGCCTGCTCGATCAGCTCGGCGACTTCCTGCTGCAATCGGGGTTCGCGGGCGGATCTCCATCGTTCTGGCACGACGAGGGCGGGGAGGGCGAGCGGTCGCTGGAGTCGCTCAGGCAGGCCATCCTCCAGGCGCTGATGGACTCGGGCCAGCTGACCAACGAGATGCTGAAGGCGCTTCGCGGCGAGTCCACCGGCGACCCGGAGCGGGACCAGCAGATCGAGCGCGAGCTGGGCGAGCTGCTCGACCGGATCGTGCAGCGGCTCATCGACGAGGGCTACCTCAACGTCGGCCAGCCGCCCCAGGTGCCGCAGGGCTACCAGTCCATGTTCGGCCCCGGCGGGCAGGCCCACGCCGCGGCGCAGCAGGTGCAGTTCAATCTGACCGAAAAGGGCATCGATTTCCTGGGCTACAAGACGCTGAAGAGCTTGCTCGGCAGTGTCGGGAAGTCGAGCTTCGGCGCCCACGACACTCCGTACCTCGCCACCGGGGTGGAGGCGGAGGGGGTGAGCAAGCCGTACGAGTTCGGTGACGTGCTCAACCTCGACGTTCCGGCGACCCTGACCAACGCGATCGCCCGCGAGGGGCTCGGGGTCCCCATCAACATCGAATACCAGGACCTGATGGTGAGCCAGTCGGAGTATCGCTCGTCGGCGGCGACGGTGCTGATGCTCGACTGCTCCCACTCGATGATCCTCTACGGCGAGGACCGGTTCACTCCGGCGAAGAAGGTGGCGCTCGCCCTCACCCACCTCATCCGGACCCAGTTCCCCGGCGACAGCCTCCGGGTGGTGCTGTTCCACGACTCCGCCGAGGAGATCCCGCTGAGCGCGTTGGCGCAGGCGCAGGTCGGGCCCTACCACACCAACACCGCCGAGGGGCTCAAGCTCGCCCGCCGGATCCTGCAGGCCCAGAAGAAGGACATGCGCCAGATCATCATGATCACCGACGGCAAGCCGTCGGCGCTCACCATGCCCGATGGCCGCATCTACGTGAACTCGATGGGCCTCGACCCGCAGATTCTCCAGGCCACCTACCGCGAGGTCTCCAACTGCCGGCGCAACGGGATCATGATCAACACCTTCATGCTGGCGCGCGACCGGAGCCTGGTCGAGTTCGTCAAGCAGGTCGCGTCCATCTGCCGGGGCAAGGCGTACTTCACCAACACGATGACGCTGGGCCAGTTCATCCTGATGGACTTCATGAAGCGGAAAACCCGGCGGGTGTCGTAGGGGATGGGGGCAGGCCCCGCCCCCTTCACTGGGCTCAGGCTGGCCAGCGCGACGTGGTTGGCTCTTTCCGGTCTGCTGATCTGGACACCGGGATGTGGACAGCCTTCCGGCGTCGGAGCCGCACCGGCCTACGTGGTGCCCCTGAGCGCCGCCCAGGCCCCGATGGTCACCGTGCGCCAGATCCTCGAGCGGGACTCGCTGGTGGGCCGCAGGGTGCGCGTAGGGGGGGTCTGCGCCATCGCCGGCACCGGACCTTCGGCCGGCGTCTGGCTGCTCCAGGCCGGCCCCTGGGGGGTGGAGGTCCGCGGCCTGGTGCCTCCCTCCTGCCTCAAGGAACCGGTCGGGAGCGAGGCGCTCACGATCTTCGCCCAGATCGTCGAGGGGCGCGACAGTACCGAACGGCTGTTGCTGCGGCTGCCCGACTAGCAGCTGTCATCCCGAGCGGAGCGAGCGGATCTGCTCCGCGTTCGAGCAGATCCCTCGTCTCCGCTCAGGATCCCTCGCTGCGCTCGGGATGACAGCGCCCTCTACTCCGTCGGCGCCCGCCCCCCACCACCCGCTTCACCACCCGGCCCCGCGGAATCACCGACTCGGGCCCCTCCAGCTCGTTGATGATCGCGAGCTCGGTCGATCCCGGTGGTGGACGGATACTGCTGATTGAACTGCGCGAGCGTCATCTCCCGCGTCAGCTTCACCAGCTCGATCTTCGGCCGGCTTGACCTCGAGCGCGGCCGAGTTCCTGAGCCGGTCGAAGCTGTTGATGGAGCTCCGTAGCGCGCCGTCGTAGTTGCCCAGCTTGCCCTGCGGCGTGTAGCCCATCAGCCCGAACGTCCTGCCGCCGTACGAGATGAACGAGACCAGTCCCTCGATCACGCCCTGTTCGGTCTGGGCCTGGAAGTAGCTGGTCGCCGACGGGTTGCCGTTGATGTTGCCGGTCGAGCTCTGGCCCGCGCGAACCCCTTCCTGCGAGAGGAACTTGGACGCCGCCTCCCGCGGCGGCGTGGTGCCGGCCAGGCCGAGCTGGATGATGGCGTCCTGCTTCGGGCTCACGCGCGACGACCGCCGAGGGGGTGTTCTGGGTCTTCCATCCCTCGGGGAACTGGAGCTGGAAGCGCATGTCGGGATGGTAGAACGTCGAGCCCTCGAAGAAGCCCTGCCGCGGGTCCTCCCCGAAGGTGATGCCATCGATCTGGCGGAGGTACTCGTCGCGCCCCACGAGGGTGTTGTCGAGCGGCGTCGTGAGGGTATCGAGCCTCTGCTGCGTCCGCGCCACCCGGTTCTCGGGGTTCGGATGGGTGGAGAGCCACTCCGGAAGCCGGCCCCCTTCCCCACCGACCTGGCTGGCCCGGTTGAGGGTCTCGAACACATTGGCCATTTCCCGCACGTCGTAGTTGAGGCCCAAAGCGTACTTGAACCCCAGCTGGTCGGCCTGGTTCTCCGCGTCGCGGCCGTACTTGAGGAACAGCACTCCGAGCCCCTGGCTGGCGATTCCGGCGAATTGCGCGATGTCGGAGGAGAGAATGCTGCCCACGCCGAGGCCCAGCGTGGCGAGCTGCGCCTTGCTGATCTGCTGCACCGAGTGCCGGGCGGTGACGTGCCCGACCTCGTGCCCCAGCACGGTGGCCAGCTCGGCCTCGCTGTTCATGTGGGCGAGAAGGCCGCGGGTCACGTAGATGAATCCGCCGGGCAACGCGAAGGCGTTGACCGCGGCGTCGTTCACCACGTGGAATTCCCAGGGGAGATTGGGCCGCTCCGACTTCGCGGCCATGCGCTTGCCGATGCCGGCGACGTAGGCCTGGAGCTCGGGATCGTCCACGAAGCCGATGCTCTGCCCCACTTCCTGGGCCGCCTGCTGGCCCATCTGAATCTCCTGGCTCTCGGAGACCAGGGAGATCTCGTTCTTCCCGGTGACCGGGTTGCGGGCGCAGCTCGCGATCGGGCCGGCGACCAGCGCGGCCCCGAGCAGAGCGAGAACGGCACGACGAGTCATTGGCATCCCTCGAGTTCGCGTTCGAGCCAAGAGAGCGGATGCCTGAAGCTTAACTCGTTGCGCGGTGGGGGGCTGTGATTTGGGTTGCGTCCCGCCGGTGAGTAGACGTGAGCCAGAAAAGCGGGAACGGTGAACGGTGAACGGTAAAAGGGACACCACTTTAGGTGCCCCCCGTTCACTGTTCACTGTTTACCGTTCCCGCTGTTCCGGCTGGTTCACGCTTCTCTGACTCTGGGGTTGCTGGTCCGGCCCAGCCTCAGCCTCTCCCGGAAGTACGCCACGGTCTTCTCCAGTCCCTCCGCGAGCTGGATACCCGGCTCCCAGCCGAGCCACTCGCGGGCGCGGGTGATGTCGGGCTGGCGCTGGGTCGGGTCGTCCTGCGGCAGCGGCCGATGTCACCAGCCGCACCTCCCGGCCGACCGTCCGCGCCACCTCGTCCGCCAGCTCGCGAATGGTGAACTCCACCGGGTTCCCCAGATTCACCGGCTCGTGCCGCCCCTCGGCGGCCATCAGGCGGAGCAGCCCCTCGACCAGGTCGTCCACGTAGCAGAACGAGCGGGTCTGCTGTCCCTCGCCGAAGATCGTGAGGTCCTGTCCCTTCAGCGCCTGGACGATGAAGTTCGACACCACCCGTCCGTCCGCCTCCGCCATCCGCGGGCCGTAGGTGTTGAAGATCCGCGCGATCCGGATGTCCGCCTTGTCCTCGCGGTGGTAGTCCATGAACAGCGTCTCGGCGACCCGCTTGCCCTCGTCGTAGCAGGAGCGCGGGCCGATCGGGTTCACGTTGCCCCAGTAGCTCTCCGGCTGCGGATGCACCGTGGGGTCGCCGTAGACCTCCGAGGTCGAGGCCTGAAGCACCCGCGCGCCCACCCGCTTGGCCAGCACCAGCATGTTGATGGCGCCCATGACGTTCGACTTGACCGTCTTGACCGGGTTGTACTGGTAGTGGATCGGCGAGGCGGGGCAGGCGAGGTTGTAGATCCGGTCCACGTCGATGAAGATCGGCTCCGTCACGTCGTGCCGGAGGATCTCGAAGTCCTGGAAGTCGAGCAGGTGCTCGACGTTCTCCCGGCGGCCGGTGAAGAAATTGTCCAGGCAGATGACGTGAGCCCCCTGGGCCAGCAGCCGCTCGCAGAGATGCGAGCCGATGAACCCCGCGCCGCCGGTGACCAGGACTCTCAACTCGGCATCCGCTCAAACACCCGGAAGTGCTCCAGCTCCATCCTCGCCCGGTAGGGCGCGAACTCCTTGGCGAACTCGGCTTCCTGCTGCAGCGCCGTGAGGATGTCCACCCTGAGGAAGTGGGGCCCGCCGGGACGGCGGACGAACACGTACATCGGCTTGTAGCGCCCCAGGTCATTCGCGACGCCGCGGATCAGTCTCCGCTCGGCCGGCGACATCTCGGCGCCGGAACGGTATCGCAGCGAGTCTCCCGAGTCGAGCGCGTCCCGGTAGAGGGCCGGCAGGAACCAGATGAACGGGTACCGCGATCCCCACTCCACTCGACTCTCGAGCACCAGCGGGAAGGAATCCTCCATCCAGGGCGACAGCACCAGCACCGGCCCCCGCGCGGGATGGGTGCGCAGGAACGCCGCCAGCTCGCGGCTTCCCGCCGCGACCGGACGCTTCTGCCAGCTCCCGCTGGCGCGGCCCACCGCGTTGTCGAGGAAGAGCACCGTGTAGGGCAGGGCGACTATCAGCGCCAGTCCCGTGCACAACATGCGCATGGCCGGCGACACGGGACGGGTGGAGCCGCCCAGCAGCGCGGTGAGCAGCAGCAGCAGCCCGGTGCCCACCGCGGGGTAGTAGTGATAGCCGAACCCCTTGTGCTGGAGCACCACCGCAGCGAAGAGCACCGCCGTGGCGATCCCGAGGGTGTCGGCCAGCTCCGGGTAGCGGGTCTGGCGCCGCACCAGGGGCCACAGCACCAGCGAGCCCAGGACGGTGAGGGGCGGCACACCGACGCCGACCACGGTCGCCGAGGGAGCGGCGGGCGTAGTCCCAGTAGGTCGAGCCGAGCCGGACCATCGCCTCCACGTAGGCCGGCGCGAAGGCAAAGGTCGCGACGGCGTACACGCCGAGGACCGCCGCCAGCGCGGCGTGCTCGGGCGGGAGGCGGAGCCTGCGGTCACCCGAGCGGAGCCAACCGAAAAGCGCGAGCGCGAGCGGCAGGAGCAGGTAGTGGGGCTTGAGCGCGACGCCGAGGCCTGCCAGGAGCCCGGCGGACACGGCGTCGGCGGTCTCCGGCGACCCGCCGCGCGTCCGGGCGGCGACCGCGAAGATCCACGGCAGGACCATCGCCAACGTGAGGTGCTCTCGCTGCCCGAAGTAGGGGCCCGGCAGGACCAGCATGATCAAGGCCGCCCCGAGCAGCAGCCACCGCTGGTAGCGGGAGTCGTCGGGCTCCCTCAGGCTCGCGAGCATGCGGTTGGAGAGCCACAGCGCCAGCCCGATCAGCCCCCAGACGAAGATCCGGTAGGTAGTGATCTCGCTGGCGTGCAGCAGATGCGCGACCGCGACGACGACGACGTTGAGCCAGACGATGAGTGGGGGATTGACCTCGACGACGTCGGTATAGAGCCGGGCGCCGTCGACCACCCGGCTGGCCGCATGCAGCAGCCACGCGGAATCGCCGTTGAGGCCGCTGCGCAGCTCGCCGACGAACCCGAGCAGGAAGATCGCCCCACCGAGCAGCCAGAAGGCGATCGCGCCGGGCCGGTACGCGGGCGGCCGGAGCCACTCCATGCCGAGCCGGCCGGCGGCCCCCGAGACGCCGCCCGCCTGCGCCGGCATCAGCGCCCGCGCGCGGGCGCGGGGGGCGCCGCGGGCGTGGTGTCCGGCTCGGCGGGGGTGGACGGCTCCTCGGGCTCGAGGTCCCCCAGGGTTCGCCCCTCTCGGTCAACCAGGGTCAAGGTTCCCGCCCCCCGGTCGTCCACCCCGAGCCCGGCTCGGGTGGCCCCGGACCGGTCGGCGAAGAGGATCGTCGGGCTTCCATCGGCGGAGATGCCCAGCACGGCGCGAGTCCGCTGCGCCGCATCGGCCAGCACCAGCGAGGCGGTCTGGTCGGGAAGGAATGCGAACACGGCGCGAGCGTGCCCGGCGCTGTCGGCGAAGGTGAGGCCGGAGGAGCCGTCGGCCAGAAGGTCGAGCTTGACCCGGGGGCGCGCCTGCGGAGTCCTGGAGCATCAGCCGGATGGTGCCGTCCTCGGCCGTCCCCCAGATCCCCCGCACCGCCCCGTCGTCTCCCCGCACCACGAACTGCTTGGCGGCCACCAGATCGGCCACGGTACCCGGCACGCCGTACCGGGAGGAGACCGACACCAGCGCGACCCCCAGCCCGAGGAGAATCGCGATCCCGATCATGAGCGACGAGGTTGAGCCGCTTGAGGCGCCGATACTCCCGTTCCACCTCGTCGATCCGGTGGCTCAGCGCCCCCTCGAGCCGCATCCGCCCGGCATCCTCCCGCATCCGCGCACCCGCATCCTCGTTGCTGATCATGCGCGCTTGGCGACCTCGTCGAGGAAGTAGGACTGGCAGGCGCGGTCGAGCAGCTCGGGCGTGAGCCGCGGCTCGATCTCGAGGAACCGCGCGAGGTCGAGCAGGTGGTCGAGGATGTCCCGCGGGTGGCACTTCCGCGGCGAGAGGCCGAGCCGCTTGTAGTACTCCGAGTAGACGTAGCGCACCGCCGACTCCTCGTAGGCGATCTCCCGCTCGGCGCAGCAGCGCCGGAAGATCTCGCGGTACTCCTCGCCGCTGGGGTCGAGCACGTGGATCTTGTAGTGGATCCGGCGGAGGAACGCCTCCTCCACCAGCTCGCTCGGCGCCAGGTTGGTGGCGAAGATCAGCAGGGTGTCGAACGGCACCGGGAACTTCCCGCCGGTGTGGAGGGTGAGGAAGTCGATCCGCTTCTCCAGCGGCACGATCCAGCGGTTGAGCAGGTCCCGCGGCGGCACCCGCTGGCGGCCGAAGTCGTCCAGGATCAGCACCCCGCCGTTGGATTTCAGCTGGAAGGGCGCCTGGTACATCTTGGTGTAGGGGTCGTACTGGAGGTCGAGCTGGTCGAGCGTCAGCTCGCCGCCCACCAGCACGATGGGCCGGGCGATGCCGACGAACCGGCGGTCGTAGGACGAGCTGGTCTTGAGCCACGCCGGCTGACCCTCGACGGTGGTGCCGCGGTTGTCGTCCTCCGGCACGGAATGGTGGTGCACCGGGTCGTACAGCAGCAGGATCTGGCCGTCCACCTCGATGCGCGTGGGGGATGTAGAGGTGGCCGCCCAGGAGGCCGGCGATGGTCTCCGAGATGTAGGTCTTGCCGTTGCCGGGCGAGCCGTACAGGAAGAGCGACTTGGCCGAGTTGATGGCGGGCCCCAGCATGTCGTGCATGGCGTCTTCCAGCACCAGCTTCTTGAAGCCGTCCCGAACCATGTCGCGGGTGACGTGGGCCAGCGCGATGGACTGCTTCGCGGTCCACTCCCGGTACTGGTGCAGCGGGACCGGCGCCGGTCCGACGTACTGGCTGGCGGCCAGCGCTTCCCGCGCCCGGTCCCGGCCCTCACCGGCGAGCTCGAACACGTAGCCGCCCCGGCCCAGGCCGCTGGTCCCTCTGACCTCCACGAACCGCCGCTGCTGCAGCGTCGAGCATCCGGTGGTCGATGAAGTCGAAGGGCAGACGGATCACGTCCATCAGCTGCTGGCCGGTGCGCGCACCCTGCACGTACAGCGTCTTGAGCAGCAGGTCGGCGATGAACTCGGCCGTGAGCCCGGTGTCCTCCAGCTTGTCCGGGGCGGGCGGCCGCACCGGCCCGTGGTCATGCCGGGCGTGGCCGGTGTCGAAGGCACGGGCGGTGGTCATCAGAATCCCTCCTCGGTACACACGATGGTGTCCCCCTCCCTGGTGCCGGTCGCCGCGAGCGTTCCCGCCGGCAGCTCGAGCGCGTCCTGGGCCACCCCGTGCCAACGGGTGCGGCGGCCGGGCCGCAGCTGGGCGTACATCGCGACCACCTGCCCGTTGGGGTCGAGGAAGGCGACATCGAGGATCAGCGACATGCCATACATGTGGACCGCACGGCAGGGCCGGAGCCACAACCCGTCACCCGGTTCGAGGTGCCGGCGCCCGCTCAGGCCCACGAATCGGCGCCACCAGTTGTCCGCCAGGCCGATCCGGGTCCCCAGCACCGTACCCCGCGCCGGGTTCTCCGCCCGGACGTACCTCACTGGCCGAAGCCGCGCAGCGCCTGCAGGATCTGGATGCACTGCCGGGCCCAGGATGACGACGAACATCGCCGGGAAGATGAAGAGCACCAGCGGGAAGACCAGCTTGATGGTGGTCTTGGCCGCGGCCTCTTCGGCCCGCTGCCGGCGCTTGGTCCGGAGCGATTCGGCGTGGACCCGGAGCGCCTGAGCGATCGAGGTGCCGAACCGGTCGGTCTGGATCAGCATCGCCACCAGTGACTTGATGTCGTCCAGGCCGGTGCGGTCGCCCAGGTTGCGCAGCGCCTCGTCGCGCGCGGTGCCGGCCCGGATCTCCAGGTTCACCAGCGATAGCTGCTCGCTCAGCACCGGACTGATCCGGTCGATCTCCTCCGACACCCGAACCAGCGCCTGGTTCAATCCCAGGCCCGCCTCGACGCAGACCACCAGCATGTCCAGCGCATCGGGCAAGCGCCTTCTGCATCTGCTTCTCCGGGCCTTCCGGCGGATGCTCACGCGCAAGGAAGGCGCCACGTAGCCGAGAATCCCAAACCAGGCCGTGATCAGCAGCGATCCCGCAATGGGGAAGCCCGCCAGCTGCAGGACGATCAACGATGCGACGATGAGCACCACGGGCAGGAAGATCCGTACGCCGAGATAGATCGGCACCGCGCTGGCGTTCGGATAACCCGCCTGGATCAGCCGGAGCCGGAGCCCCGATACGTCCTTGTAGCCCCGGTCCACCCGCCCCTGGCCCAGCGTCTCGATGATGCCTGCCAGCCGCTCGGCCTGGAGCCCGCGCCCGCGGCGGCGCAGGACCTCGGGCACGCCGGCGCGGGCCTGTTCCAGCTCGTCCAGCCGCCGGGACAGGGCCGCCTGCCGGCCGGGCACAACCTCCACCAGGAAGAGGACGCCGGCCGCCGCCGACACCGCGATGAGCACGAGGATCAGAATCAGCATCGGTCAGATGTCGATGTTCACGATGTTGCGGATCCAGAGGAATCCGATGAGCTGCATCACCGCGGCCGTGCCCAGCATGAGCTTGCCGATCGGGGTCGGTGAAGAGCATCCCGATGTAGTTCGGATTCAGGATGAAGATGATCGTGGCGACCGCGATGGGGAGCACCGCGAGGACATACCCGCTCATCCGTCCCTGGGCGGTGTAGGTCCGGAGCTGGCGCCGGATGACGAACCGCGCCCGGATGACCGAGGCCAGGTTGTCCAGCACCTCGGCCAGGTTGCCGCCGACCTCCCGCTGGATGAGGATGGCGGTGACCAGGATCCGGACGTCGACCAGGATGACCCGGTCGGCCATGGCCAGGATCGCGTCCTCGAAGGGCAGGCCGAAGCGCTGCTCCTCGAAGGCGCGGCGGAACTCGCCGGCGATCGGGTTCCTGGGTCTCGTCGGCCACCATCTTGAGCCCGGAGGAGAGCGGATGCCCGGCGCGGATGGCGCGGCCCAGCAGATCGATCGCCTCGGGGAGCTGGGCCTCGAAGCCATTGAGGCGGGTCGTCCTGCATCCTCCTCACCCGCATGTACGGCAGCAGCGCGCCCAGGACTGCGGCAGCCAGCGCCGCGGGCCACATCCGGGTCGCCATCAAGGTGCTGACCCCGAACGCCACGGACAGGCCCACGGACACCAGGAGGAACACCTCCATCGTCCACGAGGCCCCGGACTGCTGGAGCAGCAGCTCGAGATCGGCGAAGGCCGGGCGTGCGCGCCGCGATCGCCTGGAGCAGCTGCGACCGCGCGGCCGTCCCGCCCCGGAACAGACCCGGGACGCCTCCCTCGGACGAGCGTCTGGTCGAAGGACTTGAGCTGGTCCACCACCTTGCGCTGCGCGGCTCCGCTCCTGGGCCCACTCCAGGAAGAGCGCCAGCGACACCGTGCCCAGGGCCACCGCGAGGAAGATGAGCCCGGCGGAGACGAGAGTGCTGACCGGCAGGTCTACCATCGCGAGCGGCTCGGCGGCGTGCTGGTCTCGGCCAGATCGGAGAAGAGGATGGCCGAGAGGTCGATCCCGAAGGCCTTGAGCCGGTCGGAGAACCGGGGCCGGATGCCGCTGGCGCGGAAGCGCCCCAACACCCTGTCGCCGTCCATGCCCAGCCGCTCGAAGCCGAAGATGTCCTGCATGGTGATCACGTCGCCTTCCATGCCGACGATCTCGGAGATCTGGATCACCTTCCGGGTGCCGTCGGACATGCGGCTGACCTGGATCACCACCTGGACCGCGCTGGCGATCTGCTGGCGCATGCCCTTCTCGGGCAGGTCCAGGCTGGCCATCGAGATCATCGTCTCGAGCCGGCTCAGCGCGTCGCGGGGGCTGTTGGCGTGGACCGTGGTGATGGACCCGTCGTGGCCGGTGTTCATCGCCTGGAGCATGTCCACCGCCTCGCCGCCGCGGCACTCGCCCATGATGATGCGGTCGGGCCGCATGCGGAGGGCGTTGATCAGGAGCAGCCGCTGGGGCACCTCGCCCGCGCCCTCGATGTTGGCCGGCCGGGTCTCCAATCGGACCACGTGCGGCTGGCGCAGCTGAAGCTCGGCCGAGTCCTCGATGGTGACGATCCGCTCGGTCGGCGGAATGTACGAGGACAGGATGTTGAGCAGCGTGGTCTTGCCGGCGCCGGTGCCGCCCGAGATGATCACGTTGAGCCGGGCCTTCACGATCGCCTCGAGCAGCTCGAGCATCGGCTCGGTGGCGCTCTCGGTGCGGAGCAGGTCCTCGCCCGCTCAGCGCGTCCCGCTTGAACTTTCGGATCGAGAGGTGGGGGCCGTCGAGCGCCAGCGGCTTGATGATGGCGTTGACGCGGCTGCCGTCGGGCAGGCGGGCGTCCACCATGGGCGAGCTGTCGTCGATCCGGCGGCCGACCGCGGAGACGATCCGGTCGATGACCTGGAGCAGGTGGCGGTCGTCCTGGAAGCGGACGTCGGTCCGCTCCAGCTTGCCGTCGCGCTCGATGTAGACCTGCTTGAAGGTGTTGACCAGGATGTCGGAGACCGTCGGGTCCTGGATCAGCGGCTCCAGCGGCCCCAGCCCGAAGATCTCGTCGAGGACCTGGGTGACCAGCTCCTCCCGCTCGTCGAAGTTGAGCGGAGCCGACTCCTGCGAGAGCAGGTCGTAGACCACCTTGCGGATCGCTTCGACCACCTGATCGCGGGTCAGCTTGTCCAGGCTGGACAGGTTGAGCCGCTCGATCAGGCGGCGGTGGACCCGGCCCTTGATGTGCTGGAAGATCGGCGTGCTGGGACGCCGGACGGCGCTGCCGGCTCGACTCGCGGGGGACGGCGGTGGCGACGCTGGGCGCCGCGCCCCGTCTCCCCGGCTGCGGGTCCGGCGCCTCCCAGGGGAGCCTGGACCGGGCGCCGCGGCCGGGATCGCTCATTTCTTGGCCTCCGCGGACTTCTTCCTCCTGAGCTTGCCGAGCATCCGGCCCATCCACGCGCCGGCCGCCTCGTCGGATTTCTCCAGCGCCGTGACGCCGGCGATCTTGACGCCCAGCGCCTTCACGTCGCGGCTGTACTTGGAGTTGCCGTTCAGCACGATGGGCTTGCCGGAGTTGATCGACTGGATCAGCGCCTCGTAGTCGTTGCCGATGGTGGCGAAGCACCTTCAGGCCGATGGTCCGCTGCGACGTCGTCGAGCGAGATGTCGTTGGCCGGGTTGAACCGGTTCACGATGAGCTGGATCTGCTGCTCGCCCCGGGGCAGCACCCGCTTGAGCATCGGCAGGCCCCGCTGGATGTTGCGCAGCGAGGGGAGGTCCAGGTTGGTCACCAGGAAGACCTGGTCGGACTGGTCGAAGGCGGCGAGGGTGACCGGGCGAGAACGATCCCGGCGTGTCCACCACGATGTAGTCGTAGTGCTGCCGCAGGAAATGGAGGATCTTCCGGATCTCCTCGCCCGCCACCACCTCGGCCCGCTCGGGGTGGAACGGCGCCGACAGGAGATGGATGCCCGAGGGATGCTGCTCGATGTACGAGGCGAGCAGCCCGGCGTCCATCCGGTGAAAGTTCTTCACCATGTCCACGAAGTTGAACCGCGGCTGGATCCCGAGGATGCAGGGCCACCTCGCCCAGCTCCATGTCGAGGTCCACCAGCAGGGTGCGTCTTGCCGGTCACCCGGTGCAGCACCACCGCCACGTTGGTGGCGACGCTGGTGGCGCCGGAGCCGCCCTTGGGACTGAAGAAGCAGTAGGTCTGGGCCGAGCGGGGAAGCTTGGACTGCTGGGCGCGCGCCCAGCGCCTGGGTGACCCGGACCAGGGCGGCCCGCAGCAGGTCGAGGTCCACCGGCTTCTGCACGTAGTCGCGCCACCCCCGCCCGCATCGCGCGCCAGGAGCTGCTCGGGCGAGAGCTGCGGGCCCACCGCGATGACCCGCTGGCCCGGATTCATCTCGCCGAGGAACTGGGTGAACTTCACCCCGATCTCGGCGTCGTTCTCCAGGTCGATGACCACCAGGTCGGGGTTGAGCTGGCGGAGCGCCCGGACCTGCTCCTCTCCGAAGGCCACGAAGGGCTCGGCGATCTCGAGCCCCAGGGCGATGCCATGGCTCCCGCCGTGCACCAGCTCCCGGAACTGCTCCCGGAAGCGGGCGTCGGTGGAGATCAGCGCGGCACGGATGCTCCTGTCGGTCATGATGTCCTTAGTGGTTGCCTTCTACTCGACCAGGCGGAGGACCTTGGCCAGCGGGCCCCCGGGCCCCGGACCGCCGAGCCTTGGGCGAAGGTGAGGAACCGGGCGATGACCGCGTCCTCCTTGCTCCCCTGGCGCGCTCGTAGTCCTCCAGGAACATCAGCGCGATGTTGTTGAACTCGATGGATGATCCGCCCCGACTTGAACTCCTCGGCGGGGTCGTAGAGCGCCACCTTGATGACCCGCGGGCTGTCCCGCCAGTCGGCCCAGCTGCGACGCCCGTCACGGTGCCGCCCGACGCCGCCGGGCCGGGCACCCACTTCGCCTTGGGATCCAGGCTGGTCAGGTACTTGATGCCGTGCTTGGTCGGGCCGACCATGTTGCCGGGCTTGATGTCGTACTCCGTGTCGAGGTAGACCTCGGCGTCGTTGCACTCGCAGATGTTGTGCCCTTGTAGTCCTGGGCGCCGCCGCCGCCCCCCGTTGGCACAGTTCGGGTCGGATCGATCGGGTCGTCCGGCATCTCCCAGGCGAAGAAGTGGCCCGGGTTGATGACCTGGTCCACCTGCGGGTTCTGCGGCTTGATGATCAGCTGGCGGCCGAAGTCGCGGACCCAGGTCGCCGTTGTCGTTCCGGTGGCTGCTGCCGTACCCGGTCTCGACCGGGTCGCCCGGCTCGTCGATCTCTTCGCCGTCCCACGGCGCGTAGTAGTCGTCGGCGCGGTCGTAGCTCCCACTCCTCGCCGTTGTCCCAGAAATCGTTGCCGTCGGTGTCGTCTGCTGGCTCTCCTCCCAGGTGTCGGCGAGGGCGAACGGCTTGACGCACTTGGCGCCGCCGGCGTTGGTGGCCTCGGCGGCGGCGAACGCCTGGATCGGCGCGCCGTCGATGCCCAGGATCTTGGCCGAACATGGTCGGGGCGATCGGCGCGGCGGACGGTGACCCGCACCCGGTAGATGGCCGGCGCGATCTCGACGGTCGCGTCGCTTGCTCGCGATCGTCCAGACGGTGCCGCTCAGGATCGGTGCAGCGTCTGTCCGACGTGTCGATCTCGCTGCCCGCCGATGTAGTTCGCGGCCACGAACTCGAACGCCCGGACGCCGGCCGCCTCCCGCGCAGCATCGAGGCGGCTGCTCCAGGAACGCGCTCGCCCCGGCCAGCGCCGCCGCGTCGGCGGTCCGCTGCGCGTCGCCCCGCATCTTGAGCAGCATGCCGAGGTCCACCGCTGATCGCCCCCATGGCCAGGATGGCCGCGGTGCTCAGCGCGACGATCGACGATGGTGGCGCCCCGCCGGTTCGCGAGCCTCACGACTACGCGCTTCATAGGTCCTCCGGTCTACTTCGCTGCTACCGCTGGTCCGGCGCGGCCGGCTCTGCCGGCTGCGCGGCGGCCGGGTTGGCCGGCCCTCTCAGTGAACCGTCCCACTTCCAGTTCGATCTGCTCCCCCGTCGGCAACGGCGTGGGGGTCGCGGATGCCATCACCAGCTTCGGGGTGATGAGCACCAGCAGCTCGGTTCCGGGACTGCTGGCAGGCTCTTCGACCGGAACAGTGACCCCAGGATCGGGATGTCCCCCAAGATCGGGATCTTGGTGACGTTATCAATGGTCCGGTTGTCCAGCAGCCCCGCGATGGCCAGGTACTGGCCCTCGCTCAGCTCCACCTCGGTCGTCGCCTTCCGGGTGAGGATGGTGGGGATCTCGAACCCGGAGATCACCAGGCCGTTGGCGAAGTCGAGCGACGACACCTCGGGCTCCAGCTTGAGCCGGATCGCCCTGCTTCGGGTGATGGTCGGGGTGAAGCGGAGCTTCACCCCGAACTCCTCGAACTGGATCGTGACCGCGTTGCTCGACCCCCGGCGCCGCCCTGGATGGTCGGGAAGGGGAACCGCCCGCCGGCCAGGAAGTACGCCTCCTTGCCCGGGAAGGGTCATCAGGTTGGGCTCGGCGAGGCTCCGGAAATCGCCCTTGGTCTTGAGCGCCTGGATGAACGCGTCGATGCTGCGAGCCGGGCTGGGTCATGAAGAACGTAGATGGTGCCGTCGCCGCTGGTCGTCGGTCCGCCAATTGGTGGGGGTGTTCCCGTCGATCTCGTCGGCGTTGACCTGGGTCAGCCGGGTGGAGAACTCCTTCAGCGCCGTCCGGTTCACCTCCGCGAAGCGGACCTGGAGCAGCACCTGCACCGCCGGCGGGGCGATCAGGTTGTCGATGATCGTGGCGCCCGAAGTCCTGGCGATCTCGATGGCGCGGGCCACCGAGTTCGGGTCCTTCACCGCGCCGTTGAGCGTCACCGAGTTGCCGCTGGCCGACACCTCGATCTCCTCCTCGGGCAAGGCGCTCCGGATGTAGCGCTGGAGCGCCGGCGCGTCGGCCGTCACCTCGACCGAGTAGACCCGCACCGTGGTCGCGTTGTCCCACAGGAACAGCGTCGTGGTCCCCAGCGCCTTGCCGTTGATCAGCACCTCGGTCGGCGAGAGCACCAGCGCCTCGGCGATGGCCGGCTCGCCCACGGAGAAGCGCTGGATGGGCACCGGGTTCACCAGGAGCGCGGAGGCGCCCTTGGACACCGAGACGACCCGCTCCGGCTGGGTCAGGACCCGCTGGGCCGCGGCCGGGCCGGCATGCAGCCCGAGCAGCAGGACGACGGAGGCGACCACCAGCGAAGCCCGGGGCAAAGGCCGGACGCCAGGCCGACGCGATGTGAGATCACGAGTCTCCCGTAGCTTTGGAGGTGGGGTGAGAGATCTCACTGCCCGAACTTCATCAGCGTCCGCTGGCCGCCGCGGTACACCTCGACCGTGGTGGGGCTCGGGAGCGGCGCGCTGGCGCGGACCGGCGCCCGTCGGCCGCCGGTGCGCCGCCCCGGCGGGGTGCCCATGAGCGCGCTCACCCGGGTGCCCGAGGTCGTCACCTGGTTGGTGTCCATGGTGTTCCGCAGGGTGAGCTGGATCCGCCCCTGCTGGGAGGCGAGCGCCAGCGTCTCCGCCTGTTCGGGGCTCACCAGGAAGGTCACCACCGGCACCGTCTGCGGCTTGCCCTCCTTGTCCTGCTGGATCGACTGGCCGGCCGCCAGCGTGCGCACGTTCTGCATCAGCAGCTTGGTGGCGGGCTCCTTGACGTTCTCGGTGCCGTTCAGGGTGAGCAGCACGTCCACCCGGGTGGTCGGGAGCACGAAGCCGGACGACGCCGACCACCTGGTCCACCGCGACGGTGATGGCGCGCATGCCCTCGTCGATGATCACCGGCAGCCCGCCGCCGGCACCGATCGCCGCGAGCTTGGACGCGAGGATCGGCTCGTTCTCCTGCACCTGAACGATCAGACCCCGGCCGATCACCTCCGCCGGGGTCGCCATGAAGCCGGTGGGCACCGCGCCGCCCGACCAGTCGATCATCTTCACGTCCTGCTCGCCGACCAGCGAGCCGAGCGGCAGGGGCCGGGCCGCGACCACCACCTTGGCCCGCGACGGCTCGGTGGCCATGAGCGGGGTGGCCTGCTGCCGCATGTACTTGCAGCGCCACGCCGGCCGCGAGGCCGCCGGAGAGCAGGGCGAGAAGCAGGAGCAGGAAGGGTCGGGTGCGTCGTGCCATAGGTGACCTAGTCTCACTCGTTCCGCATGGCGAAGGCCGTCTTCAGGTGGATGATTCTCGTCCCCGTCGCCCAAGCCACCAACGGAGCGAAAAAGGTGAATCGATATCGGAAGATCGATGGTCACGGCGACGATGCTGTTGCCGCCTGGCGTTCAGACCTACCCACCGCCTCGCGGGGAAGTCGATCGTGGCCTTGCTGGTGTCCATCCCGGCATTGAGCATCGCGGTCGTGGCCACCTTCTTCGCGTCGGCTTCCGAGATGTCGCCCGGACAGGGAACGCCGCCCGCGCCGTCTCGCGAGCCGCGTCGGTGATGACCTGGTGCTCGTTCCATGCCCGCCCGAACTCCACGATCCCGACCAGCATGATCAGCAGGAACGGGATCACCAGCGCAAACTCGACGGCCGCCTGGCCCCCTCGTCTCGTATCGAACGCCGAAAGGATGTCATAGCCATGGCCCTCCCCAGAACCACCAGACGATCGAACCCGTGGCGATGGCGACGCCGTATGGCACCGTCACCGCGCCGGGAGATTCGCAAGGTGCGCGTCTCTCCGCTCCGCCCGAGCGTGAGCCAGCGCCGGATCATCGCCCCGGCGCCGAGCACCGCCGGCAGGATCACTCCCCGCCGGACCGCCTCGAGCACGCCGAGCAGGCCTCCGAGCACCGCGATGAGCAGCAGCGCACCGACGAATCGTTCATGACCCAAAAACGCACCGACGCCTATGAGCAGCTTGCCGTCACCGCCGCCCACGGCGCCGAGACCGAACAGCACCACTGCAAGTGCCAAACCCAGAGCTGCACCGATCGCGCCCGACGCCAACAGTCCCAGACCTCCGAAGAGCTTCAGCACCAACGCGACCACGAGGATGCCGAGAGTGAGCCAATTGGGGATCCGACGCGCTGCGCAGGTCGATCCAGCCGGCGTACCCGACCAGCGCGGTAAAAGCAATCGTCGTGACCAGCCCGAGCAGCCCACTCCCGGCCTCCACGTGTCCGGGCTAGTAGCTGGTCGTCGGCGCGGCGTCCAGCGCGTTCCTGCTGGTGTTGAACACGTTGCCGATCGAGTTCCGCAGGAGCGTGAGGATCACGATCAGGCCGATGGCGACGAGCGCGATGATCAGCGCGTACTCCACGAGCCCCTGCCCCGACTCGTCGTTCATGAACTCGTTCCAGAACGCCAGCATAACACCCCCGAGTAAGTGTAAAGTTTTTTTCCGCGACCACCTACCGCCACCCAACCGTGGAGTCGCCCGACCAGCAGGCACCGGTTCCAGGGAGCCCCCCGTGGGTCACGCGCGGGGGGATCGACGATGACTTTCCGAACCGCCTAGTACGGCGCGCCCGGGGCGTTGTTGAGCGTGTTCCGCGTGGTGTTGAACACGTTGCCGATCGAGTTCCGCAGGAGCGTCAGGATCACGATCAGTCCGATGGCGACGAGCGCAATGATCAGCGCGTACTCCACGAGCCCTTGTCCCGACTCGTCCGACACAAACTGGTGCCACAACGCCGACATTGTTCCTCCCGGCCAAGGGCCTGATTGGGACATTCCTGCATTGGGCACCGCTAGGGGCCCGACGACGATCAAAACCAGCGATTCCGCCAGGAGCTCGCCGAAGCGCTGCTATGGGAGGGGGGACCGACCTGCGGCTCTCCCTCCGGCAAGGCGTGTGCCGAGTCTGCTCCCCGGAGGCCCGAAGTCAACGGTCTGCCGGAGCGTGACTTACCTGCGAGGCTCCCGGGAGATCTCGGAAACCGCGCGGCAGGTGTAGCATCCGACCAACGAAAGGGCGCATCGGGGGACCACGGTGTTGGCGCGGCCGGCGTCCTTCAGCTACGGATTTGGGGGTGGGGAGCGGCAGGAGGTCCGATCCCAGGGACGTACAAAATGCAAGAATCGGCAGCAGGACGCCAGTGCCCGTCCTAGGCCCTCCCGGTCCCGCCGGTCCCAAGCTCCGGCTGCGGCCGGTCTCAAGGACCCCAGGCGACTGGCATGCATTTGGCACCCCGGGCGCCACCCCGTCCGGGCTCGGCGTTATCTTCTCTCAGGAGTCGGCCCCCATCCCCACCCTGACCTCGCTCGCAACCATGCCAGCTCCTCGCTTCCCCGTCTCCCATCCCGGGACGGAGCTGTCGATCGTCATTCCGGTCTTCAACGAGGAGGACAACCTCCCCGAGCTGCGGCGCCGCCTCGCCGAGATCCTGCCGGAGGCGGGCGGCGAGACCGAGGTGATCCTGGTGAACGACGGGAGCCGGGACGGGACCGCCGAGCTGGTCGGGCGGATCTGCCGGGAAGACCGTCGGTTCCGGGGGGTCCACTTCTCCCGCAACTTCGGGCACCAGGCGGCGGTGGCCGCCGGGCTGCGCTATGCCTCGCGGCCGGGCGGTCGTGGTGATGGACGCCGACCTCCAGGACCCGCCGCAGCTGGTGCTCACCCTGCTGGAGAAGTGGCGCGAGGGCTACGAGGTGGTCTACGCCCGCCACGCCCGCCGGCAGCGGGAGGGCCCGCTCAAGCGGATCCTGGCCTACGGCTACTACCGGGTGCTCCAGCGGGTGGCCCAGCACGACGTGCCGGCCGACACCGGCGACTTCTGCCTGATGGACCGGCGGGTGGTGGACCTGCTGAACTCGATGCCGGAGCGCAACCGGTACATCCGCGGGCTCCGGGCCTGGGTCGGCTTCCGCCAGGTGGCGGTGGACTTCGATCGCCCCGGCCGGTTCGCGGGCGAGGCCAAGTACACCTTCCGCAAGTCGCTCGGCCTCGCGGTCAACGGGGTGATCTCGCTCTCCAAGGCGCCGCTCCGGATCGCCACCTGGTTCGGGCTGATGGTCTCGGTCACCAGCTTCGTCCTGGCGGTGGCCTTCGTGATCGAGAAGCTGACCGTCGGCTTCGAGATCCGCGGCTGGGCCTCGACCGTGGTCATCATCCTCTTCCTCGGCGGGGTGCAGCTTCTCACCATCGGCATCATCGGCGAGTACATCAGCCGGATCTACGACGAGGTGAAGCAGCGCCCGCTGTTCGTGGTGCGGGAGCTGGACAACCTGGATCGCGCGGCGGCCCGCCCGGATGCGGAGCACGGCGCGGAGGCCGAGCTCAAGGTGTCGGCGCGCTAGCTCCGTGGACCCGTCGCTCTTCACCACGTTCGCCACGGTCGAGCGCAGCCACTGGTGGTTCACGGCGCGGCGGGAGATCGTGCTCGCGGTGGCCGACCGTTTCCTGCCGCGGGGCGGCGCCCATCCTCGACGTCGGCTGCGGCACCGGCTACTTCCTCGAGGGCGCCGGAGAACGCTACCAGGCGTGGGGAGTGGATCCCTCGCCCCTGGCGGTGGACCTCTGCCTGGCGCGGGGACTCGACCGGGTGGTCCAGGGCTCGGCGTACGATCTCTCGGCCGTGGCCGGGCGCAGGTTCGATGCGGCGTTCTTCCTCGACGTGATCGAGCACCTGGACGACGACGCCCGCGCGCTGCGCGAGGCGGTCCGGGTGCTGCGCCCCGGCGGGCTGGCGATCGTGACCGTGCCGGCCTTCATGTTCCTCTGGTCGGAGCACGACGTGGTGAACGAGCACCGCCGGCGCTACCGGCGTCCCCAGCTCGACGCGCTGCTGCGCGCGGTGGGGCTCGCGGTCGAGCGCCTGACCTACTTCAACTTTTTCCTCTTTCCCCTGGCCACCGCCGACCGGCTGGCGAGCCGGCTGGCCCGCCGGCGAACGGCGGCGGAGCTCACGGTGCCGCGACCCTGGGTCAACCGCCTGATGGGCGACACCTTCCGCTCGGAGCGCCACCGGGTGGCCGACCCGGGCCGGGCCCGGTTCCCCTTCGGCCTCTCGCTCCTGGCGGTCGGCCGCAAGCCGGGGGGCTGAGCGTGTCGGGCACTCTCTCTCCAACGCGTCGCCGGCCGAACAGGCGGCCTCCCGGGCCGGGCCCACGGGACTGCCGTACCCGTCCATCGGGGCCGTCGTGTTCACCATCTGGGGGCTGGTGGTGCCCCTGGTGTTCGGCGACCGGCTGCTCAACGCCGACGGCGACATGCTGCGCCACCTGCGGCACGGCGCCTGGATGCTGGAGCACGGACGGTTCATCCACACCGACCCCTTCTCCTACACCCGGGGCGGCGACCCGTTCGTGAGCTTCGAGTACGGCAGCCAGATCCTCTACGCGCTGGCGCACCAGGCCGGCGGGCTCGCGGGAGTGGCGGTGCTGGCATCGCTCCTCATCGCGGCCAGCTACGCGGTCCTCACCCGGTTCCTGCTCTCCCGCGGGGTGGACGCCTTCCTCACCTACCTGGTCAGCATCGCGGCCGCGATCCTCGGGCGCGGTGCACTGGACCGCTCGGCCCGCACCTCTTCTCCCTGCTGGCGGTCATGCTCCTGCTCTACTGGCTGGAGCCGGGCCAGCGGGGCCCTCGCATCTGGTGGCTGGCGCCGATGTTTCTGGTGTGGGCCAATCTGCACGGCGGGTTCGTGTTCGGCCTGGTGCTGCTGGGGATCTACCTGACGGGCAGCGCGCTGGAGTGGTGGCTGGGGGGCGACCGGCCGTACTGGAGGACCCGGGTCGAGTACTACGCGCAGGCGCTGGGCATCGCGAGCCTCGCGACCCTGGCCAACCCGAATGGCTGGCAGCTCCATCTCCACATCATCCGCTTCTTCGGCGAGCCGTTCCTGCGGGACAACACTCACGAGTTTCTCTCGCCCGACTTCCACACCGCCGGCGGCAAGATGCTGCTGGCCGCGCTGCTCGGGATCATCGCCCTGCTCGCGCTGGTGCCCGGGCGGCCCACCGGGCCCCGCCTGCTGCTGCTCCTCGCCAACGTGGCCTTCACCCTCCAGGCGCGGAGAAACATCCCGCTGCTGGCGGCGACCGTCTTCCCCGTTCTGGCCATCCACTACGACGCGGCGTGGCGCCGGCTGCCGGACTGGCGCGGGGTGCGGAAGGTGTTCGAGCGCGACGCCCGGCGGGGCCGCGATGCGCCGTTCATCGCGGCGGTGACGCTCTTCCTGGTGGCGCTGGCGCTGCTCAGGGGGAGCGTGCTCGGCTATCAGCTGATTCCGGCCCAGCTCGACCGGCACGAGTTCCCGGTGGCCGCGGTGCAGCGGGCCCGCACCGTGGGCGTGGAGGGCCGGATCTTCCACGACTTCATCTGGGGCGGCTACATCCTCTACGCCTGGCCGGAGCAGCGGGTGTTCATCGACGGCGGCACCGATTTCTATGGGCCGGAGCTGATGAAGACCTACATGAGCATGACCGGGCTCCAGCCGGGCTGGCGCGACACGCTGGCGGCGCGCGAGATCGGGCTGGTGTTGATGCCCACGCAGTCGCCGATCGTGAACGAGCTGGCGCAGGACGGCTGGCTGGTGCGCTATTGCGACCCGACGGCTGCGCTGCTGGAGCTGGACTCCACCCGGATGAATTCCCGGGACGCCACGTCGGCGATCGGCCGCTGCGCCGACACGGCCGTCGTGGACCGGCTGGGGGAGTGAGCGCGATGGACCTCCGGCGCTTCGCGCTTCCCTCGCCCGCGGACGTCGTGTTCATCCTCTTCCTCCTCTCGGTCACCCTGCTCCGCGGCCATCAGGCGATCAACACCGACGGCGACCTCGGGCGCCACATCCGGGTCGGGGAGACGATTCTCGCCGAGGGCGGGCTGTTCGACACCGACCGGTTCTCCCACACGATGGCGGGCCAGCCGTTCGTGCCGCACGAGTGGCTCAGCGAGGTGCTGTTCGCCGCCGCGCACCGGCTGGCCGGGCTGCCGGGGCGCTGGTGCTCACCGGCATCGTGGTCGCCGCGGCGTACGCCCTGGCGCTGCTCTTTCTTCAGCGGTCGGGAGTGGACCCGCTGCTCGGCTTCGCCACCGCCATCGCCGCCGGCGTGCTCGGTGCGGTGCACTGGCTGGCCCGGCCGCACGTCTTCACCCTGCTCGGCGCGGTGGCCACGCTCTGGCTGCTGGAGCGGGGCGGCCGCCGGGCGCCGCTGGCCGCGGCGGGAATCTTCGCGCTGTGGGCGAACCTGCACGGCGGATTCCTGTACGGGTTGGTGCTGATCGGGCTCTATCTCGCCGGCGACGCGCTGGAGGTCCGGTGGGGGCACGGGCGGGCGCACTGGGTCGGCCGGCTGCGGCAGCACGGCCTGTTCCTGGCGGGTGCGCTCGCCGGTACCCTCGCTCAACCCCAGCGGCCCGGGCCTCCTGCCGCACGTCGCCGGCTATCTCGGCAAAGAGTACCTGGTGGACAACACCGCCGAGTACCAGTCGCCGGACTTCCATGCTGCTCTACGCGCGGATCTTCCTCGTGGCGGTCCTGGGCGTGCTCGCCGCGCTCGCGCTCGCGGGGCGGCGGCCGGCCTTCCCGCGGCTGGTGACGGTGCTGGCGAACCTCGCGTTCGCCCTGACGGCGATCCGGAACATCCCGCTCTTCGGGCTGGTGGCGCTCCCGCTCGTGGTGCTTCACTTGGCGAGCGGTGGCGATGGCGCCGCGAAGCCCGCTGTTCGACCGGGTCCGCACGGGGTTCGCCGAGGCGGCGCGGTCGGCGTCGTTCGGCGTTTGGAGCGCGGGGGCGGCGGCGCTGCTTCTGGTGGCCGCGGCCACCCGGTGGGCTCCGGGAGGGCAGCCGCTGGTGCAGGCCGGGTTCGACCCCACCGTGTTTCCGGTCGAGGCTGTGGCCCGTGCCCGGGCGGCCGGTCTCTCCGGACCGGTCTTCAACGAGTTCGCGTGGGGCGGATATCTGCTGTATGCGTGGCCCGAGCAGCCCGTCTTCATCGACGGGCAGACCGATTTCTACGGGGAACAATTGACGCGCGAGTACGTGACCATCCGTGAGACCGGCGTCCGGCTGGCAGGAGGCGCTCGCGCGCCGGAGGATCGAGCTGCTGGTGCTCCCGCCCGACGCTCCGCTGGTGCGGGCGCTGGCGGAGAGCCCGGGCTGGACGATGCAGTACCTGGATGCGACCGCGGCGGTGCTGCAGCACCGGCCCGCGGCTCAGGATCATCGAACGCCATGACAATGGCTCACACTGCGCCCGCCGCCCCAGAGACCAAGCCGGCTCCGCCACGGCCGCGGACCGCACACCGCTTGGCCGGGCTCGACGCCCTGCGCGGAGTCGCGGTCCTCCTGGTGGTGGGCGCGCATTTTCACATGGGCAAGACCCGGGTGTCCCCCGCGTGGCTCGATGCCGGGCTCCGAAAGTGGCAAACCCTGGGCTGGAGCGGAGTGGACCTGTTCTTCGTCCTCTCCGGCTTCCTGATCTCGGGACTCCTCTTCCGCGAGTACTCGGCGCACGGCCGAGTGCGAGTCGGCCGGTTCCTCATCAGGCGGGGTCTCAAGATCTATCCTTCGTTCTGGGTCATGATCCTCTACACTGTCACCGCGGCGCTGACGACGGGCAACGCGATCTCACCGACGACGCTGGCCTCCGAGCTGCTGTTCATCCAGAACTACGGGCCCACGATGTACAGCTTCACCTGGACGCTCGCGGTGGAGGAGCACTTCTATCTGCTGCTGGCCGCGCTGGTGGCCTGGCGGGTGCACCGGGACGGGCACCCGCACCGGGTGTTTCCCATCGTGCTGGCGGCGCTTCCCGTGGTGCTGCTCCTGCGGTGTTACTGGGCCTGGCAATGGCCGGTGGAGCAGATATCGCACACCCGCCCCACGCACCTCAGGCTGGACGGGCTCGCCTTCGGCGTGGCGCTGGGGTATCTGGCCACCTTTCATGGCCCGAGGCTGGAAGCGTGGGTCCGGCGCTGGCGCTGGCCCCTGCTCGGCGGCGGCATGGGACTGGCAGCGATCTCGCTCGCGCGGCCGGTCACGGACAGCCTCGCGTATACCGCGGGGCTGAGCGGCTTGTACCTGGCCGCGGGAGCGTTCCTGCTCCTCGCGCGCTACGTCCCCTTCGGGATACCCAGCCGAAATGTCCTCGGCCTGCTGGCATGGGTCGGGGCCAACAGCTACGCGATCTACCTCTGGCATGTGACGGTGCGGAATTGGGGCGGCGGCCTCGCGGCGTTGTTCACCGGCCAGACGACGCCGACCGTTCCGGGCCTTCTGCTCTACCTTGTGGCGGCGGTGCTGTTCGGGGCGTTCATGACGCGGATGATCGAGCGGCCCGCGCTCGCCTGGCGGGATCGGCATTTTCCGTGACGAAGACAACGCTTTTGACTTGGCGGCAGCATTCCATCATGAGGCTCGGTGACGCTCCCGCAAGTGAGGCGTCATCTCTCGCTGCGACGGCCAATTCAGCTCAACGCTGGCCAGCACGTTAGGGATCATCGAAGACCATGACACTGGCTCCAACCGCACCGGCCGCCTCAGAGACAGGGCTCGCGCCGCCCCGGACTCTCGCCCGAAAGTTCATTACGTCCGGCGTACTCGCCGCGATCGCGCTTTACGTCGCCGTGGGTCTAATGATCCTGCCGGACGGCGTTGCGGGTGACCCGAAGCAGGGACCCCTGGTGCTCGTTGTATGCCTGTTCCCGGTCCTCGGCACCGTAATCGCGCGCCGCCTCAAGACCGGCGTGGCCTACCCAGTCGCGTGGCGGCAGACAGTCACCTGGCGGGGGTTGGCCTCCCTCGCGCTATACGCGGTAGCGACGCAGGTCTTCTTCGCAGCCTTCATGGCCTGGAAGGCCTACCTCCCGACCTGGGGACATTTCGCGGCTGATCCCACTCTTGCCGTCCTTGATGCGGCGTTGCACGGAGGCCGTGATCCCTGGGCGATCCTCGCTCCGCTCACAAACTCGCGTGCGGCGCTCACGACGATGGACTTTACGTACACTATCTGGCTCCCCCTAGTGTGTTTGATTGTCGGCTGGCGGGCATGGGTGGAGGATCACCGATTCTTCCTCGCCTTCGCATTGTGCTGGATCCTGCTCGGCACTGGGCTCGCACTCGTGGCACACTCCGCGGGCCCCATTTTCTATCTCGAGGTGACCGGTGAGGACCGCTTTGTGGGCCTCATTTCCCGTCTCCAATCAGTACCGGAGCTCTCCACCAACGAGTGGCGTGCCACCCTGTGGGGGGCCTATGGGAAAGGGCTCCCCAGCAGCATCAGCGCCTTTCCCTCGATGCACATCGCGATGCCCGCCTTGTTCGCGCTGGCACTCCGCAAGGAGTCTCGCCGACTGGCGCAGGTGCTCTGGTGGTTCACTGCTCTCAGTTGTGTCGCGGTGGTCGTCCTGGGGTGGCACTACGCGGTTGACGCCTACGCGGCGATCGCGGGAGCCTGGGTGTGTTGGTGGGTGGCCGGCCGGTTGGGGATATAGAGTGGCGGGCGTGGTCGGTAGGCTTGGCGGAGGCTGTGAGGTCGACAGACCCAAACTGCAAGCAAGCTTGCATGCGGCTCACGCAATCGTGAGTGAGTTTCCTACGCGGGCGACATCGTGACGGCAGTTGGCACAAGCTCACGAGTCGGTCAGTTCATGATGTCTCTGCGCCGTTCCGGAGAATGGCGCAACCACGCTATACCGATCCATCCGGTCTTGCTCACCATCTTCTTTGTGTTGCACCTCGCAGCGGCAAATGGCGGCGAGCTGATCCTGCTCTCGGATTTGATTAGACCAATCGCTGTCTCGCTCCTGGTCTGCCTAGCAGGTTGGACTCTCGCGACGTTCTTATCAGGCAGCGTTCTAGGGGGGGCTCTTGTCGTATCCGTCGGGATGATCGGGTTCTTGAACTTCGCGCGATTGTCTGCAGTACTCCCTGACCCTCTGGCAGGACCACGAGGCACTTTGTGGGTGATCGCATACTCTTTGTGCGCCAGCATTGTGGCGGTCCGGTGCTGGGGTGGGAGCTTCCAAGGCACAACTCGTTACTTCAATCTCCTCGCCTTCCTATTGGCCATGTATTCTGGTGTGCAGGTTATTCGCGACGTCAGTCTCTCTCGTGAAAGAGAGGGGGCCTTGGCCCCTATCAATGGCGGGCGAATATCCGCTGGCCGTCAAGAGCGCGACATCTATCTGATTCTTCTCGACAAGTACACTGGCTCACGGCTGCTTGCCAGCCACTATGACTTCGACAACAGTGCTTTCGAAAACGCACTTCGACGCCGAGGATTTGTCGTGCCCTCCATGGCGCGCGCCAACTACATTCACACCTCGCTTGCCCTCGCGTCGATGCTGAACCTCCAGTATCTGGATGACTTATCTGCTCGATTCGGCGAAGACAACGACAGATGGCCCCTCATATATCCAATGGTGGAGAGCAATCGGCTGGCGATATTTCTCAAGAGCATGGGATACAAGTATGTGTTCTTCCCCAGCGCTTTTCCCCGACTCGCCAAAGTACTGTTGCAGATGCGCAACTACCATCGCCGTCTCAAATTAGACCGGAATTTGAGGCCGTGTGGCTGGCGACTACTCCGCTTCCCTACCTGTATGAGGCGAGCTGTCGCCTGCTCGGGTGTGCAATTCATGCATTCCCATACACTCCGGAGTCTGCCGGGCTTCTGGACTGGAAGTTCGACCAGCTTGCCGACCTCGCCGGGACAAGCCACCCGATCTTCGTATTCGCGCACCTCACGCTGCCCCATGAGCCTTTCGTCTACCATAGTAATTGTGAGCATCGGGTTCCCTATTGGCCCCTCGACGACACGCGCGATACGCTGGCGATCAAGGGTGCCTATGTTGAGCAGATTGAGTGCCTGAACACTAAGGTACTCACCCTGGTTGACTCCCTTCAGCGACGGTCGAGGACGCCGCCCGTGATTCTGCTCCAGTCCGATCACGGAAACGGCCGGCTGGGTCGTCTTGCTCCGGATCTGGGGCACACCGCACCGTGGCAGGTGGCGGAGCGTGTTTCGATCTTCGCAGCATACTCGCTGCCGGGTGTGCCTTTAGATTCAGTTTCCGATAGCATCTCCCCCGTAAGTGCGACACGTCTTGTACTCCGCCATTACTTCTCGGCGGACCTCCCGCCCCTTGCGGACGCGACGTACTGGTCCGGATGGAAGCGGCCCTACCGATTCACTCGAGTCCGATGAGAGGCTGGTCTATACGCTTTCGTGGCCTACAAGCGATTCGCTTTGAGCACAAGACCCATGGCTTTCAGATCGAGAAGCTAAGCGGGGGCGAGGTAGGTAAATGCGCCACCGCGGTCGAAGTTGAAATCCGCCGATGCGGACCGAGGGAGTCGAGCACACGAGGAGGTAGGACTTGAGCACCGCGCATCGCCCCAACATCCTGATGCAGGAGCATGATCCGGCGGGTGCCGAGACGCTCGCAATCATGCAATCCGCCCCACGGTACCATGCGTGGCAATACCGCAGAGTCAGCTCCCTTTCTTGGACGGCGTATCGCGGAGATCGGCTCAGGCGTCGGCAACATGTCTGAGCATCTCTTCGGTGGGCGACCGGAACTCCTCCTGCTGACGGATACAGATGCCAACTATCGATCGACGCTACGGAGGCGTTTCGTGGACGAGCCGTCCGTGGAGGTGGAGGCGCTCACGCTGCCGGACGACCTGGCCGCCGAGCAATTCCGAGCACGTCGGCTGGACACCGTGGTCGCCTTTAATGTGCTCGAGCACATCAAAGAGGACGTGCCTGCGCTTCGGTCCATCGCCCATATGCTCATGCCGGGCGGGCGCGTTGTCGTCCTAGTGCCCGCACTGCCCGCGCTCTACGGCTCGTTGGATGTTGAGCTGGGTCACGTCCGAAGATATACCCGCAGGACGCTCACCGCTGCTATCGAGAAAGCCGGATTCTCGGTGGAGAGAGTCTTCTACTTCAATGTGGTCGGCTCGCTTGGTTGGTGGCTCAGCGCCCGCGTACGTCGGCAACCGCGTATTCCGCTGATCCAGCTGCGGATCTTCGACGCATTCGTCCCACTCCTCCGGCTCGAGCACTTCCTCCCGTTGCCCTTCGGTCAGTCCCTCATATGCGTGGGAGCGCTCCGTGGCAACTAAGCCCTCGTCTTCCATTCAAGACGAGACGGTCCGGAGGTCGGCCGAGCAGGAGGATCGAGTAGCCACCTGGCGAGCTTTCCTATTCGCACGACCCCCTCGAGGTCATCCTGGCGATCGGGGTCGCGCTAAGGTTCACCGTCTACTTACGGGGATACAATTTCTATATCGACGAAGTGGCTCTTGCGTCGAGCATCCTGAGCCGGTCATGGGAAGGCCTGTTGACACCTCCGCTCGACTACGGACAGCTGGCCCCACCGGGCTTCTTGTTGCTCGAGCGAGCGGCGACTGTGGTATTCGGAACGAGCGAGTTGGCACTGCGAGCGCTACCGTTTGTGGCCGGCCTTCTGACGTTGCCACTCCTTGTAGCCCTTGCCCGACAGGTACTCGACCGCCGCGCAGTCCTTCTCGTGGCTGCCATGGCGGCAGTGAGCTACGGCTTGATTTTTTACGGCACGCATCTGAAGCAATATGCTACCGATACGTTGATCAGTACCGGGCTACTGCTGTCTGCCTTATCGCTGGAGCGGCGGGGCTGGCCCTATCGTGGTTCGCTGGCGTATGGTGCGCTTGGCGCGCTTCTGGTCTGGGTGAGCCAGCCAGCCATCTTCGTGCTTACTGGCGTGACCTTCGCGGCAGCTTGGCTCCGCCGGCATCGACCGGAATGGCCGGGCCTTCGACGGCTGATCGTCATGGCGCGCCTCTGGGGACCAAGTGCGGTGGTGGCCGCATGGGCGGGCCTGCGGTATGTGCAGCAACCTGCGTACACTGAATGGTTTCTGGCACGCCGGATATTTCCCATGGCCCATCTCTAGTCTATTCGATCTGACCTGGCCGGTGCGCGCATTGCTTCCGCCCGTTGGCGGACCCATTGGCCTTGTGCCAGGATTCTTAAAGGCATCCACCCCTCTGGCCATCCTAGTGGTGGAGTTCACTTTCCTGGCAGGGCCCCCGATCGTGCTCGCGTTTCTTGCCGGCATCGCGCGGGCGTGGAAATCGGAAACCGGGCATGGCTCTATGTAGTCGCCCCGGTTGATCGTGACCTTCATTGCAGCCGTTCTCCATCTTTACCCCTTCGGGAGCGACCTTACGTCGGGGGCGAACGGTTCTCTTCCTGGCTCCTGCATATCTACTTACTGTAGCATATGGCGCCATAGCCCCTCTGGGTTCGTTTCCCAAGTGGCGCCGACCGGCCGCAGTCGCCGTGGGACTCGCGCCACTCATGATGCTTACCGCCTGGCTGCCGATCCGCCATCGAGAGGAACTGGAGCCGGTTCTTCGCGAGGTGACGCAACAGTGGCAACCGGGGGATCAGCTATACATGTACTACGGCGCCCTCCCAGCATTTCGCTACTACGCGCCCAAGGACGGGAACCGACACACTTCCGCGAGTAGAAGGAGTTTGCGCACCGCTCCATCCCACCGGCCTACGCCCGGGATCTCGATCGGGTGCGGCCGAGTGCCGGCCTTTGGGTCGTGTTCTCACATGTGAATATTCGCACGGCTGGGGGGAGGACGATTACATACTGACATACTTGGACCGAATCGGACATCGGACAGCTAACATAGAGGAGGAAGGTGCTAGCGCCCACCGGTTCACGCTTTCCCCCGCTGATGTCACACCACGCGGTGGCCCCGTGCCATACAGTCTGCCGGACCCGCTCTTCCACCCGATCCACAATTACGATTGTGCGGGCGGCTTTGGCCCACGGCACGTCGCGCCGTGAGGTCTCTGACCTCGGGCTATACGTCATGCGATCTCCCAGCTGAAGCAGCGAATCGCCTCGTCTGCTGCGGCCAGATCCAAAGCCGCTACTAAACGTTAGAGGGGGGCATCATCCAAGACAGTCAAGCGTTGCGAGAGATCTCGCCAATCGAGAATGACCTGGCCCGCAATCGTCGGGCAAGCCCGCCGTCTGCATTGGCAGTTTTATGGCATGATCACCGAATCTTCCTTGGGCTCATCAGCGTGCACCTCGTTGTCGGGTTTATTGCAGATCTGGCCGGTTGGGCCGATGTCGTCCGGCTCGGCGCGTGGCGAGCCAGCATCTTTGGACACTTCCTTCAGTTCGCACTTCTGGGCGGCGCCTGCGTCCTCATCTGGCACCGCACGCAGGTGCGCGATGCCGCTGGTCGGCGCGTTCCCGGACTTGCTGGGTGGCTCGCCGGTGCCGCGCAATTTCGCCAGGCACACTTTACTGTGCCAGCGCTTGGGGGCGTTTTTCTGGTGGTACTCTGCGTCGCCGCCTCAACGGCCATTCATGATGGGTGGAAGGGCGCGATCGCTCAGGTCCACAGTTACAACTGGGACCCTACTCTGATGCACGTCGACCGCGCCTTTCACCTCGGGAACGATCCTTGGCGTCTCTTGCATCGGATGTTCGGCTTCCCGATAATGACGCGTGTCCTGGACTCGCTTTACTGGTGGTGGTACGCGGGTCTGATGGTCGGGATTACCTGGCAGGCGTGGAGCCTGGACCGAGCGACCCGCCGTCGATTTTTCGTGGCCTACGTCCTGACATGGATCGTGCTTGGAACCGTGGTCGCCCATCTGATGCCCTCCGTCGGCCCCTGTTTTCTTGAGCGCATGACCGGGGACACGACCTTTGAGCCGCTCATGGCATACCTGCAGAGCATCCACGACCAGCGACCGCTCGTGGCAATCCCACTGCAAGACGTACTCTGGGCAGCTTACCGCGAGGGCCGTACCGATCACTGGATGGCGATTTCCGCAATGCCCAGTCTACACGTAGCCGTTCCGGCGCTGTTCGCCCTCACCGGCTGGCAGACGCACCGAGGGCTTGGTCTGGCCTTATGGGCATACACTGTCCTGATTCTGCTTGGCTCAGTGCACCTCGGGTGGCACTACGCTGTGGATGGGTACCTAGCGATAGCGGGCGCCTACGGTGCATGGTGGGTGGCCGGACGGCTCACCCGTTCCTAGACGCCTTCTAGCTCACGCCATGGCGGGATTGCCACATCGCCCTCTGGTTGTTTCCGCCATTGTAGGCGGATGTGCTGCTCTCTTCGTCTGGTTTCACTACACCGGCAGCCCTGACTCCTACAGCGATTTTGACCTGCTTTGGCTCGGTGCTCACGCCCTGCTCACAGGCGAGAACCCCTATTGGAGACTCGCCGACTACCGATGGCCCCCGTTCTATCCCCTGCCGGCATTCCTGCTCGCAGTCCCTTTTGCCCCGTTGTCGCTATTGGCGGCGCGGTGCGCCTTCGCATTCGTCACTGCCTCCGTGGCCACCTGGGCCGTATATCGGCACCATCACCCAGCGTTACTACTGCTCGCCTCGGGGCCGTTCCTCTACGCCGTCCAGCGCGGCCAGTGGTCGCCGCTCATCTTGGCGGCATGTCTGATCCCCATGTGGGGCTTCGTCGCGGCCGTGAAGCCGACCATCGGGCTGGGCGCGATTGCCTATCGCCCAACTCGCGCCGCTCTGATCGGTGCCGGTACCCTCACCCTGTTGTCTCTACTCGTGCTGCCACGCTGGCCGCTCGATTGGTTGGCGGCGGTCGGAGAGCAGCGCCACCTCAGGGCGCCACTCATGTTGCCGGGCGGCATCCTGATCGCAGCCGCACTCCTTCGGTGGCGCCGACCTGAGGCGAGACTGCTGCTCGTGCTCGCCGCGGTGCCTCAGACCATCGTTCCGTATGAACTTGTGCCCTTGGCAGTAGTTCCTCGCACCCGCCGCGAAATCCTCGTTATTGCCGTAGCGTGGATGGCGGTCTACCTCCTCAAGGTGGTGAACAATCCGGCGCCGCTCGTGAGCCAAGTCAGCCTCCCAGCTGATTATTTCCCGTACCGCTGGTGGGCGATGCTCGTGTTCGGTTATCTGCCCGTCCTGGCGCTCATTCTCCGCCGACCCAACGTGGGGGAGGTCTAGGAGGAGTTCGCACGGTATCCTCGTGTTTCTCGGGGTCGGACCATACAGGGCGCGCACTACGAAACCCTAAGGATGAGAACGACGCACTCTTTCAGAGGAGTCTGAGAAAAGATTGAAGCGAACGATGTGCCCTAACGCCGCGACCCCATCCTTCCATCCGATCTTCTTCCCCTCGGCGTACGTCCGTCCGGAATAGTCTGATCGGAATCTCCCAAATTCTCGCCCCCTTCCTGGCCAGCCGTGCCGTGATCTCGGGCTCGAATCCGAAGCGGTCGCTCGTCAGCACCAGCGACTTCATGAGCGGAGCCCGCACCATCTTGTAGCAAGTCTCCATATCGGTGAGGTTCAGGTCGGTCATCATGTTCGACAGCAGCGTGAGCAGCCTGTTGCCGACGGAGTGCCAGAAGTAGAGCACCCGATGCGGGCCGCCCAGAAACCGGGACCCGAACACCGCGTCGGCCTTTCCGGCCGCGATCGGCTCGAGCAGGCGCGGCAGCTCCGCGGGGTCGTACTCCAGATCCGCATCCTGTACCACGATGACATCCCCGGTGGCATGCGCGATGCCCGTGCGGATGGCGGCGCCCTTCCCCCGGTTCTTCGGGTGATGCACGACGGTATCCACCTTCCCCGCCAGCTTCAGACGGTCCAACACCGCTCCGGTGCCGTCCGTCGAGCCGTCGTTTACAGCGATGATTTCGATCGACAGGGGGACCGCCCGGACCTGGTCCATGATCCGGGGAAGGGTCTGCTCCTCGTTGTACGCGGCCATGATGACCGATAGGCGCAGTGTCTCCAAGACCGATCTCCTCAGGTGGGAGGTGGAGCCGGCCGTCGCCACGGCGCTTCAGGCGGCGCGGTGTCGGGCAGTCGCTCGAACGTCCAGTACTCTCCGATCTCTTGCACGAACCTATACCGCGAGAACAGCCGCGCGAACCGGGGGTCGCGCATAAAGTACGCGATGAAATCGAGCCGGCGAAGGCCCCATTTGCGCTGGTCCGGAGCAGGGCGCAGCACAAGAAGCATGCGAGGCCCGCGCGCCAGGTCCTCCACGACGGCGTCGTTGAGGTAGCGCTCCAGGTCTCCCATGCCCGCGCGCTCCCGATAGCGCAGGGGGGCATCCGCCATGATCCGGTCCCGGTAGACGGCCCCCAGCATCCACATGCTGTTGAACCGGGACGCCGACTCGACCCCGCTGTAGTTCACCAGCGGATAGGTGGAAGCGATGCTCCAGGAGAACACCATGACGCTGCCTCCCGCGCCGTCGCCGCGGACCACTGGAATCAGTCGAGCGACATCGGGGTCGGCGTCGTATCGGCGATCGCGAGGGTCGATGCTCTGCACCACGGCGGCGGCGGCGGTCCACGCCACCACCCCGGCCACCCCCGCCGCCGCCATGCCGAAGTAGGCCCGGCCCGCCAGGGATACCGGCCGCCGCCGCAGGTCCGCCACGAGCCAGCCAAGCAAGACCATCCCGAGCGCCATGGACGGATAGAAGTGGTAGCGCCAGCCCTTGTGCTGGAGCACCGCCGAGGCGTACAGAGCCGCTGTCGCCACCAGCAGCACGGCCGACAGCCGCGGGCGACGGCTGAGGCGATGGAGCGCGAGATACGCGAACATGGCGGCGAGCGGGATCACCGCTCCATCGCCCAGCAGCGCTGTCACCCCCAGGGAGTTGCTCAGGAAGTCATAGTATGGTCCCGCCATCAGGCGGACGATGCCGAGGTACTGCGGGGCCCAGAGCATGACCGCGGCCAGGTACGCTGCCCCGACGCCGACCACCATCAGGCTCTCCACCCTGAGGGACGGACGCCGGGAACGCGATTCGGCCCAGAGGTAGACCTCGAGCCCGAGCCACAGCAGCGCGAAGTACGGCTTGAGCGCGATACCGACTCCCGCGGCGAGCCCGATCGCCACTGCCACCGGCCGCGAGACCGAAACCGTCTCGGCCCGAAGCCAGGCGAGCAGGATGTAGGGGGCCGTCAGCGCAAGGAGAAGGTGCTCCCGCTCCCCGTAATCCTCCCGCGCCAAGGTCAGCATCCCGAAGAGAAGGAGGAGCACGAACAGCCGCACTCGCTCCTTTGGCTCGCCGGCCATTCCGCGGCCGACCAGGCGAGCCGAAACGAGCACGGAGATCAGCACCACCATCAGCACCAGGACTCGGTACACCAGGATCGGCGACAGGGCGGAGGCCCTGGCAAGCGCCACCGGTATCACATTGAGCCAGACGATGAGCGGCGGGTTCACCTCGACCAGGTCCACGTACAGCGTGGCACCATCGAGCATCCGTGCGGCGGCGTAGAGCAGCCAGCCGGTGTCCGGCAGGGTGCGGCTCCGGAACTCCGGCACCACGGCGAGGAGCACCATGGCGGCGGCGCAGCCGAAGAAGACATCATCCCTTCGGAGGGCGCGCACCAGGCGCTGCACATGACTCTCGGAACCCTCCCCGGCCATTTACTGGTCCGTGCCGGATGCCGAGGACGTGTTCGGGCGCCGGAGGATCAGGCCGAGGACCGGGAGGTAGCCCAGCGTCAGCATCACCCACCAGCGATGTGGACGGTAGTTTGGCGCGACGGACGCATTGTTCAGCAAGGGTGCCGGATCAATCACCACTATCAGCAGGTAAACGGCCAACCACGCGGCCGCGACCAGAAGCGCCTCGCGCCGGGTCCGTGGCACCACGGCGAGAGGGACAAGCTCATAGGGAACCACGGTCTGGGGGACCGCCGCGAGAATGAAAAGAAGCCGCGCCTCGGGTCGCCGCCAGCGAAGGAGGACCAGGGCGATCAGAAAACCGCCGGGCAGGAGAAGTGGGACGCGGATGTGGCGCTGTTCGCTCAGGGCGGCGACCCAGTCGACCGGCCAGCGAGGCATGATCAGAAACGCCAGGAGAGTGAGAGCGGCGACGCCCATCACCGCCACTCGCGACGGTCGATAGAGAATGGCCGCCAGGCCTATCGTGGGCTTTCCCGCGGCGACGATGCCCCATGCCGGGATCAGGCAGGCCGCGAGAACAAGTGGGGACCACTGTCCTCGCTGGATAGCGTAGAGGAACGGTCCGGACGCCAGGAGTACGAGTGCCGGACGATGGTGCCGAACCACGGCCCAGGTCGCCACTGCCCCGCTGACGAAGGCAAAGGCGCACCGGGCGCCCATCAGCGGCAACAGAGCGAAGGGGAGTCCGAGCAGCTGGGCGGTAAGCGGGTAGTAGTTCGGCCACGGGAGCGATGCCGGCAGGGTCAGGTAGGGGTTCTGCCCGGCCAGAAGGGCGCGGCCGCTGAACCAGATCAGGTCGAAGTCGTTGTACGCGTCCGGGCTGAAGCGGTAATGGAACCATACCAGCAGCGCGGCGCCGACACCTACGGCGCCCGCGGCCGCCATATGCCGCCTGCTCTCAGGCCGCAGCGCGCCGCTCCCGTACCAGCGCGAGAGCGAACAGCGGTAGCAGCAGCAGTGCGCCGCCCAGCATGCCCGCGTCGAGCTGCACGCCCCTGAGGCCGTCCCATCCTGCCGAGACGGATACGTCCGTTGCGGCCGAGTCCGGTATCCGCACCGGCTTCATGCCCGCGGGGCCGTGACGGTAGACGCGATACTCGTCCACGTCGGCCAGCCAGGCGTACTCGGACAGCAGCGCGGCCACCTGCGGCTCACGGGAGAAGTAGGCCAGATAGTCCATCCGTCGAATCCCCATCTCCCGGCGGTCCGGGCCGGCGCGCAACACCACGAGGAGGTCAGGACGGAAGCGCCCAAAGTCCTCGCTCACGGCGTCGTTCAGATACCGCTCGGCCTTGCCCATCGCGGCGCGCGGCCGAAAGGTGAGCGGCGCATCGGAGCGCAGCTCGTTCATGTACAGCGCGGGAAGCAGCCAGACGCTGGGGAACCGCGACGCCCAGCGCGCTCCACTGGCCGGCACCAGCGGGAAGGCGGAGGCCATGTTGCTCGAGAGGACGAGCACGGTGCCGCCCGGCGCCTCCCTGCGGATCAGGCGCCGCAGCTCGGCATAGTTGGGATCGGCATCGTGCCGGGGATCGCTCGAGCTCATCGCCTGCCGCACGCAGTCGACCGCGGTGACGACCAGCAACGTGGCGACGGCGGCGCCACAGGCCGCCGAGTACACCTGCTCCGCGAGGCGCGACAGCGGGCGCCGGGAATCCCACCAGGCCACGCCGAGCAGCACCACGCCGAAGCCCATGGACGGGTAGAAGTGGTATCGCCAGCCCTTCCCCTGGACCAGCGCCGCGACGAAGAGCGCGGCCACCGCGATCGCGAGCACGTTCCACAGCTCCCCGTGCTGCGCCCTGCGACGGAGCACCGCGAAGGCGAGGAGCGCGAACAGACAGAGTGCCGCACCCTCGCCCAGAATTCCGGTGAGCCACAGCGGCCCCCGCAGGTAGCTGGCGTACAGCCCGCCCATCATGGCGGTCAGGTCCAGGTACTGCGGAACGAGCGTCAGGACGGCTGCGAGGTATCCGGCGCCGAGCGCCAGCATCACGATCGGCTCCGGCCTCAGCCACGCGCGGACGCTCCGCCGCCGGATCGCCAGATAGCATTCCAGCGCCGCCGGCAGCGCGAGGAAATACGGCTTCAGCGCGACGCCGACCCCGGCCAGCAGCCCGACCACCGCCATCTCCATCGCCGGCAGCGCCACGCCCCGCGCCCGCCCGATCACGGCCAGGATATAGGGGGCCGCGAGCAGTACCAGCAGATGCTCGCGCTCGCCGAAGTCGGCCCGGGCGAGCGGCAGCTCGACGAAGACCAAGAGCAGCAACACGACACGCCCGAGCTGCGGCCACTCGGCTCCGAGCGCGCGCCGGAGGGCGCGGGCGCAGAGGACCAGCGACAAGACGGCGCAGCCGATCACCGCCAGCCGGTAGACCAGCTCCGGCGGCACTCCCAGCATCCGGCCCAGGGCGGCGATCGGCAGGTTGAGCCATACGATGAGCGGCGGGTTGACCTCGACCACGTCCACGTACGGCCGGGCGCCGTCCAGTATCCGCCCGGCCATGTAGAGCAGCCACGAGACGTCGGGGATCGGCCGGGCGAGCATCTGGGGAACCACACCCAGCAGACCGAGCGCCGCGGCCATCAGCGCGAACCGCCGCCCGGCGAGCGCATTCGCCCAAGGCGGTCGGGACGCAGAATCAGCGAGCATGGGGAAGTGCCACAAGCTCAGGGAGGTGCCCGGGTTTGTCAACCGATTCCGAGGCTCATTCTCCGCGGCGCCGGTAGATCGAATACCTGTCCATCCGCGAGTCCAACTCGAACCTCGCATCGAGGTAGCGGTCGAGCAGGTGCACACCGCTCGACATCCGGCTCGCGTTCGGCTCGACCCAGAATCCCTCTCTCGACCCGTACCACCACCGGCACCCGATTGCGCTCGAGATCGCCCACGATGGCTTCCTGCACCCCGTGCGTCGTCGTGAGCCCCGGGTGAAGCTCGTGGAAGCGGGTTCCCGGAAGCCGATCGGCCAGAAAGTAGAAGGACGCGTCGCCGGCCAGGACCCGGTCATGGGCGGTCGCCGCCACGAAGATCCGGTCCGACGGCGAGGTCAGCGCGTCCACCCGCACCACGGCCGCTGCCTGATCCGCGGCCACGCACGCCCCGCCCGCCCGCGCCGCGAGGCGGCCGGGCATGTCGGGACCGGGGCACGGGAGGAGGAGAAACGTCCTCGGCGCGCCGCTGAGGATCACGATGGCGAGGAGGAGCGCGGCCACCCCTCCGAAAAGGAGCCGCAGTCGACTCGGCAACATCGCCGCCAGGGTCGCGAGCACGATGACGAGGGGCACCGAAACCGGCACCAGGTGCGCGATGTCCGACCGGACCAGGGCGGTGCGCAGGAAGAAGGCCGCCAGCAGCACGAGCGCCAGCGTCCCAAGGCGACCGGCAGCGGTGAGTCGTGGCCAGGCCCGCCAGCAGGCGACGGCGCAGCCCGCGACCGCGACGGTCAGGCCTGGGACCAGCGCCCGCGCCAGCAGGGGCGTCAGATGAAAGGCGACCGCGAGCGGCCCCAATGAAAGCGCGAGCTCGTGCCTGGGCAGCGGGTGCGGAAGACGCCGCATCTGGGGATACACGGTGGCGGGAAAGGTCAACAGATCGGCCACCAGCTCGCGCCAGGGAACCGCGATGACGAGCAGCAGCCAGGCCGGGACCGATATCGCGACGAGGCCCACCGCGTACTCGCGGAGACCGGCTCGGTGGGTCAGCCCCAACGCCAGGACATGGGCCAGGGCGGCATAGGCGCCCAGATCCTGCCGGAAGAGTGCCGCCACCCCGACCAGCGCCCCCGCCATGGCCCGGCGGCCATCGAGCAGGAGCAGCGTGCCCCCGAGCACCGCCGCCAGCGCGGGGAAGACCGGGTAGTTGGTCGGGGCGAACTGCCACAGCCAGACGAGCAGCAGGATCCACACACAAATCGCCACCCGCGGTCGAGCGATGCGGGTGGCGATGAGGAAGCCGAGCACCGGCAGGAGCGCACGGACGCCGATCTCCCACGCCCGGCTCACCGAGAGCGATTCGCCTGCAACCGCGAACAGCGCAGCCAGCACCGCGAACTGCCCGGGGCCGTAAATGGTCCAGAAGTCGCGATACGGCAGCTCGCCCGCCAGCATTCGCTGCGCCCCGCTCAGCAGGACGCCTTCGTCGTAGCGGGCGACCGGCCACCAGAACAGCGGGACCAGGTACAGAACTCCGATGAGGTACAGCAGCGCCGGCAGGCGCCGACCGGTCGTACCGACCGTCAGCGCCCGAATCCGCCCGGCATGCCCACGAACATCCCCGCCACCAACCCGATCACCATGAACAGCACGATCGCCGCGATGATGACGACCGCGGTGTAGCCCAGCGCCTTCTCCTTGGGCGACTTCATCACCACCGGCAGGCCGAGATACAGCAGGTAGAGGCTGTAGAGGCCCAGGATCGTGAGAAAGCGGACCCCCGGAATCAGCGCGAAGATCCCGGCCACCCAGCTCGCGGTGCTGCTGTAGGCCGCCACCTTGAGCCCCTGGATCTGACTCCGGGTGCCGTTGAAGGTGGGAGCCAGGGCGTCGATGATGAGCGCCAGCACGTAGACGCCGACCAGCGTCAGGCAGTAGGTGACGATCGCCCCGGTGATCGCGGAGCCCACCGGCGTCCGGTAGCTGCCGATGAAGGGGACCGTGTAGCCGAACACCGAGGAGCCGATCGCCTGGGCCACCGGTCCGATCGCGGCCAGCGGAATGATGTATCCCTTGTACAGGTCCGCCACGGTGGTCTGCTCGGTGTCGATGACTTCCCACTCCGTCTTGGGCGTGAGCAGGATGTTCTTGACGCGGTCCACGAGGGCCATGGTCAATCTCCTGAAGCGAAGGAATGCGACGAGGAAGGCGGACTTATAGTGCGGCGCTGGAAGCGCCCCGTAAAGGGGGCCGCTTCCGGCCGGAAACCCGGACGCGGCCGGCGGCGTAGGTTCGGACGAGCCTTCCCGCCTCCCCCAACCCCTGCGGAGATTCCACGTGCCTCGTGTCGCCTTTCCGGCCGGCCCCCAGCTCGCGGTCGTCCTCATCCCACTGCTCGGCTGCGGCCCCTCGGCCGGCACCTCCTCGTCTCCCGCGCCGTCCGGGGCCACCGTGCCCGGGATCGCCACGGCCGACCTGCGGAGCCGGCTCTACGCCTACGCCGACGACTCGATGCAGGGGCGGCGCTCCGGCACCCCGGGCAACCTGAAGGCCACCGACTTCATCGCCGCGGAGGCCCGGCGGATCGGCCTCGAGCCCGCCGGGGAGAACGGGGGCTGGTTCCAGACCGTTCCCATCGTGCGCGCGCACCATCGCGCCCGCTTCGGGGCTCACCGTCGAGGGCACCACCTTCAAGGCATGGGACGACCTGCTCCCCCGCGACCAGGGCAAGGGCACCCGCTCGGTGGACGGCGCGCGCGTCATCTACGGCGGGGTCTGGGACCAGGACCTGATCGCCCCCGAGCAGGCCCAAGGAAAGCTGGTGGTCATCACGGTGGCGCCGGTGAACGGGGTGCCCCGCGACCATCGTCAACCGGGCGCAGACCACCGAGCGCTTCCGCACCGCGGCGGGCAGTCCTGGTGGCGACGCTCGACGCCATCGACGGCTCCGACCCGGCTCGATCTTCAGGACGCCGGCGCCCAGCTCGCGAGCGGCGAGAGCCACGAGACACCCGCCTTCATGTACGCCACGCGCCCGAGTGGCCGAGGCGCTGCTGGGCGCGCCGCCCTCCAAGCTCCGCCCGGGGGCCGAGGGCCGCACGGTGTCGGGCAACGTCGGCTTCGTGGACACTCCGGCCACCTCGCCCGGCCCGCAACGTGGTGGCGATCCTCCGCGGCAGCGATCCCGCGCTCCGGGGCCAGATGGTGGCGATCGGCGCGCACAACGATCACGACGGGATCGGCCCGGAGACCGCTGGACCACGACTCGCTCCGCGCCTTCAACCGGGTGATGCGCCCCGAAGGCGCCAACAGCACCCCGGGCGAGCCGACGGCTGAGCAGGCGGCCCGGATCCGGGCCGGCCTGGACAGCCTGCGGCGGGAGCGCCGGCCCCGGCTCGACTCGGTGCTGAACGGCGCGGACGACGACGGCAGCGGGACCGTCGGCGTGCTGGAGATCGCCGAGTGGCTGGCCAAGGGCCCGGCTCGGCCCCGGCGCTCGGTGCTCTTCGTCTGGCACACCGCGGAGGAGATGGGACTGCTCGGCTCCAACTGGTTCACCCGGCATCCCACCGTGCCGCGCGACTCGATCGTGGCCCAGCTCAACGTCGACATGATCGGCCGCGGCGGGCCGGGCGACATCGCCGGACGGCGGTCCGGCGTACCTCCAGATCATCGGCTCGCGCCGGCTCTCCACCGAGCTGGGCGACCTGGTCGAGCGGGTGAACGCGGAGGGGAAGCTCGGATTCAAGTTCGACTACCAGTACGACGCGGACGGGCATCCCGGCCAACTACTACTGCCGGAGCGATCACTACATGTACGCCCGGTTCGGGATCCCCATCGCGTTCTTCACCACCGGGAGCCATCTGGACTACCACCAGCTCACCGACGAGCCGCAGTACATCGACTTCGACAAGATGGCGCGGGTGACGCGGCTGATCGGCGACGGTGGCGACGGCGGTGGCCGACCTGGATCACCGGATCGTGGTGGACAAGCCGAAGCCGGATCCGGAGGCGGTGTGTAAGCAGTAGGGCTCAGCAGTGCCGAGCGAGCTGTCATCCCGAGCGGAGCGAGGGATCTTGCCCGCAGTTCCGGAAACGCGCCAGCAAGATCCCTCGCTTCGCTCGGGATGACACGGTGGACACGTGACCCCCGTCACCCGCTGCCGGCGACCGCCGAGCGCGCCTGCGGTACGTCCTCACGGTTAGCTTTGTCCCACCCTCATCCCGGTGGGTCACGTGACAACACGAGCCTTGTCCCTCGCCACCATCGCCCTTCTCTCCTCCTGCGGGGGCGGCACCGTCCGCCCGGGCGACGACACCGGAGCGATCGCGCCGGCGCCGTCACCCGCACCATCGCCCCCGGTCGTGGATCCGCCCCCGGCCCCCGCGCCCACACCCTCGCCCCCGGACTCCCCGGACGAACCCGCCGGCGGCAGCGCCGGACACCGCAGCAGCCATCGGGCCGCATCCGAGGTGGAGATCCGGCGGATCGGCCGCTGGGTCGGCTCCGGCATCAAGGGTACCCGGCGGCTGGTCATCAGGGACCCCGTCACCTGGTCCCAGTTCTGGTCCGAGCTGGGCGCGGGAGTCAAGCCGAACGTGGATTTCGGCCGGGATCTGGTGATCGCGGTGGCGTCGGGAGAGCGGTCCAGCGGCGGCCACGACATCGAGGTGCAGCGGGTGACCCGGACCGGGGGCGAGCTGAGGATCGAGGTGGTGCAGACCTCGCCGGGCCCCGGATGCATGGCCGCCTCGGTCATGACCCAGCCGGTGGACGTGGTGATGGTCCCGGCGGCGGGGGTCACCGGCTGGAGCTTCATCGATCTGGCCGCCACCGGCGCCTGCTGACCTATCTCCCTCCGCGGGGCGCAGATGGGTTCAGGTCATGCCAACCTGGCAGCCACGACCCCCGGAAAGTCGCGGGCTGTCAGGTTGGTTATTGTCACTATAAGTGATTATTAAATAAGGAGTTAACATCCACTTGACTTGCCGGGATAGCCTAGGGTAATTCCGCCGGATCCTTGCCGGCCCCCGAACCGTCGTTCCCGGAATGACCGCGATGTCGCCCAACCCGAAGCGCACCCTCCCCTCCCTGTCCCTGCCGGCCGGTGGGCCGGCCGAATACGCCGAGCCCGAGGCGCCTGCCCTCGAGGCCGGGTCCGAGCCCGAGCCGCCCAGCGCCCGTGCGGTGCCGCGAGTGCACACGGTCCACGGCGAGAGCCGGATCGACGAGTACCACTGGCTGCGGAACCGCGAGGACCCGGAGGTGCTGGCCCATCTCGAAGCCGAGAACCGCTACACCGATGCGGTCATGCGGCACACCGAGGGGCTCCAGGAGCTGCTCTACCAGGAGCTGCGCGGGCGGATCAAGGAGGCCGACCTCTCGGTCCCGTCCCGGCTCGACGACTGGCTCTACTACACCCGGACCGAGGCGGGCGCGCAGTATCCGATCTTCTGTCGCCGGCGCGACGAACCGGACGCGAAGGAGGAGGTGCTGCTCGACCTCAACCAGCTCGCGGCCGGCCACGCCTACTTCCGGATGGGCGCGTTCGAGGTCAGCCCCGACCACCGTCTGCTCGCCTACTCGGTGGACACCAGCGGGGCGGAATCCTTCACCATCTTCCTGAAGGACCTCGCCACCGGCGAGCTGCTCCCCGAGACCATCGAGCGGACCTCGCCGGCCGCCGCGTGGGCCAACGACTCGCGCACCCTCTTCTACATCGTGCTGGACGACGCCCGGCGTCCCAGCCGGCTCTTCCGCCACCGGGTGGGGTCCAACCCGGTCGAGGACGTGCTGGTCCACTTCGAGCCGGACGACGCCTTCTTCCTCGACATCAACCGGACCCGGAGCCGGCGGTTCCTGGTGCTCGACCTGGCCAGCCACTCGACCAGCGAGGTCCGCTACGCCAGCGCCGACCACCCCGAGGACGCGTTCCGGGTGGTGGAGCCGCGGCGGCACGGCATCGAGTACGGCATCGCCCACCACGGCGACCGGTTCTACATCGTCACCAACGACGACGCCCCCAACTTCCGCCTGGTCTCGGCGCCGGTGGACGATCCCGGCCGGGCCAACTGGTCGGCGGTCCTGCCCTATCGGCCCGAGATCAAGCTCGACTCGGCGGAGGCGTTCGAGCGACCACCTGGTGATCTGGGAGCGGGAGGACGGGCTCCGGCGGCTCCGGGTGCTGGAGCTCGACGGCGGCGCGGAGCACCTGGTCTCCTTCCCCGAGCCGGTCTACACCGTGAGGCCGCACGAGAATCCGGAGTTCGAGACCGCGGTGTTCCGCTTCAGCTACACCTCGCTGGTCACCCCGAATTCGGTGGTGGACTACGACCTGGCGGCGCGGACCTGGACGGTGCGGAAGCAGACCGAGGTGCTGGGCGGCTACGATCCGTCGCGCTACCGGAGCGAGCGGCTCTTCGCCGCCGCGCCCGACGGCACCCGGGTGCCGGTGTCGCTGGTCTATCGCCTGCCGCTGGAGCGCGACGGCCGCCGTCCGCTCCTGCTCCAGGGCTACGGCTCCTACGGCTACAGCTTCGATCCGGCGTTCTCCTCCAACCTGCTGAGCCTGCTCGACCGGGGATACGTCGTGGCGATCGCCCACGTCCGCGGCGGCGAGGAGATGGGGCGCGCCTGGTACGAGGACGGGAAGCTGCTCAACAAGCGGAACACCTTCACCGACTTCATCGCCGCCGCGGAGCATCTGGTGGCGGAGGGCTACACCGCGCTCCGACCGGCTGGCGATCAACGGCGGCAGCGCGGGCGGGCTGCTGATGGGCGCGGTCACCAACCTGCGCCCCGATCTCTTCCGGGCGGTGCTGGCGGAGGTGCCGTTCGTGGACGTGGTGAACACCATGCTGGACGCCACCCTGCCGCTCACCGTGATCGAGTACGACGAGTGGGGCAACCCCAACGATCCCACCTACTACGAGTACATGCGGGCGCTATTCGCCCTACGACAACGTGGCCTCGAGGGACTACCCCCACATCCTGGTCACCGCGGGGCTCAACGATCCGCGGGTGGCGTACTGGGAGCCGGCCAAGTGGACCGCCCGGCTCAGAGCCAGGAAGACCGACCGGAACCGCCTGCTGCTGCGGACCAACATGGGCGCGGGTCACGGCGGGGCGTCGGGACGGTACGACTATCTGCGGGAGGTGGCGTTCAAGTACGCGTTCCTGCTGGATGTGGTCGACGCAGAAAAGCGTGAACGGTGAACGGTAAAAGAGGTGAACGGGAGACCCCTGTTCACTTTTCACCGTTCACCGTTCACGCTTTCAAGCACTGCCGCCTATTTCTTGTAAAATCCCCCGGCTATCCTCTCCGTCACCACCGCGCTCGCTGAGGCGATCCCCCGAACCATCGTGCGCTTGACGCGCGGCCAGCGCCCCCGGCTTTGTCGCCGGCCGCGCCACCAGCGACTCGATCACCTCCGCCGTCCGCCGCCCGGTCACGTCCCAGTCGAATTGCGGCCCGCGCACCAGGCCCTTGGCGATCAGCTGCTTCCGGAGCTCGGGGTCGTCCAGCACCTGGCTCAGGCCGGTGGCGATCGCACTGGGATCGGCGGGATCCACCAGCACCGCGGCTCCGCCCGCCACCTCCGGCGCGGCATGGCGCCCGCTGGAGGTGACCACCGGAGTGCCGCAGCTCATCGCCTCGACGATCGGGATCCCGAACCCCTCGTACCACGACGGCAGCGCCAGGCACTCCGCGGCGGAGTAGAGCGCCGCCAGGTCCTCGTCCGGCACGTACCCGACGTACTTCACCCGGTCCTCCAGTCCCAGCTCCGCGATCGGCGCCAGCTCGCGCTCGAAGCTCCACCGCTTGAACCCCGCCAGCACCAGGTCCAGGTCGTGGCTCGGCACCAGCCGTCCGAAGGCGCGCAGCAGGTTGCCGATGTTCTTGAGCGGGGTGATGCCGCCGAGGAAGAGGATGTAGGGCCGGGCGAGTCCGAGCCGGGCCTTGAGCGCCGCCTTCGCCTCCGCCGTCGCGGGTCGCAGGTAGCGGTCCACCCCGTGGGGGATCACCGTGATGCTCTCCGGCCGCGCGCCCATCATGACGCAGTCCTCGCGGCCGATCTCGGTGTGGGTGATGAGCGCGCCGGCGCTGCGGCAGAAGGCCGGAACCAGCAGCTGGTTGTACCACCGGTTGTACCAGGGGAACACGTGCGCCATGGCGAGCTGCTCGCGGCCCGGGATCACGATCAGCGTCGGCACCCGCGAGGCCAGCGGGACGGAGAACTTGCAGTTGAAGAGCAGCGACAGCCCGTTCCGCTCGGCGTAGCGCGGGGCGGTGACCTGGTCCCAGCGGATCCGGGCGGCATCCTCCAGCACCACGTGAGTGCCGGGCAGGTCGGCGAACACCTCGCGCTGCGAGGGATGGCTGTAGAGCAGGTGGTAGTCCACGCCCCGCGGGTTGCTCAGCAGCCAGCGCACCACCCGCTTGGTGAAGACCGTCACCCCGCCGGGGGCGGTGACGTGGCGCAGCATGATGCCGACTCGGGGGGGTGAGGTCATTTCGCTCGTCACTGCTGGGCGCTCCTGTCCGCCGTTCCGCCGTTCCGCCGTTCCGTCTGGTTACCTGCGTCACCGCGCCGCCGCGGCCGGGCCCCAGATTAGGGGTCCGAACCCTGACCCTGGAGACCGCAGATGCGCATCAAGGATATCATGACCCCCGATCCGGCCTGCTGTACGCCCGACACCACCGCCCGCGAGGCTGCCACCCTCATGCGGGACTGCGACTGCGGCGCCATCCCGGTGGTGGAGAACCGTGAAGGCCGCCGGCCGATCGGCATGGTGACCGACCGAGACCTCGCGGTCCGAGGGCTCGCGGACGGCCATGGACCCGAGACCCCGGTCCGCGAGCTGATGACCGAGCGGCCCCACGCCGCCCGGGCCGACGACGAGATCGAGACCGTCCGCCAGGTCATGATGCAGCAGAAGGTGCGCCGCGTCCCGGTGACGGACGCGGACGGCGCGATCATCGGCATCGTGGCCCAGGCCGACCTGGCGCGCCACGACGACGCGACGAGCGACCGGGAGCTGGGGAAGGTGGTGGAGGCGATCTCGGAGCCGGGGCGGTAACCGCCGGTCGCGATGCACGGCGAAGGGCACGCCCTTCAGCGCGACGAAGAGCGCGCCCAGCACCACGAGCCAGATGGCCGCGTAGAGAAAGATGAACGGCTGCCGCCGCCGGAGCATCTCCGGGAAAGTGCACCGGCATCCCGGCGAACTTGCCCCGCGGCACGCTGGGGAAGAAGAAGGTCTTGTACGTCTCCGTCGTCGCGACGCAGAAGCCGGTGGCGGCCAGCGTCACCAGCACCAGATCGTCGGTCAGGTACGAGAGTCCCAGCGCGAACAGCGACGCGATGATCGGGCTGCGGAAGAACTTGAAGATCTGGAACCCCTCCTTCGGCGCGTCCTTCCAGGCGCCGCCGAAGGCGCTGATCCAGCCGCCGAGCCCGCCGATCCCGACCACCAGCCAGAGCGGCTTCGGATCGGGCAGCGCGCCGTCGAGCCAGGAGACCAGCACCACCATCGCCACCAGCACCGCCACGTACCCCGCGCCCGGCCAGCAGCCGGGCGCCGCGGCTCCGGACCACCTTGCCGAAGACCGCGAACTGCATCGGGATGAAATACTTCGACTGGTCCTCGTCGCGGAGGAAGGTCTTGTAGATCTCCGCCAGCGCCCGCTCCACCGCGTAGGTGGCGCCGAAGAGCACCACCAGGTCCGCCGCGCGCCGCGGGTCGAGCCCCCACATCGCCGAGACGATCACCGCGATCACCGTCGCGAGCACGATGCTGCGGGCGTACTTCCAGCGGGAGAATCCCTCGTGGGGCGCGTCCTTGTACATGCCCCAGGTGGCGGTGTGAACGCCGGCCATCAGGCCGACGGCCGCGGCGAGCAACTGCGTCATCGAATCCCCTCGGTGGTATCGGCCGCGGTGCGGTAGGCGGTCTCGATCAGCTCGAGCCCGCGCTGCGCCCGCACGGCGGTCATGACCGGCTCCCGGCCGGTGCGGATCACATCCAGGAAGTCGGTCCACATCGCCCGGTTGCCGTTGATGTCGCGGAGCCCGGGGAACACCAGCCGGCGCCGCGCGCCGGTCACCACCACGACGATGCCGTTCGACTCGAACGCGGCGGAGCCCGTGGTGCCGTAGATCCGGGAGATGCGGAGGCCGTGGAGCGGCGACGGCACCTCCCACGAGTGGGCCAGCGTCCCTACCCCGCCCTCCCGGTACTTGCACCACCACCAGCATGCTGCGCTCCAGCCCGGCGCCGCGGCCCGGCCGGAACCCCTGCGCCGACTCCACCTCCAGGCCGACGTTGGCCAGCAGGTCGATCCAGTGCACGCCGCCCTCGAACAGCGCGCCGCCGCCCGCGATCGCGGGATCGTCGCGCCAGCCGGCCCGCCGCTGGCTCTTCACCGCGACCAGGTGGAAGAACCGCACCTCGCCCAGCGCGCCCGAGGCGATCAGCTCGCGCAGCACCCGGGCGACCGGCTTGTAGCAGTAGTTCTCCGCCACCATGAGCCTGCGCCCGCTCCGGGCCTCCGCGGCGCGCACCGCCTCGAAGTCCGCGGCGCGGAGAAAGGCCGGCTTCTCCACCACCACGTGCTTTCCGGCCTCGAAGCGCGGCGAGCGTCAGGTCGAGGTGGGAGTCCGGCGGCGTGGCCACCACGATGGCCTGCACCCGCGGGTCGGCCATCGCCTCCGCGTAGGAGCCGAAGGCGCCGGCGCCCCCGTACTTCCGGCTGTACTCGTCGGCCGCCTTGGGATCGCGGCTGGCGTAGTAGCGGCTGACCTCGCCGCCGAATCGGGAGAGCACGCCGGAGTGGGTGCGGGTCGCCGCCCCGCAGCCGAGGAACGCGAGGCTAACCGTGGGCGGCGACATGCGACGACGAGGCGGTCATGACGTCGGAGCGCGGCCACCAGCCGGTCCGCGGCGCGGAGCGCGATGGCCGAGATCGTGAGGCTGGGGTTCACCGCGGCGGACGTCGGCATCACGCTGGCGTCCACCACGCTGAGGTTGTCGAGTCCGCGAAACCGGCAGTCGGCGTCGAGCGCGCTGGTGAACCGGTCGGAGCCCATGCGCACCGTCCCCACTCCGTGGCTGAACGTGGCCACCTGGTGGCGGTAGATGGCGAGAGCGCCGGCCCGGCGGAGGATCCGCTTGGCGACTCCGGCCAGCGCCGCGCCCGCGGCCTTGTCGCGCGAGGTGTGCCGGTGGCTGATCAGAAGCCGGGGGACACCGTAGCGGTCGGTGGCGGTCTCGTCGAGCAGCACGCGGTTCTCGTAGACCGGCTGGTCCTCCGCCATCACCAGCAGGCCGGTGAGATGCTTGATCCACGGCGCGCACATCGCGCCCACCAGCCTGCGGCAGCTCGGCCCGCACCAGTCCCACCGGCGGCGTCGGAAGCTGCTGCATCCCGCCCAGCTTTCCCGCCGGCGCGGCAATGGTGGGATGGCCGAAATAGAGGTCGTGGATCCCGATCTGCTTGTGGAAGCCGCCGCCGGGGTTCGGGGGCTTGGGGAAGATCCCGAAGAGAATCTCGTTGTAGTGCCGCTGGAGGTAGCGGCCGATGACCCGGCCGCCGGGATTGAGCGGGGCGAGGTCCGACGCGAGGATCAGATGCGGGGTGGCCAGGGCGCCCGCGGCGAGGATCACTTCCCGCCCGCGGAAGATCGTACGCTCCCCCGATTCCCGCGCCGCCACTTCGACTCCCGTCACCCGCTTGCCGTCGGTGACCAGACGGGTGACCACCGCATCCACCTCGAGCCGGAGTCCCCGCTGAATCAGCGGGCCGATGATGGTGGTGGCGAGATCGTTCTTCGCGCCGACCGCGCAGGCGAAGCCGTCGCAGGTGCCGCAGGCCTGGCAGACGCCGCGGCCTTCTGCGGCGACCCGGTTGATCGCGAGCGGGAGGCGGAACGGCTGCAAGCCCAGCCCGCGGGCGGCGCGATCGAGCCGTTGGGTGACCGGCGCGAGGTCCGCGGCCGGATAGGGAAAGGGCTCGGCGCGCCTGGGCTCGGTCGGATCCTCACCCGCCGCGCCCGACACGCCGAGAATGCGCTCGGCCGCCGTGTAGTAGGGCTCCAGGTCGGCGTAGCCCAGCGGCCAGCGGGCGCCGGAGTCGCCCACGATGTCGCGGTCCACCTCGAAGTCCCGCTCCCGGAAGCGGAGCGACACCCCGCCATAGAAGACCGACGGCCCGCCGACGCAGTAGTAGGCCCCGAGGTCGCGGCCGCCATGGAGCTGGCGATAGGGGGCTTCCCGGGAATAGTGCCGGGTCAGCTCGCCCACGTTCTCCTGGGCCCAGTTCTCCGGGCCGCGGGGCACCCAGCCGCCGCGCTCGAGCAGCAGCACCCGCCACCCGGCGTGCACCAGCACCCGGGCCGCCATGGCCCCGCCGAATCCACTGCCGACGACGATTGCGTCGAAGGTCACGAGCCTGCCGGAGATGCGCGTTCCACGGGCCCGAAGTTAGTCGGGGGCGGGCCTGGAAGCAGCCTGGGCAACTGCGGTGGCGGCCGCGAAGTGACACTGGCTCTCCCTTCGCGGGATCGCGAACCCCAGCCCGATGCTCCAGAATCCCACACGGTGGCCGTCGAGGGTGTAGAGGTGGCGGGTCAGGTCGGCGCGGATCTGGGATTTGGCATCCAGCGGCAGAAGGAGCCCGAGCCCCAACTGCACCCCGGGGACCAGGAAAATCGGCTGATCCCCACCCGCTCCCACCAGCATGATCGCGGCGCCGCCTCCCTTGGGCAGCAGCGAGACAGGTCCGACTGGAATCCTGTAGGCGACACCCGCCTGGAGCCCCACCACGATGCCCGGCGGCTGGAGCGAGATGCCGTCGGGGAAGATGGCCAGGGCGAAGTCCGGCCCCAGCCGTCCTCGGGAGAGATAGGTAGCGCGCACCGTGGGTTTCAGAACGCGCCGGACCCGCCGCGCCGCCCCAATGGTCGATGGTGATGCCGAGCAGTCGAAGGGGACCGGGCTTCTCCTGAGCGGCGAGCGGAGCAGTGGCGAGCGGCAACAGCGCGGCAAGCAGGTGGAAAGCGCGCACGTGAGCCTCCAGGAAGGGTGAAGCCCAAGCTTCGGCTCGCCCGTCCCTTCCCCGTTACCTTCCCTCATTCCGATGATCGAGCTGCTCACTCTCGGCGTGCTGGACCTCCGGGCCGCGGAAGGCCGGGAGCTGCTGGCCGTGCTCCAACAGCCGAAGCGGCTCGGCCTCCTCGCCTACCTCGCCGCCGACCCGCCCCGCCGCTTCCACCGGCGCGACTCCCTCCTCGCCCTCTTCTGGCCCGATCTCGACGAGGGCCACGCGCGCGCCGCCCTCCGCCGCTCGCTCCATTTCCTGCGCCGCGCGCTCGGGCCCGAGGTGCTCGCCGGCCGCGGTGACGAGGAGGTCGGCGTGCCCGAGGAGGCGCTCTGGTGCGACGCGACTGGGCTCGACCGGGCGCTGCGCGACGGCGATCCGGAGCGCGCCATGGCGCTCTACCGGGGTCCGTTCCTCGACGGGCTCCACGTGGAGGGCGCGGCGAGCGAGTTCCAGGACTGGCTGGACCGGGAGCGCGACCGGCTCCGACGGCAGGCGGCCGCGGCCGCCACGCTGCTGATGGAGCGCGCCGAGCGCGAGGGACGCGCGGCCGACGCGGCGCGATGGGCCCGCCGCGCGCTGGAGCTGATGCCCGACGACGAGTCCGCGCTCCGGCGGCTGCTCGCCCTGCTGGATCGGGCCGGCGACCGGCCGGCCGCGATGCAGGCCTACGACGACTTCGCCCGGCGGATGGCCCAGGATCTCGAGCTGGAGCCGACGCCCGAGACCCGGGCCCTCGCCGAGAGCATCCGCGCACGCGCCGGCGAGGCGAGCTCCGCCGGAACCATCGCGGTGCTGCCGTTCACCGTCCGGGGCGACCAGCGGTTCGGGTATCTCGGCGAGGGGATGGTGGACCTGCTGGCGACCAAGCTGGATGGCGCCGGCGCCATCCGCGCGGTGGACCCGCGCGCGATCCTTCATTTCATCGCGCGCGGCGACCTCAGCGCCGCCGACGCGGTGGGCCCGGCAGGAGGGCGCGCCGCGGCGGAGCACTTCGGCGCGGGCCATTACCTGCTCGGCTCCGTGGTCGAGGCCGGGGGCAAGCTCCAGGCGACCGCCTCGCTCTACCGCCGCGACGGAGCCGCCGCGGCCTCCGCCCGCGCATCGGCCGCGAGCGAGACCGATCTCTTCGAGCTGGTGGACGAGATCGTCCGGCAGCTTCTCGCCTCCCAGAAGATCGCTCCGGGCACGAGGCTGGCGCGGATCGCCGCGCTGACCACCGGCTCGATCGACGCGCTCCGGGCGTACCTCCAGGGCGAGCGCGAGCTGAGGGGCGGGCGCTATTTCGACGCGCTGGATCGCTTTCAGGCGGCGGTGGACGCCGATCCATCCTTCGCGCTGGCGTACTACCGGCTGGCCGCGGCCGCGGCCGGCTGCGCCCTGCCGGACCTGGCGCGGGAGTTCGCCGACCGAAGCCACCAGCACCGCGCCCGCCTCTCGCCCCACGACCATCTGGTGCTGAGCGCGCAGCGCGCCTGGCTCGACGGCGCCGTCGGCGAGGCCGAGTCGCTCTACAACACCACCACCGGCACCTACCCCGACGACGTCGAGGCGTGGTTCCACATGGGCGACCTCCTGTTCCATCTCAACCCGATGCGCGGGCGCTCGGCCGCCGAGGCCAGGAAGCCGTTCGAGCGGGTGGTGGCGCTGGAGCCCGACCACGTGGGCGCGATGGTGCACCTCGCCCGGATCGCCGCGATCGAGCAGCGGAGAGACGAGATGCTGGGCCTGATCGCGCGGATCCTGCGCGAGAGCCCCGACGGCGACCAGGCGCTGGCCATGCGGGCGCTGCGGGCCCACGCGGCGCGCGACACGGCCGGGATGGAGACGGTCGCACGGGAGCTGGAGTCGGCCCGGGCGATCACCGTGGCGATCGCCTTCGCCGACGTCGCGCTCTACTCCGGCAACCTCGAGGGGGCGGACGCCCTGGCCCGCCGTTTCCTCGAGGTGGCCCGCTCGCCCGAGCTCCGCGCGCTCTGCCACATCCAGCTGGCGCACCTGGCGCTCGCCCGCGGGCAGCGAGACTCGGCGCGGGAAGAGCTGGCGCACGCCGAGCGCCTCGACCGCGCGTGGGGACTGGAGACCCGGGGGCTCCTGGCCACGCTGCCGTTCGCTCCGGCCGCCGAAGACGGAGCTGCGCCAACTGCGCGATGAGCTGACCGCCTGGGACGCCGCGGCCACCCCGCCGAGCAGCTTCCTGATCTTCGCGATGCACAACGATCTGCATCCCACGATCCGGGAGTATCTGCTGGGCCTGGTCGCCGCCAGGCTGGGAGACATGGCCGGCGCCGCCCGGCACTCGGCCGTTCTGGCGCGACTGACGCAGGAGCCGGGCGGGCTCGCCGACTGCCTGACCGCCGAGCTGGAGGCGACCGTCGCGCGGGCGGCCGGAAAAACGGGCGAGGCGCTCGCGATTCTGGAGCGCTCCCGCCCGCGCCTCTGGTTCCAGCTCACCGTGGCCTCGCCCTTCTTCTCCCTCGCCTCGCGCCGCTTCCTCCAGGCCGAGCTGTTGCGCGAAGCCGGCCGCTTCGCGGAAGCGGCCGGCTGGTACGACTCCATCGCCCAGCGCTCGCCGTACGAGCTGGTCTATGCAGCGGCGGCGAGGGAGCGAAGCCGAAAAGCGGGAACAGTGAAAAGTGAACAGTAAAAGGGATAGACCTCCCTTTTACTGTTCACCGTTCACCGTTCACGCTTTTCTGCCACTGGCTATCCGTTGATCGTCTTCATGCCGGCCTCGTTGTACCGCTCGCCCGCCGCGACGCCCTTGGGCGCGGCTTCATCCAGCTGCTCGAGGTCGGATCGGGTCAGCTCGACCTCCAGCGCGCGGATGTTCTCCTCCAGGTACTTCCGCCGCTTGGTGCCGAGGATGGGCACGATGTCGTCGCCCTGGGCCAGGACCCAGGCGAGCGCCAGCTGGGAGGGCGTGCAGCCCTTCCGCTGCGCGATCTCCTCCACCCGGTCCACCAGCTCCAGGTTCTTCTGGAAGTTGTCGCCCTGGAACCGCGGCGTGTTGCGGCGGTAGTCGTCCGGCGGCAGGTCGTCGATGGTCCGGAACCGGCCGGTGAGGAAGCCCGCGGCCGAGCGGGCTGTAGGCGACGAAGCCGATGCCCAGCTCCCGGCAGAGCGGCAGCACCTCGTCCTCGGGGTCGCGGGTCCAGAGCGAGTACTCGGTCTGGAGCGCGGTGATCGGGTGCTCCCGCTGCGCCCGGCGGATGGTCTCGGGCGCGGCCTCCGAGAGGCCCGAGATAGCGCACCTTTCCCCGGTCGCACCAGCTCGCGCCATCGCGCCGACGGTCTCCTCGATCGGCACGGTGTGGTCCACCCGGTGCTGGTAGTAGAGGTCGATGTGGTCCACGCCGAGCCGCCGGAGCGAGTCGTCGCAGGCCTGGCGGACGTAGTCGGGCCGGCCGTTCACGCCGAGATAGGTGCCGTCCTCCGCGCGCTCGTTGCCGAACTTGGTGGCGAGGACCACCTGGTCGCGGCGGCCGCGGATCGCCCGGCCGACGAGCCGCTCGTTGGTGAAGGGACCGTACATGTCGGCCGTGTCGAGGAAGTCCGATGCCGAGGTCGAGGGCGCGGTGGATCGTGGCGATGGACTCGTCGTCGTCGCGGCCGCCGTAGAAGTCGGACATCCCCATGCAGCCGAGCCCGAGGGCGGAGACGGTGAGCTTCGGGGCGCCGAGGGTTCGCTGCTGGAATTGGGATCATGGGTCGGGTCCACCGTCGAGAGTGAAGACGTGGACAGTGCAAAGGTACACGGTGAAGGGGCTGCCCCTGCCGCCCTCTGGCCGCGTTTACCTTTTGACTGTTCGACCGTTCACGCTCGACTCTTTCTCACGCCCAGCGACCCATGGCCAAGACCAGGCAACCTCCCGCTTCACCCGCCTCTGCGTCTTCTGCGGCACCAACGCCGGCGAGCGCCCCGAGTACGGCGCCGCCGCCCGCGAGCTGGGCAAGCTGCTCGCCGAGCGAGGGCATCGAGCTGGTCTACGGCGGCGCCAGCGTCGGCATCATGGGCGAGCTGGCCGACGCGGTCCACGAGCACGGCGGCCACGTCACCGGCATCATCCCGCAGCAGCTCATGAAGAAGGAGGCGGCCCACACCGGCATCCCCGACCTGATCGTGGTCGCCTCGATGCACCAGCGGAAATCGCAGATGGCCGACCTGTCCGACGGGTTCATCGCGCTGCCCGGCGGCATCGGCACGCTGGAGGGCTACTTCGAGATCCTCACCTGGGGCCAGCTCGGCATCCACGCCAAGCCGTCCGGGATCCTCAACGTCGCCGGCTACTTCGACCGCCTGATCGAGTTCCTCGACCACGCGGTGAAGGAAGGCTTCCTCACGCCAGGAGCACCGGGAGATGATCGTGGTCGAGTCCGACCCGCGGAAGCTGCTCGACCGGCTGAAGGAGTACGCGCCGGAGGAGGGCGGAGAGGCTGATGGGGAGGACGCACCGGTAGGGCGGCGGGACGGCGGACGGGCGGACAGCGGCACGGCGGACGGCGGACAGGCGGACCGGACGGACACGGCGGTAAGCGAGCGGACATGCAAGCGTGACTGTCACCGTGCTTACCGTCTTACCGGTCCTGCCGTGTTCCGCCGTTCCGCCGGTCCGCCGCGTCGCGTCCGTCCGCGCCGTCCCGCCTTCGCCCCCGTCCGCGGTTCCGCCTTTCCCCCCACCGCCTCCGGCGCCGGGTCCTTCGTCGCGTGCTCCGACGGCGCCGGCCGGGCGCCGAATCGCTCGACGTACGCCCGGGTGAACTCCGCGCCCAGCAGCACGATCTGCGACGAGTAGTACACCCAGATCAGCAGCACCACCACCGATCCCGCCGCGCCGTAGGTCGACGCCACCGCCGCTGGTGCCGAGGTAGAGGCCGATCAGGAACTTCCCGATGCTGAAGAGACCGGCCGTCACCAGCGCGCCCGACCCACACGTCGCGCAGCCGCAGATCCACGTCGGGCAGGAACTGGTAGATCATGGCGAACAGCAGCGTCACCACGCCGAGCGAGACCAGCGTGTTCATCCCCTGCCACAGCAGCGCGATGTCGGGCACGATCGCGCCGATGTAGCGGTTGAGCGCCGAGAGCGCGGCGCTCACCAGCAGCGACACCAGGAGCACGAACCCCACCCCGACCACCAGGCCGAACGACAGCAGCCGCTGGAGCAGCATGCTCCTTGATGCCGGCGTCGGCCTTGGGCTTCACCCGCCAGATCGCGTTGAGCGCGGTCTGCAGCTCGAGGAACGCGCCGGTCGCGCCGAGGAAGAAGGTGATCAGCCCGATCGCGGTGGCGACGCCGTTGCCCGACTCGCTGCGAGGCGCCCTCCAGCATCGCCTGCACGGCCTTCGCCCCGCTCTCGCCGACCAGGCCGCTGATCTGGCCCGTCACCTCGCCGCTGCACCGCCTCCGCGCCGAAGAAGAGCCCGGCGATGGTGATGGCCACGATCAGGATCGGCGCCAGCGCGAACAGCGTGTAGTACGCCGAGCGACGCGCCCAGCCGCGGGACGTTGTCGTTCCACCAGCCCGCCACCGCGCGCTTGAGGATCCAGCCGAGGTCGCGGGCCGTCATCGCTCAGGGCGTGGCGGGCGTCGGGCCGGCCGCCGGGCATGCCAGCTCGGCCGCGGGCCGTCGGCCAGGAGTCGGGCCGCGCGGGTCACGACGTCGGCCGCCTGCGCCAGGTGGGCGAAGTCGATCCGGTCCACCTCGTCCGACGGCTGGTGGTAGTCGGCGTGCATGCCGAACGACGACAGGGTGTGCGCCGGAATCCCCCGCAGCGCGAACACGATGTTGTCGCTCCGCTCGAAGAACCTGAAGCTCGGGCCGCGGGTCGGCCACGACCGGCAGCCCGGCCGTGCTGAAGCGCCTCGCCCATCGTGGAGCGCTCGAAGCCGGTGAGCCAGAGCTTGCCGGGCCGCCGGCCAGCGAGTCGGGCCGGCCGACCATCTCCACCTGGAGATCCGGCGACCGTGCTCGGCGAGCGGGAACGCGGGCCGCTCGAGCGTACCACTGGGTGCCGAGCACGCCCGGACTCCTCGCCGCTGGTGAGGAGGAAGATGACGCGTGCGCCTGGGCGGGGCCTCGGCCAGCGCCCGCGCGGCCGCGAGCACCGCCGCGACGCCGGAGGCGTCGTCGTCGGCGCCGTTGTAGATCGAGTCGCCCTCGACCGGCTTGCCGATCCCGAGGTGGTCGAAGTGGGCGCCGAGCACCACGGCCTCGTCCCGGAGCGCCGGGTCGGAGCCGCGGATCAGCCCGATGAGGTTGTAGTCGGTGACCCGCGCGACGCCGCGCGGAATCGGCCGCCGCCGGCGCGGGCGAGACGCGAGCGTGCTCGCCCTCGGGGCCCGTGCGCGACCTCGTAGGGCACCCGCTGGAAGTAGCCGCTGTCGCCCGCCGGCTCGAGCCCGTAGCTCCGCATCCGCTCCGCCAGGAACCGCGCCGCGCGCGCCGAGCCGGGCGTGCCGGTCCGCCGGCCCTCCATCGAGTCCGCCGCGAGCGCGCTCGACGATCTCCCGCACCTCGTCGGGCGACGACGACCGGCGCCGGCGGCGGGCGCGGGCGCCGGGCCCGCACGGCCGCGAGCCGACACCAGGCCGGCCGCGAGGCGACGGATGGCGCGTCGAGGCGACATCGAGTCTCCCGGAAACGGGCGGGACGTCAGCTGCCGGCTCGAAGACCGGGCCCGGCGGACTCATCGCCGGCCAGCCAGCGCGCGTCCACCCTGCGGAACGCGTAGGGAGAACTGCGCGGGAGAGATGTACTGCTCGTCGCCCGCCGGGGCAGCTGGGCCCCGAAGTAGTAGCGGAGCACGTTGCCGAGCACGTTCACCACGGTCACCGTGTCGCCGAACGCCTCCGCGCCGCCGTCGGGCAGGTAGTACGCGCCGAACGCGCCGAACCGCTCGCGGGCCGCGTCGCGGCGGCACCTCGCTCCGCGTCGGGGTATCCGGTGGCGCCGCAGCAGCTTGGTGCCGTGGTCGCCCTGGAGGATGATGATCGGCGGCACCTTCGAGGTCCGGAGAATCTCGCCGACGGTGGCGAGCAGCAGCCGGTTCACGCACTCCAGCTGCTCGAGGTAGGGCGGCGTCGTCGTCCTCCTCCCTGGCGCGCGGCAGCGTCTCGCACTCGCGGTCGAACACGTAGGGGTCGTGCGGCTTCAGGATGTGGGCGAAGACGAACAGGCCGGCTGCCGTCGTGCGCGAGCCACGGTCGGCCAGGCCCGTCGAGCGTGCGCCGGACGTGCTCCGCCTCCCAGTGGTGGATCCGGTCGAAGTAGCGCAGGACGCGTCGCGCCCGCGCACCGTCCGCTGCAGCTCGCCGCTGCCGACATCGCCCGCATGAAGTCGAACCCGTGTCCACGGCTGGAACTCGACGTCGGCCACGGCGCTGCCGCTGGTCGAGTACCACCAGTGCGAGGGGAAGAAGACGTACCGGTAGCCCCGCGCCTCGAGGTAGCGGCGCCACCCGGCTGTGCTCCAGCAGATAGTTCGGCAGCGCGGGATGCCGCGTCGTCGGTGCCCAGCTCGCGCTCCAGGCCGGTCGAGGTGCGCCGAGTTGAGCATCGAGGGCAGCGACAGCAGCGTGTGGAGATAGTTGCTCCGCACCAGCTCGGGGACGTGGAAGCCGAGCGCGCGGAGGCTGTCCTCGAAGGGGCGGTTGTCGTACCCGAAGCCGCTCCCGCAGCACGTCGGAGTTGGCGTACTCGTCCAGCACGATGAGATAGATGTCGCGCCGCGGCCGCGGCCGGCTCGGCCGGCCCCTCGATCGGCCGCGGCCAGCTCGGCGCGCCAGCGGCGCTCCGCGGCGATGGCCTCGCCCGCGGAGCCACGCCGGCCGATCTGGACGGCGGACCAGCCGACCAGCAGCGCGCCCATCAGCGTGAGAAACCGCCCCATGCCCTCGAGCAGCCGTCGCGCGCCGGCGCACCAGCCACACCAGCAGCGCCACGAGGAGCAGCCAGGCCGGCGGGCACCAGGATCGCGTGCGGCGGGTGCGCCGGCCCCGCTCCGCCAGACCTTCGCCGCGACCCTGCGGTAGCCGTAGAACCAGCCCACCGCGAGCAGCGCCACGAACGGCCGGCAGCGCGGCCGGGCCGCGCCGCCGCGAACAGCGAGCGCCGCCAGCGCGTAGACCACGCCGCACCCGGCCAGGGCCATCGCCGACCATGAAGCGCCAGATCGCCGATCCCGAACTGGTCCGGATTGTTCGCGGCGAAGTTGAGGATGGGAACGAGCGCGAGGAGGAAGGGGTAGAGCCTTCGTGACCCAGCGGCGTCATGCCGCCGCTGCCAGGGGAGCGCGGTCATCAGGTAGAGGGTGCGCTCCGATCGGCCACCGGGACCGCGCGCTCGATGCGGAAGTGGCTCCGGAACGCCGCCTCGAAGCCCTCGCGGGTGTAGTCGGGGAAGATGTCGGGCCGGTCGCGCAGCAGCCGCTGCACCTGGGAGTCGCTCTTGGGGACGAACTCGACGATCAGGTTGCGCCCCAGCCTGCGCGAGGAAGCCGGCGACGCGCTCGAGCGGCAGGTTGTGGCCGATGGCGAGATGGTGCACCACCGCGAGCGCCAGCAGCACGTCGGCCGGCCCGCGCTCCTCCAGCGAGCAGCCGCTCGCCGGTGGGCCCAGCCCAGCGCGGGCGAGGGATTGGTGAGGTCGAGCAGCAGCGGCAGGATGCCCGGTCTCGTTCTCCGCCTTCACCCGGCGATAGTTGCGCTCCACCGCCGCGGGATCGATGTCGAACGCGATCACGCTGGGCACGACCTCGCGCGCCGCGCGGCTGTACTCGCCGGTGTTGGCGCCGAGATCCCACACGGTGCGGGCATCGAGCCCGCGGAGGAAGCTCGAGCACCGCCTCCCGCTTCGAGCGCCGACGGCCTGCGTCGGAGTAGTTGTTGTCCTCGGTGTAGTCGGCCCACTCGGTGCCCGCCGGCTTCCAGTCGAGCGCCTCGATCGCGCCCCGAAGGCTCCGCACCAGGCCGGCCGCGGCGGTCGCGGCTCACGCCGCGCCTGTGCGGCGCCGGCGCTCGCGCTCGCGTTGTCCGCGCCCCGGTCGGCGTACCGCCGCTGGGCCAGCGCGTGGAGGTGGACGTGGAACAGCAGCCCGGGCCGGAGCCAGGTGCCGCGGGGCAGCAGCCGGCTGCCGAGATCGAGCGGGATGCCCTCGAGATGCGACCGCAGCAGCGCCGCCGAGCCGCACGTCCACCCGGCTCATCAGCGCCAGCGGCACCAGGAAGTGCTCGCAGAACTGCCGGTACCCCGCCCAGGGCGCGCCCTCCTCACGGGGCTCGAAGGAGAGCGTGTCGATGAAGAGCGGGCGCCCGCCGACGAACTGGACGTTGTAGGCGCTGGCGTCCCGCAGCGTGAAGCCGCGGGCGAGCGCCCGCTCCTGGAGCTCGAGCGTGAGCAGCGCCGCGTCGCGGAGCTGGCCGAACGACCACTCGTAGGGGTAGGAGATGAACCCCACCCGCTCCGGCTCCAGGACCGCGACCGCATCGGGCGACGCCGCGAGACCGAGCGACGACCTCGCGGTGCGGGACCAGCAGCCGGCGCTCCTCGAGCTCGGCGTACAGCCCCGAGTCGAGGAAGGCCTGGAAACGCTCCTGGAAGACGCGGTTGACCTGGCGGTAGAGCGTTCCGTCCCGGGTGTAGACGAATCCGCTGGGGTCGCGGTAGGACGCGCCTAGCGCTTGTGCGCCCATCGGCGCGGCGACGAGCGAGCGGAAGAACGCTCTTGAGGCCTTCGCGGACCCGCGCTGAACAGGGCGACGGCGGACAGGGCGCCGGCGGCGAGCACCTGAAGCACGAGGCTCCCGGCGGTGGGGTCTATGTACATGTCACCTCGGCAGTTCCGGGGTTCGGCTGGGGCCCGTCGAATCGCGTGTCACGGGCCCGTCACAAACTAAGCATAACCCTAGACGCCGCAGAGGGGTGTGCGCCAGGTCACGCCACCCAGACGGTCTTGATGTTGACGAACTCCCGGATGCCGTAGGTGGCTCAGCTCCCGGCCGTAGCCCGACTCCTTGACCCCTCCGAACGGCACCCGGGGTCCGAGGCCACCATGGCGTTGATGAACACCATCCCCGCCTCGATCTCCGCCACGAACCGGCCCCGCTCCGCGTCGCTCCGGGTCCAGGCGCTGGCGCCCGAGCCCGAAGGGGGAGTCGTTCGCCAGCCGGATGGCCTCGTCGATGCTCCTTCACCCGGAACAGGAGCGCCACGGGGCCGAACACCTCCTCATAGTAGGCGGGCGAATCGGGCGTGACCCCGGCGAGCACCGTGGGGGCGTAGTACCAGCCCTGCCGGTCGAGCCGGCGGCCGCCGGTCAGGACCCGGGCGCCGGCCCGCACGCTCCGCTCCACCTGGTCGGCGATGGTGCGGAGCTGCGCCTCGGTGGCCAGGGGCCCCACGTCGGTCCTCGGGATCCATCGGATCGCCGACCACGAGCGCCTCCATCCCGGCGACGAATCGGCGCTCGAACTCGTCGGCCACGGCCTCGGCCACGATGAAGCGCTTGGCGGCGATGCAGGACTGGCCGTTGTTCACCACCCGCGCCTTCACCGCGGTCGGCGACCGCCGCGTCGAGGTCGGCGCCGGGCATCACGATGAAGGGATCGCTGCCGCCCAGCTCGAGGACGGTCTTCTTGATCGCCTTGCCCGGCCGTCGGAGGCGACCTGGCTGCCGGCGGCGTTGCTGCCGGTGAGGGTGACGGCGGCGACGCGGCGATCCTCGATCACGCGACCTCACCTGCTCGGTCTCGATCAGCAGGGTCTGGAAGACGCCTTCGGCGAACCCGGCGCGGCGGAAGATCTCCTCGATGGCGAGCGCGCACTGGGGGACGTTGGAGGCGTGCTTCAGCAGGCCCGACGTTCCCCGCCATCAGCGCCGGCGCGGCGAAGCGGAAGACCTGCCAGAAGGGGAAGTTCCACGGCATGATGGCGAGCACCGGGCCGATCGGCTGGCAGGTGACGTAGCTGCGCGAGGCGGTGGTCTTCACCACCTCGTCCGCCAGGAAGCGCTCGGCGTTCTCCGCGTAGTAGCGGCAGCCCCAGGCGCTCTTCGCCGCCTCGTCCATCGCGGACTTGAGCGGTCTTCCCCATCTCCGCCGACCATGATCCGGCCGAAGGCCTCCTTCTCCGACTCGAGGATCTCGGCGGCCCGGAGCATCATCCGCGCCCGCTCGGCGAAGGTGGTGCGCCGGTGCCGCCGGTAGGCGTCGGCGGCGCACTGGAGTCGGGCCTCGAGCTGCTCGGCGCGTGAGCGGCTCGAAGGTCCGGACGGTCTGCCCCGTGGCGGGGTTGATGGTGGCGATGGGCATGGGGGAAAGCTAGGCGGGAAGGCGGTAAGGCGGTAAGGCGGTAGGGCGGAATGCGGAAGTACCTCATCCCGACGCAGCGAGGGATCCTGCGGCGATGCAGGTATTCGCTACCGCTCAGGATGTACCGCATCGTACCGTCTCACCGTGCTACGGTCGCCGTCCGCCTTACCGCCTACAATTCTCCCCCATGTCCGCCCTCCGCGCCCTCCTCCACGGCAGCATCGACTACGCCGGCCTGTTCCCGCCGGCCGGGCTCGACATGGCCGCGGCGGTGGCGAACTACGCTGCCTATCGCGACGGGCCGCACGCCTGGGCGCTCGGCCGGTTCGTCGCTGCCCGCGGCCGGCTGCGCGGAGTTCGAGGCGGCCGCGGCCGACGCTGCTGCCGCGAGCTCCCGCGCCCGCGCCCTGGCGCATCGCCGCGCTCCTCGGCGCCGACGCCGGCCGACGAGCTGCACGCGATCGGCGAGTTCAACTGCCGCCACGCCGCCGATGGCGCGGGCGCGGTCGCCGTGGACGTGGTCGAGGCGAAAGCCGACTCGGCCGGAGGCGGTGGAGCGGCTGCTGTCGCGGGTGCCGTCCTACCTCCAGGCTTACGTCGAGATCCCGATCGGCTGACGACCCGGCGCCGCTGGTCGCCGCCGATCGCGCAGGGCCGGCGGGAGAGCCAAGGTCCGCACCGGCGGCGTCACCGCCGACGCGTTTCCCGCCGCCGCCGACCTCGTCCGCTTCATCCGCGCGGCTGTCTCGCGGCCGGCGTGCCCTTCAAGGCCACCGCGGGGCTGCACCACCCGCTCCGCGCCGAGTACCGGCTGACCTACGAGCCCGACAGCGCCGCGCGGCACGATGTTCGGCTTCCTGAACCTGTTCCTCGCCGCCGCGTTCCTGGCCGCCGGGCTCGACGACGACCGGCGCGGCGCTGCTGCTCGAGGAGCGCGACGCGATGGCGATCCGCTTCGACGACGCCGGCGTCGAGTGGCGGGGCCGCCGGCTCGGCCTCGACGCGATCCGCCGCGCGCGCGAGTACGGGCATCGTCTCGTTCGGCTCCTGCTCCTTCACCGAGCCGATCGGCGACCTCGAGTCGCTCGGCCTGCTCTAGGCCGACCGTGGACTCCACCCACGATCCCTCGCTCGCACGTCCTGGGTCGAGTCGGCCAACCGGGCCCGGCGACTTCCCGATCCAGAACCTGCCGTTCGGCGTCTTCCGCCGCGCGGGACGACGGACGAGCCGGGCCGGGTCGGCGTCGCGATCGGCGACATGATCCTCGACCTCGCCGCCTGCCACGACGAGGGGCGGTTCACCGGGCTCGCCGAGCGGGCCGCGGCGGCGCGTGCGCGGCGCCGGCGCTCAACCGCGCTCATGCGGCTCGGCGCCGGCGCGCCGGGTCGGAGCTGCGGCGCCAGGTGAGCGCGCTGCTCGGCGCGGACTCGCCGGCGTACCGAGTCGAACCGCCGGCTCGGCGACCGCATCCTCGTCGCCCAGCGCGACGCCGAGCTGCTCCTGCCCGCGGCGATCGGCGACTACACCGACTTCTACGCCTCGGTCCACCACGCCACCAACGTCGGCAGCATGTTCCGCCCCGACAATCCGCTGCTGCCCAACTACAAGTGGGTGCCGATCGGCTACCACGGCCGCGCCTCGTCGATCGTGCCGAGCGGCACGCCGGTGCGGCGGCCCGTCGGGCCAGAGCCAGGCCGCCCGATGCGCGGAGCGCCGAGCTTCGGCCCCAGCCGGCTCGCTCGACTACGAGATGGAGCTGGGCTGCTTCGTGGGCCGGCGGCAACCCGCTGGGCGAGCCGGTGCCGATCGAGCGGGCGGAGGAGCAGATCTTCGGCTTCTGCCTGGTGAACGACTGGTCCGCGCGCGACATCCAGGCCTGGGAGTACCAGCCGCTGGGCCCGTTCCTGGCGAAGAACTTCGCCACCACGATCTCGCCGTGGGTGGTGACGCTGGAGGCGCTGGAGCCGTTCCGCGCGCCCGCGTTCGCGAGGCCGCCCGGGCGATCCCGCGCCGCTCCCCTACCTCGCACTCGCGGCGGAACGCGGAGGCCGGCGCGCTCGCGGTCACGGTCGAGGTCTATCTCGTCCACCGCGCGCATGCGCGAGGCGGGGATGGCACCGCATGCGGCTGAGCCGGGGCAGCGCCGCCGACCTCTACTGGACCCCGGCGCAGCTCGTCGCCCACCACACCAGCAACGGCTGCGACCTCCGCCCCGGCGACCTGCTCGCCAGCGGCACCATCTCGGGTCCGGCCAAGGAGTCGCGCGGCTGCCTGCTGGAGCTGACCTGGCGCGGCGCCGAGCCGCTCGCGCTGCCCAGCGGCGAGACCCGGAAGTTCCTGGAGGACGGCGACGAGGTGATCATGCGGGGGTACTGCGAGCGGGAGGGCGCGGCGAGGATCGGGTTCGGGGAGTGCAGAGGCGTAGTAATCCCCGCGGCCCGTAAGACAGCGTGAAAAGTGAAATGTGAAAAGTGAACGGGGACTGCACTCCCTTTCACCTTTCACTGTTCACTTTTCACGCTTTTCAGAGCTGTGCAACGCTCGGCCCCTGACGCATCATATTGTCACGGGCACAGACCTTGCTCGTTAGAGGTCGTTTCCCGATTCCCCGACATTCCGAGGCACCGATGACCCGAGCGCTTTACGCCGCCGGGTGGGGCTATGCGGCGCTGTGCGGCCTGCTGATCGCCATGCCCCAGGGCAGCCCACCCCGTCAACCCCACGCCCTCGGCGCTCCATACCGGGGTGAGGCCGGGGCGTGGTTTGCCAGCATCAAACCGTTCTGCAATGCGGTCGAGGTCGTGGTGCAGCAGCAGTACCGGCCGGCGCCCAAGGGCGTGCAGGGGTCCGGCTACAGTGCCGCCTGCTTCGCGCTGGCCGGCAAGATCGAGCGGGCCCGGGAGACCATCGACCTGCTCCCGGCCGGCGACCGGGCCGAGGCGGCCGGGATCGTCTTCCAGGTGGGCCACCCGGTGGCGGACGCGGGAGACGACGAATCCGCCGGTCCCATCATGCGCCTCGTCGTCGAGTACCAGCCCGAGAACTTCATGGCGCTCTATCATGCCGGCATCTCGGAGTACATCCTCGGTCACACCGACCTCGCCCGCACTCACCTCGAGCGATTTCTCGCCATCTACCAGCCCCAGGACGGTTGGACCGCCAACGCCAAGACGGTCCTGGCACGCCTCAACGGGCGATGACGGCACCCGCGCTCCCCGCGCCGGGTAAGGTCCTGCGAGGGCGCTACGAGATCCTCCGGGAGATCGGCCGCGGTGGATACTCCATCGTCTATCAGGCGCGCGACCGCGACGTGGGCGGCGAGGTGGCGCTCAAGCTGCTGGTGCCGCCGCCGGCGACCGCGCACCTGGCCCGCGAGCGGCTGCGCCGCGAGGTGCACGCGGTTCGCGGGCTGTCACACGCCAACATCGTCGCCGTGTACGACCTCCTGGACGAGGAGCCGTGGAGCTTCATCGTCATGGAGTACGTGGCCGGGAGCGACCTCCACGTCCGGGTGCGGGAGCGCGGACCGCTGTCGGTAGAAGAGGTCGTGCGGGTCGGCCGGGACATCGCTTCGGCGTTGGGAGCCGCGCACCGGCGCGGCATCCTGCATCGGGACGTGAAGCCCCAGAACATCCTGCTCGACGCCGGCGGCACGGCTCGCCTCACCGACTTCGGCTCGGCGAAGCTGGACGGCCAGGTCGGGATCACCGCCACCGGTGGCCTGGCTGGTACGCTGGCCTACGCGGCACCCGAGGTGCTCGCGGGGCGCCGCGGCGACGCCCGGGCCGACATCTACGCGCTGGGTCTCACGCTCTACTACGCGCTCACCGGCGAGCAGCCCGCTCGGCCGTCGGCCCATCTTCCGCCGTCGCCGGTGCCGGAGGGATTTCGGCCCGCAGCCGTAGCACCGGGCTGTCCCGCCTGGCTGGACGGCGTCATCGCCCGCGCGACCGCCGCCTCCGCCGAGGACCGCTTCCCGACGGCCGCGGCGCTCGACGAGGCGCTGCTCGCGACCGGCGCCGGGGCGGACGCCGAAGCGGCGCCACGGTGCCTGCTGTGCGGCGGCAGCGATCCGCTCGGGCTCGGGCTCTGTCCCTCCTGCGGCGGCGCGCCGGCCGGGGCGGCCGAGACGCTCATCTTTCTCCAACGACCGTACAACTCGGCCGAACGCCGCACCGTGGCGGCGCGCCTCGGCGAGCTGCTTCCCGCCGCCGCGGGGGTCGAGGGACGTGCCGCCGGCCGGGGGGAGCGTCCCATCTTTCGGGTCACGCCGGAGGGGTCGGCACGAGTGATCGACGCGCTCGAGCGACGGAGGCTGCCGGCGCGTGCTGTCCCGGCTTCCCGGGCGTGGACCATGATTCCGGCAGGATACACGACGATGGTGCTGGCCGTGGCCGTGGCGGGCATGGGCGCCGGGCTCGCCGGGACGCCGCTGTTGTTGTGGACGACACCGGTGTTCGGAGGGCTCCTGCTCTACGCCGCCGGCCAAGCGGTGAGGTCGCCCGTCGTGGCCGGCTCGAATCGGGTCCGGGAGCTACCGCCCGCCCTCGAGGCCCAGGTGGTGAAGGCGCTGGCCGAGCTGCCTTCGGGAACCGCCCAAGGTTTGCTGGCCGACGTCACCCGCCTGGCGCGCCCGCTGTTCGCCCGCCTGGGAGGCGACCACCAGCCTACGGTGCTCCACGAGCTGGTGGGCGCGGCCTGCGACGCAGCGACCGACCTGGCCATGCTCGACGAGAACCTGGCCCGGTTCGAGCGCGAGCGGACGCGGGCCGCGGCCCATGCGCCGGACTGGCTCGACGCGCTGGCGCGGAGCGAGCGCGCCCGTGATGCCCTGGTACAGCGGCTGCTGGAAGCGATGACGGTGCTCAGCAAGCTTCAGAGCCAGGCGACCTCGGCCGTCGCCGCCGAGGACGGGACGCTGGCTGAGGTGACTCGCGAGCTGCGGGCGGAGGCGGAGGCGCAAGCGGCGGCGGCCGCGGAGATCGAGCAGTTGCTCACCGAAACAGCGTGAACAGTGAACAGTAAAAGGTGAACGGGATATCCAGCCCCGTTCACTTTTCACTGTTCACTGTTCACGCTGTTCATCACCTTCACGCTGTTCGTCACCTTCGCTGTTCGGTCATCCCTTCTCTACGATCCGGTTCAGCACGTCCTTCGCGTAATCCTTGTCCCACTCGGCCAGGTTCTTCCGGGCGGTCACCTCGACCTTCGCGGTGGTGGGGGATTCCCGCTTGATGTCGATGGTGACGTCGAGATCGCCCTTCTTCCCCTTGAGCACCTGCTGGTCACCCTGGTTCTCGGTGCTCTCACCTTCCTTCACGATCCCCATCTCGCTCATCACCGCCTCGGCCCGGCCGGCGACCTCGCCCACCGAGCCCTCGACCACCGACTCGGCGCCGCGCGAGGTGAGGTAGATGCCGCCGGCGGCGCCGGCCGCGGCCGCGGCGAGGCATCCCGTGCTGGGGAGTGCGAGCGCGAGCAGGAAGAGGAGGTTGCGACGCATTGGCGGGATCTCCCAATCTGGGCGTTGGACTCGAAGGCGAACGCCAAATGCTACAAGCCTTTCCGTCGCCGTTCCACCATCCCCGTCACCGGCCGGATGTAACCCAGGGCCCGGCTCGGCGCCGCCTTCCCCCGGGAATCGCGCGGGCGGCATATTTCGGCATCCTCCGAACCCAGAGCCGGACCGTGACCACGTTCATCAAGCCGACCGAGATCCCCATCGATGGGGCCCACACCCTTCCCCGCGAATATTTCACCTCGCCGGAGATCCTGGCCCAGGAGATGGAGCAGATCTTCCTCCAGCGCTGGATCTGCGTCGGCCGTGAAGACCGCATCTCCAAGCCGGGCGAGTACTTCCTCCAGGAGATCGGCAAGGAGAGCGTGATCGTGCTGCACGACCGGGCGGGCGGCTACCGGGCGTTCTACAACGTCTGCCGGCACCGGGGCACCCGGCTCTGCGAGGAGCACACCGGCCGCTTCTCCGAGACGATCCAGTGTCCCTACCACGCCTGGACCTACGCCCTCGACGGCCGGCTGATCGGCGCGCCCTCCACCGGGGACATCGAGGGACTTCGACAAGGCCGACTGGCCGCTCCACCCGGTGGCGGTCGCGACCTGGGAAGGCTTTCTCTTCATCAACCTGGCGGAGCGGCCCGAGCCCTTCGAGGATGCCTTCGAGCCGCTGCTCGGGCGATTCTCCCGGTTCAACCTGCCGAACCTCAAGGTCCACCGCACCATCGACTACGACGTCGCACTGCAACTGGAAGCTCCTGTTCCAGAACTACTCGGAGTGCTACCACTGCGGCCCGGTGCACCCCGGGCCTCGCCAAGCTGACGCCGCCCACCAGCGGCGAGAACGACCTCACCGAGGGGCCCTTCACCGGCGGGTTCATGGTGATCAACCGCGGGCACGAGAGCATGACGATGAGCGGGAAGTCGTGCGGCGTGTCGGTGGGCGATCTGCCGGAGGAGGACATGGACCGCGTCTACTACTACGCGATCTTCCCCAACATGCTCCTGAGCCTGCACCCCGACTACGTGATGTTCCACACCATCTGGCCCAAGGGCACCGACCGGAGCCTGATCCACTGCTCCTGGCTCTTCCACCCGGCCACGCTGAGCGATTCCGACGTTCAACCCGGACGACGGGGTGGAGTTCTGGGACATGACGAACAAGCAGGACTGGCACATCTGCGAGCAGAGCCAGGCCGGGATCGAGTCCCGCGCGTACCGGCCGGGGCCGTACTCCGGGCGGGAGGCGCTGTCGGTGCAGTTCGACCGGGAGGTGCTGCGGTCGCTGGGGCACGGGAGGTAGGGCGGCGGCGGACGGGCGGACGGGCGGACGGCGGACGAGCGGACGGCGGACGGCGGAACGGCGGAACGGCGTAGCCTGTCATCCCGAGCGCAGCGAGGGATCTGTCCGCGGTCATCGAGACCGCGGCGAAGATCCCTCGGTCGCATCGCTCCCTCGGGATGACACGCTCCGCTGACCGCCGCTTCCGCCGTTCCGCCCGTCCGCCCGTCCGCCCGTCCGCCCCTACCTCCCCGCCATCTCGAGCAGCGTCTCCACGTAGAACCGCAGCCCGAACTCGATGTTCTCCAGCGACAGCCGCTCGTCGTTGCCGTGCACCGAGTGCCGGCTCTCCTCCAGCTCCACCAGCCAGGGATCGATCCCGTAGCAGATCGGCCCGGCGGCAGCCCAATAGGGCCGGTCGCTGGCGCCGGCACTCATCGGCGTGGCGACCGGAACGCCGGGCAGCAGCCGCCCGGCCACCCGCTCCAGCGCCCGGAACATCTCGGTGTCGAGCGGCGCATCGTAGCGGCGGCGCCATGTCGCCGATCGCCTCGATCTCGATCTTGGGATCGGCGATGAGCCGCTCCAGCGTCCGCCGGAACGCGACGGTGTCCTCGTCGGGCAGCAGCCGGATGTCGAGCTCGACCGAGGCCTCCTGCGGGAATGATGTTGGTCTTCTCCGATCCCTCGCAGCACCGTCGGCGTGATGGTGTTGCGGAGCAGCGCGTTCCGCTCCGGCTCGCTCAGCAGCCAGGCCCGGCCGCGCCGGGTCTTGAGCGCCGCGCGCGGCGTTGGAGAGCCAGCGTCTTCGCCTGGTCCGGTCTGGTCGCGCGCCTGCGCCTTGAAGAACCGGTCCACCGCCGGGGTGAGGCGCACCGGCGTCTCGTAGGCCACGATCCGGTTGAGCGCCCGCACCAGCCGCTCCACCGGGTTGTCGCCGAGCGGCACCGAGCCGTGCGAGGTGGTGCCCTTCACCACCAGCCTCTTCCACCAGGTGCGCTTCTCGCCGACGTCGATCCCGAACCAGCGCACCTTGCCCTGTCTCCACCCGGGTGTCGGCGCCCTCGGTCAGGACGTACTCGATCCGCTCGACCAGGTCGGGATGCTTCTCCAGGAAGGTCCGCGAGCCGAGCCCGCCGATCTCCTCGTCCGCGTTGCCGACGTAGACCAGGTCGCGGGCTGAGCGGCACGCCCGCCCGCTTGAGCGCGATGAAGCGCCATGAGCTGGATGATGCCGTGACCCTTCATGTCCAGCGCGCCCCGGCCCCACACGTGGCCGTCCTTGATCGTCCCGGCGAACGGATCGACGGACCAGTCCTTCGGGCGTGGCCGGTGACCACGTCCATGTGGTGCACCAGCGCGATCGCCTTCCCGCCCCCGGTGCCCGGCAGCCGGGCGTAGAAGTTGGCTCGGCCGGCGCCCAGCTCCGCGGTGTCGAGGATCGTCCCCTGGATCCCTTCCTTCGCGAGGACGTCGGCCAGCCATCGGGCGGCGGCCAGCTCGTTGCCCGGGCGGATTGCTGGTGTTGATCCGGATGTACTCGGAGAGCCGCTGGGCGGTCTCCTCCCGCAGCGTGGCATAGTCGATCGCCGCCGGCGCCCTGCGCGGCCAGCGGTGAGGCGAGCAGCAGGCGCGAGCAGCGAGCGAGCCGGATCATCGGGTCTCCATCAGCATGCGGGCGGCGATCTCCTTGACCAGCTTGGCGGCACACCGCCGCGCGTGAGCCCGGAGGGATCGTTGAGCGGATTGAACTCCACCAGATCGGCGCCGGCGAGCGGCGCCTCGAGCGATTGGATGATGCCGAGCACCTGGCGGACGGTGAGGCCGCCGGGCTCCCGGTGCGACACGCCGGGCGCGAGCCCGGGCTCGATCGCGTCGAGGTCGAGCGAGAGATAGACCGGCGTCTCGAAGCGGAGCGGCATGCCGTCCCGCCAGCTGCCGCATCTCGATCACCTCGACGCCGAACCGGTCGGCCTGCTCGCGCTGGTGGCCCGTCATGGTCCGGATCCCGACCTGGACCAGGCGGTCGGCCAGCCCCTCCTCCATGATCCGGGCGAAGGGGCAGGCGTGGGAGTAGGGGTCGCCCTGGAACTCGTCGTACAGGTCGGGGTGCGCGTCGAGGTGGAGGATGCTGAGCCGCGGGTGGTGCCGCCGCATGCCGCGGAGCGCCGGATAGCGTGATCGAGTGATCGCCGCCGAGGAGCAGCGGCCGCCGGCCCGAGTCGAGGATGGAGCCCACCGCCTCCTCGATCCGCGCTCGCGCGTCGGCGCCGGGCTCCCGGTCGGTGAACCAGAGGTCGCCCTCGTCGTCCAGTCCGCCGTCCTTGAGGTCGAGCCCGGCCTCGGTCCAGGTGTTTCCCGCCTCGCGACCAGAGCGCCTCCCGGATCAGCACCGGCGCGCCCGCCGGGCCGCGCTGGTAGGAGGAGCCGGCATCGTACGGCACGCCCAGCAGGGCGACTCTGCCGCCTGCCATCAATGCATCCCCGCCCAGATGCATCCTGCCGCTCGACGGCCGCGTACCCCTCGGCCGCGGCCCGCTCGGGCGCCAGCAGCGACACCACGATGCCCGCGAGAAACGACAGCGGCATGGTGATCAGCGCCGGGTTCTTGAGCGGGAACCAGGCCGCGTCACGTGCTCCAGGATGTCCACCTGGATGCGTGGGCGACAGGTAGATGAGCAGCAGCGTCAGCAGCGGTGCCCGGCCGCCATGCTGGTGACCGCGCCCGGCCGTGGTGTACCCGCGCCAGAAGATCGAGAGGATCAGCGCGGGGAAGTTGGCGCTGGCGGCGATGGCGAAGGCGAGCGACACCATGAAGGCCACGTTCTGCCCCTTGAACGTGATCCCCAGCGCGACCGCCACCACGCCGAGCGCGAGGGTCGCGAGCCGGGCGACCCGGAGCTGCTCGCCGCGCGTCGGCGTGGCCCCCGCGCACCACGCTGACCCAGAGGTCGTGCGACAGCGCCGCCGCGCCGGAGAGCGTGAGCCCCGCCACCACCGCCAGAATGGTCGCGAACGCCACCGCGGCGATGAAGCCCAGGAACGGCGTCCCGCCCAGCAGCTCGGCGAGCAGCGGCGCCGCCATGTTGCCGCCGGGATCCACCGCCCGGATCGCCTCCGGGCCCACCAGCACCATCGCCCCGAAGCCGAGCACGAAGGTGAGCAGGTAGAAGAGCCCGATCAGCCCCGTGGCGACGAACACCGAGGCCCGCGCCGCCCGCGCGTCGGGCACGGTGTAGAAGCGCATCAGGATGTGCGGCAGGCCGGCGGTGCCGAACATGAGCGCCATGCCCGAGCGAGATCGCGTCCAGCGGGTTGGACGACCAGCTTGCCCGGCGCCAGCACGCCGTCGCCGTAGCGCCGCGCGGCCTCGGCGAAGAGCGCCGCCGGGTTCAGGCCGAAGCGGAGCAGCACCAGCAGCGCCAGCAGCAGCGCCCCGGCCATCAGCAGCACCGCCTTCACGATCTGCACCCAGGTCGTCGCGATCATCCCGCCGAAGAGCACGTACCCGATCATCACCATGCCGACCAGCACGATCGCGTGCTCGTAGCTCAGCCCGAACATCAGCCGGATCAGGCCGCCGGCGCCCACCATCTGCGCGATGAGGTAGAGCGTCACCGTCGCCAGCGTGCCCAGCGCGGCGGCGAGCCGCACCGGCGTCTGCCGGAGCCGGATCGCCACCACGTCGGCGAAGGTGTACCGCCCGAGGTTGCGCAGCGGCTCGGCGATGAGGAACAGCACCACCGGCCAGCCCACCAGCCAGCCGGTCGAGTAGATCAGGCCGTCGAAGCCGGTGGTGGAGACCAGCCCGGCGATGCCGAGGAACGACGCCGCGCTCATGTAGTCGCCCGCCAGCGCGAGCCCGTTCTGGCCCGCGCTGATGGTGCGGCCCGGCGGCGTAGAACTGCTCGGTGGTGCGGGTGCGCCGCGCGGCCCACCAGGTGATGCCCAGCGTGATCGAGATGAAGGCGAAGAAGAACAGCATCGCGACGGCGTTGGGCTCGCCGATCGCGGTGGTCGCCGGCGCCTGGATCACGGCCGGCGCTCCCGATCCGAGCGCCCGGATGCCCGGGTCGTAGTGCGTGGTCGCCCAGCGCACGTAGACCCAGGTGAGGATCCAGGAGACGACGATCACCAGCGCGCCCAGCAGGATGCCGAGGGTGAGCCCGGGCACGACCTGGACGCGCGAGCAGCGCCCGGCCGTACGCCACCAGCAGGATGAATCCGAAGTAGAGCACACCATCGCCGCGGTGAGCGCGAGCGCGACCCGCCAGCGCGCGGCGTCGAGATCGCCGAAGCGATCTCGTCACGCTCCGCCTGCCGCCTTTCCCGTGAGATAGACCGCCGCCCCGCCGAGCAGCAGCAGCAGCGGTCAGGCCCGCCACCTTGGTCACCGCGAGCACCTTGTTGGCCTCGTCCTCCGCCGGGATCAGCGCGAGGCCGATGGCCGCCGCCGGTGACGCAGAATCCGAGGCCGCCGAGCAGTGTCGCCACCGGGCCGCCCGCCCGGCACCCGCATCACCTCGGGGCCGGCCGGCTCGCGACTGGAGCTTGATCATGGAGGCGAACATGAAGAGATAGGGGATGAAGTATCCGATGATGGACATGCTCACCAGCACGTCGTAGGCGCCCTTGACCGTGGTGCCCGCCTGCCCCAGGAAGATGAAGACGGCGGCGACCGCGGCCTGGATCAAGAGGCTCACGTGGGGCGAACCGTAGGTCGGGTGGATCCGTCCGAACGCCGGCGGCAGGAACCGGTCGATCCCGGCGACGAACGGCAGCCGCCCGCCGGCCGCGAACCAGGCCCCCGCCTGGCCCAGCCCGCCGAGCGTGATGAGCAGCGCCGTGACCCCGGTGAGGCCCACGATGCCCGACCCGGTCGGACGCCTGCTGGATCGAGAGCATGAACCCCTGGAGGTTCAGGATCTGCGCCCGCGGCAGCGCCACCAGCATCGCCACGGTGGAGAGGATGTAGAGCAGCGTGATCAGCACGCCGCCGATCAGCAGCGCGCGCGGGATGTTGCGCCGCGGGTCCCGGATCTCGTCGCCCATCATCGACGCGCTCTCCAGCCCGCTCAGGGAGAACGCGATGGTGGACCAGAAGATGATGTCCTTGAGCCGGGTGCTCGGCACCAGGCTCTCGGCGGTGAACGGCGTCGCCGAGCCGAAGCGGGCGTAGGAGACCGCCGCCAGCGCCATCAGCAGCAGGGCCGGCACCCACAGGCCCACCGCCCCGATGTTGTGGAGCCACTTGCCCACGCCGAGCCCGCGGACGTTGAGCGTCACCGCGACCGCGAGCGCGACCAGCGAGAAGACGATGTAGTACGCCGGGCTGTCGGTCAGCCCCTGCCATGACGGCGCCGCCGATGAAGAGCGCGCTCGCCGCCGTGAAGTAGAAGAGGCCGGGAAAGTAGGGCAGGTTGCAGACCCAGTAGTTCCAGCCGGTCATGAACCCGGCGAAGTCGCCGAACGCGCGCTTGCTCCAGACGTAGCAGCCGCCCTCGTTGGGATAGCGGGAGGAGAGCTCCAGCACGGTGAGCATGAGCGGCAGGTAGAACAGCAGGCAGGCGCCCAGCCAGATCACCATCGCGCTGGGCCCGGCGGAGGCGGCGGTGCCGATCCAGCGCACCGTGAAGCCGGTGACCAGGTAGAACAGCAGGAGGTCGCGGAAGCCCATCGCGCGGTGCAGCTGCGGCGGTCGGCTCCTGCACCGGCGCGGTGGGGATGGCGGGCGCGGTCACACCATGTAGTTCCGCGGCGGGTCCTTCATCTGGAGGATCGGGCGGTCGATCCGGAACGGCGCGAGGTCGCGGGGCGAATGGCCGTCGATGGAGAGCTCGGAGAGGATCTGGCCGACCAGCGAGGCGAACTTGAACCCGTGCCCGCCGCCGATCGCGACCGCGATCTCCGGCTGGTGCGGCAGCACGTCGAGCACGAAGTCGCGGTCGGGCGTGAGGGTGTAGAGACAGGTCTTGGTGTAGATGATCGGCCCCAGCGCGCCGGGCAGGTGCCGCTCGAGGAAGCGGACGCACCCGGTCGAGCGCCTCGGTATCGGGCTCGAAGGTCCGGGTGTCGCCCGTGGTCTCCTGGCCACCCGCGTCCTGCCCCACCTTGGGGCCGGCCTCGCCGAACGCCGGGAAAGCCGTAGAAGCAGGGGTCGTCCATCCAGATCCAGATCGGAAACCGGTCGGGCTGGAAGTCGGCGACGTCCGGGCGAGGCGAAGTAGGTCACCTGCTCCTTGGTGACCCGGAGCGGCAGCTCGATGCCGACCGACGCGAGCGCGCGGTTGGACCAGGCGCCGGCGGTGATCACCAGCCGGCGGCAGCGGTAGGTCGCGTCCGCGGTCCGGACCTCGATTTCGCCGTCCGACCGGGCGGATCGCCTCGACCGGCGGTGCGATCGCGGAGCGTGGCGCCGTGCTCCCGCGCCATCCGCACGTGGGCGGCGTTGCCCCGCGCCGCCATCGCGATCCCGCTCTGCTCCTGGAAGAGCCCGTGCATGTCGTCGGTGAGGCGCCACTGGGGCCAGCGGCGCATGATCTCGCCGGCGTCGAGCCGCTCGTAGCCGACACCGGCCGCGTCCATGCTGTCGCTGTAGCTGCTGAGCGGGATCGCGCTCTCCCGCGGCCCCACGTCGAGCCCGCCGGTCCGGAGCACCACCTGCTCGCCCGAGTCGCGCTCCAGCTCGGCCCACGCCCGGTACGCGAACTTGGCCAGCTCGACGTAGCCGGGCGTGTGGTAGGAGAGGCGGATGATCCGCGAGTGGTCCTGCGACTCGCCCCGCACGTGGCCCAGCTCGAACTGCTCCAGCCCGAGCACCTCGGTCCCGGCCCGGCGCGCCAGCCAGTACGCCGCCGCGCTGCCGAAGCCGCCCGAGGCCGAGGACGATGTACTCGAAGTCGAGCTTCATGGCTGGAGCAGCGGGACGGCGGAACGGTGGACGAGTGGAACGGGCGGGCATCGCGCGTGAACCGGAGCCGGTAGGCTTCGCTCACTCGTTCGCCGTTCCGCCGTTCCGCCGTTCCGCCGTTCAGGCCGCACCAGTCTCTCCCCCACGTATCGCCGGATGTCCAGGCTCCAGCTCTCCATCGGCGCGTAGTAGCCGGTCTGGAAGACGCGCGAGCTCATTCCCCGCTGCACCGACTCGCAGATGGCCCAGTCCTGCCGGTTCACCAGGTCCCAGAACTCCACCGCGTCGGCGGGATCGAAGCCGGGCTTGGCCATCTCGTCGGGATGGAACAGGAACTCGCAGACGACCGTGGTGCGGCCCGGGCGCGTGCGGCCGGATGGTGAAGGCGGCGACGTGCTCGGCGGAGAGGCTGAGCAGGAGGTTGGGGTAGATCAGCTCCCCCTTGTGGCGCACCCGCTCGTCCTCGCTCAGGCCCGCGAACGGCGCGCGGTTGGTGGTGCCGCTGGCGGTGAAGGTCCACGCGCCGTCGCGGTGCGGGATGCCCCGCTCCCAGTCGAGCTCGGCGCCGCCCCGCTGCTTGAACGCCGGCACCAGCCGGCACAGCTCCGGGTGCACCGGCCCGCAGTGGTAGCACTCGTTGTAGTTCTCCAGCATCACCTTCCAGTTGGCGGCGACCTGTACTCGATCCGCCGCGCGACCCGCAGCTCGGCCAGCGGGTAGCGCCGCAGCCGCTCGGGCACGCCGCCGAGCTGCGCCTGGAGCGTCTGGCCCCGCGCCTCGGCTTCCGCGGGCGTCAGATGGAGGAAGACGAACCCGCCCCAGGTGTCCACGCCGACCGGGTGGAGGGAGAGATCGCCCTTGGCGAGCCCGTCGCCCTCCTCGAGGAACGGCGCGGTGCGGAGCGCGCCCTCGAGCGTGTAGGTCCAGGAGTGATAGGGACAGCGAATGCCGCCGCTGAAGCTGTCCGCGCCCGCACGTCCGGGCACCAGCTGGGAGCCGCGGTGGCGGCAGACGTTGTAGTGGGCCGCGAGCCCGCCGTCCCGGGTGCGGACGACCAGCACGCTCTCGCCGGCCACGTCGCGCACCAGGTAGTCGCCCGGGCTGGGGATCTCCTCCTCCCGGGCCGCGCAGCACCACTCCCGGAAGAAGATCCGCTCCCGCTCCAGCGCGAAGACCTGCGTCCGAGAGGTAGTAGTCCCGGTGCAGCGTGCGCTCGAGCGCGGTGGCCGGGCGGCGCGCCTCCACGCTCACCGGGCGACCTCTCCGCCTTCGGGGCCGTAGAAGACCACCCAGACCGCGAGATCGTCGGTGAAGTCCTCGAACCGGTGCACCACGCCGGCCGGCACGAACAGCAGATCGCCCGGGCCGAAGCGGATGCCTGCGTCTCCCCGTTCCGGAACTGCCCGCTGCCCTGCACCACGACGTAGACCTCGTCGCGGGTGTGGGGCTCCTGCGGATCGTCGCCTCGGGGCGCGTACAGCTCGACGCTCAGGGTGCCGTGCTGGAACAGCTCGACGTAGCGCTCGCCGGCCGGGCCGGGGAGGCGGGTGAGGCTTTCCTGGACGGTGAGCCGGTGCTGCGGCATAGTCGGTCTGTCCTGTCATCCCGAGCTGACGGCCAGGATCCGCTCGCTCCGGCTCGGGCTGACCTCGTCGCACCGCTTACCGCTTGCAGTCCCGCAGGATCTCCCGCGCCGCGTTGTACCCGCACGCGCCCATGACGCCGCCGCCGGGGTGGGTCGCCGCCCCGCACAGGTACAGGTTCCGCACCGGCGTCCGGTAGTCGGCGTAGCCCGGCACCGGCCGCATGAACGACAGGCTGCTGAGCGACATCACGCCCTGCATGATGTTGCCGCCGGTGAGCCCGAAGCGCTCCTCCAGGTCCGCCGGCGCGAGCACCTGCCGGGCGATGACCGACCGCTTGAAGTTCGGCGCGTACTCGTTCATCAGGTCGAAGCAGCGGTCGGCGAACTTCTCCTTCTCCGCCTCGAGCGACAGCCCCGGCGCCAGCTTGTAGGGGAAGTACTGGGTGAACATCGACATCACGTACTTGCCCGGCGGCGCCAGCGTGTCGTCCAGCGCCGACGGGATCGTGGCCTCGATGATCGGGTGCTGCGACGGCCGGCCGTACTTGGCGTCGTCGTAGGCCCGCTCGATGTACTCCATCGTCGGCGAGATGTGGATCGTGCCGCGGTGCTGCGGGCCCGGCGGCGGTGCCCGGGCACGCGCGGTGAAGTCGGGCAGCTCGCTCAGCGCGACGTTGATCTTGCAGCTCGCGCTGCTGTAGTCGATGTGGCGCACCGCGTCCACGAAGTCGGCGCGGCAGGTCGCCGTTGCTCATCAGCTTGAGGAAGGTGACGTTGGCGTCGGCGCCGGAGGCCACCCGGGTCGCCTGGATCTCGGTGCCGTCGCGCAGCACCACGCCCCGCGCCGCGCCGTCCTTCACCAGGATCTTCGCCACCTCGGCGTTGGTGCGGATCTCCGCCCCCTTCTCCCGGGCGGCGGAGGCGATGGCGTTGCTGATCCCGCCCATGCCGCCGCGCACGTAGCCCCAGACGCCGCGGACGCCGTCGCACTCGCCCATGACGTGGTGGAACAGCACGTAGGCCGTGCCCGGCATCGACGGCGAGGCCATCGCGCCGATGATCGCGTCGGTCGCCAGCGTCACCTTGAGCTGCTCCGACTCGAACCAGCGGTCGAGGATCGGCGTGGCCGCGCCGGTCAGGATCTCGACCGCCTTCTGCCCGTCGTGCCCCAGCTTGAGGAAGCCGAGCCCCAGCTTGGCGAGCTGGACCAGGTTCCCCGGCCTGAGCGACCAGGGGTTGGGCGGCGTCATCGTCAGCGTCGGCTCGAGGAAGTCGGCCACCCGCTCCAGCATCGCCTCGTACTTGCGGCAGCGCGTCGGCGTCCTTGGCGGAGAACTTGGAGACCTCGCGGTGGGTCATCGCCTTGTCGGGCCCGAGCAGGAGCGAGCGGCCGTCGGGGAACGGCGTGAACGACGACGGGCTTCGCGGCAGCATCTCGAAGCCGTGCCGCTTGAGCTCCAGGTCGCGGATGATCTCGGGCCGGAGCAGGCTGTTGACGTAGGCGGCGGTGGAGACCTTGTAGCCGGGCCAGACCTCCTCGGTGACGCAGGCGCCGCCGAGCACCTCGCGGCGCTCGAGCACCAGCACCTTGAGGCCCTTGCGGGCGAGGTAGGCGGCGGTCACCAGGCCGTTGTGGCCGCCGCCGATGATGATGAGATCGTACGTGACGGGCATGGGAATGGTCTGGGCTGTGGTGCGGGGAATCTTACCGCCGGGCGGGCGGTTCCTGCCAGGGAGAACGGCGTATGCGCGAGTACGATACTTGGAACGGCGGTTCAGAACGGCATCCTGTCATCCCGAGCGCAGCGAGGGATCTTCTCGGCGGGCATCGCCGCTCGCTGCAGAGGATCCCTCGCTCCGCTCGGGATGACCGTCGCGCGCTGCTCGGCCCGTCCGCTCCGACCGCCCGCCGCTCCGCCCCCTACCAGGCCAGCTGGATCTCCGTCCTGCGCGTACGCGAACCGCCCGTTGTACCCGAACGGCGACGCCGCGGCCCAGGGGAAGGTGCCGAAGTTGTTGTTGAACTCCGCCGAGGTCCCGCCCAGGCCGGTGTCGCGGTCGGAGCTCGGCTGGTCGGGGTAGGTGTCGAACAGGTTCCGCACGCCCAGCGCCAGCTTCACCAGGTTGAACTGGTAGCCCACCTCCGCGTCCACCAGCGCCCTTGCCGCCGTACTCCTCGCGGCAGAGGTCGCAGAACCCGGGCTGGGCCGAGGAGAAGCCGCCGAAGTAGGAGAACCGGCCCAGACGCGCTCAGCCGGCCGATGGTGTAGTTGGCCTGCAGCGTGGCCCGCCAGTCGGGCCGCTCGTCCTCGATGGCGATCACCGATCACGGTGTCCAGCAGTCCCGGCTCGGTCGAGCCCGCGTCGCGCAGCACCTCGGGGATGCGAGTCCAGCCGGACGATCTCGTTGTGGGTGTAGTTGAGCGAGCGCGTTGAGATCGAGCGTCCCGGTGCGCGCCGGCCGGCAGCCGGAGGTTGCCGGTGATGTCCACGCCCTGGGTCCGGGTGTCGAGGCCGTTGGTGAAGTACTGCACCCCGCCGATGTCGGTGATCCCCGCGTCCGCCAGGAGCTGCAGGGTCGCGTCGTCGTCGAAGGTGGCGCCGAGGATGATGCGGTCGTCGATCGTGGATGTGGAAGTAGTCCGCCGTGACGGTGAGGTTGTCCACCGGGGTGAACGCGAGGCCGGCGCTGAGGTTGAACGAGGTCTCCTCGGTGCAGCGGCTCCGCGCCGAGCGCGAGCGCGGCCGGATGGTCCACCGGGAAGATCGCCGACCTCGCACGAACTGGTCGGCGATCACGTTGGTGACGACCTTGCTGAAGGCCACCTGGCTCAGGCCCGGCGCGCGGAAGCCGGTGCCGGCGGCCGCGCGGAAGCACGACCCGCCGGGACGGCTGGTAGCGGAGCGCCACCTTGCCCGACAGCCGCTCGCCGAAGTCGCTGTAGCGACTCGAAGCGCGCCGCCACGTTGGCCAGCAGCTTGGGCGTGAGGTCGGTCTCGGCGTCGGCGTAGAGCCCGAAGTTGCTCCGGTCCCGCTCGGTCGCGTCGTCCGGGCGTGAAGCCGGGGAAGCCCGACGAGCCCGCGGGCGCGGCGTACGGCGCCGCTGTCCTGGTCGAGATGGAAGCCGTTGACGTAGGAGGCCAGCTCGCCCGCGCGGATCTTGTAGCTCTCCCGCCGGAACGCCGCGCCGAAGGCGAGGTTGAGCGGCGCCGGCAGCCCGACCTCCACCGGCCTGCGCCACGTTGACCGCCGCGATCGAACTCGCCGCGCAGCAGCCTGCCGGAGAAGAACTCGGTCTGGTTGGGGATCCCGGGATCGTCGTCGGTGCCCAGGACCCCGTCCGCGCCCGGTGCGCAGGCGCACGTCGCAGGCAGGGGCCCAGCGAGGCGTTGAGGGTGGTCGGTCATGTTGTAGTCGAAGTTGTTGTGCCCGAACTCGGCGCCGAGGTCGTAGCTCCAGCCCGACACCACGCCCCGGACGCCGCCGGCGCCGGAGTAGTCGGTCGCCGTCGCCGCTGAACGTCGGGCAGGAAGCCCAGCGGGTAGATCTCGCGGCCAGTTCCGCGCGTTGTCCGCGTAGCGGCGGAAGCGCGTTGCCGGTGCCGTCGCGGTGGCTGTAGCCGCCGAAGGCTGTAGATCTCGGTGATGCCCTCGTCGTTCAGCGGCATCCGGAAGTTGGCGAAGGTCAGCACGTCCTTCTCCAGCCCGTCGCCCCAGTGGTGGTTGGGCTGGGGCACCGGGTTGCGCTTCTCGATCACCTGGCCGTTGCTCGTCGTCGATCGCGTCGGCCACGCCGGTGCCGGCGTCCTCGAACGGCGTCCGCCCAGGCCCGGTTGGTCGCCTCCCGGTCGCGGAACTCGCCGAACACGCGCCAGCGATCCGCGGCCGATCCCGATGCCCCAGCCGCCGTTCACGTTGACCGTGGTGCCGTCGTCGGGGTAGTCGTCGGTGGTGTAGCGGCCGACGTCGCCGTTGACGAAGGGCGAGAACGCGCCGTCCTTGAGCACCAGGTTCACCACGCCGGCGATGGCGTCGGAGCCGTACTGGGCCGAGGCGCCGTCGCGCAGCACCTCGATCCGCTCGAGCGCGCTCGCCGGGAGGGCGTTGAGGTCCACCCCGCTCGAGCCGGCGGGCATGCCGTAGTTGAAGGTGTTCACCACCGCGGTCTGGTGCCGGCGCCAGCCGTTGACCAGCACCAGCGTGTGGTCGGGGCTCAGGCCGCGGAGGGTGAAGGGCCGGCACGATGTCGCCGGCGTCGGTGACGCTCTGGCGGGGGAAGTTGACCGAGGGCGACGACCGACTGGAGGATGATGCTGGTCTCGGTGCTGCCCTGCCGCTGCAGCTCCTCCGCCGGGAAGATGTCCACCGGCACCGCCAGCTCCTCCTCCGCCGTGTGCCGGGCGCGGGAGCCGACCACCACGTCGATCGGCGCCAGCTGCACCGCGCTCCGCAGCGAGGGTGAAGTCCTGGGTCACCGCGTCGTCCTCCGGCGACGGTCACCTCGGCGGTCGCCGGCGCGATAGCCGATCAGCCGGACCCGCATCGTGTGGCGTGCCGGCCGGGCGCGCCGCGGATCTCGTAGGCGCCGTTCGACCCCGAGGTGGCCGCGGAGCGTGGTCCCCTCGACGCTCACCGCGGCGTTGGCCAGGCCGTCGCCGGCGCTGTCGGAGACGGTGCCCCGGATGGTGCCGGCCTGGGCCGCCAGCGGTGCGGCGGCGGCCACGGCAAGCAGCAGCCCCGCGATCATCCCTACGATGCGTCGCGCCATGGGGCCTCCGAATATGTGGTGGGACAGCGGATCGAAAGGTGGCGCGCGAGCGTGCCCGGCCATGAGCAGCGCGGACCGGTCCTGGTCACTAGATACCGATGACCCCATGGACCGTCAAGCGCCGCGGCCCCTCGCCGCCCCGTCCCCCGTCTAGACAATCCGCACGGCGTCCACCACATTGCGAGGCAATTCCCATCCCAGTGCTGCCCGCTCCTCGGCACGCAGACCGTTTCCGCCGGAGCCGTTCGGGCAGTGTTCGTCCGACAGGAGAAGGGCCCTATGAAAGCTGGCATGCGTCGGTGGCAGCTGCGCACGGGTCGGTGGGTCGGCGCCCTCGCGCTGGCGACGGCGTCCCTCGCGGAAGCGCAACAGGGCTCGATCGGCGGCGTGGTCACCGACGAGGCGACCGGCCAGCCGCTCGAGGCGGCGCGGGTCATCCTGGTCGGCCCCAACCGGATCGAGGCCACCAACCAGGAAGGCCGCTACCGCTTCCGCAACGTGGCGCCCGGCAGCTACCAGGTGCGGGTGCTGCGGCTGGGCTACCGGCCGGCGACCGACAGCGCCAACGTCGCGCCGGGCGAGACGGTGACGCTCGACTTCGCGCTGACCGCGCGCGCCGGTCCAGCTCGACGAGATCGTCACCACCGCCACCGGCGAGCAGCGGAAGCTGGAGGTGGCCAACGCGGTCGCCACCATCGACGCGGCCCGGGTGGCCGAGGAGTCGCCGATCGCCGAGTTCGGCAATCTGCTCTCCGGCCGGGCGGCCGGCGTGCAGGTCCAGAAGAGCGGCGGCACCACCGGCACCGGCACCCGGATCCGGATCCGCGGGTCCAACAGCGTCTCGCTCTCCAACGAGCCGCTGTACTACATCGACGGCATCCGGATGGAGAGCGACGCCACGCTCGAGCACGCCTCGACATCGGCGGGTTCGGTCAGGGCGCAGGCGCCGGGCCCTCCCGCATCAACGACCTCAATCCCGACGACATCGAGTCCATCGAGATCGTGAAGGGACCGGCGGCCGCGACGCTCTACGGCATCCAGGCCTCCAACGGCGTGGTGCGCGATCACCACCAAGCGGGGCGCGCGCCGGCCAGGCCGCGCTGGAACCTGTACACCGAGCTGGGCGCGGTCACGCGACCACAACACCTATCCCGATCAACTTCAACGGCCGGGACGACACCCGGAGACCGGTCCCGACTGGGACGGCTTCTGCACCCTGCAGTTCGAGCTGGACGGGCTCTGCACCCAGACCTCGGTGAGCCAGTTCTCAGCCGCTGGACGACCCGTCCACCAGCCCGCTCAAGGCCGGGCTCCGCCAGCAGTACGGCGTCAACGTCTCCGGCGGCAACGAGCTGCTGACCTACTACATCTCGGCCGACTACGAGAACGAGGACGGCGTCTACCGGCTGCCCGAGTTCGAGGAGGACTCGGTCCGCGAGGCCCGCGGCGACGTCCCCGACAACCAGCTCCGGCCCAACGCCCTCGAGCGGGTGAGCCTGCGCGCCAACATCGGCGCCAACGTCTCCGCCAACGCCGACGTCCAGGCCACAGTCGGCTACATCTCCAGCGACACCCGCTTCGTCGAGAACGACAACAGCTTCCTCACCGTCACCGGCAGCGGCGAGGCCAGCGGCGTGCCCGAGGACATCAACCGCGGCTGGTACTTCATCCCGGCGGAGCTGTTCGCCGAGCTGGCAACCAGCAGGCCACGAGCGGTTCATCGGCGGGCTCACCGCCAACTGGCGGCCCGCTCACCTGGCTCACCACCCGGGCCACCGCTCGGCTACGACGTGACCAACCGGCACCGACGTGCAGTTCTTCCCCACCGGCGAGGTGGCCGACTACCTCCAGAACCGGCTCGGCGTCAAGGATCGACAACCGGTTCCAGATCTCCCAGACCTCGGTGGACCTGGCGGCGACCGCCCGGTTCCGGCTCAGTCCCGGCCTCGGCTCGCAAGACCTCGGTCGGCGGCCAGTTCTTCCGCGACCTGGTCGACCGGCACGCTTCGCCACCGGCCGCGGCCTGCCGGCGGGCTCGGAGACCATCAGCGGCGCCGGCATCACCGAGGCGCGCGACGACGACCGTCGAGTCGCCGCTCGCTCGGCTCCTACGTCGAGCAGGAGTTCGGCTTCAAGGAGCGGCTGTTCGTCACCGGCGCCCTCCGCTTCGACGACAACAGCGCCTTCGGCGAGAACTTCGACGCCACGGTCGTACCCAAGGCCAGCGTCTCCTGGCTGCTCTCGGAGGAGCCGTTCTTCAACGGCACGGCTTCGCTCAACACCCTTCGGCTGCGCGGCGCGCCTTCGGCGTGTCCGGCCAGCAGCCGGGCACCACGGACGCGCTGCGCTTCTTCAGCCCGGTCGCCGGCAAGCGGGCCGGCGTGGCCGGGACCGGCGTCACCTTCGGCAACCTGGGCAACCCGGACCTCAAGCCCGAGCGCTCCCGGGAGATCGAGCTGGGCTTCGACGCCGCGCTGTTCAAGGACCGGGTGAGCCTCGAGTTCACCTACTTCAACAAGAAGACCAACGACGCCCTGATCGAGCGCGAACGTGTCGCCGGTCGCTGGGCGCCTCCGAGATCCAGTTCTTCAACCTGGGCGAGATCAGGAACCACGGCGTCGAGCTGGCGATCAACACCCGGGTGATCGACACGCCGCAGCTTGGCCTGGGACCTGTCGCCTGAGCGGCTCGGTCTACGACAACAAGCTGATCGAGCTGGGCGAGGGGGTGGAGCCGATCATCTTCGGCTTCGGCCAGCAGCGCCACGTCGAGGGCTATCCCGCTCGGCGGCTTCTGGGCCCGGCCGATCACCGGCTTCGACGACGCCAACGGCGACGGCATCATCGACGCCGACGAGGTCACGGTCGGGCGACGACGGCGGTCTTCCGGGGCCGCGCCCTGCCCAACAAGGAGGCCTCGCTCAACAGCGCCGTCTCGCTGTTCGACGGCCTGGTCCGGGTGGGCACCCAGTTCGACTACCGCGGCGGGCACTACATCGACAACGCGCATCGAGTAGTTCCGCTGCACCCCGGTCCTCAACTGCCGCGGGCTGGTGGACCGCACGGCGCCGCTGGAGGAGCAGGCCAAGCGCCCAGGCGCGTGCCTCGAACGACGGCCACCGAGTGGGGCTACTTCGAGCCGGCATGGTTCATCAAGCTGCGGGAGCTGTCGCTCACCTTCTTCGCGCCGGACCGCTGGGCCCGCGCGCTTCCGGGCCGAGCCGGCTGAGCCTCACGCTGGCCGGGCGGAACCTCTGGACCATCACCGACTACACCGGCGTGGATCCCGAGGTGAACGCCTTCGCCCAGGACGAACTTCTCGACCAGCGACTTCGAGTCGCAGCCGCAGGTGCGCTACTGGACCGCGCGGCTCAACGTCGGCTTCTGAGGGGATGACGAGACCATGCGACCGATGCTCCTCGCCGCTGTCCTGCTCGCTGCTGGCCTCGCCGGCCGGCTGCGGCCTGCTGGACACCGAGCAGCCCAACATCGTCGAGCCCGGCGACGCTCGACACCCCGGCAGGGCGCCGAGGCCCTGCGCGATCGGCGCGATCGCCGACTTCGCGCTTCGCCAAGGACGGCGACGGGACCCAGATGAAGGCATCACGACGGACATATCCTGCTGAGCGGCCTCATGGCCGACGAGTTCGTGCTCTCCACCACGCCGCCCACCGAGCAGGAGATCGACCAGCGGCGGGTCTTCGAGAACAACGTCACGCTGGCCGACCTGCTACCACAACCTCCACCGGGCCCGCGCCGCCGCGGAGGACGCGGCCGCGGCGCTCCGGGAGTTCGGCGCGGCGCCCGACGACGATCCCGGGATCGCGCGAGATGCTGGCCTCGCCGGGCTCACCTACGTGTATCCTGGCGGAGAGACTTCTGCTCCGGCGTGCCGTTCAGCCGGCCTGGAGGGCGACGAGCGTCGTCTTCGGCGAGCCGCAGACCACCGACGCAGATGTTCGAGACCGCGGTCGGCGCGGTTCGATGCGGCGCTGGCCCAGCCCGGCTCGACGGCCGAGGAGTCGACGGGAGATCACTCAACCTCGCCTCGGTGGGCAAGGCGCGGGCGCTGCTCAACCTGGGCGATGTCGCGGGCGCGGCCGCGGCGGTCGCCGCGGTGCCGACCGACTTTCAGTACGTCACCGAGCACGCCGACAGCCCGCCCCGGCTGCAGAACGCGATCTTCGGTCTACAGCGCCGGGTTCCTCTGGTCGGTGTCGGACCAGGAAGGCGGGGTCGGGCTGCCCTACCGGACCGCGGAAGATCCACGGGTCCCGTTCCAGCGACGAGGAGACCGACGTCGGGCTGGACAACACCACGCCGCAGTTCACCCTGCTCAAGTACCCCGAGTTCGACTCGCCGGTGGTGATCGCCGACGGGATCGAGGCTCGGCTGATCGAGGCCGAGGCGCAGCTTCAGGCCGGTGACTTCGCCGGGATGACCGACGACCCTCAACGACCTCCGCGGCGCGCAGGGTCTCGACCCGCTCGGCCAGCCGGGCGACCCACGACGCGGCGACCGACCTGCTGTTCAGCGAGCGGGCATTCTGGCTCTTCGCCACCGGGCACCGGCTGGGCGACATGCGCCGCCTGCATCCGGCCAGTACGGCGCGACCTCCGAGTACGGTCTTCCCCGATCGGCGGATATCATCAAGGGCGGCTAGCTACGGCGCCGACGTGAACCTGCCGCTGCCCGTCAGGAAGAGCGGAACAACCCGAATTCGGTGGGGTGCCTCGATCGAAATGCGTGAGTCCGTAAGGCGGGAAGAGTGAAAGGTGAACAGTGAACGGGGCGGTGGCCATGCCCCCGTTCACCGTTCACCTTTCACTTTTCCCGCTTTAGCGGTTTCAGTACACCGCCAGAAACGACCGCGTCAGATCGCTCTCCAGCGTCCACTTGATCCACTGCCCCGGCTGCACCAGCAGGTTCTCGCTGGTGAACGTCCTCTGCCGCCCCGATGGGATCGGCGCGCAGGCGGACGTCGTTGCCGACGCCGAGCTTGCGGTAGGGAAAGACGAAGGTCTTGGTGTTGAGCGACCCGACCGTGCCGAGCCGCTCTACGGCGGTGCCGCGGACCAGGTAGATCACGACGTCGCTCCACCCGTGGTTCTCCACCTCCAGCGCCACCTCGGCGTCTGGCGGGAGGGCTCGACGTCCTGCTCCTCGTCCTCCGACTTGGCCGCGCAGCCAAGCAGGAGGGCGAGGAGCCCTACCGTCCTGCACCGTTGCCGCTCTCGAACCCCACATGGCTCTGAGACCCTCCTATCGCCCTCCCGCGCTCGCCCCGCCGGGCGAGGCGCCGAGATACTCGCCGTACCACGCAAGATACCGCTCCATCCGGTCCAGCACGAAGGACGGCCGCTGGATGCCGTGGGACTCGCCGGGATAGATCACCAGCTCGGTCTCCCGGCCCAGGCTCTTGAGCGCCTGGTACATCTGCTCCGAGTTGACCAGCGGGACGTTCCAGTCCTCCTGCCCGCACACGAAGAGCGTCGGCGTGACGATCCGGTCGGCGCGCAGGAAGGGCTGGGAGACCCGCTTCCAGGCGTCGAAGTTCGCCCACGGCTTCCCCAGCTCCAGCTCGTATTCCAGGGCGTACATGTCGGTGCCGTAGCCGATGAGCGCGTTGCCCTGCCCCGCACCGCTGATCGCCGCCTTGAACCGGCGGTCCCGCGCGATCACCTGATTGGTCAGGATCCCGCCGTAGCTCCACCCGCCGATGCCCAGCCGCGTCAGGATCGGCGATGCCGCTCCGCCACCGCGTGGTCCACCGCGGCGAGCACGTCGTCGCCGTCCTTCTCGCCCCAGGCGGCGAAGATGGCGCTGGCGAACTTCTCGCCCCGGCCCGAGCTGCCCCGCGGATTCACGCCGAGGACGACGTAGCCGCTGCGCCGCGAGCACCTGCCAGTCGAGATTGGCGAAGTCGTGGTAGTACTGCCACACCGGCCCGCCGTGGATCCGGAGGATCGTGGGATAGCGGGTGCCCGCGCCGATAGTCCGGCGGCTTGAGCATGAAGCCGTGGATCGTGGTGCCGTCGCGGCTCTTGAAGGAGATCTCCTCGACCGGCGCCAGCGCGCACCTGCGTCGAGCCAGGCGTCGTTCTGGCGCGGAGACCTGCCGCAGCTCGCGCGCCGTCGACCGCGAACACCTCGGTGGGCTGCGTCGCGGCGTGCTCGAGGCCACGCGCGATGCGGCCGTCCCGGCCGACGGAGAGATCCTCGATCGTGCGCTTGCCCTCGACCAGCCGCTCGATCGCGCCGCCCGCGGCGGGCACCCGCGCGAGGTGATAGACCCGGTCGTCCTCCAGGAGGAAGAGGACCGACGCGCCGTCGGGCGAGAAGGTCGGCGACAGCACGTTCCGGTCGAGCGACGCCGGTGAGGACCCGGGCCGGGCCCGCCGTCCACCGGGACCACCGCGACCTTCTGCCCGCCGTAGTAGAGCAGCTCCGGCTTCCCGCCCTGCACGTAGGCGATGAGCTTCCCGTCCGGGCTCCAGCTCGGCGCGCGGCTGCCCCACTCGGGGTCCATGTCCGCCCCGGTGAAGGTGGTGAGCTGCCGTGGCTCGGCGCCGGGCGTGGCCGCGACGACGTAGACGTCCCAGTTGTCGGTCCGGTCGTACTCCGGACGCCGGCGGCTCAGGAACGCGATCGACCGTCCGTCGGGCGACCACGACGGCGCCTGCCTCGTCGTAGGCGCCCGGCGTGAGGAGCTCGGCCTTGCGGTCGGCGAGGGTGAAGACGTAGAGGTGCTCCCGCTCCTCGCCGATGTAGCCGACCTCGTCGTACTTGAACCGGTAGCGGTCCACCACGATCGGCGCGGGGCCGCTTCTTGGTGGTGTCCTGTCCCGGGAGCGGGCCGGTCCGGATCGGGGTCGGAGGCGATCAGGGCGAGGCGGGTGCCGTCGGGGGACCAGGCGTAGTCGGAGACGCCGCCGGGAAGATCGGTCAGCCGCTCGGCCTCGCCGCCGTTCCGGTCGAGCAGCCAGACCTGCTCCACCTCGCGCGGGTCGTCGCGGGACGAGAGGAAGGCGAGGTAGCGGCCGTTCGGGCTCCAGCGCGGCGCGTGTTCTCGCGGTGCTTGCGTCCGGGTCAGCCGGACGCTGCGCTTGCCGTCCCAGCTCGACATCCAGATGTCCGCGTCGCGCTTGTCCTCCACCGTGTCCGCGGTCGAGACGGTATACGCCACCCACGCGCCGTCGGGTGAGAGCTGGGGGTCGGTGACCTCCCGGATGCGGAGCAGGTCCTTCGGCCTCCACCGGCCGCTGCGCGGCCAGCTCGCCGGTGCACAGCAACGCCATTCCCGTCAGCGCCACGCTAGCGTATCGCAAGCCATCCTCCAGAAGCGGATCTCACAAGGCGGGCGGCTCTACGGCCCCTTGTACACGACGCCGCCCTTCATCACGAACCCGACGCTTCTCGAAGCTCTTGAGGTCCGCCAGCGCGTCCCCGGCGACGGCGACGATGTCGGCGACTTGCCCGGCGCCAGCGAGCCGACCCGGTCCTCCCAGCCCATGAGCTCCGCGGCGGACAGGGTCGCCGACGCGGATGGCCTGCATCGGCGTCATGCCGTAGCGGACCATGTAGGGGAGCTGGCGGGCGACGAACCGGTGGGGGTAGACCCCGCTGTCGGTACCGTACGCGATCCTGACCCCGGCGGCGACCGCCTTCCGGAACCCGGCGCGCTGGGCCTCGGTGGTCTCGTCGTTCTTCCGCAGGATCTCCTCCGGCCAGCCCTGCTTCCGTGCCGGCGCTGGCGATGTAGTCGCCGTTGTAGATGTCGGCCACCAGCCAGGTGCCCTTCTCCTTCATCAGCGCGATCCCCTCGTCGTCGATCAGGGAGCCGTGCTCGATGGAGCGGACGCCCGGCCCGCACCGCCCGCTTGATGCCCTCCGCGCCGTGGGCGTGGGCGGCGACGTAGGTGCCGTACTCCGCCGCCTGCTCCACCGCGGCGCGGATCTGCTCCTCGGTGTACTCCGAGGCCCCGGGCTGGGTGCCCTGGGTGAGCACGGCGCCGGTCGCGATCAGCTTGATGAAGTCGGCGCCGCCGTTGAGGATCGCCCGGACCCGCTCGCGGACCTCGTCGGCGGTGTTCGCCACCCCGAAGCGGAACTCCGCCGGGATGGTGACGTCCTGCGCCGCGCCGATCAGCTCGCCCCCGCCGCTGGTGACGGTCACGTAGGCGCCGGCCACCGCCATGCGGGGCCCGATCACCGTGCCGTCGGCGATGGCGTCGCGCAGCGCGGCGTCCACCAGCGCGCGATACGTCCCCACGTCGCGCACGGTGGTGAATCCGGCCAGGAGCGTGCTGCGCGCGTTGCGGACCCCGCTGAACGCCTCCTGGGCTCCGGAGCGCTGGAGCGGAAGCAGGGCGTCGGCGTCGGTGAGGTCCCCGATCAGGTGGGCGTGGCAGTCGATCAGACCCGGGCAGGACGGTGTAGCGGGAGAGGTCGATCACCCGGGCGCCGGCCGGCGGACGGGTCGCGCCCGGCTGGATGGCCTCGATCCGGTCGCCCCGCACCACGATCGAGCTGGTCGCGGCGCACCTCGCCGCGCTCGACATCCACCAGGCGGCCGGCTCGGATGGCGGTGACCTGGGGCGGCTGAGGCGCCTGTGCCGGCGCCTGGGCGGCGGGCAGGCCGACCGCGCCCGCGGCCAGCAGGAGGCCGAGCCTGCGAGGCTCATGGATGCTCCGGATCGATTGAGATAACGGAAGGGCGGTGGGGCGGCACGCGCGCAATTATACCTAGCGAGCCGCTCGGCGCCACGAGCCACCCGGCAGGTGGCCGTGGTGCCGAGGATGGAGACTTACTGGCCCCTGCTCCCGCTCGCTGGGGGTCTCGACGTCGACCTTGGGAAGCTTCACTTCCTTCTTCTCGGTGTTCACGTCCACGTCGGGAACGCTGATCGTGTCCTTCACCGTGCCGGTCTCGACGCTGGGCGTCTCGACCGTGTCGGTCTCGCTGCCGATGACCGGCTTCTCGACCTGATACTCGCCTTCACCTGTCTTCTCGCAGCGCGGTGGTGAGCACGAAGGCGGCGATCGCCGCGGCCAGGGTAACGCTACGCACAGGACCTCCCGGTTAAGTGACCGTCGCTGACGCTGTTGCCCGCAATCTCGCGAGTTGCACCCACTGTCGCACCGTGTCAGCCGTCACGCGGGCGCGAGCCCCGGGAGCGGGTTTTCCTCATTCCAATGTAGAGAATGTTGACAACAACTCTCAAACGCAATGATCACCAAAATGTTACGAGATCGTTGACTGACTGATTCCTTCCAGGCGCATGTGCCGGACCGGGACCGGTAATTCGCAGCCGATCCTCAACTGCCCGTCAATCGCTCCAAAGCGACGCGGCCCCCGGCATCTGCCGGGGGCCGCGTCCTGCAGCTGGCTACCGCTGGCTCAGTCCTGGACCAGGATCAGGTACTTCGACGCCGCCCAGAACTCCTCGGGCTGGGAGATCTCCACCGTGCCGGCGACCTTGCCGTCCTTGGTCACGGTGGAGCCGAGATAGCTCGGGCTCTGGCGGGAGACGATCTTGTACTTCTTGTCGGTCCGCGGCAGCGGGATCGAGGTCTGCTGGCGTCTTGTCGATCGCCGTGAACGCGGCCGGATCGAGGTTGCGGGCCGGCTCGAGCCGGGTGCCGCCGAAGACCAGGAACTTCGACCCCTCCTTGGTCACGATACCGCGCTTGATCAGCTCGTCCTTGGTGCCCACCGCGTAGTAGACCGTGTTCTTGTAGGACGTGAGGTTGGCGACCGTATCGGTGAGCGCCGTGTTGCGGTCTCGAGCCGGCCTTCTCGGTGCTGAGCGTGTCCACCCGGCCGGCCAGCGAGGCGATCTGGGTGTCCTTCTCCGCCAGCGCCGCCTCGTACTCCGTCTTCTGCTGCTCGGCGGTGGTCTTGAGATCGTCGACCGTCTTCTTGAAGGTCTCGATCTGCGCCAGGAGGCGGGCGTTCCGCTGGCGGGACTGCTTGGCCCGGGTCTCGGTCTCGGCCAGCTTGGCCTCGCTCTCGTTCGAGCCGGGCGATGACCTGCTTGATCCGGTCGAGCGAGGCCTGCCGCTCCTCGCGGTCCTTCTTCGCGCCGGGGACGCCGGGATCGGTGCTCGCCGACTTGACCGACGAGGCTCTTCGCCTTGGCCAGCTCGCTGTTGATGTCGCTGACGAACTGCGTGGTCTCCAGGACCTCGGTCAGAAGGCTGTCCTTCTGGGCCTCGGCCGTCTTCGCCTCGGCCAGCGCCTTCTTCAACTCGGCTTGGTTACAACCGGTCGTCGCCACGACGGCGAGCACGATCAGCCAAGCATACCTCATGCGAACCTCCCCGCTCGCTTGTGGTGGACACAGGCGTCGGTGTCTCGGCGGCAATGCCGGCCGGTGGGCCGAAGCCCTATGAGTGGTGCGAGATCGGAAAGCGAGGCTCAAGCATAACTAGAGGGGTGGCGGACTCGCCACCCCCAGGAATTTGACAGTCAACTGCGGCATTTACCTCAGGCGGCGGCCCGGAACACCGACCGGAATTCGGCCAGCGATGCCAATTCCGCGCACCCCGCCGCGAGGCCGGCACCTGCCGCCGCCGCCGCCGCCGCCACCCTCGATAATCATGCCCCGGCCCGGCCCGCCGGGATCCCAGGAGTGTCGTCCGGGGACGACGACGGGCCGTTCGACGCCGGAATGACGGTGACCGTCTTTCCGGGCGGCGAGCTCCCGTCCGACCCCCACGGCGTCCTCCTCCTCCTCCTCCCGCGCCGTCTCCGCGCGGACCTGAACGACCGCGACGGCGGGAACCGGCACCGCCGCCAGGGCGGCCGGGGCTGCGACGGTCATCGGGGCGGGTACAGGAGCAGGCTTCGGCGAGTGCCTGGCGCGCCGCGCGAGTTTGGGCTCGGGCGCCGCACGGGAAAGCTCGACAGGCGAGGCGACGTCGAGCGCGGGCCGCTCCGGCGTCTGCAGCGTGAGGTCGCGCTGGGGGAGGCCGCTCCCCGCCGTTCCGACAGACGCCGTTCCTTGATTCGACGTTCGGGGGGATTCGGCCGCGCACCCCGCAAGAGCTGCGGCCGTGATGGCCAGTGGTAGAATCGACGCGGCGCGCATGGGACCTCCGGAACCGACTGAGCTGCGGATTGATCTCCTCCGCTCAAACTAAGACGTCGGGCCGTTTCCGTCACGCACGGTGCGATCTGCACCGGACTCAGGTGCCTCGCTCGTCAGTGTCCCTTGCCCTTGCCCTTGCCCTTGCCCTTACCTCTTCGCCGCCCTCTGTCATCGTCGTCGTCGTCGCCACCGCCGCCATCGTCGCCACCCCCGCCTCCACCGCCACCCCCAGCACCGTCGTCGCCCCCATCATCACCGCCGCCGCCGCCGCCTCCGCCTCCACCTCCACCGCCCCTGGGCTCCAGCGCGATCAGCCGGAACCGAACGCTGAGAGGTCACTCGCGGGATCGTCCAGCCTCGCCTCGACTCTCTGCGTGCCGGCCGGGGTGCCCAGCTTCACCTCCGCCGACGCGCGGCCGTCCGCGTTGGTCTCGGTGTTCGCCGGCGCCACCTCCGCACCGCTCGGCGGACCCACGAACTCGAAGACGATGACCGCGCCCGACACCGGCCGCCCCACGCGGTCCAGTGCCTCGCACGATGAGGGGGTCGTCGCACGAGATCACCGGCCGTCGCCCTCTGCTGATCGCCCGACACCAGGCGGAGCTCGGCCGGCTCGCCGTCCCTCGGAAGCAGGAGGTCGTCCCCGCCACAGCCGGCCACCAAGATGACGAGGGCGCCCGCGGCCAGGTGCCGGGCAGCCGGTGGGAGTGGGAGGAGTGGTGTAGGCATGCCTGCGTTCCTTCGGAAGGACCGATCGAAGTTGCCGACCGGCCGGCCCATCCGATAGGAGCCAGGTCACACGCGGTCGTACCGGCGCCGAGTCACCCAGCCGATGAGGCGTCGGGGCGAGAGGCGAATCACGCCCACCAGCAAACCGGAAGCGCCGCGCCCGGGATGCAGACCGTCGGGCCGCCGCGGTCGAGACAGCGGAGGGAGTGCCCGACGACCGCTCGGGCGCTCAGCCAGGCGAACCCGGGGAGCCGATCCGGCTCGGCCATCCGGCTGTGGAACTCGGTGCGGGTGAAGCCGGGACAGAGCGCCTGGACCCGCACGCCGGTGCCCGTCAGCTCCGCCGCCAGGCCCTCGCTGAACGTCGTGAGATAGGCCTTGGTCGCGCAGTAGTTCACGTTGCCGGCCGAGTAGATGAAGGCCGGCGACCGAGGAGACGTTGACGACGGCGCCCGCCCGGTTGCCGCAGCAGCACCGGCAGCGCCGCCTGGGTGAGCCGCATGGGCGCGAGGGTGTGGAGCCGGAGCATCGCCACCTGCCTCTCGGATCCGACCTCGGCCAGCCTGCCGCGGGTCCCGAACCCGGCGTTGTTCACCAGCAGTGCCAGCCGCGGCGAAGCCGCCGATCCGCTCGGCCAGCCGGGTCACGTCGTCGTCCCGCGTCAGATCCGCGCGGGAAGGCCTCGGCCTGCGACCCCGTGCGCTCGCGGCGAGCGCCGCCGCCGCCTCGGCGAGCCGATCGCCGATCGCGGGCCACCAGGAGCAGGTCGTATCCCCGCGCGGCCAGCTGCTCGGCGAACTCCCGGCCGATCCCCGCCGTCGCGCCGGTCACCACGGCGAGGCCGCGGCTCACCGCTGGAGCCCGCTCCGCGCGGCCGCCTCCACCGGCCGGGCGACGCTGCCCCGACCGATGGACCGGAGCCGGCGCGCCGCCTCGGCCAGCACGTCCTCGGTCTTGCAGAAGACGAACCGCACCAGTGAGCGTCCGCCGCCACCCTCCCGGAAGAAGCTCGAGCCCGGCACCGGCGTCACGCCCGACCTCGCGCGAGAGCCAGACGGCGAACGCGGTGTCGTCCGGCGGCGGGCCGCCGCCGTCGCGCCGACATCGGCGAGCGCGGAGAAGTCGGCCAGGATGTAGTAGGCGCCCTCGGGGGTCACCGACCGGAACCCCGCCTCCACCAGCGCGCCCTGGAGCAGGTCGCGCCGCGACCCGGTAGCTGGTCGGCGAGCCGCCGGTAGAAGCCCTGCGTCCAGGCCGTTCGAGCGCGTCGGCCACGCCCTCCTGGAGCGGCGCCGGGGCGCCGACGGTGAGGAAGTCGTGCACCTTCCGGATCGCGTCGGTCAGCTCGCGCGGGCGCGATGATCCAGCCGATCCGCCAGCCGGTCACGCTGAAGGTCTTGGACGCGCCGCTGATGGTGATGGTGCGCTCGCGCATCCCGGGCAGCGTGGCGATCGGGATGTGCTCGCCGTCGTAGAGGATGTGCTCGTAGATCTCGTCGGTCACCGCGAGGCGTCGTGGCGCCACGCACAGGTCGCGGATCGCCTCGAGCTCGCGCGCGGTCGAGCACCCGGCCCGAGGGATTGCTCGGCGTGTTGACGACGATCGCGCGGGTGCGCGGCGTGAAGGCCGCCGCCAGTCGCTCGAGGTCGAGCGGCTGGCCGGGCTCGAGCGGCACGTAGACCGGCTTCGCGTCGGCGAGGATCGTGTCGGGGCCGTAGTTCTCGTAGAACGGCTCGAAGACGATCACCTCGTCGCCCGGATTCACCAGCGCGAGCAGCGTGGCGATCATCGCCTCGGTGGCGCCGCAGGTGACGGTGATCTCGCGCTCCGGATCGGCGTCGAGGCCGTAGCGCTCCGCGTAGTTCCGGGCCAGCGCGTTGCGGAGCCGGTGCGCGCCCCAGGTGATCGCGTACTGGTTGATGTCGTCCCGGATCGCGCGGACCGCCGCCTCCTTCAGCGCCTCCGGCGCCGGAAAATTGGGGAACCCCTGGGCGAGATTGAGGGAGTTGTGCTCCCGCGCGAGCCGCGTCATCCCCCGGATCACCGACTCGCGGAAGCCGTGGGTGCGTCGGGCTGTGGTCACTGGGAGCTCCGGGGAGAGGATGGCTGAAGACTAGCGTGGCCCGAACGTTGCCGCATCGCCGGCGGCATGACCCCACCGCCGTTTACCGACCTCCACAGCCACCTCGTCCCCGGCGTGGACGACGGCTCCGCCTCGGTCGAGGAGTCGCTCGACTCCCTCGCCGCGCTCCGGGCCGAGGGCGTGGCGCCCTCGTCACCACCCCCCATCTGCTGCTGCCCCGGCTGGCCACGGATGCGGCCATCGGCCGCGAGCTCGGACTCCGCACCGCCGCGGCCTTCGACGCAGCTGGCCGAGGCGGTGCTGCGACCGCGACCGACCTGCCGGCGATCGGACTGGGCCAGGAGATCTGGGCGCCCGACGCCGGCCAGATCCGGCGGGTCGTGCGCCGCACCGACGTGGGCTCGGCCGGGGTCAGTTACCTGCTGGTCGAGTTCGGCTTCGATCTCCAGGGGACCCACGAGGACGTGGTGCGCGAGGTCGTGGATGCCGGCCGCGGCATCGTGGTCGCCCACCCCGAGCGCTACCGGTACCTGCCCGGCGATCGATCCGCTCGATCAGATGCGGCGCTGGCGGGAGCTGGGGGCGCTGCTACAGGTGAACGCGGGAAGCTTCAACGGCCACTACCGGAATCAGAATCCGGCGGCGGAAGACGCTGGCGTGGGCGATGGTGGAGCGCGGGCTGGTGGACCTGGTCTCGACCGACCACCACGGCACCCGCCGGGTCGGGCGTGTCACTGCTGGAAGCGTTCGAGGCCCTGGCCGACCGTGGCGAGCGGGAGCTCGCCGAACAGGTCATGGCCAGGGCCCCGGGTCAGGTCGCGCGGGCCGACCTGATCGAGTGGGAGCGGCGAGGTGGTCAGCTCTCCTGGGGCAGCCGGGTCGTCCCGATCGCCTTGAGCAGGTAGCCCATCGGACCGGCCGACTCCTCGCCGCCGGCGATGCGGGCCGAATCCACCGCCGCGTTGATGTTGCGGCGCAGCTCGCCGTACTGCCGGGCCGCGGTCAGGTCCTCGAAGCGGATCTTGCCGTCCACCAGCTTGTAGGCGCCGGCCTCGGCGCTCAGCACCGCGAGCACGCTGTCGATGCCGGCCAGCAGCCGGTCGGTCAGCGACACCAGCGCCGCCGATTCCTTGCCGTCCTCGCGGGAGTACCACCGCTTCGCCGTCTTGGGCGACCAGCCGAGATCCTTCGACAGCGTCGGTGAACGAGTCCTGGAACTCGCGCTCGATCGACGCCTTCCTGCTCCCGGTACACCCGGATGAAGTTGGCGACGCCGGCGAGGCCGAGCCGGGTGTCGGTGACGCCGCCGTCGGGGGTGAGCCGCGTCGGGGCGAAGAGCTGGTTGAGCCGCGCCACCCGCATCCCGCTGCCCAGCCGGCTCGCGCGCGTCCTCGTAAGCCTTGCCGTAGCCGGCGAGCAGGCCGTCGACCGTCTTGCCGTCCGACTGCGCTTCCGGCCGGTCGCCGGCGATCGCCGCGTCGAGCGACTTGGCCGCGAGCCGCGGCGCCTTGGGCAGCGCGGCCGGGGCCTTCACGGCCGGGGCCGGCTGCGTCGATCATGTCCGACTCGACCGGCTCCTCGCTCCACCCGCTCGAGGTGCTGGCGAGCGAGACCACCTGCGGAGACGACGCCTGCTCCACCGCCGCCGGCTTGGCCGGCGTCTCGCTCGTCTGGCGCCGGCGCTGGCGGACCAGCTCGGGCGCGGGCCGGAGAAGGCCAGCTGAATTCCGAAGACGCAGGAAGAGGCCGCTGATGCCGAGCGTGACCGGACGGCGCCACGGGTGTCGCCGCCGTCGTCGCCGTCGCCGCTCCGCTCGTCGGGCGCCGTCGGGCTCCGACTCGGGACGGCGCTCTCCAGCGTCTCGGCCTGGTCGGTGAGATAGGTCCAGCCGGTCCGGTCCGCCTGCTTCGGCCGGCTTCTCGGCCACGATCGCCTTGTACTGCGGATGCAGGGTGATCGAGATCCACTTGGAGGTGGCCCGGTGATAGATCCTCGAGTGGCCGTCCACTTCCCCGCTCCGGATCGCGGCGGCGAGGTCGTCGCCCGTCCTGTAGAGCTCTTCCTTGCCGGGTCTCAGCTCGACGAGATACATGACGCACGCTCGGTCGGTTCGCGGATCCCGGCCCAGGGCGCCGGCGGATCCAGGGGTGGAACGAATGGCCTGACGGGGAACCCACGGGTGGCTCCGGCTTCCCAAGTGCCAATTCCGTGCTCCGCCGGCGCCCCGGGCGGCCGGCCGGGCGCCCGCCCGTGCCGCTGGCGTCGCAAGGTAATGCAAGATCGGCAACTGCTTACCGGCGTCGGCCGGGCCGGCAGGGGCCGGCCGGGGTGGGCCGACCGGTTCCGGCCCGCCGGGCCGGCAGGGCTCCCGGGGTGCGTTTTTCGGGAGGGCGCGGTGGAATGCAAGATGTTTCCTTCCCCCTCCCGGATCCATTAGTGTGCGTTGGAGTTTCCCGCTCCGGGGCGCGCCCGGAGCCCAGACACGGACACATCGCGCCGCCCGGCCGCGGCGATCGGGGGCTGCATGACGAAGAGACAACGCAGGTTCGACGACGCCGATTTCGATTTCGGCGACCGCCGGCCGGGCGCCGGCGTGGGCACGATCTTCCTGGCGACCGCGCTCGGCGTCGGCATCGGGCTGCTGGCCGCGCCCGACGCCGGCGCTCAAGACCCGCCGCCGGCTCCGGAAGCGGCTGGAGACGCTGGGCGACGATCTCGGCGAGGGGTTCGAGGAGATGCAGGGCATGAGCGGCCGCGCGCGCGAGCGGATGCGCGAGCGGCTCGCCAGCATGCGGAAGCGCGGCGAGGACGCGCTGGAGAGATCTGGAAGACCGGTGGCACGGCGAGGAGGAGGAGGAGAGAGGACTCGGGCGCGCTCGGCGCCGTGCTCGCGGTCGCGGCCGGCGTCGCGGCCACGTACTTCCTCACCAGCGACCGCGCCGGACCGGCCCGCACCCGGGTGCGCGAGACCGCCGAGACGGTGCGGCGCGAGGCCACCGACCGCTGGGAGCAGTACCAGCAGCACCGCCACGAGGCCAGGGGCAACGGCCAGCCCGGCGCTCGGGCGAAACCAGGTCGGGCGCGATCCCGTCGGATGAGTCCCCTCAGGCAAGCTGAGGGATCCACCAGAGGATCGTCGGCACAAACGGCCCCTGACGGGGCCGTTTTTCATGGGGAGGTGGAGAGATGAATCGCCGCCAGCGGATCTTCGCCGGCGTGGTGATCGCGCTGCTTCTCCTGTCGGGCGGGACCACGCTGTGGATGGCCACCTGTGGTCTCGCCGGATGTCCCTCGGCCGAGCAGCTCCGCGGCTTCCGCCCCAGCGAGGGCAGCCGGGTGCTCGACCGCAACGGCGCGCCGCTCGGGCGGCTCGCCTACGTCCGGCGGATCAACGTGCCGCTCGAGCGGGTGCCGCGCCACGTGCGCGCCGCGTTCATCGCGGCCGAGGACCGCCGCTTCTACTACCACGGCGGCATCGACTGGCGGAGCGCGGGCACGCGCGCTGGTGCGGAACTTCCGCTCGCTCGACGTGCGCGAGGGCTTCAGCACCATCACCATGCAGGTGGTGCGGAGCGCCTTCCTCCCCCATCTCGTCGCAGGAGCGCTCGCTCCGCCGCAAGCTCATCGAGATCGAGCTGGCCCGCCGGCTCGAGCGCGCGCTGCCGAAGCAGCGGATCCTCGAGCTCTACCTCAACGTCATCTACCTCGGCAACGGCACCTACGGCGTCGAGGCGGCGAGCCGCGACCTGTTCGGCAAGAGCGTGCGCGCGGCTGACGGTCGGCGAGGCGGCGCTCCTCGCCGGGCTCGCGCGGGGGCCGTCGATCTACTCGCCCCGCCGCCATCCCGACCGGGCGCGAGGCCGCCGCGGCGTGGTGCTCGCGCAGATGGCGAGCGAGGGATACCTCGACGCCGGCCGAGTCGAGCGCGCCGGCGAGCGAGCCGCTCAGGCTCGCGGCCTCGGGCTGGAAGCCGCGCCGCGATCTGTCGCAGGCGCTCGATCCGGTGCGCGCGGCGGTGGATTCGATCCTGGGCGACGACGTCGAGATCGCGGGCGACGTCGTCGTCCACACCACGCTCGATGCGGGCGCGCAGCGCGCCGCGGAGCGCGCGGTGAGCGATCGGGCGGCGGCGATCGAGCGGGGCGGCGGTGCCGCGTATCGTCGCGAGGGGCACGAGCTCCAGGGCGCGCTGGTCGCGGTGGATCCCGCGCACCGGGGAGATCCGCGCCCTCATCGGCGGCCGCCGCTACGTGCAGCGCGGGTTCAACCGCGCGCTCGGCGCGCGGCGCCAGCCGGGCTCGGCGTTCAAGCCCTTCGTCTACGCCGCGGCGCTCGCGGACGGCTACACGCCCGCCAGCCTGGTGGACGACTCGCCGGTCGAGGTCACCGACGGCTCGCGGGTGTGGCGCCCGGTCAACTTCGGCGGCGAGTACGCCGGCCCGGTCACCCTGCGCCGCGCGCTCATGGCGTCGGCCAATGCCGCCACCGTACGGCTGAGCCGCGCGGTCGGCGAGCGGCGGGTGGCGGCGCTGGCGCGGAAGGCGGGACTTCGCGGCGCGCTCGATCCGGTGCCGTCGCTCGCGCTCGGCGCGGTGGAGGTGACGCCGCTCGAGCTGGTGATGGCCTACGCGCCGTTCGCCAACGGCGGGTTCCGGGTCGAGCCGTCGCTGGTGCGGCGCATCGAGCTGGCCGACGGCACCGAGCTGTGGCGAGCGCCGGAGCCGAAGCCCGACGCGGGTGCTGGGCGAAGCGGAGGCGTTCCAGATCACCTCGATGCTGCGCTCGGTGGTGGACGGAGGGACCGGCCACCTGGTGCGCGAGCTCGGCGTGCGGGGCCCCGTCGCCGGGAAGACCGGCACCACCAACAACGGGGCGGACATCTGGTTCGTGGGGTACACCCCGACCGTCGTCGCCGGCGGTCTGGTTCGGCTACGACGTGCCCCGCGCGATCGCCCCGAACGCCTCGGGCGGCCGCCTCGCCGCGCCGGCGTGGGCGGCCTTCTACAAGAATGGCTGGAAGGAGAAGGCGCCGGCCTCGGCCTGGGAGCCGCCGGTCGGACTGGTGAGCCGGACCATCGACGCGTACACCGGCGACATCGCCAACGAGTGGTGCCCGACGACGCAGCGCGAGTGGTTCAAGCCCGGCAGCGAGCCGGTGCGGATCTGCACCCGCCACGATGCGCCGCTGATCGACCGGCTGGAGCAGTTCGGCCGAGAGGTGGGGAAGGCGCTGAAGGATCTGCTGGGATTGTAGGAGCGGAGGTCATCCCGAGGAGCGGATGCGACCGAGGTCGCGTCATGACCGTCAGTTCGCTGCCTTTCACGCGTCTAGAACGTCGCCGTATCCACCGCCAGGCTGTACGGGGGATACTGCAGCAGCTCCCGCCGCACCTGGTCGCGCGTTGCGCAGCACCTTCGTCGGATAGCGGCGGCAGTTCGGGGTGTTGGTGCCCGAGACGCAGCCGTTGTAGCGCAGCAGCGCGCGGCGCACGTTGCCGGTGCGCTTGAGGTAGTACCCGAACACCCGGGCGCCGTGGCAGATGTTGGCTTCGACCTGGAGCAGGTCGTTGGAGTCGCAGTCGTACTCGCCCGCGTGGAAGCCCATCACCTGCATCAGCCCGATCGCGCCCTGGCTGCTCCGGGCGCTCGCGTCGAGCGGCGCGTTCTCGGTGAGCAGCACGCCGGCGAGAAGGCTGGGCTCGACCTCCAGGTAGTTCGCCTCCTTCACGATCGCCCGCGCGATCCGCTCCGACATCTCCCGCTCCTTCGTCCGGCTGAAGAAGATCCGCGCCAGCGGCCAGTGCTCGAACCGGGCCACGACCTGCCGCTCCAGCGCGGCGCTGTCCACCCGCGCCGGCATCCTGAACGGGGTCGCGGCCGGCCGCGGCCATGACGAGGCTGTTCGGCCTGGTGATCGGCGCGAGTGGGCGAAACGGCGGGGTCCACTGCACCGCCGCGACCAGCATGGTCAGCGACAGCGCGACGAGGAACGGGCGGCGCGGCGCTTCGATGCCGCGCACTGCGGCGCGTTCTGGCGGATTCATGCGACTGCGCCCTCCCCGATGCGGCGTAAGCGGCGATGATTGAGGATTCGGGAAGAGCGTTAGCAAGAACCGGGCACAGCGCGGTGTACAGAATTCGTACTGCGGAGAGATTCGACAGCTGGGACAGCTGCTCGGGCTAGGCTTCGAACGAGCGCAGCAGCTCGACCATCCTCACGTCGTACGGATCGGGCGCATCGTCGTCGTCCGCCACCTCGTAGTTCTGCTGCGGGGTCTCCAGGATCAGCGGGATGCCCGCGCTCCGGCGATCCTGGATCAGCCAGCGGAACGGCTCGGCGCCGATCCTCCCGTCGCCGATCAGCACGTGGCGGTCCTTGTTGGAGCCCAGGGCGCCTTCGCTGTCGTTGAGGTGGAAGAAGGCGGGCGGCGATCCGGCGGCCGCCTCGAACCGGTCGAGGATGCCTGTCAGCGCCGGCGGCCGAGGCCGTGATGTCGTGCCCGGCCGAGTAGAGATGGCAGGTGTCGAGTCCGTAGCCGGTGCGGCGCCGCAGGGCCGGCGGCACCCTGTCCAGCATGCCGCCCACTTCCTCCGGCGTCTTCCCCATCGTCATTCCCGCGCCGGCGGTGTTCTCGATCAGGATCCTGGTCTCCCCCGGCACGGCCTCGAGCGCGCGGCTGATGGCGAGCGCGACGCGCCCGAGCGCCGACTCGCGGTCGCCGTCGGTCGCGGCGCCGGGGTGGAAGCAGAAGCGCGCCGACGCCGAGCGCGGTCGATCGCTCCAGCTCCTTCCGAAGCCCGGCGGCCGCCCGTCCCCACTTCTCCTCGTCGGCCGTGGCGGTGTTGAGCACGTACGCCGAGTGCACCAGCACGTTGGCCGGCTCGATGCCCGCCGTGCGGAGCGCCTCGCGGAATCGCTGCACCCGCTCGGGGCGGATGGAGGTCTTGTCGCCGTAGTACTTGGGGATGGCGGTGAAGATCTGCAGCGCCTGCATCCCCGCCCGGCCCGGCGCGAAGCGCGGCCATGTGGATCCCGCCGTTGTCCACCGTGTGGGCGCCGAGGATGCGGTTCACGAGGCGGAGAGCAGCGATGCGGGTGTCGCCCGCGACGCGCGCCAGCGCCGGCGGCAGCGCGCCGAGGAGCGGTGCTGAACAGCAGGACGGCTCCGAACCGGAGCGACCAGCCCGCCATCCCATGGATCGAGGCCGGGCACGAGGTCCGCGAGAACGCCCCAGATCGCCCAGCCGAACCAGATGCCGCCTCGCGATACCGGCGAGGCACACGGCGGCGGCGCGCAGCAGCACGTAGCCCACGATCTGGCGTCCGCGAGCGCCGATCGCCCGGCGCACACCGAGCTCGCACCAGCAGCGAAGTGACCCAGAGCCGGGTGACCGCCAGCGAGCCGAGCGCCGCGATCGCCAGCATTGGCCCATCCCTGAAGCCCGAACTGCGCGGCGAACCACGAGAGCGGAGCCGCCTGGCCGGCGACGAGGGCCCTCAAGGGAGTTCGCCGCGCAGGCCCCGGCCGCGATGGGGTGCCTCGAGCTGGTCAGCAGCTCCGCCACCGCTGGCGGGTGCTGGAGCACGCTCAGGTAGACCGAGTATCGGGGCTGCATGGCCGCGCCGAACCCGGCCACGGGAGGCTCGTCCACTACTCCGACGACGGTGGACCAGACATCGCCATCGTCCACCACGCGGATGCCGCGGCCGATCGCCTGTCCGTCCTGGAATTCTCGCGCCGCCAGACTGCGGTTGATCGACCGCGACCCGCGGCGGCGCCCCAGGCGTCGCCGCTGGTGATCCCCCGCCCCTCCACCATTCTCATACCCAGCATGTGGAACGTGTCGGCGCTGACGAATGGTGAGTGGCGGCCTTCACCCGCCACCTGAGCGGAAGCCCGCCCTCCGAGCACTGTCCGCAATCGGTGGTGACCGTGCTGACCGGGCCGAGCCCGAGCAAAGTCGCCCGGGCTGGTGAGGCTGGCCTCGCTCCCGCCGCCAGTGGCGATGGTGTGCAGCAACGTGGCGTAGCGCCGAGCCCGCTCCGCCGGCGCCGACGCCGGGCATCGCGATCGAGTACACCACCCCCTCGGCCGGCATCGCCGGGCGCGGGACGAGGAGAGCGCCCGCGTGGCGGGCCAGCAGCGCGCCCATCGTCAGCGCGATCGAGGCTCGCTCCGATCTGGATCGCGCTCGGCGTCAGCGGCGTCGGCGAATGCGGCTCCGCTTCGCCGATGCGCCGGCGCGGAAAGAGGACCGGGAACGACATGCCAGCGAGCACGACCATGACCAGTGCCGCCGCCGCGATGCCGCCGGGCCCCGGCGCCACCGGACCCAGGGGTCCAGGCCATTGCCTCATGGCGGCGGCGACCACGGCGCCGCCCATGCCGCCGGCCACGAGCCCCGCGAGCGAGACGAGCACGCCTTCGAGCAAGGCCGAGCCGAGCAGGACTCGGCGCCCGGCCCCGACAGCGCGCCGCACGGTCACCTCGGCCGCGCGCTCGGCCTCGCGGGCCAGGGACAGTATCAGAATCGTGATCGCCGCGAGAGCGAGGGTCCCCAGCGAGGACCCCAGCAGGAGCCCGCCGAGCGCGTCCACGGCCTGCTGCTGGGTGGCGGCAGGCACCTGGACGCCAGAGCGCCAGAGGAGGCCGAGATCGCCGCCGGGAAGCGGAGCCAGCGCGAGTCGTGCGTGGAGCGACATCAGGGGCAGGGCGAAGGCGACGCCGGCGGCCAGCGCCGTGGCGATGAGCGCCGGCGTCTTCCAGTATCGGAGCACTTCGTCGCGGACCGAGGTGATCACAATGCGGTGATCCCCCCCACAGTCGCCGCGCGCTCGGGCGCTTCATTATGAGCGCCTCGCCCGCCGGGCGATCACGCCGCACACATCACGACTCATTGAAGCCCTTGGAGGTCTCAGTGGCACGCGACAAGAACGAAGCGATCAACAGCTACATCAGCGACATGCTCGCGCTCGAGGACCACATCGAGAAGGCGATCCGCAGCCAGATCGAGGACCTGAAGCAATACCCCGACGTCGTGAGCGAGCTGCGCCAGATCCAGCGGAAGGCCGAGCACCACATCTCCGATCTTCGGGCATTGAGCGAGCGGCGCGGGGCCGGCGGCGTGAAGGAGACGGTGAAGCGGGCGGGATCCGCGGTGCTCGGGGCAGCGGCGGGAGTCATCGATCTGGTCAGAACCGAGGGTCTCCCCAAGAACCTGCGTGACGACTACACCGCGTTGAGTCTGGCCAGCATCGGCTACGTCATGCTGCATACCACCGGCCTCTCGCTCGACGATCGGGAAGTGGCGGAGCTCGCGCAGCAGGGCTTCACGGACTATGCCGGAGCCGTGAGCCGGCTCCAGGCGACCATTCCCGCTGCCGTCATCGCCTTTCTCAAGCAGGAGGGGCTGCCGGCTCGGGAGGACGTGATCCCGCAGATCCGGCGGACCATCGAAGACGTGTGGCAGAACCAATCCTCCGGCGCTTTCCGGACCGACGAGACGGTCGTCGGTCGCGATATCCAGCGCTAGCGGTCCGAAGCGGTGCGGGCCCGCGGGCGGGACTCGCGCCGCCCGTTCACCGCCCGCGCCGCCGGGCCGCGACGGCAGTAGAACAGCCGGGCGGGCATGATGTTCCGCGGCTCGAACTCCTGGTGAACGTGGGGGAAGACCTGGCGCAGATGGGGCAGGACCGCGCGGGTGAACTGGTAGACCAGGAAGGAGCCGTCCGGGCTGCAGGACGTCGTGGGTGGTCTGGAGAATCCGCTCGCGCACGACGGGATCCATGGTCGAATAGGGAATGCCCGAGATCACGTAGTCCGCCCGCCCGAGCCCCCGCTCCCGCAGAGTGTCCTGCGCGTCCGCGGCCGACCCCTCGACGACGTGAAGCCGGTCGTCCCGCAGCGTGCGGGTGAGATAGCGCGCGAAGTCTCGGTTGGTGTCGATGGCCACCACCGTGCCGTCGGGCCGGAGCCGGCGCAGGATCTCGCCGGTAAAGGTGCCGACGCCGGGGCCGTACTCCACGATGGTGTTGGCCTTGCCCCAGTCCACCTGATCGAGGAGCCGGTTGACCAGGAAGCGCGAGCTCGGGATCAGCGAGCCGAGCATGCGCGGATGTTTGATGAAGTTTCGGCTGAAGAGGGCGAGCGACGTCGTCACGGCTGCACCAGGGCGATCGCCGGGTTCAGCGCCGCCATCGCAGGTCCTGCGGAATCGCGCGTCATGTCGAGTCTCCTCGCTCAGTGACAGGGGATGCTCGGTTTCGGCCAAGCATGAAGATTCAAGGCTTTGGACATCGGGACAAGGGGAGGCCCGATGAGCGAGCTGTGGATCGGGACGTCGGGCTACGTGTACCCGCACTGGCGCCGGGGCGTGTTTTACCCCGAGGGCTGCGCCAGCGGGACGAGCTCGCCTGGTACGCCAGCCGGTTCCGGACCGTCGAGCTCAACAATCCGTTCTACCGCCTGCCGGAGCCGGAGACCTTCGACCGCTGGCGCGATGCCGTGCCCGAGGGGTTCCGTCTTCGCCGTCAAGGCGAGCCGCTACATCACCCACGTCAAGCGGCTTCGCGACACCGCGGAGCCGCTCGCGCTCTTCCTGGAGCGCGCCTCGCTGCTGGGCCCAAGCTCGGCCCCATCCTCTTCCAGTTGCCGCCGACCCTCCAGGCCGATGTCGGCGTGCTCACGCCGGTTCCTCGAGGGGCTCCCCGCGGATCGCCGCTGGGTGATCGAGTTCCGCCATCCGAGCTGGCACACGGCCGAGGTCTACGAGACGCTGGCGGGCCCGACAGGTCGCCCTCTGCATCCCGGTCGGCGGGCGGGTCCGGCCCGACCTCGTGACCACCGCGCCCTTCGCCTACATCCGGATGCACTCGGGCGAGGGCGCGGGCGGCGGGTTCACCCGCGAGCAGCTCGAGTGGTGGGCCGGACGGATCCGGGGCCTGGGCACGCCGGCAAGGACTGCTACGTCTACTTCAACAACGATCGCGGCGGCCACGCGCCCCGAGATGCCCGGACGCTGATCGACCTTCTCGACCCGGCGCGCTGAGCCCAAACGCAAGCGCCCACCGCGGGGTCATCCCCGAGGTGGGCGCCGTCACTCGATCGCGGCGGTCTACCGGTTTCCCCCCGCCGCCGCCTGGGCCTGGTAGAGCTCCAGCCGCCGCTTGGCGATGTCCTGGTGCCTGTCGGCGACCTGCTTCTCTCGGTCCGCCTCGACCCGCTGGGCCTCGAGCACCTTCCGCTCCAGCTCCCGGATCACGTTCTCGTGCCGCATGGTGGCCGCGGCGTCGGTGGAGGCGGTGCGGTCTCGGTCGGCCCGCCGGTTGGCCAGCTGAAGCTCGAGCTCCAACGCCTTCTGGCGTGGATTCGGCCAGGCTCTTCCGGGCCTTGGCGGCGTCCTTCTCGGCCTGGTGGAGCGAGACCCGCTTCTCCAGGAACTGCTTGTGCCGCTCGGCGTCCTTCTTCTCCGCCTCGAAGGTGGCGACCTCGGCCTCCTGCTTGCTCTTCTCGGCGAGCTTCCGCTGCGCGTCGAGCGTGGAGACCTCCTGCTTCTTCACTTCGACCATGGCCTTCACCTGGCCCTCGAGCCCCTGCTGCTCTCTATACTCGGCCTCGGCCTCGCGCTCGTCGATCTTGGCCTGCTCGATGGCCCGCTGGATCCGGTCCGCCGGACGCGGGGCTCAGGATCTCCACGAATCCCAGCGAGCTCAGCACCGCGGCGCGGCTGCGGGCGCCGCCGGTGCCGCGGCCGGAGCCGCCGCCGGCGGCGGCTGCAGGGCGGCGGGGGCGGGGACAGCCGTGCGGAGCGGGGTTCGGAGCCGGAGCCGGCTCCGCGGGTGCATATCCTTGCGGGGCAGTGTCTTGCGGTGGCCGCAGCAGGCGCCGCGGTGTCCTGGGCCGCCGCGACCGGGAGCCGTGCCAGAAGCAACCCGCCGGCAACCAGGGTGATGGCGAGACGGGATTTCACGGCAAGTCTCCTTACTGGGGGATGAGGCGGCGCAGGGGGCCGCCGAATGAGTCGCGAACATACCTCGAAAATCCCACTTCCGTAACTCCCCGGCGGCCTCTACTCGAGCCACCTGGTCAGCTCCCCGGCCGGGCGCCGGCGCCGGGGGGCCTCGGCCTCGGCTGGGTACCCCAGGGACAGCACGCCGACCACCCGGTAACCCGTCGCCGGAGGCCGACGAGGTCGACCAGCGCCGGATCGCGCATGACGCCCCCGGTCTTGAGATAGGTGCCGAGTCCCAAGGATAGCGCCGCGGTCATCAGGTTCGCGGTGGCCATCATCACCGCGGCGTAGTCTTCTTCCCGGGTGACCTCGTCGTCGTGGACCCGCGACATGATCACGATTACGGCAGGAGTCTCCAGAGTCTCCCGCCGCACCTTGTCCATTCCCGCCCGGGCTTCGGCCGATTCAGGGTCGTCGTAGCGCTTGAGGCGGTGCCTGGCCTTGATCTCGGCGAGCTTGGCCTTGGCCTCCCCGGTGAGCACGGCGAACCGCCATGGCTCGGTCAGCTTGTGGTTGGGGGCCCGGACGGCGCACTCGAGCAGCAGCTCGATGGTCTCGCGGGGCACGGGCTCGGCACGGAAGCGGCGGACCGAGGTCCGCTGCCGGATGGCGTCGATGGCGTTCATGTCGAAATTTAGCCCTGCGGGTCCTCGATCATGGCGAGTCTCCGCCGGGCCAGGATCGCCAGGGCGGCGACGTCGTAGAGCGCATGGGTAACGGTGGGAACCAGCAGGTTGCCGGTCATGAGGAAGAGGATGCCGAGGTAGGCCCCGATGAAGGCGGCGAACACTGCGTAGGTCGTGGTGAGCCAGTGCGCCGCGCCGAAGAGTATCGCCCCGATCCCCACGGCCAGCCACGCCGGCAGCCGCTCGGTGAGACCCTCCTGGATCACGCCGCGGAACAACACCTCCTCGCCGACCCCGGCCAGGAGGGACAACAGCACGATTCCTCCGGCCGTGGCCCCGGTCAGATAGGGCGCGAGTTGTTTGTCGATCAGGCCTATTAGCCGCCGCATCGGTTCCCACTCGGTGCCCAGGCACCAGCGCAGCAACCCCAGCAACGGTAGCGTGGCCGCGACGCCGTACCCGACCGCCTCGGCCTCGAGCCGGAATCGCCCGAACGGCGGCACGCCGGCGAGCGCCCCGATGGCGAAAGCCAGCACCAGCAGCGCGCATTCGGATGCGATCCCGGCGACCAGCAGGCGGGAGAACGTACCGGGCGTCGCGTCGCTTTGTGAGGAGGAAGGAGCTACTTGGCGCGCTCCAGGTAGACGCCCTCGCGGGGATTGACCCTGACCCGCTCCCCTTCGCCGATGAACTCGGGGACCTGGATCGTGACGCCGTTGCTGAGCTTGGCCGGCTTGGTGCTGGCCGTCTTGGTGGCGGTCTTCATGACCGGCGCCGTCTCCACCACCTCCAGCTCGGCCACCGCCGGAAGCTGGATCGCGATGGGGCGCGGCCCCAGCCACTCGACCTGGAAGGTCAGCCCGGGCTCCAGCCACTGGCCCTGGTCGCCCACCGTCTCCTCGTCGAGGGTGTACTGGTCGTAGGTGCCCGCATCCATCACGTGCACGCCATTGCCGTCCCGGTAGAGCACCTGGAGCTCCTTGGTGTCGAGCCGGGCGTCCTCCACGAACTCGGTCGCGCTGAGCCTGGTATCGAACGTGTTGCCCGAGTTCAGGTTGCGGAAGCGCACCTGAACGAAGGCTCGCAGGTTGCCGGGGGTCCGGTGCTGGAAATCCATGACCCGGCACGGCTGTCCGTCCACCATGATCACGTGGCCGCGCCGGATGTCGCTTGCCTTCATCGCCTCGGTGCTCCTCTGGTCGTCTGTCGCGCCGCGGGCGGGTGCTCGCGGACGGTGGAAGATACACCCGCCCCTCCTTTCCTCCAGACGCGCGGGTGACAACAGTCACCGCCCCCCTGCAGGACTTGCGTCTACGTTCGGCCGGAGTGACATCGCGCGGAGGCGGTCTCGAGGCTCGCCTGGCGGGCTGGCAGAAGAACGTGGGCGAGGCCGTGGCCCTCGACCTCGCGCCCGCCGCCCAAGCCGAACGGGCCTCCACCAGATTGGTGGTCGTCAGCTGGAATGTCTGGGTGGGGAGGGGCCGGCTGCTCGAGCTGGTGGAGCGCCTCCGGGCAGGCGAATTGGGCGTGCCCGGTGACCTGCCTCCCGTGCTTCTGATTCAGGAAGCGTTCCGGCGGGACGACTCGGTGCCCGAGCGCTCCAATGGCTTCGCCCCGCGGGAGCTGGTCACCCGAGTCAGGCCGAGGCAGGATATCGTGGAGGTCACCCGCCGCCTCGGCTGGAACCTGCGATACATCCCCTCGATGCGGAACGGCGCCGAGCGGAGCGACCGCGGAAACGCGATTCTCACTCCCCTGCCGCTCGGGCCCGCCACCGCGATCGAGCTCCCGTTCGTGCTGCAGCGCCGGGTCGCCGTCACCGCCGAGGTGACCCTCGCGGGCCGACCGATCCGGTTAGTCAGCGCGCACCTCGCGCCCAGGGGACCGGCCGGCTACAAGTGGCTGGGTGCGGCGGGCCGGGCGCTTCAGACGGCTCATCTTCTCGCCGAGATGGAGGACCCGACGGTGATTCTCGGCGCCGATCTGAACCTGGGCCGCGGTCGTGCCGAGCGGACCTGGCGGCTGCTGGAGGACGGGGGATTCGGGTCCGGCGTCCCGCCTGAGCCGCCCACCTGGCGTCACACCTATCACGCGCTCCCGCGCCTGGTGCTCGACTACATCCTCGTCCGCGATGCTGCCGGCGCCATCCGCTCGGCCAAGGTCCGAAGGGTGGACGCGGACGCCAGGGATCGGGGGCCCGACGTGTTCGGCTCCGACCATCATCCCCTGGTGGCGAGGATGGATCTCACGCCATGATCGAGTCGCTCGGCCTCGCGCTCCCCTGGTGGGGATGGATGTTCCTGGTGATCGGGGTGATCTCGGTCGTGGGGGTGATGGGCGCCCTCTTCTTGCCCGACTGGCCCACACCGGACTACCTGCTCGGTTTCGAAGCCGAGCCCACGTCGGACCTCTTCGTCCACTCCTCGGCAAACTTTCTCAACGCCCCGGTCCTTCGCGGCGGGCAGGCCGAGATACTGCAGAACGGCGACCGGTTCTACCCCGCGATGCTCGAGGCGATCGGCGGCGCGAAGGACACGATCAACTTCGAGGTCTACATCTTCGATTCGGATGACACGGGACGGAGGTTCATCGAGGCGTTCACCGAGCGGGCGCGGGCCGGGGTCGAGGTGCGCCTGCTGCTCGACTGGTTCGGCTGCATCAGGCTGAAGCGCGCCGACCGCCGCAAGCTGCGGGACGCGGGCGTGAAGCTGGAGTTCTTCCGGCCGCTCGCGCTGCGGAATCTGGTGCGGATGTACCGGCGGACTCACCGCCGCGCGATCGTGATCGACGGCGTGGTCGCCTTCACCGGCGGCGCCGCCGTGTCCAACAAGTGGCGGGGCGACACGCGGAGCCCGAAGGAGTGGCGGGACAGCATGACCCGGGTGACCGGAGCACTGGTGACCGGGGTCCAGTCCGCGTTCGCCGCCAATTGGGTCTACTGCTGCGGCGAGGTCATCGCCGGACCCAGGTTTTATCCGCCGAACGAGGACACCGGCCCCGCGTGCGGGCTCTCAGTGGTAAGCTCACCCTCGGACGCCCAGCAACCCATCCGGCTGCTCTTCTGGCTCAGCTTCATCAATGCCCAGCGCCGGCTCTGGATCACGAGCTCGTATTTCATTCCCGACCGGCACCTGCGGAAGGCGGTGCAGGCGCGCGCCCGCGACGGGGTGGATGTTCGGATCCTGGTGCCCGGCAACCACACCGACGCGATCCCGGTGCAGTACGCCGGCAGGGGTTATTACGAGGAGCTGCTGGAGGCGGGCGTTCGGATTTTCGAGTACCAGCCGTCCATGATGCACGCCAAGACCGTCGTGGTGGACGATGGCTGGACCCTCGTCGGCTCGGCCAACATGGACGAGCGTAGCATGGAGATCAACGAGGAGAACCTGCTCGGGATCGCGGAGGCCGGGTTCGCCCGCGCCGTCGTCGAGGGGATCGAGCTCGACCTGACGCGGTCGAAGGAGATCCGCCTCGACGCCTGGCGCCGGCGGCCGGCCTACCAGCGGGTGCTGGAGAAGGTCGCGCTGATCCTGATCGAGCAGTACTGAAGTCATCGGCGCCCGTCATCCGAGCGCCGACTGTCATCCCGAGCGCAGCGAGGGATCTTGCTGGCCGGCATCGTGGCTGGCGGAGAAGATCCCTCGCTACGCTCGGGATGACAGCCTCACCCCCCCGCGATCGCCGCCACGACCGTGATCTCGTCCCCTTCCGTCACCGGTGTGGCGAACCCGCTCCGGAACCGGATGTCCTCGTCGTTCAGGTAGAACGTGACGAACGGGTACGGCCCCCCTGCCGTGTCGCGCAGCCGCGGGGCGAGACGGGGAAACCGGTCGGCGATCTGGGCGACGACGTCGCCCAGCGTGCTGCCGCTGGCCTGGATAGTGGACTGTCCGTCGGCCAGCTTCGCCAACACGGTGGGCAAGCTAAAGGTCACGGCCATGGAGCGCCTCCAGTTCTCGGATCCTAGGTGCGATGATGGGGGCCTCGGGCAGCACATCCCGAAGCGCCTCTACGGTCTTGAGTCCGTTGCCGGTGATGCAGAGGACCACCTCGTCCTCGGGGCCGAGCCGTCCCTCTCGGGCGAGTGCGAGCGCGCCGGCCACCGTAGCGCCCCCGGCCGTCTCGGTGAAGATGCCGGTGGTCTCCGCTAGAAGCCGGATCCCCGCCACCAGATCCTCGTCCGTCACGCCGGCAACCCAGCCGCCGGTGCCCCGGATCGCCTGCGCGGCGAAGCGTCCGTCGGCCGGATTGCCGATCGCGATGGAGCGGGCGATGGTGTTGGGGATGACCGGTTCGATCTGCTCGGCGCCCGACTCGACCAGCCGGACGATCGGCGCGCAGCCATCGGCCTGCGCACCGTAGAGCCGCGGCGCCGGGCCCGACACCAGGCCCGCCTTCGCGAACTCGGCGAATCCCTTTCCCAGCTTCGTCACCAGCGATCCACCGGCCATCGGCGCCACCACCGCGGTGGGCGTCCGCCAGCCGAGCTGTTCGCAGATCTCGAAGGCGACGGTCTTGGACCCTTCGCCGTAGTAGCCGCGGAGATTGATGTTGACGAGGCCCCAGCCGAACCGGTCGGCGGCCTGGGTGCAGAGGCGATTCACGTCGTCGTAAGTGCCGCGGACCCGTACCAGGTGCGGGTTGTACACCGCCGTCCCGACCACCTTGCCGATTTCCAGGTCGTGGGGGATGAAGATCCAGGCGGCGAGGCCGGCCCGCGCGGCCTGGGCGGCGACGGCATTGGCGAGGTTGCCGGTGGAGGCGCAGCCGACGGTGTCGAGGCCGAAGGCCTGGGCGGCGTTGATGGCCGACGCGACCACCCGGTCCTTGAAGGAGAGCGAGGGATGGCAGACGCTGTCGTTCTTGATCCATAGGCGGCCGACGCCGAGCCGGCGCGCCAGTACCGGCGACTCCACCAGCGGCGTGAACCCGCTGTCGAGCGACAGCGCCCGGCTCGCCCTCGAACGGGAGCCACTCCCGGTAGCGCCAGAGCGATCCGGGCCGCGACGCAATGGTGGCCGCATCGGGGAGCGGGCGGTCCGGATCGTAGACCGGCTCGAGGGGGCCCAGACACTCCTCACAGATCGCTGTCGGCGCCGGGGGCTGGGACGCCCCGCAGAGCCGGCATGCCTGCGGGAGTGGCCGCAGTGTGTGTTCCTGAAGCGACCGCTCGCGTTCGGTGACCAGGGCCGTCGTCACGATGTCCTCCTCCCGCCTCACTGCCCCCAATCTCCCGGCACCGGCCGAAATGAAAAAACGCCCGGTGCCAAAAAGCACGCGGGTCGCGAGGCTTTTTAGCATTTGTTTAACGTGGCTGCAATACGCCGCAAATGACCACGAGCTTCGGTTGTCTTGGCTACGTTAGAACATTCGGCGCGCCGGCGCAAGTGCCGGGTATCACCAGTCGCGCTCTCCCGTGGGGCCCTGCTTGCTTCGCCGTCCTTCATGGCTGGTGAGCTGTTGCCGCTCGACCGCCTCCAGCAGCCGCCGGGCCTCGTCGGCGGTCAGCTCCTCCACCGATTCGCCCTCCGCTGACCCGTAGCCCCCGCCGGCCATCGCGCCGACGGCGGCATCCGGATTTCCCTCGTAGCCCGGCACGTTGTTGTCGCCCCGGCCGTAGTCGCCCGCCCGGCCGCGCCCGGAGGAGCCGCCGCTGGTCCGGTCGTCCCCCAGCCGGCGAAGCGCGACCTCCAGGTTCCATTGGGCTTCGGGGTCGGCCGGAGCCAGACGAAGCGCCTCCTCGTAGGCCGCGACCGCGTCGAGCAGCGGCTGGGGCTCACCGGGCCGCTCCTCCGCGGCACGGACCAGCGCGTTCCCCAGGTTATACAGGCTGTTCTGCCGAAACTCCGCGGTCCGGGCCGACCGGCGGAACGCCGCCGCCGCTTCGTCGTACCGCTCCAGCCGGTAAAGGGCGCTCCCGGCATCGAACGCGAGGCGGGCGCTGCTGTCGCGCTCGAGACCACGGCGGAAGACGTCGTACGCCTCGGGGTACTTGCCCTCGTGGTAGAGGCGCTCGCCGCGCTGGACAGGCGAGCAGGAGGCTGCGGCGAGGGTAACCAGTAGGAGCAGAGGCACCGGAGCAGGCGGAACGGCGGAACGGCGGAACGGCGGACGGCTCCGCGACTTCCGGCGTTCCGGCGTTCCGGCGTTCCGCCCCTTTTCGGCGATGGCCAGCAACAGGACCATCAGCCCCAGCGGCCACTGAAACCGATCGGCTCGCTCGTTCGACTTGCGAGCCGCGAGCGTGCGCTCCTTCACCTGGCCCAGTCCCGCCACCAGTGCCTGCATCTCGTCGGGCCGGTCCCATCGCGCGAAGACGCCACCGCTCGACTGGGCGACGCGCCTGAGGCCGTCCTCCTCGAGGCGGGAGACCACGACGCGCCCGATATGATCGCGGTGGTATGGCTCGGGCCCCTCCGTGGTGTCGGCCGGCACCGGGCCGCCCCGCGCGCTACCCACGCCGACGGCGAACACCGGCAGCTCCTCGCCGCGGAGCGCCTCGGCGGCGGCGGCGAGATCGCCTTCCCCGCTCTCGCCGTCGGTGACGATCAATACCGCCCGACGGCCGGCCTCCGCCTTCGTGCTCGAAGGCGCTCACGGCGGCGAGGAGCGCGGCCGACACGTCGGTAGCAGGATCGCCGAGATCGTCGGGGCTCGCGGCGTCGAGGAAGAGCCGCAGGGAAGAGCGCTCCGAGGTGAGTGGGAGCTGGAGAAAAGCACTGCCTCCGAAGACCACCAGGCCGACCCGGTCGCCCGGATAGGACGAGGTCACGTCCCAGGCGAGCTGCTTCGCCACGGCGAGGCGCGTGCTCGGCCCCGACACCGCGCCGGTCGATACGTCCGATACGCCCATCGAGCGCGAGAGGTCCAGCAGCACCAGCACGTCGCGCCCGGTGCGCACCAGGTCGCTCTGCCGCTCGCCGGCCTGCGGCCGCGCCAGCGCCACGATGCCGAGCCCGAGTGCGGCGAGGCGGAGCACCCAGAGCCGGTGGCGTGCCGGTGTGACATCAGCGAGCGAGCCGCGCCCCAGAAGGTCGAGCTCGCCGAAGCGGGCCAGCGCGCGCCGGCGTCCGCGCTCGGCTCTGGCGACCAGCCAGCCGGCCGCCGCGAGCAGCGCGAGACCCGCCCCGAGGATCCACGGATACGCGAAGTTCACGGCGCGCTCACGGCAACGTCCTCAGCCGCCCGCCGCGAAGCGCGAGCGCGGCCGCCAGCAGAAGCAGCGCGGGCGCGAGCAGCCAGGGAAACAGCTCACGGTAGTCGCGGGTCTCGTTGATCTTGACCTCCTCGCGCTCCAGGGGATCGAGCTCCCGCATGATGCGCTCGAGTGCCTCGGGATCGGTCGCCCGGAAGTACTCCCCGCCGCTCCGGTCGGCGATCCGCCGCAGCACGCGCTCGTCGGAGCTGGTGAGGCGGTCGGGTGTCCGGCCCTGCCGCCAGATGAAGCCGTCGTCGAACCCGCTGGTGTCCGGCGCGCTCACACCGATGGTGTGGATTCGCACGCCGATCGCCCGGGCCGCCTCGGCCGCTACGAAGGGGCCCGGTGAGCCGGTGTTGTTGGCGCCGTCGGTGATGAGCACGATGGCGCTCGCGCGGCTGGGAAGGTCCTTGAGCTGGCTCAGGCAGAGCGCCAGCGCCGTGCCGATCCCGGTGCCGTCGGGGAGCTGCCCGATCTCCACTCTCCCCAGCAGCTCCCCGAGCAGCTCGGTATCGGGCGTGAGCGGCGCCTGAAGGAACGAGCGGCCGGCGAAGATGACCAGGCCGAGCAGGTCGCCCTCGCGGCGGCGCGCGAAGTCGCCGAGCACCTGGCGCGCCACCTCGAGCCGGTTGCCGGGCTTGAAGTCGGTCGCCTTCATGCTGCTGGAGATGTCCAGTGCGAGCATGAGATTGCGGGCCTTGCTCCGGACCTCTCGAACCTCGTGCGGCACCTGCGGCCGGGCCAGCGACGCCACCAGCAGCACGAGCACCGAGATGCCGAGGAGGTCGGGCAGCAGCCGCCACCGTGGCTCCGCGGCCGGGCGGCTCGTCCGCGAGGAACCCGAGAACGGGGAAGCCGATCCGCTGCTCGGGAGGCCGGCGGCGGCGGAGAAGCAGCCGGACCGCCAGCGCGGCGGGGAGGGCCAGGAGGACGAGAAGCCACGGATCAGCGAAGCGCATCGGCCTCCTCGCTGGCAGGTGCGGCGCGGTGCCACCGCGCCAGCAGGTCACGGGCCCTCGTGGTGTACCTCGCGGCCTCGTCGGCATCCGGGCGCAGCTTGGCGAACTTGACGAGGTCGGCGTCGCCCAGCATCTCCTGGGCCCGGCGGCGTGCCCCGCCCTCGGCCAGGCGTGGAGGCAGCGACCAGAGCAGCTCGGTGGTGGTGCGCTCGCGGGCGGGAATCCCGTCCGCCTTCTCCAGATAGCCACGCAGCGCGTCGGCCACGGCCTCGTAGTGCCGAGCGACATCGCCACCCGCGGCCCAGCGCTCGGCTTCGATCGCGTCGAGCCGGAGGAGTGCCGCGGCGTATGGATCGGGAGGCGCCGGCGGTGGTGGTGGAGGAGCCACCGGCTCGGGCGCCACCGCGGGCCGACGTGCGCGGAGTCGGGCGACGAGCCAGGCTATCGCTGAGACCGCGGCGGCGCCGAGCAGAATCCAAAGTCCGCCCCAGCGCCGCGGGGCATCGGGCTCCCGGATGTCGCGAAGCGCGGGATTGCCGGCCGGCAGACCGATGCAACCTCGACCTCGGCCGGGTCGTGGGTGACGACGCCGCGATGGCCGGTGACCACCTGGACCCAGGGGATCCCGAACACGGGGAGCGCGCGCTTGCCCGGCCGGTAGAAGGCGACCACCGCGGTGCCGGTGAAGACCCGGTCGGCGCCGCGGCGCAGCTTCTCCACCGACAGGATCCGCACGCCCGCGGCGAGATCCTCCACCGTGCGCGGGACCGTGTCGGTGACCAGGTCGCGGTCGTTGATGGTGAGCCGGAAGCGCAGGAGGACCGAATCGCCCAAGCCGACTTTGGCCGGCTCGGCGGTCACGGTGAACGCGCGGCCGTGATCGAGCTGGGCGTGAGCGACCGGGGGAGCAAGGGAGGAGACCAGTACGGCCAGCACCAGGCGCCCCTCGGTGAATACCGCCCTTCACCGCCACAGCATGCTCTCCCGTCTCCGAAAGAACGCCAGCAGCGACTCGGCGTACGACTGGCCCGTCTCCAGACGCAGCAAGTCCGCACCCGATTCCGCCAGGGTCCGCTCCAGCGCCGCGTCGAACGCGGCCGCCCGGCTCCGGAACCGCTCGCGAACGTGTCGGTCTCCGGTGTTCACCACTCGCCAGTTCTCCGCTCTCCGGGTCCCAGAGCGTGATCAGCCCGACGTCGGGCAGCTCCCGCTCCCGGGGATCGGTCAGCTGAATGGCGATGAGGTCGTGGCGCCGCGCGAGCCGGGCCAGCGGAGCCTCGTAGCCGGTGCCCAGAAAATCCGAAATGAGGAAGATGACCGCGCGGCGGCGGACCATCGGCTCGAGGTAGCCGAGCGCCGCGCCGAGATCGGTGCCGGCGCGCGCGGGCCGGAAGGCGAGCAGGTCGCTGATGACGCGGAGCGCCTGCCGCCGCCCCTTCCTCGGGGCCACGTAGTGCTCCACCTGGTCGGTCGCGAAGACCGCGCCCACCCGGTCGTTGTTCCGCGCGGCCGCCAGCGCGAGCACGGCGCACACCTCGGTGGCCAGATCCCCCTTGGTGCGGCGCACGCTGCCGAAGCCCGACGAGGCGCTCAGATCGGCCACGAAGAGCACGGTCAGCTCGCGCTCCTCGAGGTAGCGCTTGACGTAGGCCGCGCCCAGCCGAGCGGTGACGTTCCAGTCGATGGTGCGGATGTCGTCGCCGGGCTGGTACTCGCGCACTTCGGCGAACTCCACGCCGCGGCCGCGGAATGCGCTGGAGTACTCGCCGGCCATGATGTCGCGCACGAGGTGGCGGGTGGTGATCTCGAGTCGCCGCACCTCGCGCGTGACTTCCTCCGGACTCATGGCACCGGCACGGCCTCGAGGATGCGCCGGACCACGGCGTCCGCACCCATGCCTTCGGCGTCGGCCCGGTAGGTGAGGATCACCCGGTGGCGCAGGACGTCGAGGCCGAGGGCCTTGATGTCGTCCGGCGTGACGTAGGGGCGGCCCTGAAGGAAGGCGTGGGCCTTGGCGGCCCGGAGGAGGAAGATCCCGGCGCGGGGCGAGGCACCGAATTCGATCAGCGGCGTGAGATCGCCCAGCCCGACGTCCGCCGGGCGGCGGGTCGCGGCGACGATGTCCAGCACGTACTCCTTGATTCGGTCGTCGGCGTAGATCGCGTGCACCAGGCGGCGGGAGCGGAGGATCTGCTCGGGATCGAGCGACCTGCCGCGCCGCGGGCTCCTCGCCGGTGGTCATCCGGTCCAGCACTTCGCGCTCCTCCCGCCGCTCGGGATAGGTGACCACCAGCTTGAACATGAAGCGGTCGACCTGCGCCTCGGGGAGGGGATAGGTGCCCTCGTGCTCGATCGGGTTCTGGGTGGCCAGCACCAGGAACAGGTCGGGGCAGCGGGAAGGTCTTGCCGCCGATGGTCACCTGCTTCTCCTGCATCGCCTCCAGCAGCGCGCTCTGCACCTTGGCGGGCGCGCGGTTGATCTCGTCCGCCAGCAGGAGGTTGGTGAAGATCGGCCCCTGCTGCACCGCGAAGTCGCCGGTGCGCTGGTTGTAGATCATGGTGCCGATCAAATCGGCGGGGAGCAGATCGGGGGTGAACTGGATCCGGTGGAATCCGGCCGCGATGGTGGACGCCAGGGTCCGCACCGCCAGGGTCTTGGCCAGGCCGGGCACACCCTCCAGCAGCACGTGGCCATCGGCGAGCAGGCCGATGAGGAGTCGCTCCAGCATCGCCCGCTGGCCCACGATGACGCGGCCCAGCTCCTCCATCAGCTCCGCGGCGAGACGCGCGTCCTCCTCGAACTCCGCGGCCGGGAGGAGATCCGGGGAGGAGCGTTCGGGTAAAGATGTCATAGGGGGAATGTATGCGGGGCCGGGAGGAGGCGGAACGCGGGAAGCGCTGTCATCCCGAGCGCAGCGCTGTCATCCCGAGCGCAGCGCTGTCATCCCGAGCGCAGCGTGTCATCCCGAGCGTAGCGAGATCTTCTAGGCCGGGTCCGGTAGCCGGCGAGCAGGATCCCTCGCTGCGCTCGGGATGACAGCGCGCCCTGCCCCGAGCTGGTGTGCCGTACGCTCGTCCTTTACGCGGGCCCGTTGAACGCCGGATCGCTCGCCCGGGTCCGGAGCATCGGTCTCGCCGCCCCGGTACCAGCCCCCCCGGAACTCGAAGTGCTCCTCGTCCAGGATCCGGCTGGCCAGCGCCGCCGTGCCCTGCTGTTGGACCTGCCACAGCAACACCTTAGCCCCCATTTCGGCGGCCGTTTCCCACACCCCCGCCTCCAGCTGCGGATACCGATCGGCGTGCTCGGGCTTGAGCCTGGCTTCCCGGGCCGTGAACTCCATCTGACCTCCGACTGGGCTGCGAGCGGATCGCGCGATGCCAACGAGGGGTAAGGGACCGTAGAAGATGTAGGCACGGTCCACCGGGGCACCAGGGGTCCCCCGGCCCCGCTAAGTTTGCCCCATGCGTATCGTCGTCGTTTTCGACACCCCCTATGCCGGGTGGCACCACCCCGAGCACGAGCGGCAGATGACCAAGGAGGTCGCTGCCTGGCATGACGACGAGCCGGAGATGGAGTACCAGATCGCCGACGCCCTCGCGGCGGCGGGGACACGAGGTCTTCCTGATCGGCGTGGGCGACGATCTCCAGTACCTGGTCCACTCCCTGGGGGAGATCCGACCCGACCTGGTCTTCAACGCCGCGGAGGCGTTCCACGGCAACCCCTCGCTGGAGTACCTGGTGCCCGGGGTTCTGGAGGCGGAAGGGTACCGCTACACCGGCGCGCCCCCTCAGGCGCTGCTGGTCTCCCGCAACAAGGCCATGAGCAAGAAGGTCTTGGCCTATCATGACATACGGGTCCCCCACTTCGTCACCTGGCGCCCCGGTGAGGCACTGGAGATCCCCGCGACCTTGCGCTATCCCCTCATCGTGAAGCCCCTCCAGTCCGACGCCTCGGCCGGGATCGCCCAGGCGTCCGTGGTCCAGGACGAGGCCTCCTTGATCGAGCGGGTGACCCTGGTGCACGAGCGCTTCCACCAGCCCGCGATCGCCGAAGAGTTCGTGGACGGCCGGGAGCTCTACGTGAGCGTGGTGGGAAACGAGCGAGCGCCTCGACATCCTGCCGATCACCGAGATGGTCTTCGACAAGCGGAAGACCAGGCCCGAGGAGCGGATCGCGACCAAGTCCGCCAAGTGGGACGAGGACTACCGCGCCCGGAAGGGAATCCGTAACGTCTTTGCCCGTCCGATAGCCGCCAGCGCACGGGAGCGGATCGAGTCCATCTGCCGCACCGCGTTCCGCGCCCTCTGGCTGCGCGATTACGCCCGGCTCGACGTCCGGCTCGCCGCCGACGGCGAGGTCTGGTTCCTCGAGGCCAACGCCAACCCCTTCATCAGCTACGGACACGACATGGCGAACGCGGCGGACAAGGCCGGCATGGAGTACTACGACTTCGTGCAGCGGCTGGTGGACGAGGCGATGGCGCGGTATGACCGCGCGTAGACGGGCCCGCGAGCGGGCGCCGACGCCCGAGCTGCGCTGCGTCTGCGGACAGCGGCTGCACAAGTACTGGCAGCACTGCCCCAACTGCGCCCGCGAGCTGCACTGGAAGGACCTCGACAACGTCACCGGCGCCGAATGCTACAACTGCGGCTGGGTGGTGTCCGACCGGTTCTCCTACTGCCCCTGGTGCGCCACCGACATCTACGAGGAGGGCTATTCCAGCGAGACGCCGCTCAAGGCGCCCAAGGGCTTCCGGATGGACGCCCGGTGCGACTGGGGCTGCGGCGGCGGGGTGCAGTATCCGATGAGCAACTGCCCCTGGTGCGGGCGGGCGCAGAGCTGGGACGAGCAGGACCACTTCGAGGGCGACTGCCCCCACTGCGGGCGCGGCGTGGACGACTGGATGAACGCCTGCCCCTGGTGCGGCAACGACGCCACCGGGCGCGACCTCATTCCCCGAGCGCTCACCCGGGTGCGCCGGCTGCTGCTGGTCAGCCGGATCCGCGACTGGGGCTACCGGATCCTGCTCCGCCCGGGGATCTCCGGCGTGGATCCCGCGCTATCCCAAGATCGTGGAGATCGAGCAGCGCTACGTCGTGGGCAAGCTTCGGCAGGACGAGATCCCGTGGACGATGCTCGTCGGCCTCCTCACCCACGAGCTGGGCCACAGCTTCCTGTACCACCACTGGGACTGGACCCGGAGCCGGCGGTTCCGGCGCGCGTTCGGCGAGGTGGACAAGGCGTACCGGGGGATGGACAACACCTGGGTCTACTTCCAGCGCCGCCGGATCGCGATCGCCCCGCGCGACCACGTGAGCGCCTACGCGGCCAAGCATCCGCAGGAGGACTTCGCCGAGACCTTCCGCTTCTACGTCACCCGCCGCGGACGGCTGCGCGACCTGTTCGCCGAGTTCGGACAGAAGCGGAAGGGCGTGATCCTGTACGAGAAGTTCCTGGTGCTGCACGACTTCGTGCGGGCGCTGCGGGGATGGGGGTAGCGGCAGAGCCTGTCATGACCCGATCTCACCACCAACCCGTCTTCTTCTTCAACGTCCCGCTTCCCCGTCCTTCAGCACCTCCATCGCCGCGTTTCGTCCGTTCACCCCGATCACGCTCCCGCCCGGATGGGTGCCGGCCCCGCAGAGCAGCACCCCCGGCATCGGCGTCCGCGCGCGGAGCCGGCGATCCCACATGTACTGCGGCAGGATCTCGCCCTGGAAGATGTGCCCGCCGGTGAGCCCGACCCGCCGCTCGATGTCCGGCGGGCCCAGGACCTCCATGCCGGTCACCGCCGCGGGGATGTTGCTGCAGAACCGGCCGATGGACCGCACGACCACCCGGCCCACCTCGTCGCGCCGGCTGTCCCAGTCGCCCTCGCGGAAGCGGGTGGGGACGTACTGGGCGAAGACGCTCATCGTGTGCACCCCGTCCGGCACCACGCTCCGGTCGAACACCGTGTGCAGGTAGAGCTCGTTCCAGGTCCGCGGCGGCAGCACGCCCTCGTTGGCGGCGCGGTGGTGCGCCCGCCACTCCTCCTTGGAGAGCGGCGTGTTGGTCTGGCCGGTGTGGTGCGGCTGGTCCAGCCCGGGCCGCGCGGTGAAGTTGGGCAGCTCGGAGAGCCTGAGGTTCACCTTCACGGTGACCCCGGCCGTCGGCACGCTCGCGGACCTGCGCCGCCCAAGCCTCGTCGGCGGCCGTCGCCCAGCAGCCGGAGCGTGGCGGCCGGATCGGCGTTGGAGATCACGTGCGGCGCGCGGATCCGCTCGCCCGAGGCGAGCTCGACACCTTCGCCCGGCAGGATCCGCGCGACCGGCACGTCGGTCGCCACCGCGACGCCGAGCTCGCGCGCGATGTCGCAGAGGATGAAGGACACCATCCCCATCCCGCCCTCGACGTACCCCCAGGTTCCCGGCCTGCCCGAACATCCGGCCCGAGGCGTGGTGGAACCACACCGACGCGGTCCCGGGATCGTGCGGGCTCGCGTTGGTGCCGATGACCCCCTGCCCCAGGTAGGCGAGGTGCATCCGCTCGTCGTCCATGTAGCGCTCGACCAGCTCGACCATGGACCAGTCGAACAGCAGCGGCGCGCGCTTCGCGGTCGCCGCGCAGCCGGCGCTCGATCTCATCCCGGTCGGGCGCCGGATCGAGCCAGAGATCGCCCTCGCCGTCGGGCCGGAGCGCGTCGCGCAGCCGGCGCTTCACCGCCTGCATCGCCCGCCAGCCCGTCGAGGTCCTTCGGCGCGAAGCGCTCGATCTCCGCCTCGCAGCGCGCGTCGTCGTTCCAGAGCTGGATGCTGGTCCCGTCCTCGAAGGGCACGAAGAGCCCGCCGACCGCCGGCATCCAGCGGAACCCGTGGCCGGGCAGATCGAGCTCGCGAATCACCGTCTGATGCAGCAGGCCGGCGACATAGGCGCAGGGAGACATCCGCACGCCGGGCCACGGCTCGTCCATCGTGCAGGCGCCGCCCACCCGGTCCCGGGCCTCGAGCACCAGCACCTTGCGCCCGGCCCGCGCCAGGTACGCCGCGCAGGTGAGCCCGTTGTGCCCGGCGCCCACCACGATCGCGTCCCACGCGCCGCGGTCGCGAGCTCGGAGACGGGCTGCGGCAGGCCGATCCGGCCGAGGACGGCGGCGGTGGGGCTGGAGCGTGGTGTGGTCATAGGGAATGGGTGTGAAGTCTGGCTCATCGATCGGACCGGCGGAAGGGCGGACGGGCGGACAGGCGGACGGCGGCCGACCCGTTTCGACGTCCGCCGTTCCGCCGTTCCGCCGTTCCGCCTATTGTGGAGCCATGACCCTCCGCCTCTACTACACCGACTCCTACCTCCGCGACTTCGACGCCACCGTCGTGGAGCGGGCCGACGACGGCCGCCGGATCTACCTCGACCGAACCGCCTTCTATCCCACCTCCGGCGGCCAGCCCTTCGACACCGGCACCCTGGGCGGCATCGCCGTCGTGGATGTGGTGGACGAGGGCGAGCGGGTGGCGCACCTCCTCGCGGACCCGCTCGCCGGCGACCGGGTGCAGCGGCACGCGTCGACTGGGACCGCCGCTTCGACCACATGCAGCAGCACACCGGCCAGCACCTGCTCTCCGCCGTGCTCGCCGAGCTGCTGCGGCCACGCCACGATCGGCGTCCACTTCGGCAGCGAGAGCTCGACCCTCGACCTGGACGCGCCGGCGCATCGATCACGCGCGCCTGGTCGAGGCAGAGTCCCGGGCCAACCGGCTGGTGGCGGAGAATCGTCCGGTCGAGGTGAGCTTCGAGGAGGCCGGCGGCGCGAGCGGGCTTCGCAAGGCGTCGGCCCGGGAGGGAACCCTGCGCATCGTGACCATTCCGCGATCTGGACCGGAGCGCCTGCGGCGGCACTCACGTGCGCGCGACCGGGGAGATCGGGCCCGATCCTCATCCGGAAGGCCGAGCGGGTGAAGAAGAACGTGCGCCTCGAGTTCGTCTGCGGCGCGCGGGCGGTGCGGCGGGCCCGCGCCGATCTCGATCTGCTCGCCCGCCTCGCCGCCCAGTTCTCCGCCGCGCCCGCCGAGCTTCCCGCGCTGGTGGAGGCGCAGCGCGCCGAGCTCAAGGAAGCGGTCGCGGCCCGCCGCGAGCTGGAGGACGAGCTCTGGCCGAGCGTCAGGGCGCGCGACCTCTACGCGGCCGCTCCGCCCGATGGATCGGGGTTGCGCTGCGATCGTGGTGCGCGAGGAGAAGGGTCCGATCGAGCGGCTGCGCCCGCTTGGCGCAAGCCGTCGCCGGGATGCCTCGGGCGCTGTTCGTGGGGTGGACGGCGGAGCCGCCCGCGCTCCTGGTCGCCGCGTCGGCCGACTCGGAGCTGGACGCGGGCGGCATGCTCAGGTCAGCGCTGGAACAGGTGGGAGGGCGTGGCGGAGGCAATGCGCGGCTGGCTCAGGGTACCGCGCCCGTCCGCCGCCGCGCTGGAGGCAGGCGGTGGCCGCGATCGTCCCCGGCCGGGCCTAGTCCAGCTCGGACGCCAGCGCCTCGACCGACGCGGCGCAGAGCGCGGTGCCCGCCTGGCCGCGCAGGATCGCGAGCGCCTCGTTCCGCGGCAGTCCCGCGCCGGTAGGGTCGGTCGGCGGTGATCGCCTCGTAGACGTCGGCCACCGCCAGCGCGCGGCTCATCGGCGAGAGCCGCTCCGCCGGCAGCCCCAGATGGTATCCCTTCCCGTCCAGGCGCTCGTGATGGGCGCTCGCGATCTCCACGATCCCGGAGAACGCGGCCACCCGCTCCAGTATGCGCTGGGTATACGCCGGATGGACCCTGATCTCCGCGCGCTCGCGCTCGGTGAGCCGGTCGGGCTTGTCGAGGATCAGGGTCGAGACGCCGAGCTTGCCGATGTCGTGCAGCAGCCCCGCGCGCCGGAGGTCCCGGAGCTCCACCTCGTCGAAGTGAAGCCGTCGTCCGATCGTCACCGCCAGCTCGGCCACCCGCTCCGAGTGCAGGTAGGTGAACGGTGACTTGGCATCGATCACCCGGGCGAACGCGCGCGCGATGTCGTCGAGACGGTCCTCGTCGGCGACGAGGATCTGATCCTCGGGCTCGAGCGCGGCGAGGTGCCGCTCGGGCGAGCGGCCCAGCACCAGGGCCCAGAAGTCGTCGTCCTCGCGCGAAGCTCTTGAGCGCGTCCACCAGCGCGGGATCGAACCACCGGCCGCGCCGCTCCATCGCGACCGCGACCGCCGCGTCCACCCCGAAGCGGCTGGTGAACACCTCGACCGACTGGGCCAGCCCGACGATTCGCCCGAGGAGGGGAATGGCGGTCCCCGCGAGGCCCTCCGGCATCCCGTGACCGTCCCAGTGCTCGTCGAGCGTACGGATCGCCTCTCGTGTCGCCTCGGTGAAGCCGAGCATGGACGCGATGTCCGCCCCGCGCTCGCAGCGGGTCTGAACCATCTCGCGCCCGCTGCCCCTCTCCTTGAACGTCATCGACGCGACCCGCAGAACCCGCCCCATCGTCGACGCCTCGGGCACCGCGTGGCGGAACGCGTAGGCCAGGCTCGCGCCCCGAGCGCGACCAGTCGGTCAGCTTGTGCTCCCGCTTGAGCGCGCGGTCGTCCGCCCCGAAGAGCGAACAGAGCCGGGCCGCGTTGCTGGAGCAGCCGAGATCCTTGAGCAGCAGTGCGTAAAACAGGGGCCCGCGGTCCTCCAGCGGGACGCCGGCCCGTTCGGCGATCCGCATCCCGATGAGGCAGGTCCGCACCGCGTGGCCCGGCGGCTGGCCCTCGGTGATGTCCAGGGCGCAGGAGAGCGCGGAGAGGATCTCGGAGGTCCGGAAGGCCGAGTCACGGACCGGGACGCGGCGGGCGAGGCTAGCGGTCATTGGCCGGGCTGGTTCCACCCATGTGAACGTCGAGCGCGCCCCCCAGGTCCACGGCCTCGGCGCCGAGCACCCGGAAGACTTCCCATTCCGCGGCCCGCGCGGCGCCGATGCGCCTGCCGTTGTACATGAGCGACATGACGAGCAGGCCATCGGGCCGCGCGAGGTAGCCGGCGAGCGTGGCGACATCGTCGAGGGTACCGGTCTTGGCGTGCACCACCCCGCGGGTCATGGCTCCGCCGCGCAGCCGCCGCAGGGTGCCGGTCCCGTTGGCGGGCAGGAGCAAGGGATACCGGCCGTTGCCCGGGAGCTGCGGAAAGCGGGCGAGATACAGCATCTGGGTCCGCGAGCTCATGCGGTTGAACTGGCTGAGGCCGCTGCCGTCCACCAGGTGGACCCGAGCGGATGGGCCGACGACCTGGCGGACGTGCTGGGTGAGGAGGCCGGGACCGGTCAGCTGGTTGCCCGCCGCCCACTGCAGCATGAGCTCGGCGCCGATGTTCACGCTGCGCCGGTTCACTTCGATCGCGATGCTGTCCAGCGGCGCCGAGCTGACCTGGGCGAGAATCGTGGCCGGACGGGGGGCCAGCATCACCGGTCCTCCGACATTGAGCCAGCGGATCCCGGCACGCTCCAGCGCGGCCGACCAGGCGGCGACCAGCAGCTGGGAGGGATCGTGCGCCACCGCGCTCAGCCCCGCGACCCTGCGGTCGATGCCGATGTGGCCCCGCAGGGTCCACCCGCCGTCGGGATCCGCGCGAAGCGAGAGCCGCTTGCCTCGGCCACCCACCGTCGTGGCGGCGATGCGGACCATGCGGCCCACCCCATCGGGATAGGCACTCACCAAGTGGGGCGGCGCGCCGGCCTCGCGGCCCGGCTGGAAGGTGAGCGAGACGATGTTCTCATGCAGCGCGACCGGGCCGACCGGAGGGGCGTAGAGCCGGCCCTCGTAATCCGGCGACCAGACTGTCGGATACCGCGACGCGGCGGGGCCGTTCTTGCTGGTGACCGCCAGCGGCCCATCGAGCACCCGCACCCCGCGCTCCCGGAGCTGCCGGGCGAGCTCGCGAAGCGTCGGGCCGGCGCGACCGGCGCGCTCCAGCGTCGGATCTCCGCCCAGCTGCAGCGCCCAGGTCCCGACCCACTTCCCGCTGATCGTGTCCACCCGGCCGTCACCGATGACGCGCGTGGTGAAGCGCGCGCCGCCGCCCATTCGGGTGCGCGAGAAGCCGGTGGTGAAGAGCTTCGTGGTGGACGCTGGGATCAGCTCCAGCTCGGGACTCACGCTCCAGAGCATCCGGCCGTCCATCGTGCCGATGCTGATCCCCCACTGCCCGCCGGGAGTCCGCTCCGACGTCCTCCGGTACCACGCCTCCAGCTCGGCCAGCTCCCGGGGAGACAGCTCCTGCGCCGCGGCCGAGGGTCGCCACGGTGCCCGAAAGACAGAGCAGAGCCATCAGCATCCGGTGCAGGCGTTGGCTCATGGGGAATCCGAGTGGGAACTGAGGACGATAGGAAACCAATTGCATGGCTTGGTAGGCAAGCGGTAGGCCATGGGTAAAGCCATTGTAACAGAAGGAATTACCAGGACCTGCACGGCCCGCGATCGGGCTTTCTGCGAGCCCGCTGGATGGGGGCCAGAAATGCTCCATTTGCTTGACACCCCCAAGACCGCGACATAGCGTGGTGGCGCACGGCTCGCCCCCTCCGCCGCGCCATCCTTCCGACGCTCCGAAGGGCCCACCACCACCGAGTCGAATTCGGCTGTTCTTACAGCTCAGGGGTGTGCACCATGCTCGCAGAGAGACTGTGTTCCGCATGTCCCGCCCGCGCTTTCGCCTGGCTCCTGCTTTTCACGGGCTCGACCGTACTGGTCACCGGCTGTGACCGGCCCGAGACCGCGGCCGAGAGCGCGGAATCGGGCGCGGTCCGGCCGGACAGCGCGGAGCCGAGCGCGGCTCCCGTCGCCGACTACAAGTCCGTCGCCGCCAAGATCGTGCAGCAGAGCGCCGGGATACGCGAGGGAGAGATCGTTCTCATCACCGGCAGGGACGACGATCTCCCGCTGCTGGAGGAAATCGCCATCGAGGTACAGAAGGTCGGCGGAGACCCTCTGGTCTCCGTCACCACCGAGCGGTACCGGCGGCGGGCTTACGATGAGGTCCCCGCCAAGTACGACAGCCAGACCCCAGAGCTCGCCATGAAGCTGGTCGAGATGGAGGACGTCTTCATCAGCACCGAGGCGGGCGAAGGCCGCACCTTGAAGGGCGTGGCGCCCGAGCGGATCGCGGCGCGCACCAAGTCCTTTGCGCCGATCATACAACTGGCGACCAAGAGGAAGGTCCGCACCGTCGCGCTCGGCAACGGCCTCTATCCCAGCGAGGAGCGCGCCGAGCAGTTCGGGATCTCGCGAGAGGAGCTGGCCCGGCTGATGTACGGCGGGATCGACGCCGACTACGCGCAACTGCAGGCCACCGGGGAACAGATCCAGAAAGCGCTCGCGGCCGGAAAGGAGCTCCGCATCACCAGCCCCGGAGGCACCGATCTCCGGGTCGGCATCGCCGGGCGACCGGTTCAGGTGAGTGACGGCGTGATCTCGGCCGAGGATCGGAAGAAGGGCGGCCCTGCGCTATCGGTCTGGCTGCCGGCCGGCGAAGTCTTCATCACCCCGGTGCCCGGCACGGCCAACGGGGTGGTGGTGGCGGACCACCTGTTCTACCAGGGCGACAGGATCGACGGGCTGAGGCTCGAGGTGAAGAACGGGAAAATGGTCGGCATGACCGCGAAGTCGGGGCTGAAGCCCCTCGAGGAGTACTACGAGCTGGCCGGGCCCGGGAAAGACGTCTTCGGCGTGGTCGACATCGGCATCAATCCCGGCATCAAGCTGCCGGAGGGCGGGGCGGTCAACGTGTGGAGCCGGGCCGGCGCTGTGACGGTGGGTGTGGGAGACAACACCTGGGCGGGCGGCGACAACCGGGTCAACTTCGGGCTGTTTCCGGAGATCGGGAACGCAACGCTGGAGGTGGATGGCACCGCGCTGGTCAAGGACGGGAAGCTGGCAGCTGGCACCGCCGTGGCCGGCCGCTAGACCTGCACCCCTTCCAGCGCCCGCAGGAACTCCGTGGCGCTGGACCAGCGGTCATCCGGCCGCCGGGCCAGCGCCCGGAGGATCACCGTCGCAAGTGATTCCGGGATATCGGGGTTGAGGACGCGAGGACTGGGCGCGACGTCGTCCAGATGCCGCGCGAGCAGCGCCACCAGGCTCGGCGCTTCGAAGACCGGCCGTCCGGTGACGCACTCGAAGAGCACGGCGCCGGTGGCGTACAGGTCGGCCCGGCCGTCCACCGCTTCGCCGAAGAGCTGCTCGGGAGCCATGTACTGGGGCGTCCCGACCACGACACCGGCGGCGGTCAGGGCCTGCCCCGGGTCCGCCCGATGCTCGGCCAGCCGCGCGATGCCGAAGTCCATCACCTTGAGGAAACCGGACGGATCCACCAGCAGGTTCTGGGGCTTCACGTCGCGATGGATCACACCTTCCTCGTGGGCCACTTCGAGCGCGCGGCACACCTGCTTCCCGATGGTCAGCGTCGCGGGAACGTCGAGCCGGCCCGCGTCCCGGATGAGCGCCGCCACGGTGGTTCCACGCACCAGCTCCATGGTGATGTAATAGACGCCGTCGACCTCGCCCAGGTCGTACGTACGGACCACGTTTCGGTGGGTGATCTTTCGGGCCAGCCGAAGTTCCTGGCGGAATCGCTCGAGCAGGGTGGTATCGATCCCCCCGAGATCGGGTCGCAGGGCCTTGATCGCCACCGCCTCGCCGACCTCGCGATCGAACGCCCGGTAGACCACGCCCATCCCGCCCGAGCCCAGCACCTCGTGAATGTCGTAGCGCCCGGCGAATCTCTCGCCCACGGCCAATGAGCCCGGGGCCTCGCCTCGGCCCGGGGTCGTCACCGCCTGCCCTCCGGTTCCGCCCCGCTGTCCCCCGGTCTTCAGGTACGCCACCAGCCGATCCTTCTCCCGCAGCTCCTCGACCATCTGGCCGAACGCGCCCGCCAGCTCGCCGATCTCATCACCGCTGCTCGCTTCGATGCGGCCGGTGTACTGACCTTCGCTCACCTTCCGGGCCGCCTTCACCAGCTGCCGGACCGGCCGCGTGATCCGCCGGGCCATCAGGACGGAGAACCCCAGCGCCAGCAGCAGCCCCACGACGAACGACCAGCCGATGGTCCGGCTGAGCTGCCGGTAGGCCGCGAGCTCCCGGTCGCGCGAGTGGAGGCCAAGAAACCCGCCGAGCGGCACGCCGTCCGCGGTGCGGAGGAAGCCCGACGCCCCCAGGTAGTTCTCGTCCCCCGACCGCAGCGGAAACCGGGCGAAGCTGGTGTCCTCTCCCTTGCCCACCGGCGCGCGGCGAACTTCGTCGGCCACCGCCGCTCGGGGCAGCGAGGACACCGCCAGCTGGGGAACGCCCAGCGTGTCCAGCGAGAAGAATACGATCTCGGAGTCGGTGTTCCGGCGGAGCTGCGCGACGAACCCGCTGTCCACTCTGAGCGCGGCGGCGACCACCCCGAATGGCGTCGTGCTCCCGGGATTCACCACCGGGACGCCGACGGCCTGATACAGGTCGTCGCCCTCCTCCCCCGGCTCGAGCCAGAGGCCCTGGGTGATCTGGCCCTCCATCGCGCGGCCGATCAGGGCGCCCCGCGAGAAGTCCTCGCCCGCGCTGCCCCGGTTCGCGGTCCAGGCCTGGAGCACGCCGGCCCCGTCGGTGATGAGCACCCAGTCGGCCCCGGTCTGGAGCCGCAGCTCGTCCGCCTGGTCGAGCAGGTTGGCGCGGTCGCCCCCGCGCAACGATTCGCCGATGCGCGAGACGTAGGCCGGGACCTGGACCAGTGCCTGAGTGAGACGGAGGAGGGTGGTGCTCCTGCTCCGGAGTGCCTCCTCGATGGACGACGCGGTCGCGCCGAGTGCCCGGGCGGACGCGGCATCGGCGGCGATGTCGGCCCGCCGCTTGGTGACCAGCAGCGCGGAGCCGAGTACCGCGACCACCACCAACGCGGTGCCGAGGAAGATCCGGGTGCCAAGCGGGAGGGTCATCGCCAGCCGTTCGGCGCGCGGCTCAGTAGCGCCGCCCCTGCTGAGGATATGGCTGGCCGTGCTTGTTGAGGTGCGGCTTGAACTCGTGGCCCCGGGCATCGAGCTCGATCGTCAACCGCTCCACTCCTTCGGCCGGGACCGTGAGCGGGCGGGTGACCTCGAGCGCACGCTCGTGCCAGGCATGCAGGGTGTAGTCCCCCGCCGGCACCGACCCCAGGGTGAACGAGCCGTCGCTCGACGGCTGGGTGTACCAGGGAGCGTCGCGCACCAGCACCAGCGCGCTCATCTGCGCGTGGACGTTGCAGTAGACGCGCACCAGCCCGGGCCGCTCGAACCGCACCGAGCGCGCCTTGCCGCGGCCGTAGAGTCCCAGGTCGAAGGGATTCTCCTCCGAGAGCGAGAACACGTTGTGATTGAAGGGATCGTAGTTGGAGAAGGAGATGGTGGAGCCGACCGGCACGACCAGCACGTGGGGTGAGAACGCCTTGTCCGACGTGCCGATGTCGGTCTGCACCGGCGGCCGGGACCTCGCGGCGGCACCGCTGAGCCAGATGACCGCCTGGCCCACGTCGTCGCCGGGCTGATTCTCCTTGTCCAGCATGGTGACCCGACCGCTCACCGCGGAGGGCGGCGCCACTGCGGCGAGAGCCACCGCCACCAGCCCAGCCACCGCCAGCATCCGGCGGCCGACCAGGCCGGGCTTTACTTTACCTGGCATGCCAAAAGGTTACCGATCGCTCCAGAGCGCGTCAACGCGCGGAGCACCTTCTCGGGTACCGGCCATCCTTCTCGCCCTGACGGCGGCGAATCACTCCGCCGCTCGCGTCGCAGCAGCCGGACATCGAGGCCAGCGTGCACGGCCTCATCCTGATGAACGCGTTTCATACCACCGACAACGTCAACAACAGCGACGTTCCTCAGTTCGCCGTTCCACCGGCGGCCACCGGCCCCGAGACGAGCACGTCGAGCGCGACCGTGCGCCAGTCGCGGGTCACCGCGTTCGCCCTGGTCCCCGAGTTTGCCGGCGGCGCGATCAAGGCCGAGCTCGACGTGGACTTCTTCGGCGGGCAACAGCCTTCGACGGGAGGGAGAACCTTCCCGCTCCTGCGGGTCCGCCGCGCGGTGGCGGAGCTGACCTGGAACCGCGTGGCGCTGCTGGTGGGCCAGGAGTCCCCGCCGATCGCGGCGGTGAGTCCCTCGTCGCTCGCCAGCATCGGATTCCCCGACTTCGCCGGCGGCCGGCAACCTCTGGCTCTGGATCCCGCAGATCCGCTTGAGCGCCGACCTCGCGCCGGCCGGCGGTCTGCGGATCGGAGCGGAGGTGGCCGCGCTGGCTCCCACCTCCGGCGAGCCACAGGGCGCGTTCCTCACCCTACCGGACATCGCCGAGCGCAGCGGCCGGCCCTTCCTGCAGGGCCGGGTGCGGGGGCGTTGGGGCGATGGCGAGCGACTGGGTGAGGTGAGCGCCGGCGGCCACTACGGCTGGATCCTGGATGCCTCTGGAAACCGAATCCCGTCGAAGGCCCTGGCGGTCAGCATCTGGACCCCCGTCGGGAGCCGGCTGGAGCTTCGCGCTGAAGGGTTTACCGGACAGGCCCTGGCCGGACTGGGAGGCGGGGGCGTCGGGCAGAACATGGTCCGCGATGGAGTGCCGGTGCGAGCCATCGGCGGGTGGGCTCAGCTCAACGTGCGGCCTTCGGTGCACTGGGAGATCGGGGGGGGCGCCGGCATCGACGATCCGGACGATGAGGACCTGGGCGATCCGTCACGGCTGCGGAACTTGGCGGTCGAAGGCCATCTCACCTGGCGGCGCCTGCCCGCCGTTGTCGGCCTTGAGGTGCGCCATATCCGGACCCGCTACCGGGCGCCGGTTGACGATCTTTCGGCGACGCAGGTCAATCTGGGTATGGGCTTCGAGTTCTGACCGCGACCTGATCCTCTTCGTCCGCGGCGTCGGGATAGCCCGAGGTGAGTACTGCCGGCTCGGGGTCCGGCTCGGGATCCGGCTGGTCCGGCTCGGACTCGAGGACCGGCGGCGGTGGGTCGGAGTATTGGGCGGTGAGCTCTTCTCCCGCCACCCGTGCCTGCACCCGCTGCCAGACCATGTGCGCCGCGCTCGACGAGAGACTGAACTCCCGCAGGTAGTGATCGGTCGCCTGCTCCACCGGCAGGACCCCCCGCAGCAACGCGCTGAATCCGATGGCATTCTCGACGTGGGTGGCGATCACCGCCTCGGCGGCACGCGCGCCCACCATGCGGGCGAGCTGTAGGGTCTTCTCCTGGTAGCGCCGGCGATACTGCTGCTGCTCCAGGAAACGGTCCACCCGAAGCAGCTGCCACCCCCGGAGGAGCGGCATCGGGGTGAGCGGCGGGAGCGATTCGAGCTCGATCGAGGTGAGGCAGCGGGTCCGCACCATCTCCTGCATCGCCTCGGGCACCGCCACGACCTCGAAGTACAGGTCGAGCGCCCGAAGCACCGGAGCCCGGGAGGCGAACTCACAGACGAACTGGAGGGCCTGGGAGGTGTGGGTACCGATGAGCGACTCCCACGCGTTCGCATAGGCGATGCGAACGTGGAGGTGCAGGGCTGCCGGAATTCTGCGGAGAGACATCTGGCTGGGCGCGCTCATCGAAGGAGCGCAGCGCAATAACCAGTCCGCCGGCGGCTACAGCGGACCGGCGAGCGGCGTCCTTCCGATGGACTCGGAAGCTACTCGTTAACGCGATGGGGGAGAAGGGGTTACTGGTCCAGCAGGCGGCGGGCCGGAAGCGTTTCTTCCGGCCGTGCCGGGGACGCGCTACGGAGCCTCGCCGCAAATTGCCCGGAGCAGCCGCAGACGGACGCGGGTCAAAGCCACGTGCCCCGCAGGAAATACCGGTAGCGGCGCTCCCAGACGCTGAGCGACTCCAGCGACAGGGTCTCCAGCTCGCGCGCGACCGCCCGCGCGGCCGAGGTCGCCGTGTCCATGTCCTGCTGCTCCGCCGGCGTCAGCTCACGATTCCTGATCTCAGCCGTGCCCAGCATGACGGTGAGCTGGTTGTTGACTCGGTCCTGAAGCATCAGACGCATCTTGTCGACCAGTGCCCGGCGCCGGAACCATGCGTGCCGATGAACCGACCAGATCAGAAACCCCTGGAGCCAGATCAAGAACACGTGCGCCAGCCCCTGTTCGCCCCTGGGCAGGCCGACGAAGATGAGCCCGATCGCCACGAACACGCTCGCCGCGGTCAGGAACAGCTCGAAGTGCTCGATCAGGTGCGTTCGGACGCCCTTGAGCACGGAGGCAGCTCGCTTCACTGGTGTACCTCACCCGGCTGGGTAGAGACCGCAGCCCCGCCAACCGCATCGACAGGATTTCGAACAGGGGGTTCCTCAAGTATTCGACATTATGACTGTCTAGTCCAGTCCCCCGTGACTGCAACCTTTTGCAACAATAGAAAACCCCGACCGGCAAGTGCCGATCGGGGCATTCCAGCTGGGTCAGCCGGGGGTCAGGCCGCGAGCTCGCGGAGCTTGTCTCCGTGCTGCTCCCGGAGCTGCCGGAGCGCCCGGTCACGGAGCTGGCGGATCCGCTCCCGAGTCACACCCATCATCCGGCCGATCTCCTCGAGCGTCCGGCCCTTGCCGTCGTCGATTCCGAAGTAGAGCCGGAGCACCTTCGCATCCCTCGGCGGAAGGGCGGCCAGGGCCGCCTCCAGATCCGTGGTCCGGCTGTTGGCCATGGTGGTGGCGTCCGTGCCCTCCTGGGTGAGGGGAACGAACCGCTCCATCCGGCCCCGGTCGTCGGCCTCGCGCACGGGATGGTCCAGCCGCAGCGCCTCGATGTGCAGCGCGCCGAGGGCACGAACCGCGTCCCGCGTCAGTCCGGTCGCCTCGACCAGCTCCTCGGTCGTGGGGGCCCGCCCGAGCCGCTCCGTCAGCAACACGGTCGCCCGGCCCAGCCGGTTCAGGTCGGCCGTGCGATTCAGGGGCACCCGCACCGGGCGACCGTGGCGCGCGATCGCCGCCTGAATCGCCTGGCGGATCCACCAGACCGCGTACGAGATGAACTTCACGCCGCGGTCCGGGTCGAACTTTCGCGCCGCGGTCATGAGACCGAGGTTGCCCTCGCCGATCAGGTCCATCAGGGGCACGCCGCGATTCTGGAACTTCTTGGCCACCGAGACCACGAACCGCACGTTGTGCCGGGCCAGCCTCTCCTGCGCCTCGACATCGCCCTTGAACGCGCGCCGCGCCAGCGCCGTCTCCTCCTCGATTTTCAGGAGCGGAATCCGGCTGATCTCCTGGAGGTAGAAGTCCAGGCTCTCCCGCCCTTCGTCGATCGCCCGGGGCAGCTGGGCCGCCCGAGGCGCACGCCGCCGCCCACCCCTCCGCTTGGTCACCGCCACAGCACTGCTCCTGTTCTCACCCGCCGGCTGCAGAAGTCTTAGATTTGCCGACAAGTCGTTGTCATGAAACAGCTTATATAACCGCTCACCGAGGCCCGGGAATTCGAGGACCGCTACGCCTAAATGTCCGAAATCGGAGGTTCGTTGCACACTTCTTCCTGGCCCACTGCCACGTATGTCCAACAGCCGAATCCCGCGGTCTGTTCCCCCTCAGGTCTTCCGCCGAGCCCGCTTGGTCGGCGTCGCCTGGAGAGGATCGTCCGGCCAGTGATGCCGGGGATACCGGCCCCTCAGATCCTTACGCACCTCGAAGTACGTGGTTCCCCAGAATCCCGCGAGGTCGCGCGTCACCTGGACCGGCCTCCCTGCCGGCGAGAGCAGGTGGAGCGTCAGCGGGACCGCTCCCCCACCCACCCGCGGCGTCGCGGTGAGCCCGAACATCTCCTGAAGGCGCACCGCCAGGGCCGGAAGGGTGGGATCGCTGTAGTCGACCGGTATCCGGGATCCGCTGGGCACCGTCACATGGGTCGGCGCCAGCCGGTCCAGGGCGGCCCGCTGCTCCCAATTCAGGCGGTCGAGCAGGGCCGCGGCCAGGTCGATCAGAGCCAAATCGGCCAGGCGCGTAAGCCCGGCCGAATGCGGCCCCAGCCACTCCTCCAACGAATCCGCCAACGCCGAGTCCGAAACGTCGGGCCAGCCCGGCTCCAGGCTGCGGACGAAGGCGATGCGCTCGCGCGTCCGTCTCGCGGCGCCATCCCACGGAAGGACGTCGATGCCCTCCCTCCGCACACCCTCCATCAACGCCTGGTCGACCAGCGAGGGGTCGGGATTCCGCATCGCACTATCGCGAAGCACGATCGCTCCCAGCCGCTCACGCCTCCTCGCGACGACGGCACGCGACCCGGGATCCCACGTCACCACTTCCTCGATCGCGATGTCGCTCCCGAACCGCTCGCGGATCTCCTCGATCGAGATCGGGGCTCCCACCAGGATCCTGCTCTCCGGCACCTTGCCGTCGAGCTCGGGGATCACCAGGTAGTCCTCCCCCGAGAGCCCCTGGGGGTCGAGGAAGGCGCCGAGTCCGTTCCTGAGCAGGAATCGCCCGGTCTGCCCCTGACGCCGCTGGGCGATCCGGTCGGGGTAGGCCAGGGCGAGCAGCGCGCCCACGCCGAGGCTACCCCCTCGCCCCGTCCCCGCGGCCCTGCTTCTGCGGCAGACCGCCACCTCCGCCCTTGCCCGTCGCAGCGCCTCACGGTCCACCCCCTGGCGGACCGTCGTCCCCCGAAGGAGATCGAGGCGTGTCCGAATGTCCGCCTCGGAGACACCCTCGGTCCGACGAAGCAGATCGCGCTCCGTCAGGAGCGCTGCGATCTCGCAAGCCGTGTCCCGGTCGCCCAACTCGCTGGCCTTCATGACCATGTGGGAGAGCCTGGGATGCAGGGCCAGGCGGATCATCGCCCCGCCATGGCGGGTGCAGCCGCCGGACCCATCGAGAGCGCCGAGCTGGACGAGCAGAGACTGTGCCTCCGAGAAGGCGGCCGGCGGAGGGGGATCGAGCCACCTGAGCTCGGCCGGGTCGCGGACCCCGGCCGCCGCCAGGTCGAGCGCGAGAGGGGCGAGGTCGGCTTGGAGAATCTCGGGGGTCGACCGGTCCGGCAGCATTGCGTCCTCCTGGCGCGACCAGAGCCGGTAGCAGACGCCGGGCGCCAGGCGGCCGGCCCGGCCCCGCCGCTGCTCGGCCGACGCACGAGACACCCGCACGGTGGCCAGCCGGGTCATGCCGCTCCTGATCGAGTACCGGGGCACCCGCGAGAGACCGGCGTCCACCACCACCCGGACGCCCTCGATGGTGAGGCTCGTCTCCGCGATCGACGTGGCGAGCACGACCTTGCGGGTGCCCGGCGGGCTCGGGAGAATGGCGCGGTCCTGCTGGTCCGGCGGGAGATTTCCATGCAGCGGGATCACCTCGGCGGCCACGCCGCGCAGCAGCGTCTCCACCCGCCGGATCTCGCCGGCGCCGGGGAGGAACACGAGCACATCCCCCGCTTCGGTCTCGAGCGCCTGGCGCACCGCCGCCGCCACCGTGGGCTCGAGTCTGGCGTTCGCCCGGCGGGTCAGATGGCGCACTTCGACCGGGTGGGCCCGTCCCTCGCTGGTGACCAGCGGTGCACCGCCGAGCAGCGCAGCCACCGGCCCACCCTCGATCGTGGCCGACATGATCAGCACGCGGAGGTCCTCCCGCAGGATGGCGCGGCTCTGGAGGGTGAGCGCGAGACCGAGATCGGCGTGGATGCTCCGCTCGTGGAACTCGTCGAAGACGACCAGACCGAACTCCTCGAGCGCCGGATCGCTCTGCAGCATCCGGGTCAGAATCCCTTCGGTCACCACCACGATCCTGGTTTCGGGACCCACCGCGGACTCGTGCCGGACCCGGAAGCCCACCGTGTCCCCGACCCGCTGCGCCCAGTGTGTCGGACATGCGCCGCGCCGCAGCCCGCGCCGCGAGCCGTCTCGGCTCGAGCATCACGATGCGCCGGCCGGCGAGCCAGGGCTCGTCGAGCAGGGCGAGCGGAACCCGCGTGGTCTTCCCCGCCCCGGGTGGCGCCTGGACCACGGCGCTGGTCCCGCTGCGGAGCGCATCACGCAGCGCGGGCAGGACTTGATCGATGGGTAGTGGCTCGATGTGACGCATGACCCAAGAATAGCCACTGAAACCTCACCCCATCCTGAGGCGTTCTACAGAAGGATGGCACGACGCATGCGTTGGGAGAGGGCCGCGATCCGGTCTCCCTGGGCCGGCGAGAACACGAGGAAGGTGGAGACTGTGCTTACCTGCGATTACAACGGTTGGAATGACGCGCCCGAAGAGGAGCGTGAATGGTTCGATGAGCATCCCGAGATCTGGTCCGGGTCGATTCGCGAGTCCGAGGTGCGTCCCATTCGGATGGCCCCCCACACACCGGTGAGAAGGTTTCGAGGCGGCATGGCGGCATAAGATCCTGGTCCTTCCGCTGCGATAGTCCCCTGGCCGAGCCGGCTCCAACGGATATATTCCCGCCCAATCAACATCCCCAGCGAAGATCCGTGTCCACGAGGGAGTCCCGGAGGCAGTCCGTATGAGGTCATGCGTCCGCCATACCGCTGCGCTCATCCTGTTGACTGCCATGGCCGCCGCACCGGCCGTGGCCCAATTCAAGCCCAAGCTGCCGAAGATCGGTCCCGTCGGCGGGAAGGCCCCGGCCGCCGCACCAGGCGCGCCCGCACCGACGTTCAACGACCGGGTACTCGAGATCACGGACGAACGAGCGGACGGATTGCTGGCCGGCTTCCGCGCGGAGCTGGCGGCGCTCGATGCGAGGGACAAGAAGAACGCGGCGGCCCGCGCGGCGTACGAGGAGGAAAACAAGCGGCACGCTGCCCGGCTCAAGGAGTACGAGGGCAAGAATCAGACGTGGGAGAGTTGCCAGAACTCCACCGTGAAGCCCGCCCAGGAGAAGATGGACAAGAAGGCCAAGAAAGCGGAGGAGGACATCACCGGCGGTGACAAGGAGGATTTCGATCGCCGAATGGCGGAGTTGTCGAAACGGATGGAGGCCGCGCAGGCAAAGGGCGACATGGCCGAGATGATGCGCATCAGCGATTCGATCAGCCGGTCTGCCGGAATGGCCTCCGCGACTGAAGCCGGCAAGGCCGGGACCGAGATGCAGGAAGCCTCGGCGAAGTGCGGTCAGAAGCCGGAGGCTCCGGAACCGCCGACCCCGCCCAGCGAAGGCGACCCCAACCTCGACCAGGAGGGAACCACCGCGGCGAACCAGGCGCTTTCCGGAGAGGAGAAGCTGACGCCGGAACAGTACGCGATCATGAAGGAGCGGGTGCGCCCCATGGTGTGTGGAGGTGACGGAAGTGCTTCGGGCGGCTTCTCCGATACCGAGGTCGCGGCCCTGAAGGAACGGAAATCCGATCTCTGCAAGGCGGGCAAGGCGCTCGAGAAGCAGGGCCACTGATCGGGGACCCCATGCTGCGGTTACTGCTTCTTGCTGGCTGCCGCCCTCGGCCCCATAGCGGGGGTCGAGGGCGCGGCGCATCGGGCACCAGCGACGCTCTCGGTGCGAGGTCCCGACGGGTGGCGCGAGTGGTGGCGCGCCGATCAGGCGCCCACCCGCTGGCAGGGACCACTCCCCGCTGTGGCCGGTGCGGTGAAGTGGAGGCCGGTCGCCCCGGGAGTGCAGTGGGGCGAGCTCCAGCTCTCCGGCGACGCCGAGGCCTGGCGCATCCGGGCAATTCTGGTTCGGCTCGACCCCCGGCAGGTGCGGCTCGAGACCCGGTTGCCCCGACGCGAAGACGGACGCCTGCTGCGTTGGAGCGTGGACTCCGCGCCGGCCGAGGCGATCGTCGCGCTCAATACGGGGCAGTTCAGCTCGTTGGGGCCGTGGGGCTGGCTGGTGCAGAGCGGCGAGGAGCGCCTTCCCCCCGGTGGCGGGCCGTTGGCACCCGCTCTGGTGATCGACACCGCGGGGACGATCAGGATGGTTTCACCCGATAGCATAGCCTTCCTTCGGCGAGATCCCGCCATCCGGGAGGCCTTTCAGTCCTATCCCTCGCTGCTGGTCGAGGACGGCGAGATCCCGCAGCCGCTCCGCGAGGCCGGACTTGGGGTAGACCTGGATCATCGCGATGCGAGGCTCGGTCTCGGGCTCGACCACGAGGGGTAAACTGGTCATCGCGATCACCCGCTTCGAGGGCTTGGGCGGTGTACTCTCGAACCTCCCGTTCGGCCTGACCACTCCGGAAATGGCCGCGCTGATGGGTGCCCTCGGCTGCCGGCGGGCCATGTTGCTCGACGGCGGGATCTCCAGCCAACTGCTCCTCAGACCTCAGGACGGCGAAACCCGCGCTTGGCGCGGCATGCGTCAGGTTCCGCTCGGCCTGGTGGTGCTGCCCGCGATCGCGTCCATGTAGGTCTCGGGTTCCCCCGCGGTGAGATCGGCTTTGGTCTCACCGGGGCCTGCCCCATATTCCTCCGCAGGGCCCCCTTCTCCTCCGGCACGAAGATGGACCATCGTCACCAGGATCTCGCCACAGGTCTGAGCGGCCGCTATGCCCTCGAGCGCGAGCTGGGGCGTGGCGGCATGGCCACGGTCTGGCTGGCCCGGGACCTCCGCTACGACCGCCGTGTCGCCCTGAAGGTTCTCCGGGCGGAGCTGGCAGCCTCGCTCGGGGCCGAGCGGTTCCTGCGCGAGATCATGCTCGCCGCGCGCCTACAGCACCCGCACATCGTCTCGGTGTACGACTCCGGAAAGATCGAGGCGACCCACTCCGGGGAGCCGATCCTGTGGTTCACCATGCCCTACATCGAGGGCGAATCGCTGCGGGAACGACTCCGCCGCGTGGGCCGCCTCGAACCGGCAGAGGCGTCGGAGATCGCGCGGCAGGCCGCGCGCGGACTGCATTACGCTCACGAGCAGGGCGTGGTCCACCGTGACGTAAAGCCCGAAAACATCCTCCTCACTCGCGACGGCAGCACGCTGGTGGCGGACTTCGGCATCGCCCGCCCGACCGACGGGTCCACGCCATCGGGCCTCACCGGCACGGGAATCGTGGTAGGCACCCCGGCGTACATGAGTCCGGAACAGGCCACGGGCGCCGCCGACCTCGACGCCCGCACCGACGTGTACGCCCTGGGTTGCGTCCTGTACGAGATGCTGACCGGCGAGCCGCCGTTCGGCGGGGCCACGGTACACGCCGTCGTAGTGAAGCACCTCACGCAGCCGCCGATGCTTTCGCGCGGAACCGGCGCGCTGATTCCCGACGGCATCAGGCCGGTCCTGGCTCGAGCGCTGGCCAAGTCGCCCGCCGAGCGTCAGGCCACCGCGGCCGAGTTCGCCGAAGGCCTGGGGGCTACCGATACTCCGAGGCGAGGCACGACGATGGGCCGGGTGGCAACCGCGGCGAGCGCCGTGCTCGTCGGCGGATTGGTCGCTTTCCTGTTGCTCCGCGCGACGAGATCCCCCGCCCGGGAGGAACCTTCCCCTTGGCGGTCGTCGGGAGGGACCGTGGCCTCGGGATTCGCGCGGAAGCTGGCCCAGCTCAGCTTCGGCGCGGGGGTCGAAGAGTGGCCCGCCTGGTCGCCCGACGGCGCGCTGCTGGCCTACGTCGCCGAGGTGGACGGCTACCGACAACTGTTCGTGCGGCCGATGTCGGGCGGCGGCGAGCGGCAGTTGACCCAGGGCCGCCGGGATCACATCCAACCCGCCTGGTCTCCGGACGGATCGAGGATCGCGTTCGTGCGCGGCGCGACCGCGACGGGCAAGCTCGAGCCGACCGAAGTCGACGGGTACTACTTCGAGGGCGCCGAGCTGTGGACGACGGAGCTCGCCACGGCACGCGAGGCGAGGCTCTTCGACAACGCCTTCAATCCATCCTACTCGCCGGACGGCCAGCGTCTGGCGTTCGACGCGCTCCTCGCGGGCGCGCAGCGGGTCTGGGTCGCGGACACGCGGGGCCGCAACCCGCGGCAGCTGACATCCGATTCGAGCGAGGCTGTGGTTCACACCCAGCCCCGCTGGTCGCCGGACGGCACCAGGCTGGTCTTCCGCCGCATCGAGAAGCTCAAGTCGGACATCGCGGTCGCGGACGCCGCCACGCGGGCCCTGACGCTGGTCACCGACGACTACGTATTCGACACCGACCCGACCTGGGCGCCGGATGGCCGCTCGATCTATTTCTCCTCGAACCGCGGCGGGGGCCTCAACGTCTGGCGGGTTCCGGTCGGGCCGGTCGGAGCTCCGGCGGGTCCGGCGGAGCAGCTGACCACCGGGGCCGGCGAGGACGTCCAGGCCACGCTCGCCCCCGACGGGCAGCGGCTGGTGTTCGCCGTGCGCGGCATCAACTCGGACCTCTGGCGGCTGCCGGTCTCACCCCAGACCGGCCGGGCCACCGGCATGCCGGAGGCGGTGCTCGCCACGACCCGGGTGGAGAGCCGCGGCGCCTGGTCGCCGGACGGCCGGCGGATCGGCGTTCAACTCCGACCGCACGGGCGAGATGAACTTCTGGCTGCGCGACTCGAGCGGCGAGCGTCCGCCAGATCACCTCGGGCCCGGGCGGCGACTATCAGCCGGCCTGGTCGCCCGACGGGCAGCGCGCTGGTCTTCTTCTCGGCGCGCGGCGGGAACACCGATATCTGGCGCGTCGCATCTGCGCGACAGCACGCTCGACCAGCCTCACCGATGATCCGGCTCTCGACACCAATCCGTTCTACTCCCCGGACGGGCAAACACATCGCGTTCGTCTCCGACCGGAGCGGCCGCTCCGAAGTCTGGCTCATGAACGCGGACGGCTCGGACAGCGCCAGCTCGCCTCGGTGGGGTGCTGGGGACATTTCCTGGTTTGGACCGGGGACGGCCGCGCCGTGGTGTTCCGCGGTGAGCGCGACCGGCAGATACAGACCTTCCGAGTGGATATCGCGACCGGAGAGCTGACCACTCTCCCGCCGGTCATGAGCGGCGGGCACATGTCGTTCTCGCCGTCACAATCGCTGATCATGGACGTGCGCAGCCACAAGGTGCTCTGGGCATACCCGGTGGATGGGCGGCCCCCTACCAGATCTATCAGTTCGCCGACCCCGACGTGCGCATCGACTACCCGCTCTGGTCACCCGACGGCCGCTGGATCCTGTTCGACCGCGCGGCGCCCAGAGGGACCTCTGGGCGCTCGAAGGCTTCTGACTGAAGCTGAAGGTGAAAGGGAGCCAGCGTAACACAGTGAAGGGGACCATGATGGCATGGTCCCCTTCGCTCGTCAGCGCCGTGGCGTCCGAGCTCCTTCTCGATGGCCTGCGCCTGCTTGAGGTGGTTTTCGATGAGCGGGCGGGCCTGTTCGATCAGGTCCTTGAGCTCCGCGTTACCCGCCGCCTCGTGGGCCTGGTTGGCCAGGTCCAGCACCGCCTGGTGGGCCGTGATCTCCTGCTGGATATAGGTCCGGTCGAAGTCCGTGCCCTTCCGGAGCCCGGAGCGCCTCCATCTCCTGCTGGGCCAGGGCGGTGACCGGATCGTCGGCAGGCGGCTGGGGCGTGACCCCAAGCTTCTTCGCGAGGTCCGCGCCTCTGCTTTCGGAGCTGATGGTGATCGGCCATCATCATCTTGGCGAACTTCTTCACCTCCGCATTGGTGGCCTTTTTCGACGCGAGCGCGCCGGCCGAGCTGTCGGCCTCGTTGGCGTGGTCGAGCAGGGCGACGATGTTGGCGTCGCTGAGATCGGGAAGATTGGTTGGGCTGGGGTGCGTGTCGGTGGCGACGGCACTGGTGTCGCCGGCCGAAGCCGATCCGGCTGCGCGCCGGTTTCGTCCCGATTCGCCCGGTCGCCGCAGGCGGCGAGACCACACCGACCAGCAGAACGCTCGCGGCAAGGCTCAGCGGAGTTCTGAAGTGGTGAGACATGGCTGCTCTCCTCTGAATTGTTCAGAGAGAGCCTAGGAGGAAGTTCGCCCGGGCAGTGGTGACAGCGGTCACATGGAGGGCGGGCAGGATCCGACCTCGGACCATGCCCGGCCGCCTGGCTCCGCGGACCCGGTCGTCCATGGCGCGGCGGCGGAGCGCCTCCTCCATCGAGACGCCGTGCGACTCGAGGATCGACAGCGCCTCGCTCCCTTCGAGCGTCTCCCGGTCGAGCAGCGCCTCGGCCAGCGCCTCCAGCGCGGGGCGGTGCAGCTCGATCGCCTCGCGCACTCGGGTGTACAGCAGCTCCACGATGAGCCGGACGTCCCGGTCCATCGCGGCGTGCAGCTCGCCGCTCACCGCACCGCCGCTCTCCCGCTCGTCGAACGCGACCAGGCCGGTGTTCGGTCCCATCCCCAGCTTGTAGACCATCTCGCGGGCGACCCGGGTGGTGTGCTGCAGGTCGGCCTTCGCCCCGCTGGTCACCGCGTCGTGCCCGAACACGATCTCCTCCGCGGCGCGTCCGCCGAGCCCCTTGCAGATCTGGCCCTCGAGATACCGGCGGGTGTGGAGCACCTGCTCGCCGGGGGAGAAGTGGGCGACGCCCATGGCCTGCCCGCGCGGCTGGATGGTGACCTTGTGCAGTCCGTCCTCCGCGTGGAAGAGCAGGCCGGCGAGCGCGTGCCCCGCCTCGTGCACCGCCACCGCGCGCCACTCGTCGTCGGTGGCGCGGAAGCCGGTGCGCTCCTTCCCCAGCAGGAGCCGGTCCCGCGCCTGCTCGAAGTGATGCCACGCGACCAGGGCGGCGCGCTCGCGCGCCGCGGCGATCGCGGCCTCGTTCACCAGGTTGGCCAGGTCCGCGCCGCTGTTCTGCGGCATGAGCCGCGCGAGCCGGGCGAGATCCACGTCGCCCTCGAGCGGCACGCCGCGCTGCCGCACGTGCAGTCGCAGGATCGCCTCGCGCTCCGACGCGGTGGGCAGGCCGACCGCGACGGCGCGGTCGAACCGGCCGGGCCGGAGCAGCGCCGGATCGAGGTCCTCCTGCCGGTTGGTCGCGCCGATCACGAGCACGTGCTCGCGGGGCGAGAACCCGTCCATCTCCACCAGGAGCTGGTTGAGGGTACGGTCGTCTTCGTTGTGACTCTGATTCCGCCCGCGGCGGCCGCCGATGGCGTCGAGCTCGTCGATGAAGATCACGCCGCCGCGCCGCCGCGCCTGGCGGAAGAGCTTCTTGACCCGGGCGACGCCGAGGCCGATCAGGAAACCGGTGACCTCGCTGCCGCTGATAACGAAGAACGGCACCCCCGCCTCGCCCGCGACCGCCCGGGCCATCAGGGTCTTGCCGGTGCCGGGCGGGCCGAACATCAGAACCCCCTTCGGGGTTCGCGCGCCGACCGCCTGGAACGCGTCGGGCGCCTTGAGGAACTCCACCAGCTCTCGCAGCTCGGCCACGGTGCCCTCGTGGCCGCCCACGTCGCCGAAGGTGGTACGGCTCCGCCTCGCGGCGCCGATCCCTCCCATCTCCGACCCCCCGCCGATCTGCCGGCGCAGGACGAACCCGATCACGACCAGCGCCACCGCCACCAGGATCACCTCGCGCCAGAATTCAGGGTTGAGGCCACTCTGGCGCTCGAGCGTCACCGGTGTACCGGCGCGCTCCGCCCGCTCCAGCACCGGGGTCACCTCGAAGGTCGGATATTCCACCCTGAACCCGCGCGCCGGCCGGGGCCGCCTCCACCGTCCTGGACCAGACCCCACGGACCTCGGAACCGGGGATGACGGTGATCGACCGGACGGCCCCTTGGTCCAGCCGGGCGAGGAACGCCGAATAGGTGACGGTGGGAGGCGTGACCGGCAAGGCCCGCCACCAGCGCAAGCCGAGGGCGGCGGCCGCGAGCAGCGTGACGGCCGCGAGAGGCCAGATCCAGGCGGCGGGGGTGGTGCGCCAGCGGGCCAGCCGCCGGCGGAGGTTTTCCATCATGCAGGGTCTCGTGATCGAGCGTCGCCGCGGACGGAACGCGGCGAGGACGTCTAGGGCAAGCTAGCCCCCTGGAGCCGCTCGCGCACGATCCGGAGGATGGTGTCGGGCCCGAACGGCTTCTGGATGAAGGCTGACTCCGGCCGGAGCAATCCGCGGCGGGCGATCTCCCCATCGGTGTATCCCGACGTGAACAGGACCGGCGTTCCCGGCCACAGCTCGGCGACCCGATCGGCGAGGTCGCGGCCGCTCATGCCGGGCATGACGACATCGGTGAGCACGAGCCCGATCCGGCCGCTGGCGGACTTGAGGAGCTCCAGGGCCAGGAGGCCGTCGGCCGCCTCCAGAACCCGGTAGCCCCCTTCCTCCAGCGCACGCCGGGTCATCCGCCTCACGCCCTCGTCGTCCTCGACCAGGAGTACCGACTCCCCCCGGCCAGCCATCCGCGACCGTGAGGTGGAGGGGAGCGCCGGACTCTCCGCGTCCGGCCCGGCCGCCGGCAGGTAGACCTTGAACGTGCTGCCCCGCCCCGGCTCACTGTAGGCCCAGACGTACCCGTCGGACTGCTTCACGATGCCGTACACGGTCGAGAGTCCGAGACCGGTGCCGTGCCCGACACCCTTGGTGGTGAAAAACGGCTCGAACACGTGGTCCAGCGTGTCGCGATCCATGCCGTGCCCGGTGTCGCTCACCGCGAGCACCACGTAGGATCCCGGGCGGATCACCACACCGGGACGGCTCCTGGCGTAGTCTCCGGTAATCTCCGCGGCGAAGGTCTCGACCGTGAGCGTGCCACCCCGCGGCATCGCGTCGCGGGCGTTGAGCGCCAGGTTCAGCAGCACCTGCTCGAGCTGCCCCGGGTCGGCCCGGATGGGACTCACGCCGTCCCCCGGACGCAGCAGGACGGTGCAGTCCTCGCCCATGACCCTCCGAAGCACGGTCTCCCAGCTCCGGACCAGCGTGTTCAGCTCCAGCGCCACCGGCCGCAGGATCTGGCGCCGGCTGAAGGCCAGCAGCTGCGCCGTCACGCTCGAGGTGCGCTCCGCCGCCTTCCGGATGTGCTCGACATCGGCCTTGACCGCCTCGGGAACATCGGACCGCGCCAGGATGAACGCCGCCGCGCCGAGGACCACGCTCATCTGGTTGTTGGTCTCGTGTGCCACGCCCCCGGCCAGCCGGCCGACCGATTCCATGCGGTGGGACTGGCGGAGCCGCTCCTCCGACGAGCGGCGCTCGGTCACGTCCATGCAGACGCCGGTGAGATAGCGCGGCCGGCCCTGCTCGTCGCGACCGACCGTGCCCTGATCGGCGATCCAGCGCACCCGACCGTCCGGGAGGAGGATCCGGAACTCGTAGTCCAGCGCCTCGCCCTTCGTGAGGGCGCTCTCCACCGACCGCGCCACGAACGCCCGGTCGTCGGGGTGCACTCGGCTCATGAAGTGCTCGTAATCGGCGACCACGTCGCCGGGGCGGAGGCCGTACAGCGCGCGCAGGTTGTCGTCCCAGACCAGCGCGTTGCTTTCCACCGACCAGTACCAGATCCCCATTCGCGCCGCATCGAGGGCCAGGCGGAGGCGCTCCTCGCTCCGTTGCAGCGCGCGAGTCGCCCGGTCCCGTATCGCCCAGACCGCGGAGGCCACGACCAGCCCGGTGACCGCGAGCGCGAGGAGATAGCACGCGAGCGCGAAGAGCTTCCCGCCGTTGACGCCGACGAAGGGTCCTCCTCCGCGGGCCGTTTGCCACACCGCCACTCCGGCGACGACGAGTGTGACCAGCGACGCACCGCGGGGACCGAACCGGACCGCCGCCCAGACCACGATGGGGAAGAGGAGGTATTGGTACTGCACCTCCTCCAGAAACGGCAGCGGGATGGACTGAAGCAGGCCGAAATCCGCGGCGACCGCGGTCCCGACGACAAGGCCGACCACCTCGAGCAGCCGGCGGGTATCGCGAATTCGCGGGCGGACCGACCAGCTGAACAGGACGGGCGCGACGACCAGCATGCCGAGCACGTCGCCGGCCCACCAGATCGGGAACGCCTGCAGAGCGGCGCGGGGCGCGAGGGCGCCCGTCATCAGCAGGGCGCCGAGGCCGACGAGTGCCGCCATCATTGCACCCGCCGGCGCGGCGAGCAGGATGAGCGCTTGGGTCTGGCGGGGCTCCTCGAGCTGAGGGCGCGAGCCGGCCACGCGGCGGAGAAGCGAGGCGGCGAGCAGCGCCTCGACGGTATTGCCGACCGCGATGGCCAGCGCGGCCGCCAGCGGAATCGGGGTCGCGGCGTTGGCCACGAACGCGCCGATCATCACGCCCGGCCAGTGGCGGTTGCCGAACAACACCAAGGCCGCGAACGCGATGCCGGCCGGGGGCCACACCAGCGACACGCTGTGGCCGATGGTCGCGTAGCGGAGGCCGACCCAGGCAGCCGCTGCGTAGAGTGCGGCCAGGAGCACGACCACAGCGATATCTCGCAGCGCCGGAGGGATCGCGACGGACCTGGGGCGGACGGGCTCCGGCATCACGGCGTGAAGATCTCGACCACGTCGGTCTGCGCCAGACCGGCGCGGGGCCCGCCACCGATCAGGTAGATCCGTCCCGCCAGGACGGCCGCGGCCACCCCGTGCCGCGGAGTGGGGAGCGGCTGCAGCTTGGTCCACGCGCGCGACCGCGAGTCGTACATCTCATGCTCCTCGAACACGCTGCGTGTGGTCTCCCCGCCGAAGACGTGAATCCGTCCATCCAACTCGACCGCGGCCAGCCCCCCGCGCGGCGTGGGCATCGGCTCGCGCGTGCTCCACCGCCCGGTGGCGGGATGGTACGACTCCAGCCGGTCGTAGTTGCGATCGGCCTGGAGAGGTCGGCCGCCGACGGCGAACACCTCATCGCCCACCCGGACCGCCGCGAGGTGGTCACGGGGTGTCGGAAGCCCCGCCGCGTGGCTCCAGCGATCGGTCCCCGGGTCGTAGATGACGGTGGAATCCGAGAGGTGGGTGCCGGCGCCGAATCCGCCCACGACGACGATGCGTCCCTCCACCACCACGGCGGCGCTGGCGCCTCTCGGCTCGGGCAGCGGCGCGCGCGGGATCCATCGGTCCTCTCCGTCGTCATAGAGCCAAAGCGTCGCGACCGGTGTGAATCCTCCGGGCCCGAGGCCGCCGATGGCATAGAGGGTGTCGTTGACGACGGCGAGGGGCATGTGATGGCGAGGAGCCGGCAGGTCGGCGACCCGTTCCCAGGCCGACGCCGCGGAGTCGAGCCGGTACACGACGGTGCTGCCGTATGCCTCCCCGGTGATACCGCCGGCCACGTAGATCCGCCCGCGCAGGACGGCGGCGTGCAGCTCCTGGACCGGCTCGGGGAGCGGCGGCCCGGGGGCCCACCTCGCCGTGTACTCCGGCTCGCCCGAATGACAGGCCGAGATCAGGGCGCACGCGAGCGAGATCAGTCGGCCGGCTCTGATACGTCTCATGGAGGATGTCAGGACGCCTCAATCTACGTCGCCCCGCACCGTGGCGCGCCGAAGGCGGCCGCCGCCCCTACTTCCGGGTCTGCTCGAACAGGGGCAGGTAGCGACCGTAGCCCTCTGCCTCCAGCCGCTCGAACCGGGATGAACCGCAGCGCCGCGGAGTTCATGCAATAGCGAAGTCCGGTGGGTGCCGGACCGTCGTCGAACAGGTGGCCGAGATGCGAGTCGCCGTCCCGGGAACGCACCTCGGTACGGGGCATCAGCATTGAGCGGTCCTCCCGCTCCGTCACGTGGTCGGGCTCGAGCGGCCGGGTGAAACTGGGCCACCCGGTGCCCGAGTCGTACTTGTCGAGCGAGCTGAAGAGCGGCTCACCGGAGACCACGTCCACGTAGATCCCGGGCTCCTTCTTGTCCCAGTACTCGTTGCGGAACGGCGGCTCGGTTCCCTCCTCCTGCGTCACCTTGTACTGCAGCGGCGTGAGCTTTCGCTTGAGCTCCTCGGCATTTCGCTGCTTCTCGTTTTCCATGGAGCCTCCTGCTCAGGCTACCCGGTCGAGCAGCCGGAGCGTGCCGTCGGTGACGGTGCCGAAGGTGAGATGGCCGACCAGACCGCGCGCGTGGGCCTGCCAAGGGAACGCGGTGGCCCCCGGGGTCAGCCCCAGGGCCGGCACGAGTCCCTCGTCCATGAACGCCCAGAATCCGGTGCCGAACGCGGTTCCAGCGACGCTGCCGAGACCCTGAACCCTGCGGCGAAGGACGGCATACGCCGCGCCGGCGCCGATGCCGAGCGCCCAGTGGAGGGCCGAGCCCAGTTGCGCCCGCTGGCCGGGGTCGAGGGAGGTGCCGGCGACCGATGCCGCCTTTTCCGCGGCGACCTCGTACGAGCTGCGCCCGCCGCGGACGTCGTCCTCCTTCCGGCGGGCGTCGCGATCCTCGTGCTCGTACATGTAACCGGTCACCTTGCCCATCACGAAGGTCGCAACCGCCCCGGCGACGGCGCCCTTCAGGAGATCCCGGCCGATCCCGTCACGGGTCCGTACCCGTTTGCCCATGTTGCCTCCCTTGGATGCTCGGTTCTCGGGGCGGAAACGGTCCCCGCGCTCTGATGATGTCGGAGACCGTTGCTGGCCGCTGTGATCTAAGCCTCAAGAAACTCGGCGGCCGGTCGCCGGGTCGAAGAAATGCAGCCGTGCGCGGTCGAACCGGAGGCCCACGGCCCGGTCGGGGGCGACTTCCAGGTCGGGCGGGGCGATGACCCGTACCTCGGGGCCCTCGCCGCCGGTCCCCAGCCGGAGGTAGATCAGGAGCTCGCTTCCCCGCGGCTCCACGACATCCACCAGAGCATCATGATCCCCGCCGCCCGCCGGCATCACGGCGATGTCGTGCGGCCGCACCCCCAGGGTCTCACCCGCCGCCGGCGTCGAACCTGCGGCCCGCACACCCGGCAGCAGACCGGCCGGCAGCAGGTTCATCGCGGGCGACCCGACGAACGTCGCTACGAAGACCGTGGCGGGGCGCCGGTACACCTCCAGCGGGGGGCCGATCTGCTCGACCTGCCCCTCGCGCATCACCGCCACCCGGCTGCCCAGCGTCAGAGCCTCCTCCTGGTCGTGGGTGACGTAGACCATGGTGGCGGCCAGCCGGCGATGCAGCCGGGCCAATTCCGCCCGGGTCTCGAGCCGGAGCTTGGCATCGAGATTGGATAGGGGCTCGTCGAAGAGGAACGCCTTCGGCTCCCGGACGATGGCGCGCCCGAGCGCCACGCGCTGGCGCTGGCCTCCCGAGAGCTGCCCCGGCTTTCGGTCGAGCACGCTGTCCAGGCCCAGCGCCGCGGCGGCTCCGCTCACCCGATCGGTGATCACGGCCGGCGCCACCCCACGCATGCGCAGGCCGAACGCGAGGTTTTCCCGGACCGTCATGTGAGGATAGAGGGCGTAGCTCTGGAATACCATCGCGATGTCGCGCTCCTGGGGCGGCAGCTCGGTCACGTCGCGGTCCCCGATGATCACCTTGCCCTGGCTCGGAGTCTCCAGCCCCGCGATCATCCTGAGCGCCGTGCTCTTGCCACAGCCGGACGGGCCGACCAGCACCACGAACTCGCCGTCGGCGATGTCCAGGTCCACGCCGCGGGCGGCGACGTGTCCGTTGGGATAGGTCTTCCAGACCTTCTCGAGACGAATGGCGGCCATCGGTCAGCCCTTTACCGCGCCGGCGGTGAGTCCCTGGACGATCCGGCGCTGGAACGCGAGCACCAGCACTGCCACCGGCGCGGTCGCGACGATCGCCGCGGCGAGCACCTGGCCCCAGGGCACCTGGTACTGGCCCCGGAACAGCGCGATCGCCACCGGCACCGTCTGCCGCTCGGGCCCCAGCGTGAACGAGAGGGCGAACAGAAACTCGTTCCAGCTGTACACGAAGGTGAGGATCGCGGTCGCCGCGAGTCCGGGCAACGCCAGCGGCACGATCACCTCGCGGAACGCGCGGAGCCGGCTGGCGCCGTCCACCATCGCCGCCTCTTCCAGCTCGGCAGGGAGCTGGCGGAAGTAGCCCACCAGCAGCCAGACGGCGAGGGGCATCGCGAAGGTGAGGTACGGCAGGACCAGTCCCGGATAGGTATTGATGAGGCGGACGCTGCGGAGGAGGAGAAAGAGCGGCGACACCACCGCGATCTGGGGAAACATACTGACCGCCAGGATCACGCCCAGCAACAGTGCCTTGCCGCGAAACCGGAGCCGGGCCAGCGCGTAGGCGCAGAGCGAGCCGATCGTGACGCAGAAGATCGTCGTGGCGCCGGCCACGACGAGCGAGTTCCGGATCGGGAGCCAGAACGCGCGCTCGGTGAAGAGCGCCCGATAGTGATCGAGCACCGCCGGGCTCGGCCACAGCGGTGCGCCCTCGAAGAGCTGCGCCTCCGGGGTGAGCGAGCCGGCGACCGCGCGAAAGAACGGGAACGCCGCCGCGACCACCAGAGCGGCGATGACCAGCGTGGCCCAGCGCCCCTGTTCCTTCACTGGCGGGTCTCGGTGAGCCCGCGGCCGAGCAGCCGAATGTATCCGAGGGCCAGGAGGAAGGTGACGAGGAAGACCACCACCGACAGGGCGGAGCCGTACCCGAACCGGAGATTGTGCATGAGCGAGTTGAAGGTGTAGAGCGCGATCGGCTCGGTGGCCGTGCCGGGCCCGCCACCGGTGAGGACGTAGATCAGGTCGAACACCCGGAACGCATCCAGCGTGCGGAAGATCAGCGCCACCAGGATCGCCGGCGCCAGCAGGGGCAGCGTCACGTAGCGGAACTGGCGCCAGGGCGACGCGCCGTCGATCCGCGCCGCCTCGTAAAGCGACGGGTCGATCCCCTGCAATCCGGCCAGCAGCAGGAGGGCGACGAACGGCGTCGTCTTCCACACGTCCGACAGGATCACCGGAACCCACGCCAGCAGGTCGTGGGTGAGCCAGCCCTCGAGACCCTCGAACATGAAGCGCCACACCAGCGCCGCCACGACGGTGGGTATGGCCCACGGAATCAGGATGGACGCCCGCACCAGCGCCCTCCCGCGGAAGGTCCGGTTCATCGCCAGCGCCAGCACGCACCCCAGCACCAGCTCGAGGCTCACGCTGGCGACGGCGAACCAGACGGTGTGACCCATCGCTCCCCAGAACCTGCGATCGCCGAGCACGTCGGCGTAATTCTCCAGCCCCACGAACGGCTGGCCCAGCCAGGGCATTCGGAGGTCGTGCAGATGCAGCGACTCCCAGATCGTCCAGCTCAGCGGGAAGAGCGCGACGAGCAGGATCGTGGCCACCGCGGGCGCCACCATCCCGTAGGCCAGCCGCGCTTCGCGCCGTTCGGCACCCCGCGGCTCAGCGGACCGCAACGCCGCCTCTGCCGAGTCCCACCCGGTCGAGCAGCGCCTGCATCTCCGAAGCGGCGCGCGCCAGGGCCGGTCCGGGCTCCGCCTGCCGGCTGAGGGCACGGTGCAGTTGAATCTGAAGCATCTCGGACAGCTGGGTGTATACCGGGGTGACCGGCCGGGGCACGGCAGCCTCGACGATCTCGCGGGCCTGGGCCGGCGGAATGGCAAGCGCCTCGGCGAGCGCCGGATCGTCATAGACCGCGGTGCGGGTGGGGAACTGCCCCACGATCTTCGCGCGCTCCAGCATCTGCTCCGGCCGAGTGAGGTAGTCGATGACGAGCCATGCGGCCTCGGCTTCGGGGCTGAAGGCGTTGACCGCGAGCTGCGCGCCGCCGAAGGCGGCCGTGTGCCGTCCGCCCGGGGCCGCCGGCATCGGTGCCACCGCGAACCGCCCAGCCACCCTGGATTGGGCGCTGTCCTGCATCGGGCTCACGGCGTAGGGCCAGTTCCGCATGAACGCGGCCTCGCCGTTCTGGAAGGCGAAACGCGGCTCCTCCTCATGCCAGGTCAGAACCCGGGTCGGCACGACGCCTTTGAGGTGGATCTGATCGCGCATGGTGGTGAGTGCCCGCACGCCGGGCGGCTGGTGCACCGTGACGCGCCCGCCATCGAGTATCCGGCCGCCGAAGCCGCCTAGATACTCCAGGAAGACGGTCACCAGCCCCTCGTACCGGGCGCCCTGCCATACGAGCCCGTAGCGGGGAGACCCGTCGGCCATGGCGAGCCGGGCCCCCCGCTCCAGCTCGTCCCATGTTTCGGGCGCCTTGCGGAAGAGATCGGTGCGCCAATAGAGCATCCCCACATCGACGAACCAGGGCAGCGCGAACAGTTCTCCCTGCCAGCGATTGGCATCGATGGTCACGGGGAAAAACGCGGCGGTGTCGGGACCGAAGCGATCGAGCGAGAGGATCCAGCCCGCGGCGGCGAATTCGGGAGTCCAGATCGCGTCCACCTGGAGGATGTCGGGATCGGCGGCTCTCGCGTTGAGCCACTGGACGTAGAGCTGGTGGCGGAGGTCGGCGGCGTCGGGGGTCGGCTGCATCTCCACCCGGATCTCCGGGTGCTCCCGGTCGAACCGCTCCAACTGCCGGCGAAGGATCTGTCCCTCTGCGCCGAGCACGCTGCCCGAGACGGTCACCGTGGTGGGGCCGCCCGGCGGCTCCGAGCCACACCCCAGCGCGCACACAACCGACAGCAACGGAGCCGCGCCCCACCAGAATCTGCGATCCACGCTCGGTCCTCCCTCGAGCCACGCTAACCCACCTCGGGAAGACGCGCCAGCGCGGCGTCGCGACGTGACCCATGGCACGGCCCCGAGGTCCGCTGCTGCCGCAGGGTAATGCATGCCATCCCGCCGAGCCGGATCGTCCCGGATTTTCCTGCTCTCCCCGGCGCACTGCGGCGGGAAGCGGGCCACGCTGCTGCTGGGGGACGGGGCGAGCTTCCCTCTCGCGGTGCGGCTCCGCGGCACCGAGGGAGCTTCTCTGGGTGAGGCGTTCAGCTTCCTGAGCGGGCTCTACTTCCGCGGGAAGCTCGCCTACGCCTCCCGATTCGCCCGGCCTCCCACCGCGGTATCCGGGGTCCAGGTGATCACCGCCAACCGGGGGCTCATGGCCGCGGAGGCCAGGGTAGGAGTGAACGACTTGCGGGCGTTCGGCTCAGTGGACATTCAGGCCGATGACCCGCGATATCGCGCGCCGCTGGTGCGGGATGTTGCCCGATTGGCCGAGGATCCCGCCGTGGACCTGGTCCTGCTCGGCAGCGTGGCGACGGGGAAGTACCTGGACGTGCTGCTCGACGTAGTGGGCGAGCGGTTGCTCTTTCCCACCGACTTCCTCGGTCGGGGTGACATGAGTCGCGGCGCGCTGCTCCTTCGCGCGGCGGGCGAGGGTCGTGAGCTGGCCTACGAGCCGGCCTCCCGCGCGCTGTCGCGCTTAGGCCGAAAGGAAAACGTGCCACGAAAACGTGACGGAGGTCACGATACGAGACGTCGTGTGGGGTTAGCATAGCGGTGAGCCAGCGCTATTTCGAATACCACGCACTGGAGGCAGTCATGGCGTTTGACAACACCTGGGATCAAGAGGATGCGTGGTGGCGTGAGAACTATGGGGCCCGCCCCTACGCCACCGGACGCAATTACGAGGAGTTCCGCCCGGCCTACAAGTACGGATTCGAGTCGGGTCGCCATCATATGGGTCGCAACTGGAGCGAAGTGGAGTCCGATCTGCGGACGGGGTGGGATCGCTACGAAGGCAGAGGTGGGGTGGAAGCCACGTGGGAGCGGGTGAAGGATGCGGTGCGCGACGCCTGGCACCGAGTTACCGGCCAGAGCGACGTCGATACCAGCAAGATGAGCGAGAGCGAAGTGGACCGCCTCTCGCATGGTGGGAGGCCGCGGAAGTAGTCAATTCCGATCGAGCGGTCATCCCGAGCGCAGCGAGGGATCTTGTCGGCGGGGCGTCTATCCCTGCCGGCAGGATCCCTCGCTGCGCTCGGGATGACAGCTATTGTTCGAGATGACAGCTTTTGTTCGAGAGGACGGACTTACTCGACCTGCTCCAGATACACCGCACCCCCGCCCGCACCCCCTACGATCAAGTCGAGGTCCCCATCGCCGTCGAGATCCCCGGCCGCCGGCGCGGCGAGCACCGGAGCGGCCACGCTGAAGGCCGAGTCCCGCACCAGTCGCGGCATGGTACGGCTGCCCTCATTTCGGAACAGCGCGATGCCGGTGTTCTCGGAACCGACCAGCAGGTCGAGATCCCCGTCCCCATCGAGATCGGAAAGCAGCGGCGCGCTCCGGCGGCCGACCTGGATCTTTTCGAACTCGTCGCTCACCAGGGTGAGCCGGGGTTGTGACGGTCCACCGTCATTCCGGTAGTAGTTGAGCCATCCCGACGATTCCCCGACGATCAGATCCTGGTCCCCGTCACCGTCGAGGTCACCGAGGGTAGGCACCGTGTTGCTCCCCCGGGTGATGGTCACGAGCGCGGTGTCGACCGCCTCGTAATCCCGCGCGGTAGCGCGGTACCAGGCCAGCCGCGGCCCCCATTGCCCCAGGATCAGGTCGAGCCGCCCGTCTCCATCGAGGTCGCCCAAGGCCGGCGCGGCATGGAATCTCTCTCCCAGATCGAGCGGCGCCGTCATCCTGAACGCCGGGCGGCTCGGCATGCCCGACGTTCTCCAGCCGGTAGACCAGCGACCGCCGGAGATCCGAAGGGTCGAGCTTGTTGGCGAGCAGGACGTCCAAGTCGCCGTCTCCATCGAGATCGGCGATCGCGGGAATCGTCTCGCTGCCGACGTCGAGCACCGGGAGCAGGCGTCGGCTCCGCAGCTCCCACTCTTCGCCCTGACCGCGCGCCAGGTAGTAGAGGTTTTCGGACGACGTTCGCAGCGGGTTGTACGCGCCGCCGAGCACCCCGACCACCAGGTCGGCCCGTCCGTCACCGCTCAGGTCGCCGAAGGCCGGCGCGTTGTAGCCTGAGGTGAGCAGCGGCCGGCCGACCGGGAACTGCATCGGTGTGCCACCGAGGCTCGGCTTGGCACAGGTGCCGCCGTTTTGGATGAGCAGCAGCCCCGGCTCGAAGAAGTCTCCCCAGAACAGGTCGAGGTCGGCATCGCCGTCGTAATCCGCGAGTGCCATCGTGTTGGCGCCGTGCATGCTGGGGCCAGGGGTGAAGGGCATCGGTGGCCCGACCTGCTGCCCGAGGATGCGGATGCCCTCGAATTCCTTCGCCACCAGGCGGAAGGCCGGCGTGCGGCCGGGTACCGATGGCACCGCCTCGTAGCGTCCAACCGTGCCGTCGACCCGCCCGATGAGGAGGTCGGACCGGTGGTTGCAGTCGAGATCGCCGAGCTGGGGAATGTTCTGGCGGTCGGAGAAGATGGGCGTGCCGTCGGTGTCCTTCAGGGTGTCGGCGGCGAGCACGAACTTGTAGGCACCGCGCGCGCCGTCGTTCCGATAGTACTTGATGTAGCTGAACGGCTGCTCGGCCAGCAGGTCGAGATCGCCATCGGCGTCCACGTCGGCGAAGCGATACCACTCGCCCACGTCGAGGCCGGCGTACTTGGGCGTACGGAAGACGAACCGCGGCTGCCCGTCCGCCTCGCCCGCGCGCTGGTACAGCGCGACACTTCCGGTCACTTCCTGCACGAAGAGATCGAGGTCGCCGTCCCCGTCGGCATCCACCAGTTGGGGACGCGGGGCATTGAACCCGCCGGCGAAGGCCAGTTCCAGGGACTTGCCGTCGGCGTCGGTCACGGGAAAGGGCGAGATCACGGGCCGGAAAGCGGGCCCTCGCGTCGAGGGAGCGGTGCCGGGTGCGGTGCCCCCGGCGCACGCCGCCACCGCGCCGGAGAGGAGGAGAGGACCGAGCCGCAACGTCAGCGGCAGGGCCTGGGTGCGGCCACGGTGCCGGGCCGCGCGGGCGTCATCCCCAGCCCGGCTGCATAGTGCCCGACGCTCAGGACGGTGTCCACGTTGCCGGTCTCGACGCAGATGGCAACTACCGTTCCGGTCCCGGCCGGACGGCCGCCGGCGTGGTCGTGGACGCCACCGAGCTGATGGCGGTTTCCCACGAAGACCCGGGATCCGTCGGGCGAGAACGCGATGCCGTGCGGCTGCCCGAAGCCGGCGTGCTCCGGCATCACGCGCACGGACCAGTCGCGCGTGTCGACCACTGCGACCCGGTTCGCATTGAGCGCAGTGACGAAGATCCAGCGACCCTCAGGGGTGAAGGCCGACTCGAACGGTCCGTCCGGCATCCGCAGCCCGCGCGCGAGCTTGGGGATCAATGGATTCTTCAGGTCGAACACCAGAAGGGAATCGGTCAGCTCGGCGGTGATGGCGAGCAGGCTCCCATCCGGAGAGACGGTCGCGTGCACGAAGCCCTTCGCCATCCCGCCCACGTTGAGAAGACGCACCTCTCCCTGATCCACGCCGACAGTGGCGATCTGGTTGGTGCCGAGGCTCGCGACATACACCACGTTGCCGGTGGGGTGGACGGCGATGCCGTGGGGCCGAGGAAAGAGCAGGTCCACCTCCTCGACCAGCGTCATGTCGGAGCGGCGGATGACGGCGATCCGGGACGGGGGATTTACCGCGCTCATCGAGCGGCCGACGAACATCAGGTCCTGGGTGGGGTGCAGCGCGATGAGGCCGGGGACCTCCATGTCCACGCTGCCAAGCACTTTGTTCTTCGGGTCGAGCTTGAGCACCTTCCCCGCCCCGATGAGCGTGACGTACCACGCACTCCCGTCCGGCTCCACCTGCACATGATGTGGCTTGGCGTTGTCGCCCACGCCGTAGCGGCGGAGATCCACCGTGCGGAGGAGCCGCCGCGTGGCGGGGTCGATCACCGAGACGGTGGCATCGTCCTGGTTCGGCACGTACAGCTGCGCCTGCAGCGTCGGCGGGCCGGCGGCGAGGAGGGCGGCCAGCGCCGCGGCCCGGCGTGCGCCCGTCATGGGACGACTGTACTCGGCTGGTAGCGGACGAGGAAGAGCCCCTCGCGCATGCTGCTCACCGCCACCACCCCGTTCTTGAAATAGGGGTAGTTGCTCCAGGAGCCGGAAAAACCCGGGAGGTTGTCACCGAAGGGTACGGTGTCGAAGTAAGCGACCTCGACCGGGTTGGCCGGATCGTTCACATCCACCACCCGGAGCCCCGCCACGTAGTTCGACTGGTACATGTAGCGGCCTCTGACGTACAGGTTGTGGTCCGAGGCCGCGGTGGTGCCGTAGAACTCCTTGGCGACCACCGGATCCTCCAGGTCGGTCAGGTCGAACACCACCGTGCGGGTCTTGGGCGCGGTGCCGGCCAGCTCGTCCAGCTCGTCATCGAGGAAGAAGTGACGGTGGTCGTCGCTCAGCCAGCCCTGGTGCGCGTAGCCGACGTTGGGGTATGACGCGATGCTCACGGTCCGGGGCTTCGCCTTGTCGGTCACGTCCGCGATGCCGACCCCGGTCTCCGAGGATGTCAAGCAGATCTCGCGTCCATGATAGCGGGCGTCGGGGCCGTGATAGGTAACGCACTGCGCGTCGTGGGTGTACCCGGTGCGCTGCCGACCAAGTGCCGGCTCGGCATAGCAGCCGACGAACTTGGGACTCAACGGCTCGCGGATATCCACCATGTGGAGCGCGCCGCCGCAGGTCTCGCCGCCCATGCTGTTACCGACAGGGTACGCGAAGCCCGTGCTCGGGTTGATCACGATGTTGTGGGCGCTGTTGATCCGGGAGTAGTGCGCGGTCTCCTGAAAGGTCTGCGGCGCAGTGACGTTGCGCAGCTGGGTGAGATCGAAGATCTGCATCCCATGCGGCCCCGAGCCGTCGGCCACGATGAACGCGTACGTCTTGTAGACCTTGATCTCCCGCCAGATGTTGGCCCGAGCCCCTCGGTGCATCGGCAGGTCGCCGAGATACTTCGGGTTCGCGGGGTCGGTCACCTCGACGAACGACGTGCCGTCGGTCCGGCCCACCAGCGCAAACTCACGACCGGTGGTCGAATCGGTCCAACCCCAGATGCCGTTCAGCAGGGTCCCGCGCTTGGCGCCGATCGTGCTCTTGGGCAGAAAGGCGACGAGGTCGGCGTCCTTGCACTCGAACGCCTTGGCCTTCCCGCTCTCGCACTTCACCTCCCCACCGGCCACCCGGGGTAGGACGGTGGAGACGGTGTCGGTCACCGTCGCCGTCTCGCGCCAGGTCCCCTCCGCGCCGTTGCGCCGATACAGGAGCCCGCTGCCTTCGAAGAAGTCCGCCAGTGGCGCGCCGGCCACCGCGAGCCCCTTGTCGGCCGCGAGGGCGGCGCCCAGCCGGGTCGAGTATCCGGCGGGTGGGGTGACCAGCAGTTGCACCTCCCTCCACTGCGATGGCCCGGTCCGGCGGAGGACGTGCACCGCGCCGGCGTTCATGTCCGACAACGGGGCTCCGACCAGAAGGTCGTTCCCGTCGCGGGCCAGCGCGAAGCCGAAACCGGCCGGTCCGGTCGGCGCAGTAGGGGAGAGACGGCCGGCCGACACCCAGGTGGTGCCCTCCCGGCGGTAACGGACCACCGCGCCGGCCAGGCTGTCGACTTGCGGCGCCCCGACCAGCGCCTCGGTGCCGTCGAGCAGCACCGCGGCGCCGAGCGCGGCGCGGCCATCCTCCGCCCGCGGCGCGAGCCTCGCTTCCTCGATCCAGGCATTGCGCTCGCCGGCCCGGAAGACAAACGCCTGGCCGTTCCTCCACCGGGTCGAATCGAGAGTCCATCGCCCGGCGCCCCCGGCGCCCCGATCAGTGCCCGCTGCCCATCGTAGGCCAGCGCGGCGCCGAACCAATCGTTGGCCTCGAGGGCGGAGCCCTGAATCACTCCTCGTGCCGTCCACTTTCCCTCTCCATGCCCGAACACGAAAACTGCGCCCTTCTCGCCTTCACGGCCCGGCGCACCGGCGAGGAGGACCCCGCCCTTGAGGGCCACCGATGTGCCGAAGCGGTCTCCATCGGCCCCGTTTCCGGACGTGAGCCGCGCCCGCTCGGTCCATCGGCCGCTGGAGCCCCGTTCGTATACGTACACGGCGCCACCGCCCTCGGCCCCCGGCGCCCCTACCAGTAGCAGGTTGCCCTCGGAGGCGAGTGCGGTCCCAAAGCCGTCGCCCAGCACTCCGTCCCTCGCGGTCAGCATTCCGGACTCGGCCCAGCTTTCACCTGCCCTGCGGAAGAGGTGGACCGCGCCGGCGTGAGTCGCAGGGAAGGGAAAGCCGATCAGAGTGCCGGGCCGGCCGATCAGGACCTGGTCGCCCACGATCAGGGCGGCGCCGCCGAAGCCGACCAGTCCCGGGAAGGCGCTGCGGAAGGTCTGAGCGGAGACGGGAACGGATGTCGCGACAAGAGATGCGACGAGAGTGAGGGACGCGACGGCAAGGCGCATGGCTCTGATTCCTGGGCTAGGGCGTGCGGAGAGTCTACACCCGGCAGATAGACTTGGGAACACGGGCGGGGCTTAACAGGGCGAGGAGAGCGCCGTCCATTCCTCGCACACTCGACGAGAGGCACGACGATGCAGCGACAGCATTTCCTGGCCCTCGCCCTGGCGGCGACGGGGCTCCTGACCCACCCCGCTTCGGCATCGGCCCAGACCGGCGATCAGCCGCCGACGGCAGCGCCGGCCGATTCAGGCCATCGGAAGCTCGACCCGGTAGGCCGGCTCCTGGAAAAGCGAAGCGAGCTCAAGATCACCGACGATCAGGCGACCCGCCTCGAGGCGATCCGGGCCAGATACCTGGAGAAAAACCAACCTCGGATGGAGGAGCTGCGCCGCAACCGCGAGACGCGCTCCGCCCTGCGCGCCAGCATGGACAGTACCCGCATGGAGGTGATGGCGGTACTCACGCCTGAGCAGCAGAGACAGGTCGAGGACATGCGGAAGCAGTGGCGGAGCGAGCGGTGGGGCGGCAAGCACGGGGGGCGGCAGAGGCATCTCGGCCGACCGGGGGAGGGGAAGCCGGACTCGACCGCTGAGTAGCTGGAGTCGTTCGTCGTCACCCTGCCTGCTTCTGCTCCAAGCCCGGCGGCCGACTCGCCGACTGCAGGTCCGGAAACGACGTCCTGGCATCCTCCACCTCGTGGCGGCCCTCGAAAAAGGCCGCCACGCAGGCAGGGTCGAAGAGGGTGTCGGCGTTCGCCCTGACAAATTCCCAGGCCAGGTCGGTGGGCCATTCCTTCTTGTAGGGTCGCGGCGAAGTGAGCGCATCGTAGGTGTCGGCCACGGCCACGATGCGCCCACCGAGCGGGATCGCTTCACCACAGCGGCGGTTGGGGTAACCGGTGCCGTTCCATCGCTCGTGATGCGTCAAGGCCACTTCCGCCGCTACCTGGAGCAGCTCAGAAGCGCTCCCGCCCAGAATCCCGTAGCCGATCAGGGTATGCCGCTTCATCGCCTCGAACTCCGCCTCATCCAGACTGCCGGCCTTGAGCAAGATGTGATCGGGGACCCCGATCTTGCCGACGTCGTGCATCGGCGCCGCGCGGAATATCGTCTCCCGCTGGCGCTCCGGCAGGCCGAGTCTCTCGGCGATGATCCGAGAGTACCACGACACCCGCACGATGTGCGAGCCAGTCTCCCAATCCCGGAACTCCGCCGCGCGGGAGAGTCGCACCACGATCTCGTGCTCGCGCGCGGCGATCGCCGCCGTGGCCGCGAACACCTCCTCCTCGAGCGAGAGCGAGCGCTCGGCCAGCAGCCGCTGTCCCTTGCGGATCGCCAGCATGTTCCGGGTGCGCGCCTTCACCTCGAGTGCATCGATCGGCTTTCCCAGCACGTCGCTCGCGCCGCTCTCCAGGGCGGCATAGCGCAGGTCACGGTCATCCGCTCCGGTGATCATCATGATGGGAATGGCGGCCGTCGCCGTCTCCGCCCGGAGCGCACGCAGCAGGTCGAGGCCGAGAAGACCAGGCATCAAGTGATCCGTGATGACGACGTCGGGCCGGTGCTCCCGGCACCACGCGAGGGCCTCGCGAGGATCGGCAAAAGCCTCCACCCGCACACCCGGAATGGAAGACACCAGGTGTCGCAGCAGCTCGAGGCCGAGCACGTCGTCGTCCACCAGCACGACGACCGGGCCCGCGTCGGCAGCGGTGTCGGTCACCGGAAGGTCCTCAGCATAGGCCACCGGCGAGCACCTTGGTACGATCGAAGCAGTCGTCCAGCTCGAGGCAGAGGCGGCCCGCGGCGTCCCATTTCTCCTCCATCACCGCGGTCTCCAGGCTGCGGGCCAGCGCGGCCATCTCACCGGCGCCCACGTTGCCGCAGGCGCCTTTCAGCGTGTGGGCCAGACGGTGCACTACGGCCTGCTCCCGCTCGCGCACGCCCGCCCCGATGTCGCCGAGCAGGGAGGCGGTGGTGGATGCGAAGAGGTCGAGATACCGGCGGATCGCCGCCTGGTCGTCGCCCACCACCGATTTGAGCTGGCGGAGCTCGAGGGTGGCCGGCGAGGCCGCCTGGTGAGTGGATCCGGCGTGCGGGGTTCCGGCCGGCTCCAGGTCGCTTTCCATGCCGGATGGCAGCCAGTGCAGCAAGGCTGCCCGGAGCAGCTCCCGGTCAATCGGCTTGGAGACGTAATCATCCATCCCGGCCTGACGGCAGAGCTCCCGGACACGATCGGTCGCGTCCGCGGTGAGCGCGATGATGGGAATCCGACGGCCCTCGCCCTCCTGGGCTCTGATGGCGCGGGCCGCCTCGAATCCGTCCATCTCCGGCATCTGGCAGTCCATGAGCAGCGAGGTCGTAGCGCGCCCGGGCCACGGCTTCCAGCGCCTGACGGCCGGAGGACACCACCTCCGCCCGATAGCCGAGCCGCTCCAGCAGCCCGACCGCGACGAGCTGGTTGATGGCGTTGTCTTCGGCGACCAGTATTCTCCCGCGCCGAGCGGCTCGCGCCTCGGCCAGCGTATGGCGGGTGATGATGGGTGTCGTGGCTCCGCCGTCTGGCGCGCCGGCGGGATGGTCGAGCAAGGTGACCAGACAGTCGTGCAGCGCCGATTGCCGGAGCGGCTTGGTGAGGAAGGCGGCGAACCCGGTGTCTTGAGCGTCGCGCGCCTGCCCTCGGGTGCCGATCGAGGTGAGCAGGACCAGCCGGGTCGAGGCGATCGTGGGCTCGCTCTTGATGCCCCGGCCCAAGTCCATTCCGCCGATGCCGGGCATGTGCATGTCGATCAGGGCGACGTGGAAGGGCAGGTTCCGAGAGGCGGCGTCCCGAAGGAGCTGCAGCGCCCGCGCGCCGTCCGGAGCCACGACCGCCTGCAGACCCCAGCGGCCGAGCTGTTGCTCCAGGTCTTCCCGGCTGGTCCGGTGGTCATCCACTATCAGCGCGCGATAGCCCGCGAGTGACCCGGCCCTGTGCTCCGGCCGTTCGGTTGCCGCACCTCGGACGAACCGGACAGTGAACCAGAACGTGCTTCCCTTCCCCGGGCGACTGACCAGGCCGATCTCACCGCCCATCAGCTCGACCAGCCGGCGGCAGATGGCGAGACCGAGACCGGTGCCACCGTAACGACGCGTCGTGGAGCGGTCGGCCTGGGTGAACGGGGTAAAGAGTCCGGCCTGGACCTCTTCCGGAACCCCGATGCCGGTGTCCGCCACCTCGAAGCGCAGCACGACGGCGTCGGGCGTCCTCCCGCTCGAGCGCGACCCGCACGACCACCTCGCCCCGCTCGGTGAACTTGAGAGCGTTGCCGACCAGGTTGAACATCACCTGACGCAACCGCACCGGGTCGCCTCGGAGGACGTCGGGTACTCCCTCGTGCACCAGGGTGCCGAGCTCGAGTCCCTTCGTGGAGGCCTGCTCGCTCAGCAGGCCGACGACATCCTCCAGGGTGTGGCGCAGCTCGAAGTCGATGACCTCCAGGTCGAGCTTGCCGACCTCGATCTTGGAGAAGTCCAGGATGTCGTTGATGACCGCGAGCAGCGCCTCGGCCGAGCGGTGCGCGGTCCGCGCGTACTCCAGCTGGGAGCGATCCAGCTCGGTGTCCAGAAGGAGCCCGAGCATTCCGGTGACCCCGTTCATCGGCGTGCGGATCTCATGGCTCATGGTGGCCAGGAAGTCGGCCTTGGCGCGCTCGGCGGCCAGGGCGTCGTCGCGGGCCTCGGCGAGGTGACTGGTGCTGGCCCGCAGCTCCTCGGCCATCGCCGTAAACGAGTGGCTGAGATGGGTCAGCTCGGTACCGCCGCCGGCGGGCAGCGAAACCGCGTAGTTACCCCGGGCGACTTCGCCGGTGGCCCGCTGAAGAGCGGCGATCGGAGCGGCGATTCGAGCCGCCAGGTAGAAGGACGCGAGAATGGTGAGCCCGAGGACCACGGTCACGATCAGCGCTGTCGTCACCCGATCGGTGCTGATCTCCTCCTCCAGCACGGCGGCCGAGAAGCCGAGGTAGACGGCGCCCAGCGGCCGTTCCCGGAACCGGATCGGCGCCGCGGCTCGGAGCCAGCCGTCCACCCGACGTGATCCCGTCTCGGTGAGACGGCCGGGGATCTCGGGATGGATCCGGATCGGATCGTAGCGAACCACGTCCCGACCCAAGGTGTCGACCACCACCGCATACACCAAAGCTTCCTCACGCGATGCCCATTCGATCGAGCTGTGCACGCCGGCCGAATCGCCCTGGCTCAGCGCCCCGGCGGCGGTGAGTGCCACCGCCTCCGCCATCTGCTCGGTCCGGCCGTGGAAGAGGCCGCGGGCGATCTGTTCCTGCTGCATGGGGTAGTAGAAAAACATCACCACCATGCTGGGCAGCAGGACAGCCAGGATGCTCCCCAGGACCTGCAGCCGGAGCGGCAGCGGCCGAAGGAACCGGTTCATTGGATCACGGCGAGTCGGGTTCCACCCACGCTGACCATTGATGCTCCCGAGAACGAGGCGCTACACGCGCACAGCCCCGACATCCGGTCGGTTGAGCCTGAACCGAGCGGAACTGTCGGGGTGTGCCGTCGAGCCGGAGTTGCTCGGAACTGAAACGCCGAACGGGCCGATGAGAAGCCGCGCTCAGCCCTCCGAGGTCGAGCCCTCCTCTTCGATATCCTCCAGCGCAGCCACCGCCGCCTTCAGGTCGGCGGCCAGCGACCGCTCCCGGCGCAGCGAGGTGATCAGCGCCTCCGCCTGCTTCATCTGGAGACCCAGGGCGCCGGCCGACTCCATCGCGTGATCCACGACAGTCTTCTGAGCCTGGAGCGCCTCGACGGTGGTGCGGATCCCGAGAGCCAGCGCCTCCGCCCGGGCGAGCCGCTGCTCGGCCCGGTCGAGCGACGCGCTTCCGGGCCTCGAAGTCCCGCAGCGCCTGCTCGGCCACCTGGAATCGCGTCTGGGTGTCCTCCAGCAGGGCGCGGGTCTCGTCGATCTCCCGCCGCGACGAGCCGATGGTCTGCACGTTGTCCACCGCGCGCTGGGCGAGCTCGAACACGTTCTTGACCTCCGACTCGAGGGCTTCCACCGCGCCTTGCCGCGCCAGTGTCTGCTCCAGCCCCTTCGCCGCTTCGGCCTGCGCCGACTCCCAGCGCCCGAGCAGGTCCTCGAACTGTGACAGCTGGCGCTCGATGGGCTTGAGCGCGGCGGCCCGGCTCTCCAGATCGGTGGAGACCTGCTTGAGGGCGCCGGAGCGCTCCTCGGCCTTCACCAGCGTCGAGCCGACCGTGCGGGAGACCTCCTCCAGCCGCTGAGCGGTCTCGGCCGCCTCCTGCCGGAGAGCCGAGGCGCGGGTGAGGTGCTCGGTGGCCTTGTCGAGCGCGCCCTGCCGCTGGTCGAGCTCCTGACCCAGGAGCCGGATCCGATCCTGAAGCTCGTCGAGCTGCTGGGTGCGGCCCTCGAGCGAGCGCACCGACTCGTCCACCGCCGACATCCGCTTCTCGGCATCGGAGACCGACCCGGTGACCTCGGCCATGGTATCGGAGACCAGCTGGGCCTCCTCGGCCTGCTTGGCCAGCTGCCCGAACCGCGTTTCGGCGGACTCCATGCGGCCGCGCAACGACTCGGTCCGCTCCTTCAATTCGGCGTTCGTCGCGCCGAGGTCGCCCAGCCGCCGCTGCACGTCGTCCAGCGCGTCGCGCCGGGCCTCGATGTCGCTCATCGCGGCCTTGACCTGCTCGACATCGTCGCGAATCCGCTCGACCGCCGGCTCCATCCCGCTCAGCTCCTTCACCTGACCCTGGACCTTCTTGGTCCAGACGTCGGTGTTGGAGAGCCAGGTCTCGACCTCGCCGTGGCTCTCGCGAAGCCGGGTCATCTCCTCATAGGCGACGCGCATCTGCTCCAGCCCGTCCGCCATCAGCTCGCGGGTGCCCTTGAGCGAGCCGAGATCCTTCACTGCCGCCTCGATGCCGGGGCGCAGCTCCTCGATCCGCTGCATGCGGCTCGATACTTCACCGGCGACGCCGTCGAGCCGCCCGACCTCTTGGCGCAGCGACGAGATTCGCTTCTCCTCCTCCAGCAGCCGGGCCAGCTCGGCCGAGAGCTCGGCGGCCTCTTCGCCGGCGCTCCGGACCTGGGCCTGCACCGCGGCGGTGCCCTGGCTGGCCGCGTCGAGCACGGCGAACCGGCTCTCACACTCCTTGACCGCGTTCCGGAGGTCGGCCACGCGCTCGCTGACCGCGTGCAGGCCCCGGTTCTCCAGCTCGAAGCTCTCGCTGCTCTTCCGCATCTGCTCCCGGAGATCGTTGAGCGCCTGCCGGGCCGACTGCTGCGCCTCCTCGGTCTGCGTCGCCATCGACTGCAGCTCCTCCGAGCGCGCCATCACCTTCGCCTGCACCGCCGACACCTCGGCGATCTTGGCCTCGATCGCGCCGAACCGGCGGATCTGCTCCTCCTGACGGCGGAGCCACGCGTCCAGCTCGCGGTCGAGCCGGGTGAGCTGGGAGATCTGGGTCGCCGCGCGGTCCACGGCCTCGCGCTGCTGCTCCAGCGCGGCCGACTTCTGCCCCACCTGGTCGGCCAGCGCCTTGAGCACCGCGAGACGGTGCTGGATGTCGGGCACCGCGGTGACGGCCTGGCCCACCGGCTCGAGCGCGCGCTCGACGGCCTGCACCCGCCGGGCGACTTCGTCCAGCCGGCTGGTGGCGGCCTGGGCCTCCTGGTCGAACGCCTCGAGCCGGGAGGTGCTGTGCCGGTGGGCGCGGAGGGCGTCGTCGGCCTGGGTCCGCATCCGGGTGACGTCCTCGCCCATCTCCTCGAGCTGCTTGCGCAGGTTGTCCGCGTCGCCACGCACGGCGCCGATCGGGCCCTGGAGGCTGAGGAAGCCTTCGATCTGCTCCCGCAGCTTGAGCGCCGCGTCGATCTTGTCGCCGAACTCGCCCATCCGCCCCTGCAGGCCGTCGAGCTCGGTGCCGGTCTGGGCGACCCGCTCGAGCTGCGCTTCCGCGCCCGCCAGCTTGGCCGAGGTGCCTTCCATTCCGGCCACCTGCCGCTCGACCTCCTCGCACCGCATGCGCAGCGTGTTCAGTTCCTCGGACCGCTCCAGGATCGGCGTCAGCGCCCGGAGCTGCTCGACGACGCTTTCCGCCCGGGCGACGAGGGTCTCGAGGGACAGCGTGATGCTGGCTCCGCTCGAATCGACGGCGACGACCGAGTCGTCGGTTTTGCGGCGGCCTTTGAGGAAGGAGACCATGGCATTACTCCGAGGGGGTGGCACTGTGGCGATGGACGCGAGAGGGCGCGGGAACCGTGCAGATAGGTGCAACGGGTATGCCCGGACCGCCGATGGGCAGGCCGGACCTCGGGCTGCGGCTCACGTGGGCAGGCGCAAACCGATGGGGTGGAGGGAGATCGCGGTAGGTCGGCGGTCGGAGTCGCCGTCGGCTTGATGACGCCTATTAGAGGAAGGGTGGCGACCTGCCCTTGAGTTTGGCAGGTCGCCAGAGTTCCGCCGATCAGAAGGTCGCGCCGATGGAGAAGTGGAGCTGCAGCCGTCGCCGCGATTCGGTCGGCACGGTGCTTATGGGCCGGCCCTCCTGCAGGGCCTGGAGCACTTCGTCCGGGTCGCGCTGGTCGAGCTCGGAGGGATTGAGCTTGTATCCCAGGGCCACCTGCACCGCCCCCACGACGGTCTCGTACCCGATCCCGACACCGGTGCCCAGGAAGAATCGGTCCTGATCCAGCTCGCCGGCACCGAGCGAGAAGCGGTCGTCCGGAGTCCAGACCCTGGCGCCGTCGAGAAAAGCGAAGGTCTGCCACTTGGCGTCGAACCCCGGAAGCGGGAGCTGGACCTCCGCGCTGGCCTGCATCCGGGCCAGCCCGCCGATGGGCGAGTAGCGCTCGGCGAAGGGCGTGGACACGCCCGCCCTCTTCCTGGAACCGGACTTCGGGCAGCTTGGGGCCCACCAGCTGGCTGCCCCAGCCGCGGACATCGCGGGTGCCTCCGGCGCTGAACGTCACGTCCCGCAGGCGGAGCAGTGACACGAAGGGCGACTCGCTCCCCGACTGCCGCACACTCCGGCCGAAGGGGAAGATGCGCCCGGCGCTGCCGCGGAAGGTGAAGCCGATCCGGTCGGTGAGGGGGAGAAACGCGCTCGCTCCCAGGTCGAGGAGCAGGTATTCGGAGGTGTTGAATCCCGGCAAGGTGACCGACACTCGAGGCCGGAAGACGTAGCCCTTGCGCGGATTGGCGAACTCGTCGAGCTCGCCCCAACTGCCGTCCAGGGTCAGCGCGCTCCGGTTGACGGTGCTGCCGAGCGACCCCACCGAGGCGGAGTCCGCCAGGCCGAGGAGCGGCAGGTAGTCGATGGGCTCGAGATCGTCGCCGAAGCCGTAATCGAGGATCTCGCGGTGGGACAGATTGTAGCCCAGGGACAGCGACCGGAGCGGACTGGTGGCATACACCAGGGTGCCCTCGAAGCCCACTGCCTGCGAGCGGTCCCGGAGATCGTCGCGGTACTCGACGAACGGCCCACCCGCCGCGGAGAGATGCCGGTTGCCCACGTAGGGCTGGAACACGGTCACCGCGAGGCGGTAGCGCTGCTCGGCCGGCGTTTCCAGCGCCACGAGACCGGTCTGAGCGGTGGCGGAGACGGTGAAGGTGCGAGCACCGTGCAGGAAGCTCCGGTGGGTCCACTCCACCTGGCTGGTGAGCCCGCCGCTCGAGGCCAGCCCGGCCTCGCCGCGGACCAGCCGCGGCGGATTCTCGGTCACGCCGACCCGCACCACGACACTGGAGTCGTCGGCGCTCTCGCGCGGCACGTTGATCAGCGCCAGGCGCACGATCGCGAGCTGGGTGAGTTGGGCCCGCCCCTCCTCCAGCTGGCCGGCGTTGTACCAGTCCCCGGGCTCCAGCGGGAGCTGGCGAGTGAACTGGTCGGCGGGAACGGTCTCGTTGCCGCTCACGGCGAACTCGCGGATCCGGGCCCGGAGTCCGGGCTTCACCCGGACCACGACGTCCGCGCGGTAGGCCGCGGTGTCCACCAGCACGTCCGCCTCGGCGGCGCCGAAGGGATACCCGCGGTTCCGGAGCCAGCGGGAGGTGCGGTCGGCGATGCCCCGGCGCTCACCCTCGCCGAAGCGGCCGCGCTCCTCCTGCTCCAGGCGGACGAATTCCCGCCACTGCTCGGCGAGCTCGGTCGCGATCGGCGGCGGTGCCGTGTCGGGGCCGGTGAACCGCACCGTCCTGAGCAGGAGCGCGGGACCTTCCTCGATGATGAAGGCGACGTTCGCCAGATCCTCTTCGGCGTCGTAGCGGACGTCGTAGTCCACCTTGGCGTCCAAGTACCCGTAGCGGGTGTAGATGTTGCGCAGGCGGACTACGTCGCGCTGAAGCTCGATCGGGCGCAAGGGATGCTCGCCCACCGGACTGATGAACGGCAGGAAGCCGAGCGCCCGGCGGAGCCCCACCATTCCGCCGCGCGCGGTCAGCGCGATGCGCGGCCTGAGGTCCTTCTCCTCGAGGGCGTGCTCGCCGACGAAGCGGAACTCGATCTTGCGAACCTGGGTGGCCGGACCGACACCGCTCAAGGCGTCCTGCGCGCGCGAGGGCGCCTGGCCAGGAGCAGCAGAAGAATCCCAGCGGCCCAGGCGCCGTCAAAACGCATAGCGCCCCCGGAAGAGCATGCCGGCCGGCAGGCTGCCGCCGCGCAACGTAGCGCGGAGCCAGCGGCGCAGGGTGTACTCCAGCTCGAAGCCCGGCCCCGTGGCACCGCCGGTCTGCTGCTCGGCTGTGGCCCCGATGCGGAGCGGCTGCTGGAGACTCACGAAGACGCGCGAGGCGAGGTACCGGCCCGCGGTGAGCGTGAGGCCGCGAGCCGGCTCCTGCCGGATCTGGAAGACGTCGAAGCCCAGCCCCTCCCCCGCAGCGCCCCCCAGGTTCTCCGCCAACTGGTTGACGGCGACCTGCGAGGCGCTCACGCCCGCACCGCCCTGCTGGTCCACCAGAGGATTGTCCGACGCCGGCCGGCCGGTCACGATGTAGGAGATGATGTCCTCCTCCGGCATCGAGGGCTCCGAGCTGAAATCGAGGTCGAGACTGTCGGGTCGGCCCCTGGCCTCCACGTTGATGAGCACGTCCTCGTCGTCCGGATCACCCTGGGTGGGGACCTGGTACTGGGCGGTCACGTCGAGCTTGGTCGACTCCGCCGGGCCCTCCAGCTCGATGGTCCCCTCCACCAGCTTGAACGAGCGGCCGTAGAGATTCATCTCGCCCCGCCCCGGGATCGGCTCCACCTCTCCGAAGAACTGCATCTTCTCGCCCGGCTGCTGCCGCAGGTTGATGCGGCCGGCCAGCTCGATGTCGATGCTCGGGCTCTGCGACTTGCGGAACCAGACCCGCCGGGGAAACCGGATGTCGAGGTCGATATGGAACCGCTCGATGAACTCCGGTCCCTCGGCCCCGGCCGCGGCGGCGGGCCCGAAGTGCTGGGCCACCTGCTGGAGATCGGCCGGGGTCAGCACAACCTCCTCCACGACCGCCGCGGTCTGGCCGCCGGCGAAGATCTCGGTCCGTCCGAGTTGAAGCTCGCCCGTGAGCGAAGGCTTCGCGGCGGTGCCCTCGAGCTTGAGCTCTCCGGTCGCCACGGAGCGCAGCGCGTCCGAGTTGGAGATGCGGAAGTCCTTCAGCCGCGCGGTGATATCGAGCGTCGGATCGGCGAGCGGCCGGAGCAGCACGCTGCCGGTCGCCACCAGCTCCTCCTCCCCGCCGGTGACGAGCCGCAGGGTGTCGATGTCGAGGCGCTCGCCGTCGAGCCGGCCGGCCAGCCGCCCCTCGGAGTAGGTGACGCCAAGCGTCGGCAGGGTGACGCCGAGGTCGCGGAGATCGATGGTGCCGCTCGCGCGCGGCCGATCCGGCGTCCCGCCGATGCGAGCGTCGACCGCGAGGCCACCGGTCAACTCCTGCGCCGTCTCCTCGGGAAGGAGCGGCTCGAAGAGGGCGAGGTCGAAGCTGTCCGCGCGGACCGCGAGGGCCATGGTGTCGGCGGGCTCGCGCGCGAGGCCGACCGACGCCGAGGTGTCCTCGGGCACCAGCGTCAGGCGCCAGGGCAGCATCCCACCGATGGTGAGCCGGCCGCCGTCGCGATGGGCGGCGCTCGGCATTCACCTGAAGACCGGTCCGGGTCCAGGCGACCTCGGACCTTATCCTGCCGATATCGCCTCCATCCCGGCTTCGAACCGCAAGCTCCGCCTTGCCTTCAACCGACGGTGCGGTCGCCGGCCCCGAGAGCCGAAATTCGCCATCCAGCCGGCCGGCGACCGGGACGAGCCGAGCCTGCGCCAGCGCGTCGAGGTCGAACCCATCGAACCGGAGGGTCATGTCGCTGGAGTCGCGGCGGTCGAAGATGCCGTCGATGGCGATGTGCCGGTCGCCCGCGTCGAGGGTGAATCCTTCCACCTCGACGACCCCGGGCCGGAGTGCGATCCCCGCCGGCCGATCGAGCCGCCAGGTCCGACCCCCCTCGGTGAGGTCGAGCCGCCGGAGCTGCGCCCGGGTGGAATCCCCGCCCGCCGTTCCCGCGAGCGCGAGCCCGAGCCGGATGTCGTCGTTGACGACGACGGTGCCCTGAAGCGAAACCAGAGAATCGTAGCGGCCCGCCAGATCCAACTGGCGGACCGACAGCTTGCCGGCGGCGGCGCCCTGAATGCGGATGTTCCCGCCGACCGAGCCGAACCCGGTGCTGTCCATGGTTCCCGCAGCCGCGCGCGGTGATCCGCTCGGCCAGGTTCCCGGCGTAGAGCAGCCTGTACGCCTCGGCGTGGCCTTCGATCTTTCGCCGCTCGGCCGGTCCGGTGACGGTCAGATCCAGGAGGGTGGAGTCGAGCGCCACCGAGTCGGCGCCGGCGAGCAGCGCGAGCGGCGTGAGGTCGCCGGTGCGACCACGGATCCGGAGGGTGTCCGCGGCCGGGGCCGACCCGCCGGCACGGAGAGCCATCCGGCCGCCGCCGTCCAGCGCGGCGACGTTGGACCGCAACACGAACGTGTCAACCTGGATGGCGCCGGGAACGGGCCGCAGCGCTACGATGCAGCTGCTGGAGCCGAACGTCCCCGACCCCGCCGGCGGCCGTCACGGTGCCGCCGACCGTCACGAGTCCCGCGCTGTCGGCGACCGCGTCCAACCCGAAGCGTCCCTCGAGCCGGCCGTCCGCTTCGGCGCGGCCAGTCCAACGGGCAAGCCGCTCCACGCGGAGATCTCCCTCCACCCGGGCCCGGGACCGCTCCGCGCCGACCTCACCGGTGAGCTTGGCCGTCGCCGCGGCGTCCTCGCCCTCCAGGCGCAGCGTGCCGTCCAGGGCGCCGTGGTCGAGCCCGAGCGTGAGCCGCCCGGGGCCAAGGTCCGCCTGGTTGACCCGGGAGGGGAGCAGCTCGAGGTCGAGCCGCGCGAGCATGCTGTCGATTTCGTTCCCGGCCAGCGACGCCGGTAAACCGCGCGCCGAGATCGGTGCGCAGGCTGTCGCGACCAAGCAGGGTACCGAGGTCCAGGGAGTCCGCGCGTCCGGCGCGCACGACGTAGGACGGGACTCGATCCAGCGGGCGGCCGTCGCCCTCGAGCACCAGCGACCCGCCGGTGGTTTGGAGCGCGGCGTCGTAGGTGAGCCGCTCCCCGGCCAGCTCGGCGTCCACGATGCCGTGGGTCACCTGCACCTGGCCCAGCCTCGAGGGCGCTACGGTCACGCGCGCCCGCACGGCCTTCGCCGACTCGCTCCACCGACCGCTTCCCCTGACTTCGAGGGTGACCGGCCCGGCCAGATCGGGCCGGCCGAGCAGGGTGCCGAGGTCCACGCTGTCGAGCGCGGCGCGCCGGATGGCGAAGGCGGTGACCGAATCGAAGGGACGGGCGCTTGCGTCCACGGTTAGGCGGCCGCCCTGAAGCGAGCCACGCAGGTCGAGGACGGCGCGTCCGCGCTCGACCCGTGCCCGGGCGATCACCTGCTCGATCCGGCGCGCGGCGTAGCGCAGCTCGTCCAGCTCGAGCCGGGCCGCGACCGTGGCCTCCTCGGGTGCGGTGCCGCGGCCGGTGAGCGTGAAGCGGCCGCTGAGCGGGGCCGCCACCGTGTCGCCCATCAGCCGGCCGAGGTCCACTCGGTCGATCGTGCCGCGACGCACTTCGTACGAGATCGTGTCCTCGAGGCGCGCGGTCGCGAGCCCGGTGATGCGGCCCCCGCCGATGAGAAGCTCGGGCCGGATCTCCAGCCGGCCGGCGGCGAGAGTGATGGCCGCGTCCCCCAGCGCGCGTCCGGCCAGTGTCGCCCCGCACCGCCGTCAGCTCGACCCGGCCCTCGAGATCGGCCTCGCGGGGTGTGACTCCATCTCCCGCAGACACGGAATCGCACGTCGAGGGCGGGGTCGCCGGCCTCGCCCGCGAGCGTCTTCGCAACCGCCTCGGTGCCCTCGAGGCCGAGCGCTCCGCCCGCGAGCCGATAGGAAGGGACGGAATCGAACGGACGGGCCCATCCATCGGCGCGCACCGAGCCCCCGAAGACCCGCCCCCGGAGCACCAGGTCCGCCCGACCGCTCTTGACGTCGGCGCGCAGATCGAGGTCGCGGAGCTCGGTCTCGGCGACCCGGGAGCCGCGGAGCCGGAGCGAGGCGCTGCCGTCGGCCAGCGGGAGGGTCTCGCCGCGGAGGTCGGCTTCGATCTCTCCGTTCACGACGCCGAGCGGCGCCGAGCGGTGGAGTCGGGACGGATCGACGCCTCGCACCTCGCCATGAAGCCGGTACACGGCCGGCGCACCGCGTCCCATGACCGTCGAGCCCTCCAACTCGATCGTCCCCGGGTCCAGCCGGGCCGCGAGTTGAGCGGTGACCAGCCGGCCCCGCGCCGAGGCGGTGGCCTCGATCCGCACTTCGCCATCCGGCGGCACGCCGGGATACACGCTCGCCAGATCCGCCAATGCGAGCGGCAGCGCCTCCAGCCGGACGTCGAGCCGCTCCGCGATCCGGGGATTGTCGAAGTTCCTGGGCAGCACGACGCGCCCGGCGATTTCGCTGCGATGACTCTTGATGCGGAAGGGGTCGAGCCGGATCTCTTCGGCGGTGGCGGCGCCGCCGGCCGCGAGGTCGAACCAGAGCGGCGGGTCGCCGGGCGGTGCGATCGAGGCGTGGAGACTGTCCATGATGAGGAGCACGGGATCGCCGACCACCAGCTCGCGGCCGTCGAGACTGAGGTTCCTGACTCGTGCCGTCGAGTCCGGGCGCGACCTGCGCCGCGACCTCCACCCGGCGGACCGTGAGCCGATCGATGAGGAAGTCGCCGCCGGTCGCGCTGGTGTCGGTCGGGCTCCGGAGCGCGTTACCGATGTCCCAGCCGTCGCGCTCCCTCCGCGCGGCGATCCGGCCGCCGTCGATCACCAGCTCGCGGAGGCGGCGGTCGGGTCCGCGGAGCTGGCGGGGGTCGTAGCGGACTTGGAGATGCTCGATGAGGGCGAGCTCCCGCGCGCCCCGTCGCAGGCGCACCTGCTCCAGTCGTAAGCCCGTGAACCAGTTGCCACTTACACTGCCGACCTGGAGCGCGTACCCGGGGTTGAGTGGCACCAGCGCGAGCAGGCGGCTGGTGGCCCAGGTCGCCACGGCGGGGATCTGGAGCAGCGCCACGATCGCGACGATAAGGGTCAGCACCGAAATGCCGACGAAAGCCAGCAGCCGGACCGCGCGGCGCACCATGGCGGATTGCATTCCGCATAGTGGGGGCGTAATGGGAGGGGCGGCCATGACTTGCGTCACGGCCGCGGGGTGCGGGGTGCTAGCCGGCGAGGTTGGGGCCTAGCCGGTCATCTCCATTCGGCTCCGCAAGGACACTGGTGCCGCCCGGCGTGGCCGGTATCGCGGTAGCAGACACAGGAGTGGGTGTCATCACCGGTGCCGTAGAGGCAGACCCGGTCATGGACGTTGCCACTTTCGATCCGCTCGATGTTGCGGGCGATTTCTCGCAACACGGTGCCGCCCCGCGAGACCTCGGTCGCGTTCACTCCACGATCTCCTGAACAGGTGTCGGCGGTGGAAGGGCCACAAACTAGGCTCTTCGATTCCACATCGCCAGTCGTTCTTATCAACGTGGAAGGCGTTGAATTGTCGATAAGGAGTGGAAGGTGCCATGCGCGGGATGGTTGCAGCATTCAACTCTCATCCCGAGCGAACTGATGGAGATTGAAATCAATTTTGTCTCGAAAATTTCGCTCTTGACACTCGACGATTGAATACGTACTGTAGCTTCCCTCGAAGCCGTGAGGCCTCGAGGAGTCGTTCATCAAGCGGTGTATTGATGGACGACCGGCAGACGCCAGGACGCTGAGCGTTTGTCACTCACAGGGTGATCAGCCCTCGTGAGACGATCGCGAGCTCGCCGGCCGCGATCGACGTCCCGAGCCTGACTCGGGCACCCCGGCCATCACCGCATGGACCGAGGAAGGGAAATCGATTCGGCCACCACACGTGGTGACACTGATCCAACGAATCGATCCCCGCCGGCGACAGAGCCCCCCGATCCGCGACGTGTCGCGCCTCGGGGGGTTTTTGTTTTTCGGGAGATCACCAGGTGAGCGAGTACCGGCCGCCCATGGTCATCAGGATCTCGGAGGCCCTCAGATCCCCGGCCGGCTGGTCGGCCGGCCAGGCGATCCGATGGCTGCTGAGCCCGAGGCTGACCGCGAAGTCGTCGAAGAGGTGGACCGAGGCCGATAGCCGGTCCAGCGCGTCCCGGCGGCGGGAGACGATCGGCCCGCCGCCGAACGCCAGCGTCTTCTCCGCCGTCAGGCTGACCGGGAGCCGGACCGACGTGAGCCTGCCGTTGGCGGAGATCCGGGTGCCGATGATCTGGAGCGTCTCCCGGCCGCTGGTGTAGATCCCGAACTGGGAGCTGGCGGTGATCCCCCGCAGCATGATGCTCGGCCCGATGCTGGCCCGATACGCGGTCCGGTCGGCCAGCGCCGGGCGGGTGCCGTCCGGGAGCCACTCGTTGCGAGTGGTACCCAGGTGCATCGCGACCCCGTAGCTCACCTCGTCCCCTTGCTTGATGACCCGGCTCAGGTCGACGGAAGCTCCGTAGCCTTCGGCGCCCAGGAACCCCTGGGCCTTGGCGCTCCACGCCTTGGCCGCCAGCTCGCCCTCCAGCGAGAAGACGCTGCCTCTCAACGCCTTCTCGAAGAGGGTCGCCCGGTTGCGGCCGGTCACCGTCCGCCGGGCGAACACGGTGCTCCATCCGCCGGCGAGCGCGACGCTCCGCTGGTTGCGCTCGGGCAGGCGCACCTCGAGCTCGTGGTAGAACCGGCGGCAGCGACCGAGCTTACAGACCGAGATGGTGGCCGGCTTCCGCAGCCGGTCGAGCAGCACGCCCTGCCGCCGCTCGGCGTAGCGGTGGGCCGGCCTCAGGTCGCCGAAGTCGGCGCTCAACCTGGCAGCGAGTCGCGGGCCGTCGCTCCAGTACCGGTCCACGCCGTTCTCCGACTCGATCGCGATGCTGTCGGCCGATGGGCTGCGGACGACGACTATCGCCTCCTGGCCGCTCCGGAGCACGGCGGGCTCCATCCGGACATCGACCGGCTCCGGTCCTTCGGCCAGCCTAGTGGACTGGGATGGGACGCCGCAGCCGAGGAGGGCGGCACCTCCGAAGAAGGCGAACGGATGGGCGAGCTTGGGGACAAAAAGTCGCATGGGCCGCACGGGGCTGCGGAGACGCTGGTGTCGACCTGATCGGGGAAGGAAGATCGGGGCCGGCTCTTCCTTCACCATGATATCCCGCGAGACGCGGTGGTGCCAGACCCGCGGATGCCTTGCGACGCCGGGAAGGCGGGCGGCACATTGGAGGTCGTTGTCGAGCGCGGCGCTGTCATCCCGAGCACGGCGCTGTCATCCCGAGCGCAGCGAGGGATCTGCCAGCGCGATGACAAGCCACCCAGGAGCCCAGTGCCCGACGAGCCACTCCCATCCACCCAGCCCAGTCCCGCCGAGACCTCCGGACTCCGTGGCGCGCAGCTGGCCGCCCGGGTGCGGCAGGCGCTCTACCACCTGCCGGCGGCCGAGCTCGCGGCGGCGCACGAGCGCATGCGGCAGGGAGCGATCGAGCGGCACATGGACTACTTCACGGACGGTCGGGTGGCGACGATCCGGGTTCTGCCCTGCCCCATCACCCTGCTTCCCGAGCAGCTGGCCTATCTCCATTCCGTCACCCGAACCCTGCACGCCGGCTTGCTCCGGATGCCCGAGCTGTATTTCGCCGACCCGGCTGTCCGGGAGCTGTTCCGGCTCGACCCGGCTGAGGACGAATGGCTCCGGGCCTGCTGGACACCGGCGGTCCGGTCGCGAAATCCGGTCTTCGACCGGCTCGACTGCATGGTGGACTACGCCAGCCCGATCTGGAAGGACACCCTGCGCTTCGTGGAGCCCAATCTCACCGGCATAGGGGGGCTGTATCTGGTGCCCGCGGTCGAGGAGGTCGTGGACGAGGTCATCGTTCCGCTGCTCGTGTCCCAGGATCCCGGGATCCGCCTCACCCGGCTGCTCGACGCTCGCATCCTGCTGCTCAAGGAGCTGGTGGAGCATCTGGAGGCGGTCGGCCGGCCCGGCGGGACCATCTGCCTGGTGGAGCCGAAGTACGAGCTGGAGGGAATCGACGAGCAGCGCCGGTTGGTGGAGTACTTCAGCGACCGCCACGGCATCCTGATGCTGCACGCCGACCCGAGCGAGCTTCGCATGAAAGGGGACGAGGTCTACTGCGGCGACCACCAGGTGGACCTGGTGTATCGCGACTACGCCGTCCTCGACCTGGTGGAGCTGGCCGCGGAAGGCATGGATCCCGAGCCGATGCGCCGCCTGTTCCGGGAGAACCGGGTGGTCTCCTCGATCACCGCGGAGCTGGACTGCAAGAGCTGCTTCGAGGTGCTCACCGACCCGAACCTGAGCGAGAAGTACTACAGCGAGGAGGAGCGACAGATCTTCCAACACCACGTGCTCTGGACCCGCGTGGTGGGCCAGCGGAAGACCTCCCTGCCCTCCGGTGACATGGGCGACCTGCTGGAGTTCGCCCGCCGGGAGCGGGAGTGGCTGGTGCTCAAGCCGTCACGCGGCTACGGCGGCGACGGCGTGCTGCTGGGACAGACGGTGGACGACGGTGAGTGGGTGCGCGCGCTCGACGCCGCCCTGGCGGATCAGGAGCTCTGGGTGCTCCAGCGACTGGCCCAGATCCCGGTGATCGAGGTCCCCACGCTGATGCCGGACGGCAGTCTGCATCCCGAGGCATTCTACCACGTGATGGGCTTCGCCTCGAGCGACGACGGGATCGCGATTCTGGCCCGGGCCTCCCAGCGCCAGGTGGTGAACGTGGCGCAGCGCGGCGGGATGGCGGCAGTGATGGTAGTTGAGGAACGGGAGGCCTAGCGGGGACAGCGTGAACAGTGAACGGTAAACGGTGAACGGGATCAGCTTCCCGTTCACTTTTTACTGTTCACTGTTCACGCTGTCCCTCCACCACGTAGGCTTCCATCGCGAAGTATTCCGCCAGCCCCAACTTGTCCAGCTCCTCCGCCGTCCCCTTGTTCCGCGCTTCCACCCGCTGCCAGAACTCGCGCTCGTCGGGCCCCGGAAAGGGTGCGGTATCCTTCTGCGACTGGTGCTTGAAGATCGCCTGGATCTTGAGCCGCAGCTCCTCCTGCGAGAGCGGAACCAGCCAGGTGGCCTCGGTCACCGGCCACTCCTGCCAGGCGCCGCGGTAGAGCCAGACCTCCGGACGCGCCTGTCCCGCCGCGACGGCCTGCGTCCAGCGCCAGGTCGATGGCCTCCTTGCACATCCGGTGGGTGCCGTGCGGGTCGGACAGGTCGCCGGCGACGAAGATGAGATCGGGGCGGACCTCTTCCAGCAGCGCGCGCACGATCGTCACGTCGGCGGGGCCGATGGGATCCTTCCGCACCTTGCCCGTCTGGTAGAACGGCAGGTCGAGGAACCGCGCCGCTCCCTCCTCCAGCCCCAGCGTGCGCAGCCCGGCGACCGCCTCGGACTCGCGGATCATCCGCTTGATGTCGCGTACTTCCTCGCTGTCCACGTCGCCCGGTCGCTTGCCGGCCAGGAATTGCTCCACCCGGCCCACCAGCTCGGTCACCGCGCGCTCCGCGATGCCTCGCTCGCCTGCCACGCGGCCGAGGAAATCGAGATGGCGGCGGACGTCGTGGTCGAAGACCGCCAGATTGCCGCTGGTCATATAGGCGACGGTGATGGCGTTCTCGTTCTCGACCAGCTTCCGGAGGATCCCGCCCATCGAGATCACGTCGTCGTCCGGATGGGGGGAGAAACAGATGATCTTCAGACCCTTCGCCAGTTTCGAGCGTCCCCGGATCTTGGCGCCCAGCGCGTTGAAGACGAGTCCGTTGAGCGCGCCCGGCGTGCCGTGCACGGCCACCAGGGAGGAGAGGCGGTGCTCCATGTAGTCGCGCTGGGTGAGCTTGAGGACCCCCTTCCGGGTCTGGCGGGAGAGCCAGGTGACCGCGCTGACCGCGAGCGGCGTGGTCCATTCGACCGGGCCCAGCAGCCAGGGCGTCGCCACCCGCGTGAGATAGGCGCCAGCGGCATTGTCGAGGTAGAACGTCGTGGCCGGGTGGCGCTGGAGGAAGGTGGCGGCGACCTCGTGGTCCACCTCGCCTTCCACCGCCCGCCGCACGATGTGCGCCTTGTGCTCGCCGGTGGCGAGGATCAGGATCTCCCGCGCCTCGAGGATGGTGGCCACGCCCATCGTGAGCGCCTCGCGGGGGACGTTCTCCTCGCCGAAGAAGTCGGCCGCGCCGTCCTTGCGGGTGACCAGGTCGAGGGTGACGAGCCGCGTGCGGCTCTCCAGCCCCGAGCCCGGCTCGTTGAACCCGATGTGCCCGGTGCGGCCGATGCCCAGGAGCTGGAGGTCGATGCCGCCGGCCGCCCGGATCGCGGCCTCGTAGCGCTGGCACTCCTCGTCGACCCGGCCGCGGGGAAGGTCGCCGCGGGGGATGTGGATGTTCTCGCGAGGGATGTCGAGCTGGGAGAAGAGATTCTCCCACATGAACCGATGGTAGGAGTGGAGGCTCCCGGGAGTCCATCGGGTAGTACTCGTCGAGGTTGAAGGTGACGACGTGGGCGAAGCTGAGCCCCTCCTCGCGGTGCATCCGGACCAGCTCGCGGTAGGCGCCGATCGGCGTGGAGCCGGTGGCGAGCCCGAGCACGGCGGGCTTCCCGGCCGCGGCGCGGGCGCGGACCACCTCGGCGATCCGCCCCGCGACGAGACGGCCGAGCTCGTCGTGGTCGCCCACGATGACGGTGGGGATGCGCTCGAGGGAGGCGGAGTGTGGGATCATCGTGTGCTGCGAAAGTAGGAGAATCGGAAGGATTTGTCACCCGGAGCGCAGGGAAGAAGCACTACGCTCGGTGACTTGGCTCACCACGGATGGCGCGCGGTCCTCGGCATCTTCGGTGCACCCTCGAGTCGGCAAGGTTCAAGATGGTGGGCACGCCGAGACCCTTATTCACAGTGGCCGGTGGAACGATCCCCGCGCTCGTCAACCCGGCGAGCGGCAGCGCGAGGGCAGCGCTCGAGGCGCTGGAGCGCCATCCGGGCTTCGAGATCCGGCTCACCCCTCCGGAGAAGCTGACCGAGGCCCTGCGCCAGGCGGTGGATGCCGAGGTGCCCAGGGTGCTGATCGCGGGCGGCGACGGGACGATCTCCTCCGCGGCCTCGGTTCTGGCCCACACGTCCACCGCGCTCGCCGTGCTTGCGGGAGGCACCCTCAACCACTTCGCGCGCGACCACGGGATCCCGACCGATCTCGACGAAGCGCTCGAGTTGGCGCGAGCACGGACCAGTGGGCAAGGTGGACGTGGGCTACGTCAACGACCAGCTCTTCCTCAACACCAGCTCGGTCGGGGCCTACGTGCTGTTCGTGGAGACCCGCGATCGGTTGGAAAGCGTTTCGGGTACTGGACGGCGAGCCTCGTGGCGGGCCTTCGGATTCTGAGGGGAGTTCGCCAGACCCGGGTGACGCTGGAGGTCGAGGGTGAGAAGCGGATCTATCAGGCGAGGCTGGTGTTTATCGCGGTGGGTGAGCGCAGCCTCCTGCCACCTGGGCTCGGCCGCCCGGTCGGCAAGCCGGGCGGAGCCCTGCACGTGGTGGTTCCACGCGGCAGGCGTCAGGCGCGTCGCTTCGTGCGGGCGTTCGCCAGATCAGATCGGGGACTGACGGTGGAGGGGAGGCCGCTCGGCTTCGATACCGCGTTGGTGGACCGGCTCCGGCTCGATCTGCCGAGGCAGGTGGTGAAGGTTGCGACGGACGGGGAGATCAACCGGCAGAGGACGCCGCTGGAATATCGGCTGGAGCGAGAGGCCCTGAACGTCGTGCTGCCTGCCGAGGAGTGACGCTAGACCGCATTGTCACCAGACCCTGTCGCTCTAACCGGATTCGACTGCCCGTCGGCCCCGCATCCACAGCCAGTGCAGCACTCCCGCCACCAGCGTTCCCGCCAGCACGGCCACCTCCCGCTGGCTCATCCGCAGCGCCAGCACCGCCGAGAAGGCGAGGCCGAGCGCCGCCACCGCGTTGCCCGCCGGGCACCCGGAACCAGGCCGCCTCCACCCCATCCTCGCGAGCGCGCTCCTTCCGTCGCAACACCACGAGCGCGACGGACACAGCGCCGTAGGTCAGCAGCCGCGACACCGCCGAGAGGGTCAGGTTCTGGAGGAAATTTCCCGCCGCGGCGAAGGTCCACACCATCGCGGCGAACAGCAGCACCGACACGTGTGGCGTGCGGAACCTGGGGTGCACCGCGCCCAGCTTCGGCGGCAGGTCGCCCTCGGCCGCCATCGCGTAGGTCAGCCGGGGGACGTTGAGCATCGCGGCGGCGAGGTAGCCGTAGACCGAGACCAGCGCGCCGCCCGCCATCAGCCACGCGCCGGGCGGGCCCAGGAAGACCTGCGCGGCCGCGGCGAGGGGCCGATCGCTGGCCGCCGGATCCGCCAGCGTCGCGATGACCACCACCTGCACCAGTGTATAGACCAGCGCGCAGAGCCCGAGCGCCGTGAACAGCGCCGCGGGCGCGTCGCGCCGAGGGTCCTTGGCCTCGCCCAGCGGAAGCAACGCCGACTCGAAGCCGCCGTAGGCGAACACCAGCAGCAGAATCGCCTCGAGCCAGGTCCCTGCATCCGCCGGCTCCGCCGGAGCCGACGCCGGCAGCCCGGCGCCCGCCCCCATAGTGAACAGCCCCGCGATCATGAACACCGCCAGCGGAACCAATTTGGCGACCGCGAACACGTTGCTCGTGCTCACCCCGCCTCGAACCCCGCGGTAGTTGGCCGCGGCCAGCGGCACCAGGACCAGCGCGAGGAGCAGGCGGGACTCCAGCGGCTCGGTTGCCCGGGGCCAGAACTCGGCGACGTAGATAATGAAGAGGTTGGCGTTGGTGGCGGCGGCCGTGAGCCGGACGAGGTAGGTGAGCCAGGCCATCTCGATCCCGGCGAACCGGCCGAAGGCCACCCGGGCATAGAGATAGGTCCCTCCGGCGCGGGTGAATCGGCTCGCCACCTCGGCGAACGAGGCGACCACCAGGGCCATGCCGAGCGCCGCAACCACCCAAGCCCACGGGCTGGCCCCGCCGAGCCGCCCGCCGATGACGGAGGGGAGGCCGAAGACGCTGCTGCCGATGACGGAATTGAGGACGAGTCCCGTGAGGGCGACCCGGCCGATGGCCTTGGGGAGCGCCGCGGGGGCGTGGCTCAGCGGCTCAGCAGTCCGGCGTCGAGAATCAGCGGCGCACCGGTGATGTACCGCGCGCGGTCGGAGGCGAGATAGAGGACCGCGGCGGCCACGTCCTCCGGCTCGATCCAGGGCACCGGCAGCAGGTTGCCCGCCGACCGCTCGGCGATCTCCCGCGGGGTGAGGCCCTCGAGCTCGGCGAGCCCGTCGTTCATCGGGGTGTTCACGCCGGTGGGGTGGATCGAGTTCACCCGGATCCCGTGGGGTGCCAGCTCGATCGCCCACGACTTGGTGAGCCCGGTGAGCCCCCACTTGGACGCGGCGTAGTGACTGAGCCGTCCCATGCCCCGCAGCCCCGCGACCGAGGAGTTGTTGATGATGACGCCTGAGCCCTGCCGGATCATCACCGGAATGATCCGCCGCGCCACCAGCCACGCGCCCTTCAAGTTGATGTCCAGCATCGAGTCCCACGCCTCTTCGGTCAGCTCGTGGGCCAGGCCGTAGGCGCAGATTCCGGCGTTGTTGAAGAGGACGTCGATCCTCCCGAACCGTTGGACGGTGCGCGTCCACCGCCACCGTGACGTCCGCGTCCTGGCGCACGTCGCCGGCGAAGGTGACGCACTCGCTTCCCAACTCCCGGCAGGCCGCGGCCAGCGACTCCAGGTCGTCGCGCGATCCCATGCCGTAGCCGGGGTAGTCGAGCGGACGGGCCAGGTCGAAGGCGGCGATCCCCGCGCCCTCCCGCGCCAGCGCGATCGCGGTCGCCCTGCCCTGCCCGTGCGCCGCGCCGGTGACGAAGGCGACCTTTCCCGCGAACTCACCCGGCATGGCCGCTCCCCGCCGGCTCGCGACGATAGGGGTGCAGATACTCGTCCAGCTCCACCTCGAGCGCGTTGTTGAACACGTTGGTCGCCACCATGATCGCCCCGAAGGCGGTGAGCGCTGTCATCTGGGCCGGATCGAAGTGCGCCGCGACCCGGTCGTATACCGAGGCGGGAACCCGGAACGGCGACACGGCGAGCCGCCGGCCGAACTCGACCACCGCCGTCTCCCGCTCATCCAGCACGAGGCGATCGGGGTCCTCCCCGTCGTCGATCAGAATCCGCCGGAAGAAGGTGGAGCAGATGAGGCAGTCGGTCTCGGCGGAGATCGCGTGGGCGAAGAGGACGGTGAGCCGGGGGCCGAGGAACGGCTGGACCGTGTCGCGCAGCGGGTACCACTCCATCAGCGCCTGGAACGCGGGCAGGGAGTTGAGCAGCGTGCGCTTCATGTTGGTGATCCGGGCGTGGCGCCGGATGTGGTCGTCGTGCGCCTGGCGGATCTCGGGCGGGGCGGAGTCGTAGTCGATCTGGGGGATTCGGGGCACGCGGTCGCTCCATTGCCGGATCCGTCCAATGTACCCCCTCCGCAGCACCCCAGGCCAAGCGGCGCCCCGCCTGGAGCAGGGTGCTACCCCACCCTGCTTGACAGCCGGCCCCCCGGGCGGTAATACCGGCGGGGTGTTCCCGATCGCGCCGTTCCCCTCACTTCCGGAGGTGGTACATGGACGCGCTTCTTGCCTTGGCCCTCAGCATTGGAATCCTCATCGCCGGTTGGACTTACCTTGCCCTTGGCGTGGCCGCCCTGCCGGTGTGGGCCGGCATCGTGGCCTGGGGCTGTTTCTTCGCGGCAGGGGGGAAGACGGCGGGGCTGACCAAGACGATCGCTTCGAACCTCTCCGGAGTGCTCTGGGCGTTTCTCGCGCTCTATCTGTGGAACCGCTTCGGCGGTGGGGTGCCGATGCTGTCCCTCCTGGTCGGCATCGCGGCATTCATCATGGTGATGCAGGCCAAGATTCCGGCGCTCTCCTTCATCCCCGGGCGCGTTCCTCGGCGCGGCGACCGCGGTGAGCGTCGTGGTCGGGGCGAACGGCACCTATACCAACACGGTCATCGCGCTCGTGGCGGGCGCGGTGTTCGGCTACTTGTCGGAGATGCTCGCCGCGGCGATCGGGCCCAAGAGCGCGACCGCGTAGGACGACCAGCTCAGGAGAGACGATCCGGGGCCCGAGGGCCCCGGATTCGTTTTTACCGGAGTCCCGCCAGGATCCCGGCGATTCGCTGCCGCTGAACCGGATCCTGAGTCAGGTCCCGGGCCTTGCTGTACTGCTCCGTGGCCCGCCGCTTGTCGCCCTTCTTCGCGTAGGCCTCGCCCAGGCTGTCGTACGTGTTCCAGCTCCGGGGGTAGTCCTTCACGTTCTTCCGGAAGACGACGATCGCCGAATCCATCTTGCCTTCCCCGAGCAGCTGATAGCCATAGGTGTTCATGTCGGGCTCGGTGGCGAGCTCCAAGGAGCGGCGCCGGAGCGGCGCCGCGTTGGTCGTGTCGCCCATCTTCTCGAGCAGGGTCGCCTTCATCCGCAGGTTGGTGAAGTTCTCGTTGATCGCGATCGAGCTCTGGGCCCATTCCGCGGCTTCCGCCAGGTTCACGTCGTTGAGCGCGCACCACGCGGCGGCCCGGTTCCAGGGCTGCCAGAAGAACCGGCCGAGACCTCGGAGCTGTTGGCGCAGGCTGTCCACCACGACCTGCTTGTGGTCCGTTTCGATCTTGAACGGCACCGCGAGCTTTTCCCAGCGCAGCGTCGCGCACCACCGACCCGGTCCCCCGGGTCGTCAAACGTGTAGCCCAGCGCCTCCTGGAACGGCGCCGCGGCGGGCGTGGCGGAGAAGCGCGCGGCGTCCTCCTTGGGATCGTAGCTGAAGCTTCCCCAGGCGTCCGCCTGCTTGCTCAGAATCACGGTCCACTCTTTCGCCGTGGGAATCATGTGGACGCCGTATCGCCCCGCGGGAAGATCCTGGCCTCCGACCCGCACCGGTGAGCTGAACGCGATGACCGTGTTCTCGTTGGCGCCGGCCCGCCACACGGAGTCGTACGGCACCAGCTTCCCCCAGATCTCCCGCTTGTTCACCAGGGGACGGTCGTAGGTGACGCTGACCTCGGTGAAGCCGATGGTCTGGCTGACCGTGGCGCGCTGGCTGGCCTTGGGAAGAACGAGTGTTGGGGACCTGAGCCGGCAGATCGCCCGGGAGCGCGAGAACGGTCAAGGCGACGGCGACCGCGCCGGTGGCGAAGTGGTGCATGGAGCTCTCCAGTGAGGCGGGGATAGGGGCCCTACGGAGGGACAGGGCGGGAGGTTGCGGACGGCAGGCCGGCGGGCAGATCGGCCGTCTCTCCGATTGCCGGTCCCCGGGCCACCTGATCGATCGGGGGGACCGGCGCCAGCTCGTTCGGGGTCACCCCGAGCTCCTTGAACCGCCGCGCGGAGGTGAGCACCCGGCTCTCCAGTGAGCCCATCGCCCTGTTGTAGCTCTCGACCGCCCGGTCCAGCCCGCGGCGGAGGTCGTCGAAGTGCCCGGCCATCGTGCCCGATCCGCTCGTGGAGCTGGCGGCCCAGCTCGCTGATCTCCTGGGCGTTCCGGGCGATCCGCTCCTGCCGCCAGCCGTAGGCGACCGCGCGGAGGAGCGCGATCAGCGTGGTCGGACTGGCGGGAATCACCTGCTGGCTCGACGCCGAACTCGATGAGCGACGGGTCGTGCTGGCAGGCGGCGCTGAAGAAGATCTCGCCGGGCAGGAACATCACCACGAAATCGGGCGCCGGCTGGAACTGGTTCCAGTACGCCTTGCTGCCCGAGCGCGATCATGTGGTCGCGCACCTGGCGGGCATGGTCGCGCAGCAGGCGCTCCCGCGCCCCGTCGTCCGGTGCGACGTCCACCGCGTCGAGGTAGGCGGCCATCGGCGCCTTGGCGTCCACCACGACCGTCTTCCCGCCGGGGAGCCGGACCACCAGGTCGGGCCGGAGCGATCCGCCGTCCGCCGCCACGGTGGCCTGCTCCTCGAAGTCGCAGTAGTCGAGCATCCCCGCCATCTCCACCACCCGGCGGAGCTGGATCTCGCCCCAGCGCCCTCGCACCTGTGGGGCGCGGAGAGCCTTCACCAGGTTGCCGGTCTCCGCCTGAAGCGCCTGCTGCGTCCGGGCCATCGCGCCGACCTGTTCGATGAGCCCGGCGTACGAGGCGACGCGCTCCTTCTCCACCTCGTGCAGCTTCCCGTCCACCCGGGCGAGCGCCTCCTGGATCGGGCGGACCAGGTCGTCCACCGCCTTCCGGCGCCGCTCCAGATCCGAGGTGGCCGACTGCTGCAGCTCGCCCAGCTTGGTCTGCGCCAGCTCCAGGAACGACTGGTTGTTGCGCCGCAGCGCCTCGGCGGAGAGCGAGGAGAACGCCTCCCGCAACTTGGTCTCGGTCTGCGCCAGGAGGGCGAGCTTTTCGGCCGACCCCTGCCGCTCGGCATCGAGGCGGGCGAGAATCCGGGCAGTCGTGACCCGGCCCGCGAGCCAGGCGACCAGGCCGCCCGTCGCGAGGCCGAGCGCGACGCCGAAGACAAAGGATCCGATGTCCATACGAGCCTCAGAAGGGTGCGGTGGTTCGTGGCTTCCTCGCCGCCATCCTGCTCGGCGGGTGCGCGGCCACGGCGCGCGACACGCCGGCCCCGGACGATCCGGGACGCGCGACGGTGGTGCTGGTGTCGCTCGACGGCTTCCGGTGGGACTATCTCGATCGGGGGCTCACGCCCAATCTGTCGCGCCTCGCGCGGGAGGGGGTGCGCGCCGAGGCGATGGTGCCGGTGTTTCCCACCAAGACCTTTCCCAATCACTACACAATCGTCACCGGGCGCTATCCGGCCGGGCACGGGGTCGTGGGCAACGTCTTCAGCGCGCCGGATGTGGGTCGCCGCCTGACGCTCTCGGACCGCGACGCAGTGCGGGACGCGCGGTTCTATCGCGCCGAGCCGATCTGGGTGACTGCGGAGCGGCAGGGCCAGCGGACCGCGCCCTTATTCTGGCCTGGAAGTGAGGCTCCGATCAATGGGGTACGCCCGAGCTACGCGTTGCCGTACGACGGCGGGATGCCGGACACGGCGCGGGTCCGCCGGCTGCTCCAATGGCTCGATCTCCCGTTCCAGCGGCGTCCGACGTTCCTGACCCTCTATTCCAGCGCGGTGGACTACGCTGGTCACGAGTACGGCCCGGATACGCCGGAGACCAACCGCGCGATCGCCCAGGTGGACAGCCTCATCGGCCTGCTCGCCACGGGCCTGGCCGAGCGGGAACGGGCCGCCGGGACGAATCTGGTGATCGTCTCCGACCACGGCATGGTCTCGACCGGACCCGGCCGCGTCGTGTGGTTGGACGATTACCTGTCGCGCAGATGCGATGCGGGTGGACGAGATGTCCACGCTGCTCACCGCCTGGCCCGCCGAGGGATTGGGGGATTCCGTGTACCGCGGGTTGAAGCGGGCGCCTCATCTCGTCGTCTATCGCCGCGCGGAGCTGCCCGCCCGGTTCCACCTCGAAGGCAGCCCGCGGGTCGCGCCGGTGGTCGCGATCGCCGACGAGGGGTGGACGATCGCATGGCGGCCTGCGCCGGGCGACAGCTCAGCCATCCCCCTGGGGAATCACGGATACGGCGACTCGCTCTCCTCGATGTGGGGGATCTTCCTGGCACACGGACCCGCTTTTCGGCAGGGCCTCACCCTGCCGCCCTTCCGGAGCATCCATGTCTATCCCCTGCTGGCGGCGGTGCTCGGTCTCACCCCGGCCCCGACCGACGGGTCGCTCGACTCGGTGCGCGCGATGCTCGCGGAGTCAGACCGTGCGAAGACCCGCCAGGACCGCCGGCCACCCCTCCCGCACACTCGGGTACCGCGGCGCCCAGCCGGTCTGATCACGCAGCTTCCGGTTCGAGATCCTCTGCGAGCGCGCCAGCAGCTTCGTGAGCGAGCCGCCGAGCCATGCGAACCAGCGCGGCGGAAGCCTCGGAGGCGGCGTGCCGAGCGCCGCGGCCAGCGAGTCCACGAACTCCCGCCGGCGGAGCGGCTCGTCGTCGCCGACGTTGTAGGTGCCGGCCGGCGCGCGGAGCGCCGCGAGGACCGCACCGGCCGCATCGTCGTGGTGTATCGACGAAAGGAAGCCGCTCGGCCGGCCGGGCAGCGGGGCCCAGCCCTTCCGGACCATCTTGACCAAGTCCCGCACCTGAAAGGCGTCCGCGGCATAGAATCCGGCAAAGCGAAGCACGATCCCGATCCCGCCTTTCGCGGCGAACCCCTCCGCCGCGCGCTCGGCGTCGACCACCGACCGATTGTATCGCACCGGAAACCTCGGCCAGGCCTCGTCGATCCATTGATCGCCGCCGTCGGCGTAGATCGGGGCGAACGACTCCTGGAGGAATCGCTCGGCGCCGGCCTCGAGGGCCGCAGCCGCCAGGTTGGCGGACACCTCCCGGCGGATGCGGTCGTTCTCCTTCCAGGCACCCGGGAGAAGGATTTTGACCGACGAGGAAGGGATATGGGTGGCGAGATTGATCACCGCGTCGTGACCCTTCACTGCCCGGATGACCGCGACCCGATCGAAGAGATCCACCTCGATCGCGGCCGCCCCTTCACGCTCCAAGGCGGCTCGTTTTTCAAGGGTGCGGCCCACGGCAGTCACCCCGTGCCCGTCCTTCACCAGCAGTGGCACGAGCCGGCGCCCCACAGCGCCGGTCGCACCTGCCAGAAACACGCGCATTGTCGTCCTCCACCTCGCCAGGGCTCATGGCCGCGGCAGCCGCGACAGCACGAACTGCACGGCGAGGTTGGTCCCGTTCCAGAGCTGGATGTCGGAGCTGGTGCCGTATCGGCTGGGCAGCAGGTGCCCGGCCTCGATCCGGTAACTCCAGAGCTCGTTGTGCTCCAGACCCGACTCGTGCACCGCGGCGAGCGTCGCCGTAGGGCCTCGTCGAGGCCGCGGAGGTAGGGCTGGAGCCCGGGATCGATAGGGCGGCCGGCCGGGTCGAACCCGCCGGCGATCTGGTTCGCCAGGCCGAGGAAGAGCAGGTTGACCTCGCGTCCCCACACGACGCGCGGGCCGTGGTAGGGATCCTTCCTGAAGCGCTCCCAGGTTTCCGGCGAGGCGTAGGCGTCGTTCGCCACCAGCGGCCCCAGCCGGGCCGCGAAGAGCCCGACAGGAAATGTCCGCACGAACGGCGCGACGTCCCGCAGCACCGCTTCGGGCTTCACCCTTCGCGCCAGCACTTCCGCGGTCAGGTTCTCGAGGAAGAGCCCCGTCGCCGGGTCGGTGTTGACGACCGGGATCGGACTCCCGTTGGCGTCGAGTGCGATGGCGAGAAAGGCAAGCGAGTCGCGCGGCTCGCCGTTGGCGGCCAGGACCTTCTCCCAGTATCGTCGCTCTTCCTCGGGCAGCCGCGCGAGCCTTGCGCGCAGCCGCTCCCGGATCTCGCCCGGCCCGAGCGTGACCTCGAAGTGCCGCCGTGCTCCTCTCCAGGTCTCGATGGCGCGACGGAGCGAAAGGGTGTCGCGGATGTAGCCGGCCAGCGGCGTAGCGACCGATCTCCGGCGCGAGCGAGTCGAGCGCCGCGGTGCCGACGCCGATTCGGGGCAGGACCGAGAGGATCGTCGCGATAGCGTCCAGCGCCTGCGGCACCCAGACCGCGTTGACGTCCATCGCGAAACGACCGCCGGCATATCCGGCGTCGCTGTCCCGCCAGCTGGCGGAGCGCCAGTGGATGGAGTCACGCTTCGGAAAACTGACGAGGTTGAGTGCCCGCGGGTCCTCCACGTAGGGCCGCGTCGCGCTGGTGACCAGGGCCATCTCGCGCAGCATCCGCGCGAGCCGGGTGCCGCCGCCGTCGGCCGTGTCGAGCAGGAACTCGCGCTTCCGCGCCGCGGGCACCGCCGAATCGGCGAGATACCGTGCCTCGAGCACCGGGAGCTGGTACTCGTCGTCGATCATGTGATAGTTCTCGCGGGTCGCCTGGAGATTGCGGAGCACCTCGCCGGCCCGTTCCAGCAGGCTGTCCGCGGCCGAGCGGCGGCTCGCACGCGCCGCCCGTAGATACCCTGTGACCAGCGAGTCATAGACCAGGGCGTTCTCCCGGATCGCCTGGCCGCCCAGCGCCTCCTCGTGGCTCACGGCTCCACCGGGGCCGAGCTTCCGCAGCACGCTGGCGATCACGTGCTCCGCCATCGCCGGCGACCAGACCGGCCGCATCATCAGCGCGGTCATCATCATGTCGCGCCCGAAGTAGGTGGCGAAGTTGGGCAGGCCCGCCATCAGCTTCTCTTTCGTGCTCAGCAGCTCGACACCGCGCACCTGGCGCTCCAGCCGCCGGGAGCGGACCCGGCCGGCGCTGTCGGTCGCCGCCGCCGCGGCGGAGAGGAAATCGTGGAAGTCGCGGTTGAAGATCTCCGCCCGGTCCAGCGGGGTGAGCGGCTCGGCGTCGGTGATCACGCGGACGGCCAGAGCCACCGGTCCGCCAGTGCGCGACCGGATCGCGACCGTCCGCGGCGTCGGGCTGAACAGAGCGTCCCCGGCGGCGGTGCGAAACTCGAGCGCGAGACGGTTGCGCCCGTCGAGCGACGGCCGCTCGACTCTCACCCGCCACGAGTCGCCCGCCCGCGTCGCCGCGACGGTCGGCTGCAGCCGGCCGCTGAGGTCCTCCATGGTCCGCGCGTTCAGGAGCGCCAGGTGGCGCCGACGCTCCTCGGCGGGGAGCCCGGCTACGTCCGCGACCAGGAGGGATTCCTCGGCCACGCGGAAAGGCGGAGTTCGGAACGGCAGCAGATGCCTTCCAGCGTATTGGAAGTCCCGCTCGATTCGCATGGAGCCCAGCAGGAACCATCCCAGCTCGATGTGCGGCGCCCCCGCGATGAGCCGGTACTCGATGCTTCGCGAAGCCCCCGAGTCGGCGACGTCCGCCGGCTCCGCGCCCCACGTGGTACGCACCGGCCGGCCGGCGGCGTCGCGCACCGTGAAGCCGGCGCTCTCGTTCGCCGCGTCCGCCCACAGGTGCACCACCCGTCCGCCCCGAGGCTCCAGGTAGATCTGAATCGCGTTCTTCTTCGAGTCGCGATAGAAGCGCGTCTGGTAGCCCTGGTACGCAGAGGAGTCGTCCAGGCCCGGCTCGGGAAAGGCGAGGACCGGCGTCGCCTGGCCCGCCTGGAGCAGGAGCGAGAGCGCGAGCCCGCCGAGCGTCATCGAGCGCCGCCTTCGCCCCGCGGCACCATGCGCCGGCCGGCGGAGTCCACGACGACGTCGTAGCGCTTGCCGCGGTTGTACACGTTTCGGAGGACGAGCCGGCTGATTCGTGACGGCAGCAGCGGCGCGAAGGCCGGCTCCAGCCCGCCCTCCCCGAGGCGGAGACCGGTGTACCCGTAGATCACCTGCTGGAGGAACCCGCCGGCGCCGGTCACGAAGTTCACCGCGTCGTTGGTGGGGGTCTCCGACAGCATCAGGAACGGACCCCGCAGGTGGCCCTGATAGCTGTGAGGAAGGAGCGAGTCCAGCAGCGCGCGGTCGCCCAGCTCCGCCGCGTCCACCGCCAGAAGCGTGGAGCCCATCATCGCGCCGGGGCCTTCGGCGAGGAGGCGGCGGACGGCCTGACGGAGCTGGGCCCGTTTGGCGCGGTCGCTCATCGGGACGCCGAGGGGATAGCTGAGGAGCGGGGTGACGGCGCCGAGGGTCGAGTCGGGCGCTCCCTCGTACGTCCGGTAGTACTCGCTCGCCGAGTCGTACGGCAGGTGAAGCTTGGCCGCGACCTCGGCCCAGCGGGGATCGGCGGGCTTGCCGATCCGGGCGCTGGCGCTGACCGCGATCTCCAGATTCTTCCGCGCGACCGCGTTGGTGTAGGCATCGTCGGACACGCCGATCAGCCCCTCGTGGACCGAGACCACGCTGTCGATGTGGTAGCGGTCCCTGGCCGAGTCGCGCCTCGCGCGGCTCACCCAGAAGTTCGCGGTCTCCCGGATCACCGGATAGCCGTCGGTGGCGAGCCAGGCGGAGTCGCCGGTGGCGAGATAGTACTGCCACTGCGCCAGGGCGACGTCCCCGTTGACGTGGATCTCCATCTTCGCGTTCTGCACCGCGAAGTGGGGCGTGGTCTCCTGTCCGCGCTCGTCCGCCTCCCAGGGGTACATCGCACCCTGGAAGCCGTTGGCCCGAGCGTTGGCACGGGCCGCGTCGAGTGTCCGCCTCCGAAAGTCGACCAGCGAGCGGGCGACGTCGGGATGGGTGACCAGCAGCGACGGGAAACATCCAGGTGTCGGAGTCCCAGAAGATGTGCCCGTAGTACCCGCCGCTCGAGAGACCCATCGGCGGGAATGCCGAGCGCGGTGCCCTCGCCGGCGCTGGCGAGGAGGTAGAACAGCATCGACCGGACCACCCGCTGGAGCGTCGGGGTCGCCGTGGATCTCGATGTCGGTCTCCCAGCGGCGCCGCCACGCGAGCGCGTTGTCGGCGGCGATCGCTTTCCAGCCGCGCGATCTCGAGGCCTCCACCTCGCGGCTGGCGCGGCGCGGGCGCGCGGGAGTCCGTCGCGGAAGTCGCGAAGCTCACCAGGTGGGTGAAGCGTGTACGTCCGTCCCGGCGCGGCGTCGAAGGCCACCTCGACCAGGGCCGTGTCGGCCGACGCTCTGGTGCGGACCTCGGCGCGCGGCAGGTCGGAGGGCCAGCCGACGGCCGCGGCCTGCGCCAGCACGATCGTCCGTCCTTCGGGCGTGGATGTGAGTGAGAGCCGCGCGCCACCAGGCACCCGGGTCGCGGCCCGGGAGCGAACGACCATGTGGCCCGGGTACCAGATGTCCGGGGGGCGCCACTTGGGATCGGCGCGCGGGAGCGTGGCGAGCGGGAGGCGCCGCGGAGGCGGGCGCCCCGCGATGGCGAACCGCACCCGCATCCGGCCGGCCGAATCGCGGCGTGAGGTCGAGCCGGATCGCGGCGAGCTGGGAATCCGCGCGGGAGACGAAGGTTTCGACCGCGACCGTGGTGCGCCGGCGTCCCGTTCACCCAGTCGTAGGTGGTGCGCGCGGTCCCGGTCCGCATGTCGAGCACCTGGCGGTAGTCGCGCACCGCGCCCGCGGCGATGGCTGATGCTGTCCAGCCACCGCTCACCATCGAAGATGGCGACGGCGTTCCAGGCGGGCACGGCCGACGATGCGCGGAACGTCGCTCGGGGCGTGCTCGTACAGCCCGGCGACGAAGGAGTTGCTGGCGCCGATGCCGAGCGCCGGGATCACGACGCCGATCCGGCCGTTGCCGATGAAGGGCGAGGGCGACCGGGCAGGATCGTTGGTGGCGAGATGGAAGGTGGAGTCAGGCGGCGACGCGGGCGATGGACCCTGGGCGCCGAGCGGGTTGACGCTTCGCGCAAGCGCCCAGGACACCAGCAGCGCGAGCGCGACCCGGCGCATCACCCGGCTTTCGGGAAGGTCAGTGGAACAAGGCACTCGGCTCGATTACTCTCAGTTGCTGCCCGCTGGGTGCCCACAGAACTCGAAGCGCCGACTCACCGCCCATCTGAAAGTACTTGACCTCGATTCGATGAAAGCCCTTCGCCAGCGGGATGTGGCCGGACACCAGGTACCGACCATGCTCGCGGTCGTTGGCGACGACTTCTTCGTCATCGACATACAGCATCGAGCCATCGTCTGATTCCGATCCAAACTGATAGTAGCCGTCGGCCGACACGTTGACATACCCTTTGAAGATCACCCCGTAGTCCGCCTCTCGTTCGAACCACGCCAGACCAACGGAGTCGGCGCGGCCGGCCGCGGTGGGAGCCGCACCGTCCAGATCCATGGTAGTGACGAAGCGTCCTCGGAACAACGTGAACGCCAAGCCAGGCTTTCGGTCCTGGTAGGGAACCGCGGGCTCGAGCGGACGCCGGAGCAAGGTCGCCCCATACACCACGCTGCGCCGGCCGGCCGGCGTGACCACGATCACGTTGACCTTTACCGACCGGTGATTGACCAGGGGAACACGCAGCGGCGATTGGTAGAGCGGTGACCGCTCATCGGGATCGGTGTCGTCCAGTGTGTAATGGATCCTGCCACCGGGAACCATCGAGGTAAGTCGCACCACCGCATGGTCCGCGGCAACGGTGTAGACATCCCGCAGTCCCAGCGGCTCGGGAATCCTGAAGGCGACTTTCTGCCGCTCCAGCCGGCCGAGATGGTAGGGCAGCCGCCGGAGAAAATCTGCGTAGTCCTTCTCGCTCTGGAGGCGACCATACGACTTCCGACAGGGCGAGCAGCCGCGGGAAGACCATATACTCGACGGCCTCCGGCGTCTTCTGATACTCGGTCCACATGGCGCCTTGAGCGCCCAAGATGTACTTCGCTTCGGAGGGCCGCAGCGCTTCCGGAATCGGGTTGTAACTGTACACCGTGTCCAGCGTGAGCCGGGCGCCGATGTTCAGCGGTTCCCGGCGCAGGTCGCCCTGGACGTAGTCGAAGTAACAGTAGCCCGTGGGCGCCATCACCACTTCGTGCCGCTGCTGGGCGGCCTCGATTCCCCCACCTTCGCCGCGCCAGGACATCACGATGGCGTTCGGAGCCAGGCCGCCCTCGAGGATCTCGTCCCACCCGATAACCCGCTTGCCCTTCGAGTTCAGGAACTTCTCGATGCGGCGGATGAAGTAGCTTTGGAGCTCTTCCTCGTTCTTCAAGCCCTCGCGCCGGATGACGGCCTGGGCCACGGGGCTTTCCTTCCAGCGGTCCTTGGGAACCTCGTCACCACCGATGTGGACGTACGGCCCGGGAAACAGGTCCACCACCTCGGTCAGCACCCCTTCCAGAAACCGGAACGTCTCCTCCTTGGGGCAGAACACGTCTTTGTGTACGCCCCAGATGGTGCTGACCTCGAAGGGCCCCGGGGTGCAAGCCGAGCTCGGGATACGCCGCCAGGGCGGCCTGCGCGTGGCCCGGCATTTCAATCTCGGGGATGACGGTGATGTGGCGAGCGTCGAGCATAGTCGACGATGTCCTTGATCTGCTGCTGGGTGTAGTACCCCTCGTGGGGCACGCCATCGCCGACGTACGGATAGAAGAACTGGAGCTTGATGGTTTCCTTCCGGCGGGAACCGATCTGGGTCAGCCTGGGATAGCGCTTGATCTCGATGCGCCATCCCTGATCGTCGGTGAGGTGCCAATGGAACGTGTTCAGCTTGTACTGGGCCATGAGGTCGAGCAGCTTCTTGATGAACTCGACGGGGTAGAAGTGCCGTCCGACATCGAGCAGCAATCCCCGATAGCCGAAGCGCGGGTGATCGGTGATGTCGACGGCGGGCAGCACCAGCGGACGATCGGCTCCTGCCGGCAATAGCTGGGTCAGGGTCTGCATGCCATAGAACAACCCTGCAGACCGGCCCACGACTCTGACGCGGTCGGGCTCGACAATCGAGGCGCTATCCCTCCGCGGGCAAGTCCTGACTCCCCGCGGTGGTGAAGACAATGGAGTTGCTACTCTTGGGTCCTGCGGCTGTGGGGCTCAGCGTCAGGCCGTAGGCCCTGAGCAAGAAGTCCTTGAAGAACCCGGCGATCCTGCGACTCTCCGGGTCCTGAGCCGAGACACGAGTTTGATGGTCGAGAGTGAAAGTGCCCGGAAGCGACTGGCTCGCAACCGGCCGGGGCACTACTTGTGGCTGGGGGCCGCCGAAGTGAGTTGCTGGGGCGAACTGTGTGAGCAGTACGCCCATCCCGAAAAGACAGCCGCTTGCTACCACTCGACGGTCACCGCCGGACCAGTTCCACGGTATGCTCGCCCGGCGAAACCATCAATCTCGCGGCCTGGGCGAAAGCGGGTGCCGCTATGAGGCTGGCGATGATGACTTCGGCCCACAATCGCCAGCGCAACGAGTCGCGAACACGCTCGGCGGGAGTCCCGCCGGCTGGACCCTCGCCGGTGGGACCCGACGCCGATTGCATCTGAACGCTGCCACTGCCACCGCCCTCCCGTCATCAACCGCGACCCCAAAGCTCAGGGCTGCGCCGCCGCCGGCCCGCCACCAAAGTTGTAGCTCATCGACGCTTGCAGCCGCCGGGGCAGCAGCGGCCGGGCCAGGAAGATGCGGGCACCGCCCGCCGTGAGCAGCCGCGGGTTGCCCTCCTCCAGCCCTTTGCTCTGGAATGCGTTCAGCAGATCGATGTTGAGCCGGTCCCCGAGCCCGGCAGCGCGTAGCCGGCGCCGAAGTTGAAGTAGTTGTAGTCCGGGAGCACCGCCGGGTTATCCAGCGGCCGGGTGACGGCGTCCTCGCTGAAGCGGGACGCGACCCAGTGCCAGTCGGCCTTGAATTGCAGCCCGTACGGCCCCGGCACGGTATATAGCGCCACCACGTTACCGACCGTGCGCGGCATCAGCGCGAGCTGCATCGCCTGTCCGCGATGCTCAGAGTGTCCACCCCGCCGCCGAGCTCGCCCTCGAGCACCGTGGCGTTGCCCTGCAGCAGGAGCCCCTCCACCGGATTCACCACAGCCTCCAGCTCGGCGCCGAAGGATCGGTTGTCCGGCGAGGTCACGAATGACCCAGGTGGTAGCACGCCCGCCACCGGTCATCCAGGCCCTGCCCGATGATGTTCTTGAGCTTGGTGTAGAAGCCGCTCAGCGTAACGGACGCGTGCCGATCTGGGTCTTGACCCCCCCCTCGATCGACTGGACTTCCTTGCGCTTCGAACAGATCCACCTGCGTCCTGAGACGCGGCGCGCCAGGAAGTAGTCGAGCTCCGGCATCTTGTAGCCCGCGGGCCCCGGCGGCGTAGAACGACAAGTTGTCGTTCATCCGGTAGTTCAGGCCGACGGACGCCGGCCCAGTCGGTGATGTCGCGGGTGAAGTGGCGGAAGCTGCCGTTGCCGAACGTCTCGTTATCGAAGGTCGTGGCCGGGTCTTCGTCCAGGTCGAAGGTCGAGGTGTTGCTCCGCGCTCTGCACGAAGTTGTTGTATTCCACCCGGCACGCCGATATCGGCCCGGAGCCGGTCGGTGAGCTGGATCTCGGCCCCGAGCACCCCGCTCACGATGGAGGCCTGTCCCGTTCCGTTGCGGTACGCCGAGAAGAAGTTCCTGAAGCCGTTCCGGGTGACCTCGACCGGCGCTCCCGGCCGGGCGGCGTCACCACCAGATCCAGGAATCGCGGGTTGTCCCGCGCGTCGATGAGGATGTCGGTGAAGTTCCAGTGGTTGTCCTGGGTATAGTTGGCGAAGTACGCCCCCAGGGCCACGAGTGCTGTCGGCCGAAGGTCTTCCGCAGCTGCAGCTGGTCCTGGATCGCGGAGATGGGCTTGGCGACGTGCCACTGGATCGACGGAATCACGAAACCGTTCGGGGTGTCGAACGGCAGCCTGTTGCCTGCGACGTCGAAGTGGTTGGTGAAGAAATACTGGAAGGTGCTTCCCGCGGGAAAGCCGAGGGCGACCTCGGTCCAGCGGACTGGTCACAAAGTCGGCGGCCGTGAAGATGTTCGCCGGGACGATCGCATTGTGCTCCTGGTCGTTCTGCATCGCCTGCGCGGTGTTCTGGAAGTGCCAGCCGTCCGCCAGTTCCAGAGACGCGTCCACCGTGAACCAGGTCGCCTTGGTCTTGAGGCCGTTGTCGAGCGGCAAGGTCAGATCGCCCACCGGCGTCGGCACCCGGATGATCGACGCCCTCGTTGCTGAGGAGCGCGCCATAGTTGCTGAAGCCGCGTGACGTACTCGGGGTCGTCGGGGTTGTTCAGGGGGAGCGGCAGGATGAACTGGTTGCGGTCGTCGATGTGCTTGACCGAGGCCCGGAGATATCCGTTGGAGAGCTGCCGGGTCACGTTTGCCTTGAGTTGGCCACCTCGAATGCCGGGGAATCCGGGATCGCGCACCCCGTGGTCGTAGCGGTAAAAGCCACCGACGTTGAAGCGCCAGTCCTCCCCCATCGGACCGCCGGCGTTCAGATCGTACCGGGCCAGCCCGTGGGTGCCGCCGGTCGCCCGCATGGTGCCGGCGAACTCGATCCCCGCCGGTCTTGTTGATGTAATTGATGATGGCGCCGGGCGTGTTGGAACCGAACAGGGCCGAGGCGCCTCCCCGCACCACCTCCATCCGCTCGATGTTCTCGTCGAAGCGGAAGAGGTTGTCGGCGTTCATGAAGTAGGTGTGCATGGTGGGAAACACCGGCATCCCGTCCTCCATGAACATCACGTACTCCTGGTCCGAGAATGCCGCGGATCACGATGTTCTGGTTGACCTCGCCGCCGGAGCTCTCCACCCGGGTGAAGCCCGGCACGTAGCGCAGCATCTCGGTCGTGCTCCGGGGCGCGGCCTGTGCACCTCCTGGGCGCTGAGCGTCGTGACGGCGACGCTGGCGTCGAGGTTGGTCCGCGGCGACTGGGTACCGGTCACCACCATCTCCTGGAGCTGGAGCGGGTCGCGGCCGAGGGTGAAGTCCTGCGTCGCCGTGCCGCCCGCCTGCCACGGTCACGCTGGCGGAGTCGGGGCGGAACCCCAGCATGCGCACGCCCACGGTGTGGGTGCCGGCCGGCACCCGGCGCAGCGAGTAGTTCCCATCCGCGCCGGTCTGGCTGCCGATTGCGGGGCGCACCAGGAAGACCTGCGCGCCGGAGATACCCGCCCCCCGCTCATCCACCACCCTGCCGTTGATCGTGCCCGTCTGCGTGGCCTCCTGGGCTGCCGCGAACCGCCCCGGGAGCAACGACAGCAGTGCTACCATCGCCACGCCGCAGATGAGCGCGAAACTGGGTCGTACCGTCGCACCTGATCTGTAGACCATAGCGGTATCCTCCATCTTCACCGTGCTCGAGCGCCCCGCCGGCGCAAAGCGTCGGTCATTCCGGGGTCTGATACACCGAGCGTCCGGTATGGGTGATGCTGAGGGAGTCGACGTGAACGGGAGGAGCGGCCGGCGGAGGGTCGGAACGGGGCAACAAGCGGGAGGAGGCGCCGCGGGGGAAGTGCAGCGCTGGATCGGATTCGATCTATGAGCATCAGCGCACTGGACGAGCTGCGCGCCTGTCTCTGCTCGGTCACTGCCCGGTTCCGCCTGAAGAAATCCCTGCTACCGGCAAAAGCGGCCAACGGGCACTAGTTAAAACGCGCCGGTCCGGGGCGCAAGTGACGGATGACCCAAGCGCCAAAACAAACGCCGCCTCGCCCGGAGGCGAGGCGGCGCATGTCTACGGTACTGCTGGGCTTAGCGCAGCGACCAGCGCAGGCCCACGGTGAGCGGGATCATGTATGCGGTCGTCTCTTCGAGGGTCTCGGTGTTCACGCCGCCCTTGAAGATCGCATGGAAGCGGCCTTCGGCGTACAGCGCGGCCGAACCGAGCTTGAGATCGAAGCCGGCGCCGGCATTGGCCCCGAACTTGGTCTGCGACTCGCTCGAGCCCAACCCCTCCACGGTGGTCTTCCCATTATACAGGCCGAGGCCGCCGATCAGGTACGGGCGTGCCACCGCGGCGCTGGGGAACGCGAACACCGCGTTCGCGGTGCCACCGAGCATCCGGCTGTGGCCGTCGAGGTCGTTCTCCAGCCCGAGGCGGGCATAGAAGGCGTCCAGCTGGAAGCCCACGGGACTCACGGCTGGCTTCACGCGGAGCGCCGCCTGGCCGGTCCATCCCATGGAGTTGGCGTCGGCCATGCTGCCGGTCGGAACCACCGCACCTGCGCCAAGACTGAGGCTCAGACCGGCCTGCGCCTGCGCCACCTGCGCGCCAAGAGCCAGGGCAAGGCCGACCGCGGCACCACGCATCAGCGTCTTCATCGGGTCTCCCTCATGAGGATGGAACGGTGACGGATTTCGGAAGGACGGAGCACGTCCACCCCGGGGCGCCCGCAAACCACCTGCCAGCAAACGTTTCAGGGCTGCAACACACGCCGTCAGCCCCTTGAGACGCTTAGGGTTAGCCGATCTGAACCGGCCTGGCCCGACGCCCGCCCGCCGGCGCCTTCGGGGTAGCCCTGACGCGCCTTGGCATGGCGCGATGCAATTGCAGGTGGGGAACCGCAACGGCATACTTTTCCGGTCCAATGGGCCGTGCCACCGCCTTCGTCCTGGTCCTCTCCGGGCCACCCCCTGAAGCTCGCCACCGTCGCGGAGACCTCCCGGCGCGTCGCCGAAGCCAAGGGCCGGCGCGACAAGATCGGCTTGCTCGCCGCACTGCTCCGCGACACACCCGTCGACGAGATCGAGATCGCCGCCGCTTACCTCTCCGGCACCGTGCCGCAGGACAAGCTCGGCCTCGGCTGGGCCACGATCCAGGGCGCGATGCCCGACGCGTCGGCCGAGTCCGCGTCGGTCGAGCTGGCGGCGGTGAACGCCGCGCTCGACCTGATCGCGCGCACCACCGGCAAAGGCTCGGCCGAGGTGAGGCAGCGGCTGCTGCGGGACCTGTTGTCGAGGCTCACGGAGGAGGAGCAGCGATTTCTCGCGGATCTCATCGTGGGCGAGCTGCGCCAGGGCGCGCTCGAGGGGCTGGTGGTCGAGGCGATCGCCCACGCGGCGGGCCGGCCGGCCGCGGAAGTCCGACGCGCGCTCATGATGGCGGGAAGCCTGCCGTCCGTCGCTCGGGCTGCCCTGTCCGGCGACGAGACGGAATTGTCGGCGCTCGCCGTCCAGCTCTTCCAGCCGGTGCTGCCGATGTTGGCAGGAAGCGCCGAAGACGTGGCCGAAGCCCTCGCTGAGCTGGGCGAGGCGGCGCTGGAGTACAAGCTCGACGGCGCCCGGGTCCAGATTCACCGACGCGACGACGAGGTGCGGGTGTATTCCCGTAGGCTCAACGAGGTGACTGCGGCCGTGCCCGAGCTGGTGGACCGGGCGCGCGAGTTCCCGGCGCGGGAGATCATCGTCGAAGGCGAGGTGATCGCGCTTCGGCCCGACGGCACTCCCCTTCCCTTCCAGACGACCATGCGCCGCTTCGGCCGCAAGCTCGACGTCGAGCGGGTGCGAGCCGAGCTCCCCGTGACCCTCTTCCTGTTCGACATCCTGTATCTCGATGGTGCCTCCCTGCTGGACCAGCCACTCAGCCGCCGCTCCGAGCTGCTGGTCGCCTCCGTTCCCCGCGCGCTTGCTCGTCCCGCGAATCGTGACCGCCTCGGCCGAGGAAGCTGCCGAGTTTCACCGCGCCTCGATGGCACGCGGCCATGAGGGCGTGATGGTGAAGGCGCTCGACGCGCCCTACGAGGCCGGCCGGCGGGGCCGCCGCTGGCTCAAGGTCAAGACCGTGCGAACCCTCGATCTCGTGGTGCTGGCCGCCGAGTGGGGCCACGGGCGCCGGCGCGGGTGGCTCAGCAACCTCCATCTCGGCGCCCGCGATTCCGCCGGCCGCCGGCTTCGTCATGCTCGGCAAGACGTTCAAAGGAATGACCGACGAGATGCTGCGCTGGCAGACGGAGCGTTTGAGCGACCTGGAGGTGAGCCGAGACGGTCACACCGTGTACGTGCGCCCGGAATTGGTGGTTGAAGTCGCGTTCAACGATGTCCAGGCCAGCCCGCAGTACCCCGGCGGACTCGCCCTCCGGTTCGCGCGGGTGAAGGGGTATCGGCCCGACAAGTCGGCATCGGAGGCGGACACGATCGATACCCTGCGGGAGATCTATCGGAAGCAGGGGCCGGGCTGAAACTGCCGGGAATGTCTGCTAGACCTTGCGGGCGTCCAGGACTTGCCGGACCCGCCTCACCACGGTGTCGGGCTCCAGCGGCTTCGGCATGAACTCCTCGTCCGCGTCCATGAGACCCCGCCGGACCGCGTCGAGCCCGGGGTACCCCGAAATGAAAAGCACCGGCAGGCCCGGCCACCGGGCCTCCAACGCCTCCGCCAGCTGCTTGCCGCCCATGCCGGGCATCACCACGTCGGCGATCACCAGGTCCGGTGGCGCTGGAGCGCCCTCGGCCAGCTCCAGCGCGTGGAATCCGTTGCGGGCCTCGAGAACGGTGTAGCCGTACTCGCGCAGGAGACGGGCGAGGATGGCCCGCACCGCCGGCTCGTCTTCCGCCACGAGAATGGATTCGCTTCCTCCGCCCGAGACGCGCGGCGCCGGCGTTCGCTCGGCTTCTCCCCCGGCGCCCGCCAGGGGCAGATAGATGCGGAACGCGGCCCCATGCCCGAGCTCGCTGCTGACCGACACGAATCCGCCACTCTGCTTGACGATGCCGAACACCGTGGCGAGACCGAGGCCGGTCCCCTCGCCCACGCCCTTGGTGGTGAAAAACGGCTCGAAGATGTGCTCCAGCGTCTCCGGGTCGATGCCGGTCCCGGTGTCGGTGACGAGGAGGACGGCATAACGGCCGGGCGCGACCGGATCCAGTGCCGTGGCGCTGGGCGCGTTGCTCGCCCACCACCACGTTCATGGTCTCGATGGTGAGGGTTCCCCCATCCGGCATGGCATCGCGGGCGTTGAGGGCCAGGTTGAGCAGGACCTGGTCCAGCTGCCCCGGGTCGGCCTTCACCGGGCCGAGATCCTCAGCGAGCCGCAGCTCGACCTGGGAGACCTCACCCAGCGCCCTTTGGAGGATCGGCTCGAGCGAGGTGACCACGGTATTGAGATCGATCAGGACCGGCTGGAGCACCTGGCGCCGGCTGAAGGCGAGTAGCTGTTGGGTGATCGCCGCGGTCCGTCGCGCCGCCCGCCGGATGTGATCCAGGTCCATCCGGGCCGTCTCGTCGTCGATCGCCCGCGAGAGGAATTCGGCGGCGCCGAGGATCACCGTCATCTGGTTGTTGGCCTCGTGCGCGATGCCACCCGCCAACCGCCCGACCGATTCCATCCGGTCGGCCTGCCGCAGCCGCTCCTCGGCCAGCCATTGGTCCTCGACGTCGGTGACGGTGCCGATCCACTCCTGAACGGCTCCGTCGGCGCCGACGACCGGCGCCGCCCGGGCGACGAAGTGGCGGTAGCTCTGATGGGGCTGACACCAGAGGCGGCCCCTGCCCTCGTAGAAAGCGGCGTGGTCGCGCGCGCGATTCCAGTTCTCCAGCATCGAATCGCGATCGTCCGGGTGTACGGCATCCAGCCAGCCGAAGCCGGAATGCGCCCGCCAGTCCTGACCGGTGAACTGCTCCCAGGATGCCTGAGGGGATTCGAAACGCCCTGCGGAATCCGTGGTCCAAACGATCGAAGTGGTCGCGGACACCAGGGCGCGGTAGCGCAGCTCGCGCCGAACCAGATCCGCTTCGGCGCGTTTGCGGTCGGTGATGTCGCGCTTGATGGAGGAAGCGCCCACCACTACCCCGGAGGAGTCCCAGATCGGCGAGACCGTGAGCGCGATGTCGATCCTCGTGCCGTCCTTCCTGATCCGGACGGCATCGGTGAAATCCACCCGCTCGCCGCGGCGGAGGCGGTCCAGCAGGTCGCGCTCGTCTTGGTGAAGCTCCTCCGGGATGAGCACGAAGATCGACTGGCCCACCATCTCGCCTTCGCTGTAACCAAAGATCCGCTCGGCGGCGGCGTTCCAGCTCGTCACAATGCCGTCCAGCGTCTTGCCTACGATCGCATCATTGGACGAGGAGACGATGGCGGCGAGACGAGTGGTGCTGCCCTCCGTCTGCTTGCGGCCGCTGACGTCCCGCATCGCGCCCACGATCCGGAGCGCCCGGCCCGCTCCGTCGCGGGCGATGAAGGCGCGCTCCAGTATGTGGGCGTAGGAGTCGTCGGCTCGGCGGAAGCGGTATTCCTGCTCCCAGGACTCCGCGCCGCTCTCGATCGCTGCCCGGGCCGCGGCTTCCGTGGTCGCCAGGTCGTCGGGATGGACCCGGTCGGCCCAGAACCGATACTGGTCACGGGGCGCCGGGGCAATCTGTTCAGGTGGCACGCCGAAGTACGGCCGGGTGGTGCCGGCCCAGACCAACTCGCCCCGAACCAGATCCCAGTCCCACAGGAGGTCCTGGGTTGCTTGGGCAGCGAGCTGGAACCGCTCCTCGACGCGACGCGTCTCGTCTCCCTCCGGCGAGGGGTAGCCCGGACGTCGCAGAGTTTCAGGAGGAGTTGTCAGGGGAAATTCGCCCGCATCTGAATTGGGTTGGGTCGGCTCTCATGACCGGGACGAGCCGGCTGATCGGGGATGGCAGGGCCCTGGCCGCTGTAGTACTATGCAGGCATCAGCAGGTTGGCAAGGAGGGATGTCTCCCCCGGCCATCAGGCTTCGCGGCGCCAATACGTAAGTGGCTTTTCTGCAAGGCTTTCTGAGGAGCACCGGATATGCCTTCATGGATGGACCTCCTGTCCCGGGCCGAATCCGGCGATCACCTCGTTCAGCTGTACGGCGAGGACGACCAGCTTCTCGCGAGGAATGTGAGCGCATACCTGATCGAAGGGATGAGGCGATTGGACGGCCTCGTCGTCATCAGTACTCCCGAGCACGCCAAGACCATCCGCCGCTACCTCGCCGAGGAAGGCGCACCGACCACGGCCGAGGTGGAGCGCAAGGGCCGGCTCCTCTTTCTCGACGCGCAAACCACACTCGACAGCATCCTCGCCGACGGGCAACCGGACGAGGCATTGTTTGACTCCGTCGTCGGTGGCGCCCTGCGGGAGGTCCAGGCGCGCTCGGGCAGCGGGAAGGTGCGCGCCTTCGGGGAGATGGTGGGGCTGCTGTGGAACGACGAGCGTTACGCAGAGGCGGAGCACCTGGAGCGGCTCTGGAACACCGCGCTCGCCGGAAGCGGCTTCTGCCTCTACTGCGCCTACGGGATCGACCTGTTCGACAAGCGCACGGACACGGCCGCGCTGAACCCGATCGTCGCCGCCCATACCCATCTCTCCGCTGGACCCAGTACCATGCTCTCGAGCGGCCGCGCCTGCGGCTGAGGGGTCGAGCCCGAGGTGGCTCACGGGCTCCGCACCATCGGCACGGCGCGGAGCCTTTCGGTTGCCGGCACCCGGCACTAGCTATTGACTGCCTCTCCCTGTTGAAGTCCTCCACCGTTTTCTCGGCAATGGAGGCCATTGTGCCCAATCGCCTTTGTGCTCGCGTTAGCCTGCTCGCCGCAGTGGCGAAACAGACGACGGTAGGCTCCTAGCCCAGCACCCACATCATGGCCCAGCGGACTCAGTTACGGGTGCCGTCGGCGGCGGAGCCCTTGGCCGGCGAGGCCGCCGTGGTGCGCTGGGTCGGGCGGCTGCCGGTCATCGCCGGCGCGGCGACCGCGCTCCTGGGCGCGGCCGCCGTCGAGGCCTACATCTTCGGCATCGGGCCGCCGATCTTCGCCAAGCCCTTCCTCCCGCCGACAGTGCCGCTCACCGCGGTCATGTTCGTGCTCATCGGCGGCAGCCTCCTGGCGCTCAAGGCCGATCTCCCCCGGCCCCAGCTCGCGGCGGCCGCCGGCACGGTGCTGATCGCGGCCCTGGTGCTCGCCGAGTACCTGATCTGGCGCAACCTCGGTCTCGACACCCTGCTCTTTCCCGACGACGTTGACCTGATTCCATCGGCCTTTCCCGGCCGCCCGGCGCCGATCAGCACGTCGTGCTTCCTGTTGCTCGGACTCGCCCTCGTGCTCACCAGACAAGGCTGGCACCTGCAGCACCGGCGTCTCCACCAGTCGGCGCTCATCGTGGCGGGGGTGCTTCCACTGGTCGCCATCGTGGGCCATCTCTTCGGGGTGGCGGAGCTGTACGCCTTCGCCCCTGGGGTGGGCACCTCGCTCGTCGTCGCCCTGCTGCTCCTCCTGGCCGTGATCGGCGTGGCGGCTGCCACGCACGAGGCGGCGATCATCGAGCTGCTGGTAGGACGGGATCCGGGGACGATTCTGCTCCGGCGCCTGCTGCCGGTGGCGGTCCTGATACCCCTCCTCTTCGCGGTCGGCAGTCTGCTGGCTCTGCGCCTGGGCCTGTACCAGAAGCACGTCGTTCTCGCCCTTTTCGCCACCGGGTTCATCGGCCTCTCGGTGGCCGCGGCGTTCCGGATGGCGGCGGTGGTGCGGCGGGCCGACGCCGAGCGGCGAGCGGCCGAGTGGGCCGAGGCCGACATGGCGCTGAGCGAGCGGCTGCTGCAGGCCGAACAGGCCACGGGGATCGCGTTGCGGGAGAGCGTGCGGCAGACCCGCGAGCTGCTCGAGATCCTGAACCACGCGCCGGTCCTGGCCCGAGGTCTCGACGGGAGAATCCAGTTCTGGAGCGCCGGGGCGCAGCGGCTGTATGGCTGGGACGAGAAGGAAGCGGTCGGCGCCGACGCCTTCAAGCTCCTGCATACCGAGCTTCCCGTGCCGGCCGAAGAGGCCGAGGCGGCGCTGGTGGAACGGGGCGAATGGCACGCCGAGCTCTCCCGACGATCGAGGACCGGAGGCCGGGTCCAGGTCGCGAGCCATTGGATCCTGCATCGCGACCCGGAGGGTCGGCCCGGCGCGGTCATCGAGGTAGACAACGACGTCACCGAGCAGAAGCACGCGGAAGAGGCGCTCCGCCGGGGGGAGGCGAGGTATCGCGCGCTGGTCGCCGCCGCGGCCCAGATCGTTTGGACCGCGTCGGCGGACGGCCGCCGGCCGATCGATACCAGCCAGTGGGAGGCCTTCACCGGCCAGACCGGCTCGGAGGCGACGTGGGGCGGATGGTTCGAGGCGATCCACCCCGACGACCGGACCGAGGCGCTCCGCGCCTGGAGCGATGCCGTCGCGAGGCGGCAGCCGCTGGCGGCCGAGCACCGGCTCCGCCGCCGCGACGGGGAGTATCGCAGCATGGAGGTCCGGGCGGTCCCGGTGCTCGACGAGCAGGGCCGGATTCGCGAATGGGTCGGCGCTCACACCGACATCACCGATCGGGTTCACGCCGAGGAGCAACTGAATCAGGCGCAGCGGCTCCAGGCGGTGGGCACCCTCGCGGGCGGCGTCGCGCACGAGGTCAACAACCAGCTCATGGCGGTGCTCGGATTCGGCGACTTCGTGCTCGGTGCCCTGGGGCCGGAGCATCCCCAGGTCGGCGACGTGCGGGAGATGGTAGGCGCGGCCACGCGCGCGGCCCGGGTCGCCCAGCAGCTGCTCACCTTCAGCCGCCGCCAGGTCAAGCAGACTCAGATCCTCGACCTGCACGACGCGATCACCGCGCTGAGACCGGTGCTGGAGCGGTTGCTCGGCGCCGACAAGGTCCTGGTGCTGCGCCCCAACCGTGCGCGGCGCCGGGTGCTGGCGGACGCGACCCAGATCGATCAGGTGCTGATCAACCTGGCTGCGAACGCCCGCGACGCGATGCGGAGCGGCGGACAGCTCACCTTGGGCACCGACGACGTGGTGCTGAACCAGGAGTACGCCGACGCGCACCGGGTGAGCCGCCTGGCTCCCGGTCCGTACGTGCGGATCACCATCTCGGACACCGGGACGGGGATGAGCAAGGAGACCCTGGCGAAGGTCTTCGAGCCCTTCTACACCACCAAGCCGGTAGGCGCGGGAACCGGACTCGGCCTCTCGACGGTGTACGGCATCGTCAAGCAGCACGACGGATTCATCTGGCCGTACAGCGAGCCCGGAGTAGGCACCACGATGAAGATCTACCTTCCGGCGGCACCGGAAGGCGCAAGCGCCTCCCGCGAGGTCGAGCCGGAGCCGGTGCTTGAGACGCCACAGGCCATCGATTCCGCCCTGGTCCTCGTGGTCGAGGACGAGCCGGCGATCCGGGAGCTGGTCCGGCGCACACTGGAGGGCGCCGGCCTCGAGGTGATCGAGGCGGAGAACGGCCAACAAGCACTCGACATCTTCGCCCTCGGCGGCGAGCCGCCCAAGCTGGTCCTGTCGGACGTGATCATGCCGGTGCTGAACGGCCGCGAGCTGAGCGACGCGCTGGCGGACATCCACCCCCACGTGCCGGTCCTCTTCATGTCGGGCTACACCGGCGACGACGTGCTGGCCCGGAGCCTGCTGCCCGACACGGCCCCGTTCATCCAAAAGCCCTTCGCGCCGGAGGAGCTGTTGAGCCGGGTGCGCCGGATGCTGGCGGGAGCGCCGATTTCGGAGGTACGTTAGCGCCGGCCCGGACCCTTACCCGTAATCGAGAGGCCCTATGTCGATGCTCGCCGCCCTGTGGCAACCGATCGTACTGTCGGCCGTCCTCGTCTTCATTCTCAGCGCCATCATCCATATGGTTCTCAAGTATCACAACAGCGACTACCACAGGCTGCCCAACGAGGACGCCGTCCGGGCCGCGATCCGGAGCGGCAATCCGGGGCCGGGGCAGTACATCTTCCCACACGCGGCCGACATGAAGGAGTGTGAGACGCCGGAGATGCAGCAGAAATTCACCGAAGGGCCGGTCGGGGTCCTGTACCTCAAGCGGCCCGGTCCGCCGACGATGGGTCCGGCGCTGGCCCAGTGGTTCCTCTTCATACTGTGGGTGTCGCTGCTCGTCGCCTATGTCGCGGCGCGCGCGATCGCGCCGGGGACCGAGTACCTCTCGGTCTTCTGCACCGTCGCGGCAGTCGCGTTCCTCGCCTACGCGGCGGGCGTGCTCCCGGCCTCGATCTGGATGGGCAAGCCGTGGGCGGTCACGGCGAAGGAGATGTTCGACGGCCTGCTGTACGCGCTGGTGACGGCCGGGGCATTTGGGTGGTTGTGGCCCAGATAGAGAAGAGCGGGAACAGTGAACAGTAAACAGTGAACAGGGCGGATCGATCCGCGCTGTTCACTGTTTACTGTTCACTGTTCCCGCTTTCTATCTTGGAAACGCCTCCGGCAGCCCGCCGTCCACCGTAATGATGTCCCCGGTGGTGAACCGGAACTTCTCGCTCGCCAGCAGCACCGCCAGGTCGGCCACTGCCTCTGCGGGAATCAGCTTCGCACCCATCAGGTTCCGCCGCCGATACGTCTCCAGCTGCTCCTCGACCGTCACACCCCGGCTCGCCGCGCGCTCGCGGACGAATCGCTGGAACAGCGGGGTGTCCACCTGGTCGGCGTTGATCGCGTTCACCCGGATCCCGTCGGGGCCGAGCTCGACGGCGGCGACGCGGAGCGCCTGAAGCAGCGCGGCCTTGCTCCCGCCGTACGCCACGGCCTCCTTGCCGGGCACCAGCGCCGCCTTCGACACCGATGCCACGATGGAGCCTCCCAGCCCCTGGCGGCGCATCACCACCGCGGCCCGGCCGATCGCGGTCACCGCCCCGAGGTAGTGGACCTCGAGCTGTCGCTGCAAGTCCTCCCGCCGGATCTCGGTGATGGGCGCGAAGCGCGGCGGCGCGCCGGCAGTGTAAAACAGCGAGTCCACCCCGCCGAACTCGAGCACCGCGCGGCGGAAGAGGGCGTCGAGGCTCCCTTCGTCGCGGACGTCCACGGCGGCGCCGAGCGCGCGCCCGGGAAAGCGCGCCACCGCCTCCGACGCCACGCCCTCCGCCGCCGCGCCGTCCAGATCCGCCACCACGACGTGGGCACCCTCCTCGGCGAACCGGAGCGCGGCGCTCCGGCCGATCCCGCTGCCCCCGCCGATCACTACGACCACGTGCCGGGGCAGTAGCCTGGTGGCGCGATCCTTGGCGATCTGCTCGTCCACCTTCCGGCGCTCCAGCGGCCAGTGCTCGAACTCGAAGACGTCCCGCTCGGCGAGGAACTCGAACCGGTCCACCGCTTCGGCGTTCTCGATGGTCTCCAGCACCGCGCGATAACAGAGGTTGGCCGTCATCGCCCCTCGCTTGTCGCTGGAGGCGGTGATCATGCCGAGCCCGGGGGCGAGCACGACCTTGGCCCAGTCGTCGAGCGGGGGCTCGCCGGCGGCCGCGTTGCGGCCGTGGTATTCCTCGTACTCGGCGCGGGCGGCGGCAAGCCGACTCCGGACCTGGCCGGCCAGCCGGTCCTCGGGCGCCGCCAGGTCGAGGTCGAGCCAGACCGGCAGCCGGCCGGCACGGAGCAGGTGCTCCGGTGTCGCCATTCCGCGACGACTCAGCTCGGCGGTGCGCTCCGCTGCCAAGCTCTCGAGCAGGTCATCGCCGTCGTCGAAGTGCAGGACGACCCGGTCAGGCCGTCCCAGCGCGCCGCGCAGCACCGGCAGCACCACCTCCGCCAGGCGCTTCCGCTGCTCCGGCGGCGGTACCGACCCGCGCGTCTCGCCCAGCAGGCGGCGGCCCCGACGGGCGGTCGCCAGGTACTGGTCCATGCGGGTCACGCCCTGGGTCAGCCGGTCGTGACACTCGCGGGCGTCGTCGCCCCAGACCACCAGGCCGTGATGGGCCAGGGCGAGCCCGATCGCGCCGGCGGGGATCCGCTCCACCATCTCGCGAACCGATCGCGCCAGCGGAAAGCCCGGGCGGGTGTAGGGCACGTACACGATCGCCCCGTCGAACAGCTCGCCGAGCAGGCGCTCCGCCGTACCGTCGCCGACGTTGGTGAGACTCATCGTGGCGACGTCGTGGGTGTGCGCGATCACCCGGTGCGGCAGCAGGGAGTGGAGCGGCGTCTCGACACTGGGTGCGGGGCCTTCCGCGAGCATGCAGCTCGCCATGAACCGCATCATCTCCCCGTCGCTCATCGTATCGGCGAGGCGGAGCGCCTCGAGCCGGGGCAGCGAGAGCCGGGTGAATCCCTCGCGCCCGATGGTGCGGAGGTCGGTGCCGCTCCCCTTCACCAGCAGTGCGTCGCCAACCTTGATCGAGGTGTTGCCGCCACCGGGCTGGACCAGCCGGGTCTCCCGGCCGAGGAGGTTGGAGAGGTGAACCAGGCTGTCGAGGGGATCGTGGAGCGTCGCATCGGGCATCGCAGGAAGATGCCGACCACCCGCTCGCGGCGCGAGGCCGGCGGACCGGGCCCCGAACGAATTCCGATTGCGTAATTCCCGTTTCTAGTGTATGCTGGCTCGCGCGTTGAAATCGAACTGAGAACCATTCTCAATTTTGCGAGCCGCTCTATGACCCACGGACCCGCGTCCTCCACGCTGCCGCGCCGGATCCCTGCCACCACTCCACTCTCCACCTTGTTCCTCGCTATCGCCCTCGGCGGAGCTACACCCCGGGAGGCGGCGGCCCAGGACCACGCCGTGGCGGCGATCGCCGTCGCCAACGCCGCAAGCGATACCACGACCAAGCGGGTATTTCGAATTCCTCCCCAGCCACTCCCTGCGGCCTTGGAGGAGTTCGCGCGGCAGTCGGGTCTCCGAGTCCGGGTCGACACCGAGGTGCCGCTGGTGCACTCCGCGGGCGTCACGGGAAGGCTTGTCCCGCTGGAGGCGCTTCGGAGCCTGGTGACCGGAACCGGACTCGTCGCCCGGGTGGTGGACGACGAGACGCTCGCGGTGCAGGTGGGCAACTCCGATGCGTACGTCCTCGATCCGGTCGAGGTCGTCGCCCGTCGCGCCCGCGGCGGACCTGGTCAGCTCGACGGCCACGAAGACGCCCACGCCGCTCCGCGACGTGCCGCAGGCGGTCACGGTGGTCAGCCGGCAGTTGATCGCCGACCAGGGCATGCAGAGCATGGCCGACGTCGCCCGCTACGTCCCCGGCGTCACCATGGGCCAGGGCGAGGGCAACCGGGACCAGCCCACCATCCGCGGCAACACCTCCACCTCGACCTTCTTCGTCAACGGGGTCCGAGACGACGTGCAGTATTTCCGCGACCTGTACAACGTGGAGCGGGTCGAAGGGCTCAAGGGCTCGAACGCGCTCATCTTCGGACGGGGAACCGGTGGCGGGGTCATCAACCGGGTCACCAAGGACGCCGAGTGGACGCCGACCCGCGAGCTGACCCTCCAGGGCGGGTCGTATGGCACCAGGCGGGGCGCGGTGGACGTCGGCCAAGGCGTGTCAGAGACGGTGGCGCTGCGGCTCAACGGGATGTACGAGAACTCCGACCGGTTCAGGCACGATGTGAATGTCGAGCGCTACGGGATCAATCCCGCGGTGGCCTTCGCCGCCGGAGCCGACACCCGGATCACGGCAAACTACGAGCACTTCTACGACTACCGCACCGCCGACCGCGGGATTCCCTCGTTCCGGGGGCAGCCGGCGGAGACCGACGCGCGGACGTTTTTCGGCGACCCGTCGCAGAGCTGGTCCGACGCCCGCATCAACGTGGGCACGGCGCTCATCGAGCATGACGTCACCGCCGCCCTGCGGCTCCGGAACCGCACCGTGTACGGCGACTACAACAAGATGTACCAGAACGTGTTTCCCGGATCGGTCGACTCGACCGGAGCGCTGGTGAGCATCTCGGCGTACAACAATCGGAACGACCGGAGCAACCTGTTCAATCAGACCGAGGTCACCTACCGTCTCGCGACCGGCTCGGTGACCCACACGCTGCTGGGCGGCATCGAGGTGGGCCGCCAGGTGAGCCGGAATCTCCGGAACACCGGATTCTTCGACGGCACCGAGACCTCGGTGACCGCGCCGCTCGACCATCCGACCATCTCCGCGGCCGGTCATCTTCCGCCCGAGCGAGACCGACGCCGACAACCGCGTCCGGGCCACCACGCTCGGGGTCTACCTCCAGGACCAGGTGGCCCTGACGCCGTACCTGCAGCTCATCGCGGGCGCCCGGGTCGAGCGGTTCGATCTCACCTTCCACAACTTCCGAAACGGCGAGGAGCTCGACCGGCAGGACGACCTCGTCTCTCCCCGCGCCGGCCTGGTGGTGAAGCCGGTGGAGCCGCTTTCGCTCTACGGCAGCTACAGCGTGTCGTACCTGCCCAGCTCGGGCGACCAGTTCTCGTCGCTGACGGCGACCACCCAGACGCTGGAGCCCGAGAAGTTCGAGAACTACGAGGTGGGCGCCAAGGTCGACGTGATGACCGGGCTCTCGCTGAGCGCCGCGGTGTACCGGCTCGACCGGACCAACACCAGCGCACCCGATCCGGTCGATCCCGTCGCGGACGATCCAGACCGGCAGCCAGCGGACCAAAGGATTCGAGTTCGGCGCCACGGGCAATCTGACTCCCCGGTGGCAGCTCGCGGCCGGCTACGCCAACCAGGACGCGTATGTCACCAGCCAGACCGCGCAGGCGGCCCTGGGCGCGAAGGTTCCGCTGGTGCCGCGAAACTCCTTCTCGCTGTGGAACAAGTACCAGCTCCACCGGATGTGGGGCATCGGGGTCGGCGCCATCTACCAGGACCGGATGTTCGCGGCCACCGACAACGCGGTCACGTTGCCGAGCTTCACCCGCTTCGACGCGGGGGCCTTCTTCACCCTGAGCCGGGAGCTGCGGGCCCAGGTGAACGTGGAGAACGTGTTCGACAAGCGGTACTTCATCACCTCGCACAGCAACAACAACATCAGCCCCGGCTCGCCGCGGGCGGTGCGGGTGTCGGTGACGGCGGGGTTCTAGGACGGCGGACCGGCGGACCGGCGGAACGGCGGAACGGCGGAACGGCGGAACGGCGGACGGCGAGCGCGTAGGCTGTCATCCCGAGCAGAGCGAGGGATCTTCCCGGCGGTCATCGACGCCGGTGAGAAGATCCCTCGGTCGCTTGCGCTCTCTCGGGATGACAGCGGCCCCCTTCCGCCGTTCCGCCGTTCCGCCGGTCCGCCGGTCCGCCTTAGTTTGTATCCCATGGATCTCACCAGCGGCGTCCCCTTCTGGCTCGTCAAGGGCGGCCTCCCGGCCACCTACCCCAAGCTCGACCAGGACCGGCGCTGCGACCTCGCCATCATCGGCGGGGGAATCACCGGCGCGCTGGTGGGCCACCGGTTCGCGGAGGAGGGGATCCACACCGTCCTGCTCGAGGGCCGGGAGATGGGCTACGGCAGCACCGGCGCCTGCACCGCCCTGCTCCAGTACGAGCTCGACCTCCACCTCACCGACCTCGCGGAGCGGATCGGCGCGCCGGCCGCCCAGCGCTGCTATCGCATCTGCCTCGAGGCTCTCACCGGCATCGAGCGGCTGGCCGCCGAGGTCGGAGGCGACTCGGACTACAGGCGGACAAGCAGCCTCTACCTCGCTTCGGCGCGGCGGGACGTCAAGGCCCTGGAGCGCGAGCTAAAGGCCCGGCGCGAGATCGGGATCGAGGTGGATCTGCTCTCGCCCAGCGACATCCGCGACCGGTTCTCCTTCGAGCGCCCCGCGGCGCTCCTGTCCCGGCTGGCCGGCGAGATCGATCCGCTCCGCTTCACCCACGCGCTGCTGGCCGCCGCGGCCCGCGCAGGGGCTCGAGGCCTACGACCGGACCGGCGTCGCACGGTACCAGTCCGACCGCAAGGGCGTCCTGCTCGAGACCGAGGACGGGTGGCGGATCAGGGCCCGGAAGGCGATCTTCGCCACCGGCTACAACATCCCACGGTTCGTCTCGCGCCGGTCCATCTCCCTGAAGAGCACCTTCGCCTTCGCCACCTCTCCCCTCGCGGGGTTCGACGGGTGGGGGGAGGATCGCTGCCTCATCTGGGAGACGGCCCGGCCCTATTTCTACGCCCGGACCACCCAGGACGGCCGCGCCATCATCGGCGGCGCCGACCAGCCGTTCAAGGGGTCCCACAAGCTGGATCGGATCCAGGACAGACAGACGACGCGTTTGGCCAAGCAGTTCGCCGGGATGTTTCCGGGGATCACGTTCGACGTGGACTGGAGCTGGGCGGGCACCTTCGCGGAGACGGCGGACGGTCTGCCCTACATCGGCGTCGCCCCGGAGTTCCCCAACGGCTCGTCGCCCTGGGCTACGGCGCGAACGGGGTGGTCTTCGGATACGTCGCCTCGAAGCTGCTGCTGGATCTGTTCCTCGGGCGTGAGAACCCCGACGCGGAGCTGTTCCGGATCGATCGCTAGCGCCAACTACTGGCCTATTCGCCGCGCGAGGCCCAGATTGAGCCTGTCGCCTTCGGCGAACCGGAGAGCCCATGCCCGCCCCCCAGATGGCCGCGCCACTTGGCGCCGTCGCCCGAAAGCCTTTCGACGACGAGATCGATGCCTACGGTCTCACCCACCCCGGCAGAGTCCGCCCCGACAACCAGGACCACTTCCTGATCTGCGCGCTGCGCAAGCAGATGGTGATCCACCAGACCAGTCTCCCCGGGACCGAGAACCTCGTGGCGGGACCCGAGCGACTCGCCTATCTGGCGATGGTGGCCGACGGAGTGGGCGGAGGCGCGAAGGGCGAGGAAGCGAGCCGGATCGCCCTGGAGGCCGTGACCCAGTACGTCTCCGGCACCATGCGCTCCTACTACGCCTCGGGGTCGGCCGACGACGTGGAGTTCTACCAGGCGCTCCAGGAAGGCGCGCTCCAATGCCATGCCGAGCTGAAGCGCCGGGGCGAAGAGGATCCCGAGTACCAGGGGATGGCGACTACGCTCACCCTGTATCTCGGCGTCTGGCCACGGGCGTTCCTGCTCCAGGTGGGGGACAGTCGCTGCTACATCTACCGGGATGGCGAGCTGAACCAGATCACCCGCGACCAGACCATGGCGCAGGAGCTGGTCGACCTCGGCGTTCTCACCCATACCGACGCCGCGGCCACCCGGTTGGCCCGCACCCTCTCCAGCTCGCTCGGCGGGCGGCAGACCGATCCCGTGGTCACCCGCTTCGACATGAACTGGGGAACCGTGGTCCTGCTCTGCAGCGACGGGCTCACCGCTCACGTCTCCGACGAGCGGATCCGTGAGCGGCTGGGCTCGATGACGTCGGCCAAGCAGGTCTGCGAGGATCTACTGCGGGAGGCGCTCGAGGACGGGGGGAGCGACAACATCACCATCATCGTCGGCCGGGCGCTGCCGCGGGAGGCATGACCCCATCGTCACTCCTCCCGAGTCCGCCGCTTCTTCCGCTTGCGCCGCAGCGCCGCGGCCGCCTTGATCACCCGCGCCGCGCTCGGCTTGACGTAGTGCCGCCGGCGCCGCAGCTCCTTGAACAGCCCCTCCTTCTGTAGCTTGCGCCGAAAGAGCTTGAGAGCGCGGTCCACGCTGTCGCCTTCTGCCAGCCTTACTTCGGTCATCAGGTCATCCTTAGATCTGTCCTCGAGGAATTCGGCCGGCTCCGCATCTCGGCGGCGGAAGACAAAGGGCCGGCGATGCGCCAGCCCCTGTGGTCACGTCGGATTGGGGACGCGGTCGCGTCCGGTGTGGGATGTAAGCTACCCTGATTCGGCCGCCGCCGCCTGGGCCAGGACCGGCTCCGCCACGCCGGCACCCGGCCGGTTCAGGTCCCACCAGTCCCTGGCGCGCAACGGGGTCCACTCGTCCATCGTCCGCACCGATTCAAGCCGAGCCGCCAGCTCGTCCGCGGTCTGGGGGCGGTCCGCGGGCTGCTTGGCGAGACAGGCCAGAACGATCGCCTCGAGCTCGGCCGGAATGGGGCGCGCCGTTCGCCGGGAGGGAGGCTCGGGCTCCCGGTTCACGTGCAGCACGATCGTCTCCATCGGCGTCGTGCCCTTGAACACCAGCGAGCCGGTGAGGAGCCAGTACGCGACGCAGCCCACCGCGTAGATGTCACTCCGGCCGTCCACCTCGCCATCTCCCAGCGCCTGCTCGGGCGACATGAACGCCGGGGTACCCCCCGGGCTCATGTCGCCGACAGTGAGCTTGTCGCCGCCCTCCTCCGGGACCCGGCCCTGCTTCACCAGACCGAAGTCCAGCACCTTGATGAAGTCCACCTCCCGGCCGTAGCGGCAGACGTACACGTTGGCCGGCTTCACGTCCCGGTGGATCAGCCCGGCCTCGTGGGCCTCGGCGAGCGAGGCACAGATCTGACGGAGAAAGTGCACGGCCCGCTCCGGCGGCACCGGCCCGAACCGCTCGACCAGCTCGTCGAGATCGAACCCGTCCAGCAGCTCCATCACGTAGTAGAAGGTCCCGTCATCCGCCATGCCGAAGTCGTACAGCTCCATCGTGTGCGACGACCGCATGAGCGCCGTGGCCTGCGCCTCTCGCTCGAACCGGCGCAGCAGCATCTCTCTGGTGGCAGGATCCTTGGCGCCGAGCATCTCGGGCCGGATGAGCTTGATCGCCGCCGGACGGGCGAGCATCCGGTGCTTCGCCCGCCAGACTTCGCCCATCCCGCCCTTGCCCAGTCGCTCGACCAGGCGGTAGCTCCCCATCTCTCGCGCCTTGGTCACCGCGGCGCCCAGGCCGTAGACCACCCGGGAGCCGACGTAGGCCATGCCCAGTACCACGAGATACGGAAAAATCAGAATGAAGAAGTACTCGACGGGATGCAGGGGAATGTTGCCGCCGAGGGCGTACATCACCGGTATGGCGGACAGCGACAGGCCGGCGGTGAGCAGCGCGAGCCGGGGTGGGGTGGGAACGACGACGGTGAACAGCATCACCCACACGGCCACCCACGAGAGGCCGAAGTCGCTGGCGCCCATGCGGTACATGATCGGGGCGACGATGTCGTGGTACTCGGAAGCGGAGATCCCGTAGCTGCCCAGCACCTCGAAGGCGAGGCCGGCGTAGAGCTTGGCCCGGGTGGAAATCCCCTTCCAGGCGGCCAGGCGCCACACCAGGAGCGCCCCCGCGATGGACAGGGTCGGAGGCAGCCAGAAGATGGTCCGACTGAAGAACAGCTTCCTGCCCAGATCGCTGATCACCATCAGCGCCGGGCCCGCGATGAAGTAGGCCAGCGCGTAGACCAGCGCGACCGCCCCCACTCGCCGCACCGCTTCCTCTCGGAGGTCCGGCGGGAAGGTCCACGAGCTGGTTCGCAGCCCGGAACGCGGCGAGCCCGACTCGGCTCGAAGCAGGGTGGCCTTGTGGTCTTGGTCGCTTGGCATCGGGGGCGATGACTCTCCGGGTCCCCTGAAGCCTGCGCCTGCTGGGAGAAGGTCGCAAGCGCCCCGGGCTACCCTCCGCTCATCAGGGCCGCGGCCGCACCTCGCCGCTCACCACGATGCTGACACGATGGCCTTCGACGCTGGACGGGATCCGGCGCCTGATCTCCTCACTCTCGCTCGATCACGAAGATCGTGATGCAGCGCGCGCCCTCGCACTCGCCGAGCCCGGTTCCGACCACGCCGGGAATCGCCAGCCATTCGTCCGTGTGCCGGGCGAGCACCGTGTCGATGGGAACCACTGTGCCCCGTTCCGTCTCGGGCTCGGCCCGTGTCTGGGCGGTGCACCGACCGGCGGCGAGGGCCAGTGCAAGAATCAGGATCGCCCGCCCGAGGCTAGGGTCGCGCCACCGTGATCGTGGTGCCGTTGGTGCCGCCGTCGATGTCATGATTGGCCGCGCCCGCGTAGGTGAGCCCCGATCCCGTCGCGCCGGCGACCGTGAACGTGATGCTCCCCGACCGCAGCTTGTTCCTCGCGATCGTGCAGCTGCCGGTGGATCCGGTGGTACACGAGCGGGAGCCGCTCGCGCCTGCGCTGAACGTTCCGGTCACTGTCACGCCTGTGACCGGAGCGTGGAGCGCGTTGTGGACCTGCACCGTGAGGATCGCGGTCCAGGTCCGGCCCTGGCTGGTGCGGTTGCCGTCCAGATCCCCCACGTGCATGCTGCCGTCGCCCGACGGCGGCGCCACGAGCGCCACCGGCGTGGTTCTGCTGTCATTCCCGGCATTGTCGTCGGCGAACGACTGCGTGGCCCGGAGCGTGTGGCTGCCCAACGACCGCCCGGTCGTATTCCAAGTGAAGCCGAGCGTAGTCGAGGCGCCCGCGGCGAATCCTGCCGGAATCGTCTGGGTTCCGACCGTGATGCCGTCGGTGACGTCGGTGAGGGTGACGCCGATAGCGCCTCCCACGGTCTGATCACCGACGTTCGCCACGGTGACGCCGACCGCCACCTGCGTCCCCTGCGTCGCGGAGGCGGGGGCGCTGATCGCGCTCACCGCCACGTCGGTCACCTGCGGCGGAGGTGGCGGGGGCGAGGTGCTCCCGTCGATCCTGACGCCGAAGCGGTAGAGGACCAGGTCGATCCGGTTGGCGAAGGTGCGGTTGCCACCCCCGGCGAAGAGCAGGCCGACCGGGTTCTTGCCGGCGCCGGTCGTGACGATGAGCGACCCCGAGTCCCCCCCGTCGCTGAACCCGGCACAGCAGATCCCGATCTGGTCGTAGAACCGGCCGACGAGGAGGCAGAAGATGTCGTAGCAGACGTCTATGGTGACGTTGACCTCCGAGACCTGGCCCTGGGTCAGCAGGGTGGTGCGGCCGTACTTCTGCACGCCGAGGCCGATCGCGCTGCCGATGTTGTCGATGGTGCCGTTGGCATCCGCGTCACCATATATCGCCGCGTTCGGCACCCCATACCCGTCCAGCGGGGTGGAATTGCTGAGGTCCGAGGAAACCGGGACCCGCGCGATGGCGGCATCGACCCAGTTGCCGGGTGGCGTGACCCCATACCCGCCCAAAGCCAGGTGGAGCGGCTCGAAGTCGGTGAGCGTCCCTAGCCGGTCGCCGGGATCCACGCCGCCGTCGATCGGTCCGGGTTGCAGGACGGCATCGCCGAGCTGGGCGCTGTTGGTGTTGGCCAGCACGTGGTTGTTGCTCAGGATGTAGGCATTGCCCGCCTGATTGAGGACCTTGGCCCCGATCGTCCCCGCCGTGATGGCAGGATGGCCGACCGAGAACCCGATCGGCGCGGGGCGAAGGCGTGTTGTCGGGTCGGTCCGGGCGTAGATCCGGCCGGTCACCTCGACCGCCACCGGAACCTGGTCCAGGCTGACGGGCAGCCCGGCGATCCCCGGCCTCTCGGCGAATACCTTGACGATCGCCTTGCCAGAGCGATCGAGCCCGACCGCCGTCCCGACCACGCCGGGCGTCGCCAGGAGGCGCTCGGCGTGTCGCTCTTGCGCTTGTAGAGCGACCGTCAGACCGGGCGGGCTCGCCGCCAAGCCGGCCGGTCGGCGGCCGGGTCTGGGCCGGGCGGCTCCGCCGGCTGGTCGGAGCAGGCGGCGAGTACCGATGCAAGGATGACGATGACGTACGGTCGGGTGAGGTCGAACGGGCTGCGCATGGAGGGTCCCTCCACGAGGGCGGTCATCTTTGGGGACCCGCGGCGAGGGGCTCGCTGGCGAGGCCGGGCAGGGAGCCGCGGGGAGAAGGTACCGGTCGGTCCAGGTACCCGCCAGACCTCCGCTCGCTTCTCACTCACCAGGTGATCGAGTACTGACCTCCCAGAATGACCCGGGTCTCCGAGGCCCGCAGATCCTCCGACGGGTCTTCGTCGGGCCAGGCGATGCGGTGGCTGCTGAGCCCGACGTTGAGCGCGAAGTCGTCGAACACCCGGAATGCGGCCGTGAGCCGCTCCAGCGCGTCGCGCCGCCGGGCGACGATGGCCCCGCCGCCGAAGGCGAAGGTCTTCTCGGCGGTGACCGTGACCGGGTGTCGGATGGACGTCAGGTTGCCGTTGACCGACAGCCGGGTGCTCGCGATTTGGAGGGTCTCCACGCCGTCGGTATAGATCCCGAACTGCGAGCTGGCCGTGATCCCCTTCACCATCACGCTCGGTCCGATCCCGGCCCGGTATGCGGTCCGGTTGGCGGGCAGAGGACCCAGATCCGAGTCCAGCCAGTCACTGTGGGTGACGCCGGCATGCATCGCCAGGCCATAGCTCAGGCCGTCGCCACTCTTGAGCTCCCGCGACAGGTCGAGCCAGGCTCCCTGGTCATCGGCGCCCAGGAATCCCTGCACCCGCCCGTTCCACTTGCCGGCCGACCACTCCCCCTGCAGCGACCACACCCCGCTGTTGAGCGCGTCCTCGAACAGCACCGTCCGGTTGGCGCCGCGGATCGAGCGGCGGGCGAAGACCGAGCTCCAGCCGGCGGTGACCGCGACTACCCGCTCGTTCCGCTCCGGGAGCTTGACCGCGATCTCGTGGTGGAACTGGCGGCAGCGGCCGAGCCTGCAGGCGGTGATGCGGACCGGCTTCTTGAGGTAAGCCAGCACCTGGCCGTTCCGAATCGGGGCATACCGGATCACCGGCTCGGGTTCGCCGAAGTCGGAGGTGAGCCAGGCGGTGAGGACCGAGTCGGCGCTCCAGTAGCGGTCCAGGCCGTTCTCCGACTCGAAGGCGATGCTGTCCGCTCCCGGGCTTCGGACGATGACCTGAGTGCGCTGGCCGGTGTAGATCACGGTCGGCGTCATCTGCAGCTCGACCGGGTCGGGCCCGGCGGTGAGACTGGTGGACTGGGTCGGGATGGCGCAGCCCATGAGCGCGAAACCGGCGAGCGCCGCGAACCTCGGAGACCCTTTGAATGCAAACATCCGCGCTGACCCTCTCCGGGTGCCGGCCGGAATCGAACGGCGATTGCTGGATTGGATTGCACTGCGAGAGGCGCGGGCCTGAAGCGCAAGTCATGCGCCCTTTTGGTCTGCGTGGCAACTCCTTGTCACATATTCACGTAGGGTCGAGATGCAAGCTCTGTTCGGGGGCTTCGCTGTGGCGACGCCACAGGGTGGGATGAGATTCCGATGACCTGCGCTTGATCACGGGGGCGTAACCTGTTCGCGCGAAGCAGGGAAGGAAAACGAGATGTGAACCCTTTGCCCCGAGGACCACCATGCGAAACATCGATCAGGGCCTACCGGCAGCCGCGAGCGTCGAGCAGTCGATCATCCTGGCCCAGCTCCAGATCCTGCGGCAGCTCGACCGGCAGCGGAACGGGCACTGATTTCCGGCGATGGCTCGCCCTGCGCATTCCGGGTCGCACTGGCCCGGCCGGGCGCAGAGTGATACCCTAGGAGCCAACCCTCCCAGGACCCGTTCCTGATCGGCCTAGTCGACCGCCTTTCAGCTGCCTTGGCGGACCGCTACACAATTGATAGAGAGCTCGGGCACGGTGGGATGGCCACGGTCTACCTCGCCCGCGACCGGAAACACGACCGGCCGGTGGCTCTCAAGGTGCTCCGGCCAGACCTCTCGGTGGCGATGGGGCCCGACCGGTTCCGCCAGGAGATCACTCTCGCCACCCGCCTCCAACACCCGCACATCCTCTCCATCTATGACTCCGGGATGGTGGATCCCGGCCCGAATGCCCCCCCGCTCTACTGGTTTGCCATGCCGTATGTCGAGGGCGAGTCGCTGCGGGCCCGGCTCGCGCGCGAGCGACAGCTCCCGATCGAGGAGGCCGTCCGGATCGCGCACGAGGCCGCGCGGGCGCTGGATCACGCCCACCGGCACGGCATCATCCACCGCGACATCAAGCCGGAGAACATCCTGCTCACGGCCGACGGCGACACGCTGGTGGCCGACTTCGGAGTGGGCAAGGCCCTGAGCGGGACGGAGGAGGGGGACCGTCTCACGGAAACCGGGGTGGTGGTGGGGACACCCGCCTACATGAGTCCCGAGCAAGTGGCGGGCGAGCGGAACCTGGACGGCCGGACCGACGTGTACAGTCTGGGCACGGTCCTCTACGAGATGCTGGCCGGAGAGCCTCCGTTCACCGGGGCCACCGCCCACGCAATCGTCGCCCGGCGGCTTGCCGAGGCGCCCCGGCCGATACGGCCGGCGCGGGACTCGGTGCCGCCCGAGCTGGAGCGGGTCGTCCTCCGGTCGCTCGCCCGCGCTCCGGCCGATCGGTACACCGCGGCGGCCTTCGCCGACGCCATGGATGTGGCCCGGCACGCGCCGGCCGCATCGCCGGCCTCGCAGCAGGACACCGGAGAGGTGAAGGCCCCCCGTTCGCGCGGCCGATGGTGGATCGGCGCCGGCATCGCGGCGCTGCTCGCGGGATTGGCTGCGGCATGGCTCATGTACCGGCGCGCCGGTGCGGCCCAGCCGTTGGATGGCTCCCTGGTCGCGGTTGCGCCATTCGACGTGCTCGATCCCAGGCTGGAGCTCTGGCGCGAAGGGGTGGTGGATCTGCTCTCGAGAAACCTCGACGGCGCCGGGCCGATCCGCTCTGTGGCGCCGACCCTGATCGTCCGGCGATGGAAGGGTCGCGCGGATCCCGAGTCCGCCGCGGAGCTGGGACGCGCGACGGGGGCGGGTCTCGTCGTCTACGGCTCGCTGCTGAGCGCGGGCCGTGACTCGGTGCGCTTCCGCGCAACGTTGTTCGACGTGGCCGGTGGCCGCGCAGTAGAGGAGTGGGAGCTGGGTGACGAGGGGGAGCGGGTTGACCGTCTGACCGACTCACTGACCCTGCGCGTGCTCCAGGGTCTCGGGCGGACCCGAGCGATCGGCGCCGTCCGGCTCGCCGGACTTGGCTCCACCAGCCTGCCGGCAATGAAGGCCTTCCTCCACGGCGAGCAGTTCCTTCGGCGGAGCGAGTGGGATTCCGCCTTGGGCAACTACCTGCGCGCCATCGAGCTCGACAGCGCGTTCCCGCTCGCCCTCCGGCGCGCGGGCTCAGCGCTGGGCTGGAGTCGCACGGGGCACGACTCGCTTTCCAACGCGCTGGCGATTCGGGCCGGCGATCACAACCGCGGCCTGGGGCCTCGCGACAGCCTGCTGGTGACCGCGGACTCGCTCATGTCCTCGCTGCTCGAAGCCGGCGTGATGGCGAACCGCGCGGACAGCGGCTGGGGAGGACGGCTGCGCCGGCTCTTCGCCACCCTGGAGCACGCGACCACGCGCTATCCCCAGGACCCGGAGGTCTGGTTCCTGCTGGGAGAGGCGGAAAGCCATATGGGTCCGTTCGCCGGACGCCCTTACTGGGAGCAGGTTGCCGCCTTCGACAAGGCGATCGCCCTCGACTCCGCCTTCGCCCCATCCTACCTCCATCCCATCGAGCTAGCCGCCTCTCAGGGCCCGGCCGAGATGAGGCGATATCTCGACGCATACCTGGCCCTCGAACCGCATGATCCGCATGCCGACGGACTGCGCCTAGTTCGTCGAATCCTTGGCTCGACGCCCCCAGGCGTCGATACGGCCCAGCTCGCCGGCCTTCCGGGCCCAACGCTGTTCGCGGCCAAGGGAACGCTGTTCCGGATGCCCGACAGTGCGGAAGTGGACGTCACCCTGACGCGGCACATCGCGCCGAGATGGGCGGAGATTCCGGTAAACAGTCCAGCGCAGTTCCGCGCCGGGGTAATCGCCCGCTCGCTGGCGACCCGAGGACACCTCCGGGAAGGATATCGGGCACTGACCGGTCCCTCGCCCGTCATTTACGCCGAGCTCGCCCTCCTCGGGGCCGTCCCTCCCGAGAGCGCCGCGGTGGAGTTTCGGCGCCACCTCCGCGGCGGCGAGATCAGTGACGTGGCACTGGCGCTGCCCTGGTGGACGCAGCAGCAGGACACGGTTTCCCTGCGGGCCGCGACTGCCCGGGGTGACTCCCTCGCGCGCCAGGCGCCGCGACGGGATCGGGCGGGCGCGCGGGCGCTACGTCGCGGCCGCGGCTTCGTCCTACCTCATCTGGCGCGCGGCGACACCGCAGCCGCGATCCGGCATCTCGGGGCCCTGCCTCGGGATGACTGCCCGCGCTGCTACCTCGATCGGGTGGTGCTGGCACAGTTGCTGGTGGATGCGGGACGGGACGGGGAGGCGTGGAACCTGCTTCAGGCGGACCTGCCCAGCGCGACGCTGGCTCCCTATCCGACCGAAGTCCTCTGGAGCCTGCTTCGCGGCCGCGTCGGCGGAGCGCATCGGCGAGCGCGAGCAAGCGATCCGGTCGTACTCCTGGGTGGTGGGGATGTGGCGGCGGCCGGATCGGGAACTGGAGCCTTACGTGGCCGAGGCCCGAGAAGGACTCGCGCGGCTCACTGCCGAGAAACGGTAGTCCTCAGCTCGAGGCCGCGTCGAGCCGCGCCAGCGCCTCGAGCACCACCGCCGGCTGCTCCTCGTGGATGTACTGACCCGACCCCGGCACGCTGTCGATCTTGAAATTGGAGAGCTCGGCGGTGAGCAGCTCTCGCTCCTTGCGGGGAACCGCGGCCGGGTGCGGCACGGTGCCGATGAGGAGCAGGACGGGCACATCCAGCTCGTGCAGCCGGCTGGCGAGCGACTCCGCCTCCTTGGCCTTGGACATGCGTTGGAACGCATCGATCGAGCCGTGCATGTCGGCGGTCTGGCCGCCGGTGTAGGCCCGGATCACCGCGTCGGTCACCCAGGTCGTGTCGCCCGAGTTCTTGACGATCTCCTTCCGCACGTCGTGGCGGAGCATGCTCTCGGTCACCGCCAGTTTGGCCAGCGCCCCCACCGAAGCGAAACGCCTTCTTGAGCCCGGGCGTGGCGGCGCTCTCCGCCGGCCCGCCGCTGATCGAGAGCAGGCCGCGGACCAGGCCAGGGCGGACGATGGCGAGCCGGAAGGCGATGGAGGCGCCGCTGGACTGGGCCACGAAGAGCGCCTCGGTGACGCCCAGGCTGTCCAGGGCCCGCCCGACCCGCTCGGTCTGGGCGGTGAAGGAGTAATCGGCCTTCTTGGGGTGGGAGGACCAGCCGTAGCCCAGCGGCTCGACGATGATGCACTGGTAGCCCTGCGCCACCAGCGGGCCGGTGAGCATGCGGTAGCCGTACGCCGCGCCGAACATGCCGGGGATGAGCACCAGCGGCCGGCCGGCACCGAAGGTGGTGGTCCGCAGGATCTCGCCGGGGGCCACCTCGATGTCGCGGACGAGTGCACTGTCGGCAGGGCCGGCCGCCAGGGCCAGCAGGAGAAGGAGCATCTCACTTAACTTAACCCGCGCGAGTCGCCGCCGCGAACTTCCCGTCCCTCTCGCCTTGCTCCGCGACCCGTCATATACTGCGCCGGTCAACCACTACTAAGGTCCTCACCATCGCTCTGCTCAAGTCGTCCCGGATCGCTTCCCGCCTCATCCCACGCCGTCCCGACGCCCGCGAGGACCTGCTCGCCGGCCCGATCCGTGGCGAGCTGCTCGGCGCCGAGCATCTGGGCGAGCGGGCCCACGCCCTCGCGGCGGGGCAGCGGCTGGACCGGCGGAAACGCCCCCGCCGGCGGACCCCGCTGCTCGACCGCCTCGACGGCACCCGGCACATCCTCGAGGACGCGCACGCCCGGCTGACCGCGGGCGCCGACCGGGGGGTGGACGTCGGCCCGGCCGGCGAATGGCTGCTCGACAACTTTCACGTCGTGCAGGACCACATCGGGGAAGTGCGGGAGAGCCTGCCGCGGGGCTACTACCGGGAGCTGCCGGTGCTGGGCGGCGGCCCGCTGGCCGGATATCCCCGGGTCTACGAGCTGGCGATCACGCTGATCTCCCACAGCGAGGGGCGAATCGGGCTCGACAACGTGAGCGGCTTCGTGGGCGCGTTCCAACAGGTCGCGAGCCTCACCATCGGCGAGCTCTGGGCGGTGCCCGCCATGTTCCGGCTGGGCCTGATCGAGAACGTCCGGCGGATGACGCTCCGCACGGTGCTGCGGCTGGAGGAGACGGAGGCGGCGGACGCGGCGGCGGCCCGCATCGGGCGCGCCGCCGAGACCGGGAAGGCCGAGCTCGACGCCGAGCTCGACCACTTCTTCACCCACCCGCCGCCGCTCACCCCGATCTTCGTCTCCCGGTTCCTCCAGCAGCTCCGCGCCGTGGGCGGCTCGCTCACGGCCGTCCGGCTGCTGGAGGAGTGGATCACCGAAGAGGCGCTGAGCGCGGAGGAGGCCACCTCGCGGGCCACCCGGCGGCTGGCGCTCACCCAGGTGGGGATGGCCAACAGCATCACCAGCCTGCGCGCCATCGCCCGGATGGATTGGCGGACGTTCGTCGAGAGCCAGAGTCGCATGGAGGCCGCCCTGCGCGAGGATCCCTCCGGCTTCTACTCCCGAATGACGTTCGCCACCCGCGATCGGTACCGGCACGTGGTGGAGCGCATCGCGAAGCGGACCCGCCGGCCCGAGGAGGCCGTTGCCCGGCGCGCCGTGGAGTGCGCCCGTGCCGCCGGGGAGCGGGACTCGGCCAACGCGCGCCGGGCCCATGTCGGCTATTACCTCATCGACGAGGGGCTCGCCGAGCTGGAGCGCGCCACCGGCTATCGCCCGACGGCGGGGGAGGCGGTCCACCGCTGGCTGCGCCGGCACCCCAACGCGGTGTTCGTGGGCGGCCTGCTGCTCGTCACGGCGGCTGCGCTCGCGGCGCTGTTGTGGCTGGGCGGGGCGCCCGCCTGGGCGGCGTGGATCCCGCTGCTGCTGCTCGGTCTCATCCCGGCGAACGACATCGCCGTCAATGTGGTGAACCAGCTGGTCACCGCCTTCCTGCCTCCGCGGACGCTTCCCAAGCTCGACCTGCACGAGCACGGCGTTCCACCCGAGTTCCGCACCGCGGTCGTCATCCCGACCCTCTTCGGCAGCGTGGAGGCGGTGCGGGACGCGCTGGAACACCTGGAGGTCCAGTTCCTGGCCAACCGTGAGGCGCATCTTCATTTCGCGGTGCTGAGCGACTTCACCGACTCGCCGACCGAGACTCGCGATGGCGATGCCGAGATCGTGGCGGCCGCGGTCGAAGGCGTCCGCGCGCTCAACGCTCGGTACGCGGGCGGTGGGGAGGACGCCTTCTATCTCTTCCACCGGTCCCGCCGGTGGAATCCGCGCGACCGCGTGTGGATGGGCTGGGAGCGCAAGCGGGGCAAGCTGGCCGAGTTCAACCAGTTCGTGCTGGGCCGCGCCCAGGGCGCCTTCACCGTCGTGGTGGGTGACCTGGAGCCGATCCGCAGCGTGCGCTACGTCATCACCCTCGACGACGACACCGTGCTTCCGCCGGATGCCGCCCCCGATCTGGTCGGCGCGCTGGCGCATCCGCTGAACCGGGCCGAGTACGAGCCCGGCGCTCGGGCGGGTGGTGCGAGGCTACGGGATCCTCCAGCCGAGGGTCGGGGTCTCCCTGCCCAGCGCGAATCGCTCGCATCTTCGCCGCGATCCAGTCGGGCCAGCCCGGCGTGGACCCCTACACCACGGCGGTCTCGGACGTCTACCAGGACCTCTACGGCGAGGGAAGCTTCACCGGCAAAGGTGTGTACGACGTCGAGGCGTTCGAGCGGGCCACCCGCGGGCGGTTCCCGGAGAACACGCTGCTGTCCCACGACCTGATCGAGGGGAGCTACGCCCGGGCGGGGCTCGCCACCGACGTCGTGGTGTACGACGATTACCCCAGCCGCTATCTCACCTTTACCCGCCGCAAGCACCGCTGGATCCGGGGTGACTGGCAACTATTGGCCTGGCTCGCCGGCCGGGTGCCGGGTCCCGACGGCCCGGAGCCGAATCGGCTCTCGCTGCTGTCCCGCTGGAAGATTCTGGACAACCTCCGCCGGAGCACGGTGGAGATCGCGCAGCTCGTGTTCCTGGTCGTCGGGTGGACCCTGCTTCCCGGGAGTGCCCTGCGCTGGACTCTGCTGGGCCTCGGCGCCATCGCGGCGCCCTGGGTGGTCTCCTTCCTGCTCGCCCTGATCCGCCCGCCGCTCGACAAGTCGTGGCGCGCCTACTACTCGGCCGTGGGCCGCGACGCCGCCGCCAGCGCCAAGCAACTGGCCCTCACGATCGTGTTTCTGCCCCACCAGGCCTGGGTCTCCGCCGACGCGATCGTGCGCACGCTCTGGCGGATGTTCGTGAGCCGCCGGCACCTGCTCGAATGGCGCACCGCGTCGCAGACCGAGCGCGGCGTGGCGGACTCGCTCCGGGTCGTCTGGCGGGCGATGTGGCCGGCGGTGGCGCTGGCGGGCGCTGCGCTGCTGGCGGTCGGGCTCCGAGCGACCCTGGCACCGGTCGCGACGCCGGCCTGGGTGCTCGCGGTCGCCGTGTTGCCGCTGATCCTCGCCTGGCTGGCGTCACCGGCGGTGGCGCACGCCCTCCGGGTGCCGGCCGTGCGTCCCGAGCAGCGGCTGTCTTCCTCCGCGAGACGCCAGGCGCTCCGCTATGCGCTCCTGCACTGGCGCTTCTTCGATCGCTTCGTCACCGAGGAGACCGGCTGGCTGGCGCCCGACAACTTCCAGGAGTCGCCGGAACCGGTGGTGGCGATGCGAACCTCGCCGACCAACATCGGCCTCCAGCTCCTGGCGACGGTGAGCGCCTACGACTTGGGATTCATCCCGCTCGACGAGCTCGTGCGCCGGTTGGAGCTGGTGCTTCGCTCGCTGGAGCGCATGCGCCGGTTCCAGGGACATTTCTTCAACTGGTACGACCTGCGGGACCTGAGCGTGCTCGAGCCGGCGTACGTGTCCACCGTGGACAGCGGCAATCTCGCGGGGCACCTCGTCGCCCTCCGGCAGGCCTGCCTTGGGATCGCCGACGAGCCGGTGCTGGACGCGAGGATCTGGAGCGCACTGGAGACCGGGGTCGCCCTGGCGGACGAGCGCCTTCGATCCGCTGCCCGAAGCAGCCGCTGCCCGGGTGGGACTCCGCGCCGCCCAGGCCGCGTTGGTGGCGGCGCGGCGCGAGCCGGTCTCCAGCGCCGCCCTCGCGCGGGTGGCCGAGCCGCTGCGAAACGCCGAGTCGGCGCTGGCCGAACGCAGCGCTCGGGCCCGAGGCGCGCGATCCGGCGGCGGAGTGGATCGGATGGAGTCTCCGGGTCATGGCGGCGCACGGCGCCTGGGCCGAGGGCTTTCCCTCCCGGCCGCTCGTCAGCCTGCGCGGCCTCGCGGACGAATCGGCGGAGGCCTCCCGGCTGATTCTCCGCCTGGAGGCGATCGCCGAGCGAGCCTACACCTACGCGATGGAGATGGATTTCCGATTCCTGATGGACCCGGAGCGCAAGCTGTTCGCCATCGGATTTCAACAGTCTACCCACTCGCTGGACGGCTCCAACTACGATCTCCTGGCCTCCGAGGCGCGGCTGGCGAGCTTCATGGCGGTGGCCAAGAACGACGTGCCGGCCGAGCATTGGTTCCATCTCGGCCGGACCTTGACGTACGCGGCGGGCGCGCCGGCGCTGGTGTCGTGGAGCGGCAGCATGTTCGAGTACCTCATGCCGATGCTCGTCATGCGCTCGTTCCCCTCCACCGTGTTGGCGCAGACCTACGAGGGCGCGGTGAGCCGCCAGCGGACCTACGGGGCGGAGCGGCGGGTCCCCTGGGGCGTGAGCGAGAGCGCTTACAACGTCCGCGACCGCCACCACACCTATCAGTACCGCGCGTTCGGCGTACCCGACCTGGCCCTCAAGCGGGGTTTGGGCCGGGAACTGGTCATCGCGCCGTACGCCTCTGTGCTTGCCACTATGGTGAGCCCCGAGCCCGCGCTGGCGAACCTCGCCCAGCTGGAGCGACTGGGTGCCCTGGGCCCCTACGGGTTCCGCGACGCTCTCGACTACACCCGACCCGATCCGGACCGCCCCTTCGCCGTGGTCCATGCCTACATGGCACACCACCTCGGCATGGGTCTCGCCGCCCTGACCAATGCCCTGTGCACCGGAGTGTGGCAGCGCCGGTTCCATGCCGATCCGGTCGTGCGGTCGGCCGAGCTGCTGCTGCACGAGCGGATCCCGCGCCGGCTGGTGCTGCGCGAGCCGCAGCGGGCGCGACCCGACGAGGCGATGCCGGAAGCGGATCTGGAGCAGCCGGCGGTGCGCAGATTCGACACGCCGGATACGCCCCAGCCCCACGTCGCGCTCCTGGGCGAGCCGCCCTACACCATCATGGTGAGCCACTGCGGCGGTGGGTACAGCCGCTACGAGGCGCTGGCGGTGACCCGCTGGCGAGCCGACGGGTGTCGGGACGCGACCGGGCAATTTCAGTACGTGAAGGATCTCTCGTCCGGCCGGATCTGGTCGGCGGCCCATCAGCCCGTGTGCGCGCCGCCAGACTGGTACCACGCCGACCTCGCGACCGACCGGGTCACGTTCCGCCGCGCCGACGGCGCCGTCGAGACCAGCACCGAGATCGCCGTCGTGCCTGAGGATTCGGCCGAGGTGCGGCGCGTCACGGTGACCAACAGCAGCGACCGGGCCCGCGAGATCGAGCTCACCAGCTACGGCGAGATCGTGCTCGCCCCGCCGGAGACCGATCGCGCCCACCCCGCGTTCGCCAATCTGTTCGTCGAAACCGAGTGGCACGACTGGTGTTCCGCGGTCACCGCCACCCGGCGTCCCCGCGCCGCCACCGAGCCGCCGCTGTGGTGTGTGCATGTCGTGGCCACCGGCAAGGAGCTAGTCGGGGAAGTGACCTGCGAGACCGACCGGGCTCGCTTCATCGGTCGGGGCCGTTCCACCCGCGATCCCATCGCGATGGAGACGGACGGCGTGCTCTCCGGCGCGACGGGAGCGGTCCTCGATCCCATCTTCGCGCTGCGCGCGCGGGTCGCGCTCGGGCCGGGGCAGTCCGCCTCGGTCGCGTTCACCACCCTCGTCGCCACCAGCCGCGAGCAGGCGTTCGAGCTGGCCGACCGCTACCGCGACCCGCACGCGGCCCAGCGGGCTCTCGATCTGGCATGGACCTCGAGCCAGATCGAGCTCCGGCAGCTGAATCTCAGCCCGGCCGACTCCGCCGTAGCGCAGGAGCTGGCCGGGTATCTGTTCTACGGCAACCCGGCGCTGCGCGCGCCGCAGGCGGAGCTGCGGCGGAACCGCGGCTCCCAGCCATTGCTCTGGCGCAACGGCGTCTCCGGAGATTGGCCCATTCTCCTGGCGACGATCGATTCCCCGGACGGGTTGCCGACCCTCCGCCAGCTCCTCGCGGCGCAGCGCTACTGGCGGCGGCACGGCATGACGGTGGACCTGGTCGTGATCAACGCCCATCCGTCCGACTACCAGCAGGACCTGGCCGACCGGATCAAGGCCGCCGTGTTCACGGTGGGCGACTCGACCTTCTTCGACCGGCCCGGCGGCATCTTCCTCCGCCACCGCGACCTGCTGAGCGCCGAGGAGCTGCTCATGCTCCGCGCGACCGCCCGAGCGCACATCGCCTGTGACGGGCGCTCGCTGGGCCGCATCCTCGCCACCGCCATGCCGGAGGAGGGGCTGGACGACGAGGCCGACCTGCCCGGGGCCGAGACCCGCGCCCCCGAGCGAAGCGACTCGCGCGTGGTCCGGGTGGTCAAGCAGATCGGCGCCCGCCTGCCCGAGCTGCTGGCGCCGATCACTGGCGCGCTCTCCGGCGGCGGGCGGTTCCAGGCGGCCGACGTCACGCCGCCCATCCCGGAAAACGGGTTCGGGGGGCTCACGGCCGACGGACAGTACGAGATCAGCGTGAGCGGCGACCGGTTGCCGCCGGCGCCGTGGTCGAACGTCATCGCCAATCCCCACGGCGGGTTCCTGGTCACCGAGCGGGGCGGCGGCTTCACCTGGGCGGCGAACAGCTACTTCTACCGGCTCACGCCCTGGCACAACGACCCGGTGAGCGATGCGGTGAGCGAGGCCGTGTACCTCCAGGACGAGGAGACCGGGGAGCTGTGGGGCGCCACACCGGGGCCGGTCCGGCGTGAGTGCTCCGTACACCGTGCGGCACGGGCAGGGCGCCTCCTTCTTCGAGCACCGGCACGAGGGCATCGCCAGCCACCTCACCGTCGGCATGGCCGACGACGCGCCGGTGAAGCTTTCGCTGCTGCGGCTCACCAATACCGATTCCCGTCCACGCCGGGTGCTGGTGACGACGTACGCGGAGTGGACGCTGGGCGCCCTTCGCGAGCACACCCAGCACCAGGTGCGCACCGCCTTCGACGGCGAGCACGGGGCGATCATCGCGCGCAACACCTACGACCCGCAGTTCGCGTCCTGGGTGGCCTTTCACGCCATGAGCGGTCCGGTCACCGCCCATACCGGCAGCCGGCACGAATTCCTCGGCCGGAACGGCACGCCCGCGGCGCCGGCCGCGCTTCGCCCCGGCGGGAGGCTCAGCGGGGTCACCGGGGCGGCGATCGATCCCTGCGCCGCGCTGCAGTGCAGCATCGAGCTGGACCCCGGCGAGACCCGGGAGGTGGCGATCCTGCTCGGCGCGTGCGAGAACGAGACGGCCGCCCGCCAGGCGCTCGACGCAGTACCGCGACGTGGTCCAGGCACGTGCCGCCGTGGACCGTGCCGTGGCCGCCTGGGCCGGTCGCCTCGGCGTCATCACGGTGCGCACGCCGGACCCCGCCTTCGACGCGATGCTCAACCGGTGGACTCTTTACCAGGCGCTCGCCTGCCGGATGTGGGGCCGGTCGGCGCTCTATCAGAGCAGCGGCGCGTACGGGTTCCGCGACCAGCTTCAGGACGTCATGGCGCTGGTCTACGCCGAGCCGGCGCTGGCGCGCGAGCACATCCTGCGCGCGGCCGCCCGTCAGTTCCTGGAGGGCGACGTGCAGCACTGGTGGCACCCGCAGAGCGGGCGCGGAGTGCGGACCCGGTTCTCCGACGACCTGGCGTGGCTGCCGTATGTGGTGGACCACTACATCCGGACCACCGGCGACGCGTCCCTGCTCGAGGAGTACGTGCCGTTCCTCACCATGCGCGAGCTGGGGCCGCGAGGAGCACGAGGTCTACGATCTGCCCGAGGTCACGGACGAGCACGGGAGCGTGTACGAGCACTGCATGCGCGCGCTGCGCCGGGCGTGCACCACGGGCGCCCACGGCCTGCCGCTGATCGGCATCGGCGACTGGAACGACGGCATGAACCGGGTCGGGGTGGAGGGCCGGGGCGAGAGCGTGTGGCTCGCGTGGTTCCTGGTGACCACGCTGCGGGGGTTCGCTCGCCACGCGGAGGGCCGGGGTGACGCGGCGGTCGCCGGCGACTTCCGTCGGAGGGCCGACGACTACGCCGCCGCGGTCGAGGCGCACGGCTGGGACGGCGCATGGTATCGCCGGGCGTACTTCGACGACGGCACCCCTCTCGGCTCCAGCGCGAACGACGAGTGCCGCATCGACTCCATCGCCCAGAGCTGGAGCGTCATCTCCGGCGCCGGCGATCCGGCGCGGCAGGCACGGGCGATGGCCTCGCTGGAGGAGCAGCTGGTGCGGGAGGACGCGCGGCTCCTGATGCTGCTCACGCCGCCGTTCGACGAGACGACCAGGGATCCGGGCTACATCAAGGGGTATCTGCCCGGCGTCCGGGAGAACGGCGCGCAGTACACCCACGCCGCGCTCTGGGCGGTGCTCGCCACCGCCCTGCAGGGCAACGGCGACCGCGCCTTCGAGCTGTATCAGATGATCAACCCGCTCACCCACGCGCGCACGCCCGAGGAGGTGGCGACGTACCAGGTGGAGCCCTACGTCGTCGCCGCCGACGTGTACACCGCCGAGGGCCACCTCGGCCGTGGGGGCTGGACCTGGTACACCGGCTCGGCGAGCTGGATGTATCGGGTCGGACTGGAGGCCATCCTCGGATTCGTGAAGCGTGGAGACTCCCTGTTCATCGATCCCTGCGTGCCCTCGGCCTGGCCCGAATTCACCATCGAGTACCGCTATGGAGGGAGCGTCTACACCATCCTGGTGCAGCGCACGGACGGGCTGGAAGGCGGGGCGGCTGGGGTCATGCTGGATGGTGTGCGCGCTGGACGGACCGGAGGATTCCGCTGGTAGACGACGGTGCGCCGCACGCGGTTCGGGTCAGCCTCGTCACCGCCGGCGCGGCGTGATCGAGGTGGGACGGCTTGCGATGTGGGGCTTCGTGCCCCAAGGTAGGTGACACCGTCGAGCGGGAGGCACCATGGCTGGGGCACTGCGAGAAGCGCGACTGCTGTCGAAGTATGTCCAGTACTATCCGGGACTACCCGTCGGCGTGTGGCTCCCGGCGGGCGAAGTTGCGGAGCACATCGTGTCGGTGGTGCGCGAGGAGGGAGGACGGTTCGGCTGGCAGGGCCGGGTCTTGGTGGATGATCACTTCGAGTTCCGCGGCGGAGATTCCGGCCCGGCTACGCGCGTCAAGAAAGACCGCCGGGAGGATCGGGAGCCCATCGGCTGATGGCGCCTCAGCGCTCCCCTTCGGTTCCCCGGGTGAGCCGGGTCTGGCCGCTGCCGTCCGCGCTCACCATGTAGACGTCCATGGCACCGGTCGCCGAGGCCGACACCAGCAGGCGGCGGCCATCGGGCGACCAGCTGGGCTGTGACCAGACGTCGAGATCGCGGGAGAGGCGAACGACTCCCGTGCCGTCGGCATTCATACGATAGAGATCGCGCGGGCCATCACGGGTGGACACGAAAGCCACCGAGCGCCCGTCGGGAGAAACCGACGGCGCGGTGTCTTCCCCGGGGCCGGCGTGCAACGGTCTCGCGCGACCCGACGACCGGTCGAGTATGAACAGGTGATCCTTGCCCTCGGGGTTGGCGTAGTGCAGGATCCGGCGGCCATCCCGCGTCCAGCTCGGCACCTGGCTGCTCCACCGCTGCGCGGTGAGGCGTCGCTCCTGCCGGCCCGCCGAGTCGATCAGGTGGAGATCCCAGTGGAAACCGCCGGTCGAGTCCGGACACCTCGCTGAAACGCGATCCAGCGCCCGTCCGGCGAGGGCACCGGCACGCCGTCGAAGCCCGGGGCCACGAGTAGCCGCCGCTGGTTCCCACCGTCGGCGTCCATGACGTACAGGTCCACCTCCTCCTCTCCGTGATAGTCCCTGGGTGACTGGAACGCGATCCGACCGTCCGGCATGAACGTTGGATGGGCGTCGCGACCCGGGCTGGCGGTGAGCCGGCGGGGATCCGAGCCGTCCGCGCCCATGAGGTAGATCTCCCAGTCGCCGTCCCGGGTCGAGCTGAACACGATCTCGCGACCGTCGGGCGACCACATCGGAAACGCGTTGTCGTAGGACGCATTGGTCACCTGGCGCGCCTCGCCGCCGCCCGCGGGCAGCAGGTAAATCTCGAAGCGGCCGGTGCGATCGGAGTAGAAGGCGATCTGGCTTCCGTCGGGGGACCACGCGTGCTCGTAGATGGTGTCGGGATGACGTGAGAGGTTGCGCGGGTTGGATCCGTCGGGGTCCATCGCGTAGAGCTCCCCGTTGCCATCGCGTTCGGTGTAGAAGGTGATCGTCCGCCCATCCGGGGAGAACCGCGCCGCGCCGTCGTGCGCGGCGTGGGTGGTCAGGCGACGTTGCTCCTTGCCATCGGCGCGCATGATCCAGGCGTCCCGGTTCCCATCGCGGTCGGAGGTAAAGAGGATGAACCGGCCGTCGGGCGAGAAGGCGGCGTGGCCGTGTTGCCCCGGAGCGCCGGTGAGACGGACGGCTCCACCGCCGTCGGCACGCATGACATAGACCTGCTCGTCCCCCTCGCGATCGGAGTCGAAGACGATCTGCTTGCCGTCGGGCGACCACTGCGGGTGGCGGGCGAACATGGCGGCGCGGCTCGCGCCGGGAAACGTCAGCCGCCGCTCCCCGCTCCCATCGGGCCGGATGAGGTACAGATTCCAGACGCCATCGCGGTGGGAGTCGAACAGGATCCATTGGCCGTCGGGCGACCAGGCGGCATGGGTATCGTCGGCGCCGCTCCAGGTGAGCCGGCGCTCGCCCGTCCCGTCGGCGCCGATCACGAAGAGCTGGGCCGGCCCGAAGCGGCGGCTCTCGAACACCAGCGAGCGGCCGTCCGGAGACCAGGACGGGTTGATGTCGAGGAAGGGACGGTCCTGCGCGGAGGCGACTCCGGCGAGGAGCAGTGCGGCCGCCGGCCCCAGCCATCGTTCGATCATGCGGATTGCGCTCGTCTGTGGGGATACTCGCTCTACGCCGGCCCGTCGAGCGCGGTTTCCGCCTAGTCGATTCCGACCCTCCCCTCGATCGAGCCGATCAGCTTCGCGGGATCGTAGCCCACCCCATCCTTGAAGACGATGGTCGGGCTCCGGATGACGGCCGGGTCGGCGCCGAGGTCGCCCTTCAGCACCACGAGGTCGGCGAGCTTGCCGCGCTCCACCGTGCCCAGCCGCCGGTCCACGCCGAGGATCTTCGCGCCGTTCGCGGTCATGATCTTCACCGCCTGAGCGGGGGTGAAGCCGGCCTCGATGAAGAGCTCGTAGTTCCGCTGGTCGCCGTATCCCGCCAGCGCGCCGCCCATCCCGGTCGGGTCCACACCCGACGCCAGCAGCCCACCGGCCTCCACGAACGCCTTCTCGAACGCCATAGCCCTCACCAGTCCCTCCTCCGGCACCGGCCCCGTTCCGGTGGAGTCGATCTGATGCCGGATCTGGAGATAGGTCTCGCGCAGCTCGGGGGTCATCGCGCTCAGGGTGCGGGCGTCCTTGGTCGGACGGTTGGCGACGAACGGCTCGTACACCGCCAGCGTGGAGGTCATGGACACCCTGTGTTTCACCAGCGTGGCGATCACGTCCTTCGCCGTCTGTCCCTGGGGGTCCGCCTGCCCCATCTCCCCGACCTGGTCGATGGGGCAGACGTCGAGCTGCTTCGCCGGGTCGAAGTCGGAGGCGGTGAGCATTCCGTGCTCCAGGTTGTCGATGCCCAGTGCGACCGCCTCCCGAAAGCTGACCGAGCAGAGATGCCCGGTGACCTTCACGCCGCGCTTGTGGGCCTCCTTGATCGCCGCCCCCAGCTCGGCCCTCCGGATGTCGGTATACGCCTTGATCCAGGTGGCGCCCTCCGATGCCCAGTAGGCGACGAAGCGGCGGGCCGCCTCCGGCGAGTTCACCACCGCCATGCTGCCGCCGCCCTCGACGCCGGTGAGGTAGGGCGCGGTAAGGTGGATCCGCGGGCCGGGGACGAGCCCCCGGTCGATGTTCTCCCTGGTATTGATCTCGGCGTAGGGCGACCGGCCGCCGGTGGTGCGGATGGTGGTCACACCCGACCCCAGGTAGAGCCGGGGGCCGGTGTACGACATCTGCACCGCGCGGCCGCCCGCGGCGGTATAGAACATGTGATCGTGCATGCCGACGATGCCGGGAATGACCGTGTGGCCGCCCAGGTCGAACGAACGAACGCCGGCCGGTACCCGCACCGCGCCGGCAGGCCCCACGTCCGCGATGCGGCCGTCGCGGATCAAGACCGTCTGGCCGGGCCGCGGATCGGCACCGGTGCCGTCCACCAGCAGCACGTTGGTGAGAGCCACGGCGGCGGTGTCCACCGCGACGTACTTGCGGACCTCCTCCGAGAGCGAGTCGGGGCGCTGGGCGCGGAGTGCTGCTGGAAGCAGGGCGGCGAGAGCGAGCAGCACGGCAAATGGGCGCATGGATCTCTCTAGTTCTGGTTTTCCCGCGGTCTCCCTACTCCACCGCGAACCCCATCATCATTCCCGCCGAGAGGTGCTCGGCGATGTGACAATGCAGCATCCACCGGCCGGGATTGGACGGGTCGAGCGCAATATCCACCGCGGATCCCGCCGGCAGCAACACGGTGTCCTTCCACACCAGGTTCTCGTTGCGCACACCGTTCACCGACAGCACCAGGAACCGCTGGCCGTGGAGGTGGATCGGGTGCTGCATCGCGTGGAAGCTCTGCCGCTGATTCACCAGGCGGATCCTCACCGGCCGGCCGCGCGGGAAGCGCCACTCCACATCCATGTTCTCCCGGCCGGTGGCCGGATCGCGGACGATCCATCGCACCTGCCTGCCGGTGGAGGCCCAGTTCATCATCGGCATCGTGCCGCTCCACTCCATGGGCGCGAAGTAGATCGAGTCGAGCTGCATCAACCGCTGGGTGACCGGCGGAAGGCCCCGGGTCTCGAGCGTGAGGAGCAGCGCCTTCTCCGGCGCGCTGGCGGCCGCGCGGCGGAACCGCTCCATCTCCTTTGCCGCCGCGGTGTCGTGGCGGAGGATCGCGAAGCCACTCCCAAGGTCGCGCTCGGCCCGGTTCGGCTCGACTTCGACGGTCCCTAGGGTATCCACCTCGGAGAAGAACCTCCCGTAGAGGTGATCGAGCCCGCGCACCCGATTGACCATCGCGACCGTCGCCCGGCCGCTCGAAGCGGACGTGCACCACGTAGCGTTCGGCCGGCGCGATGACCACGCTCTCCACCCACTCCTCTCGCGCGTAGGGCCCGACATCCGAGCCCACGACCTTCATCCGCGCGCCGGGAAAAGACAGGTTGAAGGTCCGGGTGTTCGCGGCGTTGGTCAGATAGAAGCGCACCACTTCGCCGCGCTCGACGGTCAGCCGGTAGCCCGGCTCGCCGTTCACCAGGAACGTCTCGCCGAACCGGCCCATCAGCGCGTGGGTGGGCGACTCCCGGCCCAACGGCACCAGGCCATCGTCGCCGACCAGAATATCGTCGAGCATCAGCACCGCTTCGCGGTTGGTCGGGCCGTATTCCTCACCGGCGTCGGAGCGCACCAGCAGGTTGCCGTAGAGGCCCAGCTCCTGCTGGGTGTCCTCGCGCACGTGGGGGTGGTACCAGTAGATGCCGGCGTCGGGAAAACGGAGCCGGTAGGTGAACTCACCCCCGGGAGGTACGACCGGCTGAGAGAGGTCGGGTACTCCGTCGCTGCGGTGATCCAGCCGGATCCCGTGCCAGTGCACGGTCGTCGGATGCGGCAGCCGGTTGGTGAACTGGACGATGACCTCCGCTCCGCGCACCGCCTCGATCAGCGGACCAGGGTACTGCCCGTTGAAGGCGTACATCGTGTAGCGCTCGCCCTTGAGGCTCCGCTGCACCAGGCCGGCCTCGAGCCGAAACGTGTCGCCCTGCGCCACGCGGACGATCTCGCGCGGCCGGGCGGGAGGCGCCGGCCCCGAGGGCAGAAACGGAGCCACTTCCGGTCTGAGCGCCATCTCAGCCGGCAGCATCTGGAGGCCCGGCGGCATCGGCACGGTGGTCCATCGCGCCGGCCCCGAGTCCGGCGGGCAGTCGCCGGCCCCGTGCCGATGGCGGCCGACCGCCGGTTCCCTGCCCCATCCGCCCGATGGAGAACTCGAGCAGGTCCGGCGGGAACAGCCGCGTGCTGGGCGACTGCCCGCGCAGCACGATGCGCCCGGCGGGCTCCTTCCCCCGGTCGCTCGCTTCCGCGGTGACGAGCACGACGAACTTCTCGAGCTCCACCGCGCCGAGGTCGGCGCGCCCGTTGGCGACATCCCCCAATCGCCGGATCGGGTGCATCGCCGGCGGCGCGACCCAGGCGACGTACCTCCGGTAGCCTCCCAGCGAGTCCGGCGCGGGCAAGCCCGAGAGCGAAACGACGAGCCGGTGGCGGGGCCTGCCGTCGGGGCCGACGGCGACGGTGAACGGCCCCGGCACATGGCCCAGCTCGACCAGCCCGGAGGCGCCAGCGATTCCCGGCGCGGGGATCAGCTCGATGCAATAGAGGTCACGGCTGGGGCCGAGGGGCGAAGCCTGCGTCACAGGGCCTCTGCTGGGCGGCGGCCGGCGAGACGGAGAGCCCCAGCGACATGACGAGGGGGAGGAGCGCAGCCGCCGGAGGCATCGGTGCGCGCCGCCATGGCGTGCGCGTGGCTACACCGGTCGCGCGATGTGCGCGTGCACGAAGCTCACCGACATGGACCCTTCGCCCACCGCGGCCGCCACCCGCTTGGCCGATCCGCTCCGGACGTCTCCGGCCGCGAAGACGCCGGGCAAGCTGGTCTCGAGGGGAAACGGGGCTCGGCCGGCGGATCGCCAGCGCTCGGACTCCGCCGTGCCGGCAGGGAGCGCCGTTCCCGTCAGCACGAAACCCTTGCGGTCGAGCTCGACGCACCCCCGCAGCCATTCGGTGTTGGCGTCCGCCCCGATGAAGAGAAAGAGCGACCTGGTCTCCAGCGTCCGAGTGCCGGCCTTGGTGCCGTTGCTGCACGTTCACCACGGCGAGCTGCCCGTTGCCTTCGAGGCCGGCGACGGCGCAGCCGCGGTGGATGGTGACGTTCTCCAGCCGCTCGACCCGGTCCACCAGGTATCGTGACATGCTGGCCCCGAGGTCGCTCTTCCGCACCAGCACGTGAACCCACCGGGCGTACTTCGCCAGGTACACGATCGCCTGCCCCGCCGAGTTGCCGGCACCGACCACGACGACGTCTTCTCCGCGGCAGAGACGCGCCTCCATCTCGGTCGCGGCATAGTAGATCCCCGCGCCTTCGAACTCGGCGAAGTTGGGGACGTCCAGCCGGCGGTACGACACCCCGCTCGCGACCAGGACGCACCGGGTGCGGAGCCGGGAGCCGTCGGCGAGGGTGACGACGCGCTCTCCGCCGTCGATGCCGAGCGACCGCACCGTGCATGGCACCGTGATCCGAGCGCCGAACCGCTGGGCCTGGATCAGCGCGTTGCGGGTGAGATCCGCCCCGGAGATGCCCGCGGGAAAGCCGAGATAGTTCTCGATCCTCGAGCTGGTCCCCGCCTGCCCGCCGGGCGCCAGCGCGTCGGCCGTCAGCACGTCGAGCCCCTCGGACGCGGCGTAGACCGAGGCGGCGAGCCCCGCGGGGCCGGCCCCGACGACTACCAGGTCATAGACGTGACCCTCTTCCATCGGGGAGACGAGCCCCATGCACGCGCCGATGTCTCCGATCGACGGATTGCTGTGCCACTCGCCGTCGCGGCCCATCACGATCGGCGTGGCGGAGGCCGGGATCCCGAACTGCTTCAGGATCGCGTCCGCCTGCTCGTCGGTCTCGAGATCCATGAACTTGAACGGTATCGCGTTCCGGGTGGCGAAATCGCGGAGCCGGTGCGCCTCGGGCGAAAAGCGCGAGCCGATGATCCTGACGCCCTCGAATCCGGCGTCCAACAGGAGGGTCCGGCGCATGAGGAACGCCTTGACGATCGTCTCGCCCAGCTCGGGCAGCTCGTCCACCGCCCGGCGCAGCTCTCCGGTGCTCAGTTGAAGCACCCGTCCATCGGTAGCGGCGCGAGCCGTCACCAGCGTGCCCCGGCCGGACAGCATATCCACGTCGCCGGTGAACTCGCCCGGCTTGTGCACCACGACCGTGCGCGGGGTGCCGCTGGAATGCTCGACGATCTCGACCTCGCCCTCGACCAGGACGAAGAAGCAGAAGTCCCGGTCGCCTTCGGCGAAGAGAACCTCACCGGCGCGCACGTCGCGGGGATGCCCCCGGTGCCGCCAGCGCGGCGAGATCCTTGGGGCTCAGGACCGGAAACGCGACTTCCTGATCGTTGGCCATCGTAAGCTCTCCGTGGTGTATGCCCTCAGGTCCCGCGAGCAATCGCGCGGCACCACTCAACTGTAGTGAGCACCAGCTCGTCCATCACGTCCGTATCGACCCGGCCCGATCGCTTGAGCACGGCGAAGGCATGGTCGGCGCCGTCCACGACATGCAGGGTAGCCCTGGATCCGAGCCGGCCGCAGACGGAGCTGATGAGGGCGAGATCGGCAAGGGTGTCCCGGGTGCCCTGCAGGAAGAGCATCGGGGACTCGACCCGATCGAGATGCTCCGCCCGGGTCACTGCGGGCTGCTTCGGCGGATGCAGGGGGAAGCCGAGAAAGACGATGCCGAGCACGCCTTCGAGCGGCCGGCGGGCCGTCGCGTTCGAGGTCATCCGCCCGCCCAGCGACTTTCCTCCGGCAAAGAGCGGTAGATCGGGCGCGCACTCGCGCGCGTTCGCCACCGCCGCCCGCACCGTCGCCTCGAGCACGCCCGGGGGATCGGGCCGGCGTGAGCCGGCTTCCACGTAGGGAAACTGATACCGCAGCGTCGCGAGGCCGCGCTCCGCCAGCGCCTGCGAGATGGTCTCCATGAAACGGTGCCGCATGCCGGCGCCGGCCCCGTGCGCCAGGACGTAGAGCCCCCAGGCGTCCGGCGGGCGAAGCAGGATGCCGGAGACTTGTCCGATGGTGTCGCCGACCGCGATGTCGAGGTTCACGTCGTCCCTCATGTCATCCCGAGCGGAGCGAGGGATCTTGCCGTCGCGTTTCTGGAAAGGCGGGCAGGATCCCTCGCTCCGCTCGGGATGACAACCCGTGCATCGCCTCAACTCCGCAGCTCCGCCATCAGCCGCTCCAGCGCCGCGGCCAGATCCGGGGAAAGCTCCAGCACCTCCGCCAGGGGATCGTCCCCCAGCTTTCGCATCCGCTCCGGCACCGTCTTGATGGTATGCCGGCGGATGTCGAGCTTGCGATTCACCTCGCGCCATGCGAGCGGCACCGAGACCGGAGCGCCCGGCAGCGGCCGGACGCTGAACGGCGCCACGATGAGCTTGCCGGACCCGTTCTGGAGATAGTCCACGTACACCTTCCCCTCCCGCTGGGTCACCTGGCGCACGATGGTGGCGATCTGCGGCAGCCGCTCGACGAGGCAGCGGGCCAGCAGCTCGCCGAGCGACCGCGACTGCTCGTGGGTGCACTGCCGGCCCAGCGGGATCATGAGGTGCAGCCCCGAGGAGCCGGTGCTCTTCACCATCACCGGGAGCTCGATCCGGTCGCACAGCGCCTTGGCGGCGCGGGCCACCTCCACGACGTGATCGAACGGCGCGCCCTTCGGGTCCAGGTCGAGCACGCACCAGTCCGGCCGCTCGAGCGTCGGCACCCGGCTGGCCCAGAGATGGAGCGGGATGGTGCCGAGGTTGACGACGTAGAGCAGCGACGCCTCGTCGTCGCAGACGAAGTAGTCGATCTCCCGCTGGGTGTCCTCGCTCCACATCCGCTCGGTCCGGATCCACTCCGGGACGGAAGCCGGGCGCGTCCTTCTGGAAGAACGACTTGCCCGCGATCCCGTCGGGGTAGCGGGTCATCACCACGGGGCGGTTGCGGAGATAGGCGAGCAGCCAGGGTGAGACCGCGCGGTAGTACTCGATGAGATCGCCCTTGGTGTAGCCCTCCTCGGGCCAGAACACCTTCTTGAGGTTGGTGAGCTCGAAGGGCAGCTCGCCCGCGTCCCTCATCCCGAGGGCGGACCGCAGCGCCGGCGACTTCCTTCGGTCGGCTCACGCTCCCTCGGGATGACAGCGTCTCGCTTCGCGACCACATCTGCCCTGGCTCCGGGATCCCGGACACACTCCTCCGGCGCGCTTGTCGTCCCGGAACCGCAGGAACACCGGCTGCCGCAGCAGGCCCTCGTCCGTCCACTCCGTGTACTCCACCTCGCAGACCATCGATCGGCTCGACCCAGGTGGTGTCCTTCTCGGCGACTGGATCGGCCCGGTAGCACGGCGGGTCGCTGCGCTTGTGCGCCTCGAGCTCCCGCCGCACCTCCGCCAGCTGCTTGTCGCTGAACCCGGTGCCCGCGCGGCCGGCGTAGACCAGCTGGCCGTCCACGTAGTCCGCCAGCTGCAGCGCGCCGAACCCGCCGCGGGAGCCCTTGGGCGCGGTGAACCCCACCACCACGAAATCGCCGGTATGGCGCGAGCGGATCTTGACCCAGGCCGGCGAGCGACCCGCCTTGTAGGGCGAGCCGGACTTCTTCGCCACGATGCCCTCGAGGCCGAGTCGCTCCGTCTCCTGATAGAGCGCCTCGCCCTCCTCCTCCACGTGCTCCAGGTAGCGCAGCGCCCCGACCGGAGGCAGGACCTGCCGCAGCGCCGCCTTGCGGTCGGTGAGCGGAAGCGATCGCAGGTCGAAGTCCTCGAAGCCGAGGAGGTCGAAGGCGTAGTAGGTGACCGGGGCGTTCACCGCGCGTGCCGGATGTCGATCGGCCGGCTCAGTCGAGCGCGCCCCTGGAGTCGCTGAAAGCTGGGGCGGCCGGTGTCGTCGAGCGCGACCACCTCGCCGTCGAGCACCAGCCGATCGAAGGGCAGTGCGGCGATCGCGCGGACCACCTCGGGAAAGGCGGCCGAGCAATCGTTGCCGTTCCGGGTGACGAGCCGCGGCTCGCCCTTGCCTCGCGCCGCCAGCACGCCGATAGCCGTCCAGCTTCGGCTCGAACAGCCAGTCCTTGCGGGAGAAGGGACGCTCCGCCGTCTCCGCCAGCATGAGCTTGACCGACTTCACGTCCACCGGACGCCGCGGCGCGCCGAGCTCGATCAGCTCGCGCCGGACGACCTCGCCGGGATCGCCGCCGGCGCCCAGCTCTTCCACCGTGAGGCCGGAGAGCACGGACTCCGGAGGCAGCGTCCTCGGGATCCTTGGTCGCCCAGGCGTCTCGCTCCTTGATGAGGAGCCAGTCCTTCTCCGACTTCTTCAGCTTCACCAGGGTCCACATGCCACGCAGCTTGTAGCCCCGCAGCTCGAAGAGGAGCTTGCCCTTGGCGAGCCCCTCCAAGGGGTCCCCAACCGAGACCCACTCGCCGCGGTCCCACACGATCACCGCCCCGGCGCCGTAGTTTCCCTGCGGGATGAGCCCCTCGAAGTCCCCGTACTCGAGCGGGTGATCCTCCACGTGGACCGCGAGCCGCTTCTCCGCGGTGTCGTACGACGGGCCCTTTGGGGACCGCCCAGGAGCGCAGCACCCCTTCCATCTCGAGCCGAAGGTCGAAGTGGAGCCGGCGGGCGGCGTGCTGGTGTACCACGAAGAGCCGTCCCCCGCCGTCGGCGGCGACGGCGCCCGCCGGCTCGGGCGTTCGCTCCAGCGAGCGCTTGGCGCGGTAGGCGTCGAGCCGGTCGGACTCGGGGGGACGTCTTGGGGGGCATCAGGCTCCTGGCGGGCGGAGAGCGCTAGTCGGCCATGCGGCCCAGTCCCCGCCCACCGGTCGGCCCAGTCGCCGATCGCCGCGACCACGCGCTCAGGGCGCACCCTTTTCGGTGAGGTGGTACTCGACCCGAACGGGCGCCTCACCCGACACCTGCCGCGCCACGACCCCCTCGGCCTCCAGCTCCCGCAGTCGCGCGCACAGCATCCGGTCGCTGATGTCGGGTATGGCATCGCGGAGGTCGGTGAACCGGCTGGTCCCGGCCAGCATCTCCCGCACGATCGCGCCGGACCACCGCCGGCCGATCAGCTCGACCGCCTTGTGGAAGTCGGGACAGAAATTTGAGTTATGTGACATTGAGGAGGCCCGCCATGGCGACTCTTGACGAAAATCACCGACTTCCGTACTGTGGTTACCAATAGTAAGTGGGGCCGCCAGCCGGGGGAATGCACCCGAGATTCTCCCGGCTTTAAAGGACCCAAGAAGTTCGATGGTTGTCTAACTGTCGTATTGATCGCAGGTTGCGCCCTCTCCGGAGGCAGGTATGTCCGACGATCCACCGTTTCTCGCGCAATCTCTCTCGACGGAAGGTCGACTTGGACCGTAGCACCGCACACCTCGCACCGGGGCCGCCGTCCGACCCCAGGAACTCGTCCAACATGAGTCGCGCTTTCACTGAATTCCCGTGGTTCGATCGCCGCCGTCCTGCTGCTCGGCGACCATCGTCGCCACCGGAGCCGGCCTCGCCGCCTGGAAATACACGGACATCGCGGCGGAGGCGCGGCCTCCGCGAACCAGCCCGAGCCGATGGAGTCGGTGACGGCCGCCGTCGCGACAGGAGCGCGACCACCGCCGGACCACGACGTCCATCGGAACCGTCCTGGCGCTGCGCTCGATCACCCTCCGCAACGAGCTGGCCGGCACCGTGCGCCAGGTCAGGCTCGACGCCGGGGCAGATCGTCGAGGCGGGCACGGTGCTCGTCGCGCTCGACGCCTCGGTCGAGGAGGCCGAGCTGCGAGGCCCAGGAGGCGCAGGCCGCGCTCGCGAAGACGACGCTCGAGCGCCTGGAGAACCTGCGGGAGCACCGCGCCACCTCGCAGGAAGAGGTGGACCAGGCCCGGGCCGAGCGCGACGTCGCGCTGGCGCAGATGGCGCGGACCCGGGCGGTCATCGCCAAGAAGATCATCCGCGCGCCGTTCCGGGCACGGGTGGGCATCGCCGACGTGCATCCCGGCCAGTACCTGAACGAAGGCACCGAGCTCACCACGCTGCAGGGCGTGGCCGACGCGGCGCACGTGGACTTCACGGTCGCGCAGCGGGTCGCGGCCGGTCTGCGGGTGGGCGACAGCGTGGCGCGTCTCCGCCGGGAGTGACAGCGCGGCCGTTCCCGCCCGCATCGTCGCGGTGGACGCGCGGGTGGATCCCACGACCCGCAACGCGATGGTCCGCGCGACGATCGTCGGCGATGCCACCCCGTCGCCCGGGCGCCTCGGTCCGGGTGCTGGTCCCGGTCGGCCCGCCGAGCACAGCGTCGTCGCGCGTTCCGGTGAGCGCCCTCCGCAAGGGGCCCGGTGGCGACCACGTGTTCGTGATCGCCGCGGACACGACCGGCAAGACCCGCGCGCACCTGAGGCCGGTGGAGAGCGGCCCGGTGCTCGGCGACGAGGTCCTGATCCTCGAGCGGCCTCAAGGCCGGCGAGCAGGTCGCCACCTCGGGGTCGTTCAAGCTGCGCGAGGCGGTGCTGGTCGCGGTCGCCGACTCGGGCAAGCCAACGCAGGCTCGCCGGCAGCCCAGACACGGGAGGCCGAAGTGACCGCCATGCGCTCCGTTCACCGACATCTTCATCCGGCATCCCGTCCTCGCGGTGGTCGTCAATCTCGTGATCGTGCTCGTGGGTTGGCGGGCGCTGACCAGCCTGCCGGTGCAGCAGTATCCCCAGATCGAGAGCTCGTCGGTGATCATCACGACGGTCTACTACGGCGCCAGCGCCGAGACCGTCCGTGGCTTTCTGACGACGCCGATCGAGCGCGTCGGTGTCGGCGATCGGCGGGGTGGAATACGTGGAGTCCACCAGCCGCGCCGGCGTCAGCACCGTGACGGTGCGCCTCAAGCTCAATCACAGCAGCACCGCGGCGCTGGCCGAGGTCACCGCGCGGCTCCAGCAGGTCCGCTCGGAGCTGCCGGCGGAGGCCGAGCCGCCGGCGGTCGAGGTCCAGCGCGACGACCGGCCCTACGCCACGTTCTATCTCAGCTTCACCTCGCCCGAGCGCAGCGTCCCGGAGATCACCGACTGGCTGACGCGAACCATCCAGCCGCAGCTCGCCACGCTCGCGGGCGTCCAGCGGGTGAGCAACAACGAGGGCGGCCGGCCGATCGCCATGCGGGTCTGGATCGATCCCGACCGCCTCGCCGCGCTCAACCTCTCGCCGGGCGACGTGCAGGCGGCGCTGCAGCGCAACAACTACCTGGCCGCGGTGGGCCAGACCAAGGGCAACCAGGTCCAGGTCAACCTGCTGGCCAACACCGACCTGCGCTCGGTGGAGGAGTTCGACAACCTGATCGTCGCCGACCGCGACGGCGCCATCGTGCGCCTGAGCGACGTGGCGCGGGTCGAGCTGGGCGCCGAGGAGGCGAACCTCGTCGCCAAGTACAACGAGCGGAGAGCGTCTACCTCGGCGTGTGGCCGCTGGTCGGCGCCAACGAGATCGAGGTGGCATCCGCGCTGCGAAAGGAGATGGACCGGCTCCGGCCGACGCTGCCGAAGGACATCGAGATGCGCCTGGTGTGGGACGGCACGATGTTCATGCGGAACGCCCTGGAGGAGATCTCCAAGACGCTGGTGGAGACGATGCTGATCGTCGGCCTCGCGGTGTTCCTGTTCATGGGATCGATCCGCACCGCGCTGGTGCCGCTGGTCGCCATGCCGGTATCGCTGCTCGGCGCCGCGATCGTGATGTACGCCTTCGGCTTCAGCCTGAACCTGCTGACGATCCTCGCGATCGTGCTGTCGGTCGGCCTGGTGGTGGACGACGCGATCGTCGTGGTGGAGAACGTCGAGCGGCACGTGCGCCTGGGCAAGTCGCGCATCGAGGCGGCGCTGGTCGGCGCGCGGGAGCTGGTCGGGCCCATCCTCGCGATGACCATCACGCTCGCCGCGGTCTACACCCCGATCGGCTTCCAGGGCGGCCTGACCGGATCGCTGTTCCTGGAGTTCGCCATCACCCTCGCCGCCGCGGTCGTCGTGTCCGGCATCGTCGCGGTCACGCTCTCGCCGGTCATGAGCTCGCGCTTCGTGCACGCGCACGGCAAGGAGGGCCGGCTGACCGCGCTGGTCAACCGCGGCTTCGAAGCGGTGCGCCGGGTCTACGCGAGGCTGCTCGACGGCGCGCTCCAGATCCGCTGGGCCATCGTGGCGGCCTCGCTCCTGATCATGGCCGCGGCCTGGCCGCTGTACACCTTCTCCCGGCGCGAGCTCGCGCCGGTCGAGGACCAGAGCCACATCAGCCTGTTCCTCGAAGCGCCGCCCGACGCCTCGCTCGCGGCGAACAACCGCGCGTCGCAAGGAGGTCGTGCGGGCGATCACGGCGTTCCCCGAGGCGGAGTTCATGTGGTCGCTGACCGCGAACTGGGGCGGCTTCGGGGGCATGGTCGCCAAGGACTGGAAGACGCGCGACCGCTCGACCGAGGAGATGTACGGCGAGGTGTTCGGCGCGGTGTCGCAGATCCCCGGACTCCGCGTGTTCCCCCGGCTCGATCCGCCGCTGCCGACGCCCGGGCAGTACGACGTCGAGCTGGTGCTCCAGAGCGAGGCGCCGCCCGAGCAGATGCTGGAGACGGTCGGCGCGGTGGTCGGCGCCGGCTGGCAGAGCGGCAAGTTCCTCTACGTGGACACCGACCTGAAGATCGACCTGCCCGAGGCGCGGGTCGTGATCGACCGCGAGCAGGTCGCCGACCTGGGGCTGGACCTGGCCAGCGTCGGCCAGGAGCTGGGCACGCTGCTCGGCGGGGCCTACGTGAACCGGTTCAACTTCTTCGACCGCAGCTACAAGGTCATCCCGCAGATCGGCGAGGAGGACCGGGCGACGGTCGGCCCGCTGCTCGACCTCAAGATCAAGACCCCGAGCGGCGAGCTGGTGCCGGTCTCGACCTTCACCCGGATCGAGTCGAGCACCGCGCCGCGCGCGCTGAACCGCTTCCAGCAGCGGAACGCGGTGCGGGTCTTCGGCGGCGTCAAGCCGGGCGTCACGAAGGAGGAAGGGCTGCGCGTGCTCGAGGCCGCCGCGGCCGCGCGCGGGCGGTCCGGGCATCGTCCTCGACTACGCGGGCGAGTCGCGGCAGATCCGCCGCGAGGGCGGGGCGCTCACCGTCACGCTCGGGTTCGCGGTGATCCTGATCTACCTGGTGCTCGCGGCGCAGTTCAAGAGCTTCCGCGACCCGCTGATCGTGCTGCTGGGCTCGGTGCCGCTGGCGATCTCCGGCGCGCTGGTGTTCAGCTTCCTGGACCTCACCACGATCAACATCTACTCCCAGGTCGGGCTGATCACGCTGGTGGGTCTGATCGCGAAGAACGGCATCCTGATCGTGCAGTTCGCCAACACGCTCCAGGAGCGCGGCCTGGAGAAGATGGCCGCGCTGCGCGAGGCCTCGCTGACCCGGCTCCGGCCGGTGCTGATGACCTCGGCGGCCACGGTCTTCGGGCACTTCCCGCTGGTGCTGGTGTCGGGCCCGGGTCCGAGGCCCGGAACAGCATCGGGACGGTGCTGGTCACCGGCATGATCGTCGGCACCGTCTTCACCCTGTTCGTGGTGCCGGTGTTCTACTCGCTCATCGCGGCCCAGCATCAACCGGCGTTGGCGATGGAGGAGCAGAGCCAGGGGAGTCCGATTCTGGCTGAAGCGTGAGCCATAACAGCGTGAAAGGTGAACGGTGAAAGGTGAACGGGAGTTGAGCTGCAACGCCCGTTCACCGTTCACTGTTCACCGTTCACGTTTTCATAAGTTGAACTCCCATCTGCACCTAGCTCATCTGCCGCGGCCCCCTGCTACCGACCTCTCTTGCCAGGTCTCTCTCCCGCTGATATATCACACCCCCACATGGCCGCCAGATCCATCGGTTCCGCGACGATCTCCTTCGGGCTGGTCTCAGTCCCGGTCAATCTCTTTTCCTCCAGCGAATCCTCCGCCGCGATCAGCTTCAACATGCTGCACACCACGTGCGGCTCCCGCCTGAAGCAGCAATACATCTGCTCCAAGGAGGGGTCGGTCGTCGAGAAGGACGAGATCGGCAAGGGGTACGAGTTCTCCAAGGGGCAGTACGTGCGGTTCTCCGCCGAGGAGATCAAGGCGCTCGACGAGAAGGCGACCAACGCGATCGACATCGCCGAATTCGTCCCGCTCGCCGCGGTGGACCGCATCTACCTGGAGAAGGTGTACTACCTCGGCGCCGGCAAGGGCGGCGAGCGCGCCTACCGGCTGCTCGTCGCGGCATTGGAGGACACCGGTCGCGCCGCACTGGGGCAGTACTCGGCACGCGGCAAGCAGTATCTGGCCCTGATCCGCCCGATGCACGACATCCTGGTGATGGAGCAGCTCCACTATCACGGCGAGCTCAAGAGCGCCGACGAGGTGCCCAGGCCCGACGTGGTGATCAAGGACGCCGAGCTGGCGTTGGCGCGGCAGCTGATCGAGCAGGGCGCCGTCGAAGAGTTCAAGCCGGAGAACTACCGCGACACGGTCCGCGAGCGCGTGCTGGAGGCGATCCAGCAGAAGGTGGACGGCCAGGAGATCACCGCCGAATCGACCGACGCGCCGCAGACCAAGATCATCGATCTGATGGACGCCCTCAAAGCGAGCCTGGCCAAGCGCGGCGCGAGCACGGCGGAGAAGATGCCCGCCAAGCACGTGGTCGCGGCGACGTCGGCCGAGAAAGAACCCGCGGCAAAGCCGAAGAGGAAGGCGAGCGGCTCGCGGTAGATTTCCGCCCATGAAGTGCTACACCACTCGCGACGTGGCCAAGCTCCTCGGCCTGTCCGAGGCGCAGGTCCGCTCGCAGGCCCGGGTGGGCTATCTGGCGCCGGACCGCGGGCCCCGCAACTCCTACCGCTTCTCCTTCCAGGATCTGGTCCTGCTGCGCGCCGCGAAGGCGCTGAGTGAGGCCCGCATCGCCCCGCGGCGCATCCGCCGTGCCCTCCGGACCCTCATCAGACAGCTGCCCGCCGGCCGGTCCCTCAGCGGCTTGCGGATCTCGTCGGAAGGCGATCGTATCGTGGCCCGCGACGGCGACCAGGCCTGGAGCCCGGAGTCGGCCCAGCTCCTGCTCGACTTCCGCGTCGCGGAGCTGGCGGACCGGGCCGCGCCGATCGCGCGCCGCCAGGCGCGGCGGGCGCGCCGGTCGGACCAGCCGCTCACGGCGGAGCAGTGGTACTCGCTGGGAGTCGATCTGGAGAGCGCGGCCCCGGAGGACGCCCGCGACGCCTACACCCGCGCGGTAGCGCTCGACCCGCGGCACGCGTCAGCCCGGGTCAACCTCGGACGGTGGCTCCAGGAGGACGGCCATCCGGAGCTGGCGGTCGCCGAGTACCGCGCCGCACTGGCATCGCAGTCGCGGCATCCCACCGCGGCGTTCAACCTGGGCACGGCGCTGGAGGAGCTGGGCCGGCGGGCCGAGGCGATCCAGGCGTACCGGAAGGCGCTGGAGGCCGATGATCGATTCGCCGACGCGCACTTCAATCTGGCGCGGCTGTACGAGCAGGCCGGCAAGCGGACGGCGGCGCTGCGGCACCTGCAGGCCTACAAGCTGTTGAGCGAGTCATGAAAATCCTCGTCGGCACCAGCGGCTGGTCCTACAAAGAGTGGAAGGGCTCCTTCTACCCCGCCGACCTCCCGGCCGACGACATGCTCCGCCACTACGCGTCCCGCCTCCCGACCGTGGAGATCAACAACTCCTTCTACCGCATCCCCAAGGAGAAGGTTCTGCTGGAGTGGGCCGAGCAGACGCCGGCCGAGTTCCGATTCGTGCTCAAGGCATCGCGCCGGATCACCCACATCAACCGGCTCGCCGGCGAGGACGACTCGCTCGACTACTTCCTTCGGACCGTCAACGTCCTGGGCGACAAGCTCGGCCCGACGCTGTTCCAGTGCCCGCCCACGCTGCGGAAGAACATGGAGCTGCTGCGCGGCTTTCTCGCCAAGGTGCCGCGGACCTGGCGAGCCGCGCTGGAGTTTCGCCACGCGTCGTGGTTCGACGACGAGGTGTACGACGCGCTGCGGCCGCACGACATCGCGCTGGTCGGCGTGGACGAGGACGAGGGACCGACGCCGCTGGTGCCCACGGCGTCGTGGGGCTATCTCCGACTTCGGAAGACCGAGTACGGCGACGAGGAGCTGAATGGTGGGCGAGTCGGATCAAGAGCCAGCCCTGGCGGGAGGCGTTCGTCTTCCTCAAGCACGAGGAGGACAGTCCGGCGGGGCCGGAGGCGGCGACGAAGCTGCTGGGAATGGTTTGAGAGGTATTCGCGTCCGAATCCGGCGAGCCCGAGCCCTCGCGGGCAGTCGATGTCGGCTCACCGCCCGATCGGATGTGCACGTCCCGACCTGTCAGGGCGTCGTAAGACGGTCATTGTAGCAATTCCTGGCCGCCACTATTGACTCTCTGGCAGGTTTCCTAGATTCCGCCCCGTGACATCGCCAACCCCCGATCTCTCCAAGCTCCGCATCAACCGGGATGCACCACCTCCCGCCCTCCGCCGCGCGTTGCGCCGCAACGTCGTGCTCGGCCTCGTCGCGCTGGCGCTGGTATTGGGCGCGGTCTTCGCCATGCGACGCGGCGGCGCCGTCCCGGTCCAGGTCGTCACGGCCAGCCCGATCGGCGGGTCTGAAGGCGGTGGGGCGGGAGCCGGCGTGGCGAGCGTCACGGCCAACGGCTATGTCGTCGCGCGCACCCGCGCGTCGGTCTCGGCCAAGCTGGCGGGGCGGATCGCCGACCTCAAGGTGAGCGAAGGCTCCAACGTCAAGGAAGGTGAGATCATCGCCCTGCTGGAGAACGCCGACTACCAGGCCCAGGCGGCGCAGGCGGAGGCGGGCCTCGGCACCGCCCGAGCGGAGCTCGCGGAGGCGCGGGCGGAGAGCGAGGTGCTCGCGCGGGAGGCCCGCAGGCTGGGCGGCATCCGGGCCGAGAACGCGGAGCTGGTCGCGGAGCAGGAGCTCGACAACGTGGAGGGCCGGGCGGCCCAGGCGGCGGCGCGGGTGGACGCGGCCGCGGCGCGGCTCCAGGCCGCGGAGGCCGGCCGGCGCTTCGCCCGGGCGAACCTGGAGAACACGGTGATCCGCGCGCCGTTCTCGGGCACCGTCCTCCGCAAGGAGGCCGAGATCGGCGAGGTCGTGGCGCCGTCGGTGGGTGGCGGCCTGACTCGCGGCGCGGTGGTGACGATGGCCGATCTCACGACGCTGGAGGTCGAGGTGGACGTGAACGAGGCGTACATCTCACGAGTCCGGAAGGGCGGACCGGCGAAGATCACACTCGACGCATACCCCGACACCTCATTCCGCGGCGAGGTGAGGCAGGTGGTGCCGACGGCCGACCGCCAACGGGCTACGGTGCAGGTCAAGGTGAGCATCACCGATCGCGATCCCCGGATCCTGCCCGAGATGGGCTCGCGGGTCGACTTTCTGGAGGACACCACGCGGGCAGCGAGCGGCCCGGCCGCTCCGGCCGCTACTCCGCGGTTTCGTGTGCCGGCGGCGGCGGTGCGGGAGCTGGGCGGCGAAACGATGGTGTGGCTGGTCCGGGATGGCCGACTCGAGTCGCGCACCGTCCAGGCAGGTCCGGTCAGCGGCGGGTTCCGCGAGATCCGGTCGGGGCTGGCGGGCGGCGAGCGATTGCTGGTGGGTGGGGTGGAGAATCCGGAGGCGGGGATGCGGGTGAACGTACAGGAGTAGAGGGACATGTGTCATCCCGAGCGGAGCGAGGGATCTTGCCGGGCGGTCCCGGAGCTTGCGCAGAAGATCCCTCGCTCCGCTCGGGATGACAAAAGAGCCTCAACATCGAGAGACGCGTATGGCACTGGTCGAAATCCGTGACGTCCACAAAGTCTTCCAGCGCGATTCGGAGCGCATCGAGATCTTTACCGGCCTCACGCTGGACATCGCGGAAGGCTCCTTCACCGCCCTGATGGGCCCGTCGGGTTCCGGCAAGTCCACCCTGCTCAACCTCCTGGCCGGGCTGGACAAACCCACCAGCGGCAGCATCCGGGTCGCCGGGGCGGAGGTGAGCGCCATGACGCCGGGCCAGCTCGCCTCCTGGCGCGCGCAGCACATCGGGTTCGTCTTCCAGAACCTCAACCTGCTGCCGGTCCTCACGGCGTATCAGAACGTGGAGCTGCCCCTGCTGCTGACCAGCCTGTCCCGGAAGGAGCGCGACGAACGGGTCAAGCTCGCGCTCGGCGTCGTGGGCCTCGAGGACCGCCTGCGACACTATCCCCGCCAGTTGTCCGGCGGCCAGGAGCAGCGGGTGGCCGTGGCCCGCGCCATCGTCGCCGACCCGACGCTGGTCCTGCTGGACGAGCCCACCGGTCAGCTCGACGCCAAGAGCTCGCAGGACGTGCTGGGGCTTGCTGGAGCGGCTGAACGACGAGTTCAAGAAGACCATCATCATCGTGACCCACGACGCCCGCGCGGCCGAGCGGGCCAAGACCGTGTTCCACCTGGAGAAGGGGCTGCTGGTCGAGCGCCAGGCGGTGGCGACGGCATGAAGTTCCTCCCCCTGGTGCTGGCCAATCTGGGCCGGCACAAACGGCGCACCTTTCTCACCATCGCGAGCGTCGCCCTGGCGCTGTTCCTCTTCGCCTCGCTTCGGACCGTGGTCACCACCCTGGAGCGCGCCGCACAGTTCGGGAGCGCGCGCCGCCTGGTGATGACCAACGCCACCGGCTTCGTCCTCCCGCTCCCCCTGGCCTACGCCAACCGGCTCAGCGCGACGAAAGGAATCTCCAACGTCACCTGGGCCAACTGGTTCGGGGGCAAGTACGGAGACAATCAAGCGCTTCTTCGCCCAGTTCGCGGTGGATCCCAAGTCATACCTCGAGGTCTATCCCGAGATCGAGCTGCCCGAGGACCAGAAGCAGGCCTTCCTCCGCGAGCGCTCCTCCGCCATCGTGGGCCGCCGGCTGCTGGACGTGTTCGGCTGGCGGCTGGGCCAGGACGTCACCATCCAGGGCACGATCTACCCAGGTGACTGGACCTTCACCATCCGCGGGGTCTACACGCCGTCGGATCCGGTCATCAACGACGACATGATGCTCTTTCATCACGCGTACCTGGAAGAGCGTCAGGAGCGGCCGGGCCTGGCGGGCTGGTACGTCCTCGAGATCGACGACGCCGACGACGCCGCCCCGATCGCCAAGACGCTGGACGACCAGTTCCGGAACTCCAGCTCCCCGACGAAGACCGGCACGGAGCAGGCGTTCAACGCCAGCTTCGCCACCATGTGGGGCAACGTGAGCCTGCTGATGGGGACCATCGGGATGGCGGTGGTGTTCGCGATCCTGTTGGTGACGGCCAATGCCATGATGATGAGCGCGCGGGAGCGCACCGGCGAGGTGGCCGTGCTCAAGACCATCGGCTTCACCGACCGCGCCCTGTTCGGGATGGTGATGCTGGAGGCGGGGGTCATCGCGCTCACCGGCGCCGTCCTGGGCCTGGGCGGCGCCAAGCTGCTGTACAAGGCCTCCAACTTCAACGCCGGCGGCTTCCTCCCCGGCTTCGACGTGACCGGGACGACGCTCGCGCTGGGAGGCACGGTAGCCCTGGTGCTCATGCTGGCCAGCGGCCTGGTGCCCGCGGTGCGGGCCGCGCGGCTGCCGGTGGTCCAGGCGCTCAGGAGGGTCGAGTGAAGATCCCGCTCAGCTACAACGCGCGCAGCCTGCTCCAGCGCCCGGTGTCCACCGCCTTCACCGCGCTGGGGATCGGGCTGGTGGTGGCCGTCTTCATCGGCATGCTCGCGCTGGCCAACGGCTTCCGCTCGGCGCTGGTGCGCACGGGCTCCAGCGAGAACGTGCTGGTGCTGCGGCGAGGCGCGGACAACGAGATGTCCAGCAGCATGGACCGGCAGAGCATCGGCATCCTCACCTCCGCGGCGCACGTCGCGACCGGCGGCGATGGGCGGCCTCTGGTGAGCCCCGAGGCCTACGTCGTCATTCCGCTGCCGAGGAAGGGGCACGACACGACCGGGCTGGCCAATGTGGTGGTGCGCGGAGTCAGCCCCGCCGTGTGGTCGGTCCGCTCCAATATCCGGTGGTGGCGGGCCGGCGGCCGGAATCCGGCAAGTCCGAGATCTGTGTCGGCGAGAAGATGGCCGGGCGCTTCGACCACACCGGGATCGGGGAGAACCTCCGCTTCGCCGGACGCGACTGGTCCGTCGCGTGCCGCTTCTCCGCCAACGGATCGGCGTTCGAGTCGGAGATCTGGGGCGAGAACGAGCAGATCATGCCGGTGTTCCGCGGCGAGGCCTTTCAGTCGGTGACCTTCCGGCTCAAGGACGCCGGGGCGTTCGACGAGGCCAAGCGGACGCTCGAGGCCGACAAGCGGCTCACCGTGGATGTCTATCGCGAGGCCGACTTCTACGCCAAGCAGTCCGAGCTGCTGGGCCGGATCCTCCAGATTCTGGCGATCATGATCACCGGCATCATGGCGCTGGGCGCGGTCTTCGGGGCCGTCAACACCATGTACGCCGCCGTCGCGGCGCGCAGCCCGGAGATCGCCGTGCTGCTCACCCTCGGCTTCCATCCCCGGAGCGTGCTGGCCAGCTTCCTGGCGGAATCCGCGCTGATCGCCTTGGTCGGAGGCGTGATCGGGGCGCTGCTCGCGCTCCCCATCAACGGCATGATCACCAGCACGACGAACTGGGCGAGCTTCAGCGAGATCGCCTTCACGTTCCGGGTGACGCCCGGGCTGCTGCTGGCGGGGCTCGGCTTCGCGCTGGTGATGGGGATCGTCGGCGGATTCTTTCCGGCCCGCCGCGCGGCCAGGCAGCCGGTGGTGCAGGCGCTGCGGTAGCGACTACTTTCCGGGCGACCACCACCCGAAAACGACGCCATGCCTCAGAGCAAGACTTTCATCTCGATCGTGATCCTGCTGGTGATCGGGCTGCACGCCCTCCCGGTGCTCCATCCGGACGAGAAGGGCACGCTGTGGCCGTTTATGCGGTGGACGATGTACAAGAATTCGCGGAAGCCCGGACCGATCGACGTGCATCAGCGGCGCATCCTCGCGATCAGCGCGACGGGCCGGCAGGACACGGTGACCCCACACCTCCTGGGGCTCAGCATCACCGTGCTCAAGCAGCGGTATCTCACGCCGATCGGGACCGGGGATCTCTCCCCCTTTCCCGAGCTGATCGATAGACTGAACCGCCACCGGGACGACCCCGTCGTCGAGCTTCGGCTGGAGGGCGAGACCTACACGGTCACCGACTCCGGCATCGTCCGGACCATCGATTCGGCTGTCACCTACCGGGCCGACCGTCCGGCCTCGAAGTGAGCGGCGACCCGGTGGGCCGTTGGATCGATCGCTGGAACGCCTACTGGTTTCCGCCCACCCCGACACTGCATCTCGCCATCTGCCGGATCGTTGCGGTCGCCGCCCAGCTATTCTGGTTCTTCCCCGACCTGCAAGAGCACCAGAACCTGTTGGCGAAGAACTCTGATTTCATCGAGCCCCAGCTGCTGACCCGCGCCCTCACCGCCATCATCCCGCGGGAGGCGCTTTTCAACGCCGACGCCTTCGCCGTGCTCTATTGGGTGACCCTGGTCGCGGGAGCACTGGCGCTGGTGGGCCTCTTCACCCGGACATCCCTGTTCGTCTTCACCCTGGGGACGTGGGTCTTCGTCGCCCACCTCTTTTCCTACGGCGACAGACACCACACCGAGGCGCTGTTCTGCATCTTTCTCCTGCTCCTCGCGCTTCGCGCCGTCGGGTGAGCGTCTCTCGGTCGATGCGCTCATCCGTCGCCGCCGACGCGCCGGGGACGACAGTCGGAGCGCTTCCGGCATGTCCGACCTGGCGATCTGGCCGCTGAAGGTGACCCACGTGCTGTTGGCGTTTACCTACTTCTCCGCCGGGACGAGCAAGCTGATACACAGCGGGCTGCGCTGGCTGAACGGGTACACGCTTCAGGGTCACACGTTCGGTGACGCACTGGAGCGTGGGCATCCATTGGGCATCTGGCTGGCGCAGCAGCACGACTCTGGCCGTGGCGCTGTCGGTGTTCACGATCCTGCTCGAGATCTTCTTCTTCGTCTCCCTGTTTCTCCCCCGCCTGGCGCCGCTGTTCTTCCTCGCCGCGCTGTCGTTTCAGATCGGACTCTACCTGACCGGCGGCTACGACTTCTTTCAGCACATGGTCTTGCTGACCCTGCTGCTGTTCTTCCTCCACCCCGGGTGGTGGCGAAACCGGCTGGGCCACCTCCTCGATGCCCGTGGCGCCGAAGCGGCCACGGCGGCCGGCGCCAAGTGAACCACGGTCCGCTTCACGACGCGCCGCTGGGCCGCAGGGATCTTCTCAGAAATTCCGCGTTGGCCGCCGCGGCCCTGGCACTGCGGGCCCCCCCTCGCCGCCTGCGGGACGGAGCCCGCGCCCCGCCCCCGGGCCGAATCCCTGGCCGCGAGCCCGCCGCTGGATCCGGACCAAGCACGGTTGATCGATTGGACCGCCACCCTTCGCGCCGAGAGGTCGTCCGGGCCCGACGATCCCGCTTGGCGCGCAGCGCGACGCGCGTGGGCGAGCTGGCGGCGGGCACGCCGTATGAGCCGTCCACTCTGGAGGCGTACCTGCGCGCGGGCGGCAGCCCATCGGAGACCGAGCCGCTGACGCTCTCGCTGACCCGGTTCGACTGCGTCACGCTGGTGGAGGCCTGCCTGGCAGTGGCGCGGGTGGCGGACGGCGCGAGCTCGCCGACCTGGCAGGGCTTTGGACGCGAGGTGGAGCGGATGCGTTACCGGGGCGGAGAGCGCCGCGGGTACGCCTCCCGGCTGCACTACTTCAGCGAGTGGATCGCCGACGGCGAGCGCCGCGGCCTCCTGGAGGATCTGGGCGCCCGGCTGGACGCCATCGAGGATCGGCGCCCGCTTCGATTCATGACCGAGCACCGCGACAGCTATCCCGCCCTGGCCGATGACGGAGTGTTCCGGGAGATCGAGGCGATCGAGCGCGCGGATGGACGGGCGCGCCCGGCGGGTGGTGCCGACCGCTCGCATAGCCGAAGTCTCGGAGCGGATCGAGTCGGGCGACGTGCTCGCCTTCGCCACGGCGATCGGCGGGCTCGACGTGAGTCATGCCGCGCTCGCCTACCGGGACGCGGCCGGCATCCTGCGGGTACTGCACGCCCCGCTCTCCGGTGGCGTGGTGGAGATCACCCGCGCCACGCTCCCGCAATACGTGGCCGCCATTCGCCGCGCCACCGGGATCCTGGTGGCGCGGCCGCTGCGAGGCGCTCAGGCCGGGTGACCCGCGCGTCCTCCAGTCTTGACTTCCTCCACCTCGATACCGTCACACTGCATGAGGTCCATGGTGCGAGTCACGCTGGTGCACAATCCTGGAGCGGGGGACGAGCAGCATTCCGCCAAGCGGATCCTGAAGGAGCTGGCTGACGCCGGCCATGACGCGGAGCTGCTCTCCGATCAGGAAGGAGGGCCTGGAGAAGGCGCTCCAGGATCCGGGGGACCTCGTAGTCGTCGCGGGAGGGGACGGCAGCATCAAGAAGGTGGCTCTGGCGCTCGCCGGCCGGAGCATCCCGATGGCCATCCTGCCGATCGGCACCGCCAACAACATCGCCAAGTCCCTCGGCGCTCTGGGCTCCGTGCCGGAGCTCATCGCGGGCTGGGGAGGCGCGGAACGCCGGCGGCTCGCGGTGGGAACCGTGTCGACCCCGTGGGGCTCGATGCGGTTCGTCGAGTCCGTGGGTGTGGGTGTGTTCACCGAGCTCGTCACCCGGGGTGACTCGGAGGTGAACGAGAGCACGACCGGGCTGACCGGACACGCCATCGACCGCGCCCTGCTGCTGCTCCAGCGCATCATCGCGGAGCGGGCCCACCGGTTCCGCAAGCTGATACTGGATGGCTCCGATCTTTCCGGCGAGTACCTCCTGGTCGAAGTGATGAACATGCCGTTGGTCGGCCCGAACATCCCACTCGCTCCGGGCGCGGACTACGGCGACGGGCATCTCGAGGTCGTGACGGTCACCGATCGCGAGCGCGAAGTCCTGGCGGAGTACGTCAAGGCGCGGCTGAGCGGCGGGGCCGCCCCGCCGCAGCTCACCACCCGGCGAGCCGCCCGGGTAGCGATGCACGCGTCCCCTGGCGAGCTCCACGTGGACGATGGCGCGTGGCGACCGGAGCTGCGGGAAGGCCAAGACCAGGCCGGACCGGACGAAGGCGAGGTGGCCATCGCGCTGGACGACGCCGTGGTCGAGGTTCTGGTCGCGCGCTGAGGGCCGGGGGACGGGTACAGCTCATGGAGCATGGCAGGACGTTCGACCGCCGCACCATGATCGGGGCAATCGCCGCGAGCGCAGCCGCCGCCGCGCTCCGCCCCCTTTCCGCGCTGGCGCGTTCCATCCCCATCACCAGGCCGATTCCCTCCACCGGCGAGCGCCTGCCCGTCGTGGGCCTGGGGACCTGGATCACGTTCAACGTGGGCGACGACGCCGAGCTGCGCGAGGAGTGCGCCGCGGTCATGGGCGCCTTCTTTCGGGAGGGCGGCCGGGTGATCGACAGCTCGCCCATGTACGGCTCGTCGCAATCGGTCATCGGCCACGGTCTCCGGAGGATCGGCAAACCCTCCGGCCTCTTCTCGGCCGACAAGGTCTGGATCTCCTCGGGATCGCGGGGTCCGGAGCAGATGGAGGAGTCGAGAGCGCAGTGGGGCGTGCCGCGCTTCGACCTGCTCCAGGTTCACAATCTCCTGGCGTGGGAGGAGCACCTCCCGACCCTGCTCGCGATGAAGGCGGACGGCCGGGTGCGCTACGTGGGCATCACGACCTCCGAGGGGCGGCGCCACGCGGAGCTGGAAAGGATCATGGCGAGCCGGCCGATCGACTTCGTCCAGGTGACCTACAACGTGCTGGACCGCGAGGTCGAGGATCGCATTCTCCCGTTGGCCCGGGACCGCGGCATCGCGGTCATCATCAACCGGCCCTTTCGAGAGGGAGCGCTCATCCGAAGCGTCGAGCGCCATCCCCTCCCCGGCTTTGCCTCCGAGATCGGCGCGGTCAACTGGGCGCAACTCCTCCTCAAGTTCATCGTCGCACACCCGGCCGTCACCTGCGCCATTCCGGCGACCAGCCAGCTCGGGCACGTGGTCGAGAACCTGGGGGCCGCGACCGGAGTGCTTCCTGATCCGGCCATGCGGCGCCGGATAGCTGCCCATGTAGAGGGCCTTTGATGCCCGAATGGTGGACGTATAGCCTCTCGGACTTCCTGCTGTTTTCGCCGCGGACCTACTACCGGCTGATCGAGCGCCACAATGAGGCCGTCTGGCCGGGTCAGGTCGTGACGATCGGACTCGGGCTGGTCATTGCGGTCTCCCTGCGGCGGCCCACGTCCGGGCAGTCGCGCACCGTCAGCGCCATCCTGGCCGCGCTCTGGACCTGGGTCGCGTGGGCATTCCTGTGGCGGCGCTACCTGCAAATCAACTGGGCGGTGATCTATTGCATTTGGTCGTTCGCCATCGAAGTGCTGTTGCTGGTGTGGATCGGGGTGGTCGGCGGGCGGCTGAGATTTCGCCGCGGGCGCGGTACGGAAGGCATCGTTGGTATCGCGCTGCTCATCCTGTCTCTGGGCGTCTATCCGCTGATCGCCCCGCTGCTGGGCCGCGGCTGGCGTCAGGTGGAGGTCTTCGGGGTCGCCCCTGATCCGACTGTCCTGGCAACGCTCGGCCTCCTTCTCATGGCGGAAGGGCCTCTCCGCATGGCTCTCCTGGCCGTGCCGATCCTGTGGTGTCTGTTCACCGGCGGAACCCTGTTGGCCATGGGCTCGCCGGAGGCTTGGGTGTCGCTGCCGGCCGCGGTTCTCGCGGTCGGAGCCTGCGCCTGGTCGGTGCGGAGGTCGGGGAAAACTGGCGCCTCCAGGGAATAGCCCCTATTAAATGAGAGGGGAATCGGCTCCCACGACTCGGAGGACGTATGCGGCACCGGCCCAGGTTGTCTGCCTGCATGGCGGTTCTCGCGATGGTGGGCTGCGGCGACGGGACGGTCGATCCCGGCGGTGGTGGCGGCGGACAGGAGCTGGCGGCGCGTTTCGAGCAGCTCGCCGACTCGGTGGAGGGCGAAGGCTACTCGCCCACCGCGGACGCCCTGCGCCATGCCGCCGAGATCGTCCGGCTAACCGGAAGCGCCACCTCGGTCAGGCTCACGGTCGACGGCCAGGACCGTCCCTTCCTCGCGGTGGCCGAGCAGCTCGATTTCCCCAGCCTCGAGTGCACCTGGCCGGACGACAGCGCGATCGTGGTGCCGGGAGACAGCGGCGTCAGTGGTGCCCGGAGACAGCAGCGTGGCCGTTCCACCCCCCGAGCGCAATTCCCCCGAGGGCAGGCCCCGGCGAGTGCAGGGAGGTGGGCACCTACTCGATGCGCACCCTCATCGCGTGGGAGCCCGAGAACATGGCCGAGGTGGTGCGGATCGTGGCCGACCTGGGCAGCACCGGGGTCGAGCCAGGTGTGCCTGATGTCATGACGGGACTGCCCACCCGCGAGGCCACGGGCGCCGATGGAGAGACGCCCCCCAGTCCCGGCGATACCGCCGGCGGCGGCGGAGGCGGCTATCCAGGATTCATGGGTGAATACCTGGTGCGCGACGTCGGAAGCTGGTGGGCTGTGGAAGGCTCACAGACCAACGCGCTCCAGGCTCTGACCGGGGCATGCACCGCCGATCGCGCGACGTTCGATTGGGCCGAGTTCCGCTGCGACGCGGCGAGCTTCCGATTCGAGTTCCGCATGCGGGTGGATCCGCTCCGCTACGATCCGGCCACCGGCGTAGATCCCGGCTCGGAGCCCGCCCCGAGGCGACGACGAGGTGAGTCATGAGCTGTCCCTCGGCTCCAGCGACGTCGCCGGCGTGCGGCTCACCGTCGTCGCGTGGGTGCCGCCGCCCCTTCCGCCCAGCGAGCCCCCACCGAGCGAGCCACCGCCGGGCGAACGACCGCCGGTGGACTCGACCGGCGTCGCCCGGAGGTTCCTAGAGGTCCACCAGGACCTTGAACCCCCCGTACGCCATACGCTTGAAGTCGAAGGGCATCGCCTTCGGATCATTCATCATCTTGGCGAGCCGCGGGTCCTTCATCACCTTGGCGTTGACCTTGTCGCGATGGGCGCGCGACTTGTAGGTAATCCAGGAGAAGACCACCGTCTCGCCGGGCTTGACCTTGACCCGGCGGGGGAAGGTCCCCATCCCCTTCACATTCAGGTCGTCGCCTACGCACTCCCGGTACTCGAGTGCGCCGTGCTCCCGCCACACTCTTGCCTGCCTTCTGCGCGATGCGCCGGTAGGCCTGCACGTTCCGCTTGGGGACAGGGAGGAGAAAACCATCGACGTAAGCCATCAGAGCCTCCTTGGAATCGATTCCGTTTGAGTGGCGGTGCCTGGGGTCCGACCCTCCAAGAATCTTCGGGCCCGGCGCTCAAATCAATCGCCGGCGTTGTGGCGTACCCGTCCCGCCTCCCTTTATGTTGCGGAATCGTCCCCACGGCTCCTTCCGTCCTCGAGGCAGGCCCTGTTGTCCCGGTTGTTCCGCTCCGCTGTTCCCCGCACTTCCCATCGCGCTTCGCCGGCGCATGCGCCGCCGCCACCCAGCAGCCTCCTTTCGCGGGCGATTGAGTGACCGCGGAGCTCGTGGTTGTCGAGCGCGCCGAGTTCGCGGGATCGGCTGCCAGGCGGCTGGCCGCCGAGATCCGGCGGGTCCTCGAGACGCGGGAGCGTTGCTCCCTCGCCCTCTCGGGGGGCTCGACGCCCACTCCAGTCTACGTGCGCCTGGCCGCCGAGTTGCCCGACCGGGAGGCGTGGAGCCGCATCGACGTGTTCTTCGGCGACGAGCGTTGCGTGCCGCCCGACGACCCGGCGAGCAACTATCGGATGGTGAAGGAGGCGCTGCTGGACCGGGTGCCCGTCGGCCGCGCTCCAGGTCCACCGGATGGAGGGGGAGCGACCCGACCACGACGAGGCGGCGCGTGCCTACGCGGCGATACTTCCCGAGCGGCTCGATCTCCTGGTGCTGGGACTGGGCGAGGACGGTCACACCGCGTCCCTCTTCCCCGGCGCTGCCTCCCTCGCCGAGTCCGTCCGCCGGGTCCTCGCGGTCAACGCGCCCACGCCGCCGCGCGACCGCCTGACCATCACGCCGCCGGTGATCCGCGACGCTCGCCTGATGATCGGGCTCGTGGCCGGGGCGAAGAAGGCCGGCGCTCTGGCTCGGGTCATCGACGGACCCTACGCTCCGCGGCGAGACACCGGGGCAGCTGGCGCGAGCGGGACTATGGATCGCCGACGTGGCCGCGGCCGCGCAGCTCGAGGCCCGCCGATGATCAGGCGGGTGCTCGCGGGAGACATCGGCGGAACCAACGCACGGTTCGCCATCTTCGAGGTGCGCGGGCCGGGGCAGGCGCGGATCGTCCACGAGGCGCGCTATGCCAGCGCGGCGGCACCCGGGTTGGCGTCGCTGGTCACCCGCTATCTCGCCGAGTCCGGCGCCCGGCCCGACGTCGCCTGTTTCGGCATCGCCTGTCCGGTCATCGACGGCGATTGCGAGGCCCCCAACCTTCCCTGGAAGGTCAACGCCCGCGTGCTCGCCCGGGAGATCGGGATCCCGCGAACCACGATCATCAACGACTTCGGCGCGGTGGGTTACGGGCTGCACAGCCTGTCCGACGACGAGGTGGAGGTGCTCCAGCCGGGGGTCGCCGTCGATCACGGACCGATCGCCATCATCGGCGCCGGCACCGGCCTAGGCCAGGGCTACCTTCTCTGGGATGGGTCCCGCTACGTCGTCCATCCCGTCGGAGGGCGGGCACGCCGACTTCTCGCCGACCGACGGCGCTCGAGCGCGATCTCCTCGCATTCCTCGCGAAGGAGTTCGGCCGGGTCTCCTCGGAACGGGTCCTGTCGGGAGCCGGAATCGCCCGTATCTATCGCTATCTCGCGGCCGCCGGCGTCGCCGAGGAGCAGGCGGCGCGTTCGCGAGGAGATGGCCGGGAACGACCCCGCCGCGGTGATCGCCCGGCACGGACTCGCCGGCACCGATCCGCTCTCGGCGAAGACGCTCGAGGTCTTCGCCCGGGCGTACGGCACCGCGGCGGGCAACCTGGCGCTCACCGTCCTCGCCTCGGGCGGGGTGTACATCGCCGGCGGCATCGCGCCCAAGATCGTGCGCCGGCTCGCCGCCGGCGCCTTCATGAAGGCGTTTCGCGACAAGGGCCGACTCTCGGGCGTGATGGCCCGGATTCCGGTCAAGGTCATCCTCACCGGTGACGTCGCGCTCTACGGTGCCGCGGCGGTCGCGGCGAGACCGAGGATTGAAATGGCACAGAGCATCGCTTCCGCAACCCAATCGCTCGAGCAGCTCTGCATCGACACGGTTCGCACCCTCTCCATGGACGCGGTGCAGCGGGCCAACTCCGGGCATCCCGGCACCCCCATGGCGTTGGCGCCGCTCGCCTACCTGCTCTTCACCCGCCACATCCGGCACAATCCCGCCAACCCGCTGTGGATGGATCGCGACCGTTCGTGCTCTCGGCGGGCCACGCCTCGATGCTGCTCTACAGCGTGCTCTACCTTTCCGGCTACGACCTCTCGCTGGACGACCTCAAGCAGTTCCGACAGTGGGACAGCCGCACGCCGGGACATCCCGAGCACGGCGTCACGCCCGGGGTCGAGACCACCACCGGGCCGCTGGGCCAGGGCGTGGGCAACGCCGTCGGGTTCGCGGTCGCCGAGGCGCATCTGGCGGCGGTCTTCAACGGCGGCGGCCATCGGCCGGTGGATCACCACACCTACTTCATCGCCAGTGACGGCGACATCATGGAGGGCGTCTCCCACGAGGCGGCATCGCTCGCCGGACACCTGCGGCTGGGCAAGCTGATCGGGTTCTACGACGACAACCACATCACCATCGAAGGCGACACCGCCCTGGCCTTCAGCGAGGACGTCGGCGCCCGCTACCAGGCGTACGGCTGGCACGTGCAGCACGTGGCGGACGGGAACGACCTCGACGCGCTCGACGCGCGCGATCCACGCCGCCAAGGCCGCCACCGACCGGCCCTCGCTGGTCATCGTACGCACTCACATCGCGTTCGGCAGCCCCAACAAGGTGGACACCGCCGAGGCGCACGGCTCGCCGCTGGGCGAGGAGGAGATCCGGCTCACCAAGCAGGCGCTCGGCTGGCCCTCGACCGAGCCCTTCCACGTCCCCGACGACGCGCTCACCGAATGGCGGAAGTGCCGCGACCGCGGAGCGGCGCTGGAGGAGGACTGGCGGCGGCGCTACGCCGCGTTCCAGGCCGCCCAGCCGGATCGCGCGAAGGAGCTCGAGCGGCGCTACCGGGGCGAGCTGCCGCCCGGGTGGGACGCCGACATCCCGAGCTTTCCTCGCCGGGAAGCCGGTCGCGACCCGGAACGCCTCGGAGAAGGTGCTCAACGCCATCGCACCGCGGCTGCCGGAGCTGATGGGCGGGGCCGGCGATCTCGCCCCCTCCACCAAGACGCTGATGAAGGACGCCGGCGACTTCGAGGCCGGCCACTACGCCGGCCGCAACATGCACTTCGGCATCCGTGAGCATGGGATGGGAACGGTGCTGAACGGCATGGCGCTGCACGGCGGGATTCTCCCCTACGGCGCCACCTTCCTCATCTTCTCCGACTACATGCGGCCGCCGATCCGGCTCGCCGCGCTGATGGAACGGCAGGTGATCTACGTCTTCACCCACGATTCGATCGGACTCGGCGAGGACGGCCCGACCCATCAGCCGGTCGAGATGCTGGCGCTCCTGCGCGCCATCCCGCACCTGACGGTGCTCCGTCCGGCCGACGCGAACGAGACCGCCGAGGCCTGGCGCGTCGCGATCGGCCACCGGCACGGCCCGGTGGCGCTCGCGCTGAGCCGGCAGAACCTCGCGGTGTTCGACCGCGCGAAACACGGTGCCGCGTCCGGCGTCGCCCGGGGAGCGTACATCCTGTCGGAGGCGGCGGGAGGCCGGCCCGAGGTCATCCTCATGGCGAGCGGCTCCGAGGTCGAGATCGTGCTGGCGGCGCAGGAGAAGCTCGCCGCCCGCGAGGTGCCCGCGCGGGTCGTGAGCGTGCCGAGCCTCGAGCTCTTCGCGCGAGAGCCGGAGAGCTACCGCAACGAAGTGCTGCCGCCCGGCATCCGGCGGCGGGTCGCGGTCGAGGCGGCGCATCCGATGCCGTGGTATCGCTGGGTCGGCGACCAGGGAGAGGTCATCGGGCTGACCCGCTTCGGCGCGTCCGCGCCCTACGAGCGGATCTATCGCGAACTGGGCCTTACGGCCGACGCCGTGGTGGCGCGGGTCGAGCGGCTCCTAGGGAAATGAAGGGGGACAGATGACGGCAACCTCGACCAGGACCGGCTCCCGGATGCAGGCGCTCCTCGAGCTGGGGCAGAGCGTTTGGCTCGACTACCTGCGCCGGGCGATGCTCCGCTCCGGGGAGCTGGCCGGGCTGATCGCCGCCGGGCTGCGGGGCATGACGTCGAATCCCACCATTTTCGAGCAGGCCATCGGCACGAGCACCGACTATGACGACGCCCTCGCCAAGCTGGCCGGCTCGAGCCGCTCCGACGCCGAGATCTTCGAGGCGACTCGCGGTCGAGGACGTGCAGAGCGCCGCCGACCTGTTCCGCCCGGTCTACGACCGCACCGACGGCGCCGACGGGTTCGTCTCGCTCGAAGTCTCGCCCGGGGCCGCGCGCGACACCCAGGCCACCATCGCCGAAGCGGTGCGGCTCTGGCGGGCGGTGGACCGGCCCAATGTCATGATCAAGATTCCCGGCACCGAGGAGGGCTGGCCGGCGATCGAGCGCTGCCTCACCGACGGCATCAACATCAACATCACCCTGCTCTTCTCGGTCGAGCACTACCGCCAGGTGGCCGAAGCATACCTGGCGGCGCTGGAAGCCCGCGTCGCGAAGGGCCAGCCGATCGACCGGGTGGCCTCCGTGGCCTCGTTCTTCGTGAGCCGGGTGGACACGGAGGTCGACACCCGGCTCGCCGAAGATCGACCGGCCGGAGGCGAAGGACCTGGCCGGCACCATCGGCATCGCCAACGCCCGTCTCACCTACACGGTGTTCCAGGGGATCGCCGGGAGCGACCGCTGGCGCCGGCTGGCGGCGAAAGGCGCGAAGGTGCAGCGTCCGCTCTGGGCCAGCACCGGCACCAAGAACCCGGCCTACTCCGACGTGCTCTATCTCGACCAGCTGATCGGCCGCGATACCATCAACACCGTCCCGCCCGACACGCTTCGCAAGTTCGAGGACCACGGCACCGTCGCCCCTACGCTCGCCGGCCATGAGGATGACGCCCACGAGCGGATGGAGCGGCTGGCCCGGGTCGGCGTGGATTTCGACGACGTCACCCGGGTACTGGAGACGGAGGGCATCGAGAAGTTCGCCAAGTCGTACGCGACGCTCCTCGCCACTATCGGCAAGAAACGGCAGGCGCTGAAGAAGGGTGCCGCCGACGGGAAATGAGCATCAGCCATCTCTTCTTCGATATCGGCGGGGTGCTGGGGACCAACGCGTGGAGCTCGCCTCAGCGCCGAACTGCCACCGAGCGGTTCGGGCTGGATCCGGCCGAATTCGAGCAGCAGCATCGGGATGCGGTCGGCACCTACGAGCAGGGGCGCATGACGTTGGACGATTACCTCGACGCTACCGTGTTCTACCGCGCCACGCGAGTTCAGCCGGCAGACGTTCGTCGACTTCATGCTGGCCGAGAGCCGCCCCGACCAGCCGACGATCGAGCTCGCCCGGCAACTCGCGGGGACCGGCAGATTTCGGATGATGACGCTCAACAATGAGGGGCTGGAGCTCAATCTGTATCGCATCGAGCGCTTCGGCCTGCGGGACCTCTTCGAGGCGTTCTTCTCCTCCTGCTGGCTCGGCTTCACCAAGCCGTCGCGCCGGATCTACGAGCTGGCGCTCGGCATCTCGCAGGCCCCGCCCGACCGCGTCGTGTTCATCGACGATCGCGGCCCCAATCTCGCGCCGGCCCAGGCGCTCGGCATGCGAACGGTTCACTTCACCACCGGCGAGCGGCTCGCCGGGCAGCTGGCGGCGCTGGGTGTCGCCGCCTGACGGCCGATCCACCGGTCGAGCAGGGCGCTCTGGCAATGGAACTGGCCGCATTGCGCCGGCCCGGAAGCCGCCGCATACTATCCCCACGCGGTGCCGAACTTCCCGGCAACTCCTCTTCCAACCGGCCCAAGCAGGGAGCGCATCTACATGACCGACGAGGCAAGGTTCTTTTCGGGCGACGTGATGGCGCAGCACTGGAGCGATGAGGACAGTGGCGTGGCGGTGATGGCCGTCAAGAAGGCGGGGAAAAAGAAGACGCAGCAAGCCGAAGCCGAAACCGACCCGCCGCGGGCCGGGATGCGGCACCGGCAAGAAGACCTGCTAGCGCGTCGGACTCGAGCGCGCAGGTCCGTAGTTGGGACGAGACCCGATGGGCAGCCGGTCCGATGGAACGGTTGTCATCGGGTCTCGTCCCGAGCTGACCCTGCAATCCAGCGTACCCTACCTTCTAGGCCTCGGTCTCCTCGACCTCCCCTCCCTGGTCCACCACGGACTCCGGCTCGAGGAGGTGCCAGGCCGCAACCGCAACTTCCGCGTGCTCGGCGGCCCGGGACACAGCTTTTTCCTGAAACAAGCGCCCCGCCGTGAGATCGGCACCACTGGTCCGCTGGCGGTCGAGGCCTCCCTGTATGACTGGGTCGCCACTGACCGCCGGGCAGCAGGGCTCCGCCCGGCATTGCCGTGCCGGCGCCACTACGATCCGGAGCGCTCCATCCTGGTCCTCGACCTGGTCACGGACGCGGCCCGCCCGCATGTGTTGGACGTCGAGGCTTCACCACCTTACCTCGCCGCTTTGCGCCGCCTCGTGGCAACGGCCCTGGCGGAATGCCACTGCCTGCCCATCGGGCCCGAAGCGGCAATCGCGCCGGTCCTGCCTCGGACGGCACCCTGGGTATTCGACCTCGCCCGCCCCGCGCCCGCCAGCCTGAGAGAGCTGGCACCGGCGCAGTTGATCGTCCTCCAGGCCCTGCAGTCGCAACCAGCAGCGGTGGCTGCCCTCGACCGGCTGCGCGACGAGTGGCGGCCGATCCGGCTCATTCACGGCGACTTCAAGTGGAACAACGTCCTGGTCGCAACAGGACAGCACGGGCCTCCCGGTCCGGGTGCTGCTCCTGGACTGGGAGATGGCTCAGCTCGGCGATCCGGCCTGGGACCTCGGAAGCGCGCTCCACTCCTTCATCACGGAAGCGGTACTGGGACTGGAGCCGACCGACGGCACCAAGCCCGACGCGGCGGCAGGGCTCCTGGGCGCCCTCCTTGCCGGGCTTCTTCCCGCCCACCGTGACCTCTGGAGGTGTTACCTGGAAGCGGCGCGCCTGACTGAGGCGGAAGTCCGGGACTTGCGAGACCGACTTCCGGGCCATGTGGCCGTCAGGCTCCTCAAGTCGGCGTTCGAGTGGAGTCAGGCTGAGGTGCAGATGCCACGGCGCGCCGCGGCGATCCTCCAGCTTGGGATCAACATGCTCCTGACGCCCGACGCCGCCCGCGAGGTCGTCCTCGGTCTCAGCTCGAACGGCTCGGCGGAGGCATGACTCTCGCCGGTGACGATCTCAGAACCGCACTCCATTCCGTGCAGGTCCACTCCCCCACGTCGTTCACCTTTCTCGGCCGGCGGCACCAGGTGCCGAGCAGTGTCGCCCCCTCGGCGGATGTGCCTCCGCTCCAGTCTGCGCTGGCCGACGCGATCTACGTCTCGCTGCACTGCCGGGAGCCCGCTCAGGGATCCGTCGCCTCCGGCTTCACCAACTGGGTCGGCGCCCGGGACTTCGCGGACCGGCTGTCCGCCGTCAACTCGGGCTCGGGTACTTGGCAAGCCGGCTGGACCGCTCGAAGCGTCGAACCCGATGACCGGATCGTGGCCGAGCGGCACGGAGTCCGGTTCTGGATCCCGCCTGGGGAGTACCGGCCCGTGGACGGTGTGGTCGCCATTGACCGGCCCGGCGCGGTCCGAATTCCCAAGGAGCACTTCGAGTTGGTCGCCGGGTTCTATCTCGCCCATGGCGACGCCGATGATACCCGGGACGACGGCAACACGGTCCGGGTCTACTGGCACATCGCGCCCACCGGAGCGGAGCGTCTGGTCAGCCAGATGACTCGCCAACTCAATCGGGCTGGAATCGGGTTCCAGCTCAAGGTTCTGAGCGAACCCCTGCGCTATCACCGGACCGATCCCGCGGTCCTCTACCTTGCCCGGGGTGACTACCCTCGGACAGTACCAATCCTGCGAAGGGTCTATGAGGAGATCGGAGCGTGGGTCCGATCCAGCGTGTCATTGCTGGTCAAGCGACTGGCTCCAGGGGTAGGGCTGGCGGAAGACCCGGGTGACGGCTCGAGCTTCGGCGAACACCGCGGCCGGCTGCTTGCCGGCATCCTCGCCGAACCGGAGTGGAGCGCGCTCGGCTCGATCGAAGAGCGCAACGCCCTTCTGTCCTCCCGGCTGGCGCGCGACGGCTACCAGCTGGATCGGATCTACTTGAATCCCGGCTCGGCGGATGACTTTCCGGACCTCCACATGGACCGCCGATGACCTTCGATGCCCAGGCGGCGCTCTCGGTCGCGGCACGCATCGCGGATCACCTGTGCGACACCGCATTCCATCACGGTGACAGATGCACCTGGATGGGCATGACCCAGGACGCCGAAGACGGCTCCGACCAGGTGGATTTCACCTACGGAACCCTCGGCCCCGACCTGTATGGCGGCAGCTCGGGCGTGGCCCTCTTCCTCGCCGAAGCCTGCCGGCGAAGCCCGCACCGGCGATGGCGGAACATGGCGCTCGCCGCGATCGGTCATGCGCTGGACCGGCTCGATACGATCCCGCCGCCCACACGGGCCAGCTTCTACACCGGCGAAGTGGGCATCGCCTACGCCGCTGCGATGATCGGCCGGTCGCTGGAGCGCTCCGACCTGGAAGCCCGGTCGATCGCGCTGCTCGACCGCCTGAGCGACGCGGCGGATGGCGATCTGGTGGCTGACCCCCTCACCGGAGGCACTGGAGCGATTGCTCCGCTGCTGGCGCTGGCCACCCTGCTCGACCGACCGGCGTTCCGCGATCTCGCGATGCGGCTGGGCCGCCAGACGGTTGCGGCCGCGACCAGAAGCGACGACGGGTGGTCATGGCCGGTAGCGGCAGGAATCGAGGCCTGCCGCCCGCTCACCGGACTGGCGCACGGGGCCGCGGGCATAGGGTGGTCGCTGCTCGAGCTGGGCAGCGCCACCGGCGAGGACGAGATGATCGAGGCGGCGCATCAGGCCTTCCGCTACGAGAACCGTTGGTTTCGCCCGTCGGAGAACAACTGGCCGGACTTCCGGGAGGAGGACGGCGACGACGCGCCGGCTTGTGTGGCGTGGTGTCACGGGGCACCGGGGATCGGGCTCACCCGTTTGCGTGCGGTCGAGCTCGGATTCGATGCTCATCGGAAGGATGCCGAGGCGGCGATTCGGACCACCCGATCCTCCATGGCCGATCGCGATGGCTGGATCGATGGCGACTTCTCTCTCTGTCATGGTCGTGCCGGACTGGGAGAGGTGCTTCGCTACGCGTCTCGCGGGTTCGGCCAGCCCGCGATCGGAGAGCTGGTATGGGAAGCGGCAGCCGCGGCGGCGGCCCGGTTTGCGGAGGACCCGCTGGGTTGGCCCTGTGGCGTTCGGCGGGGCAGCAACCCCTCGCTGATGATCGGGCTCGCCGGCATCGGGTACTTCTTCCTCGGGCTGGCCGACCCTGCCCGGCCCTCGGTGCTCCTGGTGGCGCCACCGGCAAGGCCGGCCTAGGGGCCACCGGCCCGGCGCAGTCGCAGGGAAGCGGCCCGAGCCGAGGAGACGAGGGGTTGCAGTGCCGAATCGCCTCTCGCCCACAGATCGGCGACCCGGGCGTACTGATCCGCCGCCACGGTGGGTTGCCCGAGCCCCTCCATGGCACGAGCCCGTTCCAGCAAGAGCACGACGTCCCAGGGGAACGCCGTGCTCGGGATCTCGCGGTCGAGCCGGGTGCGCGCCTCATGGAAGCGGCCGGCGTCGTTGAGGAGACGGATCGCCGTGTAGCGCTCCCAGTCGCCGATGCCGGAGTAGTTCGGGAAATCCGGCAGCTGCAGAAACTGGCTGAGCGCCGCGACGCTGTCGCCGACGGCAAGAGTGTGCCAGGCTCGAGCAGCCTCGGCAAGAAACCGGGCCGTGGGCACCCGCTTCGCTTGCCGGCCGGCGAGGTCTATGGCGCGGCTGAGCGCGCTGGTATCGCGCTCCTTCGACCACCACGGCAGGGCGAAGACCAAATCAGCCAGCGGCGCGGGGTCGTCGCGAAGCAGCGGATCGAACACCGCCCTCGCGCTGTCACGCGGCATCCCACCGAGCGCCGCGGCCTGGGAGACGAGGTAGAGCCGGTCGGTTCCGAGGATGCGCAGCGCTTCGGCCATGTGTCCCCGGAACGCGAGGCCGAAGCCGAGCACCCGGCGGGGCAGAGCCGGGTCGGCCGCGAGGCTGGGATCGGGAGCGCGCTCCACCAGGTGGCGTCCGAGGCGAATGTAAGTCTCGGTGGAGTCGGCGGCGTACTCGAAGATGTTCGCCGTGTGATAGAGCATCCGGGCCGAGGCTGTATCCAGCGTGCTGGCCACGGCGTCGGACCCGGAGCGTCTCGGATCCATTAGGTCGAGAGCGAGCCGGGCCACGTCCGCCAGGATGCCTTTCGGAGCGACCGCCAGGTACGCCTTCAGATACCGCCGGGTTGCTTCCTGCCCTCTCGCCACAGTCGAGAAGGCGAACGCCTCCACGTACGCGGGCGCGAAAGAGGAGTCGAGTACGATGGCGCGGTCCAGCGCCTGCAGCGCCTGCTCCGGCTGCACGCCGATCAAGTACCCGATCCGGGCTCGGGCACGGCCCAGTTGGTACCAGACCTCTGCGTCCTCGGGAAACCGTCGATTGGCCAGCTCCAGGATCGCGAAGACCCGCTTCCGGTGGCGCTGGGCTTCGGCGTCCAGGGCAGGGGCGTCGCTGACGGCGGCCAGGAGGGAGTCCGCCGCGATCATCAGGCTCTCCCGAGGCGCCAGTCCCCGGTTCAGCTCGCCCGCCCGGAGAGCGTAGGACCACATCAGTGAGTCGCGCCCGGTGCCCTTGTAGAAACGGGTCTGAAAGATCCGGTAGAACGCGAGAGCGAAGTTCGGGTCGAGGCTCGCGGCGCGCTCGAAATCTCTTTGTGCCGCATCCCATTCGGCCCGGCGGAAATACTGCTCCCCCTGCAGATAGGCCTTGAGGGCCGGGAGCGAGCTCGACCGGGTAGCGCCGAGGTGGACGGCGCCGATCTGGCGGGTCCGGGCGAGCGCGGCGAGCAGGCCCATCGTGAGCGAATCCACGGCGACGTCCATCCGCGAAACCGCTCCCCCGAATTCCACATCACCCAGCGGCTCCGCGGTGGCGACGTCTACCACCGTGACCGCGAGCCGCACCGAATCCGGTCCGGCGGCCACGATGGACCCGACCACGCTGAGCCCGGCCCCGGTCTCGAGGCCCACCTGCCGCGCCGAGGCGATGTCAGCTCGACCGGACCAGTTACGGGCCACGACCGTAGGTGATACCACCCGAAGAGGCCCCGCGCCGTTGAGGTTGCGGGACAGCATGTCCATCAGCCCCTCGCGCCAGAGCTCGAGGCCCGGCCCCAACGCGTCGAACGGCGCGACCGCAACGAGATTGGAATCCAGCGCCGGACGCGGGCTCAACCGCGACCACATGGCCCAGGCAGCCACGATGACAGCGCCACCGGCCGCCACGGTGACCGCAACTCGCCCGAGTCCGATTCGTCCGAGCGCCGTTGCCCGAGCACGGGAGTCCAACGCCGGCGGCTGCTGCCGGACCAGGACGGGTCGGCCAGCGCCCGCGCGAATTCCTCGGCGGTCTGGAAACGATCCGCCGGCTCCCGGGCCAGGGCGGTCTCGACCGTGGCCCGGAGTCCGGCGGGAATGCCGATTCGCTGGGTGGTCAGCGGCGGCAACTTGCCCGCCACGTGCCCGGAGAGGACGGCGTGCAGGCTGGCCCCGGTGTAGGGCGGCGAGCCGCCGATCATCTCATAGATCACGCAGCCCAGCGAGTAGATGTCGCTGCGGGCGTCGAGCCCGGGGTCGCCCAACGCCTGCTCCGGACTCATATAGAGCGGCGTGCCGAACCGCATTCCGGTGGACGTCAGCCTCTCGTCCCCGGAGACGCCGAGCGCCCGGGCGATGCCGAAATCGGCCACCAGCGGGTGACCGCCGGTGAGCATGATGTTCTCGGGCTTGATATCGCGATGGACCACGCCTTTGCCGTGGGCATACTCGAGCGCCTCGGCGATCTCGCGCCCGATCTGGACCGCCTCCGCCAGCGGAAGACGCTTCTCCCGAAGCAGTCGCTGCCGGAGTGACTCCCCGACGATCCGAGGCATGACGTAGTAGTAGAGCTCGTCGGCCTGTCCCGAATCGAAGAGCGGAAGGATGAGGGGGTGCTGCAACTGGGCCGCGATGTGGATTTCCTGGAGGAACCGCTCGGGGGAGAGCGCGGCCGCCACTTTCGGCAGCATCACCTTGATCGCCACGTCTCGGTCGTGCCGAAGATCCCGCGCGAGGTACACGGTGGCCATGCCGCCGGAGCCGAGCTCGCGCTCGATCCGATAGGTTCCGGCCAGAGCGGCCTTCAGCCTAGCGAGAAGGTCCACTTACCCTCGGGTGAGCGTACCGGTACAGGCGGCCGGTGGGTCCCTTCAGGCGATAGTGCTGGGCGACTACGTGGCTCCGGTCGTACTGAGGCCAGGTGACGTACTTGCCGCGCGGGCCTTGGCGGGGGTCCCAGAATCCGATTATGCCGTTCTCGTTCCAGCGAAAGGCCTGGAGCCCGGTGCCGAGAAAGTCGTTCCGGCCGCCGGATTCGCCCAGGCTGTTGTAGTAGTGCGGGAGGACGAAGTTCGAGACAGTGATCCCGTCGATCCGGTAGGTCTCGCTCTGGACCGGATCGCAGACCTCGCGGTAGTGGAACACCAGCCGTCTGCGCTGCACGGGATGGGGGCCCTGCACCAGAATGTTGAGTTGGGGGTCGGCGATCAGCTCGAGCGCCTCGTGGGACAGCGAGGTGGTCCAGGTGAGCCAGGGAACCGATTCCCGGGCCAGCGCGGTCAGTGTGGTGAAGACGTGGCCTTCGGGCAGGCCGGTCGGGGTCCAGTGGTAGTCGTGGCCGTGCGGATAGATGCGGATGATCGCGTCCGCCTGAAGCGGCTTGGCCTTGGGATCGGTGACGCGGAGGATGGCGCCGAGGTCCCAATAGGGCTCGAAGTCCTCCGCGATCTGGCGGTTGACCGCCCGAACCGTGGCCAGAACTTCTTCATCGGGAATGCGGGAGTGGTTCTTGACCGAGATGATCAACGGACCTCCGTCGGGCGCTGGAATGCGGGGACGGCCATGGACCCAGGTGCAACATGTTCCTTGGATTGGCGTTACGCCAGCGGGTGGGAGTCGCGGCGCGGGGCCTCATCGCTCCGCGACGATGTAGGCGACCCAAGCCGGTTCCTGGGCCACATGGGTCCTCGCACGGTACCGGCCGGTGCCGTCCTTGTTAGCGTCGCGGTCTTCCCAATACACCATCGAGCGCGAGAAGCCTGCCTCGGCCAGCAGCTCCTGGATCTCCGGCAGGGTCCATAGCCGCCAGTGGTAGGTGAATGCTCGCCGGATGCGGGAGCCATTCGTGAACTCGAAGTGGATGTGATTCACTACCGAGTGATCGATGGGATCCACCCGGGACTGCTCCCATACATAGGTGAAACCACGGAGCTTCCGCCGCTCAGTCTGGGGGCGCCAGGACTGGTACCCCCCGTAGGCATCGAGCACGAAGATGCCGTCCGCGGCCATGAAGCGACGCACGCCCGCGAAGTATTTCCGGAGGCCATCACGCGTGCGGAAGACGAAGTAGCTGAAGTTCAGCGCCACGCTCACGTCGAACCGGCCGCGACAGGGCGCCCTCACGTCCTGCCTGAGGAGCCGGAGGGAGGAGGCACGGGGGCCGAGTGGCGCGCGATTGTGTTCGGCGCCCCAGGCGAGCACCTCCGGATCGAGATCCACGCCGACCGCGGTGCGATCCCGCGTCTTCACCCACTCGGCGCAGAGGAGGGCCGTTCCACAGAAGTCCTCCCGCAATGACTTGGCCTTGCGCCCCGCGATCCTCTCGAATGTTCCGGACAGGAATCGCCCCTCCGCTTTCACATCCTGAACCGCGCGCTGGTACAGGTCATGGCGATCGGTGTTCCGGGCGGTGAGTGTGGCATTCCTGGGCGGGGTTCGACGGAGCAAAGGGGACACGGGCCCGCGCCTTGGTTGTGGTGACCTGGCCGGCGCTGTCTGCGCCCCCGTCAACACCGAGGCGGATGGCCGGGCCACGGAGGTACCGGTGGGATCGAGGCGCGCTAGAGGTTGTAGAAGGCCAAGGTGTCAACGATGTTGCCGACGGTCCTCGAGAGTTTCGGGTGTGACACCTCGAGCTCCCTCACACGATCGGCGAGACGATCGCGCAAAGTTGGCTCCACCACCGGGGAGCCCGGGGGTGGGCTTTGAAGGACTGCCTCGACCTCCCGGGCCAGGCTGTGCAACACCTCTCGCGCATCCGCATCGAGGTCGTGCGCGTGGGCGAGCTCCGAGCGGAGAGCCGCCACCAGTGCCCGGAGAGACTGTTCTGACATGTTGGCTCCTGCGGACCAGTGCTTGAGAAAGATGGCGCTCGGATGGCTCGTTCGCGACCCCTCCATTTTCGACCTCGTCACTATCTTTGAGGCAGTAGGCGGACTTTGGGCGGCCACGCCGGATTACGGGAGACGAGAGTCATGAGACTGGCGATGGTGGGCCTCGGGAGGATGGGTGGCAACATGGTTCGCCGCCTGCTCCGGGACGGGCACGAGACCGTGGTGTGGGATCGAAGCGCCGAGACCGTCACCGAGCTCGCGGGCGAAGGCGCGGAGGGCGCCAAAGATCTCGCCGACCTCGTGAGCCGCCTGCAGACCCCGCGCGTCGTCTGGCTCATGGTCCCCGCCGGTGCGCCGGTGGATCAGACCATAGAGCAGGTGCTGCCGGGACTGGCCAAGGGCGACATCATCATCGACGGCGGCAATTCCAACTTCCACGATACGATCCGGCGGGGGGCCGCCCTCCAGGCCCGGGGACTCGAGCTCATCGACGCCGGCACCAGCGGCGGCATCTGGGGGCTCGAGAACGGCTACTGCCTGATGGTCGGGGGCAGCAAGGCCGCCGTCGGGCGCGTCGAGCCGGTCTTCCGATCGCTGGCGCCGGAGGCCGGCTTCGCCCACGTCGGCCCGACCGGCGCGGGGCACTACGTCAAGATGGTGCACAACGGGATCGAGTACGGCATGCTCCAGGCGTACGCCGAAGGCTATGAGATCCTGCACCATTCCAAGGACTTCGAGCTCGACCTGCACCAGATCGCCGCGGTCTGGAACCGGGGGAGCGTGGTCCGCTCCTGGCTCAACGAGCTCGCGGAGCGCGCCTTCGCCGACAGCGCCGACCTGGCCGACATCCGGGGATACGTGGACGACTCGGGTGAGGGCCGGTGGACGGTGCAGGAGGCCATCGACCAGAGCGTGCCGGCGCCGGTCATCACCCTTTCGCTGCTGATGCGCTTCGCGTCGCGGCAGGACGAATCGTTCTCCGCCAAGGTCATCGCCGCGCTCAGGAACCAGTTCGGCGGCCACGCGGTGAAGCAGGCATGACCATCCCGGCCGAGGTGATCGCCCCGGCCCGGTGCGATGAGCCCGCCGTGGCGCAGCCGCTCAAGCGGGGCGACGCCTGTACCGTGGTGATCTTCGGCGCCGCGGGGGACCTCGCCAAACGGAAACTCTTTCCGGCGCTCTTTCATCTCCACTGCGATGGGATGCTCGACGAGGACTTCGCCCTGGTCGGCGTGGCGCGAAGCCCGATGACGGACGAGGCCTTCAGGCGCCTGGTCTATGAATCGGCTCGCGACGCCGACGACCCGAGTCCGGCCGGCGAGATCGACGACGAGGCCTGGGCCCGCTTCGCGCCGCGGTTGAGCTACGTCCAGGGCGACCTCACCACCAGCGCCACCTACGCGTCGCTGGGCGACCGGCTCGGTGCGATCGAGTCGGCCCGGCGCCAGAGCGACGGCAGGCTCTTCTACCTGGCCATCCCACCCAGCGTCTACGGCGACACCGTCACCCACCTGGTGCGCAGCGGTGTGGCGGAGCGGGTCGCCCACCGGTCGGTCCGTCCGTGGGTGCGCCTGGTGATCGAAAAGCCGTTCGGGCACGATCTCGAGAGCGCGCGGGCGCTGAACCGCGCCGTGAGCGCGGCGTTCGCCGAGCACCAGGTCTACCGGATCGACCACTACCTCGGCAAGGAGACGGTGCAGAACCTCATGGTCTTCCGGTTCGCGAACTCCATCTTCGAACCGGTGTGGAATCGCCAGCACATTCACCACGTGCAGATCACCGCCGCGGAGACCGTCGGCGTCGAGCACCGCGCGGGCTATTACGAGGAGGCCGGGGTGGTGCGCGACATGTTCCAGAATCACCTCCTCCAGCTCATGTGCCTCACTGCCATGGAGCCGCCGGTCGCTTTTCAGGCCGACGCCGTCCGGGACGAGAAGACCAAGGTGCTCCGCGCCATCCGCCGCGTGCCGGCCGCGGAGATCCACGACCATTCGGTGCGAGGCCAGTACGGGCCCGGCACCATCGAGGGTGTCAAGGTGCCCGGCTACCGGCAGGAACCCGACGTGGACCCGGCATCGAATACGGCAACCTGGGGGAGCCTCAGGCTCCTGGTGGACAACTGGCGCTGGCACGGAGTCCCGTTCTTCCTCCGCTCGGGGAAGCGGATGGCCAGGCGGGTCACCGAGATCGCAGTGCAGTTTCGGGAGCCGCCCCACCTGATGTTCCCGCTGGATCGCGGCCAGACCATCGCCCCCAACGTGATCGCGATCCGGGTGCAGCCCCAGGAGGGGATCTCCCTCGCGTTCGACATCAAGATCCCCGGGGTCGGCGTCCGGATGACGGCGGCCCGGATGGACTTCAGCTACGCCGAGGCGTTCGGCCCCGCCGCCCACTCCGCGTACGAGACGCTGCTGCTGGACTGCATGGTGGGGGACGCCACGCTCTTCACCCGCGCCGATGCCGTGGAGGCCGCCTGGGAGGTGGTCGATCCGGTGATCGAGGCATGGCAGGCCCCCGCGAAGTTCCCCAATTATGCGGCGGGGAGCTGGGGGCCGGCTGCCGCGGACCAGTTCATCGCGCGCGACGGCGCCCGCTGGCGACAGCCGTGACGGAGGCGTCGCCGGCCCGGACCGCGCACCTCGACGCCGCGCGGCGGGCGGTAGACCTCGTACGCGACGGGATGCGGGTGGGGCTCGGCTCGGGGGCGACCGCCAGTGCCGCGGTACGTGAGATCGGGCGGCGTCTGGCGGCGGGGCGGCTCTCCGGCGTCGTCGGCATCCCGACATCCAACGCCACCCGCGACCTGGCGCGTCAGGTGGGTATCCCACTCGCGGACTTGCCGGCCGATCCCCGCGTCGACCTCACCATCGACGGCGCCGACGAAGTGAGCCCCACCGGCGACCTCATCAAAGGCCTTGGCGGCGCGCTGTTGCGGGAGAAGATCGTCGCGGCACATTCGCGGCGACTGGTCATCGTGGTGGATCAGGACAAACTGGTCCGCCGCCTCGGCGAGCGGGTCCCTCTGCCGGTGGTGGTCACGCCCTTCGGTTGGGCCACCCACCTCGCCTTTCTCCGCGACCTCGGTGCCGACCCGGTGCTCCGGACCCGCCGGGGAGAGGAGGTGGCGTTCGTAACGGACGATGGGCACTACATCGTCGATGCTCGGTTCGCCGGCGGCATCGGGGACCCGCTCGCGGTTGCGGATGTGTTGTCTCGCCGGGCCGGTGTGGTGGAGACGGGACTCTTCCTGGGCATGGCGCCGGAGGTGGTGGTGGGGCTGGAGGCGCCCTAGCCCATCCTTGACTCTGGCTTGACCGCATCTGCGCAAGCTTGGGTTCGGCAGCACGGCGACGCCGCACCCGAGCGCTCTCTCAACAGATGCAGCAGTGCCGACGCGGGAGACTCAAATGCTCCGTCCGCTGCAACGTCCCATCGCGCTGATCCTTCTCCCGCTCTCCTTGTATTACTCCACCGGCTGCACCAGCGTGAAGCCCGTCCCGGCGGTCGAGGCCCAACCGCCCACGGAAGATTCCATCGAGGGTGTAACCACCCTAGCGGGCATCGGCTACGATTTCGATTCGGCCGCGGCCATTCGGGGCGACACGGTCTACGCCACGGTCGAGGCGCGGCCAATGGCGATCCCGGTGGACAGCGTGCAGCGCTGGTGGCTCCGGCGCACCGACGTGGGCAAGTCCGTTTTCGCGGTCCTCGGCGTGGCGGCCGGAGTGGTACTGGTGGCCGCCGTTATCGCGGCCGCCACCAAGGAGTCGTGCCCCTTCGTCTACTCCTGGGACGGCACCCGCTACGTCTTCGAGGCCGAGCCGTATGGCGGAGCCGTCACCCGCGGGTTGGAGCGCGACGACTTCGGCGTTCTCCCCACCCTGCGGAGCGAAGGCGGCGCCTACCGGCTGCTCGTCACCAACGAGGTGAACGAGACCCAGATGACCAACCTCTTCTCGCTCTGGGCCGTGGACCACGCGCCCGGGCTCCGGGTCGTACCCGACGAGTGGGGCGGGCTGCACACCCTCTCCCGGCCGCTGCCGCCGTCCGCCGCCGTCGATCGCACCGGCAAGGACCTGCTCCACTGGCTGTCCGCCGACGACCGTCGCATCTGGGAGCCGCTGCCGCTGGCGGACAGCGCCGGTGGATTGCGGGACGAGGTGGTGCTCACTTTCCCCCGCCCGGCCGGCGCCACCCGCGCCAAGCTGGTCTCCCGAACCGGCACGGCCCTCTGGGGATCGCACATGATCCGCGCCATGCTGGAGCTGCGCGGCACGGCGGTGGAGGACTGGTACGCTCAGGTCGACGCCGACTCCTTGGCCGCGGATTCGGTTCGCACCTGGGCGGTTCGCGAGGAGCTCTATGGCCTCCTGCTCCAAGTGGAGGAGCCGGACGGTTGGCAGGTGCGCGGCATCCTGCCGGGCAGCGGCCCGTTCCTCGCCGCGGAACGGGTCGTCCCTCTCGACCTGAGCAAGGTCCGTGGCGACTCGGTGCGAATTCGGATCCGTCCTCCGCGCGGGTTCTGGGCTCTGAACTATTTCGCCATCGACTACAGCCGCGAACCAGCCGCTCACGGTGGACACCATCGCTCCCAACTCGGCGTCCGATCCCGTGGTGCTGGCGGCGGTCACCACCGCGGACACGCTCTACCACGCCATGCCCAATACCGGCGACCGCGCCACGCTCGAGTTCCCCGCCCCGCCGGTACGGCGTGGCAGCGAGCGCACCGTCGTGCTCCACAGCCGCGGCTGGTACCGCCTGCATCTCACCCCGGGCGGTCCGCCGGACACCGCGATGGTGCGGCGCATTGTCGAGGAGCCCGGCGCCGCGGTCGAGTACTCCGCGAGCCAGTACCAGCAGTGGCCGATGGCCATGCGGCGAGCGCGATAGGCACGGGCCGGGCGTGCGTCACTTCTGGCTCGACCGCATCGTCCATCTGGAGCCCGGCGTGCGCGCCACCGGGCTCAAGGCGGTTGCACTTGCGGAGGACGAGTTCGATGCCCATTTCCCCGGCAACCCCGTGCTCCCGGGCGTCTATCTGCTCGAGGGGCTGGCCCAGACCGCTGGTGTGCTGATCCATCGGTCGGTCGAGGGCCGGTTCCTCGCGCTGATGGTTTCCATCGAGCGCGCGCGGTTTCTGGCCTTTGCCCGGCCGGGCGATCAGGTCAGGCTGGAAACCGAGCTGGAGTCGCTGGAGGGCACGGTCGCCCGGGCGCGCGGAGCGGCGATGGTGGATGATCGGACCATCGCGTCGGCCCGCTTCACCTTCAGGCTGGTCGAGCCCGGCCGGGTGATGCCCGAGGTGTACCAGCCGCACTGGCGTCAGATGATGGAGACCTGGCTGGGACACTATCCCGAGCTCGACGGTGGCTGACCGCGTCGCGATCACCGGCGTCGGCGTGGTCACGCCGATCGGTCTCGGCTACGAGGCGTTCCGCGACGCGCTGAGGCAGGGGCGCTCGGGGGTGGGTCCCATCACCGTCTTCGACTCCGCCGGCCTCGACACCAGGATCGCCGCCGAGGTGCGCGCGGCCGACGCCGATCTCGCGGCGTGGGTCGAGCCCCGGAAGGCGACCAAGCTGATGAGCCGTGCGGCGCTCTTCGCGGTGGCCGCGGCCGCCATGGCGCGCCGGTACGCCCGCCTGGACCGGGACGAGGTGGACCCTCGACGAGTCGCGGTGGTGGTGGGAGCGGGAGGCATGGGGCCCACCGATCTCGACCTGCTCGCGACCCAGGCCGAAGCGACCATCGACGCCGCCAAGCTGGGAGGGACCAATAAGTGGGACATCCCGGCCTTCGCGCGGCTCTACGCCGAGCGAACCAATCCTCTCGCCACGCTTCGGGGGCTGCCCAACCTGGCCGCGGCGCACGTCGCCATCCAGAACGATGCCCAGGGCCCGAACGCCACGATCACGACGGCGTGCAGCGCAGGGACCCAGGCGATCGGCGAGGGGATGCGGCTCATCCAGCGCGGCGACGCGGACGTGGTGCTGGCCGGGGGCGCCGATGCCGGAGTGAATCCGGTCGCCGTGCTGGGCTTCAGCCTTCTGGGGACGCTCTCCCGCCGCAACGACGAGCCCGGCCGGGCCAGCCGGCCGTTCGACCGCGACCGGGACGGCTTCGTCATCGGTGAGGGTGCCGGCTTCGTGTTGCTCGAGCGCGGCCCCTTCGCGGAAGCGCGGGGCGCTACGGTGCTGGCGGAGTTGGCGGGATATGGCTCGACCTGCGACGCCTGGCGCATCACCGACGAGCGGCCGGACGCGGAGGGGGCCGCGCGCGCCATCCGCCTGTGCCTCGCCGATGCGGACATGGCGCCCCACGATGTCGGCTACGTCAATGCCCACGGCACCGGCACCCGGATGAACGACATCACCGAGACCCGGGCGCTCAAGCAGAGTCTCGGCTCGTGCGTCGGCGGCATCCCGGTGAGCTCGACCAAGTCCATGATCGGCCACCTGCTCGCGGCGGCGGGCGCGGTCGAGCTGGTGGCGGCGCTCGCCGCGATCCGGGAGCGCTTCCTGCCGCCGACCGTCAACCTCGAGGCCGCCGACGGCGAGTGCGACCTCGACTACGTGCCCAACGTGGCCCGGCCGGCCTCCCCGGAGGCCGCGCTCAGCACCTCGTTCGGCTTCGGGGGACAGAACGCATGCCTGGCAATCCGTCGCTGGTAAACGGCAGAGGTCTCGAGCAGCTCGTCCGCGAGATCGTGGCCGAGGTCCTGGTCATCTCCGCCGACGAGGTCGCGCCCGGTGCCGCGCTCATCCGGGACTTGGGAGCGGAATCCATCGATTTCCTGGACCTGGTCTTCCGGCTGGAAGACGCGCTCGGCACGCGGATTCCCTACACCCGGTGGCAGGATTTTCTCACCGCGAGTCTTCCGGCAGCGGATCTGTCCATCGCGATCACTCCCGAGGTGGTGCTGGCGTTCGCGGAGAACGAGATGGCGCGCGCATGACGCCCTGCCGGCGGGTGGCCCCGGATGTGTGGCTCGGGTTCGCCCGGAGCACGGCGGGGCTCGGCGCGATCCCGCGCGCGCAGCGATGGGCCTGCGATCGCGCGGCGGCCGATCGCGCGGTGGCCGCGGTGCTGGAGGCGTCGGGCTACCGCCGGGATGCCTGCGCGACCTCCCGGTCGCACACCCGCGGCATGGCGGCGGCGGTGGTCGCGCCCGCGGGCGTCCGCATCGGGGTGGATCTCGTCGAGATCGGCCGGGTCGGCCGCCGTCACGCGGAGGCGATAGCGAGTGCCGAGGAGTGGGAGGCGCTGGCGCCGCATGCGGAGGTGCGGCCGGCCCTCGCGTGGGCGCTCAAGGAGGCGGCGGCAAAGGCGGCGGCAACGCGCGCAGGCGAGCCCATTCACTGCTTTCCGCACGGGCTGAGGATCGTTGGCGCGGCTCCGGGGCTTCCCCTGGTGGTGCGATCCGGTTGGATGGTGTTCACCGCGGAGTGGAGCCTGATGGGCGGGTTTCTTTGCGCGTGGGTCCGCGGCGCGCGGGGCAGCTCACCGAGATCCAGCGTGATGCCTATGGTCGCGTGGGGAAATGGGACATGCACCGCGATGGGGGAGGCAGTCCGGCGCTACTAAGGGCCGGCAGGGGCGGGAGGATGGCCTCCTCGACCTGTCTGCCGACCCGAAAGTATTGAAGCGCTGCGCCTAAGAGCTGGTGCGGAACGTGCTCTCGGCGATGGTCCGGTTGCCGTTCTCCGAGATCGACAGGATCTCGATCTTGTACTCCATCCCGGGCCTCAGAAACTGCGGCGGCACTCTCAGCCGCTTACTCGACCCCGAGAGCGTGATGTCGAGAACATGGCCCAGCTCGTCCTGCTCGATGATGAGCTCGACCTGCTCGGCGCCCGGCGCGTTCCACTCGACGACGACATCCCTCGGGTCCACCACCTCGCCGTCGGAGGGGGAGAACGTAGGCGCGGGCAGCAGATCGTGCGACAACGTCACGTTACTCGCCAGCTGCTCGCCCTCGACCGACCGGCCCCGGAAGCGGTACTTCCCGGGCGGGAACAGCGCCAGCACCTCAGCGGGCGAAGGCTCGGCGCTCTCGAAGCGCAGCTCGGTGATGCCGAGCCTCGCCAGTCTCCCCTCCGCCTGCAACAGGACGATCTCGTTCCTCGCCGGGTCCAGCACCCTGACCCGCTTCCAGCCGTCCGAATCGAGGAAAAGCTGGAGGCCCAGGTCGTTGTCGGTAGAGTTGAGCTCGAAGAACAAGCTCCGCATCGGCGAAGGCCACCGCGTCCCCCACTGCGTCGGCCTCCTCGGCTCCGGCAGCTTGCAGCTCGACATCGGTTGTCGGGGAACCGGGGTCCGATTCGGTCTTGGTGGGAGTCGTCGGCTTATCGCAGGCCGGCAGGAGCAGAAGAAGAAGCAGCGTTAGCGGCCCGAAGGGACTTCCTCGGATTCGCATGGGGCCTCCGGCGGAGAGTGGTGACGTGAGTTCCGGACACAGGGCGTGACCCAGCCAGATCCGCCCCAGGAGGAACCCACAACCAAGCCGGAATGTGACGGCCCGGCGGCCTGCGCTCACCCCCCGCGCTTCAGGAGCGCCTGGAAACCGGGATCCCGCCGAATGGGATCCCACGTCGGATCGGCCCGGAGCCCGGGCACGGAGATCCACGAGGGAACCGACAGCAGCACCCGGAGCTGCTGCACCGCCGAGTCGGCCTCACCCAGCATGACGTACACCACCGCCAGATTGCGAACCATGTCCACCCCGAGCCAGGTGTCCTTGGAAGGGGGCCGCAGCTGCACCGCGCGCAGGCCCTCCCGGATGGCGGGCTCGCGGCGGCCGAGCCCGGCATAGGCGTAGGCCAGCTCGGCCCTGAGCGTGGGGTCGTCCGGCCGGGCCTGGGTCCCGGCCTCGAGGACCGTCGCCGCGGAGTCGAAGTAGACCTTGCTCGTAGCGTCGCCCCGGTACCTGCGGACCCTGGCTTTCGCCAGATAATAGCCGGCGGAGTCCACCCCGAATGAGGCCACCGAGAGCCGGTCTCCCGCCGCCTGCGCGGAACTATCCAGGGTCCCCCACAGGGCGGCGCCGAGATCGAATGTCGGGGCCCAGGCGACGATGTCGTCGAGGCCCGCCCTGCGAACCCCTTCCTTGAGAGCGGCGGCTGCCGCCTTCAGATCGCCGTCGCGCGCGACGATGAGCTGCGCCTCGAAGATGGAGGCCGGCGAGTCGGGCTCCAATACCATGGCGCGCTTGAGGTAGCGTTCCGCCTGCGGGTAGTCCCGCCGCCTGACATACACCTCGAACAGGTCCAGAGACTTGACCACCGACCTCGGGTCCAGATCCACCGCCCGGCGCAGATCCGTTATCGCCTGGTCCCATTGGCCCATGCGCCGCTCGACCAGTCCGCGGGCCCACGAGATGTCACCGTTGCCGGGATCGCCGGCGTGAGCGGTGCGGAACTCCCGCAGCGCCGCGGGGTAGTCGAGCTGGCCCCAGTAGTAGATCTGCCCCAGCGCGAGGTGCGCCTCCGGCAGCCCGGGCTGAAGCCGCAGCGCGGAGTCGGCGGCACTCCGCGCCTGGGCGAGCCGCTCGCCGGTCCGCTCCGAGAAGTGAAACTGCCAGATGCGAGCCCGGGCCAGCCGCGCGAAGGCGAGCGCGAAGGTGGGATCCAGCTCGGTGGCCTTGGTGTACATCTCTTCGGCCGTGCGGAGTGCGTCGGGGTCCCCCGGCCGGTCGAGGTAATCGTTCCCGCGGAGATAGAAGTCGTAGGCCCGGAGGTCCTCGGTCGGCTTGGCGGCGAGCGCCTCCTGCTCGGGGCGCTGGAGCGCGAGGTCCAGGGCGGAGGCGACCTGTTCCGCGATGCGGGACTGCACCTGGAACACCTCTTCGAGAGTCTCGTCGTACCTCCCGGCCCAGAGGTGGTGGTCGTCGGAGACGCGGATGAGCTGCGGGGTGACTCGCACCCGGCTCGCTCCCCGGACGACTTCTCCCACCTCACGCTGCCCTCGAGGATGTAGTCCGCTCCGAGCTCGCGCCCCACTTGCTTGAGCGATTTGTCCGTCCCCCGGTACTGATCGGCGCTGGTGCGGGAGATGACGCCGAGCCGGGGGATCATCGCCAGCCGGCTGGTGATTTCCTCCGTGATGCCGTCGCTGAAGTAGCCGTCCTCGGTGGCCCCGAGGTTCTCGAACGGCAGAACGGCGATACTGGGCGTGTCGCCAGGCTGGTCTTTCCGGTCGCCCAGGCCCAGGGCGAACAGCACGCCCGTCGTGGCGATCGCGCCCAGGCCCAGGAGAACGGCCGCCCGGCGGCGGCCGCTCTCCCGTGGGCGCTCCGCCGCGCCGGCCGCCTCCAGAGCGCTGGCGAATTCCGCCGCCGTGGAGAAGCGATCGCCCGGCTCCTTGGCCAACGCTTTCGCGAGCACCCGCTCGACCGGTTCCGGAATCTCGGGATGCCGGGAGCGAAGCGGAGGCGGAGGCGCGACCACCTGCTTCGCCATGACCGACTGCGGGGTCGGCCCGGTGAACGGGGGCTCGCCGTCGAGCATTTCGTAGAGCAGGCATCCCAGGCTGTAGATGTCGCTCCGGCCGTCGAGGGTGGACGATCCGCCCGCCTGCTCCGGACTCATGTAGGCGGGCGTTCCCACCGCGAGTCCGGTGGCGGTGAGCCGGTCCGGGCCCCCCTCCACGGCGGTGGCGATACCGAAGTCGGCCACGACCGCCTGGCCGTCCTCGAACAGGATGTTCTCCGGCTTGATGTCGCGGTGGATCACGCCCTGGCGATGGGCGGAGTCCAGGGCCAGCGCCACCTCCCGCGCGATCCGGATCGCGGCGGCGACCGGCATCCGCCCCTGGAGCCGCTGGCGCAGCGTCTCGCCGGTGACGTAGGGCATGACGTAATAGAGAAGGGAGGCGCCGTCGCCATCGCCCAGACGCACTTCGCCGGAGTCGAACAGCGGCAGGATATGGGGATGGGAGAGCTTGGCGACGATGCGGATCTCGCGCAGGAAGCGCTCGGAGCCGACCGACTCGGCGAGCTCGCTGGTGCACCACCTTCAGGGCGACGGGCCGATCGTGCCGGAGGTCGTGCGCGAGGTACACGGTCGCCGTGCCGCCCCGGCCGAGGAGGGTCAGGCTGCCGTCCGGCTGCCGCTCGATCCTGTATCGGTCCGCGAGTGCCGCCGCCAGGCGCTCGTGCATCAGTGGCTCGCTACTTTCCTCTGCGAGCGCCGCCGCGCCGGCCGGCCGCTTGGCGGTAGGGAGTCGGCAGGTATGCCGGCCATGGCGAGTCGGGCGCGCAGCGCCGGGCCGATCTGTTTCCGCACCAGCGCCTGCACCATCTCGGGTGTGGGCGCCGAGACGCTCGGCCCGACCGGCTTGACCTCGCCTCGCTCCAGCGCGAGCACCGGGACGCCGTCGCGATAGAGGATGCGGCTCCTGGTGGCCGTGGCGATCCGCTCGCCCGGGGTGACGATGCCGGTCAGGTTGAGCGGATCCGCGGCGCCCACCGCGATCAGGCCTCCGCGGGCTTCCTGCCGGCGCATGGCCCGGAGCTTCCCGACGGCCTCGGGCAGCGCGAACTGCTCGCCCGACATGCCGGAGACGAACCGGCCGCCCCGGATCTCACCTCTCGCCTCCAGCCGGCGGTAGGCCAGCAGCAGCTCGCGCCATGCCGGCATCCCGGTTTCCCGGGCGAGCAACCGCTTGAACACCACGCCGTACCTGTCGAGCAGCGTCCTGGCGGTGTGCTCGACTGGATCGGTGCCGTCAGGCTGTCCGGCTGCGCCGCGGCCGATCAAGGCCCACCGGCCCGCGCTCTCGATTCCGTACGGCACCGTGCGCTGGCGGCGCCGGCCGCCCTTGATCGGCTTCCTCTTGCTGGAAGGGGTGATCAGGGCGCGAAGCCCGGCGAAGCTGTCGGAGGTGACCAGACCCAGCCCCGCCAACTCACCCAGCGCGCCTTCAACCTGAGTGGGCAGGAGACCCGACAGCGGCACCAGCTCGTGGAAGAACGATGCGCCGCGCTGCTCCAGGACCTCCCGCACGCGCGCGGCATTGCTCGGGAGTGCCGGCCTTTCCTCACTGGTCCGTCCGGCGAGCCAATCGCCCGCGTGCTCCCTCTGGAACAGGGCGATGGGTGTGGAACGGATCGGTCCCGCTCCCCTGCCCCGCTGGCCTGCCGCCCAGCCCACGCGGCCGGTGAGGCTCAACGTATCGAGCAGGGCCGGATCGTACCCCTCCAGTCGACCCGCGAGGACATCGCTCTCCCAGGCGGCGGCGGGAAGCTCGAACCCATCCAGCTGCGCCACCACCGCGGCGAGCCCCTCGAGGCCCGACGCCCGATGCTCCGGGTCCACTCGCTGCCAGGCGAACAAGAATCGCATGAAGTCCGCCGGGCTCACCGGCTCGATCTCGGCGCGGAGCCGGTTGAGCGTGTACCGGTGGATCCGCGCCAGCAGCCGGCGGTCGCACCACTCGAGCACCGCGGCCGTGCCGCCGGCTCGCGGAGTGAACCGGCCCCGCAGCACCACCCCCTCGGCCTCCAGAGCGACGAGCGCGGCCTCCGCCTCGATCTCCGGAACGGCGAGCGTCGCCGCGAGGTCCCTCGCGGTGGTGGGGCCGATGATGCCGAGCCGGCCCCGGAGGAGCTCGCGGACCGCGGGCTCACGCGCGCCGGGATCGGAGAGCAGCGCCGCCTCGGGCAGTCGCTCGGTGGCGACCCAGAGCACCGGGCCATCGCCGGACGGACTCCACTCTCGCGGCGCGGCCGGCGCCGGTCAGCTCTTCCATGAAGCCGGCCCAGGGGGCGCCTTCGGCCTCGGTGAGAAATCCCGAGGTGACCAGGGTGTCGTGCAGCTCGTCCGGGTGCTGGATCTCGGGCCAGGCCTCCGCTCGAACCCGCTCGATGGCCGCCGGGTCCAGCACGCCAAGGTCGTCGGCCGAGGAGGGTTCGAACGCCCGCCGGGTGTAAACCGCCTGGGTGCGTCGCTCCTCCAGCGGCGCATCGTCCAGGAACGCGTACGGTCTGGCATTGAGGATCTCGTGCGCCAGCGGCGAGGGCTCCGGCAGGTCACGGGCGATGCAGCGGATCTCGCCCGAGTGGATCCGCCGGAGCACTGCGATCAGGCCGTCGAGATCCATCACCTCGTGCAGGCAGTCGTCGATGGTCTGCCGCACCAGTGGATGATCGGGGACCTCGCGGTCGCCCGGGATGTTCTCCAGACAGGCGGCCGCGTCGGGGAAGGCGGCGGCGAGCAGATCCTCGGCTTCCATCCGCTGAATCTGTGGCGCCACCCGGCGGCCGCCCCGGCTTCGCGGCAGCGCGAGCGCGATGGACGCGTTCCAGCGCCAGTGGGTGCCGAACATCGGCGCGTCGAGCAGCGCCTGGACCAGAATGTCGCCCACCGTGTCGGGATGCAGGAACCGGAACACGGTCTCCAGCGGGAAGGAGTGCTGCGGGCCCAGCGACAGCAGCACCGCGTCCTCCGTGGCCGCGGCCTGGAGCTCGAAGTTGAACTGGCGGCAGAACCGCTTCCGGAGCGCGAGACCCCAGGCGCGATTCACCCTGCTGCCGAACGGGGCATGGAGGACGAGCTGCATGCCGCCCGATTCGTCGAAAAAGCGCTCGGCGATGAGGGTGTCCTGGGTGGGGAGCGCACCGAGCAGACGGCGCGACTCGGCGAGATAGGTGACGAGCTGCGTAACGGCGATGTCATCCCGAGCGAAGCGAGGGACCTTGCCCGCCTGCTTCGGACCGTGGCGGACAAGGTCCTCGGTCGCTCCGCTTCCTCGGGATGACACGCTTCCCGTTCCAGCCAGTCCTCGATTTCCCCACGCAACTCCGCCACCGCCGCCGACAGCTCCGGACTCCGCGCCGGCGCCTCGCCCAGCCAGAACGGAATGGTGGGCGGCTGCCCCCGAGCATCTTCCACCCGTACCACGCCGCGCTGCACCCGCAGGATCCGCCACGAAAGGTTCCCCAGCTGGAAGACGTCTCCCGCCATGCTCTCCACCGCGAAGTCTTCGTTCACCGTGCCGATGAACGTGTCCTCCGGCTCCAACACCACCCGGTAGTCGGCGTTGTCCGGAATCGCCCCGCCCGAAGTGATGGCCATCATCCGCGCACCCCGGCGGCCGCGCAGCCGCCCGCCGACCGTGTCGTGATGGAGCAGCGCTCCCCGTCGTCCGCGGCGGGTGTCGAAGCCGCGCGAGAGCATCGCGACCACCTCGTCGAATTCGGACCGCTCCAGGCCGCGGTAGGGATGGGCCCGGCGCACCAGGTCGAACAGCCCGTCGGCTTGCCAGTCCTCGGCGGCGCTCTCGGCCACGAGCTGCTGCGACAGGACGTCGAGCGGCTTCTCCCGCATGGCGATCCGGTCCAACTTGCCGGCCTGGACCGATCGGAGCAGCGCGGTGGATTCCACCAGCTCGTCCCGGGTGAGGGGGAAGAGCCTGCCCTTGGGCATGCCTTGCACTGTGTGACCCGAACGCCCGACCCGCTGGAGGAGGGTCGAGATTCGCCGGGGAGTCCCTAGCTGGCATACCAGGTCCACGTGGCCGATGTCGATCCCCAGCTCCAGCGATGCAGTGGCGACGAGGGCCCGAAGCTTTCCCTCCTTGAGGCGTTCTTCGGCGTCGAGTCGCGACTCCTTCGAGAGGCTCCCGTGATGCGCCGCCGACCGCCGGCTCACCCAGCCGCTCGGCCAGCTGACGCGATACCCGTTCCGCCATGCGGCGAGTATTGACGAACACCAGCGTGGTGCGGTGTGCCCGGATCAGCTCCGCCAGGCGGGCGTAGACCTCCGCCCACACCTCGCCGGACATCACGGAATCGAGCGGTGAGCGGGGAAGCTCGAGCGCGAGGTCCAGCGCTCGGCGGTGGCCTTCATTGATGATGGTGGCGGCCCGCCCGTCCGCCGTCTCTCCCACCAGCCACTCCGCCACTTCCTCGATCGGCTCCATCGTCGCCGAAAGGCCGATGCGCTGGAGCGGGCCGCCGGCCACATGCGCCAGCCGCTCGAGGCTCAGGGCAAGGTGGGCGCCTCGGCGCGACTCGAGCACCGCGTGGATCTCGTCCACGATGACGGTGCGGACCGTCCGCAGCATCTCGCGGCTGCGCCGGGCGGTCAGCAGGAGATACAGCGACTCGGGCGTGGTGACGAGAATGTGGGGCGGCTTCCGCAGCATGGCCGCACGCTCGGCGGCGGGCGTGTCGCCGGAGCGGACGGCCGCGGTGATCCTGGGGGCGTCGAATCCCATCTCTTCCGCCAAGCGACGGATCTCGCGCCGGGGCTCCGCCAGGTTCCGGTGGATGTCCGCGCTCAGCGCCTTGAGGGGCGAGACATACAGGACCCGCGTCTCGTCCGGCAGGCCGCCTGCGAGGCTCTCGCGCAGCAGCAGGTCGAGCTCGATCAGAAATGCGGCGAGGGTCTTACCCGACCCGGTGGGAGCCGAGACCAGCGTGTGCCGGCCGGCGCGGATTGCTTCCCAGGCCTGCCGCTGGGCCCTGGTCGGCTCGCCCAGCCGTTCGGCAAACCAGCGCGCAACGGCGGGGTGGAATCCGGATAAAGGCATACGGAAATATACGCCCCTTCCGAGCGGCGAAGGGTCCCTTCGGCCTTGACGTCGGAAGTCCCGTGCCCAATACTGGGACCTTCAGAGGCGAAGAAACCCGGCGCAAGAAGTCTATTGGTCGCCCAAGCGCCGGGTGGAGCGAATCGCGAAACCGGCTGAGCAAGCTCTTGCTCCGCCGGTTTTTATGTTCTCCCTGGCCCGGTCGGTTTCGCCGGCCGGCGGAGCCGTGCGAGGAAGGAGGGAAGCGGCCGCGGCCTGAAGTCGCGATCACGACGAACAAAGACATTCTACGACCGGAGGGAGCGATGTACGCAACCATTCGGCGGTACACCCCGAAGACGGGGACAGTGGACCTGAAGGCCTTCAACGAGCTCAAGCACCGGATCGAGGACGGATTCATCCCCATCGCCCAGGACATCCGGGGCTTTCACTGCTACTACGCGGTCAACGTGGGCAACAAGGAACTGGTGACCATCAGCCTCTTCGAGGACAAGACCGGAGCCGCCGAGTCCACCCGGCGCGCGGCCGACTTCGTCAAGAAGGACCCGCTGAAGGACCAGCTCGGCAGCCCCGAGATCTTCGAGGGCGAGCTGCTGGTGTTGAAGGAGGCCGCCGTCGCTACCCGTTGATGCGGGCGGCCGCGCGACGAGCAGATCGGAGCCGGACGGGGCAGCCCGTCCGGCTCTCCTGTCTGCGGGGCCGTGCCTGGAGATTCTCGGAATCGTCCGGGGCACTGTAGCTTTCGAAGCTACGTGCAAGGGTACCGCAATGACCGCGGAGAATCCTGGGTTCCTGTTTGACCTGGACGGCACGCTGGTCGACAGTGTCTACCAGCATGTTCTCGCTTGGCGCGAGCGCTCTGGAGCGCGCCGGGATCTCGCTCTCGGTCTGGCGCATCCATCGCCGCATCGGGATGAGTGGAGGCTTGCTCGTCAACGCCCTGCTGCGGGAGACGGGTCAGCCGGTCACCGCGCGAGCAAACCGACCGCATCCGACAGTCCCATGCCCAGGAGTATGCCCGGCTGGTCGGGCAAGTCCGCCCGTTGCCCGGCGCCCGCGAGCTCCTCGAGCATCTGACGCGGGCCGGCGTGCCCTGGTCGATCGCGACCAGCGGTTGGCGGGAGAGCGCGCAGCCGGCGCTGGACATGCTGAACGTCCCCGCCGGTGTCCCGATCATCACCCGGGACCAGGTGCGCCATGCCAAGCCCGATCCCGACCTGTTTCTCGCCGCCGCCCAGGAGCTCGGCATACCAGTCGAGCGATCCATCGTGGTCGGGGACAGTGTGTGGGACCTGCTGGCCGCACGACGGGCGCGCGCGTTGGGGGTGGGATTGCTCTCCGGCGGCTATGGCGACGACGAGCTGACGCGTGCAGGTGCATACCGAGTCTATCAGGATCCTGCCGACCTCCTCCGACACCTCGACGAGCTCGGCGTTCGGGTCACATAGTGGTCCCCCGATCGGTCTAAGGTGCCTGGCTCGCGGACCCCGCGCGCTCGATCCCCCCGGTGAGCAGTGCCTGGTATTTCGCAGCCTCCGCCCGCCTTCCCGAGGCCTGGTACAAGGCCACGAGATCCTGGAGGGTGTGTTCCCTCAGGGTCCGGTGATACCAGTTGGTGGCGGCCGCCAGGGTCTTGTAGCTCCCGAGCAAGAGCTTTTCCGCCTCGTCCCGATGCCCGAGGGCCACCAGGCAGAGGGCGAGGGTGCGTTGCGCCCGGGCGGTGCGGCGGTCATCCGGCCCGAGCTTCTCGATCCGTAACGCGAGCGCCTCCCGCAGCAGCGGCTCGGCCTCGCCGGGCCGGCCCTGGTCGATCAGGGCGGCGCCGATGGCCAGGAGCGATCCCCGAGATGTAGACGTTTCCGGGCGGAAGCGCGGAGCGAAGTGTTGCGAGCGTCCTCCGGTACGCCCGTTCGGCTTCGGCGAAAGCTCCCCTCTCCGCCAGCAGCTCGGCCAGATTCCCCCACGCCATGGCGACGTCAGGATGCGCGTCCCCCAGCCGCTTCCTGCGCAGCGCCAGTGCCTCGCGGTACAGCGGCTCGGCCTCCGCGTACCGGCGCTGATACTTGAGCGCGGCGGCGACATCGTTGAGCGCCTGCAGGGTCGTGGGGTGTTCCTCGCCCAGCGAGCGCCTCCATGCCGCGTGCAGCTCCCGGAACGTCGTCTCCGCGCCCTTCAGGTCCCCCTTCTCGTACTTGAGAGTGGCGAGGTTGCTCACCAGCTCGAGCGTCTCGGGATGGTCGGCGCCGAGCCGCGCGCGGAGAATGGCCAGCGCATCCGAGGTTGAGCGATTCGGCCTCGGCATACCCTCCCTGGATCTGTAGCGTGCTGGCCAGGCTCTGGAGCGCGTAGGCAATTTCGGGATGACCGGCGGGATAGATCCGTCGCCGGCGCTCCAGTACCTCTCGCTCCAGCCGCTCCGCCTCGGTGAACTCTCCCTGCTTCTCCCGCAGCGTCGCGAGGTGGTGCACCGACGTGATCACCTGGGGGTGGTCCGGATCCAGCAGCTCGCGCCGGAGCGCCAGCGACTCCTGGTAGCTCAGGTCCGCGCCCTTCAGCTGCCCGGCCTCCTCCAGGACCAGTCCGAGATTGTCCAGGTGCTCCGCCACGCGGAGCTGGTCGGTGACGCGTGCGCTGCGGTCGATCCTCAGCGCCTCACGGTAAAGCGACTCGGCCTTCGCGAAGTCCCCCTTCCTGCGGTGCACCGAGGCGAGCGCGCTCAGGGTGGTCGCGACGCTGGTGTCCTCCGGCCCGAGGCTTCGGCGGAGGATGTCGCGCGCTCCGGTCAGCAGGCTCTCCGCTCGGGAGAACTCACCGCGGGCCGCGAGCACGCCCGCCCAGTCCGTCAGCCTCGCGCCGACGTTTGCATGGGTCTCGCCATGGGTCGCGCGGGAGAGCTGAACCGCGCGCTGGAGCAGGGTGTCGGCTTCGGGATAGAGCCCAAGATCACGGTGAATGACGCCGAGCACGTCCAGCAGCTCCGCCTGGAGCTCCGGCTCGCGCGCGAGGCCCGAGTCGATTCGCCGCGCGCCACGCTCGAGCAGCTCGCGCGCGGTGATCTCGCGTCCCCGGGACTCCTCGGGTTGGGAGACCCGGAACAGACTCACCACGAAATTCTTGACGACGCGCGCCTTGGCGGCCTCGCGGGCGGTGGCCCGCGCTTGCCACAGGGTCCCGCCCAGTCCGGCGGCGAGGGCCAGGACCCCCAGGGCCACGACCGTGGCTCCGAGGCGGTGGCGACCGACGAACTTGCGCGCCCGGTAGGCGACCGAGTCAGGGCGGGCGCGGATCGGAAGGCCGGTGCGGTGCCGATCGAGGTCCTCGATGAGCGCATCCACCGAGGGGTAGCGTCGGGCGGGGTCCTTCCGCAGCGCCTTGAGCACGATGAAATCCAGGTCCCCGCGGAGCCGGCGCGCCTCCCCCGCGCCAGGCACGGTCCGGCTCGGCGGCTGCGGGTCCACCTCGAGGATGATGCGGTACCGCTCCGCCCGCGAGCTGCCGGTGAACTGGTGAGGGGTCCGGCCGGTGAGCAGCTGATAGAGAATCGCGCCGAGCGCGTAGACATCGGTGGCCGTGGTCACCGGCTCGCCCCGGATCTGTTCCGGCGCCGCGTAGTCCGGAGTCATCAGCCGCTGGTCCGTCCGAGTGACCGACCGGTCGGCGACGTCCTCGTAGAGCACCTTGGCGATGCCGAAGTCGACCAGCTTGATCTCGCCGGCGGAGGTCACCAGGATGTTCGACGGCTTCAGGTCCCGGTGCACCACCAGGCTGCGATGGGCGTACTGCACCGCCTCGCACACGTCCCGGAAGAGCCGCAGCCGGTCCTCGAAGCCGAGGCTTCGCTCCGCGCAATAGCGATACAGCGGCACACCATCCACGTACTCCATGGCGAAGTACGGTTGCCCCTCGGCGGTGATACCGCCGTCCAGCAGTCGGGCGATGTGGGCGTGGCTCAGACGGGCGAGGACCTGCCGTTCGCCGAGGAAGCGGCGCAGGATATCGTCCGAGTCCATCCCGCGCTTGATCAGCTTGAGGGCGACACGCTGCTCGAACTGGCCGTCGGCCCGCTCGGCCAGGTAGACGACGCCCATCCCGCCCTGGCCGAGCTCGCGTACCAGGCGGTACGGGCCGATCAGCGCGCCGTGGAGGTCGGTGGTCACATCCGTGCCACCGCCGGACGACGGTCGGACGCGTTGGGGGACGAGGGACGCATCGGTCACCAGGTCAGTGGAGGGAGCTCTCACAACAATGTCGGCCCGAGCCGGGCTTGGCAACAAGGCGGGTTGAGAAGCGGTTGAGATCGCAGTGACCGGCGAGCCCTAGGCTGTCGGTCGACAGGATCGACGCGAGGTCAGCGACCCTTCTCCACCACCGCCGGAGGCCAAGATGCACCACAGCTCACTTCGCCGAGGGATCCGCGCCTTCGCGCTGGCATTCCTTGCTCTCGGGGCCACCCTCGCCGGGGCCGGTTGCGGCAAGGACGGCGGCAGCGGCCCGACCGGTCCGCTGCCCTCCGATCCCGGGCCGACCGATCCGGGCCCGGACGATCCACCGCCGGCACCAGCGCCGGTCGGGTACGTGGTGTATGCAGTCGACCTCGCCAACAACTTCCTTGTCTTCGGCTCGGAAAGCTTCGACGTGCTCAGCGCGCAGATGCGCATCACCGGGCTCCCGATCCTCAAGCGCATCATCGGGATCGTCGTTCGGCCATCGGATGGCAAGGTCTACGGCGTCGGCAACGACAGCCGGGTGTACACCATCGACCCCCTGACCGCGGTCGCCACCCCGATAGCGAGCGGGCAATTCTCCCCCAAGATCGTGGATTTCTTCGAGATCCACTTCGCCATGGCGCTCGAGCCCAGCGGCGACCGAGTCCGGCTCATCTCCACCGAGGGAGGCGGCAACTGGTCGATCAGCCTCGACGACGGCACCGCCGTCACCGGAGCGCCGGTTCACTTCGCGGCCGGGGACCCCAACGAGGGGGAGACGCCGCACATCGCGTCGCTGGTCTACCGCACTCCGAGCCCCGGGATCTCGCGGCTGGCTTCGTCGTCCGGCCCCTGCACCGAGGTGATGTACATGATCGACCCCGACCTGGCGCAGTACATCGGGTCATGCGATGGAGACGTGGGAGATTTGAGCACTCTCGGCCCGATCGAGGAGAGCTGGTCGCGGTGCATGGAGACGGTGACCGGTCCTGACGGAGATGTCCTGCCGTCGCCCGACAACCCCTATGGCCTAGGAAACACCTTTATCGCGGCGATGCGCGGCATCGACGAGGTCAACAGCTGGGGCACCGTCAACCCGAACGGCTCCATTACCTGGCACGGCAAGACGCAGGGCAAGGCGATCCAGACAGCGACCTTCGCGCCGGGCGGGCCCTACAGCCGCGCCAACTTCGCGAGCGTCCGGCCACGGCAGGAGCTCCGGATGTCGGCTGCCGGTGACCCTGAGTCGCCGGAGCAGAGCGCTCCGCCGAGCGATCCCCGGGCCCAATGCCTCGGTGCCGCGGCACGGTGAGCGGCCCCGAGTAAGACGACAGCGCCCGGGCGAGAGCCCGGGCGCTGGTCGTTTCTATGGACTGAGTCGGTGAGGCGGCCGGCCTACCTCAGCGCGCGGCGAGCTGCACCGGGGCCGCCGAATCGGCGGAGATGAGGATGCCCGCGCTGGTGCCGGCGAGGATCTCGCGACGGACGTGGCTCGCCCGCGCGAGCACCCGGCCGGGGTAGCGATGGCAGTCGGGGGTGTTCGTCCCCCGCACGCAGCCGTTGTAGCGGAGGAGCGCCGCGACCGAGGTGTTGGTCGCCCGCAGATTCCGGGCGAGGATGAGCGTGCCGTGGCAGATGTTGCTGTCCACGTCCACCAGGTCGTCGGAGTCGCAGAGCTGCGCACCGGCGTGGAACGGCATCACCTGCATCAGCCCCCGTGCCCCGACCATGCTCTCCGCCTCGGGGCGGAGCGTCGTGTTCTCCGTCACCAGCACCGCCACGATGAGCGACGGCGGCACCTGCTGGCGGCGGGACTCGCGGAGGACCGCGCCGCTGATGCGCCGCACCAGCAGCCGATCGTCGCTGAATCGGCCGAGATACCGCTCGATCGGCCGGCGCACCGCGGCCGCCGGGAGCGCCGACTCCGCACGCACGCTGTCCAGCAGCGTGGCGCTCCGCGTCGGAGCGGGCTGCGTTTGGATCGAGTCGATGACCGTGCTGTCGGCGGTCACCGCTGCCCCAGACGTCTCAACGGATGCCGGCGCGCGGGCCCCGGTAATAAGGAGTATGCCGAGCAGGCCTGCCACCGTGAGCTCGCCGCGTTTCACACGCTGCCGCCGATGCGCATGATCCCTCCCGTGCGGTGGATGCAGAATCTGGGCGACGGCAGGAGTTGCACTGTCCCGTGGCCTGCCCGGCGCTGGGCCATGGGATAGGCAGGTCCCGGGCTAGCCCGGGCCTGGACCCGAAGATGTTGGGGAGAGAGAGGATGCGCCCGCCAGCAATGGGCGACATTCCTTGCAGCGGTGTGGCGGTGCCACACCGATCCGACGTCCTGGCGACCGGATGGCCAACCTCGGAACCGAGTGATACGTTAAAAGTCCCCGGCACGATCGTCCCGGGTCCCACCCAGATACCGGTGAGCCAACGATGGCCAGGAACGACAGCGACAAGAGGAAGTCGGGCGGGGTCCAGGTCGCCGACCCCCCCGCGGCCGAGGCCCAGCCCGAGAGTCTCGACAAGGTTCGCGACATCCTGTTCGGGGGCCAGATGCGGGCGGTCGAAACCCGCCTCCAAGGCCTCGAAGAGCGTCTTCGCCACGAGCATGAGGCCCTCCGGTCAGACTTCGCCAAGCAGGTGGAGTCGCTCGATGCCTTCATCAGGAGCGAGGCGCAGGTGCTGGGCGAGCGGCTGGCGGCGGAACGGAGCAAGCGCACCGAGGAGCTCAAGTCGCTGGCCGCCGAGATCAAGGAGGCTATCCGCGCGCTGGAGAAGCGGCATCTCAAGCTGGAGGAGGCCACCAACCTGGCCGACGCCGGCCTCCGCGACCAACTCCTGCTCCAATCGCAGGCGGCCTCCTCCGAGCTTGCCAGGCTGGCGGACCGCCTGACGGCCGAACTGAGCCGGTCGCACCAGGAGCTCAAGTCCACGAAGACCGACAGTGCCGCTCTCGCCGGGTTCCTCTCGGAGCTGGCCGCCCGCGTCGGCGGCGCGCCGCCGGGAAAAAACGGCCCGCGGGGGTGATGCGTGAGCGACGACCGGGCGCCGTGGGAGCCGGCCGCCGTCGAGGACCTGGCCGAACTTCGTGAGCTCATCCTCGGCGCCGAGCGGCGCCGGCTCCGCGAGCTGGAGCGGCGCCTCGACGCGGCGGGTCTCACCCGCGAAGAGTTGGCGGAGCTCTTGCCGGAGGCGATCGTCCTCCGCGCGGCGCGTGACCGGCAGCTCGCCCGCGCGCTCGCGCCGACCGTCGAAAATGCCATCGGGGAGTCCGTCCGCCGGAACCCCCGGGAGATCGCCACCGCCATCTTCCCGGTGCTCGGCCCCGCCATCCGTAAGGCGATTGCCGAGGCGCTGGCGGGGCTGGTCGCGTCCATCAACAGCGCCCTCGAGCACAACCTCTCGCCTCGCGGGCTCAAGTGGCGGCTCGAGGCGTGGCGCACCGGCGTACCCTACGCGCAGATCGTCCTCAAGCACGCGCTGGTCTACCGGGTCGAGCAGGTCTTCCTGATCCACGCGGAGACCGGACTCCTGCTCGCCCACGCCTGGGCGCCGGACCTCCCCGTCAGCGACGCCGATCTCATCTCCGGAATGCTCACCGCCATTCGCGACTTCGTGGCCGATTCCTTCGCCCCGGAGCGGGACGCCGGCGGTCTCCGGCAGTTCAGCGTCGGCGAGCTGACCGTGATGGTGGAGCAGGGCCCGCAGGCGGTGATCGCGGCGGTGGTCCGCGGCCAGGCTCCGGACACGCTGCTCGCCAAGCTGCAGGACACGCTCGAGCGAGTCCACCTCGAGTACTCCGGCCCGCTGACGGCTTTCGACGGCGACGCCACTCCATTCGAGCCTGCCCGCCCGCTGCTGGAGGATTGTCTCGCCACGGTGGTCTCCACCGACCGCCAGCGGAACGGCCGCAGGTCCCTGGCCTGGCTCCCCTGGGTCGCCGGTGCCGTGTTGCGTCCTCGGAGCCCTGCTGTGGTTCAGGATGCGATCGGAGCAACGTTGGGATCGGGCGGTGGCCCGTCTGGAGTCGGAGCCCGGAATCGTGGTGACGCAGGCGGAACGGGACGGCGGCCGCTGGAGCTTTGCCGGGCTCCGCGACCCGCTCGCTCCCGACCCCTCGACACTTCTCGCCGGCGTGGCCGTGGACACCGCTGAAGTCGAGCAGCGCTGGGAGCCTTACCTCTCGCTCCGGCCCGAGCTGGTGCTGGCCCGGGCCCGAAAGAGTCTCGCGCCGCCGGCGACCTTGGCCCTCGCGCTGGCCGGCGACACGCTTCACCTGCGAGGACCGGCGCCGCTCACCGTGGGTCGCGGCGACCGCCCGGCTCGCGGCGCTCCCCGCCGGTGTGGCCGCGCTGGACCTGAGTGACGTCACGGCCGAGGTGCCGGCCAACTTGACGGCGCTGGAGAAGGACATCGAGGGGCGGCGCGTGTTGTTCGACGTCGGCTCGGCCTCCCTCGGGCGGGAGGCCCGCGGCACGGCGGCACGAGTGGCCGCCTCGTTCAGCCGGCTCGAGGCCGAGGCGGCCGCGATCGGTGCTCATGCAGCGCTCGAGCTCGTCGGCCGGACCGATCCCACAGGGTCCGACTCGACCAACCAGGCACTGAGCCGGGTCCGTGCCGAGGTGGTGCTCGCGGCGCTGGGGGCGCGCGGCGCACCCGCCGGTGCGGCCCGGGTGCGCGCCGCTGGCACCACTCAGCCGCTGACCGCGGCCGACCCCGTCGAGCAGGCGCGCGTGAACCGGAGTGTCTCCTTCATCGTGAGCATTGGCTGGGAAGCGTCCGGACGGGAGGCGTCACCATGATCCAGAAGAAAGTTTGCATGGTCGGCCTGTTCGGCACCGGAAAGACCAGCCTGGTGCAGCGGTTCGTGCACTCCCTGTTTTCGGAGCGGTATCTCTCCACGGTGGGGGTGAAGATCGACCGGAAGCCGATTGAGATCGACGGCGCGAGTCTGACCCTGGTTCTGTGGGACCTGGCCGGCCGCGACTCCCACGAGGACATCACGACGAGTTATCTCCGCGGTGCCCACGCCATCCTTTACGTCGCTGACGGCACCCGGCGGGAGAGCTGCGACCAGCTCCCGGAGCTCAAGGCGCTGGCCCGCGAAGCTGCCGGCGACGTCCCCGGCGTGCTGGCGCTCAACAAGGCGGACCTGGTGGATCGCTGGGCGCTCGGCCGACGCGACGAGGAGGCGCTGGCGGGCCAGTGGGACATGGTGCGCACCAGCGCCAAGACGGGCGACGGCGTCGAGGAGGTGTTCCGCCGGCTCGGGCGGGGAACGCTCGCAACCAGGGAGGCACGCCCATGACGGCCACGGCGGTGGTAGAAGTGCGGGTGGACGCATCTGGTCTGACCGACGTCGGACGCAAGCGAAAAGCCAACGAAGACCACTTCGTCATCGTCTCGCTGCAGAAGACGGCCCAAGTCCGGCAGACCAGCCTGGAGGACCCGCGCGTCTTCGACCGGCTCCGCGGCCCCGAGGCATTGCTCTTCGTCGTGGCAGACGGCGTGGGCGGCCGGCCGGGCGGCGCGCTCGCGAGCCAGACGGCCGTCACGGCGCTGGTCGAGTACATCAGCCAGGCGGCCGGGTGCTTCCACAACCTCGACGTGGACCGGGAGCACGAGTTCCTGGAGCAGCTCGAGGCCGGAGTGCAGGACGCGCATCAGCGCATCGTCGCGGAACACGGCGGCCGCCATGAGGGGCCCGCGACCACGCTCACCATGGCGACGCTGGTGTGGCCGCGGGCGTACATCCTGCACGCGGGCGACAGCCGCGCCTTCTATCTCCGCAAGGGCTTGCTCCGGCAGCTCACGCGCGATCAGACGACCGGCGAATACATGGTGGATGCCGGCGCGTGGACCGAAGAGCAGGCCCAGAAGGCGCCGATGGCGGCGACGCTGGTGAGCGCGTTGGGTGCGGATGAGCTGACCCCGGCGGTGGGATTGGTGGACCTGCAACTGGGTGACGTCCTGCTGCTCTGCACCGACGGCCTCACCCGGCACGTGTCCGACGAGCAGATCGCCGAGATCCTCGGCCGCGCGACCGACGCGGCGGCCGCGTGTCGGGAGCTGGTGGATGCGGCCCTGGCCGGCGGCGGCAGCGACAACATCACCGTGGTCGTGGCTCGGATGCAGGGGTAACACATTCTCGTGGTGGGGGAGCGCCTCGTTTCAAAACCCTCCCCCACCTCCTCCGCCCGACCCACCCCCGGAGGACCCCCCGCTGAACCCCGATCCGCCCGAGCTCCGCGGCGACGAGCTCATGGCGCTCTCGGCGCGGCTGGAGAGATCTCCCAGCCGGCTGGAGAAGCCGTTCAGGTCGAAGGGACCGGCGTGCGATCCCACGTACCAGGTGGGCGGCTCGCGATAGATGTCCTGAAACGCCTTCGCCCACTTCCGCTCCACCCCGAACGCCATCGCGAACGGCAGGAACCGCTCGAACATCTCCGGCGTCTTCACCACCCGCTCCAGCCGGTCGCCCTCGACCCGGCGGAGGAACTCCTCGAAGCCCAGCACCCGCTCCAGCGCGCGGGCGCCCTGGACGGTACGCGCCGGCATGATGCGCCCGAACGCCGCCACGATCAGTCCGCTGGCGACCGCGGCGATCACGAACGGCAGCGGCGTCATGTCGAAGAAGGCCGCGCCGATCGACGACCCGAAACCGAGGATGACGCCGCCCAGGACGACGGCACCGATCAGCCACCAGCCCTTCACCTTGTCCGGACGCGAGCGGTAGAGCCCGCGCCCGACCAGCCGGTCGAAGATGCTCTCCCGGATGCGGGAGAGATGCTGGTAGAACTCGTTGTCGAGGTCGGAGAGCTTCACCGTGGCGCTTCCGGACTCGAAGATCCCGTCGAGCACCCGCGACTCGTGGTTCTCGAGCGCCTTCGCCCCGGCGGCGGCGTGAGCCGGTGGAAGACGTAGTCGCGCCGGGTCATCAGGCCGAGCAACAGCTTCTCCTCCCGCTCCTCGATCTTGAGGAACCCGCGCACCGCGAGGTCCACCACTGTCGCGGTGATGTCCCGCATGTCGGCCGATTCGTCGATCAGGGTGCCGGCCTCGGCGGGGGTGAGCGCGTCCGGGGTGTCGTACTGCACCGCGACCGGCAACCGCCCGGGGTCGCGTCCCACCCGCCGCCAGAGCAGCGAACATCCCGAGCAGCACGACGACCGGGATCCCCAGCGGCCAGTTGCTCGCCAGGAAGCCCAGCACACGGTCGGCGTCGGTCGGCTCGGCGACCAGTCCCTTGTCCCACCCGACCACCGCGGTGAGCCCTTCGTGAAATCCGAGCGGCTGGGGCAGCACGACGCGGACCGCCGTGCCCTCGATGGCGACCTGGGCATCCTGTGCGGTGGAGCCGTAAGCGCCATTGAAGGCGATGGCGCGCACGCCGGTCGCGCCGGCCGGCAGCACGATCCGCGCGGAGGCCGCCCCGATCGGGACGTCCCACTCGTCGCCGGTCACGTTCCAGTACAGCTCGTCGTGATCCTCGAAGAAGCGGAGCCCGTTCTTCGCCCGGTAGCGGAGCACCAGGGTGCGCGTCGCGTCCGCGGCGCCGGGCACCCAGATCTTGTACTTGAGGTAGTGGCGGTCTCGCTCGCCCTCGACCTTGAGTGACTGTCCGTCCGCGCCGCTCGCTCCGAGCAACCGCAGCTTCAGCGTCCAGTTGAACCCCTGCGGCGTGTGATACTCGACCGGGACGGTGCGGTAGATCCCGTTCCAGGAGCCGGTGAACTTCGCCGTGATCGTCTCGGTGACGTCCACGCCGCCGTCGCGGCCGACGGTAATGAGGGCGTCGAACCGCTCGATGGCGAGCGATCGCTGGGCGGCGGCGGGCGGCACGAGGAGGAAGAAGAGCAGCGCCAGGGCGATGCCCATCATCGGCCGCCCCCCAGGTCTACCGCCGGCGGGGCCTGCTCCGCGGAATCGCTCAAGCCGAAGAACTCCCGCGGGCGAAAGCCGAGTGCCCCGGCGATCAGGTTCGACGGAAACTGCGCGATCTTGGTATTGAAGTCGCGTACCACAGCGTTGTAATAGCGGCGGGCATTCTGGATGTGGTCCTCGATCTCGGTGAGACTTCGCTGCAGCGAGAGGAAGCTCTCCGCGGCCTTGAGGTCGGGGTACGCCTCGGCCAGGGCGAAGATCTGCCGCACCGAGCTCGCCAGCTCTCCTTCGGCGGCGCCCGCCGCGGCGGGGCCACCGGCGCTCGCGGCGCGGTTGCGGGCCTGGACCACGGATTCGAGCGTGCCCTTCTCATAGCCCGCGTGTCCCTTCACCGTGGCGACCAGAGTGGGGATCAGGTCGTGCCGGCGCTTGAGCTGGACGTCGATGTCCGCCCAGGCGTTGGAGGCGAGCAGGCGGAGCCGGGCCAGGCTGTTGTAGGTGAGCGCGACGAGGGCGGCGAGCGCGAGGAGGACCACGAGCGCGAGGATCATGAGACCTCCGGAGAACTCGCTCGCCGCTCGCGTCAGACCGCGTCGGACAGGCTGCTGAAGGTGAAGTCGCGGATTCGCATCGGCGGGATCATCACCCTCCCCTGCGTCTGGGCGCTCTGCACCCGCGCCGGCCGCCCCAGCGCATCCAGGTTGTTGAGCATGATCACCGGCGATTCGTTGAATCGGAAATTCTTGATCGCGTACGTGATGCGCCCGCGTTCCACGTAGAAGGTGCCATCGCGGGTGAGGCCGGTGTAGAGCAGGGTCTGCGGATCGACCATGCGGAGGTACCAGGTTCGGGTCACCAGCACGCCCCGCTCGGTGCCCCGGATAAGATCCTCCAGCGACTGATCTCCGCCCTCCATGACCAAGTTTCCCGGCACCGCCACCGGAGTTCGCCCTTGCTTCTTGGCCCAGTACCGCGGGTACCCCAGCGTGCGGACGATGCCTTTGTCGATCCACACCGTGCGCGTCGCGGGCGAGCCCCTCGTCGTCCCACGGGGTACACGGTACGTCGGCGCTCGCGGGGTCGGAATAGATCGTGACCCGCTCGTCCAGCATCTTCTGACCCGCCTTGGTGCCGCCGCCTGGCTTGCTGAGAAAGCTGCGACCTTCCTCCGCCGCCCGAGCGCTGTTGTCGAGCACCAGTTGCTGGACCAGGTCGACCGAGGCCGCCGGCTCCAGAATGACGGTGTACTTGCCCGGCTCGAGGGCGCGCACGTTCCGGCTGGCGGCCGCCTTCTCGCTGGCGATCCCGGCCGTCCCCTCGGAATCGAGCCGGGCGATATCGTTCATGTCCTGGCCGCCCCACCCCGAGCCGTCACCGCTCTCGGTCCGAGCGGTGACGCTGTAGGTGGCGCCGGTATCGGCGAAGTAGCCGAACGTGCCCCTGCTGTTGAGCAGCGCCCTCCAGTTGGCCGAGTCGGTGAGGTAGCCCGCGGCGACGCAGCCGCTCGCCTTGGCCTTCTCGATGCTGTGGGCGGCGGCCTCGGCCCGGAACCCGGGACTGACCGCGGCGGTCGCATCCACCCAGCGCCGGGGGAGCGGGAGTATTGCTGCGGCTCCAGCAGCGGCTGGAACTCCGGGTCGGCGGGCGCGAGCCGGGCGAGCTCCTCGGTGAGCCGGACCGTCCGCGTGAGACTCTCGTCGTCGAATTCGTTGACGGTTGCCGTGCCCAGCCGCAGGCCGTAGCGCGACCGGATGACCAAGGACGCGTCCTCGATCACACCGCTGGTGCTCACCGCGTTCCGCGCGAAGCGGATGTTGCCGCTCCGGCTCGCCTGGAGCAGTGCCTCGCACCCTTCGGCCTTGGACCGCGCCAGGACCTGCTCCAGGAGCGCCCGCGCGTCGGCTTCGGAGTAAGGAGGCATCAGATCTTCGTCGCCGTGTTGATGACGTTGACGCCGTTGAAGCGGGTGGTCGAGCACCCGTGCGAGACCGCGCTGGACTGCGGCGGCTGGCCCTTGCCGTCGAAGAACGAGCCGCCGAGCCGGTAGTCGCGGTCGTCGCAGACGGCGACGCAGGAGTTCCAGAATTCCTGGGTGTTCGACTGGTAGGCCACGTCGCGCAGCATGCCGGCGATCTTGCCGTTCCTTGATCTCGTAGAACAGCTGGCCGCCGAACTGGAAGTTGTAGCGCTGCTGGTCGATCGAGTAGGAGCCGTCGCCGACGATGTAGATGCCCGTGCTCGACGTCGGCGATCATCTGCTCCGGCGTCAGCTGCGCCTTGCCCGGGCTTCAGCGAGACGTTGGGCATGCGCTGGAACTGCACGCGAGCTCCAGCAGTCGGCGTAGCAGCAGCCGTGCGACTCGGTCTGGCCGAGGATGTGCGCCTGGTCGCGGATCGCCTGGTAGTTCGACCAGGATGCCGTCCTTGATCAGGTCCCAGCGCTTGGTCTTGACGCCTTCGTCGTCGTAGCCCGACGGCGCCCAGCGAGCCGGGCTGAGTCTTGTCGGCGACGAAGTTGACCTGGTCGCTGCCGTACTTGAACGATTTGCTCTGCCACTTGTCGAGCGTGGCGAAGCTGGTGCCGGCGTAGTTGGCCTCGTAGCCCAGCACGCGGTCGAGCTCGAGCGGATGGCCGACCGACTCGTGGATCGTGAGCCAGAGGTGGCTGGGGTCGAGCACCAGGTCGTACCGGCCGGCCTCGACCGAGCGGGCCTTGAGCTTCTCCCGCGCCTGGCGGCCGGCCTGCGGCGGCGTCCTCCACCATGTCGTAGGACTTCCCGTACAGCTTCACCACGGTCTCGCCTGGGCCCGAGAGCTTCCCGGCCCGATTGGGCGACGAGTACTCCCAGCCCATCCCCATCGGCGCGCGACAGCGCGTCGCGGTTCTCGAACTTGCCGCTGCCGAGTCGACGGCCGTGGCGACGAAGTACGGCCAGATGCGGTGCATGTCCTGGTCGATGTAGGAGCCGTCGGTCGAGGCGAAGTACTTCTGCTCGTTGACCAGGAACAGGGAGCCCGAGTTGACGAACTTGGCGCCGCTCTTCAGCGCCGCGGCGTTGCCGCCGTGATCAGCAGGTCGACCTTCTCCTGGACCGGCACCTCGAACGCGTTCTTCTCGATCGGGGTCCGCCAGGAGACCTCGCCGACGCCCTTCTGCGGCGCGAGCTGCACCGGCTCCGACTGGAGCTTGGCGTTGGCCTTGGCGATCGCGACCGCGTCCCGGGCGGCGCGGGCGACCGCGTCGGTGGTGACCTGGCTGGTCGCGGCGAAGCCCCAGGCGCCGTCGGCCAGGACCCGGATGCCGACGCCGTAGGACTCGGCGTTGGTGATGTTCTGGATCTTGTTCTCGCGGGTGATCACGAACTGGTTCAGGTAGCGGCCGATGCGCACGTCGGCGTAGGTGGCGCCGGCGGCTCGCGCGGCCTCCAGCGCGGCGTCGGCGAGCTGTCGCTTGTCCGCCGACGGAATAGGCGTGAGCGCGCCATCCCAGCCGGGCAGCAGCCGAGTCCCCCGGGTCAGGGGGAACGCGACTGCGCCGGCGGCGAGGCCGGTCAACTGCAGGAAGTCTCGTCGGTGCATTGCTCGCAGGGCGATTGGTTGAGGTAACCTACAATCTTGTGCGCTACGCCGGAATGCTGCACACTAACCTGTCGCCGTTCTTGCCGTCCCGCCGCACACCGCCTCGATGAGTGGAGGTACTCGTGTCGCGATCGTGTTCTCGAGGCCCGCTCGCATTGCTCGCCGGGCTCCTGGCCGCGGGCGCCGTTCCCTCGCAAGCCCACGCTCAGGTGGCCCAGGGTGAGTACGCGGCGCGCCGTGAAGCGCTCACCGCCCGAATCGACTCCGGGGTGGTTGTCGCCTTCGGTGGTGTTGAGCCCGTCGTGTTCTGGCCGACCTTCTACCAGCTGCCGGCCTTCTACTACCTGACCGGCTTCAACGAGACCGACGCGGCCCTGGTGATGGTGAAGCGCAAGGGCGTTCTGACGGCGACGATGTTCGTTCCGACGCGCGAGGCCATCCAAGAGCGCTGGGTCGGTGCCCGAACCCGGGTCGCCGATCTCGAGGCGAAGGATCGGGATCGCGGGCCGCGAGATCGCGCAGCTTCGGCCCGCGATCGACTCGCTCGCGACCAGCGGACTCCCCTTCTACGTCATCCCCGATGTTCAGACCGACGACTTCGCCGCAGCGGATTCGCTGACCCGGGGCGCTCGTTTCCTGTCGCAGCTTCGGATCGCGCATCCCTGGCTGGTGATGCACTCTCTCGACGACGCGGTGCGCCGGCTGCGGGCGAGGAAGAGTGCCGCCGAGATCGCCCTGCTTCGCAAGGCCGTCGAGATCAGCGTCAGGGGGCACCGGGAGGCGATGAAGGCGACCGCGCCCGGCTGCGGGGAGAACGAGATCCAGGCGCTGCTCGAGGGGACCTTCCGCCGGCTCGGTGGAGACCGGCCGGGATACGGAAGCATCGTCGGCTCGGGTCCCAACGCCACCATACTGCATTACATGGAGGACAACCGCGTCATGCGCGACGGCGAGCTGCTGCTCATCGATGCCGCCGCCTCCTTCGCCCACTACTCGGCGGACGTGACCCGCACCCTCCCCGTGAACGGCCGGTTCAGCCCCGAGCAGCGCGACATCTACCGGATCGTCCGCGACGCGCAGGAAGCGTTCGTGCGCCAGATCAGGCCCGGCGTGAGCTACCTGGTCGCCGACGACTCCGGCAAGGCGGTCGTCGCCAAGGGCCTGCTTCGGCTGGGACTGATTCGAGTCGGCAGACGCGACCTTCGACCCGCCGGCGGGGATGGAGTGTCCGCGCGGCGGCTGCATCCAGAGCCGACTCTACGCCATCCATGGCTTCGGAGGGCACGGCATCGGGGTCGAGGTGCACGACCCGGCGCAGTACTACGAGGAGGCGCATGAATTCGGGGCGGGAGACGTCTTCACCGTCGAGCCCGGCGCTCTACGTCAGCCCGGAACTGCTCCGGAGCCTGCCCGACACGCCGAAGAATCGGGCGATGCTGGCGAAGGTCCGGCCGGCGGTCGAGAAGTACAAGAACATCGGCGTGCGCATCGAGGACGACTATGCGCTGACCGCGGCGGGCCTCGAGTGGCTTTCGGACGGGGTGCCGCGGGAGATCCCCGAGATCGAGGCGCTGATGCGGCAACGGGAGCCCGAGCTGGCCGGGGGCGGGAGCTGCGGACGGCCCAGCACCTGAACGCTCACTCCTAGCCAGGGGCGGTTCAGCACGCCATCTTGACAGAGAACCCCTCTGGCCCCTGCGCACAGGAGGCCCCGATGACCCCACAGCAGTTGACCGCTCCCCCCACCGCCCCCGACCGAAAGCCCCGGGACGACGAGATCGACATCTACGGACTCACCCATCCCGGGAAAATCCGTACCGACAACCAGGACCATTTCCTGGTCTGCGCGCTGCGGCGGCAGACCGTGGTTCAGCTCACCAGTCTGCCGGAGCCCGACCAGCTGATGGGTGAGAGCGAGCGGGTCGGCCTGCTGATGATGGTGGCCGACGGCGTCGGCGGCGGCACCAAAGGCGCCGAGGCCAGCCGGATCGCGCTCGAGGGAGCGGCCCGATACATGTCGGGCAGCATGCGCTGCTACTATGCCGCCGGCTCGTCCGACGACCACGAGATCTTCCAGGCGCTCCAGGAAGGGGCGCTCCAATGCCACGCCGATCTGGTGCGGCGGGGCGAGGAAGAGCCCGACTATCGCGGCATGGCCACGACCCTCACCCTGTACCTCGGCGCCTGGCCGAGGGCCTACCTGCTCCAGGTGGGCGACAGCCGGTGCTACCTGCTCCGGGGCGGCGAGCTGACCCAGATCACCCGCGACCAGACCATGGCCCAGGAGCTGATCGATCTCGGCGTGCTGACCCGGGCCGACGCGTCGGGCACCCGGTACGAGCACACGCTGTCGAGCTCCATCGGCGGGAGGCAGACCGCGCCGGCGGTCACCCGGATCGGCCTGGACTGGGACACCGTCGTGCTGCTGTGCAGCGACGGGCTCACCTGCCACGTGCCGGACGAGCGGATCCGGGAGCGGCTGCGCTCGATGACGTCGGCCAGACAGGTGTGCGAGGCCCTGTTGCAGGACGCGCTCGACGGCGGTGGCCGCGACAACATCACGGTGGTCGTGCGGCGGGCGGTGCCCAAAGAGGGATAACACCCCGGTCATCCCGAGCGAAGCGAGGGATCTTGCCTTTGAGTGGTTCGAACCACTTCGGGCAAGATCCCTCGCTTTGTTCGGGATGACAGGGCGGGCCTTGCCGGGCCGGCCGGAGCCGGTGACGTTGCCGGTGATCCGAAAGGGAGCGAGTGATGAACCTCCAGGCCCGCCGGGTGCAGCGCACCTACCTCCTGCTGACGCTGCTGTCGACCCTGGCGGCCTCGTTCATCTGGGGGATCAACACCCTGTTCCTGCTCGACGCCGGCCTCAACAACGCCGAGGCCTTCGCCGCCAACGCGTTCTTCACGGCGGGCATGGTGATCTTCGAGGTCCCCACCGGCGTCCTGGCGGACATGTGGGGCAGACGCGTGTCCTACCTGCTCGGCGCCGCCACCCTGCTCCTCTCGACCCTCCTGTACCTGGCCATGTGGAAGATGCACGCACCGCTCTGGGGCTGGGCCATCGCCTCCATCCTCCTCGGCCTGGGATTCACCTTCTTCTCCGGCGCGACCGAGGCGTGGCTGGTGGACGCCCTGGCCTTCAGCGGCTTCAAGGAGAGCCTCGAATCGGTGATGGCCCGAGGTCAGGTCGTGAGCGGCGCCGCCATGCTCACCGGCTCGGTCGCGGGCGGCTACATCGCCCAGGTGACCGACCTGGGCGTGCCGTACGTCATCCGGTCGGCGCTCCTGGCACTCACCCTCGTCGCGGCCTTCTTCCTGATGAAGGATCTCGGGTTCTCGCCCGACCGGAGCAAGAGCGCGGTGGCTGAGATCAAGGGCGTGGTGCAGGCCTCACTCGACCACGGATGGCGAAATCCACCGGTGCGCTGGCTGATGCTGGCCGCGCTGTGCGCCGGGGGAGTGGACATCTTCGCCTTCTATGCCCTCCAGCCGTATCTGTTGGAGCTGTACGGCGATACGCGCGCCTTCGGGATCGCGGGGCTGGCCGCGGCCATCGTCGCCGGAACCGAGATGATCGCGGGGCTGATCGTGCCGCGGGCGCGCCGCTGGTTTTCCCGCCGGACCCATGTGCTCATGCTGGCCTCGCTGATCGGGGTCGCCTGCCTCGCGCTTGATCGGCTTGACCTCGAGCTTCTGGGTGGCGATCGCCCTCCTGGTGGTGTGGGGATTGCACGTTCTCCGCCGGCGTCCCGATTCGGCAGGCGTACCTGAACGGCATCATTCCCTCCCAACAGCGAGCGACGGTCCTCTCGTTCGACAACCTGATGGCCTCCGCCGGCGGCGTGGTGGCGCAGCCCGCGTTGGGCCGGGCGGCCGATGTCTGGGGCTATCCGTCGGCCTACGTCTTGAGCGCGGGCATTCAGCTGGTGGCGATGCCGTTTCTGGTCCTCGCCCGACGGGAGAATGCGCGCTCGGATCGGATAGAGGATTGATGGCGGAGTGAGGTCGGCCTAATATGTGGTAGTCGTCGGGTGGGTCAGGGTCGAATACCCGCGGCTGCCCTCCCCCTTTCGCTGCACAGTTGGTGACGGAGGCTGGAGTGAAACGCCTCGCCGCGGTATTCCTGGCCTCTCCGCCTCCCCCGTGACCCTCCCGCTTGCCGGCGGTCCCACTCCTCTCGGGTTGGCGCTCTACGTGCTGACCGCCATCGTGATCGTCTGCCTGGCGGGAGCGCAGTGGCGCGCTCTGCGCCGGGCCAGGGCCGCCGCTCGTCAGGCCACGGCCAGAGCCGACCAGCTCGAGCGGGACCTGCTGGGGCGGCAGCCCACCGAGGAGGTGCCTCCTCACCCTGAGGAACGGTACCGGACACCGCTCGATCAGACCCAGGGTTACTCCATCTTCCTGCTGGACGCCAAGGGCAAGCCGACGAGTTGGCACTCCGGTGTGCGACGGGTCCTGGGCTACGACAAGTTCGACTTTCTCCGAATCTCGGCCGCGGACCTCTACACCGCGGAAGACCGCGAGGCGGGCGCGCCGGAGCGAGACTTCGCTGAAGCCGCCGAGCGCGGCCAGGCCGGCTCGGAGCGGTGGGTCGTCCGGAAGGACGGCAGCCGGTTCTGGGCCTCGATGTCACTGACCCGCGTGACCGACCGCGAGGGCCGGCTGCTCGGCTTCTCCGAGCGGCTGCGCGATCTCTCCCAGAGCAAGCACGCCACGGAGCAGCTTCGCCGGAACCAGGAGGCGCTGGAGTTGGCGCTCGAAGCCGGTGGCCTGGGGACCTGGGAGTACGAGCTCGCCACCGGCGAGATGCGGTGGGATGCGCGGGCAAAGGCGCACTTCGGGCTGCTCGCGGGGGCCACCGTGAGTCACCCCGCCTGGCTGGAGGCGATCCACCCGGAGGACCGCGAGGCCACCGGGAATCGCTGGGACCACGCCGTGCGCGACCGGTCGCCGCTCTCGGTGGAGTGCCGGGTGATCTGGCCCGACGGCAGCACCCATTGGATCATGGCCGTCGGCCGGTGCACCGTCGACGCGGCAACGGGCGAGCCGCTGCACATGGCGGGGGTCATGCTCGACCTGACGGAGCGGCGCCGCACCGAGGAGCACCTCCAGGAGGGCATGCGGCTGGAGGCGGTCGGTCGGCTCGCCGGCGGCATCGCGCACGACCTCAACAACATGCTCACCGCGATTCTGGGATTCAGTGAGTTTCTGAATCGGAGCCTGGATCCCGACGACCCCAGGCGGGTGGACGTGGAGCAGATCTCGCTGGCCGCCGACCGGTCGGCCGGCCTGACCCGCCAGCTTCTGGCCTTCGCGCGGCGCGAGCTGATTCAGCCGCGGCTGCTGGACATCGATGCGGTGGTGCGGCGCGCCGGGGGCCTGCTCCCCTCGATCCTGGGCGAGAACATCGAGCTCGTCCTGCAGCTTGCGTCGGACCGGGGCGTCGTGTTCGCCGACCCGCGCCAGATCGAGCAGACGCTGATGAACCTGGTGCTCAATGCCCGGGACGCACTGCCCCAGGGCGGTCGGGTCACCATCGAGACCAAGACGGTCCGGTTCGAGCCCGGCTCACCCGCGTCGCGGCAGGTCGGCGACACCACGCCGATCGGCAGATTCACGATGCTGGCCGTGACCGACACGGGCCATGGCATGGCGGCAGCCACCCTGCAGCGTATCTGGGAGCCGTTCTTCACGACCAAGCCGCCCGGGCAGGGCACGGGCCTGGGGCTCTCATCCGTGTACGGCGCGGCCAAGCAAAGCGGCGGGTTCGTGTGGGCAACCTCGGAGCCGGGTCGGGGCACCACCATCGAGGTGTATTGGCCCGAGGTGCCCAGAGAGCCGGAGCCGTTTGCCGAGACGATCGGTCTCCCCGAGGTCGAGGGAGGCAGCGAAACGGTGCTGATCGTGGAAGACGAGGCCCTGGTACGGGCGCTCGCCGTACGCGCCTTGCGAAGCCACGGCTACCGCTGTCGCGAAGCGCGGAATGCCGAGGAGGCTCTTCGTCTGCTGGAGCAGGAGGAGCACGGGATCGATCTGGTCATCACCGACGTGGTGATGCCGGGAATGAGCGGCGGAGGATTGGGCGATCGGTTGGCCCTCCTTCGCCCCGGGCTCCCCGTCCTCTTCACCTCGGCCTTCGTGGACGAGGACGTGATCCGTCGCGGGTTGCTCGAGCAGGGACAACCGTTTCTCCAGAAGCCGTGCACGCCGCGAGATCTCGCTCGCAAGGTGCGCGAGATGCTCGACGCCGCGGCGTCGACCAGGGACCAGGCGGAGCCAGTGTAATCCTACGCCACCGACTTCCGGTATCGGATCACCGCCAGCGCCAGCACCGCGACCCCGGCGGCCGCCAGACCCAGCGATCGGCCGGCCCACGGTCTCCAGCCCGGCGCCCCGCATCAGCACCGCCCGCATGATGGAGACGAAGTGCTTCACCGGATTGACCTCGGCCACCCGCCGGGCCCAGTCCGGCATCGAGTCCACCGGAGTGAAGAGCCCGCTCATCAGCAGGAAGATCAGGATCACGAAGAAGGCGACGAACATCGCCTGCTGCTGGGTACGGGTGATGGTGGAGATCCAGAGCCCCAGCCCGAGCACCACGATCAGGTACACCGCCGCCGCCAGATAGACCAGCAGCAGGTTGCCCCGCATCGGGATGCCGAACACCAGCTTCCCGATCGCGAGGCCGATCGAGAAGATCAGCAGCGACAGGAGCCAGAACGGGATCAGCTTGGCCGCGATGAACTGGACCTTGGTCATCGGGGTGACGTTGAGCTGCTCCAGCGTGCCCAGCTCGTTCTCCCGGGTGATGTTCTGCGCCGTGAGCAGCAGGCCGATGATCGTGGTGAGCGAGACCATCAGCGCCGGCACCATCCAGTACTTGTAGTTCCGGGTCGGGTTGAACCAGCGCTGGGTCCGGAGGTCGAGCGGCGCCACCCGCGCGGCAGCCGCGCTCGTTCCGCGGGCTGCGGGCAGCGTCCGGTCCAGCTCCGCGGCGTAGGAGGCCAGGATCGCGTTGGCGTAGGACTGGACGATGCCGGCGGTGGCCCCCTCCTCCGCGTTCAGCACCAGCTGCACCGGCGCCCGCCGCCGCCGCACCAGGTCCTCCTCGAAGCGCCGCGGGATGTGGAGCACCGCGGTCACCTCGCGGTCGAGCAGCGCCTGGTCCACGCCGGCGTCGCTCGGCTCGTAGCGCACCACCTCGAACTGCCGCCCCGCCTCGAGCCGCTGCACCAGCCCCGTCGACACCGTCGTCCGGTCCTCGTCCACCACCAGCATCGCCACCCGCTTCACGTCGAAGGTGGCCGCGTTGGCCAGCACCAGGAGCTGCACCACCGGAATCATGAAGATCTGGAACACGGTGGTGCGGTCGCGGAAGATCTGGAGGAACTCCTTCCGGACCAGGAAGAAGATGGTGCGCATCGGCTCAGCCCAGCCGGATCGCGAGGCCGCGCGATCCCTTGACGAGGAGGAACAGCGTCATCCCGACCAGGATCAGCGTCTCCTGCCACAGCGTCGCCAGGCCGGCCCCCTTGATCATGATGCCCCGCACGATGGTCAGGAACCACCGGGCCGGCACGAGGTGGGAGAGCCACTGGAGCGGCGCGGGCAGCGAGTCGAGCGGGAAGATGAAGCCCGACAGCAGCAGCGTCGGCATCATCAGGCCCGCCAGCGCGGCGATCATGGCGGTCCGCTGGTTGGGCGCCTTGGTCGAGATCACGATGCCGAGCGCCAGCGCCGTGACGATGTAGAGCCCGCTCTCCGCCAGCAGGAGCACCAGGCTGCCCCGGAGCGGCACCCCGAACACCGTCCGCGCCGCCACCAGCACCAGGAGGACGCTCACGAAGCCGAGCACGATGTAGGGCATCACCTTGCCCGCCACGATCGCGGTGGGCCGGATGGGCGAGACCAGCAGCATCTCCATCGTGCCGGTCTCCTTCTCCCGGGAGATCGAGATCGCGGTCATCAGCGCCGACACGATGGTGAGCACGAAGGCCACCAGCCCCGGCACGAAGAGGTGGGAGCTCTCCAGCGTCGGGTTGTAGCGCATCCGCGCCTGCGGCTTCGATCCGGAGCGCGCCGCCGGCCGGTACGGCGTCGCGGTACCAGCGCTCCACGATCGCGGTGGCGTAGCCCTGCATGATGCCGCCGGTGTTCGGGATCGCTGCCGTCGGTGAGCAGCTGCACCGGCAGCGAGTCGCCCCGGCCGAGCCGGCGCTCGACGTCGGTGGGCAGCACCAGCGCCTGCCGGATCGAGCCGTCGCGGAACTGGAGGTCGAGTCCCTGCGGCGCTCGAGGCCACGCTCGACGATGTGGAACCGGTCGGAGGCGGCGATCCGCTCCCGCAGCTCGAGTGGTGGCGACGTCGGGCGTCGGGTCCACGATCGCGATGGCGATGTCGCGCACGTCGGTGCGCACCGCGAAGCCGAAGATCAGCACCTGCACCACCGGGAACAGGATCAGGATCGCCAGCGTCTGCCGGTCCCGCAGCAGGTGCAGGGTCTCCTTCCGCACGAAGCCCGAGGAACGCCCTCATGCCGCCGTTCCCGGCCGGGTGAGCTTGAGGAACACCTCGTCCAGCGTCTCGGCGCCCACCGCGCTGCCGCACCTCCGCGGGGGTGCCCATGGCGGCGATGGCCCCGTTCACCATGATGGAGATGCGCCGGCAGTACTCCGCCTCGTCCAGGTAGTGGGTGGTGACCAGCACGCTGGTGCCCGCGGCGCCGGCCTCGTAGATCAGCTCCCAGAACCGCCGCCGGGTGATCGGATCCACCCCGCCGGTCGGCTCGTCGAGGAAGACCACGGCGGGCCGGTGCAGCAGCGCCACGCAGAAGGCGAGCTGCTGCTTCCAGCCGAGCGGGATCTCCCGCACCAGCTCGTCCCCGGCGTTCTCCAGGCCGATCCGGGTGAGGATGTCGCCGGTGCGGGTCGACGATGTCGCGGTCGCTCACGCCGTAGATGCCGCCGTAGAGCGTGATGTTCTCCTGGACGGTCAGGTCCTCGTACAGGGAGAACTTCTGGCTCATGTAGCCGATCCGGCGGCGCACCTGCTCCGCCTGGGTCTTGAGGTCGTAGCCGGCCACCGTCGCCGACCCCGAGGTGGGCTCCAGCACGCCGATCAGCATGCGGATGGCGGTGGTCTTCCCCGCCCCGTTCGCGCCGAGGAACCCGAACACCTCGCCCGGCTCGACGTGGAACGTGATCGCGTCCACCGCGGTGAAGTTGCCGAAGCGGCGGGTGAGCGCCTGGGCGTCGATGGCGTGGGACCGTCGCTCGATGCACGCCTCACGCCGCCCCTCCTGCGCCATGTACCACATGAAAGCGTCCTCGATGCTCGCCGCGATCGGGCGCCATCGACACGCCCGAGAGCCCCGCGGCCTCGACGTGCGCGGCCAGCTCCCGCGCGATCAGCTCGGCCGGCGCGTCCCGCCGCGCATCGGTGTAGTGCAGCGCCTCCCCGAACGGCCAGACCGCCGCGGCGTGGGGGAAGCGCCGCAGCGCACCGAGCAGGCCGAGCACGTTCGGCGCCGCGCACGGCCAGGAGCGGCCGCGGATAGCCGCGGCCGATCTCGGCGGGCCGGTCGGTGACCAGCAGCCGTCCGTCCTGCATCAGGCTCACCCGGTCGCAGCGGATCGCCTCGTCCATGTACGGGGTGGAGACCACGATCGGCAGGCCCTCGTCGCGCAGTCGCGCCGAGCAGGTCCCAGAACTCCCTCCGCGACACCGCGTCCACCCCGGTGGTGGGCTCGTCGAGGAAGAGGATCTCGGGCCGGTGCACCAGGGCGCAGCAGAGCGCGAGCTTCTGCTTCATGCCGCCGGACAGCGCGCCCGCGCGGCGGCCGGAGAACTGCTCGAGCTGGACCCAGATCGGCGCGATCGTCTCCCGCGCCTCCGCGATCGTGGTGTCGAACAGCGCGGCGAAGAAGGCGAGGTTCTCCACCACGCTGAGGTCGGGATAGAGCGAGAAGCGCCCCGGCATGTAGCCGATCCGGGTTCGCAGGTCCCACAGGTCCTTCACCACGTCGCGGCCCAGCACCCGCGCGGTGCCGGCGTCGGGCAGCAGCAGGGTGACCAGGATCCGGAACAGCGTGGTCTTGCCGGCGCCGTCGGGACCGATCACGCCGTAGAGCTCGCCCGGCGCGACGTCGAACGACACTTCCTGAAGCGCGGCGTCGTCGCCGAACCGGCGCACCAGGCCCCGGGCCTCGACTGCGGGCCCGTCACTCATCGCGGGCCTCGGCGGCGATGGTCAGCTCGCCCGGCATTCCGATCCGGAGCCGGCCGTCGGGATTGGCCACGGCGATCTTCACCGCGTACACCTGGTCGGCCCGCTCCTCGCGGGTCTGGATCGGCGTCGGGGTGAACTCGGCGGCGGAGGCGATCCAGGTGACCCGGCCCGGGAAGCGTGGCGATCGAGTCGCCCCGGTCCACGCCCACCCGCACCTCCTGCCCCAGGCGGAGCTGGGTGAGCTGCGCGTTGCCGACGTAGGCGCGGAAGGTGAGCGAGTCGAGCGACGCCAGCTTGAACAGCGGCTGGCCGGCCTGCACGAACTCCCCCGGCTCGACGTAGCGGGCGAGCACGGTGCCGGCGAGCGGACTGCGGATCCGGCTCCGGGCCAGGCGGTCGTCGATGCGATGCCACCTGCGCGTCGAGCGCGGCGACTTCCTGGCGGCGCGCTGCCGCGCGCCGCCCGCGCGCCGGCCAGCTGCTCCAGCACCACCCGCGCATCGTGCTCGGCGCGGTCGCCCTGCTGCGCGGTGGCCGCCGCCTGCTTGAGCAGCCGCTCGGTGCGGGCCAGCTCGCGCTCGGCGATGCTGCGCTGGACTTCCAGCGCCGCGATGTTGGCGTCCGCCTCCCGGGCGCGCGCCGCGGCCGCCGGCCCGGCGGGCGACCAGCGCCTGTCGCTCCAGCAGGAGCGGGATCGTGTCCACCACGCCCACGACGCTGTCCTTCGCGATGCGGTCGCCCTCCTCCAGTCCGAAGCGCGAGCAGCCGGCCGCCCACCTCGGCGGCTACCGTCACTTCGGTCGCCTCGAAGTTGCCGTAGGCGTCGGCGTCCTCGTTGCGGCAGGAGACCAGCGCGACGGCGCCGAGGACGAGGGCGACGGGCGCAAACCTGCGGTGGTGTGCGGGACTCATGGCGTGTCGCTCGCTGTGCGGGGCGTGATCCCCAGGGTGGTGAGGTACCTCGACCGCGCCTGGGCCAGCTCGACCCGATGGCGCTCCAGTGTCAGCCGCGCTTCCAGGACGTCGGTGCGCGACTCGACGTAGTCCGGCGTGGTGATGGCGCCTTCGTCGTACTGCGCCCGCGCCTGCCGCTCGACCTCGGTGCGGAGCGCCACGATCCGCTCGTCGTCCGCCAGCGCGGCCTTGAGCCGGGCGATGTCCTCCAGGTCGGTGACCACGGCGCGCGCCAGCCGCCGGCCCAGCGCCTTTTCCTCGGTGGCGACGACGTCCTGCTGCAGCCGGAAGGCCGCCGCCTTCCGGCCCGCGGACCGCCAGGTCCAGGGCCGCCACTCGACCTTCACCCCCGCCTGCCAGAACGCATCCGACGAGGTGCGGAACTGGTCCAGTCCCGGCAGGCCCACGCCGGCCTGGCCGAAGGCGAACACCTTGGGCCGGTTCTCCGCCGAGGTGTAGGCCACCTCCCGGTCGAGCCGGGCGCGCGACTGGCGGAGCTGGTCGAACTCGGGCCGCCGGCGCAGCGCCGCGACGGCGTCGAGATCGGCCGGGTGGGTCCGCTCCGGCTCGTCGCTCGGCAGCACCAGCACGGCGGTGGTGTCGATCGTCTCGCCCACCAGGTCGGCGAGGATCGCGAGCGACGCGCGGCGCGAGGCCCGCGCCTCGTCCCGCTGCAGGCCGGCCCGCACCCGCTCGGCCTCGATCTCCGCGGCGTCGCGGCCGAGCGCGGTCCCCGCGTCCACCCGGGCGCGCACCGCGGCGAGCCGCGCGTCCAGATCGGCGACCAGCGCGTCGTACTCCGCCGACCGCTTCTGGAAGAGGAAGGCCGAGAAGAACGCCGAGTTCACGTCCGACCGGAGCTCGTAGAGCGCGACGTCCAGCGCCGCCTCCGATTCCGCGTGCCGCGCCTCCTCCAGCTCGCGGCGCCGGGCGACGTCGCCGCCGTCGTAGAGCCGCTGCTCGACGTCGAGCGTGGTCTGCCAGCGGTCCTTGGGGAAATCGGGGACGGTGATGCCCGGGGACGCCGAAGGTCGGCCGGGTGACGTCGCTCTGGTGGGTGGCCTGACCGTTGATCTCGAGCTGCGGCAGGCGGTCGGCGGCGATCACCGCGAGGCGGAGGTCGGTGGCGGCGCGCAGCAGGGCGCGCTGGTCGGCCCGCGGGTCGGTCCGGAGCGCCGCCTCCTGCAGCCGGTCGACGCTGAGGGTGTCCTGGGCTCGCGCCGCCGGCGCGGCGAGGGCGAGCGCGAAGGTCGCGAGTGCGAGTGCGCGGATCATGGCCGGAGCCCCGCCATGAAGAAGTCGGGAAGGAGGCGCCGGCGCTCCTCGAGGAAGGCGCGCCAGCGGGTGGCATCGAGGTCCAGCAGCTCGCAGAGCGCCGGCCGGATGGCGAACGGAAAGATCAGCAGGCCCATCATGTTGGCGACGAACTGCTCGGGGCTGATCCGGCGGATCTTGCCCGCCCTTGGCGCCCTCCTGGAGCTGCCGGCGCAGCACGTCGAGCGGAATCCGTCCGTGCTCCGTCATCAGGCGGGCGATCCGCTCCGGCTCCGCGTGCAGCTCGGACGACCATGTAGCCGGCGAAGTAGGGGCGGGCCGAGTGGAAGTCGATCTGCTCCCGGACGATGGCGGGGACCTTCTCCTCGATGGTCCGGTCGGGGTCGGCCAGGATCCCGAAGATCTCGGGGCACCAGGGCGCCGAGGGCCCGCTCGAAGATGGCGTCGGCGAGCGCGGCCTTGGTGCCGAAGTAGTAGTGCACCAAGGCCTTGTTGACGCCGGCCTCGGCGGCGATCTCCTGGGTCCGGCTGCTGGCGGTGCCCTTCCGGATGAAGACCGTGTGGGCGGCGTCGAGAATCCGCTCCCGGGTTTCCTGGTCGGGCCGGGGCTCCGGTCGGGGCGGCTTTGACCGTTTGGTTGAACCGCGTGGTTTAACCATGCGGTTAATATGAGGACACCCGTCCGGCCTGTCAAGAGTGCGGCCTGTCATCCCGAGCGGAGCGAGGGATCCTCCCGGCACGTTTCCGGACCTGCGGGCAGATCCCTCGCTGCGCTCGGGATGACAGCGCCCCCGTTACGCCGTGCTCCTGCCACCCCTGCCCCTGCGACCCCGCTCCTCTTGACATCCGGTAGGAGCCGCCGATATTCCTGTCGACATTCGGTAGAAGCCCACCAGGGAGCCTGCATGCCGCGCGAGACATCCTCCGACGTCCTCCAGGGAACCCTCGACCTCCTGGTGCTCAAGACCCTGGATCTCGAGCCGATGCACGGCTGGGGGATCGCGCAGCGCATCCTGGAGCTGTCCCAGAGCGCGCTCGACGTAGGTCAGGGGTCGCTCTACCCGGCCCTCATGCGGCTCGAGCGGCGGGGATGGGTCACCGGCGACTGGGGTATCACCGAGAACAACCGGCGGGCCAAGTACTATCGCCTCACGGGGCTGGGCGAGCGCCACCTCCGCCGCGAAACGGATACCTGGCGCAAGTACGCCCGCGCCGTCGAGCTCATCCTCCGGACGACCTGAGGATCCGATGAGTCCTGCTGGCTGGCTGGCCGGTCTCCGCGGCCGAGTGCGCGCCTTGCTGCGCCGCGGCACCGTCGAACGGGACCTCTCCGAGGAGATCCGCTTCCACCTGGAGATGGAGACCGAAGCGAACATCCGCCGCGGCATGTCGCCGGACGAGGCGTGGCGCGCGGCCAAGATCGCGTTCGGCGGGGTCGAGCGGATGCGAGAGGACCACCGCGACGCTCGGGGGACCAGGCTCCTGGAGGACGTCCTCGCCGACCTGCGCTACGCCGAGGGTCCGGGAGCTGATGCGCGAGTCGGGCGGGCGTCGCAGGTTCGGCGCGCTCCTGGTGGCGAGCTTCGCGATGCTGGCGCTCAGCCTGGCATTCGTGGGGGTTTACGGTGTGGCGGCGCAGTTCGTGGCGCAGCGAAGGCGTGAGCTGGCGATTCGCCTGGCCCTCGGCGCCAGCGACACCCGCGTCGTGCGCCTGGTGCTGCGCGAGGGACTGGCCACTGCGTCGGTCGGGTCCGCGGTGGGGCTTTGCGCCGCGCTGGCCTCGGCGGTGTCATGCGCGCGGTGACCTTCGAAGTGAGTCCGGTCGATCCGGTCACCTACGTCGCGAGCGCCGGCGTGCTGGTGGCCGCGATTCTGCTCGCCACGATCGTGCCCGCCCGCCGGGCAGGGCGGCTTCCGCCGGCGGCCGCGCTCAGGAGCGAATAGGTCGCCCGACTCACTGCCGTCTCCAGAGCACTCGGACATGCAGCTTCCAGCAGACTACGATTCGGCGGCTGCCGGGTCGCATTCGCCTGCCACCTCCCCCATCTCCAGTCGCGGCAGCAACACGAATCGGTACGGTCCCGGCACCCCGCGAGGAGTCCACCGCGACTCCCAGACCCAACCGCCATGCCGCTTCCCGCCGGTGAACCGCACCTCCACATGCGGATCGTCGTCGACGGCCGCGGGCGTCCATCGGCCATTCACCCGGCGCTGCCATTCGAGCACCAGCCCCGCCGACGGCGTAAAGCGCGAGGGGTGAAGATCCACCCATCGGGCCACCGTCGTATCCGCCCTTGCAGTGAAGCTCCAGAATGCCACGCTCGACCGCCACGGCCTTCGCCTCCGGCACCACGGTTTCGATCTTGCCGGGATACACCAGCACCGAGTCGTCCGGCGTGCCCGGGCTGGTTCCGCTCCTTCTGGACCAGCGAGGCGGTCAGCCGTCCGAGCTCGCGGGCGAACATGGCGGCTTCGTTGGGTCCGTAGATCGTCGACCCGCCTTCGTATGTCTGCGCCGTGTACTCCGCCGCCGTCGTGACGTAGTTGACGAAGCCGTTGGTATGGCTCAGGATCACTGCGCTGGAGGCCGGACGCCCCGCCTGTGGCCGCCGCGGCGAGCATCGAGTCGCTCACGGCCACGCCCACCATCGTGGTCGGCTCGCCGGGGAGCGCCCCCAACAATAGGTCCCCGATCCTGACCACGCTGACTTGCGCATGCTCGGGAAAGGCATGCTTCGCTGTCAGCGCGCTGAGCGTGGTCCGCTTCTCGGCGTGGCATCCCTTGGGATCGCCGCGAACCGCGCTCTTCCCCTGTTCCAGCCCGAGCGGGAAGAGGCCGAACAACCGGAATCCGCGGTACCGAGTTACTCCGTCATCGGCGCCCGCTGCGGTCGAAGTCCCGATCTGGGGGCTGGGGCAGACGCCGAGCACCTCGTGACTGTCCGCCAACGCGAGGGTGCGGAACGCAACGCCGATGCGGACCGTATCGGACATGGACCCGCGAGCGAGTGTGTCGAACAGCGCCGCCGCCCGCCGCGCGAGAGTGTCGCCGACCGCGTTGACGTATGCTCGAGCCGCTGCCTCGCACCGGCCGATGGCGGCAGGGCTGGCGTGTTGCCACCCCCAGTTCTCCGGCGTGCGCGGTCCGGCCGGACGGCGCAGCGGCCGGAGCAGCGGCAGGGGGCAGCGCGTCTGCGCCGGCCAGTCCGGCGACACGTCGCCCTCGGTTCCGTTGGCGAAGACGTGGACCGACCGGCCGAGGTTGTCTCCCCCAGCTCGGCGCAGGCTGTCGATATGTCGCTCCAGTCCCCGTTCCACCAGTGCGTGGATGTCGCCGTCGTACAGCTCGTTCTCGGAGGTGTTGCCGGTACCGTGCAGGGCGAAGACGCTGTACGCCGCGGCCGGCCGGAACGGTCCCTCGCGCGGAGAGTTCGTGTCCCTGACCTCGATCCGAAGCATGGTCCACAGCGGATTGACCGACTTCCGGGCCGGATCGAGGTCCGATGGGGCCGGCCCGAAGGGAGACTCGAGCGGAGCGTTGCGTCGGAAGGCGTCGTACATCCGATTCCGCGTGTGACCCCACACCGGCATCGCACGCCAGGCCAGCCGCGCGGGGTGGAGGTCATTCGCGGCGTCCGTGACGGCCTGTGCGATCGCGTCGGCCAGAAATCTCACCACCGTGGTGTCGTAGCCCGGCACGCGCGAGGTGATGCCGTTTAGCTGATGGGTCTCGTAGAAGTGGCCCGGCCCCGAATGGGTGTGCGTCGCGGAAAGGATCAATCGATCGACGCCCATCCCGATCGCCCGTCGTACCCGCGCAGCCACCTCGCGGTGGAGAAGAATGGAGATGTGCGGGAGGTCGGCCACGACGAGCGCTACTCTTTCGCCCGCTGGATCCTGAAGCAGGATGGCCCGGGCGTAGAGACGGGTGCGGTAGCCGACCGCCCGCTTTCCTTCCGGCCCGTTGCCGGCCAGGCCCAATCCGGGATACGGAGTGATGTCGGCGCGCCCAATGCCCGCGTGGAGGACGGCCTCACGGGTCGGCGGAGTCGGTGCGCTCGAGTACGGCGCCACCAACCACCGGGGCTTCCCGGGCACGCATCCCAAGAGAGAAATCACGGCAACCCAGCTCACCACGGCACGCGGCATGGGCACGCTCAGTCCTCTCCGCCGAGACTGGGCAGGCTGGTGACTACCGCGAACCAGAAAGTCCGGTCCCGGCGGTCGGAGGGTCGAATCCCATCCCGCTCGGTGGCAGCGTCGCGGTTGAACTGGAGGTGCAGCACGACCTGGGTCCCGGCCGGAAACACCGGCGCCTTCAGGTTGAAAGCCGCCGAGAGATCCAGGTGGGTTATCCCCCGGTCGTCGAAGTTGGCGAGCTCGGCCGGCTCCGACGTGTTCGGGCCCTGGCCCACGTTGAATCCCGCCGTGGCCCCGAGAAAGAGACTCCAGTACGGTCGCCCAGTGGGGTTCGCGAGCACGGGCAGCGTGACTCCGCCTTCGAGATACATCCCGTCGACGCGATCCACGTCGTAATACGCGCTGAGGTGGGGCGAGAGGTAGAGCGACCGCAGCCGGACTCGCGCGTAGACCTCGTGGGTGTTGAATTCTCCGTCACGCCCGGGAGATGGATCCGGCGTGACGAAGGTATACGCGGTCCATCCCAGAGTGGACTCGATCCCCTCCCACGGCACCGAGGCCTCCACCCAGTAGTCCACCTCGGTGAAGCCCCACCTTCCCGTGCCCCGATCCGTGAGACCGAACCGCCCGCTCTGCTCCAGCTCGAGGTTGGCCCATACACCGGCTGTCAGCCAAAGATCGCGACGCCGTACCATGACGTAGCCGTCGCCCTGGGCCCCATACCCGTTCTTGCGTGTGATGCCATGCCAGACGTGACGGTTGCTGACCGTGAGATCGAGCCCGAATTGCTGGCCCTCCGCGCGAGCCGGCAACGCGGCGACCGTCACCAGCGTGAGCAGGCACAGCGGCATCAGTCCCAGGAACGCGCTCGCGGGCAGTACACGGCGCATCAGCGGCGGAGCTCGATCTGTAGGTCCCACACCGTGCGGTCGAGCAGTGGCCGGATGCCATCGGTGTCGAAGCGGAGGCCGGGGCGCAGGTGAACGTGTGAAAGAAAGGGGAGCCACAGCGAGGCACCCAATGTCCAGGTGAAATCCGAAGCGCCGCTTCCCGCTTCGACGGCGCTCCGGTTGTTGACCCAGTGTGCCTTCAAATAGAGACCATAGAAGTAGACGAACTGCCGGTCATAGAGAAGTCCCAGTCCGATGTTCGTCGCACGTTCTCGATAGGGCCACCCGAAGTAAGGTCCTATTTGAAACGCAAGATAGCCTGGGAGCTTGGCCACGCTGCGGAACGCCGGCATGATCACCCCTACATAAGGATGCGACGCACGCCCGGTGTGCAGGTTGTAGCCCGCATGCAGCAGCCCCTCGAAGGCCCTTCGGGATCGCTTGACCTGCAGGATCGTGGGCCGGAACAAGTTGGTGCGGAAGATCAGCTCCGGCTGTCGGTACAGCGCGTGCTCCCAGATCTTGTGCTTGATGGCGGGCCAGCGGCGGGACTTGTTGAAGCCGTCCCTGCGGAGGTCGTACACGTCCTCGTTCCAGAGGCGCATGGAGTCGACGTGCGACCGGTTGAAGGTGCAGGCCAAGCTCCGTGGCCAGTGGACGCTTCCCGGTACTGGATCGGTCCCGTCGGGGGGGCGGCAGACCACCTTGGCGAACTCCGATTCGAAGTCGGCTCCCTTGCGCAGGAACAAGCCGCAAGCCAGCTCGTCGCAGGTGACCGGATGTAGCAGCCGGGTTATCAGTTTCAGGTGTCGCCCGACCATCTGGACGTCGGTCTTCGTGGTATCTCGCGATGCGCCTTGATAGAGGGCCTGGAGATAACGCACCGGCAGCAGGGAGTACTCCGGCCGGAGCCGCTCGGTGACGACCTGTCCGATCTCGGTAGTGATCGCGTCCAAGGGAGATCCGCTGGTATCCGGATCCGGTACCAGAAGCTCCAGGAGTTGACTCATGAGGGCATCGGCCGGTATCAGCTCGCTTCTCGTCTCCAGCAGGTCGACGACCCGTTGCGCCATGCTGTCGCGCACGGTGTCCGGGAGCCACTGGGGACACCCGGCTGGCGGCCCCTTCGGGAGGAGGTCGGGGTCGGGGCATTTCGCCACGCGCAAGAGACTGTCGATGGCGTTGCGGATCCGGCCGCTGCGCCTGCTATCGATGGAATCGAGGTCGGCCGCACGCGCCCTCGCGTCCTTCGCCACCGCTTCATCGACCTCGGACTCCGGCATCGGCGGGGCCTGCTGGACTTGGACCTTGTCGTCTCCGGCGCCGTACTTCGAGCGGACCGAGTCCACGCTTGCCGATTTCTCGATTGCCGAGCGGCGGCGCGCTTCGAAGTCACCCAGGGTGGTTCGGTAGGCGGCCAGGATACGCTCCGCCAGCTCTCTGCGCTCGGCTGAAGGGGGGTCCTTCCGGTGACTGGCCTCGTGCGCTCGCTCGGCGAGGTAGTCCGGCGAAACCCTGACCAGATCGGCGAGCACGCCGCGGCCGGAATCCGAGCTGGTGCCGAATCCCTTGGGGAACAGCGTGACGGCGTCCTCCGGGTCCCGCGGGAACGTCATGGTTCCCTCGTACCGGCCGGAGAACGAAAGGCCGGCCATGGCCTGCTCATCCCGCGTGCCCCACAGGTCGTCGATGTGCCAGTTCACGTCGAGTCCGGCGCTGAACTGGCCGAACGGTGGCATGTCGGGGGCGCTGGAGTGGCCGCCCAGCTCGACCAGAATGTTGGGGTGATAGTAGCGCCGCTTCGATGCATCGCGGGCGGCCATGACCAGTACGTTGTTCGGCGCCGGCGGGTCGTGGCCCGCGCCGACGACCACCCTGAAGCTCTTGGCGGCGGTTGAATCGGCGGGGACGAATACGAAGGCGTACTCGATATCCTCCGAATGGCCCATCAGTCCCCAGTCCTGCAGGTAGTAGACGAAGTATTGGATCACGTGGAAGTGCCGAATGAATCGGATCAGCGAATCGGACCTCGTGACGGCGGGGAGCTGCGTGACCCCGTACGAGGTATCGGCCATGGTAAGCGTGGTGTCGGAAGTCCGGGCCCCCTCGAGGCCGAAGCGATGCCAGGCCTGTTCGTCGCTGCGAAGGTAGTTCCACAGATGGTCCGACTTCTTCCGCCAGCGCCGCTCGTCCTCCTGGGCCTTCGAAGCCGAGATGCGCGTGTTCCCCAGCGCGTCGGCGGCAGTATCGACCTCCATCAAGTCGCACACCCGATAAAACACTACCGGTAGTGGAAGCTTCAGCTCGTAGGGGCGCGCGGAGAGGTTGAGTGCGTCGTCATAGGCCTCACGGACCGCCGACACCAACGGAAGCCGCGACTTCTCATCACCGAGGCGCGCCCTCTGTTGCCGGCTGGGCAGCGGCGTCAATGCTCCCGCCGTGTCGAGGAACGCGGTCCAGAAGGGGATCGTGGGGAAGTACCGCTCACTGGGGGCAAATCGCAGAATCGGCGCGTAGGTCCGCGCGAGGAAGTGTTCCTTGAGGGCCCGGGCATCCACCTTGTTGCCGCTGGCGGCCGTATCCGCTGCCAGCCACTGGGTCAGGGAAGTGTCGGCGCAGGGAAACGGCGGGGTGGAGTCCTGTGCTCCGGTCTGGGCTGCCAGTGATGCGGCTGGGAGGCACGCGACTACCAGCCAGAGCACCGACTGAGGGAACGGCTTCATTGATCCTCCCTGGGACCGTCTCCACCGAGGCGGCGGTCGTGGTCCAGGCCTGCGGAACGAGCAGTACGCGGCCCGCGGGCCCGGTTTGCGAGGTTCGACAGAAGAACGGCAGGCTGATCAATGTCTGGTCTTAGCATTCAATTCTGACACCGGAGTGCTAGGCCCATTTTGCGACAACATGGGGCCCTTTTGCGACATCGACTCCTTCCCTCAGCCGCGCCTGCAGACCAGCGATCCTGTGAGGGAGGCCACCGTCTAAAACCCGAGATTCCCACATACTCCATCCATCTTATCGGCTGGGAGAGTCATGAGTCGAGCCATTTGGATGGTCTCGTCGTGTCTCGTCGTGATGGCCTGGATCAGCGGATGTTCCGGGGGCCTCGACGACGATGTGGGGCAGCAAATTCGGGAGCGAATCTCGTCCACGAAGGCGCCGCCCTATCTCGGTGGCGCCCGGTGGAGCCTGGTGCGGGACGTCTACCGCGACCGTGACGAGCGCCCCCTCTGGAGCAAGGGCGGGAATCCGCTGGGCCGGGCCCGCGACCTGGTGGCCTCCATCTGCCGCGCGCAGAAGGAAGGACTTCGCCCCACCGATTACGATCTCGAGGGCCTCCGGCGAGCCGTTCAGGCGGTGAAGAACAGGGAACAGGCGGGGCCCGACGAGATCGCCGCGCTCGACCTCAGGCTCACCGCGATCATGCTCGGTTTCGGGACCGATCTGCTGGCGGGCCGCCTGGATCCACGCGCCGTCGACGACGGCTGGTATCTACGCTCGCGCCGCTCGAGCATCGACAGCACGCTGCGAGCCGCGATAGCGGACGACGGGTTTCCGGACATGTTGGAGTCGCTCCGGCCTCCGCAGAAGGAATACCGGGAGCTGGTCGAAGCGCTGGAGCAGCACCGCGAGCTGCTCCGGGGCGGAGGATGGCCGACGGTGCCCGCGGGCAAGGAGCTGAAGCGCGGCGACCGGGGCACCCGGGTCGCGGCGCTCCGCGAGCGGCTCCGGGCCTCGAAGGAGCTCGACGCGCCTAAGGACGCCGACCCGGTCTTCGATGACGAGGTCGCCGAAGCAGTGGCCCGGTTCCAGGCACGGCACGGCATCGAGGCCGACAGCAGTGTCGGCGGAGCGACGTTGTCGGCGCTCAACGTCCCGGTCGAAAGCCGGATCCGCCAGATCGAGCTCAACCTCGACCGTTTCCGCTGGCTGCCGGCCGAGTTCGCGGATCGCTATGTCCTGGTCAACATCCCGGATTTTCGCCTCCGCGCCTATGATGGTGGCCGGGAGGCCTTCGAGCAGCGGGTCATCGTGGGCGACGAATACCAGAACGCGACGCCGGTGTTCGCCGATTCGATGACCTACCTGGTGTTCCGGCCGGAGTGGAACGTCCCGCCGAGCATTCTGGCCAACGAGATGCTTCCCAAGCTGCAAGACGACATCTACCACCTGGCCCGGCATGATTTCGAGGTGGTCGACACCCAGGGAGACTCGCTGGTGCGCGACCCCTCGTCGATCGACTGGGACGACGTGGACACCGGCGATGTCCGGTACCGGGTGCGCCAGAAGTCCGGGGAGAGCAACTCGCTCGGGTTGCTCAAGTTCATGTTCCCGAACCGGTTCAACATCTATCTCCACGACACCCCGAGCCGGAAGCTGTTCGACCAGCCGGTGCGGACGCTCAGTCACGGGTGCGTCCGGGTCGAGGATCCGGTCCAGCTCGCCGAATTCGCGCTGGACGGCCAGGACGGGTGGGACGAGGGAAAGATCCGCGACGCGATGCACGACTCGTCGGCCGCAAGGGGCCGCAGTGTGTCGCTCGAGCGGCCGGTCCCGGTGTACCTCGTCTATCTCACCGCCTTCATGCGCGAGGGAGCGCTGCAGTTCCGGAACGACCCGTACGGCAAGGATCGCCGGGCTATCGCCCGGCTGGGCAAGCCGCTGCTCGACGAGCCTCCGATCTGCGAGGAGTTGAGCCGGCTTCTCGGAGGGTAGGGCCGTGCGGGCACCGGCGTGGTGGCTCAAGCTCGCTCTTGCAGCGGCACTGCCGGCGGCGATCCTGTCTTCGAGCGGGCAGGAGGCTCCCCGCACCACGTCCGCGCGGCGAGCCGATCGCCGCGGTCGATTCCGGAACCCATCCCTCGTTCGCGGTCAAGTTCAAGGACGAGGTGAGCCCCTACCCGGTCATGGCGATGTTCGTCATGCCGGGGGAAGCTGTCGGGCTCGAGGCGGTGCTCACCGATACCCTGTCCCGCTACTCCGCCGAGGCGGGAGACGGCCGGCTCGAGCGAACGGGCCCAGCGCGCTGGCGGTGGACCGCGCCCCAAGAGAAGGGCGTCTCGGCCATCGTCGTCCGCGACTCGGCATCCGGGGCGACCATCGCCCTCCATGCCTTCGTCCTCGTGCCCCGACCTCCCGGTCCGGCGATCGATGGGTTCCGCATCGGCCGCTACGAGACCCGGGCGCTCCACGGAGACCCCAATTACACGCGTCCCCGGGGACTGGTCGAGGTGACCGAGGCCAACCGCGGCACGTTCGTGGCGCCGCACTTCACGCTGGGCCAGTTCGTGTCGAAGCAGCCGGGCGGATACCCCAAGTATCTCGTGCTCCGCGAACGGCTCCTGCTCAAGCTGGAGATGCTGCTCGAGGAGGCGAGTCGCCTCGGGCTTCCCATCACCACTTTCCAGGTCATGAGCGGGTACCGCACGCCGTACTACAACCGCTCGATCGGCAACGAGACCCGATACAGCCGTCACCTGTATGGCGACGCCGCGGACATCTACGTCGACGAGGATCGCGACGGCGCCATGGATGACCTCGACAACGACGGTCGAGTGGACCTGGACGACGCGAAGCTGCTCGCGGGTGTGGTGGAACGGCTTTCAGGAAGCAGCTGGTACCGGCCGTTCGAAGGTGGGCTGGGACTCTACCGGGCGAGCCGGGCGCACGGGCCGTTCCTGCACGTGGACGTGCGGGGGCATCACGTGCGCTGGGGACCGTAGCCGTCGTGCGGGCAAGGCTGCTCCTCGTCGTGGCGCTTGGTCTCGGGTCCACTCCGCCCGCCTGGGCCCAGACCGCGGCCCAGGACGTCAGCGGGCCGCGGGCCCTCCAGGCGATCGACACCACCCTCGGCGCCGGTTATCGCGCGGGTGGCCTCCACCGCCTCCTGTTCGGCACCCGCTATCGCACCCTCTGGAGTACCCCGGTTCGCGTGCCGATCCTCGACCTGCGAGGGTTCGCCGGCGGGCTCCGGCCGACTCGAGCGGGCCGGCCGGCGAGCGCTCCCGTTCGCTCCGCTTCGCCGGGTCGGACGGGCGCGAATACGTGCTCCGCGCTGCCGACACCGACGCCGGTGCCAAGCTCCCGCCCGAGCTCCAGGGCACCCTGGTTCAGCGCCTGTTCCAGGACCAGATCAGCGCGGTGCACCCCTTCGGTCCACTCGTGGCCGATCGCCTGGGAGGTGCCATCGACCAGCCTCGGCTGCAGCCGAAGCTGGTCGTCGTGCCGAACGACTCGAGGCTGGGACGGTTCCGCGAGGAGTTCGCGGGAATGGTGGGCTACATCCAGGAGCGGCCCTCCGGAGCCAGGGGAACTGCCCCGGGGTTTGCGGGCTTCCGCTGGATCGTCGGCACCGAGACCCTGCTCCGTCTCCGGCGGGAGCGGCAGGATCGAGGTGGACGTCCACCGCTTCCTGGCGGTGAGGGTCCTCGACCTTCTGCTGGGCGATTGGGACCGGCATCGTGGCCAGTGGCGCTGGGGCCGCCGCGGCGCCGATTCGGCCTGGCAACCGATTCCCCGCGACCGCGACCACACCTTTGCGCAGTACGACGGCCTGCTGCTGGCGCTCGCCCGCAGCGGCCCGGCGCCACACCTGGTGCGGTTCGGCGAAGGCCGGCTGCCGGTGGCGGGGCTGGTCTGGTACAGCCGGGATCTCGACCGGGAGCTGCTCACCCGCCTCGACTGGCCGGCCTGGGACTCGGTGGTGACCGCCGTGCAAGGCCGTCTCACCGACGCCGTCATCGACAGCGCGATAGCGGAGATGCCGGCCACGGTCCCGGAGGCCTCACGGCGGTGGCTCGCCGCCACCCTCCGCGGCCGAAGGGCGCAGCTGCCCGACGCCGCCCGCCGCTTCTACCTGAACCTCGCCGCCGAGGCCGACCTGCACGCGACCGACGCGGCCGAACGGATCATCGTCACCGGCACGCCGGACGGCGCCGTGCGGATCGACCTCGCCACCAGCGGCGGCGGCCCGCAGGTGAGCCGGCAGTTCGAGCCGTCGGAGACCGGCGAGGTGCGGGTCTACGCCCATGGCGGCGCCGACACCGTGATGACCCGCGGCGAGGCCGGACGGGTCCGGGTCCGAGTGATCGGGGGCGAGGGTGTCGACGTGATCACCCGCGACGATGGGCCGAGCGTCAAGCTGGATCAGGAGGGCGCCGACTGGCGTCCGATCCCACGGGAAGGCGACCCTCCTCCCCCGCCCGACTGGGGTGGCCGCACGACGTTCCTGCCGGTGGTCGGCGCGAATTCGGACGCCGGACTGGTGCTCGGCCTGAACCTCACCCATGTCGACTACGGATTTCGCAAGCTGCCCTTCGCCAACCGGATCTCGGCAAAGGCCGCGTTCGGCACCACGAGCGGCCGCCCCGGGCTCTTGCTCACCACCACCATGCAGACCGCCGCCCCCGCGCTCCGGTTCGTGATCACCGCCAAGGCGACCGGCGTCGAGGTGCTGCGGCTTTACGCGTTGGGGAACGAGAGCGTCGAAGCCGAGAACCGCGAGTTCCACATGGTGCGCAACTGGCAGTTCGAGCTCGCGCCGTCTCTCGAGGTCAGCCCGGTTGCAGGACTCCTCTTCGGCGTGGGGCCGCGAGTGCGGTACATCAAATCGGAGCTGAGCGCCGACCGCCTCATCGGCGCGGCCCGCCCGTACGGCGGCGATGGGTTCGGCGCGCTCGGTGCCCGGGCCTATGCGCGGCTGGACCTGCGCGACCTGCCGACCAACCCGCGCCGCGGGCTCCTGCTCGAGCTGGGCGGCGACCTGGTGCCCCGCGGGTGGGACGTCGAGGAGACCTTCGGAAGCGCCTCCGCCACGCTGGCCGCCTACATCAGCGCGCCGTCCGGGTGGAGTCCCACCCTCTACCTTCGTGCAGGGGGCCGGAAGGTGTGGGGCCGCTATCCGTACTTCGAGGCCGCGCGGGTCGGCGGCGGCGGCTCGGTGCGCGGCTACTCGACCGGCCGGTTCATGGGTGACGCCGGCGTGTTCGGCCAGGCGGAGCTGCGGGTACCGCTCGCTACGGCGAAGCTGGTCGTCCCGGGCACGCTCGGCGTCCTGGGACTGGCGGATGCGGGGCGGGTGTATCTCGACGGCGAATCGTCCGACACCTGGCACAGCGGATTCGGCGGCGGCGTCTGGTTCGCCTGGCTCGGCGGGGCCAACGTGCTCTCGCTGTCCGTGGCGCGGAGCACGGAGCGCACCACGCTCAACTTCCGGGCGGGGGTGGCGTTCTGATCGCCTCGCGGTCCGAGCGGCGTAGCGCGGCCGGAGCGCCCGGCCCAGATTGGGAAGGTCGCCAAGTCCCCGGCAGGAGTATCAGATGCCCACCGACGCCAGCCCCGCCCGCACCGTACCCACGCGCAAGCCGCGCGAGGACGAGATCGACGCCCACGGCCTGACCCATCCGGGCAAGGTCCGCCGCGAGAACCAGGACCATTACCTGCTCTGCTCGCTCCGGAAACAGCTCGTCGTTCGGGGCTCCAGCATTCCCGACGCCGAGGAACTCCTGGTCGAGAGCGAGCGTCTCGCCTCGCTCGCCATGGTCGCCGACGGCGTGGGGGGCGCGGCCCGGGGTGAGACCGCCAGCCGCGTCGCGCTCACCGCCGTGACGAGATACGTCACCCGCAGCATGCGATGCTACTACGGCACCTGGGAGGACGACCAGGAGTTCTACGATGCACTGAAGGAAGGCGCGCGGCAGTGCCACGAAGAATTGCTCCATCGGGGCGAGGCGGACCCCGACTACCGTGGCATGGCCACGACGCTGACCCTCTACCTCGGCGTCTGGCCCCGCGCCTACCTGCTCCAGCTGGGCGACAGCCGCTGCTACGTGCTGCGCGACGGCGAGCTCACCCAGATCACCCGCGACCAGACCATGGCGCAGGAAATGGTCGACCTCGGCGTGATGAAGCCGGAGGAGGTGGCGGGAACCCGCCTGGAGCACACGCTCACCAGCTCCATCGGAGGACGCCAGACCCAGCCCACGGTCACCCGCTTCGACATGAACTGGGGCCACGTGCTGCTGCTCTGCAGCGACGGGCTCACCCGGCACGTCTCCCCCGACCGGATTCGCGACGTGCTTCGCTCGATGAGCTCGGCGCAGCAGGCGTGCGAGACCCTGCTCCAGGACGCGCTGGACGGCGGGGGGAGCGACAACATCACGATCGTCGTGGGACGGGCGGTGCGGCGGGACATGTGACCATCGGTGACCCATCGCACCGACACGGCCGGCCCGCGGGGGTGACTGTGAGCGGAGCGAACTCCGAGGAGGACCGATGCACAAGCTCACGATCGCCCTGGCGGGCCTTGCCGCGCTGACCGCCTGTGCCGATGCGCCGCGGGACCGCGAGGCCCCAGCGACCGATGCGGCTCGCCGGCCGCTGGAGATTGCACGCGCCGAGGAGCCGCCGACGACGGCGCCGCGAGCTTTGCCCGAGGCCCGGCCGGCGCCGCCGAAACCGCTGAAGAAGCGTTCCGTGCCCGCGCCCCGGACCGAGCCGGCCGCGGAGCCCGAGGCCGTCCAGAAGCCCATCCCCGTCAGCGAACCGCTCACTCCCTACCGATTCAGCCGCTGCCAGCAGGTCGATACGGCCGTTGCGCAGCGGCCCCCGGAACCGCCGCCGCCCGACACGGCCTCCACCCCTGAACCCGTCACTCAGCCGAGCGGGGATACCGCTACATCGGGCTACACCGCCTACCCCGCGGCGGAGCCCGAGCCTCAGCCGGCCGAAGCGCGGCCCGCCACTCCGGCGCCCGACGCCGGCGGCGTTCTCGCGGCGGGCACGGTGATCCACGCGACGCTCGACGACTCGATCCACTCGCGGCACGACGTCTCGGGGAAGGAGGTCCAGGGCCGGGTGATGCAGAACGTGATGGGCATCGACGGAGCGGTGCTGGTCCCGGCGGGGTCACCCGTGCGTTTTACCGTCACGCAGGTGAAGCCGGGCCGGGGCGACCGGACGGGCGTGCTCGAGATACGGACCGACTCCATAACGATCGAGGGACGGCCGCTGAAGCTCGAGGCCACGATCCAGGCGGTGCCCCACGAGCTTCGCGGCCGCGGCGTGACCGGCGAGGAGGCGGCCAAGGTCGGGGTCGGCGCGGCGGGTGGCGCCGTGGTGGGCCGGGTGATCACCGGCGATGCCAAGGGCGCGGTCATCGGGGGCGTGGTGGGGGCGGCGGGCGGCGCCGTGGTGGCGTCGGAGACGGCGGTGAAGGACGTGGTGGTCAAGGCTCGGACGCCGGTGGCGCTGGTGCTTACGGCGCCGCTGGTAGACGAGGTGATCAGCCGCAGATCCTGAATCCCGTACCGCCCCATCAGCTCCCGATAGCTCCGGAGCCCCCGCAGCGGGTCGAGCACCGGCGAGCACCCCGGACTCGCCTCCACCCCGAGCAGCTCGTGCCGCTCCAGGCCCCGAGCGAGGCCGGCCACCGCGCCCTCGAGGTCGCCGACCGCCATGGCCGACATGGCCGCGTCGTAGCTGCCCTGCGGGCTCGGGTGGCGGGCGATCTCCGCTCGCATGCGCTCGACCTCGCCGCGACGCCCCGCCAGACTGTAGGCCCACGCCGCCATCCCGCGCCACCCGGGGCCGCGCCAGAGAGTCGCAGGGTCCCCGGGTGGGTCGAGCCCGAGCTGGGCGAGGGCGCTGTCGGGTCGTCCGGTGACTCCATGGAGCTGGGCCAGGATGACGTGGGCCCAGGCGAATGTCGAGTCCAGCTCCAGCGACCGGCGAGCCGCCGCGAACGCCTCGGGGTAGCGCCGGCTCGCCAGAAGCACGGCCGCCTGGTCCGTGATGATCACTGCCGACAGCGGGTCGAGCGCGGAGGCGCGGCGCGAAGCCTCGAGGGCGTCCTCACAGCCTCCCCTGCGCCTGCAGCGTCGCGCTGTGCCACAGGTACGCCGTGGGGTCGTTGGGCACCAGCGCGCAGCACTCGGCGGAACTCGGCATCCGCCGCCGTCGAGCTGGACCTGGTTCTGGAGCGCGCTGGCCAGCGCCAGGTGGGCATCGGCAACGGTCGAGTCGAGGGCCAGCGCCCGGCGGGCGGCCGCGATGCCCGACTGGTTGAGTGAGTCGGCGTCGACCGCGTGATACGAGGGCAGCACGCACGTACACCAGCGCGATGCCGGCCCAGGCGCGGGCGAAGGCGGAGTCGCGGGCGATGGCCGCGCGGTACTCGTCGAGCGCCTTGAGCAGTCCGGGCGCACCCCGCCGGGCGAAGAAGTAGCGGCCACGGAGGTAGTGCTCGTACGCCTCGGCGTCGCCGGTGCCCCGCCGCCCGCTCGCGACCGCCGCCGCGGTGCCGCGGAGCGTCGGCTCCAGCTCCGCCACGATCGCCCGGGTGAGCTCGTCCTGCAGCGCGAACACGTCGGACGACCGGCGCTCGTACTCGTGCGACCAGCGCTGGAAGCCGTCGGAGGCGCTGGAGAGCTGCACCGTGACGCGGAGCCGGTCGCCCGCGCGCCGCACCGTTCCGGCGATCACGCCCCGCACGCCGAGCGCGCGGCCGATCTCCTGCACCGTCGCGGCCTTTCCTTTATAGGCGTACGACGAGGTGCGCCCCGCCACCCGGATGTCGGGCAGCCCCGCGAGCGCGTGGGCCAGCTCGTCGGTCATGCCGTCGGAGAAGTACTCGTCCTCGGGGTCACCGCCGGTGTTGACGAAGGGGAGCACGGCGACGGAATGCGAGCGGATCCGTCGCACCATTGCGCTCCAGCCGCGGCAGGCGCTGTGCGCCGGCCCGGCAGGAACACCACCGCCAAGTCCCGCAGATGATCGCGCAGCATCGCAGCCGCCACCGCCAGCGGCTCGTCGGCGGGAAGCGCCGGCGCGCGTGCGCGGCAATTCGTCGAGCGCCTGGAGCACCTCGGCGGCGCGTCTGCGGCCGATCGTCCGGCCGCTTCGCCAGGCAGCGCATCACCAGCCCGGCCAGCGCCGGCGGCACATCCGGCCGCCGCCGCGCCAGCGGCTCGGGCGCCTCGATCGCGTGGGCGGCGATGAGAGCCGCCGGCGGCCGGCCGGCGAAGGGCGGCGCGCCGGCGAGCGCCTCGTACGCCAGGCAGCCGAAGGCGTAGATGTCGGCGCGATGATCGGTGGCCGGGTCGCCGGCCCCCTGCTCGGGCGCCATGTAGGCCGGCGTCCCCAGCACCACGCCCAGCGTGGTGATCCCGCCATGCCGCCGCGTCGGTCGCGGCGCTGAGCGCCTTGGCGACGCCGAAGTCGGTCACCAGTGCGGTGCCGCCGGTGAGGAGGACGTTGTCGGGCTTGATGTCGCGGTGGACCACGCCGTGCTCGTGGGCGTACGCCAGCGCCCGGGCCACGTCGCGCAGCAGGCTCACCACCTCGGCGAGGGGGAGCGGCCCCCGGGCGAGTCGCGCGCGGAGCGACTCGCCCTCGACGTAGGGCATGGTGTAGTAGGGCAGCCCGTCGCTCTCGCCCGCGGCGAGCAGCGGGACGATATGCGGGTGGGTGAGCCGGGCGGCGAACCGGATCTCCTGGCGGAAGCGCTCGCCGCTCACGGCGTGGGCCAGCTCGGGCGGCAGGATCTTGATCACCACCCGCCGGCCGAGCGCGGTCTCCTCGGCGACGAAGACGCTGGACATGCCGCCGCCGCCGAGCTCGCGCTCGATGGTGTAGGCGGTGCCGAGGGTCCGTTGGAGGGTGGCGCGAAGGTCGGGGATGGCGTCGGGCCGGGTTGGGGACCAGGGAACTTAATCACTCCACTGAGCCGCCTAGCGCAGGACGGCGTTAGGCAACGCGATGGCCACGGAGGTCGGCTGTAGACGGCAGGAGCCGAAGCTTCCGCTAAAGGGGGTGCCGAGCGCATCCAGCTCCTTGACCGCTCCCGAGCCCTGCAGCACCAGCGCGGGCCCGCCGGCGAAGTCCGTCAGTGGATGGAGCACGAACGACGTGCCGGCCGGCAGCTGATAGCGGATAGACCGAGTGGTCGTGAACGGCAGGTCGTCGGCGAAGACACGGCTGGTGTCCTGAATGGAGGGATTCCAGGGGGCCGAGGAAAGCCAATCGTCGTCCGACCAGACCGGCCTGCTCGTACAGGTCGACCCAGCCGTCCTCGATCAGGGCGACGGGAGAGAAGAATCGGTGGCCCTGAACTCGAGACACTTGAGGACGGGGTCGTCGCCGCCGGCACCCCCGATCTTCGCCAGGAAATGGAATACCGAGTAGACGATCAACTGCTGGTTGCTGTCCACGTAGGCGCAGGCCCCCGCGTCCATGTTGCACCAGTTGCCACTGGTCTCGAACTCGCGCTCGTCCTGGAACCGGAGGAAGTTCTGCGGCAGCTTGGCGGGGCCGCCGGCCGGTACAGCCGCCGGGAGGATGCCGACGTCCATCTCGAAGAGGTATGCCTTGTTCCTTCCTGGCTCGAGCGGGCTGGGCTGGGCCTCGGAGGTGTTCTCGAAGGCGATGAGGTGGAGCGACTCTCGCGCCGCCCCTCTCTGCCACACGAAGTCCAGGCATTGGTGCTTGCGGTGAAAACGGTGCGCCGCAGCCGGGAAGTAGCGGGCCAGCATGGTGAAGCCGCTGGTCACCGACGGGCCGCCCGAGAGGTACAGGTCGAGGTGGAAGCGTGGGGTAGGGACCTCGTCGCTGTCACTCCAGACGGCGAGTAGCAGCCGGCCATCGGCGAGCGCCGTCATGGCGCACGCTCCCGCCTTCGCATCATTCCGTGTGATGTCATGTCTGGCCAGCCGCACGGGCCGCTCGGGGTCGGCCACATCGAGGAAGGTGATGACCGAGGTGTTGTCGAAGCGCTCCAGCGGAATCACCGCGATGTTCTCCACCAGGTCGAGGCCGCCGGGATGCCAGTAGTCGGCATCGATGCGAAAGTATTTCACCAGCTGGTCATCGGGAGGAGGCACGCGGTTGCCGGTGAGGTTTGAGCCCCACGGCCCTGGGTCGGTGGGCCGCGAGTCCAGCCGGAAGACCAGGAGATCCGAGCGCCGCCTGGAATAGGGGAAGCTGCCCGTGATCAGCAGGTGCGGCCGATCCGCTCGATGCCCTGAAAGTGATTGTTCTTCCCGCCCTTCTTGTGGAACACGGTGTACCGCTTGTCCACGAAGTCTCGCGTGAAGCCTTCCAGCACGCCGATGCGCTCGCCGCTGCGATTGAGCGACCGGAACTGCGTCAGGACGTTGGAGAGGAAGTGCCGGGAATCCATGTCACCACCAGAGGCTGAGGCCGCCACCGAACCCGACGCGACCGGTGCCGAAGTCGGCGGCGGCTCGGGCACCGAGCGTGGAGGCCACGCCGATGTTGACTCCCACTGACAGGCCCAGCCGCCATGTCGCCTGGTCTTCGGTGACCGGCGACTCCAGGTAGTGGGCGCGCAGGGTGGCCCATGGCTCCACCCGTGCCACCGCCCACTCGAGCATGTACCCGACCTGCGCGCCGAGCGGGACGTTCAAAACCGACCGCCCGTCAGCCCGCGTCAGCCCGCCTCCCGCGACGAGACGGTAGGTGGGATTGGGCGACGACAATGGTCGTGGGCAGGGATTGAGCAGATAGGAGCCCGTGGCACCGAGGTTGAGACCGTCGGACCGATTGCCGGGCGGGTGCCAGGCTCCGCCGGCCGCGGAGACGGCCAGCTTGGTGCAGTTGCCGATCGGAAACAGCCGGGAGGCTCCGACGGTCCAGACGACGCCCCCCAGCTCTCCCCCGTTTCCCACATCGATGCCGGCCCTGTACTGGTACGAATAGGTCGGATCGAAGAAGAACGGGAGCCCGCGGACCTGTGCCTGGGCCGCCGGGGCCGAGAGGGAGCACGCGACGAGCGCGGCACTCCAATGCCTGGAGAGGGTATGGATGAACAAAGGTCGCGGAGGAATCGAGGGCGTTGGGTGATGGCTAGCCTACCCTCGGGCACTGGCGCCGTCAAGAAGCGGGCCTACCCACGCACCGAACCGACAACCAGTAGGTGACGTTCACCGGCGATCGCCAGATCGAGTTCCGATTGGCGGCGACGTCCCGGTGCCAGGCGGTGGCCGAGACCTCGTCCGGCGGCCCCGGGGTAGAGGCCCAGTAGGCAGCGTTGCGGCCCATGGCGCGCGAGCTGTCGGCGCGATGGGGATCGATCCAGCCGGAATACCGGACGTTGAAGCCGGTGTCGCCGCCGAACTTCAGGCGACGTCCCGCGGGATCGCCCCGGCCTTCCTCCTTCTCGATGTCCGCCTGCGACAGTCCCAGGGCTCGCTCCAGCCGACGCCAGTCGTCTTCCGCCGGCACCCGCCATCCCGATGGGCAGGCGTGAAGCGCATCCTCCAGCCGGTAGAGGCGGCCGTGGTCCACGCAGTTCGCTTCGTCGTTCTCGTAGCAGCGGCTGTCGGCGGTCTTGTATCGAAGGTTCTCCGCGAACCATCGCGCGCCGCCGATGGTCACGATGCGGTAGGCGTATCCGTCGCGAGGATCGCTGAACGTGTCGGAGGGGGTCTGAGCCTCGGTGACCGCGGCCGCCGCGCAGAGCGTCGCACCGAGGAAGAGAGCTGAGATGAACGAAGGCATGTGAGGCCGTACGCCCCGGTACCCGCCGCGGTTTCCAGGCGGACTGGGAGAAGCGGCCCGCTAGACGCTACGCCACGTTGCCGGCGCCCTCCCGGTCACCGTCCAGCATCTCCCGCACCCGCCGCGCGAGCACGCTTGGATCGTACGGCTTGTTGAGGATGTCGTCCCCGTTCCGCCACGTCGCGTGCGAGAGCGCGTCCGCGGGATAGCCGGACGCGAAGAGCACGCGGAGCTCGGGCCGCTCCCGGCGCAGCTCGTCGGCGAGCGCCCGGCCGCTCACGTGCGGCATGATGACGTCGGTGACGAGGAGGTGCACCGGCCCGGCATGCCGCCCGGCCAGCTCGAGCGCCTCGCGCCCGTGGGCCGCCTCGAGCACCGTGTAGCCCAGCGACCGCAGCGTGCGCGAGGCGACGCGCCGGACCACCGCCTCGTCCTCGGCCAGCAGGATGGTCTCGGTGCCGCCCGGCGTCGCGCCCCGCTCCGGCGCGGTCGCCGCCGGCGCCTCGCTCTCGACCCGCGGGAAGTAGAGCCGGAAGACGGTGCCCTGGTCCGGCGCGCTCTCGACCTCGATATGGCCGCCGTTCTGCCGCACCAGCACGTAGGAGATCGCGAGGCCGAGGCCGGTTCCGCACCCCTTCGGCTTGGTCGTGAACAGCGGCTCGGCGATGCGCGCCATGACGTCGGGCGACATGCCGTGCCCGGTGTCGCTGATGGTGACGCCCACCTGGCCCGGCCGCGTGTTCGTGGTCTCGATTCTGAGCCGTCCGCCGGACGGCATGGCGTCACGCGCGTTGAGCCCGAGGTTCACCAGCACCTGCTCGACCTGCGCGGCGTCCGCCCGGATGAGGGCGGGCGAGCGGACGCTGGGTGGTGGTGAGCTCGATGTGCTCGCCGATCAGCCGGCGCAGCAGCCGTTCGCGTGCGGCTGGTCAGGTCATTGAGGTCGACGACCTGCGGGCTGCCCCGTGTGTTCTGCGGGCATAGGCCATGAGCTGCCGGGTGAGCGCGGCGCCCCAGCGCGCCGCCACCTCGATCTCCTGCAGGTCCTCCCGGGCGTCGGGCCGGTCGCCCAGCCGGTCCCGGAGAAGCATGACGCTGGTGAGGATGACCGTGAGGATATTGTTGAAGTCGTGGGCGATGCCGCCCGCGAGCAGGCCCAACGCTCGCCAGCCGCTGAGCCTCGACCAGCTGCTCCTCGACCGCTCTGGCGTCACCCATGGCTCAGCACCGCCGCCCGGCGGCAGTACTCTACCAGCAGCTCCACCTCGCGCGCCTTGTCGAACCTCGCTTCGGCGCCGAGACCCTGCGCGAGCGCTTGCCGGCTGCGGATCCTGGCAGCCGGTCCAGAGCAGCACCCGCGGTCCCCTGCCCGCCAGCACCCGCCCCGCCTGCAGCACGTGCAGCAGCGCGATGCCGCTCCCGTCCGCCAGCTCGGTGTCGGTGATCACCAGGTCGGGCGCCAGCGATCGGCATCACCCGCACCGCTTCGGTCACGCTGCTGACCACACCCACCACGACCAGCTCCGGCACAACCTGCAAACGTTCCAGGAGCCGGGCCGACAGCGCCGGCGACTCCTCGACGACCAGCACCCTCATGACCTCTCCCGCTCTCGCACCTCAAGGCCTCGCGGCGAACGCCGCCGACCACTCCGCTGAACCGGCGAAGATAGGGGCGCCGCCAGGGGCAACCAGTCGGGCGGGCGCCGGCGCGCGGCTGTAGGTTTTCGCCTACAGCGGGTCGGATGTGCGGGAGGTCTGCGGCGGGGCTTCGAGCAGTCCGTGCTCGAGCGCGTAGCGCACCAGCTCGGCGTTGCCGTGGAGGCCCAGCTTCTGGAGGATGCGGCCGCGGTAGGTGGTGACGGTCTTGGGGCTCACCGCCATCCGGGCGGCGATCGCCTTGAGCGTCTCGCCTTCGGCCAGGCCCCTGCAGCACCTCGAACTCGCGGTCCGACAGCGCGCCGTGCGCGGGCTCGCCCTCGGGGCCGAGCAGGCGCGCCGCCAGCGTCTCGCCGAGCGACGGACTCACGTAGATCCCGCCGCGGTACACCCGCCGGACGGCGTCGACCAGCTGCTCGAGCGAGCGATCCTTGGTGAGATACCCGGCCGCGCCGCGCGCGGAGCACGCGCACGGCGTAGTCCGCCTCGGGGTACGCCGTGAGCACGAGGGTGCGGGCCCGGGCTGGATGGCCTTGACCTGCGCGCAGCGTCTCGACGATGCCGGGCCCGGGCATGGCGATGTCGAGGATGCAGCACGTCGGCCGTGCACCCGGCGAAGCTCGGCCGAGCAGCTCCGTCGCGCGCTCGCGGCCTCGGCCGACCACGGTGACGCCGTTCCGCTCCTCCAGGACGCGCCGGATTCCCTCGCGCACCATCGCGTGGTCGTCGGCCAGCATGACGCGGATCATCGCGGCACCGCCGAGCGGGGCACGGAACGCGGATCGTGGTCCCGCCGGCGGGCCCGGCGAGCACCTGGAAGTCGGCGCCGAGCGCCGCGGCGCGCTCGCGCATCCCCACCAGGCCCAGCGAGCGCGGCGTCGTGGATCATGCCGGGCGGGATGCCGCGGCCGTCGTCGGCGATCTCCAGCACGACCCGCTCCGGCGAGGACTCGAGCCGCACCCGCACCTTTCGCGCGCCGGCGTGCCGGGCGACGTTGGTGAGCGCCTCCTGCACGATGCGATACAGGGCGCGCCGCGCCGCCGGCGGCACCTCGGCGGCCTCGGCCTCGAAGCTCGACCTCGAGGCCGGTCTGCCTGAGCGAACCGCTCCAGCAGCGATTCGATGGCGGCCGCGAGGCCGAGGTCCTCCAGCACCGGCGGGCGGAGCCGGCCGGCGATGCGGCGCACGCTGTCGATCGTGTCGTCCACCAGCGCGAGCATCTCGGCGGCCTTGCGGGGCACGGGCTCCCGGTTGCGCCGCAGGCGCGGAAGCAGCCAGCCCAGGTCGAGGCGCAGCGCGGTCAGCGCGTGACCCAGCTCGTCGTGGATCTCGCGCGAGACGCCGGGTCAGCTCCTCCTCGCGCACCTCGTCGAGCCGGCGCGCGAGCAGCCGGAGCTGCTCGTGCGAGGCGCGGAGCGCCTCCTCGGCCTGGCGGCGCTCGGTGGTGTCGAGCGTGGCGCCGAGCATCCGGCGGGGTGCGCCATCCTCGCCGAAGAGCACCCGCCCGTTGGTCCACACCCAGCGCATCTCGCCGGTGGCGGGGTGGACCACGCGGAACTCGACGCCGTAGTCGGCGCCCTCCTCGAGGGCCCGGCGCACCGCCTCCCGGACCCGGGCCCGGTCGTCCGGATGGACCACCGCGGTGAAATCCTCCACCCGGCCCGCCGAACGTCTCGGGCGTGAGGCCGTGCAGCTCGTAGACCCGCTCGGACCAGGTCACCCGATTGGTGGGGATGTCCCAGTCCCAGATCCCGCACTTGCCGGCGTCGAGCGTGAGCCGGAGCCGCTCCTCGCTGTCGCGCAGCGCCGCCTCGGCCGCGCCGGCGGTCGGTGACGTCGCGCAGCGTGAGCACCGCCTGGGGCCCGGCCGACCGGTACTGGAGCGCGCTGCCCAGCGCCTCGAGCACCCGCCAGGTGCCGTCCCTGTGCCGGCAGCGGAACTCCACGCCCCGCTGCGCCGACCAGGGATCGCGGAGCGCCGCCCGGTGCGCCTCCAGGAGGCGGGCCATGTCGTCGGGATGCACCAGATCGGCCGCCTTCCGGCCGACCAGCTCCTCGGGATCGTAGCCGAGGACGGTCTCGACCGAAGGGCTGCCGTAGCGGACCACGGCGCTCTCGTCCACGATCGTGATGATGTCGGACGTCTGCTCGATGAGCGAGCGGTATCGGGTCTCGCTCTCCCGCAGCGCGGCCTCGATGCGGGCGCGGTCGGTCAGCTCCCGGCGGAGCTCGAGCTCGGTGACGGCGGTGGCGGCGAGATCCTGGAGCATGGCGACCTGCTCGTCGGTCCACTCCCGCGGCTTCCAGTCGAGCACCGAGATGGTGCCGAGGCACTGCCCCGCGGAGGTGAGGAGTGGCGCCCCGACGTAGGCGGCGACGCCGAGCTCGGTCACCGCCAGGTTGGTGCGAAGCACGGGATCGCTTCTCGTGTCCGGCACCACGAGCGGCTTCCGAGTGGCGACGGCGTACTGGCAGATGGAATAGTCGAGCGAGATCTGCCGCGAGGCCGCCAGGGCGGCCGGGAGCCCCGTCGCGCTCTTGAAGTGCTCGGTGTCGCTGGCTGACGAAGGTGAGCAGTGCGGTGGGCGCCGCGCAGATGAAGGCGGCAAGGCGCGTGAGTCGGTCGAACGGCTCTTCCGGCTCCAGATTCGCCAGCGCAAGCCTTCGAAGCGCGTCGAGACGCGCCGGTTCCTGCAGTACTTCTAGGTCGGTCACGCGCCGTGGGCCTCGAGCCGGCGGTCAGCCGGTGGAGAGCGCGGGGGGAGTCGGTCTGCTCAGATAAGTATCCGGCCCGAATCCCCCGATGGTCAAGAGGCGGGATGGCCGAGCGCCATCCGAATCGGAAGTTGACCGGTTTAACCAGTCGGTCTGCCTGTCACATGTCATCCCGAGCGCAGCGAGGGATCTTGCTTGCCAAGCGGTCGGAGCCAGGAGGAGAAGATCCCTCGCTGCGCTGGGAATGACACATGGGGGATCCTCATCCGAACAGCAGCCGCACCGTCCAGACCGCGATGATCATGGCCGCCGCGTCCGCCAGCAGCCCCGCCGGCACCGCGTGCCGCGTCTTCTTGATGCCCACCGCCCCGAAGTACACCGCGATCACGTAGAAGGTGGTCTCGCTCGACCCGTACATGACGGCGGCCATCTTCACGAAGATCGAGTCCTCCCCGTACTGGTTGATCATGTCCACCACCAGCGCCGCCGAGCCCGAGCCCGACAGCGAGCGGATGATGGCCATCGGCAACAGCTCGGCCGGAAAGCCGATCAGGCCCAGCACCGGGTCGAGCGCGCGGGTCAGCGCCTCCATGGCGCCGCTGGCCCGGAACATCGCGATGGCGAAGAGGATCGCCACCAGGTAGGGGATGATGCGGACCGCGACCTGGAATCCCTCCTTCGCCCCCTCGACGAAGCTCTCGTAGACCGGCACCCGCTTGTAGAGTCCATAGAGCGGGAAGCCCACCAGGAGCAGCGGGATGACGAAGAAGGAGAGGATGCTGATGACGTTGCGCGCGGTGTCCATGGCTAGGCCCTCACGCTTTCCGGTTGGGATCGGACGCGCGATAGGCCCTGAGCCGGCCGAGGAGCCGGGCGGCCACGATGGCGACGATGAGCCCCAGCACCGTGGTGGTGAGGATCGGGAAGATGAGCGTGTTGATCTGGGTGCCCATCAACGCCAGGAGCAGCACCGGCGGGACGAGCTGCAGAGCGGCCGTATTGATGGCCAGTAGCATGACCATCGAGTTGGTGGCGGTGTCCTCCGAGGGGTTGAGCTTCTGGAGCTCCTCCATGGCCTTGATGCCGAAAGGAGTGGCGGCGTTGCCCAGGCCGAAGACGGTGGCGGTGAGGTTGAGCGCGATCATCCCCAGCGCGGGATGGTCGGGCGGCACTTCGGGAAAGAGCGGGCGGAGGATGGGCCGGACCAGCTTCACCAGCGCGAAGACGATCCCCGAGTCCTCCGCGATCTTGAGGATACCGAGGAACAGGGCCAGCACCCCGACGAGCCCCAGCGCGATCTCCGCCCCGGTCTTCGCGAAGCTGAGCGCCGCGTCGGCGATGGCGTTCAGCTTGACGAACCGGACCGGCTCGAACACCACCCCGGCCTCCGCGCCGGGCGGCGCGAACCCGACCAGCCGGCCCTGTAGCTCCTCTTCCCGCGACTTCGAGACCTTGCCGATGGTGCCGAGCGGCTCGGGGAGCTTGGAGCCGGCGGCGAAGCGGAGTTGCGCGCCTTCCTTAGTCTGGAGCAGGTAACCGGCGTAGCTCTCGGCCGGCGCTTGCTCCGTCCGGTAGAAGCTGGAGTACCGGCTGGGCTCGATCCGGATCTCCACCGGCACGCGGCGGGCCCCCGGGTCGTAGCCCTCGGGAAAGCTCAGCGTCAGCGGAAGCGGCTGGCCGTTCCGGTACCTGTCCCCGGCGATATCGCGGACGTCGTAGCCCAGGGCGAAGACGAAGCTGGAGACGATCAGGCCTGCCCAGATGTAGTTCAGCATCGACCGGCCGGGTTGTGGTGGAAGCGTGCGGGGGGATGGGAACGAATACGACGGGGGAGCGGGGTCTGGCAAGCAGCTACATGCAGGCGAGGCGTATCGGTTCAAATGTTACTTGACCGCTGCTGGCACCACCCTAGGATTGGCTGTACAGCACGAAGGAGGTCAGCCATGACTCGTCGTACACTGGTTTCCGACACTCTGGTTGTCGGCATACTCCTGGGCGTCGTGCATTGCCGTCCGGCCCCCGAGAAGACCCCGCCCAACGCCGAAGTCTCTCCAGCCACCGATACCGTCTCCCAGAACACCCCGGCCGGCCTCGGCGGCACGTCCTGGCGCCTGGTGAAGTTCCAGGGAGGAGACGAGACCACCCTGACCCCGGATGATCCCGCCAACTACACCATCGTGTTCGAGCCGGACGGCCGGCTGAGAGCGCGGATCGACTGCAACCGCGGCATGGGTACCTGGAAGTCCTCGGCACCACCCCAGCTCGAGTTCGGCCCGCTGGCGCTCACCCGCGCGATGTGCCCTCCCGGATCGCTCCACGATCAGCTGGTCAGGCAGTGGCCCTACGTGCGCTCCTATGTGATGCGGGACGGTCATCTCTTTCTGTCGCTGATGGCCGACGGCGGCATCTACGAGTTCGAGCCCATGAGCCGGGAGCAGAGCATGAAAGGCGCGGTGCGAGGAACGGCCACGTACCGGGAGCGGATAGCCATGCCGCCCGGCGCCGTGTTCGAAGCCACCTTGCAGGACGTATCGCGGGCGGATGCCCCTGCCGCCGTCATCGGCCGAGCGCACCTCGAGAACCCTGGCAACCCTCCGATCGAGTTCGAAATCCCCTACGAACCTTCGGCCATCGATTCGACGCGGAGTTACGCGGTGCGGGCTCGGATCACCGTCGATGGAACGTTGTTCTTCACCACGGACCAGCACTATCCGGTGCTCACGGCCGGCAAAGGCACCGAGGTGCAGCTGCTGCTCAAAAAGGCGGCCTCCTCGAGCCAGACCACGGTGTCCTTGGAGAATACCTATTGGAAGCTGACCCACCTCGGCGACGACACCGTCACAGTGGCATCACAGCAACCGGAGCCTCATCTGATTCTCAATTCGGGGACCGGACGCGCGACCGGCTCGGGCGGCTGCAATCGAATGACGGGCAGCTACCAGCTGACTGGCGACCGGCTGAGCCTCGGCCAGATGGTCTCGACGATGATGGCTTGCATGGAGGGCATGGAGACCGAGCAGGCGTTTCTGAAGGCACTCGGGCAGGTGAACGGGTGGATCATCACCGGCCGGCAGCTCGAGCTGAAGGATGCTGCCGGCCGGGTGCTCGCCCGCTTCGACGGCCGTCACATGGAGTGAGCTAGGCCTTCTTCTTCAGCATTCCGACGATCAGCGGCAGCAGGGCTCCCACCACTGCCGACGCGCCTACCTCGGCCCCGGTTCCGGCGTCCAGTGCCCCTCCGGCCACTTGCCCGCCTCCCAGTCCCCCGAGGGCGCCCAGGATCGTGTTGAGGAGTGGTCCGAGGCTCTTGGCCTTGTTGGCGAGTCCGGCGGCGTTTCCCCCAACGGCACCTGCGATGAGCTGAAGCAGCACGGCGGTCAGGTCCATGGTTTGCTCCGGAGGCGGGGGAGGCGACAGAAGGGGAGATCACCAAGATGCCTATGACTTGCGTGGCCGCAAGATGCCCATCCCAGCCCGCCCCTCACTTCCCCCTCAGCCCTTCCAGCCAATTCTCCGCCACGATCAGCTCGCTCTGCTGCGTCGACTCCCCCTCGCGCACCATCAGGAACCGCTTGTCGTCCGGACTGAGTGAGAACGAAGGTATCGGCCCCGTGCGGGAGAACGGGGAGACCGAGAAGAGCACCCGCTGTTTCCCGACCGAGAAGGTGGCGCCCGGCTGGATCTCGGCGGACACCATCTCGCTCCGGCCATTGATGTAGAGCACCTCCCGGCCGGTGCTCGCCCATATCGGCTCGCTGCCGCCCGCCGTGGAGACCTGCCATTTGGCCGTCGCCGTCTCGGGGAAGGGGCGGACGTAGACCTCGAATGCCCCGGATTCGTTGGACGCGTACGCCAGCCAGCGCCCGTCCGGCGAGAGCGCCGGGTGGAACTCCTGGGCCGGCGAGGAGGCCAAGGGGACGAGCGTCGTATCCGCGCCGCGAAAGCCCACGATGTCGGGGCTCCCCGACACGACCGGGGCGGTCCTGAGGATCACCCACCGGCCGTCGCGTGAGGCCACCACCTGGCCGAAATCGTCCTTGGACGAGGCCTTCAGCAAGCGCGCGACTCCGGTCCCATCCGCCCGGTGGGCGTAAGCGGGGCCGACGCCGGATCCCGAGCGGTCGCTGACATAGAGTACGTCGCGGCCGTCGGCCGACCAGGAGGGGCGCACGCTCGAGGTGTCCCCGAAAGTGATCCGGGAGAAGGGGCCGTCGGGGAGCTGCTTGACCCAGATGTCGCGCCGGCCCTCGCGCGACAGGCCCACGGCCAGCGCCTTCCCGTTGGGGGAGAGTCGGGCCGATTCGATGACGCCCTGCGGGTCCCACCCGGGATCCACCGGGGTCACGCCACCCTCGCGGCTCACCCAGACCGCGCGCCGGGAACCGAGCGTGCCGCCCGTGGTGTAGGCCAGGGTGCCGTTGCGGGCGAGCGTCAGGTCGACGTTGAAGCCGCCGTTCCGCACCCCGATCCCCTCGATCAGGGCGATCGGCGCGCCGGTGAGCTCCAGCTTCTTCGGGTCGAAGGGGATGGCGATCAGCTTCCCATCCGCGGTGATGACCAGGAGGTGCCCAGTCGGGGCATACAAGGCGTAGACTCCCCGGACGAGAGAGCGTGCCACTCCACCCGGAGGCAGCGGGGCGGCCATGATCTCGAAGTCGGGCAGCCCCTGGCCGACGTGGCGGAGCCGGAAGAGCACGCCGGTCGCGCCGGGAAGGACGTGGACCCACTCGGTCGCGATCTCCTTCCGCTCCGGGGAGATGCGTGTACACCGGCTCGATCTCTCCACCGGTAGCGCGCATCCGGGCGACGCCGGAGTCCACCTCGAAGTAGACGTACCCGTCGTCGCCCCAGTCGCCGGAGGAACTGTTGGCCTTCTCGGTCAGCGTCACGGTCGGCGCACCCGCGAGCGACGCGATGCGTACCTCCGTTCCACTCTTGATGAATCCGATCCGCTGGCCGTCGGACGAGAAGAAGGGGCTCGACCCGCCTTCCGTGCCCGCGATCGGTGTGGCGTCGAGCTGGTCGAGCCGCCGGACCCAGAGCCGGCTCCCGCCATCGGCGGGGCCGCTGTACACCAGCGCTCGGCCGTCGGGTGAAAGCGCGATACGCGCGCCGCCCGTCGGCAGCGGCGGCTGCAGCGTCTGGTTGAGCCGGAGCCCGAGGCTGAACTGGGTCAGAAGAGGTGTCGGCGCCGGCCGGAGCCAGCCCCAGAACGCCGCGGCCACGGCGACGGCTAGCGCCGCGCCGAGCGCCGGCACGAGCACGCCGGGTCCTCGGCGCCGCTTTGCCAGAGGCGAGGCGGCTGGGCCCTCCGCGGCCGGGAGCGACACGGCGGACGCATACGACTTGTCCTTGAGTGCGTCGGCGAACTCGGCCGCCGTCACGAACCGGTCGGCGGGTAGCTTTTCCAGCGCGGTGAGCACCGCCGCTTCCACATGCCGGGGGATCGTGTGCCGCTGGGTCATGAGCGGCCGCGGGCTCTCGGTGAGCACCCGCGCCACCACCGCCTGGGCCGTGGCGCCGGTGAAGGGCGGCTCGCCGGTGAGCATCTCGTAGAGCACGGCGCCGAGGGCGTACACGTCGGAGCGGGCGGTGATCTCGCGCTCGCCCATCGCCTGCTCGGGGCTCATGTAGTGCGGCGTGCCGAGCGACATGCCGGTCTCGGTCATCCGGGCGCCGCTCGCCTTGCTGGCGGCGAGCGCGATCCCGAAGTCCGCCACCATCGCGGAGCCGTCATGCAGGAGGATGTTCTCGGGCTTGATGTCCCGGTGGACCACGCCCTGACGGTGGGCATAGTCGAGCGCCGAGGCCACCTCGATGGTGATCCGGATCGCGTCGGCGACGGGAAGTTGCCGCTCATGGCTCATCCGGTCGCGCAGCGTCTCGCCCTTCACGAACGGCATGACGTAGAACAGGTAGCCGTCCGCCGCGCCGGAGTCGAACAGCGGGAGGATGTGCGGGTGCTGGAGGTTGGCGGTGAGCTTGATCTCGGCCAGGAAACGCTCGGCCCCGATCACCGCCGCCAGCTCGGGGCGCAGCACCTTGAGCGCCACCCGCCGGTCGTGGCGGATGTCCTCGGCCAGGTAGACGGTGGCCATGCCGCCGGCGCCGACCTCACGGTCGATCCTATAGCGGTCGGACAGGGCGGACTGGAGCCGACCGAGGAGCTCGGGCATGAATGGCTTTTGTTGGGGACCATGAAAGATGCTGCGCGAGGGCAGGCTCGGCTAGGGCGCCTGCAGGAGCTTGCATGACGTGCCCCACAATTCGAACGCGAAGTGCGAGGGCGTGACCTGCTTCGGCTCGTGCAACCTCTTGGCACGTCGGGACAATCGGGCTGGTATGGCAAATGCGACCCGGTAGGGCTTCCGGAGACACCGCGAATCCTCGCCGACCGGGAATCCATGCCCAAGAGCCCGAGCGACAGCCAGCCGGAACCGATGGCGCGAGAGGTGGACCGGCTGCTCGCCCAACTCGCCAACGTCGGCTCCAAACCCGCCGCCGATCAGAAACCGAGCGGCTGGACTCCGGCTCCACACCCGGTCGCCCGGGCCAGGTCGTCTGGCGCTGCCCCCTCGCCAGCTAGCTCGACTCGCGGGGAGCTCGTCGGGCTCTGGGCGCGCGTGGTCCTCGGCATTGCGCTCGGCGGTTTGATGACGCAGTGGCCGTATCCCAATGGATGTGGCTGGCCCCTCCTCGGATACTTCGGCGCGATCTTGACGGTGTTGCTCACCGCCGCGTGGATCGGGTTCGCTTCCTGGAAACTCCGCAGCGGTGCCACCCACCTCCTGGCGCTCATTCTATACTTCTGGGGAATCGTCCTGGCTGCCGAGCAGTTGCTTCCGCGGATCGGGTACGCCGAGAATCCGGCCAGCTGGTACTGCCCCTCGAACAGCAGCCCTACTGGGCCGGTGCCTTTCGCGGGTCGTCCGCTGGCTTGACGTAGGTGATCTCGTACGGCCCGTTGCTCCGCACCTCGATCACAGTCCGCAGGGTAGCCCTTACGTAATGGGACTCCTTGGGCGCCAGCTCGGCCTCATCGCCGACGGCGAGCGGGTACAATTTCTTGTCATCCCAGTCTTTCCCACGGCCCAGCCAAAGATTTCCCTCGACTACGCCGATGTGCTCGCTCATCGGATGGTGATGCGGCCGCACCTCGTACCCATCGGGTAGGTCCAGCCGTATCCGAAATGGTCCGGGTTTGCCCGGATCACCCTCGAGCACGGCGACCTTGGCGCCGGTGGGAAGGGCGGGAGGCGCGGACTGCCATTTGAGCGCGGCAGCGGCGGCGTCCGCGGCTGGCGCGCTGGCGGTGTCCGCGGCTGGCGCGGTCGTCGTCATCGTATCGTTGTCGGACACGGTCGACCTCGCTGGCGGTCTCGCGGTCACCCCGGCGCTCGCATCCTCCCAGGAGTAGGAGCACACACAGGGTCCCAACCATGGTTCGCATGAGCGTCCCCTTCGTTTAGAAGTCAGGCTTGACTCCAGCATACCGGCGCGTTCCGACGGCGGCCAGGGGGCGGCTATGTAGAGAACAGCGATTGCGCCACGACAGGTGACCGACCCTAGCCGTTGACGGCCGGGAGTGATATAGGTAGCAGCGGGTGGTCGGGCGATGAGGTGAGTGCGAGCCGTGGACCTGACAGGAGGTCTCATGACGACGTTGCTGCTCCACACCATTGCAACAGCGCTGGTGATCACCCTAGCTGGCGGAACCCCGATCCCCGTCATCGCACAGGCCGATCTCTGCGCGCTCCTCACCGAGGCCGAAGCCGAGGCGATCCTCGGCAAGCCACTGGCGGCGCCGGAGCCCCAGCCGGGAGGCGATTGCTGGTATCCGGAGCAGGCCGGTGCCGGCGGCGGGGGAGAGATCATCCTGCACGTGCTGCCGGTCCAATTCGACTCGAAGGAGAAATTCCACGCCTTCCTGGTCAAGGAGCAGAAGGACGCCGATGACAGGCTGAAGAAGAGGATGGCGCGCACCGGAGCCACGATCACTGAGACCACCGTCGAGCCGGTACCCGAGGTGGGGGAGCCGGCGTATTACGCCGATCCGAGCCTGTTCGTGTTGAAGGGAGGGAAGGTGCTCGCGATCTTCGCGGCGGATCGCGCGCAGGCAGTCCAAGTCGCGGCGAAGGCGCTGCCTCGATTCAAGTGAGGCGGGGCGTCTGGCCGGTCCGGCGCGGGTCGCTGCTAGAAAACGAGCAGTTCACCGGAAATTCGAAGCTGAGCGCGTGCTACGGGCGGTACGACCGGCTTCATCCAGGGCGTAGCGCTCCGCCCGGCTTCCCACGGCCTCACCGAGATTGTCCAGCAGTACCAGTTCCTCACCTACCGACCCGCACCCCATGCTGACCCAGAAACGGTGGCCCCGAGTCCGCAAAGGCGAACTGGTTGCGCAGTCCGCCTAGCCGCCACAGGACCTTTCCGGTTCAGAGTGTCGACTTTGGTGATCTCGCTGAGGCTGCGGAAGGAGATCAACAGGTTCCCGTCGGCGTCCAAGTCCAGCGCGTTCCCGTGGGTCCAGTTCACCGCCGCGCCGGACCTGGTCTCCAGATCCACATCGGTGATCTTGAAGTCGTCGTATAAGAACGGGCTCCAGTCGAACTTCAGTCCTCCCGCTGGATCGAGATGTTACAACGACCGTCCCCGTGACCACTGCCCCTGCCACACCGCCGACCGCCTGAGAGGTCCATAACACGGGTCTCGTCGCACATCAGCCAATAGGAATCGTCCGGCGTGGACCAACACGTCGTGGTATCGCGGCCGGAGGTCGCGAGCGCAGCCGAGGGTGCGGGTAACGTCGCCGAGGGGATCGAACTCGACCAGAGGCTCCACGTCGGAGGTGTCCGGCGTTAGTTGCCGAGCTATGTAGCGGCCGTTTGACTGGGCCTGGAAGTTGAGACTGGGTCCAGTCGAAGCGGACATACCACACCACCCGGCCAGTGTCGTCGATCACGATGCCGTACCAGCCGGCGGCGAAGAGCACGTAGCCCGGCGAAGGCGAAAGGTCCCCCTGGCGTCGAAACCGGGGGAGGTCATCCGGGAGCGAGTCGGTGGTGATGTGGAGAAGGCTCGCTCGAGACGATGCCGCCCTCGCCGTGGGCGATCAGTCGCAGCTCGTACGTCGATGCCCGGCATCAGGCCGTACACGGGCAGCGCGACCTACACCTCCGGCGGGCGCTACAGCGGGTGCGACACTATCGAGCCGCGCCCCTGGCGAATCCGTACCGCACGGCGACACTGTCGGCGAATCTTACGCGCCCGGTGACCAGGACGCTGAGCACGTTACCCGGCCGGGTAGCCACCTCCGCGGCTTCCACTATCGCTGCGCGAGGGTGACCAGGAGGCGTCGGGCAACTCCGGGTCGCACCCGGCCAGCGTGAGCGCCACGGCCAGCTGAAGCCGCCGCACACCGCAGGGGAGGGCTCGGATTTCAGGGCGAACATGCGACGGGGAACACGACGTCGAGCTGTACGACCAGCTTGAATTATCCGCGCGCCGACCGTTGACGTGACCTAGACCCTGCAGAGCGCGGGGAGGTCCCTCAACCAGACGCGCGTAGTTCCCCGGTGCCAGGCTCGAGACCAGGATGCCGTTCGGCTTTATGTGGCCTAATCGCCAGGATCCGCAGCCTCCGTTGCGGCAGTAGCACTCGCTCCCTCACAGATCCCAACCGCAAAGCGGACCACCGGTATGGGTCCGGAGGTTGGAGCGGTTATCCGTAACGTCCCTCCGGACCCGCGCTCCGCAGATCACTGAGAAGGTCACCTCGACGGTATCGCGGATCAGCCCGCCCGAGGTCAGGGTCACTGACTGCGGGTCGGTCTCCACCGAGCAGTTGCTGGGGGCGACGAGTGATACGATATGGTCACCTGCGAGCACAGGGGCCAGGTAGGTCGGTGGCCTGGCGCGACGGGGGAGTGCCCGCTCCATCTACCGTTCGCCTGGTAGTTGCCGTTCACATCCGTTCCCGAGGCTTCGACCACCACCCCGATCACTCCACTCATCGCGATGCAGACGACGACAAACGCGACTGGCGCGACCTCCGTGTCCGCAATGCTCACCGTATTGATGCGGGGCCCTCGATCGTGCAATTGTGGTTCAGGCCTGTCAGGGCAATCGTCCGACGTCCCGGAGCGAGCCGCGTGAGTACGCTGCCGTTTGCCGAAACCATCCCCCGGTAGCCGCCGTCCACCACGACCTGGTATCCATCGAGGTCGATATCCAGGCCGGTCGTTATGACCGTGACGCGGGCAAAGGTCCGGGGACAGTCGACCTCGAAGGTCACCGGTGTCGTGGCCCGCACCGTAACGCCTACCTCCACCGAAGTCCGGGGGCCAACCGAGCAATGGTCCGCGACACCGAGCAACTGCAAGGTGTGCCGGCCGGGAGCGACGTCTACCTCGGCGGTGCCGGTGGGATCGAGCGCTAGCGAATTCGACCGCGTCAATGGTGAGCAGATATCCATTCAGGTCGGGGTCACTCCCGGCGGTGGACGTTGCGATCAACAGGGTCCCGTTCGTCGACGGACCACCAGGATCGTCGCAGGCCGTGAGCGCAAGTCCGACCGACCAGGAGGAGGATCATGGGCGTCCACATCGCCTGCCACCGCTCGACGAATCTCATCGAATCCTCCCCCGACGTCTTAGCGGGTGCTTTACCGCTTTCGCCGGGAGACGCGACGGCAAGCGGCCCCGCGGTCGGGGTCCAGAGCACGGCGCGGATCGCGCCTCCCGCAGTCACACTTGTGCCCGCGATCTGGCCGAACTCGTTCAGGTCATTGGGTTGCCCTTGACCGCCGCCAAGCGTGGGCAGACCTCTCACGCCGCCGCCGGGAGTCCAAAAGAAGGGCAGAGCGAAAGTCTACATTTTCGCCCACGACCCGGCGATGGGTGTTGATGGCGTTGGCGACGGCGCTCGGGCGGCCGCCTGGAGTGCTCACACCGCCGCATGCCGCCCCCCGGGTCCATAGGAACGCTTCGTCGGTACCCGCGGCGGTCGAGCTGGTGCCGACGACCACGCCGGTCTCGCTGATGCCGAACGCCGAAACTGGTCGGGCCGCCCAGGGTGCCGAGATCCTCCATCCCGCGCGCCGCGGTCCAGAGGAAGGCGTGGTCATTCCCGTCCGCCGTCTGGCTGTGACCGACCACTTGGGTGGCGTCGTTGATGTCCTCGGCTGTCTTTCAGCCCCGCCCAGTGTGCCCAGTCCCTGCATGCCGCGACCCGGACGCCAGAGGAAGGCTCGGCCAGCTCCGTTGCGATTCTCGCTGAGGCCCACCACCTCCCTCCGGTTGTTGATGGCATTGGCTGCACTCTTCCCACCGCCCAACGTCCCCAGGCTTCGCATGCCACGCCGCCTTGCTCCAGAGGAACGCCCGGTAGTCGAGCCGGGCGAATCTCGCTGGCGCCTACGACCTCACTCCGGTCGTTGATGCCGCGGGCCCTGCTGGTCGGCTCCGCCCAGGGTGCCGAGGCTCCGCATGCCCTGGCCTGCGCGCCAGAGAAATGCTCGGTCCGCCCCCGAAGAGGTCAAGCGAGGCCGACCACCTCGCCCTGCTCATTGATTCCGTTGCCCAGGCTCAAGTCCCCGCCCAGCGTGCCGAGATTGCGGAGGATGAACTGCTGCTCCACGGCAGCGACCGCGGGGGCCGGAGACGCAGCAGGTGGATCGGGGGGCCGGGTGGGATCGTTGCAGGCGGCCAGGCCGGTGAGGGCACAGGCGCCTAGCACAACTGCCATTCGATTTGTCATGTGGGTTGCCTCGACTTTTAGAGTGTTCATCAGCTACCTCGCCAGGCCGATCTCCGGGTGGTACAGCGAGCGGATGCGCTGGGCCGGGAAGACGTAGCCCGGATCTCCACCCTGCGTTCGCGCCAGCTCGAGCGCGTCCGAGAACGCACGGCGGCTCTCGGCCGGCGGCGCACCGGAGGCCTCCAGGAGCTCGGCCTGGAGGCGACCCGTGCCTGGGTCTCGTGCACCCAAGGGTCGCGGTCGCTGTTCCGCCCCAGGTGACGGCCGCATTGGGCTCGGAGGCATGGCTCATCGCGACTGAGCCGATCGGGCGCCGCGAAGTCCGTCGGGACCTTCTATCGAACGCGACAGGAACGGTGGAACGCGACAGTTACGTCTAAGATTTCGCCCAAGGCATGCGCCCCCGACCCTACCGACACACGTGCCGCCGACGACGCGGTATATTCCGACGATCTCGGTTTCGTCTTCGTTCACCGTCCCACGAAAAACGACGTTGCCGTTCCCTTTGATTTCGAGGACTACAGAACTTCCCATGATGAAGCTGGAAGAGGGGAACCTTCCAGCTGTGATTGGCCCCGAATAGCAGGAGGAGCCGGCGCTACTGGTAGCGGCTCCGGTGACGCCAAAGCTCCCCTCAGGGCTGGGACTGCCCTGCGTCAGCGTTGCTCTCCCCACACTGTGTGCCCCGTTGATGCTGACGATCATCCGCCAGGTGCCAGTGATTGCACGCCACTTCAAGCCGGTGACGGTTCCTTGATCGGCGTCGGCGCAGCCACCTTCGATGGCATACGTCCCGACGAGGTCAGTGGGGCCGGTGCCGGTGAGACTGCCGGTCAGAGTAATGACCTGTCCATCGACGGACGTGGACGTCAAGGAGACGTTGCCGTCAGCCAGGGTACCGGTCAGTCCGATTGTGGTCAGCTGATCAAAACAATTCGAACCGTCGAGATGCACTGCGCCCTCTACCAAACTGCCCGATTGGGTGATACTCCCAGCAATCGTCGCGGGGCGCATCCCCGAGACCGTGGATGTCGTGCTGAATTGCCAATTGCCTCTAATGTCAAGCACGCAGGTCACCGAGAAGACAGCCTCGACGGTATCGCGGATCAGGCCCCCTGCGGTTACGGTGATCGACTGCGAGTCGGTTTCGAGCGAGCAGTTGGCAGGGCCACTGAGCGAGACCACATGCTGACCGGCAGACATACCCCCCAGGTACGCGGGTGCCCCAGGCCGTACGGAGAGCCGCGTCGCCCTATCCACCAGCGCCTCGAACCCGCCCCCTAAGTCGCTTCCCGAGATGACGACCCCGATCACGCCGCTTGTGGCGGTGCATACCACCGCGAAATCGATCGGCGCGACCTCGGCCTCCACGATGGTTACCGTGCGCGAGCCGGGCCCATCGACCGAGCAGTTCGGCGTCAGGCCCGTCAGGGCGATCGTTCGGCTTCCTGGATCTACCTCAGTCAGTACCGAGCCGTTTGAGGAAACGGCTGCCCGGTCTGTGCCGTCCACCGACACGCGATACCCATCAGGGTCGATGTCCAAACCGGTCGTCCTGGTTGTGATCTGAGCGGTGGCTGGACGGTCGGTGGGCCTGCTGGGATCGCTGCAAGCGACCAGAGGAGTGAGGATCCAGGCGCCGAGAGTAAGGCGTTTCATGGACAGCCTTCGAAGGCGGGGGGTGGACCGTTACCGAACTGGTTGCGAGGGGCTATACTAGAAGCGATGGGTCATGGCCGTGTCATACCTGCGTCATGCCCCGTAGGCCCTTGCGATGTTCACACTTCGGTTGCTTGGCAGCGCCTCACTCGCCGGTCCGGACGGCCCCGTCGCGGGTCGAGCCGGGCTGCGGCAGCGCGTCGCGCTGCTGGCCGTCCTGGCGGTCGAGCACCCCCGTCCCCTCAGCCGGGACAAGCTGGTCGCCTATCTCTGGCCCGAGAGCGGCAGCGACGATGCCCGGCACCTGCTTCGCGAGTCGCTCTACATCCTCCGTTCGGCTTTGGGCGATGACGCGGTGCTCAGCACCGGCGACGACCTTCGGCTGAACCCCGACCGACTGACGTGCGATCTCTGGGAATTCGAGGCGGCACTCGCCCGTGATGACCTCGAGGCCGCGGTCAACCTGTACCACGGCCCCTTCCTCAGCGGCTTCCATCTCACTGACGCGGAAGAGTTTGACCCGTGGGCCGAGGGCGAGCGGTCGCGCCTGGCCCGCCGGTACGGCCAGGCGCTCGAGCAGTTGGCGGAGCGGGAGACGCGGCGCGGCGACCGCTTACGGGCGGTCGAGTGGTGGTCGCGCCTGGCCTGCCAGGATCCCTACAACTCCCGGATCGCGTTGGGGTACATGCAGGCCCTCGAGGCAGCCGGCGACCGGGCGGGAGCGCTGCGACACGCCAGCGTTCACTCCGAGCTGCTGCGCAGCGACCTCGACGCTGTCCCGGAGCGCGAGGTGGTCGCGTTGGCGGAACGGCTCAGGCTCGAGTCGCGCGCCGCCTCGGGCGGCGCCGCCCGCCCAACCAACCTCGCCGCTTCCGTCCCGCTTGATGGCGATAGGCGACAGAGCCTCGACACCCCGCTGGCTGCCCAGCCCGGACGGCCGACACGCCGCCGGTGGGTTGCACCCATGGTGCTCGTCCTTGCTCTGGTGGTGGGGCTGGGAGTGCTGGGCGGAACGCTCTCGCGCGCGCGGTCGCCGGCGCTCGCTCCCCATAGGGTGGCCGCTGTCCCCTTCGAGAATCGCACTAGGCGGCCGGACCTCGATGACCTCGGTGCCCTGGCTGCCGACTGGATCATCCGGGGGGTGATGGAGACGCCGCTCGTCGACGTGACCGACCTGGAGGCGGTGTACGCGCCGGGGAAACACAATTCCGGGCACCCGATGGACCCGCGGACCATGGCCCGCCAGGACAGCGCCGGAATAGTGATCCGGGGGAGCTACTATCTCGCCGGTGACAGTGTGCTGTTCCAGGCGAGCATCATGGACGTCGCCAGCGGCCGGGTCCTCAGGTCCTTCGACCCGGTTGGTGCACCCGTCGACAGGGCCATGGACGCCCTCGAGGCGTTGCGGGAGCGAATCGCAGGCGGTCTCAGCCCGCTGGTCCATCCGGAGTTTTGGGGTGGCCCGATCGATCCCGACCTGGTTCCGCCGGGCCTCCCCGCCTACCGCGAGTTCGTGGCCGGGCTCAAGGGGGGTGACTGGGGTGACTGGGGAGCCGAGGCGGAGCACTACCGCCGGGCGGCCAGATTGGACTCGACCTTCGTCGCACCATTGATCCAGCTCGCGTTTCGCGCAATGTGGAACGACGAGTGCTCGATCACGGACTCGATCGGCGCCGTGCTCGATCGCCGCCGGGACCAGCTGCCTGCATGGAACCGCATCACCATCGACCTGTTGCGCGCCAACTGCCGGGGCGACATGGCGCAGGCAGTGCGCCTTCTCGGGCAACGCTATAGAGCGTATCCCCAGTCAGTTTTCGCGGCGGGCTTTTATGCCACAGAGGGGCTACTAGCCTCCAATCAGCCGAGGGCCGCTCGGGAGGTTCTGCAAGCCGGTCGGGAGATTCTGCTCCGATCGGATCCCGAGGAGGCCATGGCGTGGGAGTCCTGGTACTGGTCGACAATGGCCACTACCTGGCATATGTCAGGCGACCATGCTAGCGAGCTCGGCATCACCGATCGCTGGCGTGACTCCGCGGCCGTGGAGTGGCAGGGGGCGCGCGGGCGCGCACTTGCCGCTCTCAGCCGGGAGCGAGAGGTGATGACCCTGCTCGCGAGCTCGGCTGGAATGTCCGTCGACTCAGTCGCGGGGCACCAGCTGGACATGGCAACCGAGCTTGCGGTTCACGGGCATCTTCGGACGGCGATGGTGATTGCCGAGAGCCTCCTGGCGCGGTTCGAGCTGGAGCCGGACACGGGCTGGAGCCGCGCATCCAACATCGCCTGGGCGAACCGGCTGCTCGGTCGGACGCAGCACGAGCGGGACGCGCTCGAGCACATCGCCCGAAGCGATGCTGACACGATCGAGAAGCTGGAAGCGGTGGCCCGGATCGCGGTGCTGCTGGCCGACACCGCCCAGGCCGAGATGATCGACAGCCTTCTGAAGGAGCAGAGCGACCGCCCCTTGAGGAACCCGTGGGCCCGAGGTGCGCTGATCCTTGTCCGGGCTCACATCGCGGCCGGCTTCGCCGGCCGGGAACAGGCCGTCTCCCTGCTCCGGGATGCGAGCGCTCGGGGCAAACTCGGCTGGGGCTCCTCGTACTCCTTTCACGAAGACCTGCTGCTCCTGCCGCTTCGGGGCTACCCGCCCTTCGAGGCATTGCTCAAGCCGGACAACTGACGCCACTCAGAAAGAAAGCGTGCCGCCGAGCTGGAGGTGCCAACGCGAGGCCTCGGCGTCGATCTGGTGGCGATCGACCGGGACTAACGCATACACGCCGCGCGCGTTGGCGGTGTCATAGCCCACCAGCTCCATCAGCGGAACGGCATTCCCGAACTCCTCGAGGGTTCGGCGGACCAGCCCCCAGTCGCCGTCCAGGAAGTTCAGCACGTTGAACAGATCGGCGGTGACTTCGAGTACACGTCTATCGGCGAGCTGAAACCGCTTCGACAGCCGTGCTTCAGTCTCGTGCACCCAGGGGTCGCGGCAACTGTTCCGCTCCTGGAGTCGACCCCGCTGGCTCCGCAGGCAAGGCTCGTCCCGAATGAGGCGGTCGAGCGCCGCGAATTCCGCCGTATCGGCCAGGGTGATGTCTCCGGCGTCCCTCGGCACGTACACGGCATCGTTCGACACGGTGTTTGGCCAGAATCCATCCGCGTTGGGATCACCCGAAAGCACATAGGTAAACGGCGGGCTGGACCCGCCGGTGTAGACGAGGCCGAGCCTGAAGCCGAACGGAAGATCGGTGGTGCCCACCAGGGTCAGCTTGTGGGGCCTCTCCCACAGGGAAGTACGGAGGTCTATCCGGTCCAGCGTGCCGCTCACCGGGGTAAGGCCGGCGTTAGGGCCGGGCTCATCCTCGCTCGAGCTTAGCCGGTCCTTCGCGCGGGTGTAGCTGTAGGCCGCGCTCAGCTCGGCTCCGTTGGCGAAGCGCTTCTGCACCTGCGCAGTGGCCGAGAACGCCTGATCGCCGCTGCCATTCCGGATCTCGAACAGGGCATCCAGCTCCGTGGTTCGGCGGGAGGGTGTCGCCGCGCCGGTCGTCGGGTCGATGGTGCCGTACAGCACCCGGCCGCCCTCGCCCGCCGCGACCCCGAGAGCCCCGTTGAGGTTTACATCCGCCACTTGGAACGTGTTCACGCCGCGGGTGTACAGAAGATCGACCGTACCCACCACGCCTTCGGGAAGGAGGAGATCAGCACCGACGCCCAGCTTGAGCGATCGTGGAAACCGGAATTCCGGATCGAAGTAGTTGAGACGAGGGAGCGGAGGCGACTCTTCCAGGCATCCTGGTGGCTGGTTCGCCGGATCGAGCGTGAAGGCCGGCACCGCGTGGTCCGCGCATTCGACCCGCAGGGTCCCGGATCTGGCGTAGACGTTCCTGAACCACTGGTAGGCCGGACGGGCCGCGAAGAGTCCCAGGCCGCCACGCAACACGGCCGTGCCCCGGCCGGACAGATCGTAGTTCACGCCGAGCCGCGGAGACCAGAGAACGTTTCCGCTGGGAGTCAGCGCCGTGTTGATGCCCAGGTCGGTCAAGGCCGTGTCATTCGGAATGGGCGAGGTGGGGACGAATGGCACGTCGAGCCGGAGACCGGCTGTCAGCGTCAGGCGCGGCGTCGGCACCCACTGATCCTGCAGGTAGACGCCGATCTGGTTCACGCGGAACGCGACCTGTGGGCCCGCCACGGGGCGGGTCCGGACATACAACCACGCTGTTCCATCTACCAGCGAGTCCAGACTTTGGAAATGCCATTCGCCGGTGGGGACGGACACCACGTCGTCCACCAGGTCGATCAGCTCGCCGTGGAACCCGACAGTAAGCCGGTGGCTCCCCGTAACCACACCGAAGTTGTCGGTGATCTCCCAGATGGTGTACCCGGTTTCGAGCCCGAGGCAGGAGTCGGCTGTACCCGCGCGGATCTCGCCCTCATCGGCCTCCGCAATCACCGACGGAAAATGCGACCTTGGAAGACAGGTCCGGCGATCGTCCACTCGGGCCAGGATGAGC
>CAWHST010000003.1:0-75820 GCA_963832055.1 uncultured Gemmatimonadales bacterium | reverse complement strand
AGCTCGGCGTCTGGTCCGCCATCGCTATCGTGATCGGCAGCATGATCGGGAGCGGCATCTTCCGCGTCCCGAGCGCCACCGCCGCCCAGGTCGGAACGCCCGGTGGCATGATGCTCGTGTGGGTGGTCGGCGGGCTGGTGGCGCTCTGCGGCGCCCTCACGCTCGCCGAGCTCGCGGCGCTGTACCCGCGCGCCGGCGGGATCTACGTCTACCTCAACGAGGCCTACGGATCGCTGACCGCGTTCCTGGTGGGTTGGCTGTTTCTGGTGATCGCGCCCGCGTCCATCGGCGCCGTCGCCCTCGTCTTCGCCGAGTATCTCGGCCGTCTCTTCCCGGTCCTTGCACGACTCACACCCGCCTCGTCGCGGCCGCCGCGGTGATCCTGGTGGCGGCTTGGAACTACCGATCCCTGCGCTTCGGCGCCGCGGTTCAGAATCTGTCCTCGGCCTCCAAGGTGCTCGCGATTCTCGGCCTCACCGCGGCTGCCTTCCTTTCCGGTCATACCGGAGAGGGAGCGTGGCTCGGGCGTGGCGAATTGGCCCCGGAGAGCTGGACCGGCTTCGGACTCGGCCTGGTGACGGTTCTCTGGGCGTACAACGGATGGCAGGATGCGACCTACGTCGGCGGCGAGGTCAGGGATCCCGGCCGGAATCTGCCTCGCGCGCTCACCTTCGGCACGCTGATCGTCACGGGGGTCTATCTCGCGGTCAACGCGGCATATCTCTGCGGTGCTCCCGATGGATGCGATCGCGCGATCTCCGCTGGTCGCGGCCGACGTGGCCGTGCGACTGTTCGGCGGGATCGGCAACGCGTTGATCGCGGCGCTGGTGTGCGTCTCGACCTTCGGCACGATGAACGGCGGGACCATGTGCTACCCGCGGATCTTCTACGCCATGGCGGAGGACCGGCTCTTCTTCCGCGGGATCGCGGCGGTGCATCCACGTTATGGCACGCCGCACGCAGCCATCGCGCTCACCGCGGCGCTCTCCGTCGGCTTCCTGTGGGTCCGGACGTTCGAGCAGCTCATCGAGATCTTCATCCTGGGCGTCCTGCCGTTCTGGGCGCTCGGTGCGAGTGCGGTCATCGTCATGCGCCGCCGCCGGCCCGAAACGCCGAGGCCGTATCGCACGCCTGGGCTACCCGCTGGTGCCGATCCTGTTCATCGTCGCGACCGTGGGCCTCCTGCTCAACTCCCTGTTCCAGCGGCCCGGGCCCACCCTTGCGAGCTTCGCCGCGATTCTGGCCGGCGTGCCGGTCTACTATCTCTGGCGCAGGCGGTGAGCGACCCCGAAACAGCCCTGATCGGGTGCCTCCTCGGACAGGCGCTGGGAGACGCGCTGGGGTTCGTGGTCGAGGCGAGGCCGCCCGCAGTCGCCTGCGAATACGTGGAGCGGTACCTGCTCGCCGGCCGCGCCGGAGAGCTGGCCCACCCGGACTTTCCCTTCGGCCAATACAGCGACGACACCCAGCTCGCGCGAGAGCTCCTGGTGAGTTACGCCGATGCCGGCGGTTGGAGTCCCGAAGCCTACGCGGGGCGCCTGGCCGCGCTCTTCGGGGAGGGAAGGGACGTCGGCGCCGGGCCGGGTACCCGCGCGGCGGCGATGCGGCTGCTCGGGGGCGCCCACTGGAGCCGCTCGGGCACGCCCGCCCCTTACGCCGGAAACGGCAGCGCCATGCGCGCGGCGCCGCTGGGACTTCTCTTCGGCGAGGACACCCCGTCCATGGTCGAGGCGACGGTGGAGCAGAGCCTGATGACCCATCTCGATCCCCGCTGCTCCGCCGGTGCCCTCGCGGTCGCCGGCGCTGTCTCCTTCGCGGCAAGGCGAGCCCCCATCAGGAGCGAGGAGTTCCTCGGCGGCGCTCGTCGCCCTCACCGGGCCGATCGATCAGTCCGTCGCCGAGGCGATCCGCGGTCTCGGCCGCTGGGTGCACCTCGCCCCCGCGGATGCCGCGCGCCGCCTGCACGACGAGCGGCTCGATCCCTCATTTGCCGGCGAGTGGCGCGGAATCTCTGCCTTCGTGACGCCGAGCGTGGTGTGGAGCCTCTATGCCTTCCTGCACTCGCCGGACGACTACTGGACCGACCGTGTGCACCGCGATCGGAGTCGGCGGCGATACCGATACGATGGCGGCGATCGCCGGCGCCATCTCCGGCGCCCGGCTGGGCCTCGACGCGCTGCCCGCCGGGCTCGTCGAGCGGCTCGACGACCGGGGCGGGTGGGGGCGCGATGCGCTGATCGAGCTCGCCCGGCGTGCCGCCCGGTGTGCCGCACGGCTGGCCGGAGGCTGATCGGGGGTTATAGTTGGCTGATCGATGGGATCGGACCGAGCCTCGAGGGGAGACCATGCCACACGGGAAGATCTACCAGGACGTCGCGGAGACAGTCGGCAACACCCCGCTCATCCGTCTCAACCGCCTGGGCGTGGGCCTTCCGGGCCGGATCGCGGTGAAGCACGAGGGATACAACCCGTACGACTCGGTGAAGGACCGCATCGGCGCCGCGATGATCGACGATGCCGTGGAGAAGGGCAGGCTCAAGCCCGGGATGGTGATCGTGGAGCCGACCAGCGGCAATACCGGGATCGGGCTGGCGTACGTGGCCGCGGCGAGAGGCTATCGCTGCATCTTCACCATGCCGGAGACGATGACCCTGGAGCGCCGCCACATTCTGCGCGCGCTCGGCATGCGCGTGGTGCTGACCGAGGGACCCAAGGGCATGAAGGGCGCGATGGCGCGCGCCGAGGAGATTCTCGCCCGCCTGGGCGACCGGGCCTGGATGCCGCGGCAGTTCGAGAACCCCGCCAACCCGGCCATCCACTATCGGACCACCGGCCCCGAGATCTGGGCCGACACCGGCGGACAGGTGGGGGTCTTCGTGGCCGGGGTGGGGACCGGCGGCACCATTACCGGTGCGGGCCGCTATCTGCGCGAGAAGAAGCCCGACATCAAGATCGTGGCCGTGGAGCCGGCGGAGAGCCCGGTTCTCTCCGGGGGAGAGCCGTCCCCTCACCGGCAACAGGGAATCGGCGCGGGGTTCGTCCCCGCGATCCTGGACACCAAGATCTACGATGAAGTGGTTCGGGTGAGCAACGACGACGCGATCGCCACGGCACGCCGGTTGGCGCGTGAGGAGGCGATCTTCGCCGGCATCTCCAGCGGCTCGATCACCTGGGCCGCGCTCCAGGTGGCCTCGCGGCCGGAGAGCGCCGGCAAGCTCATCGTGTCGATCATCTGCGATTTCGGAGAGCGCTACCTCTCCAACCCGGTTTACACCGAGCTGCCCGACCCCGACTACGGCGACCTGGAGTCGGCGATCGGGCGGGTGAGAGGTCCGACTGAGCGGCGGACAAGATCCCTCGCGTCGCTCGGGATGACACACTCCCCGACCACGCGCGCAGGCCGATTATCTTGCGCCCTTTCCGGCACCCACCCCCCAACCTGTGAGGCGAAGGCCCCCGTGACCAACCCCCAGCCGGCCGAACGTGTAGACTCGATTTTCGGCAGCGACGTCTTCTCCCGAAGCGTGATGCGGCAGCGGCTTCCCAAGGAGGTCTACCGCAGTCTCCTTCGCACTATCGACCGGGGCGAGCCCCTCGACCCGGCGGTCGCCGACGTCGTGGCGGCATCCATGAAGGACTGGGCCGTCGAAAACGGGGCGAGCCATTACACCCACTGGTTCCAGCCCCTGACCGGGCTGACCGCCGAGAAGCACGACTCGCTGGTGGGACCCGACGGCAACGGCGGCGTGGTCTTCAATTTTTCGGGGTCGGAGCTGGTGCAGGGCGAGCCGGACGCGTCGAGCTTTCCCTCCGGCGGTCTCCGCGCGACCTTCGAGGCCCGCGGCTACACCGCCTGGGACGCCACCAGCCCGGCCTTCCTCATGCGGGGTGACAACAACGTCACCCTCTGCATTCCGACCGCCTTCGTCTCCTGGACCGGGGAAGCGCTCGATACCAAGATCCCGCTCCTGCGCTCGGTCGAAGCGCTGTCCCGGCAGGCGCTCCGGATCCTCAAGATCTTCGGGACGGACGAGGGCGTCTCGCGAGTGCACACCACGGTGGGCCCCGAGCAGGAGTACTTCCTGGTGGATCGGGAGCTCTACTACAAGCGCCCCGACCTGCTGATCTGCGAGCGCACGCTGTTCGGCACCCGGCCGCCCAAGGGGCAGCAGCTCGAGGACCACTACTTCGGCACCATCCCGCCGCGGGTGCTGGCCTTCATGGCCGAATCCGAGCGTGAGCTGTACCGGCTCGGCGTGCCGGTGAAGACCCGGCACAACGAGGTGGCGCCGGGTCAGTACGAGATCGCGCCGCTCTTCGAGCCGAGCCACATCGCCAGCGATCACCAGATGATCATCATGGAGACGCTGAAGCGGGTGGCGCCGCGGTTCGGGCTCCAGGCGCTTGCTGCACGAGAAGCCGTTCGCCGGGGTGAACGGCTCGGGCAAGCACAACAACTGGTCCATGTCGACCGACACCGGCGTCAACCTGCTCGATCCGCAGGACGACACCCATACCAACATGCAGTTCCTGGTGTTCCTGGTCGCGACCATTCGCGCGGTGGACATCCACGCCGATCTGCTCCGGGCTTCCATCGCCTCCGCGGCCAACGACCACCGGCTCGGCGCCAACGAGGCACCGCCGGCCATCATCTCCGTGTTCCTCGGCAAGATGCTCTCGGACATCCTGGAGCAGGTGGAGAAGGGCCTCCCGAAGCGCACCATCCGCGGCGGCATCCTCGACATGGGCGCCAAGACGCTGCCCCAGCTCCCGCGCCACTCAGGCGACCGCAATCGGACGTCGCCGTTCGCCTTCACCGGAAACAAGTTCGAGTTCCGCGCCGTGGGCTCCAGCGCCAGCATCGCCTGGCCGAACACGGTGCTGAACACCATCGTGGCGGAGTCGCTCGACTACATGGCGAGCGAGCTGGAGAAGGCGGTCGGCGCTCGTCCGACGCCGGCGAGGCTTCAGGCGGGAGTGATCGGCGGTGCTGAAGAAGGCGATCAAGCAGCACAAGCGGATCTTCTTCGACGGCGACAACTACTCCGAGGAGTGGCACGAGGAAGCCGCCCGCCGGGGCCTGCCGAACCTGCGGGACTCGGTCGAGGCTTTCCAGGTCCTGAAGGCGAGGAAGAACCTGGAGCTGTTCAAGAAGTACGGCGTGCTCGGCAGGGCGGAGTACGAGTCCCGGATCCACATCGCGATCGAGAAGTACGTCAAGCAGCTGGCCATCGAGGCGGAGACCATGGTGTCCATCGCCCGCGGGCAGATCCTCCCGGCGGCCCTGGAGCATCAGCGGCGGATGGCGGAGGCGGTCGCGGCGACCAAGGCGGCCGGGCTCGATGCTGGCGCGACGACGGGACGCATTGCGCCAGTTCATCCAGCTGGTGGATCAGTTCCGCGAGCGCACCGACGAGGTCGAGCGCCTTGCGGCGCACCAGGAGGCCGACCCCAGCCGGCATGCGGCGCAGATCAGCAAGCAGCTCAAGCCGGCCATGGCGCGCCTCCGGGAGACCGGCGACGCGATCCAGAGCCTGGTGGCGGCGGATCTCTGGCCGCTGCCGACCTATCGCGATCTGCTGTTCTTGAAGTAGGACGGCGGGAGGGCGGAACGGCGAACGGAGTGGAACGGCGGAAGGTGAGCGAGGGAGAGTCGTCAGGTCTGAGCATGGTCCCCTTCGACTATCGCTCAGCATGGTCCATCTTCCGCCGTTCCGCCCTTCCGCCGTTCCGCCTACTCACCCGGCCACCCCACCGGCCGAGCGCGTGTCAGCACGAACAGCTCCGAGGGGCAACGTCCGGGCGTCAGCACGCCGGCCATTGCCTGGAACGCAACCGTTTCCTCTGGCGTTGTGTCGGGATCGAAGTAGACCGCGATGGCTTCGACCAGGCGGGGGCGGTTGCTGCGGACCAGCGCGTCCATCCAGGGCTGTGATTCGGTGAGATGGCGGCACTCCAGCCGCACCCGCACCGCGCCGTCGAGCCAGCATGGGACCGTGCCCAGCTCCTGCGCCAGCGGCTCCGTCAGCAGGAGGCTTTCCCCTCCGGGGGTGATCGCCCCGAACCGCAATCTGCCACGCTCGTTTCGCCGGTGGATCACCGCCCCCCAGCCAAAGCACGGCCGCTGGTGCTGGTACCAGTCCAGCACGCGCAAGAGCTGCTCTCGTAAGGCGTCGACGACCAGTGGTGATTGCATGGTGTACCGCCGTCCAGGGTTACCCAGCTCACCTGTAGGGGTAGGGTCGCCGCATTCATTCAGCAGGATACGGGCCAATCTCCCCGCCGAAGCCCCGAAACGGCCTCAGCCACCCCTGGCGCCCGTCCATCAATCCCTTCACATTCCGCGCTCGGAGGCACCAGGGCCCTCCGGCTCCCTCATGCAGATCGCCGAGCGCATGCCAGATCCCGCCACCTCCGGCTCGCACGTCTTCTACCGAAAGCTGACGCGCCGGTACCCGCGGATCGTCCGCGGCGAAGGGCTGCTACCTCTTCGACGACGGCGGGACGCCGCTACCTGGACGCGTGCGGCGGCGCGTTCGTGGTGAACCTGGGCCACGGCGTCGCCGGAGATCGCCGCCGCGATCGGCGATCAGGCGCGACGCGCTGGGCTACGTCAACGGCACGGCATTCACCCACGAGCCCGTCGAGGAGCTGGCCGCGGAGATCGCCCGGCTCTCGGCCGGAGACCTGGAGTTGGTCTACCCGCTGGGCAGCGGCTCGGAGGCGGTGGAGGCGGCGCTCAAGCTGGCGCGGCAGTACTGGGTGGAGATCGGGCCGAGGTGCCAAGCGCAAGGTGCTTGCTCTGGCGCCCTCCTACCACGGGAACACCCTGCTGGCGCTCTCCGCATCCGCGCGGCCGCACTACAGCAGCGCTGTTCCAGGACTGGATGGTCGAGGTGGTGCGGGTACCGGCGCCCGTACTCCTACCGGTGCGGCTGTCGGGGCACGCCGCCGTACTGCGCCGCCTGCAGCGGTGAGGCGGTCGAGGCGGCCATCATCGAGGCGGGACCGGACTCGGTCGCGGCGCTGATCGCGGAGCCCATCGGCGGGTCCTCCACCGGCGCGTCGGTGCCGCTCGCCGGGTTACTGGCAGCGGGTGCGGGAGGCCTGCGATCGGCACGAAGTCCTGCTCATCGCGGACGAGGTGCTGACCGGCGCCGGCCGGACCGGTACCTGGTCGGCGCTGGAGCCGTATCGGCGTCGTGCCCGACATCATGACGCTGGGGAAGGGAATCGCGGGCGGGTACGTCCCGCTCTCCGCGGTCGTCACCACCGCGGGCGATCGCGGATCCGCTGGCCCGGGGCTCCGGCGCGCTTGGCCCACGCCCAGACCTTCTCCCATCATCCGGTGCTCTGCGCCGCGGGCGTCGCCGACGCTCCGCTACCTGCGCGAGCGCCGGCTGATCGAGCGCTGCGCGGAGCTGGGTCGGGTGCTGCACCGGCGCCTGGCGGAGCTTCGCGGCCTCCCGTTCGTGGGCGATGTCCGCGGGCCGCGGACTGCTGGCCGGAATCGAGTTCGTCGCGGACCCGGAGACCCGGGAGCCGCTGCCGCGCTCGGCCGCCTTCGCGGAGACCTTCACCCAGGCGGCGCTGGATGCGGGGCTGGTGGTATGGCCCAACGTCGGGCATGCCGACGGACGCAATGGCGACCTTGTGATGCTGGCTCCGCCCTTCGTCGTCACCGAGGATCAGATCGACGAGATCGTGGAGCTGTTTACCCGGGCGCTGCGCGACGCCGCCGAGCGGGTGGGAGCGACGAGATGACGACCGCGACGAAGATCACCTACACCTCGACCAGCCGGCGACCTGGACGACTTCCACCGCCGCTTCGACGCGGCGCTCGCCAAGGTCCGGGCGGCGGCCGGCGCCAGCTACCCCAACCTGATCGGAGGCGAGCCGGTCGCGAGCGCGGGCGAGCCGCTCGACGACCGCTCGCCGATCGACACCACGCTCCTGCTCGGCCGCTTCGCGGCCGCCGGGCCGGCGGAGGTCGACCTCGCGGTCCGGCGGGCCAAGGAGGCGCAGCGCGGCTGGGCCCGCCGGCCGTGGCAGGAGCGGGTCGGCATCCTGCGCCGGGCCGCCGAGCTGATCCGCGAGCGCAAGTACGATCTCGCCGCCCTGATGGCGCTGGAGGTGGGCAAGAGCCGCCTGGAGGCGATGGGGGACGCGGAGGAGTCGGCCGACCTCATCGACTACTACTGCGCCCAGGTGGAGGAGACCGACGGGTTCGTGCGGCCGATGGCGCCGGATCACCCCGGTCGAGCGGAACACCGACGTGCTCCGCCCCTACGGGGTGTTCGTCTGCATCGCGCCCTTCAACTTCCCGCTCGCGCTCTCCACCGGCATGTCGTCCGCCGCGCTGATGGCGGGCAACAGCAGTCGTCTACAAGCCCTCCGAGGACGCGCCCTGGACCGGGCTCCGGCTGGCGGAGATCTACCGCGACGCCGGGCTGCCGGCCGGCCTCTTCAATTTCCTGGCCGGCCGGCGCGAAGACGATCGGCGACGCGCTCTGGCAGCACCCCGGCGTGGACGGCGTGGTCTTCACCGGCTCCAAGGCGGTGGGCCTCCGGATTCACGCCGGCATCAGCGCGCGCTGGATCAAGCCGTGCCTGATGGAGCTGGGCGGGAAGAACGCGGCCGTGTCACGGCGAGCGCCGACCTCGATGCCGCGGCCGAGGGCGTGATGCGCTCCGCGTTCAGCCTCCAGAATCAGAAGTGCAGCGCCACCTCACGGGTCTACGTGGACCGCGCGGTGGCGGCGCCGTTCCTCGAGCGCCTGGTCGAGAAGACCCGGGCGATCCGGATGGGCGATCCCACCGAGCGGGACGTGTTCTTCGGCCCGGTCATCAACCAGCGGTCGGTCGAGCGGTTCGAGCGCGCGGTCGCCCAGGCCCGGCGGTGAGGGCACCATCGTCCTCGGCGGCGAGCGGCTCCGGGGCGGCGTCTTCGACAAGGGCCACTTCGTCGCGCCGACCATCGCGAGGCTCCCGCTCGCGAGCTCGCTGTTCCGCGAGGAGCTGTTCGTGCCGTTCCTCGCGGTGGGCGAGGTGAGCGGGCTCGATCGAGGCGATCGCGGAGTCGAACGCCGCGGAGTACGGCCTCACCGCCGGCATCTTCTCCGCCGGACCCCGCCGAGGTGGAGCGGTTCTTCGACGAGATCGAGGCCGGCGTGTGCTACGCCAACAAGCGGAGCGGCGCCACCACCGGCGCCTGGCCCGGCGCCCAGGCCTTCTGCGGGTGGAAGGGCTCGGGCTCGACCGGCAAGGGCGGCTGCGGGCCGTACTACGTCGCGCAGTTCCTGCGCGAGCAGAACCGGACGGTGATCGAGAGCTGACGAGACCGGAACTTCAGTTCACAAAGGACCCCGCGTGCGCGACTATCCGAAGATCGTGGTACCCCCTCCCGGGCCGAAGGCCCAGGCGATCGTCGCAGCGCGACGAGGACGTGGACCGCGCCCTGCTACATCAAGGAGTACCCGCTGGCCGTCTCCCACGGCCGCGGGCCGATGGTCGAGGACGTGGACGGCAACCGCTTCCTCGACTTCATGGCGGGGATCGCCGTCTGCTCCACCGGCTACTCCCATCCCAAGGTGGTCGTCCGCGGTCAAGGAGGCCGCGGACCGGTTCCTCCACATCTGCGGCTCCGACTTCTACTACGAGGGCATGGCCGCGCTCTGCGAGCGGCTGGCGCGGATCGCGCCGGGCACCTCGCGAAAGCGGGTCTTCCTCACCAACTCCGGCACCGAGGCGACCGAAGGCGGCGATCAAGCTGGCCCGCTACGCCACCCGGCGCACCGCGATCATCGCCTTCCGCGGCGCGTTCCACGGCCGGAGCACCGGCGCGGTGACGCTCACCTCGAGCAAGGCGCGGCAGCACGCCGGCTTCGGCCCGCTGCTGCCCGACGTCCACCACGTTCCCTTCGCCTACCGCTATCGCTGCCAGTTCTGCGCCGACCAGGACGAGTGCAACCGGGGCTGCATCGCGACCATCGAGCAGGAGCTGTTCACCCGGCACCTCGATCCCAGCGACGTCGCGGCGATCTTCGTCGAGCCGGTGCAGGGCGAGGGCGGCTACATCGTGCCGCCGGCGGGCTGGCTCCGCGACCTGCGCGAGCTCTGCGACCGGCACGGCATCCTGCTGGTGGCGGACGAGGTGCAGTGCGGCGTGGGACGCACCGGAAAGATGTGGGCCTGCGAGCACGAGGGCGTCGAGCCCGACATCCTGCTCACCGCCAAGGGTCTCGGCTCCGGGCATGCCGATCGGCGCGATCGTCGCCCGGGAGTCCATCAGCACCTGGGAGAGCGGGTCGCACGGCTCCACCTACGGCGGCAACCCGGTCTGCTGCGCGGCGGCGCTGGCGACGCTCGACCTGGTCGAGAGCGAGCTCATGGCGCAATGCCGCCAGGATGGGGGACCGGCTCATGGCCGGCCTCCGGAAGCTGGAGGCGAAGCACGCCTGCATCGGCGAGGTGCGCGGCGTCGGGCTCATGATCGGCGTCGAGTTCGTCAAGGACCGCCGGACCCGGGAGCCGGCGCCGCGGAGCTGCTCGAGACCCTCGTCCTGGGCGCCTTTCAGCGGGGCCTGCTGCTGCTGGGCGCGGGGAAGAGCACGCTGAGGCTCGCCCCGCCGCTGGTGGTGGACGAGCAGGACGTGGACACCGCGCTCGCCATCATCGACGGCCTGCTGGGCGAGCTCGATTGAGCGCGGGCTCCAAGGTCGTCACCATGCGTGACGCCGTCGCGGCGCTGGTCCGCGACGGCGACACCGTGGTCATCGAGGGGTTCACCCACCTCATCTGCTTCGCGGCGGGCCACGAGATCATCCGGCAGCGCCGGCGCGATCTCACCCTCTGCCGCCTCACCCCCGACCTCATCTACGACCAGATGATCGCCGCGGGCTGCGCCAGGAAGCTGGTCTTCTCCTGGGCCGGCAATCCGGGCGCCGGCTCGCTTCACGCCTTCCGTCGCGCGGTGGAAAAGGGCGACCCGCCGCTCGAGCTGGAGGAGTACTCCCATTTCGGCATGGTCGCCCGGCTGAGCGCCGGCGCGGCGCGGCTGCCGTTCTGGACCCTGCGCGACTACATGGGCACCGACCTCCCGCATCGCCAATCCGCGGATCCGGACCGTCGCCTGCCCCTACACCGGCGAAGTGCTCGCCACCGTCCCCGCGCTCAACCCCGACGTCACCATCGTGCACGCCCAGCGGGCCGACGCGCAGGGCAACGCCCAGATCTGGGGCCTCCTCGGCGTCCAGAAGGAGGCCGCCCTCGCCTCCGAGCGGGTGATCGTGGTGGTGGAGGAGCTGGTGGACGAGTCGGTGATCCGCGCCGATCCCAACCGGACGATCATCCCGGGCCTGGCGGTGGACGCCGTCGTCGTGGAGCCGTGGGGGGCGCATCCCTCGTACGCCCAGGGCTACTACGACCGCGACAATGACTTCTACGTCGGTTGGGAGCCGATCTCGCGCGACCGATCCTCGCTGCATCGCTACCTCGACGAGTTCGTGTTCGGGGTGCGGGACCGGGCGGAGTACGTCGAGCGGTGCGGAGGGCTGGAGCGTCTGCGGGCGTCGAGCCGGGTGTGCGCGGGAGTGAACTATGGGTACTGAAGCGAGGCGGAACGGCGGACACGGCGGAGCGGCGGAGCCGGAGAGGCGTGTCCGCCGCTCGGCCGTTCCGCCGTGCTACACCCCCGCCGAAATGATGGCCACCGTCGCCGCGCGCGAGCTCCGCGACGGCGAAGTCGTCTTCGTCGGCATCGGACTCCCCAACCTCGCCTGCAATCTCGCACGGGCGACTCACGCGCCCCGCCTGGTCCTCATCTACGAGTCCGGCGCCGTCGGCGCCGAGCCGGAGCGGCTGCCGGTCTCCATCGGCGACCCCTCGCTGGTGACCGGCTCGCTCATGGTCTGCGGCATGGCCGACGTGTTCCAGTTTCTGCTGCAGAACGGCCGGATCGAGGTCGGGTTCCTGGGGGGCGCCCAGATCGACCGCTACGGCAACATCAACACCACGGTAGTCGGCGACTACGACCACCCGTCGGTGCGGCTGCCGGGGAGCGGAGGCGCCGCGGAGATCGCGATTCACGCCCGCCGCACGGTCGTCATCTCGCGGCTCAGCCGGCGCGCCTTTCCGGAGGCGGTGGACTTTCGTCACCAGCCCGGGCCACCGCATGCGGGGCCGCACCCGGGCCGAGCTGGGCATGCCGGGTGCCGGCCCGGTCCGGGTCATCACCGACAAGGGAATCCTGGAGGCCGACGAAGACGAGCGGGGAGCTGGTGCTGACGGCGCTCTATCCCGGCACGACGGCGCGACGAGGTGCGTGCGGGCGTCGGTTGGCCGCTCCGCTCGCGCGACACTCTGCTGCGAAGTGGATCCCCCCGGCGAGCCGGGAGCTCCGGCTGCTGCGGGAGGTGCTCGATCCCAACGGGCTCTACCTGAGGAGCTGACGGATGGCGACCACCACGGCCGCACCGGAGACCGCGCTCCACGCGCTTCCCCGAGCGATGGGGCTGCGCGACCTCGTCCTGTTCAACATCGTCGCGATTCTCAGCCTCCGCTGGCTCGCGACCGCGGCGGCGGCGGGCCCCAGCTCGGTGTCGCTCTGGATTCTCGCGGGCCTGCTCTTCTTCGTGCCCCAGGGGCTGGCGGTGAGCCACCTCGCGGCCCGCTACCCGAACGAAGGAGGGATCTACTTCTGGACCAAGCGGGCCTTCGGCGAGGGACACGGCTTTCTCTGCGGCTGGTGCTACTGGGTCAACAACATCCTCTATTACCCGAACCTTCTGATGTCCACCGCGGTGGTGGGCACCTACGTGATCGGCCGGGGCGGCACCGGGATGGAGAGCGACTGGAGCTACGTGCTGCCGGCGACGCTGGGCGCGCTCTGGCTCGCGGTCGGGCTCAACATCGTCGGCCTCAGGACCGGCCGCTGGCTCCAGAACCTGGGCGCGCTCGGGACGTACCTGCCCGGCGTGCTGCTCGTGTCGCTCGGCGTCTACGCCGCGCTCACCCGGCCGCCCGCGACGCCGATGACGGTCGAGACGCTGGTGCCCGATCTGGGCGACTGGTCGTCGCTCAATCTCTGGGCGTCGATCGCGTTCGCCTACGCGGGGCTGGAGCTCTGCGCGGTGCTGGGTGACGAGGTCCGGGATCCGCGGCGCACGCTTCCGCGCTCGATCCTCATCTCGGCGCCGCTCATCGCCTTCCTGTACATCGCCGGGACGGTCTCGCTCCTGTGGCTGGTGCCCGCGGGCGAGGTGAACATCGTCTCCGGATTCCTCCAGGCGCTGCGCGGCCGGCGCGAACGACGCCGGGGTCGCGCTGGGCTGGCTCGCCCCCGCCGCCGCCGCGATGTACGTGATCGGCAACGTCGGCGGCGTCGGCGCCTGGCTCACCGGGCCGGCGCGGGTGGCCTTCGTGATCGGCCTGGACCGCTACTTCCCGCCCGCCTTCGGGAAGGTGCACCCCCGCTGGAAGACGCCCTATGTGGCGATCCTGACGCAGGCGGTGCTCGCGTCGGTCTTCCTTCTGGTGTCGGTGCTGGGACGGGGCACCACGGTCGAGAAGGCCTACCTCGTCATTCTCGACACGATGCTGCTGGTGTACTTCATCCCCTACATCTACCTCTTTCTCTGCTACCTCACCGATCGCGTGCGGAGCGCCGGCGCGCCGGCGAGCGATCGGGTGAAGGCGGCCGTGATCGGATTGGCTGGCCTGTCGCTGACCCTGCTGGCGATGGTGATCGCGACCGTTCCGCCGGCCGGCACCGAGGAACCCTGGCTGTTCCGCCTCAAGGTGATCGGCGGCGCCGGCGTATTCGTCCTGCTGGGCGGGGTGCTGTACCTCCGGGGACGGCGTTGAGCGCTGTGCGATGGCTGCTGCCGGCGGCGGCCTGCCTCGGGCTCACCGTCGCGACGGCGCACGCCCAGCGTGCCGCCGTGCTCCGCCAGGTCAAGACGCCGCATCCGTACTACTTCCGGGAAATGCTGATCCCCCAGCTCACCACCGGTCCCAGCGGAGCCGCCTGGTCTCCCGATGGGAGCGAGCTGCTCTACTCCATGCAGGGCTCGCTGTGGCGCCAGCGTCCCGAGGAGCGGGAAGCGCGCCAGATCACCGACGGCCCCGGCTATGACTACCAGCCGGACTGGTCTCCCGACGGCCGGCGCGCCGTATACGCCTCCTACCGGGACGACGCGATCCAGCTGTGGCTGCTGGACCTGGAATCGGGCCGGTCGTCGCCGCTCGTGGCCAACGGCGCCGTCAACATCGAGCCCCGCTGGTCGCCGGACGGCTCACGCGTAGCCTTCACCTCGTCCGCCCACGAGGGTCTGTGGCACGTGTTCGTCGTGGAGGTCGGCGACAAGGGCGCGAAGGGCGAGCCCACCCGGATCACCCGGGAGCGCGACAGCCGGCTCCCGCGCTACTACTACCACAAGAAGGACCAGTACTTCTCTCCGACCTGGTCTCCCGACGGGCGCGAGCTGATTCTCCTCTCCAACCAGAAGCACATCTGGGGATCGGGCGGCTTCTGGCGGATGGACGTGCAGGCTGGCGGCGGCGAGCGCGAGATCCACTACGAGGAGACCACCTGGAAGGCCAGACCGGACTGGAGTCGCGACGGCCGGCGTGTGGTGTATTCCTCCTACCTCGGCCGCCAGTGGAACCAGCTCTGGCTCATGCCCTCCGACGGCGGCGATCCGCTCCAGCTCACCTACGGCGAGTTCGACGCCACCGTTCCCCGGTGGTCGCCCGCCGGCGACCGCATCGCGTACGTGAGCAACGAGAGGGGCAACACCTCGCTGTGGGTGCTCGACTTCTTCAGCGGCGCGCGCCGGGAAGTGCGGGCCGACCGCCGGCGCTATCTGCATCCGGTCGGAACGCTGCGCCTGACGGTGACCGATGCCAGCGGTGCACCCATGCCCGCGCGGGTGTCCATTCTCGGGCCCGACGGCAGGAGCTTCGCGCCGGCCGACGCGTGGCACCATGCGGACGATGCCTTCGACAGAGCCGACCGTCGCTTCGAGTACGGCTATTTCCACACCAAGGGGTCGGCCACGCTCACGCTGCCGGCCGGTACGCTATCAGGTGGAGGTCTCGCGCGGACCGGAATACCGGGTGATTACGCCGGATGGTCGAGGTGGCGGAAGGCGCCAACCCGCCGCTGCGGGTGACCCTCGGCGTTCTGGACGATATCCAGGCGCGCGGGTGGGTGAGCGGCGACCTGCACGTGCACATGAATTACGGCGGTGTGTATCGGAACGACCCCACCAGGCTGTCGCTCCAGGCTCGGGCCGAGGATCTCCACGTGGTGGAGAACCTGATCGTGAACAAGGAGGGCAGGGTACCCGACGTCGGATGGTTCCGGCCAGGGCCCGATCCGGCCTCGAGCGCCGGGTACGCTCATCATGCACGGCGAGGAGTATCACACCAGCTTCTGGGGCCACGTCGGGCTGCTGGGACTGACAGAGCATCTCGTGCTGCCGGGTTACACCGCGTACGCCAATACCGGCGTCGCCAGCCTTCAGCCGACCAATACTCGAGTCTTCGAAATCGCCCGGGCGCAAGGCGCTGTCACCGGGTACGTGCATCCGTATGACGCCAACCCCGATCCTGGCGATACCGCGCGCGCGCTTGACCCACGCGCTGCCGGTGGACCTCGCACTCGGCAAGGTGGACTACTACGAGGCGGTCGGATTCGTGGACGATCTGATGGCCACCGCCGCGGTGTGGTACCGGCTGCTCAACTGCGGCTTCCGACTGGCCGCCGGTGCGCGGAACCGACGCCATGGCCAACTATGCCTCGCTGCGCGGGCCGGTGGGAATGAACCGGGTCTACGTGAAGAGCGGAGCGCCGCTCGAGCACCGCAGGTGGCTCTCGGCGCTGAAGGCGGGCCGGAGCTTCGCGACCAACGGGCCCTTGCTGGGGATGACGGTGGACGGACAGGAGCTCGGCGGAGAGGTCTCGCTCCCCGGCAGGCGGGCGCGAAGTGACGGTCGACGTCCGGCTGCGATCGAATGTGCCGGTGGACCACCTGGAGCTGATTCTGAATGGCCGCGTGATCCGATCGCTGCCGCTAAGCGGGGACCGGCGGTCGGCCACCACCACAGTGCGCGTGCCGGTGGACCGCAGCGGCTGGCTCCTGCTCCGGGCGCGTGGCGACAAGGCCGCCTATCCGATCCTGGACATCTTCCCCTACGCGACGACCAGTCCGATCTACCTGACGGTGGGAGGAAAGCCGGCGCGCTCACCGGAGGATGCCCGGTACTTTCATGGCGTGGATCGACCGGATGCGCGCCGCGGTCGAGGCCCACAGGGATTGGAACACCGAGGCGGAGCGGCAGGATGTCCTCGCGACGCTCGCCCAGGCGCGGGCGGTGTACGAGCGACAAACTCGGGAGTAATCGCCATACAGATGCGGCGAAGCGACGGATGACGACCTACGCGCGCCGGCTCGGCCTCTTCTCGGGCACGATGGCCGTCATCGGCGGGATCATCGGAGGCGGCATCTTCCGCACGCCGGCCGCGGTCGCCGAGCGGGTGGGATCACCGCCGCTCATTCTCGCCGCCTGGATCACCGGCGGCGTGGTCGCCCTCATCGGAGCGCTGTGCTTCGCGGAGCTGGGCCAGCGCCGGCCGAGTGCGGGCGGAGGTTACGTCTACCTCCGGGAAACGTGGGGGCCGCTCCCGGCATTCCTCTACGGGTGGGCCCTGCTCCTGGTCATCGCGAGCGGCGCGATCGCGGCGATCGCGGTGACGTTCGCCGACTACACGCTCGTCGCTCACCGGCCTGCCGACGCGGTTCACCCACCCGCTGGCGATCGCCGCGATCCTCTTCGTGTCCGCGGTCAACTATCTCGGCGTCAAACCCGGCGCCGTGGTGCAGAATCTCTTCACCGTGCTCAAGCTGGCGGCGCTGGCGGCCTTGGTGGTGATCGGTCTGGCAGCGGGCCTTCCACCGGCGACGCCTCCATCCGCCGGCGTCCCCACCGCGCTCGGCGCGGCGTTGGTCCCCATCCTCTTCACCTATGGCGGATGGCAGCAGACCAACTTCGTGGCCGAGGAGATGGTGAATCCCGAGCGAGACTTGCCACGCGCCCTGGTGCTGGGCGTCGCCACGGTGGTCGTAGTCTATCTGCTCGCGAACCTCGCCTATCTCCACGTGCTCGGTGCCCCCGGTCTCGCGGCCAGCACGGCGCCCGCCGCCGATGCCATGCGCAAGGTTCTGGGGCCGGCGGGCGGCACCCTGATCGCCTGGGGAATCGCCGCCTCGACGTTCGGCTTCCTCAATCTGGTCATCCTCGTTACTCCCCGTGTCTTCCGGGCGATGGCGGCCGACGGCGTGTTCTTCCCCCGGCTGGCGCGGCTTCATCCGGTCCGTCGCACCCCGGCGGCCGCGATCGCGCTTCAGGCGGTGTGGGCCTCGGTGCTGGTGCTGTCGGGGAGCTTCAGCCAGCTGGTGGACTACGTGGCCTTCGCGGACTGGATCTTCTTCGGACTGACCGCCGCCGGGCTCTTCGTGTATCGCGCCCGGGATCGGAAGGAGGGCAGGGCCACGCCTCCGGGCGCGTTTCGTGTCACCAGGGTACCCCTGGACGCCCGCGCTCTTCGTGGCGGCCGCGATCTTCGTCGTGGCGAGCTCGGTCTCGGCTAACCCACGCAACACGGTGATCGGCACGGGTCTCGTAGCGCTCGGCGTGCCGGTGTACTGGTATTGGACCCGGTTCGGGGCTCGTCATCCGGGGCGAGCGGCGGATGACGGGTAGAGTTGGTTCAAAAGGCAGCAGGCTGCCAGCCGACCCGCTCAGGTGGCGGGATCCACCATCCCGGGGAGATCATGCGAGAGTGATGCACGCGCTCAAGACGACGCCCCTGGTCGCGATCGCGACCGCACTCTGGGGCTGCGGCGGTGGCGGAGAGGCGATTCCTCGCCAGGACGCCGACCGGGCACCCGACCGCGGTGCCGTGCGGATCGTGATGGTGACCCACGGCCAGACATCCGACCCGTTCTGGTCCGTCGTCGCCAACGGCGCGAACGATGCCGCGCGGGAACTCGGCGTCAGGGTGGAGTATCAGGCCCCGGCCACATTCGACATGGTTCGCGAGAGTCAGCTGATCGACGCAGCGGTCGCGAGCCGACCGAGCGCGCTCGCCATCTCGGTCCCCGATCCGGACGCCCTGGGCCCGTCGATCAAGGCGGCAGTGGCGGCCGGGATCCCTGCGCTCTCGCTCAACTCCGGTGACGTGGCCTGGGAGCGGCTCGGGTTCCTGGGGCACATTGGCCAGACGGAGTACGAATCCGGCCGGGCCGCCGGTGAGCGGCTCGCCGCGGGCGGCGCCAAGCGGGTGCTCTGCGTCAACCACGAGGTCGGCAACGTCTCGCTGGACACCCGCTGTCGCGGACTGGGGGACGGCCTAGCCGAGAGAGGCGCCACGATGCAGGTGCTCGGGGTGAGCCTCGCCGATCCTGAGGATGCGACCCAGCGGATCAAGAGCGCTCTCGCCGGTGAGCCGACGGTCGACGGCATGCTGATGCTGGGGCCAGGCAGTGCGGCTCCGGCGCTGGCCGCGCTCAAGGAAACCGGCCGGCTCGGTCGTATCGCGGTCGGCACCTTCGACCTGACACCCGGGGTGCTGGCCGCCGTCCGAGACGGCCAGCTTCTGTTCGCGATCGACCAGCAGCCATACCTCCAGGGCTATCTCGCCGTCATCCTTCTCACCAAATACCTCGAGACGAAGGCGATACCCGGAGGCGGGCGAATCATCCGTACGGGACCAAGCTTCGTGACGAAGGAAGACGCGGCCGACGTCATCGCGCTCGCCGAGCGGGGCTTCAGGTGAGGCTGGGAAACCGGTGAGCAGCGGCACCGGATCGCGCCGGCTCCTGGCGCGACCCGAAATCGGAGTCGCGGCCGGCGCGCTGCTGGTCTGGCTGGTGTTCGCGGCAGTAGCCGGACCGCCGTTCCGGAGCCTCGAAGGGACTGCTGCCTTTCTGAACGCCGCGGCGCCGCTCGGGATCCTCGCCGTCACGGTGGCGTTGCTGATGATCGCCGGGGAGTTCGACCTCTCCATCGGCTCGATCATCGGCGTCGCCGGCATGACCATCATGCTGCTGACCCGCCACTTCGGCTGGCCGCTCTGGCCGGCGATCGGGGTGACGGTTCTTCTCAGTCTCGCCATCGGGCTCGGCAACGGCTACCTCGTGGTACGCACCGGACTGCCCTCGTTCATCGTGACGTTGGGAACCCTCTTCGCGTTTCGAGGGCTCACCATCGCGGTGAGCCGCCAGTTGACCCGGCGGACCCAGCTGGGCGGTCTCGACGAGGTCCCGGGGTACGGTACGGCGCAGGCGCTCTTCGGCAGCGACGTGCTGGGGCCTTTTCGGGTCTCGATTCTTTGGTGGATCGCCCTGGCCGCTTTGGCGACTTGGGTGCTGATCCGCACCCCCTTCGGAAACTGGATCTTCGCCGCCGGCGGAGCGCCCGAGGCGGCGAGAAAAATGGGCGTACCGGTGGCCCGGGTGAAGGTCGTCCTGTTCATGACCACGGCCCTCGCGGCCTGCCTGGTCGCGGTGATTCAGGTCGTGCGGTTCACCGGCGCCGACGCCTTGCGCGGAGAGCAGCAGGAGTTCCGCGCGATCATCGCGGTCGTGATCGGCGGCACCCTCCTCACCGGCGGCTACGGCTCGGCGATCGGGGCCGTGCTCGGCGCTCTCGTCTTCGGGATGGTGCAGCAGGGGATCGTGATCACCGGAGTGGACGCGGACTGGTTTCAGGTCTTCCTCGGCGTGATGCTGGTCGCCGCCGTGCTCTTCAACAACTTCATCCGCCGGCGCGTGGCGGAGGCGCGATGAGCACGCCGATCCTTCGTGTCGAGCGGGTCTCCAAGCGCTTCGGCAACGTTATCGCGCTGCGCGAAGTCTCGCTCTCGGTTCACACCGGGCAGGTAACCTGCCTTCTGGGCGATAACGGGGCGGGGAAGTCCACCCTGATCCAGATCCTGGCCGGGGTTCACCGGCCGAGCGAGGGCCGCTATCTGGTGGACGGAGCGCCGGTCGATCTGGCGTCGCCGCGTGAGGCGGTTGCCCGCGGGATCGCGACGGTTTATCAGGACCTGGCGATGATCCCGCTTCTCAGCGTCTGGCGGAACTTCTTTCTCGGCGCCGAGCCATGCGTGGGATTCGGGCCGCTGAGGCGGATCGACGTCGGCATGGTGCGAGCGCGTCGCGGTGGAGGAACTGGCCCGGCTTGGCGTCCACCTGCGCGACCCGGCGCAGCCGGTCGGCACACTTTCGGGCGGGGAGCGCCAGGCGGTGGCGATCGCCCGCGCCATTTACTTCGGCGCCCGGGTGCTCATCCTCGACGAGCCGACGGCGGCGCTCGGGGTGAAACAGGCCGGCGTGGTGCTGAGGTACATCGCCAACGCGCGGGAGCGCGGGGTCGCCGTCGTCTTCATCACTCACAACCCACACCACGCCTATCCCGTGGGCGATCGGTTCGTGATCCTGCGGCGCGGCGAGGTGCAGGGCGACTTCGGCCGGCAGGAGATCCGGCTGGACCAGCTGGCGGGCGTGATGGCGGGTGGGGAGGACCCTCAGGCGGCTTCCACCACCATCGCGATCCCCTGACCCACGCCGATACACATCGTCGCGAGTCCGTAGCGCCCCCCGGTGCGGCGGAGCGCGTGCACCAGTGTCGTCAGAATCCGCGCGCCGCTGGCGCCGAGAGGGTGGCCCAGCGCGATCGCACCGCCGTAGATGTTGACCTTGGCCGGGTCCAGCTCGAGATCCCGCACGCAGGCAATGGCCTGAGCGGCAAAGGCCTCGTTCATCTCGATCAGATCGAGCTCGTCCCCGCGGAGGCCGGCGCGAGCGAGGGCCTTTCGGGTGGCCGGGACCGGTCCGAGGCCCATGCAGCTCGGGTCCACACCTGCTACCGCCGTGCTGATCACTCGGGCCAGAGGCCTCACGCCCATTTCCTTGGCCGCCGATTCGGACGCCACCGCTAGGACCGAAGCGCCGTCGTTGATCCCACTCGAGGTGCCCGCGGTCACGGTGCCATCCCGCTGGAAGGCCGGCGACAGTTTCGCCAGACTTTCGAGCGTGACGTCGCCTCGGGGCGGCTCGTCGCGAGAGATCACGTCGCTCCGGCCGTCGCGCTGCACCGCGGCCGGCACGATCTCGTCGTCGAACGCCCCCGCGGCGATCGCGGCCTGCGCCCGCCGCTGGCTCTCGACGGCGAACTCCTCCTGCTCACGGCGGCTGATGCCGTGACTCTGGGCCACCCGCTCCGCCGTCTGGCCCAGCGAGATGGTCCAGTCGGCGGGGAAGCGGGGGTTGGTGAACCGCCAGCCGACCGTGCTGTCGGCCACCGCGGGAGGAGTTCGGTCCCATGCCCGCCCGGGCTTCAGCATGACATAGGGAGCCCGCGTCATGCTCTCGACTCCGCCGGCGAGGATGAGATCCCCCTCGCGCGAGCGGATGGCGTGCGCGGCGCTGGCGACCGCCTGAAGCCCCGACCCGCAAAGCCGGTTCACCGTCTGGCCGGGAATCTCGACCGGTAGCCCCGCGAGGAGCAGAGCCATCCGTGCGACGTTGCGATTGTCCTCGCCGGCCTGGTTGGCGCAGCCGAGCACCACATCGTCGATGCGCGCTGGCGGAAGGTTGGCTCGCTCGACGAGGGCGCGAATGGCGCCCGCGGCCAGGTCGTCCGGCCGCACGTCGGAAAGCGCGCCACCCGCCCGCCCGATGGGCGTCCGGACGGCGGCCAGGATGTGAGCTTCGATCACGTGGCTTCCGTTCAGATGGAGTACTTCAGACCCGCCTGAACGTAATAGGTCCTCCGGAACAAACCTTCATCCTCGTTGTTCCGAACCGCGTTGACGGGTCTCCGCAGCGACGGCTAAGTTGCGCCCTCGCAACGAGTCGGGACAGGTGGCCGAGTGGTTGAAGGCACCACCCTGGAAAGGTGGCATACGGGTAACCGTATCGAGGGTTCGAATCCCTCCCTGTCCGTCGTCCGCTCGTCGCGATCCATTCCCCAGCTGCTCCGTGCCGGGCGATGTCTGACCTGTTCGTCAGGTCCATCGCGTCGCGGTAACGGGAACCCACCCGGGGGGCTCGCGATGTTCCGCTGGGGCAGGAAGTCGGCGGATCCGGCCGCACGGGCCGGAGACCATCGGTCGCTACCGCCTTACCCGGCAGCTCGGCTCGAGGGTGGCATGGGCGTCGTCTACGCCGCGCACGACGACCGTCTCGACCGTCCGGTCGCCATCAAGCGCATCCGCGAGGCATCGGGCGACGCCGGCCTGAGGGAGCGTCTGCTCCGCGAGGCTCGCGCCGCCGCCAGCATCAGCCATCCCAACGTCTGCCACGTCTACGAGCTCGCCGAGGAGGGCGACGAGCTCTACCTCGTCATGGAGCTGCTCACCGGCGAGCCGCTTTCCGAGCGCATCGCCCGCGAGCCGATTCCGCTGGCCGAAGGCGTTGCAGATCACCCTCGGCATCCTCGCGGCGCTGGAGGCGCTGCACGCGCGCGGGGATCGTGCATCGCGACCTCAAGCCGTCGAACGTCTTTCTCACTCCCGCACGGCGTCAAGCTGCTGGACTTCGGTCTGGCCCGCCCGCTGGTGGAGCAGCTCAAGACCGACGTGACGCTCACCGCTCCGGGCACCATCGTCGGGACGCCGCGCTACATGCCGCCGGAGCAATGGGAGGGCGAGGCGTTCGTACCCGCTTCGGATCTGTTCGCGGTCGGCGCGATCCTGTTCGAGATGCTCGCGGGTAAGCCGGCCTTTCCGGGAACCACGATCATCGAAGTGTATCGCGCGGTGGCCATGGCGCAGCCGCCCGCGCTCACCGGTGGCACCGAAGTGGTCGCCGCGGACCGGATCATCCAGCTCGCGCTGGCCAAGCGGCCCGGCGACCGCTATCCCGATGCCGCCGCGATGGCCCGCGAGGTCCGCTCCGCCTGGGCACTGATCGATACCGGCTCCAGCCCCCAGGCCCGGGCGATGACTCGGCTGATCGTGCTGCCCTTCCGGGTGCTGCGCCCTGACCCCGAGATCGATTTCCTGGCCTTCAGCATCCCGGACGCGATCACGGGATCCCTGTCGGGACTGGACGCGCTGGTGGTCCGCTCGACGGCCGCGGGCCAGAGGTTCGCGTCCGAAGCCCCGGACCTGAAGGTCATCGCGGCCGAGGCCGGAGTGGACGTGGTGGTGACCGGGACTCTGCTGCGGGCCGGTGACCAGGTGCGGGTCGCGACCCAGATGCTGGAGGCGCCCAGCGGGACGCTGCTCAGCTCCAACACCGCCACGGTCGCGTCTCACCGACATCTTCCAGCTTCAGGACGACGTGGCGCGGCAGAATCGTGGAGTCCCTCGCCATCCCGCTGTCCGCCCGCGACCAGCGGACCCTCGGCCAGCATCTCCCGGTGAGCGCCAAGGCCTACGACATGTACCTTCGCGCCAACCACCTCGGCGCCGGCACCTCGAATCCATCCCGGCTCGTGGTCGGCGCGCGACCTCTACCGAAGCTGCCTCGAGGAGGATCCCGGCTACGCCCCGGCTTGGGCTCGCCTGGGCCGGGTCTACCGCGTGCTGGGCAAATACGGCGCCGAGGGCCAGGCCGAGAACCTGGCGCTGGCCGAGCAGGCGTTCCACCGCGCGCTGGAGATCAACCCGGACCTCCCGATCGCGCACAACCTCTACACCTATTTCGAGATCGAGGAGCGGGGCCGGGCTCCCGAGGCGATCGCTCCGGCTGCTCGAGCGAGTCGGCGGCGGCGCGGCCGATCCCCATCTCTTCGCCGGCCTGGTCGTGGCCTGCCGGTTCTGCGGGTTGCTGGAGGCCTCGCTGGCCGCCGACCGGCGGGCCCGGCGGATCGATCCCGCGATCCAGACCAGCGTGCAGTACACCTACTGGGCACTGTGCGACTACCAGCAGGCGGCGCTGCACGACGTCGAGGACATCCAGGCGGTCCGCCACGGCGCGCTGTGGATGATGGGCCGGGAGGCGGAGGCGCTGGCCGGGGTTCGCGAGGCGCTGAGCCACGCGCCGGGAAGCCTCGAGCACCGGATCGTCGAGTCTCAGCTCGCCGCGATGGAGGGCCGGCGGGACGACTGCATCCGTCACGAGGAAGCCGTGCTCAGTGCCGGATTTCACGACCCCGAGGGCCTCCTCCTCCACGTGCGCGAGCTGGCCTACATCGGCGAGCCTGAGCGAGCGATCGGCGCTGCTGAATCGAGTGGTCGCACGGCGGGTACCACTGCCCGACCGCGCTCACCCGCGATCCCTGGCTCGATTCGCTGCGCGGCCAGCCCGGAGTTCGTCCGCCTGGTGCGCCAGGCGGAGGCCGGGCACGCGCGGGCGGCGGAGGCCTACCTTCGGGCGGGCGGGGAGCGCATCCTGGGCGTAGGGGCGGGCTAGGGGTTTCCAGCCGCTCCCGCTTTCGCAAGAGGGCAGCGCCCGCTAACTTAGCCCCATGCTCCGTGCCCTCCGGCAGTGCCGCATCCTGGCATTCACGCTCCTCCTGGCCGCTCCCGGCCTGGGCGGGACCTGGCTGTCGGTGGCGCATCCCTGTCCGGTCGACGCGCCCGTGGCTGGCGCAGGGCGGGCACGGCGACCACGCGGCACAAACCTCACACGGCCACGGCGATGCCCCGGCCGATTCAGCCTCCTCCTGCAACTGCGTCGGCGCCTGCCAAAGCGGCTCTGCCGCGCTGATCTCGATCTCGACCGGTCCGACGGCGGTCCTCGCCGCCGCCGGCTGGAACACCTCTCCTTCCTCTCCCGATCGCGATACCCCGGCCCAGCCTCGGCTGCACCGGCACCCTCCAGCAACGGCTCCACCGATCGCCTGAGCGCGCTCCGGCGCGCCTTTCCGTAACGGCGTCGGCGCAGCTTCCGCGCCGACCCATCGGACTCAGGCCCCGTCCATCGGGCGGGCTCAGCGGTGGAGGATCCAATGATCAGTTGCATGTTTTCCTACGGCGGCGCGTTGCTGGCGGCCTGCGCCTGCACCGTGGCGACCGTCGTTCGGGCCCAGGATCTCAGCGGGCAGCGTGGAGGGCGTGGTCATGAGCACCGACGGCGGCCGGCCGATCGCCGACGCCACCGTCGGCATCTTCGGCCTTGGCCGACAGGTCATGCTCCGATTCCGCGGGACGATTCCTGCTCGGCCGGCGTGAGGTTCGGAAGCCAGCGGGTGGAGATCCGGGCGATCGGCTACCAGCCGAGCGCGCACGCGGTGACCGTGGTGCCGGGCGAAGTCGCGCGGCTCGAGGTCCGGCTCAAGCCCGCGGTCGTCAACTCTGCCCGAAGTCGTGGTGAGCAGCAGCCGGGAGGAGCAGCTCGCCTCCGCCACGCCGGTCAGCGTCGGGGTGATTCGGGGCGAGGAGATCCGCGAGACCCACGGCCACCACCCGGCGGAGATCGTCAATCGCACGCCCGGCGTCTACGTGAGCAACTTCGGCGGCGAGGGGCATGCCACCGCCATCCGCCAGCCGATCACCACCAAGGCGCTGTACGCCTATCTCGAGGACGGGGTCCCGATCCGGTCCACCGGCTTCTTCAACCACAACGCCCTCTACGAGATCAACATCCCGCAGGCCGGACGGCTCGAGGTGATCAAGGGCCCGGGCACCGCCGTGTACGGCAGCGACGCGGTGGGCGGCGTGGTGAACGCCTTCACCCGGGACCCGTCGCCGCACCCCGAGGCCGAGGTGTTCCTCGAGGGCGGCAGCAGCACCTATGTCCGCGGCCTGGGAACGGCGAGCACGCACGATCGGCCGGAGCGGGTTCCGCGCCGACGTGAACGTCACCCGGGCCGACGGCTGGCGCGAGGCGACGCCGTACGACCGGCAGAGCGGCACGCTCCGCTGGGACTACGCCCTGAGCGACCGCAGCCGGCTCAAGACGGTGGCGGCCATCTCCCACATCGATCAGCCCGGCGACGGCGGCAGCGACCTGACCGCCGGAGGACTTCAACAGCGCTCCCGTCCCGCACCTATTCCCCGATCGCGTTCCGGCGGGTGATGGCGGCGCGCCTCTCGACCGAGCTCCAGGTGCGGGGCGAGACCTCCTCCTTCGGCGCGACGCTGTACACCCGGTACAACGAGCTCGACCTGCTTCCGTCCTGGCAGCTCGAGCTTCGATCCCCAGGTCTGGGAGAGCCGGCACCGCTCGGTCGGTCTGCTCACCCGCTATCGCCGGCTGGTCGCGCCGCTCCGGACCAACCTCAGCACCGGCGTCGATCTGGAGTACACGCCCGGGAGCCGCCTCGAGACCGAGATCGCGCCGCAGCGGGCGGGCCAGGTCTTCACCGGCTACACCCAGGGCGAGGTCCAGTACGACTACGACGTCACCTTCTGGCAGGCGTCGCCCTACGCCCAGGCCGACGTCTCGCTGCCCGGACGGGTGCAGCTCAGCGCCGGTGCGCGGTACGACCACATCGGATACGACTACGAGAACCGCCTTTCCGACCTGGCGACCGGCTTCGCACCGGCGGCCCGCCTCCACCGGCGTCACCTTCGACCGGATCAGCCCCAAGCTCGGCGCGACCTGGGAGCTGGCGCCCAACGCGAACCTCTTCGCCTCGTACCGCGAGGCATTTCGCGCACCGTCGGAGAGCCAGCTGTTCCGTCAGGGCTCGGCGGAAAACACCGTGGACCTGAAGCCGGTCCGGGCCCAGAGCTGGGAGGCGGGGTTCCGCGCGGCGCTGGCCGGAGTCGTGACCTTCGAGGCCACCGGCTACAGCATGCGGCTCCGGGACGACATCCTCACCTTCTTCGACCCGGCCACCGGCCTCAGGCTCACCCAGAATGCGGGCGCCACCAACCATCGCGGCGTGGAGGTCGGGCGTGGGCGTCGGTCTCGCGCGCGGGTCTGCGGCTCGATGGCGCCGTCTCCTACGCCAAGCACACCTACGTGGAGTGGCAGCCGCGGTCCGGCGTGGACTACACCGGCAACGAGATGGAGCTCGCGCCCCGGCTGCTCGGCAACGGGCGGCTCAGCTACCGGCCGCCGTTCTGTCCAGCGGGCTCGTCGCGGTGGAATGGGTCAAGCTGGGCTCGTACTGGATGGATCCCGAGAACACCCACAAGTACGACGGCCACGACCTGTTCAACGTGTTCGCGACGGTGCCGGTGATGGAGCACCTGGAGCTGAGCGGCCGGGTCACCAACCTGGCCGACAAGCGCTTCGCGGAGACGTCGTCGTTCACCGCACAGCAGGGCGAGCGCTTCCGGCCGGGCGCGCCGCGGCAGTTCTTCCTCGGCGCCCAATACCGGTTCAATTGAGGGGCGAGATCATGCTGCGAAACTTCCGGTCTGATCCCCGCCGCAGCGGTGCTGCTCGCCGCGTGCGGCGGACTCGGCGCCGAGAGCCCCGCGCGATTCACCCCGGCGCGCGTGGTCTCCCAGGAGACCGAGAACGGCGCGACGCCCATGTTCCTCGCCACGCCCGACGGCGGGCGGGTGGTGGCCTGGGTGTCGGCGCCCGACGGGGGCTCGGACGGCAGCCTGCATGTGTCGGTCACGCCGGCCGGCGCGCGGGCAGCGCTGCCGACGGTCACCGTGCGTGACCCGCTTGGGCGCCGATCGAAGCCCACGGAGAGGCGCCGCCGCAGCTCGCCGCGGATCCGGCCGGGGGCATCTCGGTGCTCTACGCGGTGGGGAAGGAGGTGCCCGGCGAGCGGTTCCCCAAGAGCGCCCTCCGGTTCATTCGCTCGACCGACGCGGGGCGCACCTGGAGCGAGCCGCGCACGGTCAACGACGGCACCGACTTCGGCTCCCACAATTTCCACGCCCTCACTGCGGCGCCGGACGGCTCGCTCCTGGCGACCTGGCTCGATGCGCGGAGGGGGAAGTCCGGCGTCTGGATGAGCCGCTCCACCGATGGTGGCCGCACCTGGGAGGCCAACCGGCCGATCTACACCGATCCGACCTGTCCCTGCTGCCGGACCGCCGTCGCGGTCGCTGGGGACGGCACCATCTACGTCGCCTGGCGCGCGATCCTGGCCGGCGATGTCCGCGACGTGGTGGTCACCCGCTCCTCCGATGGCGGGAAGAGCTGGGCGCCGCCGGTTCGGGTACGTGCCGACGACTGGGTCTATCCCGGGATGTCCGCATGCGGGCCCCTCGCTCGAGGTGGACGCCAAGGGCGGCGTGCACGTGGCCTGGTGGACTGGGAAGGAGGGCGAAGCCGGAGTCTATTACGCCAAGTCGACCGACGGAGCGAAGACTTTCGCCTCACAGCCGATCGCCACCGGCAGCAGGGCGCGCCCCGCGCACGTGCAGCTGGCGGTCGCGGGTGCGCAGCGTCTATCTGGCCTGGGACGACGGTCTGGGCGAGATGCCGCGGATCCTGCTCCGCCGCTCCACGGACGGTGGCGAGCGCTTCCGCGCCGAAGAGCTGCTGAGCGAGCCCGGGGTGGCGGCCAGCTTCCCGGTGCTCGCGGTGCACGGCGATTCGGTGGCCGTCGCCTGGAGCCAGACCACCGCCGCGGAGCACCGGGCCAAGCTCGCCGCGATGGCCGACATGAAGAACCCCAAGGCGGTGATGCCGCTGCCGCGGGTGGGGCAGTCGGAGATCCTGGTGCGGGTGGGGGCGATCTGAGCCAGGATGTCATCCTGAGGGAGCGCAGCGACCGAAGGATCTTGTCCGCTGAGATCGAACCTTCGCCGGCAAGATCCTTCGCTTCGCTCAGGATGACAGAGCCACCCTTTCGCCCGTCCCGCCCTCGCCGCTACCTTCCCGCCCCGATGCCCACCCGAGTTCCCCTGATGGATGATCGCGCGCTGGCCCGGACGCTGGCGCGCATGGCGACCGAGATCGTCGAGCGGGCCGCACGGCACCGAGGGACTGGTGCTGGTGGGGATCCAGCGCCGAGGGGTCGAGCTCGCGGCTCGGCTCCGGGCGCTGATCGCCCAGTCCGAGGGCGCGACGGTCCCCTGGGGCAAGCTCGACATCACGCTCTACCGCGACGACCTCCAGACCGTCGGACCCCGGCCGGTGGTCGGTGAGACCAGCCTGCCCGATCTCGACGGCAAGACCGTGGCGATCGTGGACGACGTGCTCTACACCGGCCGGACCGTCCGGGCCGCGCTCGACGAGTGCTCGGATTTCGGCCGCCCGCGGCGCATCCTGCTCTGCGTGCTGATCGACCGGGGCGGCCGCGAGCTGCCGATTCAGGCCGACATCGTCGGGCAGACGATCACCGCGGGCCCCGGCGACCGGGTGGACGTCCTGGTCTCCGAGCTCGACGGCCGCGACGCGGTCGAGCTGGTGCGCCGCATGAGCGCCGACGCTCGGCAAGGACCTGGTCGGCCTCGAGCCGCTCAGCCGCGAGCAGATCCAGCTCATCCTCGACACCGCCGAGCCGTTCAAGGAAGTGAGCGAGCGCGCGATCAAGAAGGTCCCCGCGCTGCGCGGCAAGACGATCGTCAATCTCTTCTTCGAAGCCTCCACCCGCACCCGCATCTCGTTCGAGTTCGCCGAGAAGCGGCTCAGCGCGGACACGGTGAACGTGGCCACGGCGGCCAGCTCGGTGAGCAAGGGCGAGACCCTGGTGGACACCGCCCGGAATCTCGAGGCGATGCGGATCGACATGGTGGTGATCCGCCACGGCGCCTCGGGCGCGGCGCAGTTCCTCGGCCAGCGCATCCGCTCCAACGTGATCAACGCCGGCGACGGCAAGCACGAGCACCCCACCCAGGGGCTGCTCGACATGCTCACGCTGCGGGACCGGTTCAAGCGGCTCGAAGGTCTCAAGGTCGCCATCTGCGGCGACATCCTGCACAGCCGCGTCGCGCGCAGCAACATCTGGGGACTGACCAAGCTGGGCGCCGAGGTCGGCGTGTGCGGGCCGGCGACCCTGCTGCCGCGCAACGTCCAGCGAGCTCGGCGTGACCATCCTGCCGCGGATCGAGGACGCGATCCAGTGGGCCGACGCGCTCAACGTGCTCCGGCTGCAGCTCGAGCGGATGGAGGCGCGGCTTCCTCCCCTCGCTGCGGGAGTACAACCGGGTGTTCGGCGTGACCACCGAGCGGCTCGCCAAGGCGCCGAAGGACCTGCTCATCCTGCATCCGGGCCCGATGAACCGCGGGGTCGAGATCGACAGCGACGTGGCCGACGGACCCCACAGCGTGATCCTGCCCCAGGTGACCAACGGCGTCGCGGTGCGGATGGCGGTGCTCTACCTGCTGGCGGGCGGCTCGCCCGACTGGGCCCATCCCGGCGGGGGAGGGGAGTAGCGTGCGGCCGATCCTGATCCGCGGCGGGCGGGTGATCGATCCCGTCCCGCGGCACCGACGAGGTCACCGACCTCTTCATCGCCGACGGCAAGGTGCAGGCGCTCGGGCCGCGATCTGGGCCGGCCCGACGATGCGCTGGTGGTGGAGGCGGCGGCGAAGGTGGTCGCGCCGGGGCTGATCGACCTCCACGTGCACCTGCGCGAGCCGGGGCAGGAGGACCTGGAGACCGTCGCGACCGGCGCGATGGCGGCGGCGGCCGGCGGTTTCTCGGCGGTGTGCGCCATGCCGAACACCGATCCGGTCACCGACAACCAGGCCGCGGTCGGCTTCATCGTGAGCCAGGCGCAGCGCGCGGCGAAGGCGCGGGTCTATCCGATCGGCGCGGTGTCGCTCGGCCAGAAGGGCCAGCAGCTCGCCGAGTTCGGCGAGCTGGTCGGCGCCGGCGCGGTCGCGGTCAGCGACGACGGCAAGCCGGTCGCCTCCAGCCACCTCATGCGCACCGCGCTGGAGTACGCCCGCACCTTCGGCATCCCCGTCGCCGACCACTGCGAGGAGCCGCTCGCTCGCCGCCGGCGGCGCGATGCACGAGGGTCTGGTGTCCACCCGGCTGGGCCTCAAGGGGATCCCGGCCGCGGCGGAGGAGATCATGGTGGCGCGCGACATCCTGCTGGCGGAGCTGACCGGCGGCCACGTCCATCTCTGCCACATGTCCACCCGCGGCTCGGTCGAGCTGATCCGCCGGGCCAAGGAGAAGGGCCTCCGCGTCACCGCCGAGGCCTGCCCGCACCACTTCACCCTGACCCACGAGGCGTGCGAGGGGTACAACACCAACGCGAAGATGAACCCGCCGCTGCGCGAGCCGGAGGACCGGGAGGCGATCCGGCAGGGCCTTCGCGACGGCACCATCGACGTGATCTGCACCGACCACGCGCCGCATCATTACGACGCCAAGGAGCGGGAGTTCGACGACGCGCCCAACGGCATCATCGGGCTGGAGACCGCGCTGGGCCTCGCGATGACCGAGCTGGTCGAGACCGGGCTGCTCTCGCTGGCCGATCCTGGTGACCCGGATGAGCGCCATGCCCGCGCAAGATCTTCAACCTGCCAGGAGGTACCCTGGCGCCCGGGACCTCGGCCGATGTCGTGGTGTTCGATCCCGCGGTCGACGTGGACGGTGCGGCCGGAGGAGTTCTTCTCCAAGAGCCGCAACACCCCGTTCGCGGGTCGCCGGCTCAAGGGCCGGGCCGAAACCACGATCGTCGGGGGCAGGTGGTCTTCGCCCGCGACAACGACCTAGTCAGACTTTAGGTACCGATCTACCGGTTGGACCTGCTTCCCGCAATCACGCCGTTGGAGCCCTGCCGCTAGGCGGCGCCATCGAGCCACATTCCGGGGAACAGATCGAAGCCCCTCGAGCAGAGGAACGCCTCGCCATGGCCACGGAAACCGACAACAGCATCGAAGCGCTTCTGGAGCAGCGGGCCCAGTTCGAGCAGTGGCTCGCCAAGCTCGACTCCACCGCCGACAAGGCGCCCCAGGCCGTCCGCCAGAAAGTGCGGGCGGACTACGAGGTGCGGTTGCGCGGTGTCATCGAGCGGCTGCGCAGCCACGCCGCCACCATCGCGGACGAGCTGCACCGGCATCAGGTCGACCCAGGGTGATCTCGACGCCCAGCGCCGCCACGCCGAAGAGGAGTTGGCCGAGGCCGAGGTGCGCCACGCGGTCGGAGAGTTCGGGGACGACGAGTGGCGCCGCATCAGCGAGGAGAGCGACAGCAGGCTCGTGGCCTGCGGGAGCAGCTCAAGACGGTGGGGAACGAGATCGCCCGGCTGGCCGAGGTCCAGGCGCTGATCACCGCGCCGGCCCGCGCGCCGGAACCCGTGGCGCCGCCGCGCCAGCGCCGGCGGCAGAGGATGTGATCGAGCGCTCGCCCCCACCACCGGCTCCACCCCCGCCTGCCGAGCGTCGCTGAAGCGCCGCCGCAGCGAGCCGGCGCCCAAACAGCAGCCGTCGCGAGCGCGCGAGCCGGAGCATGCCGGGGCGGCGGTGGACGAGCTGGCGTTCCTGAAGTCGGTGGCCGACGAAGGAGTCGAAGCCGGCGGCGCCACGTCGGCCCAGCAATCCCGGCTCCACCGGCTCGGCGCAGGGCTCCCGCGCGGTGGAGACGGCCCCGCCGCCGCAGAGCCAGGGAGGAAAAGCCGGCGCGCCCGGGGTGGCGAAGACGCTCAAGTGCGGCGAATGCGGCACGCTGAACCGGCCGACCGAGTGGTACTGCGAGCGGTGCGGGGCCGAGCTTGCTGGGGTCGTGAGTACAGCAAGTCACTGATTAGCTAGGCAGTTCAAGCATACTACATCTCAAGTGATTTCTGAGATCAGTCGATCGACCAGAAGAAAGGGCCCGGCATCGCCGGGCCCCTTTCGCTGCGCCCTCACAGCCCTTGGCCGTCTTGGCCTGCTGCAGCTTGGCCAGCCGGCTCTTCTGCCGCGCGGCCGCGTTGGGGTGGATCAGGTGCTTCCGGCCCGCGCGATCGAGCAGCTGCACCGCCTCGGCGTAGGCCGTCTCGACCTCGGCCCCGGTCGCGGAGCGCACCTTCTTGAGCGCGGTCCGAAGGCGGCTGCGCTGGGTGCGGTTCTGCGCGGTACGGGCGCGGGCCTGACGCATGCGCTTCTTGGCGGATTCGATTCGGGGCACGGCAACCTCGGCTGAGCGACAGATTCGCTCCGGAACACCGCCCGGAGCAGGAGGGCGGAAACATAGGGCGACCCCACGCAAGGTCAAGCGGCGCGCCGCTTTGACTTGGCATCTCCGGGCGTCTTGCTTAACCTTCCGCCGTCCCCGCCGAACAGGAACGCGACCTGGAAGCCCAGCTCAGCGAATTCATCCTCGCCCTGCCGATGCTCGTGTTCGCGATGACCGCGCACGAGTACGCCCATGCCGCCACCGCGCTCCGCCAGGGCGACGACACCGCCTACCTCCTCGGTCGGGTCACGCTGAACCCGATTCCCCACATCGATCCCTGGATGAGCCTCCTGCTCCCGGCGCTGCTCTGGTTCGGGTCGAGCGGGCGGTTCACCTTCGGCGGCGCGAAGCCGGTGCCGGTGAACCCGCGGAAGTACCGGAAGCTACGTGCGCGGCGACATCCTCGTCTCCTCCGCCGGGGTGATCACGAACTTCTTCCTCGCGTTCGCTGTTCGCGTTCGTCTTCGTGCTCGCTGGGCGTCCTGTCGCGCGCGATGCCGGGCGCGGGCCCGGTGCTCGACACCGCCAGCGGATGATGGTGCACGGCATCTGGCTCAACCTGATCCTCTGCTTCTTCAACCTGATCCCGATCCCGCCGCTGGACGGGTCCCATCTCATGTATCACGCGCTGCCGCCCAAGGCGGGCAGCTGGTACCGCGGGCTGCAGCGGTTCGGCTATCTTCCACTCTTCGCACTGATGTTCCTCTTCCAGCCGGTGGTAGGCATCCTGCTCGCCCCGGCATACGCGGTGATGCGGATGCTCGGCGCGCTTCATCGCCCCGTACCAGGTGGTGACCCCGCTGGCGGGACTCTACTAGCCTATGACTCTCCCGGAAGCCCCGACCACCGCACTCGGCGCCGGCCCGGGATTCGTCGTCCAGCTCGACGCCTACTCCGGCCCGCTCGACCTCCTGCTCCACCTGCTGCGCGAGGAGCAGATCGAGATCGCCGAGATCCCCATCGCGCGCATCGCCGACCAGTTCCTCCAGGCGATCCACGAGCTCGGCCTCAACCAGGCCGCCGACTATCTCGACATGGCGAGCCGGCTGGTTCGGCTCAAGGCGCAGATGCTGCTTGCCGCGCCGGTCCGAGGAGGACGGCTGGGAGGACCCCCGCGCCGAGCTGGTGCGGCGGCTGCTGGAGTACCAGCAGATCCGGGAAATCGCGGTCTGGATGGGTCGAACCGCGGAGCGCCGGGCCGAGCAGTTCGCCCGCGGGTACCTGCCGCCGCCGCCCGAGCTGCCGCCGCCGCCGCTCACGCTCGAGCTGCTCGACCTGCTCCAGGCGGTGGAGCGGGTGATCGCCGGGATCCCGACGCCGGTGCTGCACCGGGTGGTCGCCCGGCCGCTCGACGTCGAGGGCGCCACCCGGCGGATCGAGGAGCTGCTCGATCAGCACGAGGAGTTCGGCTGGCTGGAGGCGCTCGGTCCGCGCCCCACGATCGTGGAGGTGCTCTCGACTCTTGCTCGCGCTGCTCGAGCTCGCCAAGCGAGGCGCCATCCGCCTCGCCCAGCCGTCTCCGTTCTCACCGATGGTGATCGCCCGTGACACCGCTCGCCCAGCTGCTTGAGGCCGCGCTCTTCAGCGCCGCCCGCCCGCTCACCGCAGAAGAGCTGTCGACCCTCGACCCGGACGCCACGCCTCGCCGACGTGCGGGTGGCGCTGGAGCAGATTCGCGAGCACTACGACTTCGAGCAGCACGGCGTCGAGCTGGTGGAGATGGCCGGCGGCTACCAGATCCTCACCCGGCCGGTGCACGCCGCGGCGATCGAGCGGGCCCAGTTCTCCGTTCGCACGCCCAAGCTCACCGCGGCCGCGCTGGAGACGCTCGCGGTGATCGCCTATCGCCAGCCGGTCGGGCCGCGCCGAGATCGAGGAGATCCGCGGCGTCTCGGCCGGCGGCGTGCTGCGCTCGCTCCAGGAGCGTGGGCTGATCGAGGTCGTGGGCCGCAGCGAGGCGCTCGGGACGGCCGCTGCTCTACGGCACCGCGCCGATGTTTCTCGAGCTGCTCGGCCTCCGCGACCTGGCCGACCTGCCCCGTGCGGAGGAGCTCACCATCGCGCTCCAGCCCCATCGGGCCGTGGCCGAGGGCGAGGACGACGCCGCCGCCTACGTCGAGGCGGAATCGTGACCGAGATGCGGCTCCAGCGGGCGCTGGCCCGCGCGGGAGTCGCGTCGCGCCGGGCCGCCGAGGAGCTGATCGAGCAGGGCAAGGTCCGGGTGGACGGCGCGGTGGCCACGCTCGGCATGAAGGTGGATCCCGACCGCCAGCGGATCACGGTGTCGGGGCGCCAGGTGAAGCAGCGGCCGCGGCGCTGGCTCGCCTTCCACAAGCCGATGGGCGTGGTCACCACCGCGTCGGACGAGGAAGGCCGCCGCACCGTCTTCGACTTCATTCCCGATCCCGCCGGCCTCACCTACGTCGGCCGGCTCGACGTGAACACGACCGGACTGCTGCTCCTCACCACCGACGGCGAAGCGGTCCATCGGCTCACCCATCCCCGGTATCGCATCGACCGGCGCTACACCGCGCTGGTGCACGGCCGCCCCACGGCGGAGATCGCGGGTGCGGTGCGGCAGCGGGTGGTGGTGGACGGACGCCCGGTCGTCACCAGCGAGGTGCGGGTCCGGCCCGGGCACCGAGGGACGCAGCATCCTCGACGTCACCCTGGCCGAAGGGCGCAACCGCATCGTGCGGCGCTGGGCGGAGGAGATGGGGCTCCGGGTGGACCGGCTGGCCCGGCTCTCGTACGGCCCGGTGCGGCTGGGTGATCTGCCGCCGGGACGATACCGGCCGCTCACGCCTCGGGAGGAGTCGGCGCTGTACAAGGCGGTGCGGATGGACCCCGGCGGCGAATGAAACCGACCAGCACCGCGCGGCGTCCGGCGACAATCCCGGAGGGCCACCGCTCGGAATGAGCAGGCGCGGCCTCCGGCACGACACCTGCTCCTCGGGGTGACACTCCTCCGACCCCGACTATCTTTCCCCGATCCACACCCAGGAGCCCCCGAGCGTGAGCGCGCCGAAGCTGACGGAAATGCCAGCGGAGACGCTGCCGGTCGCCCGCATTCTCAAAGAGGTATCGCGCCGCATCGTCGGGCAGGACGCCATGGTCGAGCGGCTGCTCGTCGGGCTCCTCACCGGCGGGCACGTCCTGCTGGAGGGGGTGCCCGGGCTGGCCAAGACGCTCGCCGTGCGCACGCTGGCCGAGATCATCCACGCCTCGTTCTCCCGGATCCAGTTCACCCCCGACCTGCTCCCGGCCGACCTGATCGGCACCATGGTCTTCGACCAGAAGACCCAGGACTTCCACGTCAAGAAGGGGCCGCTCTTCGCCCAGATCATCCTGGCCGACGAGATCAACCGCGCCCCGGCCAAGGTCCAGGCCGCGCTGCTGGAGGCGATGCAGGAGCACCAGGTCACCATCGGCGGCACCACCTTCCCGCTGGACGAGCCGTTCATGGTGCTGGCGACGCAGAACCCGATCGAGCACGAGGGCACCTACCCGCTGCCCGAGGCGCAGCTCGACCGGTTCATGCTCAAGGTGCGGGTCGGCTACCCCAGCCGCGACGAGGAGAAGGAAGTCCTCCTCCGCATGAGCAGCGGACACGAGATCACGGTCGAGCGACTGCTCCAGCCCGGGCGCCATCCTCTCCGCCCGGGCGGCCATCGCCGATCTCTACATGGATCAGAAGGTGGTGGACTACATCGTGGATCTGGTCCGCGCCACCCGCGATCCCGGCAGCGTCGGCCTGCTCGAGCTCAAGCCGCTGATCGCGTTCGGCGGGTCCCCGCGGGCCTCCATCGCGCTCGCCCAGGCCGCCCGGGCCCACGCCTTTCTCCGGGGGCGGGCCTACGTCGTCCCGGAGGACGTCAGCGCGCTCGCGCCCGACGTCCTCCGCCACCGCATCGTGCTCACCTTCGAAGCCGAGGCCGAGGACCTCACGACCGACGACGTCGTGGCCAAGGTCCTCGGCGCAGTGCGAGTTCCGTGACAGCGTGAACGGTAAACAGTGAACGGTGAAAGGGACCTAGTCTCCGATGCACTCCCGTTCACCTTTTACTGTTCACTGTTCCCGGTTTCCTGACCGCCTATGCCCGTCTCCCCCGAAATCCTCAAGCAGGTCAAGGCGATCGAGCTCCGCACCCGCGGGCTGGTCGGAACGCTGTTCGCCGGCGAGTACCGCTCGGTGTTCCGGGGGCAGGGAATGGAGTTCGCCGAAGTGCGCGCCTACGAGTCGGGTGACGACTTCCGCTCGATCGACTGGAACGTGTCGGCCCGGCTCGCGAGCCCCTACGTGAAGACCTTCACCGAGGAGCGCGAGCTGACGCTCATGCTCCTGGTGGATCAGTCGGGCTCCACCCGCTTCGGTGAGCCGGTCACCAAGGCGGCGCTCGCGGTGGAGGTGGCGGCCGTGCTCGCGCTCGCGGCCGCCTTCCACAACGACCGGGTCGGCGCGCTGCTCTTCTCCGACCAGGTGGAGCGGGTGATCCCGCCAAGAAAGGGCCGCAAGCACGCGCTCCGCGTCATCCGCGACCTGGTGGCGTTCGAGCCGGTCGGCCGGCGGACCAATCTCGCGGCCAGCCTGTCCTATGCCAGCCGGCTGCTACGGCACCACAGCATCGTCGTCGTGCTGTCGGATTTCATCGCCGAAGGTTGGGAGCGACCCGCTCAGGCGTCTCGCGGCGCGGCACGAGGTCGTGGCCATCACGGTGGACGATCCGCGCGAGCATGTGCTGCCCGACGCGGGCTGGATCGAGATGCTCGATGCCGAGTCCGGCCGCCGCGTGCTGGTGGATACCGGCAGCCGCGACGTGCGAACCCGCGTGACCGGCGCTCGCGGCCAGGAGACGGGAAGAGCGGAGTCGCACCCTCACCTCGGTCGGCGCCGACGAGGTGCCGCTGGAGACCGGCCGCGACTACGCGCTCCCCCTGCGACGGGCGTTCGCCCGGCGGGCCCGCCGGATCCATCGGGGATGACCGTCCAGGCGATCCAGGGCGACGTACCGACGGTGGGCGACACGATCTGGGTCACCCGCACCGTGGAGCTTCCTCCCGGCCGGAGCCTGCGCGCCGCCGAGTGGGAGGTCGCCGATCCGGTCGAGCTGCTGGGGCCGCCGCGCATCGCCCTCAAGGGCGGGTCGGCCGACGTGTCGTATCCTCTGGCGATCTGGCGCGCCGGGTTCCACACGGTCCAGGTGCCCGGACCGCTCCTGCTCTCATCCGATGGCCAGGTGGATTCGCTCCGCCCGGAGGTGGTGACGCTCCATGTCGCGAGCGTCCTTCCGCGCGCGGCCACCGACACCAGCCTCCGGCCGCAGCCCCGGGCCGAGTTCGTGCCCCGGCCGGCCACGACCCCGGTTCCCCTGATCCTGCTTCTGATCCTGGCCATCGCCTTGCTCGCGCCGATCCACTGGTGGTGGCGCCGTCGCGGTCACCCCGTGCGGAAGCCGACGGCCACCAAGACGGCCGGCCCGGTCAAGCCACCGCTCGAGCGGTGGGCCGACGCCGGCGAATCCCGGGCGGTCGCCGCCGCCGCCACCTCCAGGCTCCGGACCGCGCTCGCCGTCAGGTTGCCCGGCGCGCTGCCCTCGCTGGATACCGAGGCGGTGCTGGCCCACGTCGCCGAACAGCGGCCCGACTGGCCGTCGGCCGAGCTCGCCGACGTGCTGCGTGCTCTCGACGCGGCGCGATTCGGCAGCGGCGCGCTGCCTGATGCGATCGGCCTGGCACGCTGGGCGGCCGAGCTCGAGCCCCGGCTGGCGCAGGAGGCGGCGTGACCTTCGCGCGCCCCGTCCTGCTGCTCCTGCTGCTGGCGATTCCCCTCTGGGCCTGGCGCCGGCGCCGCCAGGACGTGCCGGCCGCCAGCTTCAGCGACGTCACCCTGCCCGCCGCCGTCTCGGCCAATCGATGGTGGGTGGTCCTGCCTCCCGTCTTCCGCGCGGCGGCCCTGGCCGCGCTCGCCATCGCGGCCGCGGGGCCTCGGGTCGGCGGTGACACGGTCGAGATGAAGCAGGAGGGGATCGCGATCGTCATCACCATCGACATCTCCAGCAGCATGCTGGCGGAGGACTTCGCGCCGTCGAACCGCCTGGAGGTCGCCAAGCGGCAGGCGGTCGGCTTCGTCCGGGGACGGTCCGCCGACCGGATCGGCCTGGTCGCGTTCGCCGGCGAGGCGCTGACCCAGGTGCCGGTGACGCTCGACTATCCGGTCGTGGAGCAGGCGGTGATGGACCTCAAGATCGGAAGCCTGGAGGACGGCACCGCGATCGGCAGCGGCCTCGCCACCGCGGTCAATCGGCTCCGGCGGGCCCCCGACAAGTCCAAGGTGATCCTGCTGCTCACCGACGGCGAGAACAACAAGGGCTTGATCGATCCGCGCACCGCCGCGCAGACCGCCGCGGCGTTCGGCATCAAGGTGTACACCATCGGCGTCGGCACCATTGGCGAAGCGCCCATTCCCACCGGGCGCGGGCTCGGTGGATTCCGCTATGAGCTGCTCCCGGTGCGGATCGACGAGCCGCTGCTCCAGGAGATCGCCGCCAAGACCGGCGGGCGCTACTTCCGCGCCCGTGACAGCGAGGCGTTGAGCCGGATCTTCCGCCAGATCGACGCGCTGGAGAAGACGCCGGTCCAGGTGACCCGCTACACGCGCTACGACGAAGCCACCCGGCCGCTGATCCTGCTCGGGTCTGGGCGCGCTCGCGCTCGAGCTGCTCATCGGGAGCACGCTGGTGGTGCGGGTGCCATGAGCTTCGACACGCCGCTCCTCCTCTTCCTCGCCCCCGCGGTCGCCCTGGCCGTCGGGTTCGGCGCCTGGCTGGGTCGCGGCCGCCGGATCCGCCTCGCCCGGCGCTGGTCACCGGCGCTGGCCAAGCTGGCGAAGGGGCGCGGCGGCTGGGCGCCGGTGCTCCTCGCGATCGTGGCGTTGCTGGCCATGGTCGGCCTGGCGGGACCCCGCATGGGGCGGACCGAGATCACCACCGAAACCCGGGCCTTGAGCCTGGTCTTCGCGGTGGACATCAGCCGCTCGATGCTGGCCGAGGACGTCGGCCCCAATCGGCTTCAGCGATCGGTCCGAGAGGCGCGGCGTCTGATCGAGGATCTCGGCGGCGACCGGCTCGGCCTGATCGCCTTCGCCGGACAGAGCTACATCCTCGCGCCGCTCACCGTGGACGGCGGCGCGATCCGGATGTATCTCGACGCGCTCGATCCCGACCTCGCGAGCAGCGGCGGATCCAACCTGCGCGCCGTCCTCGCGCAGGGCAGCCCAGCTCCTCGGCGCCACCACCGACGCGGCCGACCGCGTGCTGGTGGTCTTCACCGACGGCGAGGCGCACGACACCCTGCCGGAGATCGTGGGGCAGGCCGAGGCGCTCAAGGATCTGGGGGTCCGGCTCATCGTCGTGGCGGAGGGGAAATCGGAGCCGGTCCGGATCCCGATCCGCGACAGCGCCGGCACGATCACGGAGTACAAGCAGGACGCCGACGGCGCGGTGGTCCGGACCCAGCGGCGGGACGACATTCTGCGGGCGATGGTGGATGCGGCCGAGGGCACCCTCGTGCCCAGCGAGGTGCCGGATCAGGCGGGAGCGGTCCGGGATCTGGTCGCCGCGATGAAGCGGAGCCCGTCGTCGGAGACCCGCACCGCCGACCTCGTTCCTCGCGCCTGGATTCCGGTTCTCGCGGCGGCGCTGCTGCTCATACTGTACACCATCGCGCGGCCGGGCCCGGCGCTCGTGGGTCTGGCGGGCATTCTGCTCGCCGGGGAGGTCGCGACCGCCCAGCGCCCCGCCCCGGGCGACCGCGCCCTCGCCGCGGGCGATCCGGCGGGCGCCGCGGCGGCCTTCCTCGCCGAGGCCGGGCGAGGAACGGCGCGGGACACGGCCTTCTACAACGCCGGAACCGCCGCGCTGGAGGCCGGACGGCTCGACGTCGCGCGGGGCGCTCTCGCGGAGGCGGCGAAATCCCTGGACCCCGCGCTCCGCTACCGCGCGCTCTACAATCTCGGACTCGTCGGGCTGCTCGCGGCCGAGGGCGACACCACACGGCAGGAGGAATTCCTGGATGACGCGGTCGACCGCCTGCGCCAGGCGCTGCTGCTGGAGCCCTCATCCGCCCGGGCCAAGTGGAACCTCGAGCTGGCCGATCGCCGCCGTCCGCCGCCGCCGAGCGGAGGCGGTGGGGGCGGTGGCGGGACACCGCCGCCGACCGGGGGCGGCGGCCAGCCCGAGCAGCAGCGCGAAGGCGAGACGCGGCGCCAGGGTCTCTCCGAGAGCCAGGCGGAGCAGATCCTCAATTCGATGGAGCGGCGCGAGCGGGAGACCCGCGCCGAGCAGCAGCGCCGGCTGCAGATCGGGCTCGGCGGGGGGAGTGAAAGACTGGTGATCGGCTTGCTGCTCGCTGGCCGCGCTGGCCCAGGGTGGACCGCCCACGCTCGACGCCTCGGTGGACGAGGACCGGGTCTCGGTCGGGCGAGGACCTGGTCTACATCGCTTCGCGCGGTGAGCCATTCGCCGCTGCCGATGCAGGTGAGCGTGTCGCCCTTCAACGGCCTCGAGATCGTCTCCCGAAGCGAGCGCTCCGAGGTGTCGCTCGGCCCCGACCCCACCCGCACCACGGTGCTGGAGGTCCGGCTGCGGGCGGTTCGCCCGGGCCGCTGGCAGGTGGGTCCCGCGCGGGCGGTGCAGGGAAGGGACACGGTCGAGGCCGCGGCGATCGTCGTGGATGTGATCGCGAGCCGCGCGGCGACCGCCTCCACCCTGAGCCCGCGGCTCAAGCGCCTGCTCGCTCACGCGAGGCCGCCAACCGGCGGGGCAGGCCGCGGTGGATCTCATCGTGTCGGCCGACTCCGTCCGCGTGGGCGAGCAGGTGGACGTCGTGACCGCCGCGTGGTTTCCGCGGGACCTGCGGCTGCAGCTTCGCCGTCCCCCGACGCTGCAGCCTCCGGTCATCGACGGCGTCTGGAGCTATCCCCAGGCCGCGCCGGCGGGCATCGCGGCGACCCGGAACATCGGCGGCAGGTGGTACGACCTGTTCGTCGCGCATCAGGTGGTCTTCCCGCTGCTTCCGGGCACGGTGCCGATCCCTCGCGCCACGCTCAAGTACAGCACGCCGGTCGCGCTTCAGTTCTTCAGCCAGGAAGAGCGCTTCGCGCTGACCAGCCGGGCCGACACCCTCGCGGTGCGGGCGCTCCCGGACGACGGGCCGGCCGCCGGGCTTCAGCGGGGCGATCGGCTCCGGGCTCGAGCTCGATCGCCGGGTGACCCCGGTCGCCGCCCGGGTCGGGGAAGGCGTTACGGTCGAGCTGTCGCTCGCCGGCGAAGGGAACACCGCGCTCTGGCCCGCGCCGGCCATGCGCTGGCCTCCGGGTGCCCGAGCGTACAGCGACAAGGTCGAGGAGCGGGTCGGCGCGACCGAAGGCCGGATCGGCGGGACCAAGACGTTCCGCTATCTGGTGGTTCCCGACTCGGTCGGGGCGCTCGCGCTCCCCGCGGTGAGCTACGTCTATTTCGACCTGGCCTCGAACCGCTACCTGACCGCCGCGGTGCCGGCGGCCTCGGTTCCGGTCGCTGCCGGAGGCGAGGCCACGGCCTCCACCGCGCTGCCGCCCGCGATCCTTCGTGGCGGCAGCCCGTCCCTCGCCTGGCGGCTCGGACACGGCGTGCCGGACTGGGTCTGGCTGCTGGTACTGCTCGCTCCACCGACCGCGCTGGCGCTGCGGGGCAGATGGTCGCTTCCACGCCGGCGCCCGTCTCGTCGGCCGGCCGGCGACCTGAAGAGCGCCGAGGAGGAGCTCGACGCCGTGGTCCGGACGCTGGTCCCGGATCCGCATCGGCGCTCGGGCGCAGGCCTCGCCGCCGCGGTTCGCGCCGCGGGTGCCGACGCCGCGCTGGCGGGTCGAGTCGCCGCCGCCCGCGAGCGTCTGCTGGCGCGACGGTACGGTCCGACCGCGGGCGGCCCGGACGACGCCGCGCTCACCGCCGAGGTGCGCGAGCTGGTCCGCAGCCTCGGCGGATCGCTCCGAGGCTGGGCCGGTCGCGGCGCGGCGGTGGTGCCGCTGGTGGCGGCAGCTCTGGTCCGCGGCGATCGCTGGCGCAGGCACCCTCGCCCGAGGCGCTGTACGAGGAGGGCTCGCTCCGCGCCGCGGCCGAAGGATTCGCCCACCGGGCCGAGCGCGAGCCGGCGGTCGCCGCGCACTGGTACAATCTCGGCGCCGCGTACTACCGGCTGGGCCAGGACGGCCGCGCACGGGCGGCGTGGCTCCAGGCACGTCGCCTGGCGCCGCGCGCGGCCGCCGTCACCCAGGCGCTTCGCCTGACGCCCCCGCCCGACGCGACCTCCGCCCGATGGACCTGGAGCCCGCCGGTGACCCCGGAGGAGCTGCTGCTCCTCGGGGCGCTGGGCTGGATCGCCGGATGGCTCGGCTGGACGCTCCGGCCGCGGGTGCGCGAGCGATGGCTGGTCCTCCTGGTCTTCTCCGGCCGCCGCCGTGCTGGCGGGACTGGCGCTCCGCAGCCTGGCTCCGCGAGCCGCTCGCCATCGTGCTGGAGCGGACGACCCTCCGCCTCTCGCCCCACGGCCTGGCGCCCACCGTCGACCTCGCTGGAGTCCGGGCAGCGCGGTGCGCATCATTCGCCACTCGCCCGGCTGGGTCATGGTCGAGGCCCCCGGCGCGCAGCGGGGCTGGCTCGCCGACGAGGCGGTCGCCGCCGTCGGCGGCTAGATTCTCGCGATGCCCCGCCGCATCGCCATCCTGCCCGACGCCGTGGCCGACCAGATCGCCGCCGGCGAGGTGGTCGAGCGCCCCGCGTCGGTGGTGAAGGAGCTGGTGGAGAACGCGCTCGACTCCGGCGCGCGCCACGTCCGGGTCGAGCTGGAGCAGGGCGGCAAGATCCTGGTGCTGGTGAGCGACGACGGCAGCGGCATGGGCCGGGAGGACGCGGTGCTCGCGCTCGACCGGCACGCCACCAGCAAGGTGAAGAGCGTCGCCGACCTGGTCGGCGTCGGCACCTTCGGCTTCCGCGGCGAGGCGCTGCCGGCGATCGCCTCGGTCTCCCGCTTCACCCTGACCACCTCCGAAGGCGACGGCGCCGCCACCGAGCTGAGCGTCACCGGCGGCCGCCTCGACCGGGTCGCGGACGGCGCCCGGCAGCGGGGCACCACGGTCGCGGTCCGCGGCGCTCTTCTTCAACACGCCGGCCCGGCGGAAGTTTCTCCGCTCGGTGTCGAGCGAGACTCGCGCCGCCCACGAGGTCGTCGCCACGCTCGCGCTGGCCCATCCCGACGTCGGCTTCGAGCTGCACGTGGACGGCGCCTGCCGCCTCGTCGTGCCCGCCGGACCAGACCCTGGAGGAGCGGCTCGTCGGCCGTCTGGGGCGCGGAGCTCGCCGGCACGCTGGTGCCGGTGAGCTACGCGGCCGGCGCCTTCCGGGTGACGGGCTTCGCCCAGCGGCCCGGCGACGCGCAGCCCACCGGCCGGCGGACCCAGCTCTTCGTCAACGGCCGGCCCTTCAAGGACCCGTTCCTCGTTCGCGCGGCCGAGGCCGGCTACCGCTCCGCGATCCATCCCGGCGACCGGCCCTCGCTGCTGCTGAACATCGACGTCGCTCCGGAGGACGTGGACGTGAACGTCCACCCTGCCAAGCTGGAGGTGCGCTTCCGCGACCGCATCGGCGTCGAGCGCGTGGTCGAGGAAGCCGTGCGCGACTCGCTCGGCGTCCTGGCCGCCGCGGTCCGGGTCGGCGACTGGCGCCCGGCCGGCGATCGGGCAGGGCAGCGACGGCTTCGCGGCCGGGCAGACCGTGGACGCCCACGATCTCTTCGCGCCTGCCCGATCCCGCCTCGCCCGACGCAGCGGCGCGCGGTGCAGCCGGCGGCGGGCTTCTCGGTCCCGCTGCTCCAGGTCTTCGACACCTACATCGTCTACGAGGCGCCCGAAGGCGTGGTGATCGTGGACCAGCACTCGGCCCACGAGCGGGTCCTGTACGAGCTGGTCATGGCGCAGCTCACCGGCGCCGATCCGCCGGCGCAGCGGCTGCTCCTGCCGCTCACGCTGGAGCTGACCGACGAGGAGCTCGACGCGGTGGAGTCCCACGGCGAGGAGCTGCGCCGGGTGGGTTTCGAGGCCGAGCCGTTCGGCGGCCGGTCCGTGGCGGTGCACGCGGTGCCCTCGCCGCATCCCAGGTTCGATGCCGAGGCGTGCTTCCGGGAGACGGTCGCCGATCTCGCGCGGGGACGCTTCGGCGGCTGGGCCAACCGGCTGGAGCGGTTCGCGGCCACCTACGCCTGCCGCGCGGCGGTGAAGGCCGGGCAGCGGCTGGACCAGCGGGAGATGCGGGAGCTGCTGCTCCGCCTCTTCGCCACCGACCTGCCGCCCGCACGACGTGCACGGCCGTTCCACGATCGTCCAGTTGCCGCGAGAGGAGCTGGAGCGCCGCTTTGGGCGACGCTAGGGTCCCGGTGATCGTGGGGCCGACGGCGGTGGGGAAGACCGCGGTGGCGCTCGCGCTCGCGGCGCACCTGCCGCTCGAGGTGATCTCGGCCGATTCCCGGCAGATCTACCGCCGGCTCGACATCGGCACCGCCAAGCCGACCCGGAAGGAGCGCGCCCGCGTCACCGCACCACGGGCTCGACGTGGTCGAGCCCGGCACCCGGTACAGCGCGGGGCGCTTCGCCCGCGACGCGGTGACATGGATCGAGGACGACTCGGAACCGCGCCAGGCTCCCGATCGTCGTAGGGGGAACCGGCCTCTACGTCCGCGCGCTGGTGGAAGGGCTGTTTCACGAGCCCGAGCTCGACCCCGGCCGCAGGCGCTCGCTCGACGCGTTCGCCGCCGCGGCTCGAGCCGCTCGAGCTGCTCCGCTGGGCCGGGCGGCTCGACCCGGGGTTCAAGGGCGGCGGGCGCCAGCGCGCGGCACGGGCCATCGAGGTCGCCCTGCTCACCGGCTACCCGCTCACCCACTGGCAGGAGGCGGCGCGCGCCGGCGGCGCGATCCGGCCGTGGTACGTGGTGCTCACCGTGCCGCGGCAGGTGCTGCACCAGCGGATCGCTCGGCGGGCGGAAGAGATGGTGCGGCGGGGGCTGATCGAGGAGGTCGCCGCCGTGCTCGCGGAAGGGCATCCGCCCGTCGGCGCCGGGGCTCGACGGCATCGGCATTCGGGAGGCGGTCGAGTACCTTCACGGCCGGCGGGAGCGCGAGCACCGTCGCCGAGGCGATCGCATCAGCACCCGGCAGTACGCCAAGCGGCAGGAGACCTGGTTCCGCCACCAGCTGGCGGGCGACGTGGTCACCCTGGACGCGACCCGGCCGCCGGAGAAGCTGGCGGGGGAGATCGCAGGGCTGTGGCGATGACATGAGGCTCGAGGCGCGATAATTCACGGGGTATCCCGAGTAGGTTTCCCCCTAGCGACCACCTGATACCCGGGGTCCCATGAGACTCGGCATCACCTGCTATCCCACCTACGGCGGCTCCGGCGCCGTGGCCACCGAGCTGGGCCTCGAGCTCGCCCGGCGGGGCCACGAAGTGCACTTCATCACCTACGACTCGCCGTTCCGGCTCCGCGGCTACGCGGAGCGGGTGTACTTCCACCAGGTCGAGACCCGGATGGGGCGCTATCCGCTCTTCGACCACTTTCCCTATACCCTCGCGCTGGCGTCGAAACAGCACGAGGTGGCGCTGCGGGAAGAGCTCGACATCCTCCACGTGCACTACGCCATCCCTCACGCGACCACCGCCTTCCTCGCGCGGGAGATGCTGCGGGGCGAGCGCGACGTCCGGGTGATCACGACGCTGCACGGCACCGACATCACGCTGGTAGGCCAGGAGTCGAGCTTCTACGCCATCACCAAGTTCTCGATCGAGCGCTCCGACGCGGTGACGGCGGTGTCCTCCTATCTCCGGGACGAGACCTATCGGGCGTTCGGCTGCGTGAGCTGCGACCTCAAGGTGATCCCCAACTTCGTCAACCTGAACGAATACCAGCCCGGCGAGCCGATCGGCCGTCTGGGGCTCGCGCCGGAAGATCACAAGCTCATCACCCACGTCTCCAATTTCCGCGAGGTGAAGCGGGTGAAGGACGTCGTCCGGGTCTTCGCCCGGATTCAGCGCGCCATGCCCGCCACGCTGGTGATGATCGGCGACGGCCCCGAGCGAGTCGACGCGGAGAACGAGGCCCGTGAGCTCGAGCGTGAGCCAGGACGTGAAGTTCCTCGGCCGGCTGGACTCGGTGGCCTCGCTGCTCCAGGCCAGCGATCTGTTCCTGCTCCCCTCCCAGACCGAGTCGTTCGGCCTGGCGGCGCTGGAGGCGATGGCGTGCGGGTCGCCGGTGGTGGCCAGCCGCGCCGGCGGGCTCCCCGAGGTGGTGGATGACGGGGTGAACGGGATCCTCGAGCCGGTCGGCTCGGTCGAGGCCATGGGACGGCGCGCGGTGGAGCTGCTCCGCGCCCCGGAGCGGCACGCCGCCATGCGCGAGGCCGCGATCGCCAAGGCCCGAGAGTTCTCCGCCGACCGGATCGTGCCGCTGTACGAGTCCCTCTACGAGGAGGTGATCCGGTGAGCCGCCGACATGACGCCTGAGCTGCTCGCCAAAGCGGTCATCCTCGGCCTGGTCGAGGGCGTCACCGAGTTCATCCCCGTCTCCTCCACCGGCCACCTGATCGTGGTCAGCGAATGGCTCGGACAGGTGGATGAGCGAGCCAAGACTTTCGACATCTTCATCCAGCTCGGCGCCATCCTCGCCATCGTCTGGCTCTATCGAGCCCGGCTTGACACGCGCGGCCGCGCGCCGCCAGACGCGATCCGGCGAGCCGGCGGTTCTTTCTCAATCTCGCGATCGCGTTCCTGCCCGCGGCGGGAGTCGGGTTCCTGATCCACGACTGGATCAAGGAGCGGCTCTTCAACACCCCGGTGGTGGCCGCGGCGCTGGTGGTGGGCGGCATCGCCATCCTTCTCATCGAGCGTTGGGGCCCGCCGACCAGGTACCGAGGAAGTCACCGACATTCCCCGGACGACAGCGCTCGGCATCGGGATGGCCCAGGTCCTGTCGCTCGTCCCCGGCGTTTCCCGGTCCGGGGCCACGATCATGGGGGGCTATGCGCTGGGGCTGTCGCGGACCGCGGCCACCGAGTTCTCCTTCTTTCTCGCCATCCCGATCATGTTCGCGGCCACGCTCTACGACCTGATGAAGAGCGCCGGCGCGCTCGCGGCGTCGGATGCGCCGTTCTTCGCCATCGGGTTCGTCGTCTCGTTCGTCTCCGCGCTGATCGTGGTGAAGGCCTTCCTGGCCTACGTGTCGCATCACACTTTCGCGGCCTTCGCCTGGTACCGCATCGCGTTCGGTGCGATGCTGCTCTGGTTCTCGCGCTGAGAGAAATGCCCCAGCTCATCCGGCTGTCCAGTGTCACCTCGACCATGGACCTGCTGCACGGCCTCGCCGCGGACGGGGCCGAAGCGGGAACAGTGGTCGTGGCCGGGGAGCAGACCGGCGGGCGAGGCTCTCGCGGCCGCGGCTGGCACTCGCCCCCGGGCGGGCTCTGGTTGGGCGCGCTGTTCCGGCCGCAGGCCGTCGCCGGCGTGGAGCTCCTGGGGCTCCGGATCGGTCTGGCCGTGGCGGATGCGCTCGAGGCCTTGGCTCCCGCCCCGTCGGTCCACATCAAATGGCCCAACGACCTCATGATCGGCGAACGCAAGCTGGGTGGGATCCTCTGCGAGGCCCGGTGGCAGGGCGATCGCTTGCCTGGGTGGTGGCGGGGGTGGGGATCAACGTCGTCAACGCGATTCCGGACGATCTCGCCGGGATCGCCACCGCACTGGCCGAGCGGTTCCCGGCAGCCACGCTCGAGATGGTCGAGCCCGAGGTCACTGCCCGACTCCGCGCCCTGGACGCCGACTCCGATCGGCTCGCGCCCGCGGAATTGGCAGGCCTCAGGCGCCGGGACTGGCTCCGCGGACGGCGTCTCCGAGCCCCCGCGGCGGGCTGGGCGGCCGGCATTTCCGAGGAGGGAGCCTTGCTCGTGCGCGGCGACGACGGCGCCGTCATTGCCGTCCGGGCTGGAACCGTCGAGTTGGACGACCACTCCTTGATCCCGTAGCTTCGAGTCATGCTTCTCACCCTCGATATCGGCAACACCGAGATCACCGTGGGCCTGTTCCACGGCGACGCTCTCGAGGCCCACTGGCGGCTCACGACCAACCCCGACCGGACGCCGGACGAATGGTCGAGCGCGATCGGCGGGTTCCTCATCCAGGCGGGGCACTCGCCGAACGAGGTCAAGGCCGTGTGTCTCGCATCGGTCGCGCCGACTGTGACACAGAGCGTGATGGAAGGGATCGCCACAGCGACGGGACGGACCGGCGTGGCGGTTCACGCGCGATCTCCGCTTCCGGTCAAGCTGGACGTGGACGAGCCGCTCACCGTCGGCGCCGACCGTATCGTCAATGTCCTCGCCGCGGTCGAGCTCTATCACGCCGACGTCATCGTGGTGGACTTCGGCACGGCCACGACCTTCGATTGTATCACCGCCGACGCGCGCTTCCTCGGAGGCGTGATCATGCCGGGGCTCCGCACCGCCGCCGATCAGCTCACCCGGCGCGCGGCCAAGCTTCCGGCGACCGAGCTGAAGGCCCCCGCACGGGTGATCGGCCGCCGTACGGAGGAATGCATCCAGGCCGGCGTGCTGTTCGGAGCCGCCGACGCGGTGGACGGCATCGTGCGAAGGATCCGCGCCGAGTGGCCCGCCGGCGACTCGCCCCGGGTCGTGGCCACGGGCGGACTCGCCGCCGTCGTGGCGCCGCTCACCACCTCCATCGAGCACACCCATCCGGACCTGACGCTCCAGGGCCTTCGGATCGCGGCCCGGCACCTCGGCCTCAGCTGGTGAGCCGGGCCCGCGAGGCGGGATATCGCCTGTTCGGGTCGAGGCTCGACTACCTCCTCCACCTGCGCCCCCTCGAATGGCCCATCATGGCCGCGCACACGACGGTGGGATATCTCCTCGCGGTCGGTCTGGATGGCGCGGGGCAGGGTGAGCGCTTGGCGCCTGCGCTGGCCGGACTCGCGCTCTGGGTGGGTTGTCTCAACGGCGGCACGCTGGCGCTCAACAGCGCCTTCGACCGGGACGAGGGCGACATCGCCTACCTCCGGAGTCCTCCGCCCCCGCCCGCCCACTTGGCCGCGTTCGCGCTGCTGCCTGATGGCCGCGGGGCAGGCGGCGGCGTTCGCGCTGCCTCCCGCGTACCAGGCTGCGTACGCCGTCTGCTTCCTCCTCTCCGTGCTGTATTCGGTGCCCCCGATGCGGCTCAAGGCCGTCGCCGGTGCGGACTGGCTGATCAACATGGTGGGCTTCGGGACACTCACCCCGTTTGCCGGGTGGGCCGCGACCGGCCGACCGATCGAGACCACCGACGCGATCGTGCTGCTCGCCTTCTGCCCGCTCTTCGCCGCCCTCTATCCGCTCACCCAGCTCTATCAGATGGAGGAGGATGCCCGACGCGGCGACCGCACACTGGCGCTGATCCTCGGGGTGCGGCGTAGCCTGGACGCGGCGATCATCGCCGCCGCCGTGGCCTTCGCCCTGTTCGCCTGGGCGGGGATCCGGTCGGCCTGGTCGACGCCCACGTCCCCCGGCTGGCGGTGGGCCGCGTTGGGAGGTGCGTTGCTGGTCTGGCTGGCCGTCCTCTGCCCATGGCGAGCGCTGGCCGGACGGCTGTCCCCGACGCAGCACCAGCGACGGATGTATCACGCCCTCGCCGCATGGGCGGTGACCGATCTGGCGGTCGTCCTGGTCTGGGGTACGTAACGCTCCCCTTGGCCGGCTCCCGGCGCGACTCGGTATACTTCGGCCGACCACTTTCAACCGGAGACCGGATGGATTCCGCGGCCGAGCTGCACCGCGATCACGACGTGACCGACGTCCCCTCCATCGTGCGCGGGGCGGTGCTGCTCGGGCTCTTCGAGTCGTTGGCCGTCCTGCTTGTTCTCCTTGGCGTCGCGTTTTCTGTCGGGTCCGCTGGAGACGGCCGTCCTCGCGATCCTGCTGCTCGTGGGCCTCGCGCCCGTGACGCTCCTGCCCGGAATCTGGACCCGGGCCCGCACCATCGAGGGGATCGCGGGTGCTGCGGGAATCGGGTTGGGCGCCGCCTTCGTGTTCCTCCTGATAGACGTCGTCCTGCTCCAGAACATCGGCACCTACACCAACCGTTGGTGGCAGATCGGGGGAAGCAACTGGTGGTACCACCCGATCTGGTGGATGACCGGGTCGTTTCTTCCCTGGCTCGGAGCGTGGATCCTCGCCAATCAGGCCGAACGGAACGGCCGGATCTCGGCCGCGGCTGCCTTCGGGACGGCGGCGGGCGTTCGCGGTCGTCGCCGCGATCGCCGGGATCCTGGTCGGGTTCCCCGGTGCTGGATGGAATCTCCCCACTTTCGGCCTGGCGTTTCTCCCCGGGCTGGCTCTCGCGACCGCGCTCTCGGCGCTGGGAACCCGTCGAGGCTGACCGATGCGCTGGATCCGACTCCTCTTCCGAATCTTCGGCTGGCTGCTCACACCGTTCCTGGCGTGGGCGGCTTCGTTTTTCGGGGCGGTCGGCGGAGCGCTGGTGGCCATGCGGATGGAGGACCCGGTCGAAGGGCTGGCGGTGACGGCGCTCTGCGGAGCCCTGACCGGGTTCGCGGGACTGATCGGATGGCTGGCCTACCTTCGGCGGTCGCCGGAGGTGCGCGAGGTGCTGGCGGTCACCGAGGACGGCACGCCCGATACCACCGAGATCTTGATCCCCGAGCCGGCGCCCGACGCCGCACCCCATTCCAGATGAACCTGCGGAGCGCCTTGGCCTGCGGGGTGCTGGCGCCGGTGATCGCCTGCAACACCGGAGGCGGTGACAAGCCGGAGCCGGGAGCCGACGGACGTGGCGCAGGCCGCCGCGCCCGCCGATACCCTCGTCGCGACGGCACCGGGCGGCGTGGAGATCTGGTTCACGCTCTCCCGCGAGGCGAAGGCCGCCGACGGAACGCCCTGCATCGACCGCACGATCGAGATCCGCCGCAACGGCGCTCGCGTCCCGGTTCCGCTCCTCTACACCGGCGCGGTCCCCGAGCTGGTGAACGACAGCACGATCCGCGCGCGGCTCTCGAATCAGTGCGTGCCGGGCGATGCCTACCTGGTGGATCTGCGGAGCGGCCGCCCGGTGCGGGAGCGATGATGGAACGGCGGAATCTCGGCCGCGCCATGGCCGTCGCTCGGTGTCGCGGCGGCGGTAGGAGCGGCTCCCGCGTCCGCGCAGGGAATCGACGGGCCAGGTGGGCCGGTTCTACGAGGGCGGGGGATGGGACGTCTACCGGCTCGGCGTGAGCCGGCCGCTCGCGGGGATGTTCGGCCTCGGGCTGCACGGCGACTATCTGCGCCGGTCCGATGGTGGCGAGGGAGGATTCGCGGGCATCTCGGCCGACCTCACCGCGTACAAGGGTGGTGGGCAGGGTCCCTACCTCGTGGCCGGAGTCGGCGGTGGCATGGGATCGTCTCAATCGAGTGACTTCTCGAGAGTATGGGGCTCCTGGTCGGCGGGTGCCGGGTACGAGCTATTCCCGGCGTCCTTCCTCGCTTTCGGCGCGGAAGCCCGCTGGCGCGAGCTGACCCTCGATCATCGCGACGGGTTCGAGGTGGCTGCGGGAATCTCCATCCGCTTCGCCGGTCCCAGTCGCCCGCGGCCCACGCAGCCCCTTCCCGGCTCGATCGGGCCGATCTCCGAGGCGCCACTCTCGCCACCAGCCGCCGGCGACCGATCTGGACGACCGGGCGGCGCCCCTTCGGGAGGCAATCGTCGCCACGGCAACCGACGCCATGGGCCGGCCCTATTCCTGGGGCGGGACTGGGGCCGACGGGGGTGGGTTCGATTGCTCGGGGCTGATCCAGCACGCGTACGGGCGACACGGCATCGCGTTGCCCCGGACCAGCGCCGAGCAGGCGAAGCAGGGGAAGGCGGTGTCGAAGAAGCTCGCCTCCCTCGTCGCCGGTGACCTGCTGACCTTCTCCAATCGCGGCGGCCCGGTGAGCCACGTGGGACTCTATGTCGGCGAAGGCCGCTTCATCCACAGCGCCAGCCGCGGGGTGCAGATCAGCATCCTGAGTGGTGAGGACCCCTATGGCCGCTGGTGGTTCAAGCGCTGGGTCGGAGTCCGGCGAATCGTCGAGGAATAGCGCCGGAGCTGGTGCGTGAACGCAACGAAGGGGACCATGTCGAGCATGGTCCCCTTCGCTCATTCAGGGTGACGTTGCGATCAGTGCCCGGTATGCGCCTCGGGCTTGCCGTTGCCGCCGCGGTCACTGTGGCCGCCATGCTCGTGCCCGCCCTCGCTGCCGCCGCGCGCCTGCAGGGACGCCATATCCCGCTGATACTCGGGATTCGACTGGTCGATCGTGGGCCACTTGCTCATGTCGTCCGGAGTAAACAACCCCGCCATGTGCGCCATGGCGCCCTTGACGAGGGTCTTGCCGGTCGGGTTGTCGTACTCCCCCACCACCCGGTAGGGGTGGTTCCCCTTCAACTTGAGTCCCTCCCCGGATACGCCGAAGAGGCGGCGGCTCACCTTGATCACCTTTCCCGTCGAGTCCCGCGTAGCTTCCACCACCGACAGGACCTTGTCCGTCTTCGCGTCCTCCAGCCGCACCCGCACTCCGTAGTCGTGCAGGTGTCCTCCCACGCCGAGTAGTCTGCCGCCGACGGGCAGCGTGAACTCGAATGCCTTCTCGGATTTTCCGGGCGGCACGTCGAAGGTGTTGCTCCCGCCGACGGTCAGGTTCACGTCCATGTAGATGGGGAGCGAGTTCACCGGCGGAGGATTCTGATTCTTCGGCGTCCACAGCATCCGCAGCTTCATCTGGACCCCGTGGAGGTCCTCGCCCGGTGTCGTTGTGCCACGCGACATACATCCCGAGCTCCATGCCCGGCTTCATCGGCACCCCGATCGTCTTGGGCACCTTGATGTCCTCGGTCTCGGTTCCCGCGCCCATCAGCCGCTCCGAGGCGGGATACAGCAGCATCCGGCGGCTGAAGTTCACCATGATCATGTGGTGGATGACGCCGCGCGGGACGGGGTGGCCCTGGCCGTCCACCAGCTCCAGCTCGAAGCCGCGGAGCCAGCCGTCGATCGGCCACTCGAAACGCTGGATCGGCGTATCGTGTGACATGCCGAGGTCCATCATCGCGTGGTCTTCCATCGGCGGCATGTTGGGTAGGTCGAAGGGTCCCGCCGTGATGACGAGCTCCTTGCGGCTCGAGTCTACCGAGACCGAGACCTTGGGCTCGGTGACCGCCTGCAGGGGATCGGCAGCAAGGAGAACAGCTAGGATCGGGCTCCACACCGGCATGCGCGACTCCGTGAAAAGGTCCACAGCTTTGCCCAACCACCGTCGCGCAACCGCCATTGCGCGACCTAGGGCCGGCGCTCAACTTTCCCCCAGCCGAAGAGTGCTTTCGCCGTCGGCGCCCGCAACATCTGAGGGCAGGGAAGCAATGTCAAGCAGGATCGGACGGACCTGGCGAGCCCTCGCCGTCTGTCCTGTGGCTGCCCGGCGCCGTGGCCGCGCAGAACCGCATTTTCCCTAGTGTTCCGAGCTTCGAGCGGCCCGAAGCCTCGCCCCGCGTGCACGGCCTGGCGGCGCGCGTCATCTCGGCACAGCGAGGCGACAGCCGCTTCGGGAAGGAAGCGGAAGCCGAGGTGGCGCTGGGGGAGAACTTTCCTGTCCTGGCGCTTCGCCGGGGCATCCGGCCGATCACCCTGGGATTCGGCTCCCAGGTGTACGCCCGCTTCAGTCTGACCGACGCCAAGAGCGCGCTCATCAGCAACGACTGGGTCGTCGGGCTCAACGGCACCGCGATCTTCGGAGCCGTGGGCGTTCACGGTCGAGGCGTACCACGAGAGCAGCCATCTCGGCGACGAGTACGAGGACCGGTTCGATGCCAAACGGCTCGACTGGACCCGCGAGGTGCTCGCCGCCTGGACCAGCTACTCCAGGGGGCCGTGGCGCATCATGGGGAGCGCAAGCTACGCCCTGCGGGACGAGCTGCGGCTTGAGCGAGCCGGGAGCGTCGCTCGGGTTGGATTTCCGGCCCCCCCGCCACAACGGAGAGACGGGCGATCCGGCCGGTCAGTGGTGTCTACCTCGACGCGAGCGCGGCAACGAGCTGGCGGGTGAGCGGCTCGTTCAAGGCCGGCGTCGTGCTCCAGGCGACGCCAGGGAGCCGGGAAATCGGCCTGGCGCTCATCGCCCACGACGGGCTTTCGACCCAGCGGCAGTTCTTCCGGGAGGAGAGCCGCTACCTGGGGCTCGAGGTCCGCTTCGACCTCTGACCGGTCCGGACGGCGCTCGCTGGCTTGCGTCAAGCCTGTCGCCCACATAGATTTATGGGCTAATGATTCAGGCCACCCAATTCACGGAATACGGACTCATCCATGTACGCGATCTTTCGAGCCCTCGGCAAGCAGTTCCGCGCGGAGAAGGGCAAGACCCTCAGGCTCCCGCTCATGAACGCGGCCGCGGGGTCCAAGGTGACCTTCGACGAGGTTCTGCTCTCCTCCAACGGCGAGACCATCAAGGCCGGCGCGCCGCTGGTCAAGGGCGCCTCGGTCGTAGCCGAAGTCGTGGGCGAGGGGAAGGAACCCAAGATCTACGTGTTCAAGTTCAAGCGGCGGAAGAACTACCGCCGCAAGACCGGGCATCGGCAGAAGTACACCGAGGTTCGGATCACCGACCTGAAGCTGGGCTGAGGCGACCATGGCACACAAGAAGGGCGTAGGCTCCAGCCGGAACGGGCGCACCAGCAACCCCAAGTACCTCGGCGTCAAGCGGTACGGTGGGGAGCGAGTCATCGCCGGCAATATCCTGGTCCGGCAGCGGGGCACCAAGTTCCACGCCGGGCAAAACGTCCGGCGCGCGAACGACGACACGCTCTTCGCGCTGGTCGACGGGGTCGTCAAGTTCGAGTTCAAGGACAAGGACCGGCAGAAGGTCTCGGTCTATCCGGCCGAAGCCGCCGCGAGCTGAACCCGGCATGCAGGCAGCTGGTACGGGGGACGCGGCTCAGGCCGCGTCCCCCTCTTCGAATTGAAACATGCATCGGCGATGGAGTGCACGTCGGTGTCGTCGGCCCACGACCAACTGGAGGAAGAAGCACATGACCAAGTCCACGCTCTTCGACCGGCTCAACCAGGAACTGTACGGAGTTCGGGAAGAAGGCGCAGGCCGCGCTCGACGAGGGCAAGCTCCAGATCGAGCTGCTGCGGCTATCGGCGCAAGCAGGACAACGCCGCGCGCGACCTCGGCCTGCTGATTCATCGCCGGGAGCGGGGTGGCGAAGTCGAGCAGCGCCGGATGGATGCGCTGCTGCTGCGGCTGGACGATCTGGAGAAGGAGATCAGCCGGCTGGAGGCGCAGATCGCCGAGGCCCGGCGGCAGCGCGCCGCCGCCGCGCGCCGGAGCCGCAGCGCGGCTCGCCCCGAGCCGCCACGCCTCGCCACGCCCTGACCCGGATCAGGTCCGGGAGACTTCCTCCACCCGGGTCGCGATCGCGACCCGGATGCGGTCCGGGTAGTTGCCGCAGAGCCCGTCCACCCCCAGGCGCGCCATCCGCTCCAGGTCGCCGATCTCGTTCACGGTCCAGGCGATGATGCGAGAAGCCGGCGTCGTGCACCTGGTTGACCAGATCCCGATCCACCTGCTGCCACTCCTGCCACAGCGTCGTGGCCCCGACGCCGCGCATCGCCGCCACCGGGTCGTCGAGGTAGGCGGAGAGCAGGATGCCGCGGCGGAGCTCGGGCGCGGCAGCCGCCCAGCCGCCGGATGATCCGGTGGTCGAAGCTGTGCACCGAGTAGCGGCGCGGGGGCCGGGCCCCGGTCGAGCACCGCGAGCAACGCCTCGTCGTGGGCCTCGGGCAGGCTCTTCACCTCGACGTAGACCTCGCGGTCGCCGACCAGCTCGAGCACCTCGGAGAGCAGCGGCAGGGGCTCGCCGTTCCGGATCCGCACCTGCCGGGCTTCGACCCGGGAGAGCAGGGCGATCGGCCCGAAGCCCGGGAATCTCGGCATCGTGATGGACCACGATAGCGCCGTCACGGGTCGCGTGGACGTCGAGCTCGACGCCGTCGGCGTCCAGCATGACCGCGCGGCGGAAAGCCGCACGGGAGTTCTCGTATTCGTAACCGGAGGCACCACGGTGGGCGATGACACTGGGACGTCGCATGGGGCCTAAGATAGCCGCCCTTAACAGACCGCGACACTCGACGTCCAACCGAGCTGGATGAGCGCCTCCCCTGTGCTGGAGACACCCTCCGACCACGCGCTGGCCGCCGCCTATCGGGCCGGTGACGAGGGGGCGGCGGCCGAGCTGGTCCGGCGCCACGCCCCGGCGGTGGGGCGTTTCCTGTACAGCTCGGGGGCCCCGACGGACGAGATCGACGACCTGGTGCAGGAGGCGCTGTTCCGCGCCTTCCGTCGGCTCGACGGGTGGCGGGGCGAGGCATCGTTCCGGAGCTGGCTCTTCGCGATCGCGAGCAACGTGCTGAAGGACGAGTACCGGCGGAGGAAGGGCCGGCAGATGGTCTCGATCGAGGATCGGGACCTGCCTGATCGCGCCGATCCCGCACGCCGACCTCGCGGCCGCCGAGACCGCGGAGCGGATCCGCCACGGAGTCGCGCCGCTGCCGCGGCTCCAGCGCGAAGTCTTCCTCCTCCGCACCCAGCAGGGCATCGGATACGTCGAGATCGCCGCCGCCCTGGGCACCACGCCCGGCGCCGCCCGAGTCCACTACCACCACGCGGTCAAGCGTCTCAAGGAGCTGGTCCGATGAACGACTGCGAGCGCCTCTCCGACCGGATGCCCGAGGTCGCCGCTCCATCGGGCTGAATGGACTCGCCGAAGAGGCGGCGCACCTGGCCGGGTGCGCCGACTGCCGGCCGAGTGGCAGCTGGTGCGTGCCGCTCGACGACCTGGATTGCGCGCGCACCGACCGTCTCCGACGCCGCGGCGCTCGCGACCGCGCTGCGGCGGCGGCTGGCGGCGGACCGGGCGCTGCGAGCGCGGGCGCGCCGGGCCTGGTCGTTCGCGGCTGCGGCCGCCGCGGCCGCGGCGATCGTGATCGCGGTGCTGACCGGCCGCGACGCCGGTCCGCGCTCCGGGCGCCCGTACGGTCGCCGAGGCGCTGGTGCCGCTGCCGGAGCTGGAGGGGCTGGAGACCGCTCGAGCTCGATACGCTGCTGCAGTCGCTGGACCGGCCGGTCGCCGGCACGCTCGACGCTCGACGCCTCGACCCTGGGCGAGTACGAGGACGGAGAGCTGGAGCAGGTGTTCGCCACCTGGGAGGGCTGATGCGCGCAGCGCTCGGATGTACTGCTCCTCGTGGCCGCGGCGGCTCCCCTCGCCGCGCAAGGCGGGCGCGACTACCGTCCCCGGGTCGAGCGAGCTGCGAGAGCCGATCGAGCAGCGGTTCGCCGAGCGGGTCAAGGAGGAGCTCGCGCCTGAGCGACGAGCAGGCCGCCAAGCTCAAGGCCATAGCGACGGAGCACGGCGGCCGCCGGCGCGAGCTCCGCCACCGCGAGCGGGACCTGCGCGCCGCGCTCGACGGCCAGATCCAGGACGGCACGACGTCGGACCAGGACAGCGTCGCCCGGCTCACCCGGGAGCTGCTGGATCTCCGGGTCGAGTACGCCGAGAGCTGGCGCGAGGAGATGGGCAAGCTCTCGCCGTTCCTCACCCCGGTGCAGCGGGCCCGGCTGCTGGTGATGCGCGAGCGCCTGATCCAGCGAGTGCACGAGATGCGCGGCGATCGCCGAGGCTTTCGCCATGGCGGAGACGGCCACTAGATTGCAGGGGTCTCCCCTACAGGATCGCCGCGATGCGCCGACAGCTGGTCCTGACGCTCGCCGTCCTCTCGGTCGCGACCCCGGCCGCCGGCCAGTCGCCGGTGGTGTACCGGATCGCGGTGACCGGCACGGTTGAGAACGGGCTCGCCCCGTACGTCGCCCGCAGCCTGCGCGAGGCCGAGGCGGCCGGCGCCGCCGCCGCGTATCTCGACATCGACACGCCCGGCGGGCGGGTGGACGCCGCCGAGCGGATCTCCGACGCCATCCGGCGCGTCGACCGTTCCGGTCTACGCCTTCGTCGAATCCCCGCGCCTTCAGCGCCGGCGCCCTCATCGCCATCTCGGCCCGCGAGGTCTACATGCGCCCGGGCGCGGTGATGGGCGCCGCCACGCCGGTAGACGGAGAAGGCAGGCGGGCGCCGGAGAAGATGGTCTCGGCGATGCGGGCCGAGTTCCGGGCGGTCGCGGAGGAGCGCGGCCTCGACCCCCGGATCGCCGAAGCGATGGTGGATGAGGCGATCGAGATCCCGGGGCTCGACCGCAAGGGCGAGCTGCTCACGCTGACCAGCGGCGAGGCGCGCAAGGTCGGCTACGCCAAGGGCGAGGTCGCCGACGAGGCCGCGCTTGCTCCAGGCGATCGGGCTGCCCGGCGCGCAGGTGATCGCGACCGACCCCAACTGGGCCGAGCAGGTGGTCCGCTTCCTCACCAACCCGCTGGTGTCCCCGCTGCTGCTGTCGCTCGGCGTGCTGGGGCTCGTGCTGGAGATCAAGAGCGGCGCGTTCGGCCTCGGCGGGCTGGTCAGCCTCGGCTCGCTCGGCCTCTTCTTCGGCTCCAGCTTCCTGCTCGGGCTCGCCGGCTGGGAGGAAGTGCTGCTGCTGGGCCTCGGGCTGATCGCGCTGGCGGTCGAGGTCTTCGTGCTCCCCGGCTTCGGCGTCGCCGGCATCCTCGGGCTCGGCGCGATCGGCGCCGCCATGGTGCTGGCGCTGATGGGCGCGGCGCCCACCAGCGGCGAGGTCGATCCAGGCGCTCGCGATCCTGGGCGCGAGCCTGGTGATCACCGCCGCCGTGGTCTACGCCTGGCTGCGCCACATCCCCAACAGCAACCGGTTCGGCGGCCTCTTCCTCCGGAGCGGCATGGCCCAGTCCGAGGGCTACATCTCCGCGGCCCCGCGGGCGGACCTGGTCGGGCAGGACGGGGTCGCCGTCACCGATCTCCGGCCGGCCGGCACCGCCGCGATCGCCGGCGAGCGGGTCGACGTGGTCACCGAAGGCGAGTACGTGAGCCAGGGCAGCGCGGTCCGGGTGCTGCGCAGCGAAGGGTACCGTCACGTCGTGCGCGGCGCTGACGTAGGACCGACTCATCTAACGCAGGGGACCTCCGTGGACGACTCGATGGTCAGTCTCGGGATGGTGCTGGCGCTGGTGTTCATCGCCATCATCGCCTTCATCATCTTCTTCCAGTTCATCCCCTTCGGCCTGTGGCTCACGGCCCTGTTCTCCGGCGTCCGGGTCTCGTTCCTCACGCTCTTCGGCATGCGGTTCCGCCGGGTCGATCCGCGGGCGATCGTGCTGCCGCTGATCAGCGGGCACAAGGCGGGCATCAGCCTCGACGTCAACGAGCTGGAGGGGCACTTCCTGGCCGGCGGCAACGTGAACCGCGTGGTCAACGCGCTGATCTCGGCCGACAAGGCCGGCATCGCGCTCGACCTACAAGCAGGCGACGGCGATCGACCTGGCGGGCCGCGACGTGTTCGAGGCGGTGCAGGTGAGCGTCAACCCGAAGGTCATCACCACGCCCAAGGTGGCGGCGATGGCCAAGGACGGCATCCAGCTCCTGGCGCTGGCCCGGGTGACGGTGCGCGCCAACATCAACCGGCTGGTCGGCGGCGCGGGCGAGGAGACGATCCTGGCCCGGGTCGGCGAGGGCATCGTGAGCACGATCGGCTCGGCCGAGTCCCACAAGAAGGTGCTGGAGAACCCCGACATGATCTCCAAGACGGTGCTCGCGAAGGGGCTCGACGCCGGGACCGCGTTCGAGATCCTCTCGATCGACATCGCCGACGTGGACGTGGGCAAGAACATCGGCGCCGAGCTGCAGACCGACCAGGCCGAGGCCGACAAGCGGATCGCGCAGGCCAAGGCCGAGGAGCGGCGCGCGCTGGCGGTGGCGATGGAGCAGGAGTACAAGGCGGAGGCCCAGAAGCAGCGCGCCTTCGTCATCGCGGCGGAGGCGCAGATCCCGCTGGCGATGGCCGAGGCGTTCCGGAGCGGCAACCTCGGCGTCATGGACTACCAGCGCTACCGGAACATCCAGGCGGATACCGCGATGCGCCAGGCCATCGCGGGGCAGAGCGACTCGACGCCGACGCCGGGGACGCTAACCGTGGACTTCGGCGGCCTGCTGGTTCTCGGCGTCGTCTGGCTGCTGTTCAACCTGCTCGGCCGGGCGCGGGGCGGATCGGGCTCCCGCCCGCGCACCGGACCGCGGCGCCGCAGCGCCGGACGCCTGCCACGGCGCACGATCCGATCGCGGAGAGACGCGACCCAGCGCGAGGGCAGCCGGCTGGAGCAGTTCCTGCGGGAGCTGGAGCGCAACCTGGAGCAGAGCAGGCGGGAGGGCAGCGCGGCGGACGCCGGCCAGGCTCCCCGCGCCAGCGCTGCCGACGACGAGGACGTCGAGGAGCGCGAGTCGCTGGAGGCAGCCGGAGCGGGTGGTGAGCCTGGAGACCGAGGTCGAGCGCGCCGCCGCGGGTCGAGTACGATCAGGACTCGGGGGCCGAAGAGCTGGTGCGCCGGCGGATCGCGGCGGCGGAAGCGCGCGAGCGGGGCGCTCACCCGGACCGACCACAAGGCGTTCGACGAGCAGATCCGGCAGGAGCCCGCGGACCACACCGCGGTCCGGCGGTACACGACCCGCGCAGCTCCGGGACGCGATCGTGTGGCGGGAGATCCTGGGGCCGCCGGTGTCGGCGACTAGGAGCGGGCAGTGCATCCTACGAAGCGAGAGGCCGCGCCTTCGGCTCCTGCCGCTCGATGCCGAACTTGACACCGCGCAGCCTACCACCTTCTACAGCCCATCGCCCGCTCCATCGCTCCCTCGCGGCGCCGGCCCCTCGAATCCCCGCGTCTCGGTCCGAGTCCCTCGAGATCCTTGTAGACCTGGAAGAAGTGCTCGATCTCCTTGAGGTAGTGCTGGGGATGTCTCCCAGGTCGCTCAGCCCCTCCGAGTAGGGATCGCCCGTCGGGACGGCCAGCACCTTTTCGTCCGCGACGCCGTGGTCCACCAGGTGGAAGAGGCCGATGGGCCGGGCGTCGACGAGACAGCCGGTGAAGACCGGAATGGTCATGAGGACGAGGACGTAGAGCGGATCGCCGTCCTCGCCCAGGGTGCGCGGGAGAAAGCCGTAGTCGCCGGGATAGTGGACGGCGCTGTGGAGCACGCGGTCGAGCCGGAAGATGCCGAGCCGCTTGTCGAGCTCGTACTTGTTGCGCTCGTTGGTCGGGATCTCGATGACGGCCCTGAGCTCGTAGGGCGGCTGGCGGCCGGTGGGGATGTCGTGCCAGGGGTGAAGACCGCGGGGTTGCTGGACAGCCATGCACGGCGCTCCGACATCGGGGAGGGGAATCTAGCCCGATATCGGGTGGCCACCCAGCCGCCGCGCGGTGTATCTTACCCGCGCGCCCGAGTGGCGGAACGGCAGACGCAGTGGACTCAAAATCCGCCGGGGGCAACCCCGTGCGAGTTCGAATCTCGCCTCGGGCATTCACAATCACCAGTTATACCGTACACTTGACGTCCAGTTGCTTGCTTGAGGCGAGAACAGTCGGCGCGAGGTCACGTTTAGAAGACTCAACCAGAATCGCTGCGGAATGCCGTGCGCTGGGTGGATCGTGCGATACGATCCTGCCCCGGTTAACCATCAGGGTCCGGCCCGGCGTGGAGAAGTTCCTAGCCCTGCCGCCGGCCTGGGCAGGGCACCGAAGCTGGGTGCGGATGGTGGGTGCTTTGTTCGCTGCTGCTGACACACGACTGTCGGACCGGATAGCGTGAGCGCCTCCGCCATGGTGCTCGGGCGGGAGCCATCCACGATACTTGCGTTCCCGGCGGATGAAGGATGCCGCACGTCGGGCGAGTGCGTCGCAACAGCAAGGACCTCACGCTTGTCGCTTCGTGAGATGCAAACCAGGTGAGCGGGCAGCATCCGGGCGCAAACATTGCGCGGGGCCTCCTCCGACTTGCGCTCGCGGCCCCCGCTATCTGTGCCGGATTGAACCGGTGGTATCGTGCGCTTTCCCTCGACAAGAAGTCATGGGTGCACACGCGCTTCGCCAAGCTGTTCGCCTACCGGGGCCGCCAGCGTCTCACGGGGCACACGAATGGACGCTGGGTCGTCGATTTCCTCGGACGGAGCATTGTTCTCCCGCTGAGGGCCGCGACGCTCGACGTCGACTGGGATAATGCCCTGTCAATCCTTGGGGCCGAGGTCGAGATCAAGCGAACCTATGCCGCACTTCTCCACGCCAGGGTGCGTCCCGACGTGTTCCGTGGATGCCGGCGCGAGCTATGGGACACACTCGCTGCTGCACCAAGCACACGGGGTCCCGGTCGTTGCGTTCGAGCCGAACCCGCATTGCCACCCGACCTTCCGCATACTGGCCTCGATGAACGGGTTTGCCCCGCGTCTTCTCCCTTTGGGGCTCGGTGAGCACTCCGGCCCAGGAGAGCTGTGGTTTCCACCTGGCGAGACCTGGATTGGAACGACAGGCCCATGGGCGCGGGAGCGCCCAGGATGGACTCGCTGCGAAATCGACCTGGGGACGCTCGACGACCTGCGGGGCGAGCTGGAACCTGGGCGAATGCTGCTGAAGGTCGATACCGAAGGGACCGAGGCCGCGGTTATCCGGGGTGCCAGGCGGCTTCTGGAGGAGCGGCGCCCGTGGATCATCTTCGAGGCCTGGCGCGAGTCGAACCGGGCCACGCTCTTTGCGCTGCTCGAGAGCACAGGTTACCAGCTGACTGACCTGCCCCTCAGGAGGGCTCGCATTGCTCGGGCGCTGGGCAGTGCCGCGTTTGCCGCAAATCCCGCGATCAACTTTGCGGCGATCCCCGCAGAAGAATGGCGAGACGGATCCGTGACCTTGGAGTAGCAGGCGCCAGGGCCCGATGGCCGGTCACCGGGTGAAGAGACCGGCGTCGATCACGAGCTGCGAGCCGGTGACGTATCGTGCCCCGAGGCGAGGTAGCACACTGCGGCGGCCAGGTCATCAGGCTCGACCCACGGCACCGGCAAGAGATTGCCGGCCGAGCGCTCCGCGATCTGCGCCGGCGTGAGGCCCTCGAGCGCAGCCAACCCGTCGTGTATGGCCTATTGACGCCGGTGGGGTGCAGCGAGTTGCTCAGAATCCCGTACGAGGCCAGGCTCGATCGCCCACGAGTTGGCGAGGCCGTGAGCCCCACTTCGAGGCGGCGTAGTGGCTGAGCCTGCGCATGCCGTGTAGCCCGGGCAGGCTCGAGTTGGTCAGGCCAGACCGCTGGGCGATCATAACCGGGATCACGCGCCGGGCGACCAGACGGCTTCCCTTCAGGTTGATGTCGAGCATCGCGTCCCAGGCCTCCTCGGTGAGCTCGTGGGCCAGGCCCTAGGCGCAGATGCCGCTGTCGTTGAACAGATTGTCAATGCGACCGAGGCGCTGTACCGTTTCGCCGACGGCAGCGGTGACGGCCGCATCATCAAGCACATCGGCCTCGAACGTGAGGCACTCGCTGCCGGAGGCCTGGCACTCGGTGCTCGAGCAGATGACGCAGTCCGTCTCGGTCGAGACTCCCTGGGCAAAGCGGTGCATGAGCCGATCGCCCAGAAACGGCTGCACCGTGTCACCCAGTGATACCAGGTCATGAGCGCGTCGAACGCGGGCAGCGAGCGCAGGAGCATCCGCTTCATTTGATGATGCGACCGACGTGCTGCTTGTGATAATCGTGCGCGGCGCGGGCCTGAGGTGGGACGTCGTCGTACTTGAGCGCTGGGATGCGTGCTATGCCAGTACCAGCCGCGCTGCTACTACCACGAATCTCGCCGGATCAGAAGGTGGACCGCCAACGTGCGCGCTCTGGCACCTCGACGATGGTCGTCGAAACGGCAAGGGGCTGCTCAGTCACTCGGTGATCACCAGGGCACTCGGAGCCAGCCTTCCAGCGAGCGGGCTGCGACGCTTGCATCTGCGAGCCGATGGACGCATGCTACGCTCCGAGGACCTGATCCTTCCTCCCCTGCACCCATTGGCAGTTGGCGGCATGCGGCGGGCACCCGGTGAGCGATGTCGATTTGTGCAGATGCCCAACATGCTGCTGATCCAGAATGCAGCAGAGGTCGCTCCGCTCGGAGCCCAGCGAAACCTCGGGACAGGAGTCGATATGAGGGGCTTTCCCGTGCTCATGTATCACCGGGTCGGACCGCGTCGACCTCCGGATTCGTTCGACACCATTCTTCCCGAGACGTTCGCCAAGCACATGCGCTGGTTGGACTGGGCCGGGTTTACACCAATCGACTTTGACGTGCTCTTGGCGCATCGGACCTGCGGGCATCCGCTGCCACCGCGGCCGTGATGATCACCTTTGACGATGGATATCAGGACTGCCAAGACTACGCCATTCCCATTCTACGCAAGCACGGATTCACCGCGACATTCTACCTGGTTGCAGGCTTGGTCGGAGAGCGGAGTGTGTGGACGGAGAGGACCGACGGCTACAGCCGGCCGCTTCTGGGATGGGCAGCCGCGCGGGAATTGATTCGGCAAGGGTTTCATTGCGGGGCCCACAGTTTGTCACACCGCAATTTCGACGAGAGCTCACCGCGGCTGCGTGCCGTCACGAGTTGACAGTGTCGCGCCGGATTCTAGAGGAGCAGCTCGGCCGGCCGATCAGGCACATTGCCTCTCGTATGGCGCGTACAATGAGGAGGTAAGGTCGTTAGCTCTGGAGGCCGGCTATCACTCAGCCTGCTCCACCGCCCCGCGCCTTGTCACGCTCCAGGAACGCGAGGCTGCGCTCCTCGCATTGGCATCTCCGCGAGGGACTCGCGCGCGAGTTTCATCACACGTGTGCTCGACAGGTCGGTCGGTCACGGGGCTCACCCGTGCGGCTGCGGAGAGCGCTCTTCCTGGACAGGTGTTTCGGGCCGGCCTGGGCGTCTGGCGCCGATTGCGAGACCGCGCCGATTCTCGGCGAGCGACGGGAGGGCCGGCCGATCTGCCGGCGCGAATCCAAGACAGAGGCTAGGCGCGCTGCCGCTCAAGTTCGTCACAGAGAGCCTTGAACTCCCCACGCATCAGTCCATGAGGAGCGGAATTCGAATTTGTGACGGGCTCCAGTCCCAGTTTCCTTCGATCAGAACGGGACCATCAGCCGCGATGCCGATGTCCCAGCCCACGCAACGGGCCCACGGGTAGGCGGCAGCCGCACGTAATGCCAAGTCCTTGACCTCGCTCCAGTGCGGAAGCACGAACCCGATGAACGATCGATTGGTGCGCGGCACCGTCGTCCACTCCCTGAAGTCCGACCTAGCCCGTCCGCTAGTGAGCGCGCCGGTTGCCATGTCGACCCAGCAGCCAATCGCGCCATGGACCATGTGGTCGACGCCGAGCGGCAGCGGCTGGATCTTGAACACGGCTGCGATGAGTCGTGGCTCGCCATTGGTCGCGATGATGGACTGCGCGCGTACCAGTACACAGCGTCTGTCCGCTCAGCGCCACCAATTCTGGGTGAGGGCGGATACGGGCCTGAAGCAGATAGGAACGCGGCGACGCGGCACGGCCGCTCCAGCGTGCCGCGGCGCGGTTTTGTCATCAGCCTTGAGCACGTGATCGATCCGCTCAGCGTCAAATCGTTCACCAGAAAGCGTCACGAAGGCCTCAGGGCGCTCAGGGGCTCTGGCCCCAAAGACCAGCACCTGGCAGCCGGCCGATCCGGTGACCGGCTTGAGAACGAAGCCTTCACCATCGAAGCGGAGCATCCAGCGCTGCAGGTCATCAACCGTCCTGAGCCAGGCGCCGTCACACGCCGATCCGAACAGGGGTCGTACACTCCATATTGCTCCGGAAGCGGAAATCCACGGGAGCGGAAAAACCCCTGGAAGATGACTTTGTTGCGATAAAGCAACCGGTGGCTCGAGCGAAGAGCAGGTTCTTGCAGAGGCGGGCATTTGCCCCGGACGAATCGGGAAGGTAGCCCCGGAGTTCCGGAGCCGTGCGCCGGCGATCGTACAGGTGATACTGGAAGTAGGCATCGGCATCAAGCCCGTCTACTCGATGCATGTGCGGCGCATGTCCTGCGAGCATGCTGTCCAGGGGGTGAGACCCTGCTCGGCCGCCGCCACGGGCCGTTTCGCGCCACACCGTTCGATCCGGCGCAACTCGTGACGGACCGGCAGTGGAGTCAGGCGCACCGAATGCTGCCGAGCGGCCGCCCGGTACCACTTACCCATCGGATGTCACGATTTCTCCCAGGCTCGTGAGTCTTGGAAGTCGTTGAGCGGACTCGGCGACCGCACCTCGAGTTAGGGCACAGTATACACCTAATGCTTTCTGCGGGCGAAAGGACCGATGTGGGGCGCCCGCACCGACTAGTGATCCGCCTTTTCAACAGGCGGCGCGCCGGCTGCGTCGCCCTATCAAGGCGTCTGCCCTTGCTCTCGCGGCTTGAGCTCAGAGCATGGGGAGGCGTAATGCAGCGGCGTCGGAGGCATCTCAACGCTCGCCTCGGCCACGCACCAGCGCCTCGTGAGGGCGGGCGGAATTGCGGCGACGACGAATTCACAGCACGAGACCGTCCTCTGCGGCATTCTATCGCACGCACGTGCTTGAATTGTGTGTCCCGCCGTTCTGGAAGGCGCATGGAGTGGACGAGGAGTGTGGCGGCTTTCGATCCCACTTGGACAGTCGGGGGCGGGCGTACGTCCAGGGAGCCGAGAAGACGGCCAAGTTCCAAGGGCGAGAATGGTGTACGCATCCGGCTCGGTATACCCTTGGTCGATCGGCGGACGACTCCGGCTGGCCGAGCGGGTCGTCGGCTTCTTGTCCAGCCAGCTTTTGGATCACGACTTCGCAGGTGGTATCACAGCTTGAGTTGGGACGGTCGGCGAAACCAGGTGGAGAAGAACGTCTACCATCAGGCGTCGGTGTGCCTCGGACTTCTTGAATATCACGGGCGACGAGGATGCTTCGGGTGCTCGACCATCGTCGACCACGTACGAGCGGCTCGATCGCTTTGCCTGGACCGGCAGCGGCTGGATATTACGAGGCGTGCGCGCGGGAGTGGGGTGTAGGCCGCAGGCGAAAGGCCCTACACGTCCAGCTCGCGGGCGCCACGCGGCTGGCGCTCTTCGGGTGTCTGCCGAGGCCAGTCACCTCCAGCGAGTGACTCAACTGCGGACTTCTCGCCTCGCGTATCGGGACGGCCCGTGGGATCTGTCCTGGAATCTTCGACGAACGATAGCGGTACCGATCCGCTGCCGACCCGTGATCACGTACAGATCGGTGAAAACCTCAAGTCGGCGCCGTCTGCTGTTTGAAGTGTACGAGCTGGTGAAGCCACCGGGCGTACCACGGGCGGCGGAGGAGCTGGACTACCGCCTGAGGACCGGGGCTGGGCACCGGGCACCACGGCTTCTACGCCTGGGTGTCGCGGTCCGGCCGTCCGACATCCACCCGAAAGTTGTGGTGGCCGGAGTCTGGCAGGCATGGCGACGCTGCTCGCAGCGCATGCGACGACGCAGAATCCGACGTACTTCGAGTGTTTCCGGAGGCTCCGCGGCGTTCGTGTTCGCTCACTTTGTCGATCGGCTGGACGGTGAATGGTTCACGGAGTGCGAGGCAGATGGCACCGTCCGCGACGCGACCAAGACGAACGATTCAAAAGCAGCCTTCCACAATGTGCAGTGCTGCCTCTCGCGGCGCCATTTGAACCGAGCTGAACTCGCCATACGGCTGGGGTCGAGCGCCGAGGAGGGCGCTTGAAGCGGAATCTATGGCGAGGGCGCCTGCCAGCGCTGGAGCCACGACCGGACGGTTCGCGCGAAGTATCGAGCCAAGCGGATTGGGTAATAAGCCGGTACGAGAGCGGATGCCGCACACCGTACGCCGAGCGCACATACTCTGCCGACGGGAAGCACACCCAGCTGATCTGCCTGAGGGTCTCCCGCCACGACCTGGTCCGCGAGGCGACGCCCAGCGCCGGCTTGCGGCGCTCCCGGAGGGCAAGGAGTGCGAGATCCCGCGCTGCCGGGTCATCGTTGCCCAATACAAGCCGGTCAAGGACCTCCTGGGGTCTCGGGCACTCCAGCTCATGCGCGAGGTATCGAAGCGCAAACTTTACCGTGCACCGGTACGGTTGCGGCGACCACCTCCAGGAACAGGTCCCAGTCGAGCTCCGGAGTCCGCCGCAGGACAAAGTAGGCGTCGCACGCCCAGACGAAGTGACTCGAGTCTCGGGCAGTGCAACGCCTGCCAGCAGGCGTACACCAGGCAGTCCACCGCTGAGAACCCACGCACGCCGCCACCGGCCACCTTGAGTGCAGGCGCCCGGCTCCAGAGGTCGCTCCCAGTCTGCCCGATAGTAGGGCAGGCGAAAGGAGTCCCAAGTCGTAGGACGGGAAGTCCTGACGAGTGATCCAGGGTCACCGCGTCGGCGCCGACGGTCCCGGGACGGGCATCAGGCCGCCGCCCACCAGGGCGGCGGTCGCCTTCACTTGGTCCTCGTTCGTACCAGAACGTTGATGTCGTGGCTGTGCCGCTGCATGGCTTCGGGTTATACATCTCGCTCAGGAGGGCGCCCCTGAACAGAAGGAATGGCACCGACGAGGCATCGAGCAGCGAGATGACCTCGCGGGTAATGCGGCGGTACTCCTGGGACCTAAGCTCCTCCCGCAGGTAGGCCGTACGGAGGACGGTCAGCAGGCGACTGTCCGGTGAAGGTCCGAGTCGGCGCATGGACTGGAACAGGAGGGGAGCCAGGCGGCGAAGGTCCGAAGTACCGTCGCGCAGGAGTTCCCCCAGATCCGGAATGCACCGGCCACACTCGTCCCATGGTGCCCTGGCGGGCTCACGGAATAGGCAGGCGCGGAGCAGGCAGGTCTGAGTGGGGCTGGGTCTCAGGCCGGACAGCGTACCGGTGAGCGCGGAGTCCATCTGACTCGTCCGGATGCGGGCCGCCAGGGGCTCAGCCGCCGCGGCGCCGATCCAGCGTCGCCTTCAGAAGCCGCAGGTATTCATCGCGGCTCTTGGATGCGAGGGCTCGGGTGCGGTTTCCAGCATGCATGCGGCGGTACATCAGGACCTCGGGCAGCACCTCTCTCACGGCGCCCTTGGCTTCGGCCCGAAGGAACCACTCCGTCTTATCCGCATGGTCGATGACGGGTCGAACCCTCCCACCACATCGAACAGCGCCCGTCTCGCCAGCAATGTCCCGGTGACGTAGCCGGGCATCGGCTGGCCCCGGGGGTGGCCCTCATAGGCGGCAGCCTTGTTGTGAAGCTCCTCATCCCAGAAGTTCTGAACGTGGGTCAGGCAATAATCGAGCTCCGGGCGAGCGGTGAACCGCTCGACCTGACGCGCCAGTTTGTCGGCCTGCCAGAGATCATCCGCGTCAAGGAAGCCAACCAGCTCGCCCTGTGCGGCCTGGACGCCGCGGTTGCGAGCCACCGCCTGGCCCGCACGATCCTGCCGCAGCCCGCGCACCCGTGGGGCCATTGAGGCGATCATCTCCGGGGTGCGATCGGTGGACCCGTCGTCGACGATGAGGACCTCGACCGGCTGATGGGACTGCCCGAGGACGCTGTCGACGGCCTCCTGGAGGTAGCGCTCGCCATTGTGAACCGGGATTATGCAACTTCACCAAGGGCATAGTCATCGCGCCAGGCTCCGGGCGAGAATGTCATCGACTTGCGGGGCGATGTCGCTCAGGTCCTGCCCCAATTCCAACCAGTAGGTCGGGCACGCTGCAATCAATCGCATCAGCCCCTCGAACGCCGCCGCGTTCCCTCGCGAGTGCGGGAGAAGGAACAGCGAGCTGGGAGCGAGGCGCAGGCTGGCCTCCACCTTCGAGGCTCGGCGAAGCGCCGACTTCTGCGCGGTACCCACACGTGGGAGCGCGATCGCATCGATAGATGCAGTCGAAGCGATCTGTTTGGGGAGGATATTGGAAACGAGCAGCAGGCTCTTTTCGTCTTCGGGGAGCCGCCCCGGACTGCCATGGACGGACATGTCCGCGAGGCGCTGCAGGTGGTTCGTCTCCAGATTGGCGGACCCGAACAGGCTGTGGCCGAGGTAGCGGGTCCCGTTGCCCTCGAACACGACGTGGTCGTCGGCCAGATAGTCGAACCCCGCCTGGGCGCACGCCAACGCGGCTGTCGACTTGCCCGAGCCGCTCGGACCGGCGAGGAGGACTCCGCGGCCGTTCCTTAGCGACCAGGCCCGCATGGAGGGCATGCACGCCCTGGTCGGTGAGCCACAGCAGGAGCGGCCCTGCGAGCGGACGCGCCCGCTGGTAAACCGCCAAGCGTTTGCTCGACGCGACGGACCCGATCACGTGATCGTGTGCCCGGTCGAAGCCGTCTGCCCATTGCTGGCATGATAGACCACCACCCGGCCACCGGAGGATGCACTGACCTGGTGCAGCCCCTCCTGTGATTGGGGTCGCTCGGGCATGGGCGAGCGTATGCTGGTGGCCGACTCGTCCCACAGATCGACAAACAGGTCCGGACGGGTGTCGCAGGGAGGGGCAACCCGAAGATGCGCAAAGGGATGCCCGAAATCGTTCGCCAGCGCGTCGCCCACGATACGGAAGCGCGCGAGGCGTCCCGCGAAGCGGTAGTACGATGTGCTGAGGCCGAGGGTTGGGCCAGGAGGGCCCGGTCGAAGGCGGTAGCCATGAGACGAACCGCGCCCTCAATGACGCGATCGTGCACTGCGTCGGTGGTCACAACCGGCTGCCCTGGACGCTCATGCCCCCTGCTCCGGCGACGTCCACGGGGTTGCGGCCAGGTTGGGCATTGGCGGGTCGAGCGCCAGGAGATCCGCCATGTCTCCATACTTGCTGAGTTCTGGCCTCGCGTAGGTGAGCAATTCGCCCGAGGACGCCGGAAACTCGGCCGTCCGTTCCGGGGTGGCCGAGGAAAGCCGCACGAGCCCCTCACGCAACAATCGCTCGACGAGCTGCTCCACGTCCGCCCGTGCCTGCGAGGCAGAGATCCGTAGCGCGCCGCAAGGCGATCCACTGCTTTTCCGACATTACCCGCCTCCAGCCACTCCCAGTATGACCGCGCCGGAGCCTGCCATGCTGCAGTACATGCCGGTGGTGAGGTTCATGATGATCGCCTCACCATCGATCACCTTCGCGGCGACCTCCGAGCGTGTTGACCATCAGGCGGGACTCGAGGGCGAGCATTGGCGACCTCCTAGGGAGAGTATCTCGATAAACGCTTTCATACGCGGCGACATCAGCCTCCCAAGTGACTCGGCGAGCGCGCGAAGTTTGGCCTCTCGACCGAGCCGTTCGGCCGCGTCGGTATGCCGAGCAGGTACGAGACGGCGCCAGCGAGGGCAACGGAATCCTCGGCTCGCACGAGCAACCCCGTCTCGCCATCGGCGATCACCTCGGCAGGCCGCCCGATGCAAGTGGCGACCACTGGCCGGGCCATGAAGGCGGCCTCGATGGCCACCAGGTCCGAACGCCTCCTCCCGGGAGGGCACTAAAACGATGCTCGACTGATCGATCGCCGCCGGCACGTCGGCGGGCGCCAGCCAGCCGGTGAACCTGACGCGGTCGGCAATCTGCAGGTCGGCGGCGAGCGCCTCGAGGCGCGCCCGGTCGGGCCCGTCCGCCACGACCAGTTCCAGCTCGGGGAAGCGCCGGGCGACAGTCGCGAACGCCGCAATCGCCAGATCGAAACCCTTGGGCAGCGCCAGCCGCCCCAGCGCAAGCAGGCTCGGCTTCGCGGATCGGTGACGGGGTCAGGCTCGGCGGGTCCATCGCGTTCGGGATGACCGAAGCCGGGTCCCAACCTCCGGGCGATCCTTCCACTTCCGCGCGCATGGCCTGGGAGCAGCACACCGATCCAGTCTCCGCGGCTCTCAGGATGTCCAGGAACAAGGTCGCACCGGCCGCCCGCCCGAAAAGGTGACGTTGGTTGCTGTACGGTGAGCACCATCGGCGCAGGGTGGACGCGCGCGGTCTGCAGATGGAAAAGGACGTCGGGGGCGATCGAAGCGACGTGGATGACATCCGCGCGAAACTCCCGCCGCACCTCCGCGACCGTCTGTCGCACGCGAGGATGTCCTCGAGCTTCCCAGCCGTCCAGGCGGTCCGAAACGGGAGCCGGCGGATGCAGACACCATCGTACACGTCCACTTCGGGCAGGTCCGGACCAGGTTGCGAGGTGATGACCAACAGCTCGTGCCCACGGGCGCGGAGCGCCGACACGAGACGCGCGCTGAGCACCTCGATCCCGCCGATGGTCGGCCAGAAGACGTCGGTCCAGAAAAGGATGCGCATGCGCTGGCAACTAGGTGTGAGTGAGTTGCCGATAAAGCGCCTCGTATCCGTCCGCCGTCTGCGTCAGACCAAAGCATTCGAACGCACGGGCGCGGGCGGCCTCCCCCAGGCGGACGCACTCGTCGGGCCGCTTCATGAATGCCGGACGCTGCGTGCGAGCGCCGCAGCGTCCCCTCGTGGAAAGGTCAGGCCGGTTTGCCGGTGGCGCACCACTTCGAGCAATCCCCCGACTTCACTCGCCACCACGGGTCTGCCCATCTGGGCCGCCTCGAGCGCCACCAGACAGAAGGCCTCGTCACACAGCGAGGGCACCATAACGACCGTCGTGCGATTCAAGAACCGCGGGAAGTCCTGGGGTGAAACCCAGCCGATGAAGTCTACCGCATGCGCTGAGCCCAGAGCTGCCGCGAGCTGCTCCAGGTCACCTCGCGCCGGACCGTCACCGGCGACGACCAAGCGGAGGTCCGGAAACTGCATCAGAAGCGAGGCGCCAGCCCGAATGGCGATATCGAAGCCCTTCTTCGGGAGGAGGCGTCCGGCGCAAAGCAGTTGCGGCGGCGCCCACGGGAGTGGCTCGGGAGGAGCTCAGGGGGTCGCAGACCGTTGTAAACGACACTCGAGCGCGGCGTGATCTCTGGGGCCAACCGGCGCACGTTCGCCAGAACGCTTTCGGAGACCGCCGACACCCAGGTGGCCGCCCTCAGCACCTTGGCAGACAACGTGTCCACGTCCGACGCGTGTTCCGCCAGCCAGTTGTGGATCGTGACGAAGCTCAGGACACGGGTGAACCTGCTGGGTGGCCAGGTGATAGTAGGCGCTCGGTCCTGAGAAGTGCAAGTGCACCAAGTCCGGCTCGAACCGCTGCTTAAGGTCGGCAAGCTGCTTCCGCACCAGCGCCAAGCCGGCGACGTCCTTGCGCTCGAACGGCTCCCGAAAGTGGAACCGGTGGATGGGCACACCTTCGTGCTCTTCGACGTCGGGCAGGTCCATGCCGTCGAGATGTGAGGTCACCACGATCACGTCGTGACCTCGTGCCCTCAGCTCGACCAGCAGACCAGAGCTTAGCACCTCCACCCCGCCGACGTACGGCCAGAACATTTCGGTCCAGAAGAGGACTCGCACGATTAGTGTTCCTCGGGCGTCCAGGCGAGGAGCTTACGCGTCGACATGAGGTCGACAACGTTGCCCGCGCCGGGAGAAACCCCATACAGGGTGTGAAATCCCGTCACCTCGGCCTCTACGCACCGGCGGAGCAGCGAGCGCCAATCCTCCGGCCCGAGCCAGAGGCTGCGAACCTCGAGCTCCTTCGGTTCGAGCTCGCGAAAGCTCCCGATCCGCACGGCGAGAACCGACCGCACCTTTCCGGTATCCACGAACATTCGGCCGAGCAGCTCACCCCAGGCCTTGGAGAGACCGTACGGCGTCCGCGGCCGCGTGGGTGTCGAGGGTGTCAGCTTGATCGCGCTCCAATCGGGGTGCGTGTCGGGATCGAGCCCGAGGGCCCATCGGCACGAGCTCGCGAAGACGATCTTTGAGACGCTATGCCGTGCTGCTGCCTCGAACACATTCCACGAAGCCTGAAAGTTGTCTCGAAGCACGGATTCCCAAGGCGCCTCGGCGACCGAGTTCGCTGCGAGATGGACGACCACCTGAGCGCCCTGGAATGCTCGGTCCCAGGAAGGGCGCGAGGTACGAAACCGGCCCAACCAGCGGTGTCCGGCCGAACCGCGGCTCAGGTCCGCGACCGTCGTCGGGTGCCCGGCGACCGCCACCCGGTCGACCAGTCGGAGCTCATGCGCCCCCGCCAGTTCTCGTACTGCATGCCGTCCGAGCTTTCCGGCAGCGCCGGTAACGACAACTCGCATGTTCCAAGGGTCCAGTCGAGTTCCGGTTCCCGTGCGGGCCACGCGTTGTGGCGCGGGTCCACCGGGGCGTCGCATGAGGGCCGCCTGTACTCCCGGCCGCCGCGCTGCGCCGCCATGGTCTATGCTACTCCGGGCCAATGCTTTGCAACGCTACCACGCCTAGGTCGTGTAGGGGCGTAGCCACCAGAACTCTCTGCATGGGGCCTAGGTGCAAGCGGCACAGGCATTAGGCGTGCCGCAGCCTTGAGGGCGGGCGTGAACCGGAGCGGCTCACGAATGGTGAAGCGGTGTCGTGCGCGCTGGTCCAACAACGATGCGCTGGGCCGGTTCGGGTGCGGTGTGCACAACCCGGCCTCGGCGAGGCTACAGGCCAACACCGGGGCTGTCAAGAGTGGAGCGCACGCGTGAGCCGGCGAATCCCTCCACGGATCACATGAGTGGCGACCTCCATTCGGCGCTTCAGCCTCCATTCACGCTGGAGAAACTCAGGCAGCCGGCGGATTCGATAGAGTATGGGACTATTCTCGTGCCCTCGCAGATGCAGTAGGATCA
>CAWHST010000002.1:0-219680 GCA_963832055.1 uncultured Gemmatimonadales bacterium | reverse complement strand
TGCACCGAGGAGGCCGACAGCGCGGGCGATGAGATCACCGAAGTCCAATGCCTGATCCCGCTCCAGGAACGACTGGTAAGCCTGATAGACGTTCGCCACCTCCAGCGCCTTTTTCGGCGGCCACGACCTCGTCCTCCCCGCGAGCCGCCTCCCGCATCGCTTGGGCCGCCCGGCGGTATCCCTCGGGTTCCACCAGCTCGTCCTTGGCCCGGGAGATCGCGGTGAGAATGTCCTTGAGATACAGTGTCGGCTCGGGGAGGTACTGGTAGTGCTCCAGGCGGAGATTATGAGGCAGCTCCAGTTCGAGAAGCAGCATCCCATCCACCGGATCCAGCACCGCCGGATCCGGCGGCAGGCCGATGGACGCGCCGTGCTTCCCGGAGCAACTCCAGCCCGAAGGCGTGGAAGGTGCCGATCCAGATCAAGGGGGGCGGCATCCGGCGCGACGGTCGCGATCCGCGACCGCATCTCTTCCGCAGCCTTGTTCGAGAAGGTCAGGGCCAGGATCGCGTTCGGGTCCACGCCCTGGCCGAGCGGAGTGCATGGCGCGCGCGACCAAAGTGCGCGTCTTCCCGGTACCGGGACCGGCCTCGACCAGCACCGGACCCTTCTTGATGAAGGCCGCCTCCTCCTGGCTCTCGTCCAGGAGTTATCGGAGGGGCCGCCTCCTCGGATGCCACCCGGGCCAGGTCTCCGACCAGCAGCGCGTAAGCGAGTTGATGATAGACGACGCCGAGCGGCACCCCCACGCTACTGGCCAGATGGTTGTGACACCGTCAGCCCATCTTCGAGGAACCAGGTCCGGAGCAGGTGGTCGGGAGAAGCAGCTCGCGCGCGAACACGTTGGCATCGCGCTCGCGCCGTTCTTTGGAGCTGTATCCCTCCCACCCGATGGGATGCCCCAGCGGCACCGGATCGTCCGGCAACTCAGCATCGAGATCCTCCTGCTTGCAGCTGGACCGGCCGGCATGCTGGAGCAGCACGTGCGCGAACTCATGAGCCTGGTGCATGGCTAGCACTTCCGGCTCGACCTCGCTGTTGTACCAGATCCGTTTTGGGGTCCGGATCGTACACTGCCTCGCTGCCATCGAGCAGAGGATCGCCGGCGCTAACGGGAAACAGGCGCACGCCCGTGTCCTGTTGCGCTGCATCGAGGATCGCCCTGGCAGTGATGTTGCCCGCGGCCGACGACCGGAACCGCCGACGCCGCGGCGCGCGCGCGGAGCCGCACCTCGTTCAGGTGGCTCACCGGGATGACAGCAGCGAGCCCGGATCGGCTCCGGGGTGCGGGAGGTCTATGGCAACGATAGTAGCGGTCTGTCGTTGAGGTTCCGTAAGCGCCTGGTCACTAGCGCACGGCGTCGCTGAAGTCCTCCTGCTTAACAGGAAGCGATAGGGCTTGCTTGGCCAAGCTAACGGGCGCCGCGAGCTAATGTTGGTTGGAGCCCACAGGTAGTGCTCGATCGAGCCCCCATACACTTGTTTCTAGCGTGTCAGCGAACCACCGAATGACTTCCCCCCCGGTATGTTGGCGGGAGCGATCAGGCGTCGGTCCAACTTCCTCAGAAGGCTCTCCGAGAATATGGTACGAGCCGCGAAGGGCTTCTATGGAGAGACCAATGCCCTGGGCCTCTTCCAGTAAGCTGCGAATCGGCCGGTCGCGCATCTCGGCCGGCGATTCGGTGGACTGGGATCCCCCATTTGCGAAAGACAGCCTCTGCGCGGCGCTTACCCCGCGCCAGGTAAGGGCGCTCTTCAGCGGCCGTATCCATTGAGTGTGAGGCGATCACCTCCCGGAAGCAGCGAAGCGTCGGCCGTCCACACGAGCAGCCCCCAGTAGAGCTGTGAATGCAATGAGTTCCTCGGCAAACTGGGGATAGCAGCGCGATCCAGTCGGCCAGTGTGGCCTCTGCTCGGCTCCGGATTGCTCAGCGCGTACTCCGTCAGGATGTCGTTCAGTTGATCGGTCATGTTTTAGTTCCTGCCTTTCCATCATGTTTTCCCGGTGGCCGGGACGACCACTCATTTCCAGTTAGTCTCGTACCAGGCCTTCAGCTCGGCCCGTGGCCTGCCGCAACCAGTTGTGCACCGTCCTCACACTGACGCCGAACCTGCCTGCTGATGGCACGCCTCGGCCGGATCCAGGGCCTCGATATGGCCATTCTTCGAGGTGGTACAAGAATCCAAGCATCGCAGGTGCCGTGGATCCTGGATGGACGCAAGCGCCTGGGCCATGTCGAGGCGGATTCTCAACGGCTTTGGGCGACCTCCTCGCGAGACGGAATGATGTCGGCCCGGACGAGGTCCGAGACGGGCCCCCGGCCTTCTCCGGCGCCGTCGATCGGGGTCGGAGAGACTGAGGTGGCGCCGAGTCCCGCCGGTAGGGCGTTTCGCATGTAAAAAATAAGAGTCAAGCAGGTCTTTCTTCAGCACGTGCCCAGAAGCGGACCTGGAAGAAGTCCCCGCGGTCATCCTCCGCCGCGAGACTGGACAGATTATCGTATTGCAGAACAGCTACAGGTAGTCAGGGTAGTCGAGGTCGGGCTCGTCGGACGCCTCCCTTAGGTGGAGACTCGCTCCTCAACCAGCGGACGCACCGGCCAAAGAGGATCGACATCAGGGCGCTGAACTGCTCATTGTCGCCCCGGAGGTAGGCGTCGCGAATGAGATAGGCTAGGCATTCTTCCTGGACGCTAGTCAGGCGACGCCTCCGGTCGGAAAATTCTGGCACGGGCGCACGAGCGCGGCTCGGAATCCAGCCCCAAGGCCGCGCGTATTTGGGTTTCGGCGACTGGTAAGCAGCATGGTACAGCGTAGCCCGCCCGGTTGCGCCGGGTGAGTGGCTTGTAGTTGGTTGTGTCGGCCGGCCGACGCCATAGCGGGCCCTCCCCTCTGATCCGGTCTCCCTCGACATCCAATGGTCACAATCCCGGGGGACGGCGCTAAACCGGAAACGCGCGGCTAAGTCATTCAGAGGCCGTCGGTTGCGGCCTCAGGTGCGGTCAAGACGATGGTCCGGGGTTGTCGGAAGGTTGGGGAATACCCCTGAGAGGGAAACATCGAGGCATCCACCACCTTAGACGAACCGGCCGCCTGCTGGAGTATTGCAATTACAATTGAATACAACTATAGTTGCATTTCACTGCAATTCTCAAGGGCCCCATGATCGACCGGGAGCGGGAACAGACGGAGCTGGCCGGCCTGCTGGCGGACGGCAAGCCCAGGCTGATCCTCCTTTACGGCCGCCGCCGGGTGGGCAAGACCTACCTCCTCACCCACGTGTGGCCGGCTACCCAGACGCTCTACTTCACTGCGGCCAACACCACGCCGGCCCAGAACCGCCTGGCCCTGGTGGCGGAGGTGGCTCGCTGGAGCGGCCAGGCGCTGAACCCGGAGGACTATCCCACATGGCGGACGGTCTTCCGGCTGCTGCTCGAGCTGCGCGTCCCCGACCCGATCGCCATCGTGCTGGACGAGTTCCAGTACCTGGGCGAGTCGGAGCGGTCTGAGGCATCGCCTGCCGAGCTCAATGCCGTGTGGGAGAGGCGGCCGGCGCGCGAGCTTGTTCTGACGCTGTCCGCTCGCACAATCCGAAGCCGTCGGAGGCTCACGAACAAGGACGAGCGCGGCTCCGGTGGCCCGCTGGCCGAGCTGCGGCCATTCGACTACTTCCACGCTGGAGAGATGGCCCGCTTCAAGTCGCTGCGGGACCGGGCGCTGGCCTACGGCGTGTTCGGGGGCATTCCCCGCTACCTCGCCGCCGTGCGTCCCGGCCGGTCGCTGGCGCAGAACGTGGCCGATACGATGCTGCACCCGCGCGGCGAGGTGCGGGCCCAGGTGGAGACGGCGCTGCTCCAAGAGCAGGGGCTCCGCGAGGTAGGCAGCTACCACGCGGTGCTCCGCGCCATCGCCGGCGGACGAACCGAGCTCAACGAGATCGGCCAGCGGGCCGGCATGCCGACCGATACGGCGCTGCGCCAAAAGGTCGAGCGGCTCATCGCGCTGGGCTACGTGGAGGCGCGGCGGAACCTGGGCGCGAGGCCGAAGGAGGCATTCCGCTACCGGCTGGCTGATCCGGCCCAGATGTTCCACAGCACATTCGTGGCGCCCTACGAAGCGGAGCTCGCGCGGTACAACCCGAAGGCGGTGTGGACCGAGCAGGTGCTCCGGCGGCTCGACGGCTACATGGGCCACGTGTTCGAACGGATGGTGGAGCAGGCGTACATACGGCTGCGCGACAAGTGGCGGCTGCCGATGGTGAGCCAGTGGGGCCGGTGGGAGGGAGTGGACCGCGAGGGGAAGTCGCTGGAGGTGGACATCGCCAGCACCCTCAGCGACGGCCGGGTGCTCACCGGGGCGGTGAAGTGGAACCGCCGCCCCATTGCCGCCGACGTGCACCGGGAGCACGTGGCGATGCTAGAGCGCCTGGCGGCGGCGCGCGTCAAATGGGCTCACGCCGCCGTGCGCGCCGAGGCACCGCTGCTGTACGTGGCCGCCGGCGGCTTCGCGAGCGGTTTCGAGGCAGCCGCGGAGGCCTCGGGCCATCCCGTGACACTCTGGACGCTGCGCGATCTCTACGGGGGAGGACCGCGCCGGCCCCGGAAGACGACCGCTGCCTAGTCCCATTTCGGCTCGCAAAATTGCGCGTTCCTCATACCGTACATCCGATGTCGCGGCATTTGCTAGCCTTCTGAGATCCAACGGTGGAGCTGAATCGTGCTAGGTCAGGAGGGAATGCTGTCGGTTAATCCCGACCAAGTCCGACTAGGAACGTTTGTATCCAAGGCACATCGCGCACGTCTCTCTCGGAGGTATTCTGCTCGGTCGGACTTCAGACCCTCAGGTCGACGGCTGATAAGCGTTAGGCCAGCAGCGAACTCCCCATAACCCCTCAGGCGCCGCACGAATAAGGTCCGGTGGTCGTGAGGCGCTTCCCTCAGAGGCGACGTGCGTCGCGCAGGTTTGGGACGCCCTTCCTATAATCGATTAGAAGGATGCACCTACCCCACCACCAGATTCAGCAACCGATTCGCCACGTACACCCGCTTCCGCACCCCCTTCCCCTCCACAAACCGCCCCACCGCCGCATCCCGCATCGCCGCCGCCACCACCGTCTCCTCATCCGCATCCCGCGCCACCGTCACCTTCGACCGCGTCTTCCCGTTCACCTGCACCACCACCTCGACCTGGTCCTCCACCACCAGCGCCTCGTCCCACGCCGGCCAGCGCGCCTCGAACACCGACTCCGCGTGCCCCAGCCGCTCCCAGCACTCCTCCGCGAAGTGGGGCGCGAACGGCGCCAGCATCATCACCAGCTCCTCCGACCACCGCCTTGTCGCACACGTTGTCCGCCCGCAGCGCGTTCACCAGCTCCATCAGCGCCGCGATCGCGGTGTTGTAGCGCAGCTCCTCCAGCCCCTCGGTCACCCGCTTCTTGGTCTGGTGCAACTTCACCAGCACGTCGTGGTGGATCTCCTGCCCGTCGCCCTCCCGGCAGGCGTCGCTGCACGAAGCTCCAGACCTTGTCGAGGAACCGCCGCGGGCCGCTGATCCCCTCGTCCCGGAAGTCGCCGCCCTCCTGGAACGGGCCCAGGAACATCAGGTACATCCGGAACGTGTCGGCGCCCCAGCGCGCGATGTACTCGTCGGGCACCACGACGTTGCCCCGCGACTTCGACATCTTGGCGCCGTCCTTCACGATCAGCCCGTGCGCCCGGAACTTCCGGAACGGCTCCTCGAAGTGCAGGTGGCCGAGGTCGTGCAGCACCATGGTGATGAACCGCGCGTACAGCAGGTGCAGCACCGCGTGCTCGTTGCCGCCGATGTAGCTGGGCACCGGGAGCCACTTGCGGGTCCGCGCCGGATCGAACGGCCGGTCGTCGAACTCGGTGCTCGGGATAGCGGAGGTAGTACCAGGCCGAGTCGAGGAAGGTGTCGCTCACGTCGGTCTCGCGCCGGCCCTGCTTGCCGCACGACCGGGCAGGGCACGTAGTACCACTCCTCGTGCCGCGCGAGCGGCGAGATGCCGCTGTCGTCGGGCGGAAGTCCTCGATCAGCGGCAGCACGACCGGCAGGTCCTTCTCCGGCACCGGCACGGCGCCGTACTCGTCGCAGTAGATGATCGGGATCGGCGGGCCCCAGTAGCGCTGGCGGGAGATGCACCAGTCGTGGAGGCGGTACTGCACGACGCCCTTGCCCGGCGCCGCGCTCCTCGAGCCAGCGCGATGATGGCGCGCTTGGCCTCGGGCACGGGCAGGCCGTCGAACTGGCCGGAGTTGACCAGGACGCCGGCTTCGTTGTCGGTGTAGGCCGCGTCGGCAGCGGGGCGTCGGCCGCCGGCGCTCGCCCCGCTCGGCGCCACGCACCCGCACGATCGGCAGGCCGAACTTCTGTGGCGAACTCGAAGTCGCGCTCGTCGTGCCCGGGCACCGCCATGATGGCGCCGGTGCCGTACTCCATCAGGACGTAGTCGGCGATCCAGACCGGGATCGGCTTGCCGGTCGCCGGGTTCATCGCGTAGCCGCCGGTGAACACGCCGGTCTTCTCCCTGTCGCCCACCTTGCGGGACACCAGGTCCTTCGCGCCGCCGCCTGGCGGTACGCCTCGACCGCCGCCCGCTGCTCCGGCGTGGTGAGCGCGTCGACCAGCGGATGCTCCGGCGCCAGCACCATGAACGTGGCGCCGAAGACGGTGTCCGGCCGGGTGGTGTAGACCCGGATCGCGGCCACTCGTCCGTCGGTCCGTCGGTCCGCCGTTCCGCCGGTCCGCCGACCGGGAAGACCGATCTCCGCCCCCTCGCGACCGCCCCAGCCAGTTGCGCTGCGCCGTCGTGGTGCTGTCCGACCAGTCCATCTTGGACTGTCGTCCAGATCGGCCAGCAGCCGGTCGGCGTACTCGGTGATCCGGAAGAACCACTGCTCCAGCATCCGCTGCTCCACCGCCGTGCCGCAGCGCTCGCAGCGGCCGTCGATGACCTGCTCGTTGGCGAGCACGGTCTTGTCCTTGGGGCACCAGTTGACCGCGGCCGCCTTCTTGTAGGCCTTCCCCGCCTTGAGAGCTGGAGGAAGATCCACTGGGTCCACTTGTAGTAGCGCGGGTCGGTGGTCGAGAGCTCGTGCCGCCAGTCGAACATCCCGCCGATCCGCGCGAGCTGGCGGCGGAAGTTCGCGATGTTCTGCGGGATCAGGATCGGCGGGGTTGATGCCCTGCTTGATCGCGTAGTTCTCGCTGTGGATCCCGAACGCGTCGAAGCCGATCGGCTCGAAGACGTCGTACCCCTGGAGCCGCTTGAACCGGCCGTAGACGTCCGCGCCGGTGAAGGCGAACATGTTCCCCACGTGCAGCCCCTCGGCCGACGGGTAGGGGAACATCATGAGGTTGTAGAACGGCCGCGCGGCCCGGTCGAGATCGGGCTCGTTGGTGCCGCGCTCGGCCCAGCGGGCCTGCCACTTGGCCTCGACGGCGTCGGGGTGGTAGGCCGCGTCCGTCGAGGGGGAAGGCACGGGCAGGGGCTTGGACGTTTCGGTCATGGGGGTCTAAAGTTAGCCCGGCCGCGAGGTTGCTGCCATCGCGGCCGGGCTTCAGGGGGCGGCGGCACCATGGCCGTCGAGTCGGGGCTCAGGCCGCGGACAACCGGGCCGCCACCGCGCCCCTGATCTTCGCGAGGTGGTGGTAGCTGTGGCGCACCGCGTGGTCTTCCAGGAAGAACTGGCAGGTGAGCGGCGCGTCGGCGTTGAGTGAGACCGTCGCGGCCCGGTCGAGCGCCTCGTCGTCCAGCGCCCGGATCGCCGCGGCTGCCGCCGCGCTGTTCCGACGGAGCAGCTCCAGCGCCTCCTCCAGCGTGACGCCGTCGTGCTCCCGGGCATGGGTGGCGTTGATCCCGTGGACCACGTCCCAGGTCACGCCGACCACCGGCTGACCCGCGGCGAGCGTCTGCGCCAGCTCGATCTCGATGGGATACATGCTGGCGACGTGGTGCACCACCACGCCGATCTTCCTGCCGTCGCCGGGGACTCGGCTGTTCCACTCGGCGTCGGTGAGCGTACGGGCGAAGCTTGCAAGCGCGCGGGCGCCCTGCTCCAGGCGCTCCGCAAGGGCGTTGGCGCGGGTACTCATCTGGTCACCTCGGTGTGCGGGGAGTGGTCGCGAGTCCCGGAGTTGGGCGATCGCATGTCACAGGAGATGATGCGCAGCGAGGACCTGCGACCGGACACCATCGAGGTGCCCTCCGAAGTCGCTTGACTTCTACTTGAAACGGCGCGCCTACCCTGAGTGCTCGAACCTGGGAAGCCTTGCGTTCGCACCCGCTGGGAGGATCCATGACCCGCCCCTTGTCGCTCAACCTTGGGCTCACGCTCACCGTGCTTGCCCTGGTAGCATGTGATGAGACCTCGACCCCGATGGAGGCCGGAACGGCAGCCGAGCAGCCCCTTGCCACCCCTTCACTTGCGTTTCCAAATACCTGGTTGGCGGTGGCTCCCATGCCGGCGGAGTTTCACTCGGCGGCTCACCCGACAGGGCTTTGGCGGTTTGACCTCGCCGCCGGCGTGGTCCGCACCGCTACCGGAGGCTCGACTGTCTATGTCATAGGCGGTCGTTTCGAGCAAACGCCGACGGATATGCCGGCGACCAGGGTCCTGGCTTGGGACGTGGGCACGATTTCCTGGACGAAGAAGGCGGCGCGCTTCACCGGCGCGGCGACGAACGGGATCGGCCAGATCGGTGGCAATCTCTACATCTCGGGCGGGGCCAACTTCTCCGGGCAGACCGAGCAGTGGACGGACAAATCAGCGAGGCTGTTCGCCTACGATGTGGCGGGTGACCGCATGATCAGAAAGGCCGACATGCCGCACCGTACTGCCGAGGGCGTAACCGGAGTCATGAACGGCAAGCTCTACGTTCTCGCGGGCCGCTGCCAAGAGGACTTCTGCCGCAGGTTCTACCGCTACGATCCGGCGACCAATGCCTGGGCCACGCTGCCCCCGGCTCCCAATTCCCACAGGCGCGGCGCCGGCGCGGTCCTCAACGGCAAGTTCTATGTCGCGGGCGGAGGGTCCTTCCCCTTCCAATCGTTCGATGTCTATGATCCGGTGAAGAACGCATGGCGGACGCTCGGCGTCATTCCACGTCGCAGGCAGTTCGCCGTCGGGGCAGCGGTGGGGGGCAGCTTCTACGTGATAGGTATTGCGGGGGCCGACCGGGGGGCCGGGAGTCAGGTTACCGACCGTACCACCCTCGCCTACGACCCTGCTAGCAACACTTGGAGCGACAAGACTCCTTTTCCCGGTCCTGTGGGAGAGGGGGGCCAGTTCCTCTTGCGCCCCGCCGCGGCCGTGCGGGTGGTCTTTGAAGGCACTCCGTCCGTCCTCACGGTGGGCAGCGGCCATCTCTACACCGATGACACTGTCAAACCCGCTGGCACCATCGACCCCACGGTGAGCTATATCTTCACGCCGTAGGATTGCGGACCCGGGTACCATGCCGGGATGACGAACGCCGCCGCCGACGAGGTGCTCGGCCCGCTCTGCGAGGCCTTCGCCGACTACCCGGTCATGCGGTATGTCCTCGGCCCTGACGGGGATTACCCGGACCGCCTTCGCACCCTCGTCGGCTTCTTCCTCGTCGCGCGCGTGCTGCGCAAGGACCCCATCCTCGCCGTGCTACGACGGCGACGCGGTGAGCGGCGTCGCCGTCTGCACGCTGCCCGGGCTGCCGGGACCGCCGGACCTGGAGGAATCACGGGAGTGGACCTGGGCCACGCTGGGTGCCGATGCCAGGGAGCGGTACGGCCAGTGGGTGCACATCTGGGGGCCGCTCAACGTCGCCGAGCCCAACATCCACGTGAACATGCTCGGCGTGCCGCCGCGGTTTCAGGGGCGCGGGCTCGGCCGCCGGCTGCTGGAGCGGGTTCACGCCATGTCGCGGGAACATCCCGACTCACTCGGGGTCAGTCTCACCACCGAGAGCGCCGGCAACGTGCCGTTCTACGAGCGGCTCGGCTACCGGATGGTGGGGCACGGCCGGATCGGGCCGGGGCTCGAGAGCTGGGGGTTCTTTCGGCCCGACTGAGCCCACACCGGCTGCAGCGGGAGTCTTCGGCGTAGCCGCCCTTGTTGTCACATCGGTCGGGGGTGATCTGCTCCATGTGGGCGGCCGGGTGGGCCGGCCGCTCCCGGCCAGGAGGTCGAGCATGAAGCATCGCATGATTCCCGCCGTGTGGTTCGCAACGGCGCTGGTGTCCTCGGGGTGTGGCGGCAGCTCCGGACCAGGCGACCAACGCTACGATCCGCCCAGCACCGAGTTTGCGGCCGGCCTTGGCATCGAGACTCCACCCCCGGTGACGCCCGATCAGGCAATGGCGATCGCGGCCGAGGCCACCGGAGGGACCGCTCTGAGCGTGGGCCAGGAGACCGAGGGAGGCCAACTGCTCTACGAGGTCCAGGTCCGAACCTCTTCGGGAGACAAGGAGGTGGAGATTCGGGCCTCCGATGGCGGCGTCGTGGAGATCGAGTCCGCCGACAACGACTAGGTGACCCTACTCCTTCACCGCCTCCATCAATCCATCCCGAAGGCCGAACCAGAGGAACTGAAGCCAGGTATTGGTCGGGTCATACCGCCGCACCGTCCGGACGGTGCGGAGATTCTCGCCGTCCTCGTCGGGATTGCGGGAGCGCACCACGAAGGCGCCGGCGAGGAACTCCTGCACGGTTCGCTTCACCGACCCGATGACGCCGCCGCCCTCGCCGGTCGGCTCGACCGAGAGGTCGCGATACCGCGGGGTGACTGTGGTCCTGGCCCGACCGCCCCTCACCGTCTGCCGGAAAACGGTTTCCTCCAGCCAGCCGTTGTCGAACTCGAAGGCCTCGTTCACCGACAGGAACCGGTTCAAGGCCTTCGCCGGCATCTTGCCGAGTTTCCCGTTGAGCTCGTAGCGGAAGTCGGGCGCGTCGAGCGGCACCGAGGCCTGCACGGCCAGCAATCCCTCGCCCATGAGCCGCCCGCTTGCCTCGATCCGGAGCGGCTTGCCACGGGAGGGCAGCTCGAGATGGAGCACCGTCGCCCGCAGCGCGTCGAAGCTGACCACTCCGGGCCCCTCCCGTTTGGGCCTGCGCTCGCGATACGTGATGGTGCCTCCGCTGACGAGGACGGTATCCAGGCGAAGCTCTGGGCTGGCCCGGGCCGCCACCTGCTGCGGGGTCCGATGCCGCTCCGGGGGGCCTTTGGGGACCCGCCAGTCGCTGAAGACATCCAGCCGGGCGCCGCTGAGCTCCAGCGCGCGGATCCCGATGTCGCCGGTCGCGATGAAGGATCGGTAGGCGACGCCCCGCCCCCGGAGGCTGTCGAGCGCGAAGCGGACTCGGTCGTCACGGACCCGCTTCCGGCGCACCCACTGCTCCTCGGGGATCGAGGGCTCACGCTCGACATCGGCCAGCACGAGAGTGGAATCGGTGAGGCCGGCCTCGAGCCGCGCCACGGCGATCTCGGTCAGGGTGTCGAGGCGCAGGACCAGCCCCGTCGCCTCCAGCCTCGCGCGGTCGGCCGAGACGGTGCGCCGGGCGCGGGGGTCGCCGGTGAGATGGAACACGAGGTCCGCCGCACCGAACCGCGCGTGCCCGATCACGACGGAGCCTTCTCCCTTCCGGCCAAGCCGCTCGAGCGTGAGGCTCAAGGCAGGAAACGAGACCTCGCCAATGCGGAAGGTGGAGAGACCGAGTGGACGGACGAGGCTCTGCACGGCGGCAATGCTCGACGAATCCGCCGTCGGCCGAGGTTGCGCCTTCGCGGGTGACGGGAGCGCCACGACCACCGCCATGCGGCGGCAGCCCAGCGCTCCCGCATCGAACGACCGCCGGAACAGGAGCCGCGGCACGTCGAGGCCGGCCACGCGGCACCCGCTGCCCCGCGCCCGCAGCACCGGCAGCGGCGACGGTCGCCGGCGGTTCCGCACGGAGTCGGTCACGATGGCCGCGGAATCGAACGACAGGGAGCCGGCCAGCGGAAGAAACGACAAGTCACCGAGCACGAGGTGATAGGTGCTGTCGGTCCGGCGGGTGATCTCGGCGACCGCCCACGAGCCCAGGCGGTCCTCGACGTACCGGTCCCACCAGCGGAAGGCCACGGCTAGGAGGAGGATGGCGAGCGCGAGGGCGGCGAGGAGCGGCGCGGGCCTCCGGAAGTTTGGGCGGATCGGCATCCTACGTCAGGGGCGCACAAATTTCATGATCTTCTTCCGCGATCGAGTAAGCACAGTTTGGGGAAGGCCGAACCCGGCGGGCTAGGACGTGGGACACGGTAAATCGGCCCGATCTGGGCCTCTGGCATCCCTCGCTTAGCGCCTTCGCCCGGCGTATCTTTGGCACGTTCCCTAACCAGCAGGCTGTCCATAGATCCGCTCCAGGGGCTCCGTGAGGCGCTGGTGCAGCGATACGCGTTCGAGCGCGAGCTCGGGCGCGGGGGCATGGCCACGGTCTACCTCGCCCGCGACCTCCGGCACGACCGGCCGGTGGCGCTCAAGCTGCTCCATCCGGAGCTCGCCGCCAGCATGGGCGACGACCGGTTCCAGCGCGAGATCAAGCTCGCCGCCCGGCTCCAGCACCCCCACATCCTGACGGTCTACGACTCCGGCGAGACCGACGGGCGTCTCTGGTTCACCATGCCTTACGTCGAGGGCGAGAGTCTCCGGGGCCGGCTCGCCCGGGAGCGGCAGCTGCCGCTGGAGGACGCGCTCCGCGTCGCGCGGGAGGCGGCCGCAGGCGCTCCAGTACGCCCACGATCACGGCGTGGTGCATCGGGACATCAAGCCGGAGAATCTGCTGCTCACCCGGGACGGCAACACCCTGGTGGCCGATTTCGGGATCGCCCGGGCGCTGAGCGGCGGATCGGGAGACACGAGACTGACGGAGACCGGACTCGCGGTCGGCACGCCGGCCTACATGAGTCCGGAGCAGGCTGCCGGCGATCGCGGGGTCGATGCCCGGACCGACGTGTACAGCCTCGGCGCAGTGCTCTACGAGATGCTGGCGGGCGAGCCGCCCTACACCGGCGCCACCACGCAAGCGATCCTCGCCAAGCGGTTTACCGAGCCGCCGCCGAGCCTCCGGGCGGCGCGGTCGAGTGTGCCGGAAAGCGTGGACCAGGCGATCCGGAAGGCGCTGGCGCCGGTGCCGGCCGACCGGTTCTCGACGGTGGCCCAGTTCGCCCAGGCGCTCGCGACGGCGGGACGGCGGGACGGCGGAACGGCGGAAGGCTCCGCTGAGGACACAGTCATACGCTCCCGGCCGGAGCCTTCCGTCGTTCCGCCGTCTCGCCGTTCCGCCGACTCGCCGTTCCGCCGTTCCGCCGTCATTCTCATCCTCGGCATCCTGATCGGGCTCGGCGTGCTGTTCGCCTGGCGCCGCTCGGCCGGCGGGCGGGCGGCCGACGGCTCCGGCACTCGCGTGCTAGCGGTTCTGCCGTTCGAGAACCTGGGTGATTCCGCGGACGCCTACTTCGCCGACGGGGTGACCGACGAGGTGCGGACCAAGCTGGCCCAGGTGGCGGGGCTCGAGGTCATCGCCCGGGGCAGCTCCAACGAGTACCGCGGCACGACGAAGCGGGCGGCGGAGATCGCGCGCGAGCTGGGGGCGGACTACCTCCTCACCGGCACGGTGCGCTGGGAGAAGGCGGCGGGCGCCGCCAGCCGAGTGCGGGTGACCCCGGAGCTGGTGGACGCCCGGCCGGGACAGGCGGCCCGCACTCGCTGGGGTCAGCAGTTCGACGCCGCGCTCACCAACGTGTTCCAGGTCCAGGCCGACATCGCAACCAAGGTGACGGACGCGCTGGACCTGGCACTGGCCGACAGCGTGCGGGCCGAACTGGTGGCAAGGCCGACAGGGAGCCTCGAGGCCTACGATGCGTTTCTCAAGGGCGAGGCCGCCAGGGCAGGATCGGAGGACATTCCGAGCCTCCAGCGAGCATGGCCGCATTACCAACGAGCGGTGGCGCTGGATTCCACCTTCGTGCCGGCCTGGGCCTGGCTCTCCCGCGTGGCTTCGTCTCTGTATGCCAATCGAGCCCCCACGCCGGAGCTGGCCCAGCAGGCGCGGCACGCCGCCGAGCGCGCCCGGCGGCTCGGCCCGACCCGGCCCGAAGGTTTCCTGGCGCTCGGCCTGTACTACCGGTCGGTGGCGAGGGACTCGCGCCAGGCACTCGCCGCTTTCCAGGCAGGACTCAAGGTGGCCCCGAGCAACGTGGAACTGATCGTCGCCGCGGGAGCCATGGAGCAGACAGCGGGAAACTGGGAGGGGGCACTCGCGCAGTTCGAGCGTGGGGCGGCGCTGGATCCTCGATCTCCGGACGCGGCCCGGCGCCACGCCCTGGCCACCTTCAATTTGCGCCGCTATGCCGAGGCCGAGGCTGCCCAGGCTCGGGCGGTCGCCCTTGCCCCCACTAACCTGACGATCATCCACCAGGGTGCGATGCTCGCGCTCGCGCAGGGAGATCTCGCCCGGGCGCAGCGGATCGCGCGCGAGGTGCCACCGGGCGTAGACCCCGCGGAACAGGCGGTACAGTTCGCCCGCTTCGAGGAGCTGGCGTGGCTGTTGAGCGACGCACAGCAGCGGCGGCTGCTCACGCTGCCGCCCAGCGCGTTCGAGGGAGACCGGTCCAACTGGAGCCTGGTTCGGACCCAGCTGCATGCGCTGCGGGGTGAGACGGCACTGGCACGGGCCTATGCGGATTCCGCCCGGCTCGCCTACGAGGAGACCATTCGGACGGCGCCTGACGACGCGCAACAATACGCGCTGCTCGGTCTCGCCCTGGCCTTCCTGGGCCGGAAGGACGATGCCATCCGCGCGGGCGAGCGAGGCGTGGAGCTGCTCCCGATCAGCCGCGACGCGTACTTCGGGCCGTACATCCAGCTCCTGCTCGCCCGGGTGCACATGATGGCGGGGAACCACGACAAGGCCGTGGAGCTGCTCGCGCCTCTGGTCGACGTGCCCAACAACCTGTCCCGCGCCTGGCTCCGGGTGGATCCGACCTTCGATCCGCTGCGGAAGCATCCTGGCTTCCAGCGGTTGGTGGCGGGGACATCGTGAGCGACGGCCTCCGAGCGGGATTGGAGGCCGCGCTCGCGGACCGCTACGCCATCGAGCGCGAGCTGGGACGCGGCGGGATGGCCACCGTATATCTCGCCCGGGACCTCCGACACGATCGGCCGGTAGCGCTCAAGCTGCTCCATCCCGAGCTGGCTGCCACCCTCGGCCCCGAACGCTTCCAACGCGAGATCCGCCTCGCCGCCCGCCTGCAACATCCCCACATCCTCACAGTGCACGACTCGGGGGACATCCCGCGCGCGGGCGGGATGCCGCTGCTCTGGTTCACCATGCCGTTCGTCGAGGGGGAGTCATTGCGCGACCGGCTCCGGCGGGAGCGGCAGCTCCCGGTGGAGGACGCGCTCCGCATCGCGCGCGAGGCGGCCGACGCGCTGGGCTACGCCCACCGGCACGAGGTGATCCACCGCGACATCAAGCCGGAGAACATCCTGCTCACCGCCGAAGGACATTCGCTGGTGGCCGACTTCGGCATCGCCCGGGCGCTGGGTGGGGATGACCCGAAGCTGACCGAGACCGGCCTGGCGGTCGGGACGCCGGCGTACATGAGCCCGGAACAGGCCGCCGGGGACCGCGGGCTCGACGCGCGCACCGACGTGTACTCGCTCGGCGCGGTGCTCTACGAGATGCTGGCCGGCGAGCCCCCGTACACCGGCGCCACCACTCAGGCGATCCTGGCGAAGCGCTTCACCGAGCCACCGCCGAGCGTGCGGGCCGTGCGGCCGAGCGTGCCGGAAGCGGTGGACCAGGCGATACGGAAGGCGCTGGCGGTTGTGGCGGCGGACCGGTTCACGCACGGCAGGCGCAGTTCGCCCAGGCGCTCGCGACGGCGGAACGGCGGGACGGCGGAACGGCGGAAGGCTCCGCCTGAGAACACAGTCACTGCGCTCCCGAGCGGAGCCTTCCGCCGTTCCGCCGTCCCGCCGTTCCGCCGTCGCTCCGTTCCGCCGTTCCGCTCTCGTTCTCGTCCTCGGCATCCTCATCGGCCTCGGCGTCCTCTTCGCCTGGCGCCGGAGTCACACCGGTGCCGACGAGCCCGGCGGGCGAACGCCGTCTCGCGGTGCTGCCGTTCGAGAATCTCGGAGATTCGACCACCGAGTACTTCGCCGACGGCGTCACCGACGCGGTACGCGGCAAGCTCTCCGCTCTCCCGGGGCTCCAGGTGATCGCCAGCCGCAGCTCGAACGAGTACAAGCACAGCACCAAGAGCCTGCCCGAGATCGCGCGCGAGCTGGGGGCGGACTATCTGCTGATCGCCAGGATCCGGTGGGCCAAGGCCGCGGACGGAACCAGCCGGGTCGAGGTGAGCCCGGAGCTGGTGCAGGCGAGTCCAGGCCGGCCGCCCACCACGAAGTGGCAGCAGCCGTTCGAGGCGGCGATGACCGACGTGTTCCGGGTGCAGGGCGACATCGCCGGCCAGGTGGCCTCCGCGCTCAACGTGGCGCTCGCCCCGGGGCAGAAGGAGGCCCTGACCGAGAAGCCGACGCAGAACCTCGCGGCGTATGACGCCTACCTGAAGGGCGAAGCCTCGCAGGGCCTGATTCTCAGTCAGCCCGCCGACGCTCCGCAGCGCCATCAATCACTACGAGCAGGCGGTGGCGCTCGACTCCGGGTTCGCGCTGGCCTGGGCCAAGCTGAGCATGGCGCATGCGCTCTATTACTTCGACATCACCCCGACCCCGGCGGGCGCGGAAGCCGCGAGGCAGGCCGCCGAGCGAGCCGTCGCGCTGGCGCCCGAGCGGCCGGAGTCGCAGCGGGCGCTGGGCAGCTACTACGCCTCGGTTCGCAACGAGAACGACAAGGCCCTGGCGGCGTTCGAGCAGGGGCTCAAGCTGACGCCGGACAACGCCGAGCTGCTCACCGCCGCAGCGCTCTCCGAGCAGAGCGTGGGCCGGTGGGATGAGGCGGTCAAGCACCTCGAGCGCTCGCGGGCCCTGGACCCCCGCTACATCGCAACCGAGCGACGCCTGTCGCAAAGCCTGCTGCGCCTGCGGCGCTATCCGGAGGCGCTCGCCTCCGCCGACCGGGGACTGGCCCTGGCCCCGGACAATCTCGACCTGATCGAGAACAAGGCGATGGTCTACCTCGCCCAGGGCGATCTGCCGGGCGCGCGGGCGGTCATCCGTGCCGCAGCGCCAGAGACCGAGCCTACAGCGCTGGTTGCCGCGTTCGGCAATTACTGGGACCTCTTCTGGGTGCTGGACGACGACCAGCAGCAGCTGCTGCTGCGCTTACCGCCTAGCGTCTACGACGGCGACCGGGGCGCATGGGGCGGCGTTCGGGCGCAGACATACCACGTGCGCGGCGACCGGGCTCAGGCTCGCGTTTACGCCGACTCGGCGCGCCTGGGCATTGAGGAGACACTCAAAGCCACACCCGACGACCCGCAGCGCCGTGCATTTCTCGGACTGGCACTCGCCTATCTCGGCCGAAAGGCCGAGGCCATCGAAGGAAGGCGAGCGAGCCGTGGCGCTCGCGCCGGCATCCCGCGACGGCTACATCGGTCCCTACCTGCAGCACTTGCTCGCCCGCATCTACATGCTGGTCGGCGAGCAGGAGAAGGCGTTGGACCAGCTCGAGCCGCTGCTCCGGATGCCGTACTACCTCTCGCCCGGCTGGCTCAAGATCGATCCCGCGTTCGACCCGCTGCGGAAGCATCCCCGGTTCCAGAAGCTCGTGCGAGAGCACCGCGTGAGCGGCGACGCTCCGCGCCGTCGCTGGAGGCCGCGCTGGCCGGCCGCTACGCGATCGAGCGCGAGCTGGGCCGCGGCGGGATGGCCACGGTCTACCTCGCCCGCGACCTCCGCCACGACCGGCCCGTCGCGCTCAAGGTGCTCCATCCCGAGCTCGCCGCCACCCTCGGCCCCGAGCGCTTCCTCCGCGAGATCAAGCTCGCCGCCCGGCTCCAGCATCCCCACATCCTCACGGTCTACGACTCCGGCGACGCCGGCGGACGGCTCTGGTTCACCATGCCCTTCGTCGAGGGCGAGAGTCTGCGCGACCGGCTCCGGCGGGAGCAGCAGCTCCCATCGACGACGCGGTGCGGCTCACCCGCGAGGCGGCGCTGGCGCTGGACTTCGCCCACCGGCACGGCGCGGTGCACCGCGACATCAAGCCGGAGAACATCCTGCTGGTGGACGGGCAGGCGCTGGTGGCGGACTTCGGGATCGCCCGGGCGCTCGGCGCCGGCGACGAGCGGCTGACCGAGACCGGCATCTCGATCGGCACGCCGGCCTATATGAGCCCGGAGCAGGCCGCGGCGGACAAGGAGCGTGGACGCCCGCACCGACATCTACAGCCTCGGCATCGTGCTGTACGAGATGCTGGCCGGCGAGCCGCCGTTCACGGCCCCGACCGCGCAGGCGATCATCGCGCGCCGGCTCATCGACACTCCCCGCCCGCTGCGGGAGGTGCGGGAGACGGTGCCCGACGGTGTATCCCAGGCGGTCGCCCGCGCGCTGGCCAAGGCGCCGGCCGACCGGTTCGCCACCGCGGCGGAGTTCGCCCGGGCGCTGGAGGAGTCGGGCAGCAAGACCACGGCGCAGCGTCGCCGCGACGCGCCGCCGGCGTCGACAGTGGCGGCACCCAGTCGAGCGTCGCGCCGCCCGCTTACTCTCGCACTCGCCATCGGCTTCCTGCTCGGGCTCGGCGTGCTGTTCGGCTGGCTCCGGTCCCACGGAGGCGCCGAGCCCGCCGGCCCGCGGAACCACCAAGCTGCTGGCCGTGCTCCCCTTCGAGAACCTGGGCGACTCCACCGACGAGTACTTCGCCGACGGCATCACCGACGAGGTGCGGGGCAAGCTGGCGACGCTGAGCGGCCTCAAGGTGATCGCCAGCAGCAGCGCGAGCCAGTACAAGCACTCCACGCAAGCCGCCGCAGCAGATCGCCCAGGAGCTGGGGGTGCAGTACCTGCTGATCGGGAAGGTCCGCTGGGAGAAGCGGCGAGGGCGGACAGAGCCGGGTGCGGGTGAGCCCCGAGCTGGTCCAGGTGAGCCCCGGGAGCGCTGCGACGACCAGCTGGCAGCAGCCGTTCGACGCGGCGCTGACCGACGTGTTCCAGGTGCAGGCCGACATCGCGGGCCGGGTGGCGCAGGAGCTCGAACGTCGCGCTGGGCGACAGCAGCCAGCAGGACCTGGCCGCGAAGCCGACCCAGAACCTCGCGGCCTACGATGCGTATCTCAAGGGCATCGAAGCCCTCAACCAGGGAAGCAGCCCGGTCACGCTCCGGCAGGCGATGGGCTACTTCGAGCAGGCGATCGCGCTCGACACCGCCTTCGCGTCCGCCTGGGCCAGACTCTCACAGACGGCCTCCCTGCTGAGCGTCGCAGGGGCTCCTTCGCCCGCGCTGGCCGAGCGGTCTCGGGGCGCGGCCGAGCGGGCGCTGGCGCTCGCACCCGACCGGCCGGACGGCCGTGCCGCATTGGGCGATTACTACCGCAGAGTCCCGCGCGACTACGCGCGGGCCCTCGACGAGTATGCCAAGGGCGAGCGCCAGTCGCCCTCCAACGCCCAGCTGTTTCGTGGTATCGGACAGGCGGAGCAGGCATTGGGACGCTGGGAACCGGCGCTGCAGCATTTACGGCAGGCGCAGCGGCTCGATCCGCGGTCGGCGGACGGTGGCCAACGTGCTTACCTTCGCCCTCCTGTGGGCCAGGCAGTACCCGGAAGCCCTGGAGAGCGCTGCCCGATGGATCGCCCTCGCCCCGGCCAATCCCCACGGCCCACGAGGTCAAGGCGATGATCCGGCTCAGCCAGGGAGATCTCGCCGGCGCGAGAGCGATCGTCGAGACGCCGCCCAGCGAGATCCCCCTGACACGGCTGGTGGCACACTTCGGGACCTACTACGAGCTCTTCTGGATCCTGACCGACCAGCAGCAGCAGCTCCTGCTCCGCCTCCCGCCCGGCGAGTTCGACGACGACCGCGCCTCCTGGGGACTGGCGCTGGCCGGGACTGCCGCGCTCCGGGGCGACGCCCGATTGGCACGCGCCTACGGCGACTCGGCTCGGATCGCGTTGGAGGAGCAGTTGCGCGACGCCCCCGAGATGCGCAGCTCCACGTGCTCCTGGGCACCGCGCTGGCCTATCTCGGCCGCAAGGCCGAAGCGATCCAGGAAGGGCAGCGAGGGGTCGCGCTGCTTCCGATCTCGAAGGACGCGCTCGAACGGCCCCTACATGCAGCACCAGCTGGTCCGGATCTACATCATGGTCGGGGAGCCGGAGAAGGCGCTGGACCAGCTCGAGCCGCTGCTCCGGATCCCGTACTATCTCTCACCCGGCTGGCTCCGGATCGATCCGACCTTCGATCCGCTGCGAAAGCATCCGCGCTTTCAGAAGCTGGTCGGAGACGGCTCGTGAAGCCCGATCTCCGCCCCCAGCTCCAGACCGCCCTCGCCGGCCGATACACCATCGAGCGCGAGCTGGGACGCGGCGGCATGGCGACCGTCTTTCTCGCCCACGACCGCGCGGGAACGCCCGTCGCCCTCAAGCTGCTCAACCCCGACCTCGGCTCCACCGTCGGCGCCGACCGCTTCCGCCGGGAGATCCGGGTGGCGCGCGGCTGCAGCATCCCAACATCCTCAGCGTGCTCGACTCCGGCGTCGCCCCGGTGCCGGTCCCGGGCGGCACGGTGGATTTCCTCTGGTTCACCATGCCCTTCGTCGACGGCCGGAACGTGTGGGAGCGGCTGGAGAAGGAGGGACCGCTCCCGGCGGAAGAAGTCATCCGGATCGGCCGCGCGGTCGCGGCGGCGCTGGCCTTCGCCAACGAGCAGGGCGTGGTGCACCGGGACATCAAGCCCGACAACATCATGCTGGAGGGCGACCGGGTCCTGGTGGCGGACTTCGGCGTGGCGCGGGCGGTGAGCGAGGTTCAGGAGAAGCTGACCGCGACCGGCATGGTGGTGGGCACCCCGACCTACATGAGCCCGGAGCAGGCCAGCGGCGAGCGAGAGCTGGACGGCCGCAGCGACATCTTCGCGCTGGCGCTGCGTGCTCTACGAGCTGCTGGCGGGCGAGCCGCCGTTTCACGGGCCGACGCCTCAGGCGACGCTCATGCGGCGCTTCACCGGGCCGCCCCGCACCCTCCGTCCGATAGTGCAGGTCCCCGAGGCGACCGAGGCCGCCCTGTTCCGCGCCCTCGCCCGCAACCCGGCGGATCGGTTCGCGACCGCCGCGGAGTTCTCCGAGGCCCTTGCGGGGTTGCCTCCAGCGCGGCCTTCGCCCGCCCCCGCCGCCCCGCGCCGGCAGAAGCGCCGTCCCAGCGGAAGGGATGCGCGGCGATCCTGTTTATCGCCGCGGCGCTGGGCGGCCTCGGGGTCGCAGGCTTATAGCGTCAGATTGGCTCGCGCAACTTGCGGCTCCCGGCTTGACCGCAGTTCGAAGTTCCTGCCATACTTAACCCAATGGTTAGCCATCGAGCGGTCCTCAGCCGCACATTCTCGGCCATGGCCGATCCGACGCGCCGAGCCATGCTGGAGCACCTGCGGCGGCGGGAGCATCTGACCGTCAGCGAGCTGGCCCGTCCCTTCGACGTCTCCCTCCCCGCGATCCTCAAGCACCTCCACGTCCTGTCCTCGGCGGGCCTGGTCGTCTGCGAGAAGCGCGGCCGCACCGTCAACTGCCGCCTCGACTCCCGCCCGATGAAGGACGCGATACTGTGGATGGGCCGGTACGAGCGCTACTGGCTCGGGAAGCTCGATCGCCTGGCGGCCTTCGTCGAAACGGAAGAGTGATGCCGCCGGACAAGCCGAGCCTCACCATCACGCGCTGGATCGACGCATCCCCCGCCAAAGTCTTCGCCGCTCTCACGGACCCATCCAAGATCGTGCGATGGTGGGGCCCCGATGCCGGGCCCACGCTGAGCGCCCAGGCGGATGTCCGGCCGGGCGGGCGCTTCAGCGTGACCTTCCGGACGGAGGACGGCATCGAGCACACCAGCTATGGCGTGTACCGGGAGGTCAGTCAGCAACGACAAGCTGGTGTTCACCTGGCACTGGCGGGACGTGCCGGAGCACGAGTCCCTGGTCACGGTACTGTTCGAAGGCCGTGAACGGCGGAACCGAGCTCACGCTGATTCACGAAGGATTTCCCGACGACGAAATGCGCGACAGCCATCGTGACGGATGGCAGGCCGCATTGGACAAGCTACAGGAGCTGGTAGACTGATTACCCAAGGAGGACACCCATGCTTCGCGACCGCGACGCCGTTGCCAACCTCGCCGTGAAGGATCTGAAGGCTGCCAAGAAGTTCTACGAAGGCACGCTCGGCCTCGAGCCGGTCGGGCCCGAAGGTGACGAGCTGATCGTCTATCGCAGCGGCAAGACCACGCTCAACGTCTATCGATCGAAGGAAGCCGGCACCAACAGGGCGACGGCGGTGACCTGGACCGTCGGCGACGATCGAAGGGAACTCGTGGACGCCGCTCAAAGCCAAGGGCGTGACGTTCGAGCACTACGACATGCCGGGCATGAAGCTGGAGGGCGACGTCCACGTCGGCGGCGGCATGAAGGTCGCCTGGTTCAAGGATCCCGACGGCAACATCCTGAACCTCGTCAGCCGCTAGCGGCGAGCGGAAAGGCTCTATTCAAGGGCGGTGGCGCCACAGAATGAATCTACTGCTGAGCGCGACGACCTTCAATCGGGCCCGTCGCGCTTCGTTAGAAGCAGTAGTCTCTATCGATCGATGAAGGCCATCATGCGCTCGTTGTACCGCGGGCCCGCCACCGCCTCGGGCGGCAGAGCCCGGTCGAGCGCGTCGATCTCCGCGGGGTCGAGCGCGAGCGACGCCCCGCCGACGTTCTCCTCCAGATAGCGGCGCCGCTTGGTGCCCGGGAATCGGCACGATGTCGTCGCCCTTGTGCAGCAGCCACGCGAGCGCCACCTGCGCCGGCGTCGCGCCCGCGGCGGCGCGCCGATCTCATGCACGACGGACGCCGCCCGCATGTTCGCATCGAAGTTTTCGCGCCTGGAATCGGGGATCTCCCCGCCGGTAGTCGCCCTCCGGATACTCCTCGGCCCGCTTGGCCGTCCCGGTCAGGAAGCCGCGCCCGAGCGGACTGAACGCCACCAGGCCGATCCCCAGCTCGCGCAGGACCGGGATGATCTCCCGCTCCAGATTCCGCTCCCAGAGCGAATACTCGCTCTGCAGCGCCGAGATCGGGTGCACGGCGTGGGCTCGGCGGATCGTGGCCTCCCCGGCCTCCGACAGGCCGAGGAACCGCACCTTCCCCTCCTCGACCAGCCGGGCCATGGCGCCGACCACGTCCTCGATCGGGACCGCGGGGTCCACCCGATGCTGGTAGAGCAGATCGATGCGATCCGTTCGCAGCCGCCGGAGCGAGGCCTCGGCGACCTCGCGGACGTGCTCCGGCCGGCTGTCGGTGCCGTCGACCTGATCGCCCTCGAAACGGAAGCCGAACTTGGTGGCGAGCGACGACTCGGTCGCGCCGGCCCTCGAGCGCCCGGCCGAGCAGCTCCTCGTTGGTGAAGGGGCCGTAGGCCTCGGCGGTGTCGAGAAAGGTGACGCCGAGCTCGATGGCGCGATGCAGTGTGGCGATGGATTCCTGGTCGTCGGGCACGCCGTAGGACTGGCTCATACCCATGCAGCCGAGGCCGAGGGCGGAGACCTCGAGTCCCTGGTGTCCGAGCCTGCGAGTCGGGAGCATGTGACATCCTTTCGTTACAGTCCAAAACCAACGTCCGGAGGCGACGGTTCCGTGGTCCGTATCACATCCTCCGTCATCGCGCCCTTCTACCTACGCGGCTTGGCCTTTCAGCAAGGAGACACGACATGGCAAGCACTCTCAAGATCGCCCCCTGCCTGTGGTTCGATCATCAGGCCGAAGAGGCAGCCAGGTTCTACACCGGGATATTCAAGAACTCGAAGATCGGAAAGATCTCGCGCTACGGCGAGGCCGGCCGTGAAGTCCACCACCGGCCGCCGGGCTCCGTGATGACGGTGGAGTTCGAGCTGGACGGCCAGCCGTTCACCGCCCTCAACGGCGGCCCGCTGTTCAAGTTCAACGAGGCCATCTCCTTCGGTCATCACCTGCAAGGACCAGAAAGAAGTGGACTACTACTGGGAGAAGCTCTCGCAGGGCGGCGATCCCAAGGCACAGCAGTGCGGCTGGCTCAAGGACAAGTACGGCGTGTCCTGGCAGGTGGTGCCGGCCGTGGTGAAGGATCTGTTGGGAGATCCCACCTCCGAGAAGTCCGAGCGCGCGATGGAGGCCATGCTCGAGATGAAGAAGATCGACGTGGCGGCGCTGGAGCGGGCCCATGACGGCGAAGTCTGTAGCCTCGCGCGGCGCGCGGTAGAAATGCGACGAAACCAGGGACCGCCGGCCGCTACGCGACGCGAATCCGGCGGTACCTGGCGTTGAGGAGCTCGTACAGGGCGTAGGCCACCAGACCCAGCGCCACCACGGCGAGGGGCCACCGACCCATGCCTGAGAGCATCTCCAGCGATTCCCGGAGCCCGCCGGCCTGCTCCGGGTCTCGCCGCGCCGCAGCGCGCGCCAACAGGACTCCGATCAACCCGAAAACGAGCCCTCGAGCAGCGATCCCGGAACGGCAGAGACCGATCACATAGCGGCTGGTACCGGCGGGCAGGGTCGCAAGGTTCAGCTGGCTACCCAGCTTTGCCGCGTACGCGCGGTAGAGCTGGTAGCCGCCATAGCCCAGCACTCCGCCCGCGGCGAGCCAGACAAGCCATTCGCCACCGGGCAATTCCAGCGCGCGGGAGACGAGCTGCTCCGAGCCCTGCCCTCCGCCGTCGCTCGACCCGGTCGCCAGGCGGAACGCGGCAAGAGCGAGCGCGGCGTGCGCCAGCCCGCGAAGCGCGCTTCCCACCCTGGCGGCAATGCCCTTCAGGTCTCTGCCCCGACCCTCGGCGTCGACGATGGCGTCCACCACTCGCCACACGGCGTAGGCGACGAGCCCCAGCGCGATGACCAGCAGTATCTCATTGCCCATCGGCCCGCGCACGACCGTGCGCAGGGCGCCGCCGAGGTCGGTGGTGCGCCCCCCGCGGCCGAGGGCCGCCTGAGCGGCCAGGATCCCGACGGTCGCGTAGAGAATCGCCTTCGCCACGTATCCGATGCGGGCCAGCGCGGCGATCCACGGCGCGAGCTCATGGGCCGACTCCTCCAGCTGCCCTCACGGGATGTCGTCGCGGAAGAGTCATGGACGCCAATCTCGAAGCTCGCTTGTCATCGGCGCCGTGACCGCGGTCGCACCAGCAGCTGTCGCTAACAATCGAGCCACCTCCCGCGTCGTTCGAGAGCCGGGTGCGCCGGACGAGATTTCCGGCCAGCGGGTGAGACAGTTCGTGTGGGTGGAGCGTGGCCGGAAGTGGACGCAGGCAGCGGCGCAAGCAACACCCCCGCACCGCGGTCCCCACTGCATGTGTTGGCACGCCCGATGCAAGTGAGCGATCCGCTCGCGAGCACAATCAGCCATGCGGACGTCACCGACTCTCCACCGGGAGGCCAGCCATGTCCCGCCCATGCTCCGCGCTGCTCCTGCTGCTCGGTCTCGCGAGTCCGGGAGCAGCCCAGGCGCCGAACACCGCCGCCTGGACCCTCGCCCTCGGCGACTTCACCATCTACGGCCACACCACGGTATACCCCGACGCTCGTTCTGCTGCCCCGCATCGTGTACGACACGGCCCACCGCGTGGACAGCGCGCGCGTGGTGGACAGTGTGCGGACGGCGGAAAATCACAGCACCGGCTTCGCCGTCGGGACTCAGCGCCTGGCCCACCGACTCCTACTGTGCCGGGCCCATGTCGGCGGCGATGCAGCAGCTGGATCCGCGTCGGCTGCTGGACCGGATCCAGCTCGCGGCCCGGTGCGGCGTCCGGCTCATTCTGGTGCCGCCACGGCGGCTGCTCACCACGAACGGGCAGCCGGCCGGCATCTTCTCGGTGGACAGCGCCAAGCGGCTCATCGACCGGTACGCGGCCGTGCTGCCGGCGGATACCATCCGGAAGTACCAGGCGACGATCCTCGGCCTGAACCTCGGCGGACGACTACGGCTGCAGCGATTGCTGGGGCGGGACGAAGATCACCCAGCCTCAGATCGCGGAGTGGGCGGTATACGCCCGCGCGAAGCTGCCCGGCGTCCCGCTGGGCGTGCGGGTGACGCCCGATTGGGTGGCGGCCGATCCCGCCCTCGCGCCGCTGCTGGACTACGCGTGGGCCCAGTATCACACCCGCAAAGGCGACGCCCGGGCGTATCTACGACGAGGCGGCGAGTATCGCGCGAGCGGCTCGGGCTCCGGGTGGTGATGGGGGTCAATGTGCACCACTGCAACGGTGTGGGGACCGAGCGCGTGCTCCGCGGCGGACCTGGTGCGGTTCGGGACGATGGCGGTGAGCCATCCGGCCAGCTGTGCGTTCATCAGCTGGCGATACGACGAGGCGACCTGGCGGCAGGCGGAGATTCGAGAGCAGTGGGACGGGTTGCTGGCTGTGGCGAGGAACCGAAAGGCGGAGGTGTGTACCAGAAGAGTTTCCCTGTCGTCTTCCTCCGTGTATTGACGCCTCCCGAGCCGCCCCGGCATTTTCCACCGGCTGATGGGATCCAAGCCAGTCTACCAGGAGGGAGCCATGAAAAGAATGCTCAATACCCTGGCCGCATGTGGTGTGATATCGGTTGCCGCCGTGCAGGTCGCGGCTGCCCAGGCACCCCAGGCGCCCAAGCCGGGCCCGGAGCATGCCCGGCTGGCTTATTTCGTCGGGAAGTGGAGCGCGGAGGGCGAGATGAAGCCCGGTCCGATGGGCCCGGGTGGAAAATTCACCGCATCCGACAACTGCGAGTGGTTCGAAGGGCGCTTCAGCGTCATCTGTCGCTCGGAGGGGCAGACGCCGATGGGCCCCAGCAAGAGCATGGGCATCCTCGGCTACAGCCCGGAGGAGAAGGTCTACACGTACTATGGCGTGGACAACTCGAACATGACGATGGCGAGCGTTCCCAAGGGCACCGTGAAGGGCGATACCTGGACCTACAACGACGAAGGCACGATGGGCGGCTCGAAGTTCAAGTCGCGGGTCACCATCAAGGAGCTCTCCCCCACCGCGTACACCTTCAAGATGGAAATGCAGGGACCGGACGGGAAATGGATGCCGATGATGGAGAGCAAGAACTCGAAGGTGCAGTAGCGTCCGGCGCTTGGGAGGCGCTAGGCGGGTGAACGTCACCCGCCCAGCCACGCTCCCAGCGCCCCGCGCTCCTGCTGGCGTCCCTCCCCACCCTGCGTTTACTTACGACACCGACCCCTACATCTCACAGTGAGTCACGGAGGAGCCCCGCTTGGGTGAGCCGGAGGACGGACTGCGCGCCGCATTGGCCGACCGCTACCGCATCGAGCGCGAGCTCGGCCGCGGCGGCATGGCCACCGTGCTACCTCGCCCAGGACCTCCGCCACGACCGCCCCGTCGCGCTCAAGGTGCTCCACCCCGAGCTCGCCCGCACGCTCGGCCCCGACCGCTTCCTCCGCGAGATCAAGCTCGCCGCCCGGCTCCAGCACCCGCACATCCTGTCGGTGCACGACAGCGGCGAAGCCGCCGGGCGGCTCTGGTTCACCATGCCGTTCGTCGAGGGTGAATCGCTCCGCGGCGGCTGGAGCGGGAGAACCAGCTTCCCGATAGAAGACGCCGTCCGCATCGCCCGGGAGGCCGCCGAGGCCCTCGACTACGCCCACCGCCACGACGTGATCCACCGCGACATCAAGCCGGAGAACATCCTCCTGAGCGGCGACCATGCGCTGGTCGCCGACTTCGGCATCGCCCGGGCCCTGGCCGGCGACACCGGCACCGACCAGCGCCTGACCGACACCGGCACCACCCTCGGCACGCCCGCCTACATGAGCCCGGAGCAGGCCGCGGGCGCGCGCTCGCTGGACGCGCGGAGCGACATCTATTCGCTCGCCTGCGTGCTGTGGGAGATGCTCGCCGGCGAGCCGCCGTTCACCGGGCCCACGCCGCAGGCGATGATCGCGCGCCGGTTCACCGAGTCGCCTCGCCCGCTCAGAGCCGTGCGGGAGACGGTGCCGGAGCACGTCGAGAAGGCGGTCGCCAAGGCGCTGTCGAAGTCGCCCGCGGACCGATTCTCTTCGGCGCTCAAGTTCAGCCGGGCGCTCGCGGCGACCGAGCCGACAGTGGCCGCGCCCGCTGCCAAGCGGCCCCACCGCTATCGCTCGGTCGCGCTGCTCGGGCTCGGCTTTCTGCTCGGACTCGGCGTGCTGTTCGGCTGGCTCCGGCGCCACTCGTCCGACTGCCGCGCCGGCAAGCGGCCGGCACCAAGCGCCTCGCCGTCCTCCCCTTCGAGAACCTCGGCGACTCGGCCGACGGCTACTTCGCCGACGGGATGACCGACGAGGTCCGCGGCAAGCTCGCCACGCTCGGCGGACTCCAGGTGATCGCCCACCGGAGCGCCGCCGAGTACAAGGGCACGACCAAGAGCTTCCGGGAGATCGGCCGCGAGCTCGGGGTGGACTACCTGCTGGTCGGGAAGGTGCGCTGGGAGAAAGCCGACAGCGCCCAGAGCCGGGTGCGGGTGAGTCCCGAGCTGATCGAGGTGGCCAGCTCGAGCACCCGGTGGCAGCAGCCGTTCGACGCGGTGCTGTCCGACGTCTTCCAGGTGCAGGGGGAGATCGCCGGGAAGGTCGCCCAGGCGCTCGACGTCGCGCTCGGCGCGCCGGAGCGGGAGCGCCTGGAGGTGCGGCCGACCCGGAACCTCGCCGCGTACGACGCCTTCCTCCGGGGCGAGGACGCATCGCAACGGATGATCGAGATCGAGCCGACCGCCCTCGAGCGCGCCGCGGCGGCCTACGAGCGCGCCGTCGCGCTGGACTCGAGCTTCGTCCAGGCCTGGGCCCGGCTGTCACAGGTCTACTCCAGCCGTTACGCCAACGGCGTTCCCACTCCCGAGGGGGCCAGGCGAGCACGCGCGGCCGCCGAGCGCGCGCTCGCCCTGGCACCCGACGCCGCCGAGCCCAGGCTGGCGCTCGGATCGTACTATGACTTCATCACCGGGGAATACGCGAAGGCCCTGGAGCAGTTCGCCCTGGGACGCCGCGCCGACCCCAACAACGCCGAGCTGCTCTCGGCGGCGGCGCTGTCGGAGCTGAGCCTGGGGCGATGGGAGAACGCCCTCGACTATCTGAAGCGAGCCGAAGTCCTCGACCCGCGCTCGCCCCAGGTCGCCACCCGCCTGGCCCGGAGCTACGTCTGGCTGCGACGCGACGACGAGGCCATCGCCGCCGCCGACCGGGGCATCGCGCTGGCGCCGACCAGCATCTCGATGCATCAGCACAAGGCGATGGCGCTGCTCGGCAAGGGCGATCTCCCCGGCGCCCGGGCCGTGCTCCGCGCGGTTCCCGCCGAAGTGGACCCGACCGAGCTGGTCGCCGCGATCGCCAACTACTGGGACATGGCCTGGGTGCTGGACGACGAGCAGCAGAAGCTCGTCCTCCGGCTGGCCCCGTCGGCCTTCGCCGGCGACCGCTTCGCCTGGGCGATCATCAAGGCCCAGACCTACGGCTATCAGGGCGACACGCGCCGCGCGCGAGCCTATGCCGATTCCGCCGTCCGCGCCTCCGGCGATGTCCTGGCGAACACCCCCGACGACGCCCAGCGCCGGGTGCTGCTCGGCCTCGCGCTGGCCTATGCGGGCCGGAAGAAGGAAGCGATCCGGGAAGGCGAGCGGGGCGTGTCGCTGCTGCCGATCTCCAAGGACGCCTACTCCGGTCCCTACCACCAGCATCAGCTGGTCAGGATCTACATGCTCACCGGCGAGCCCCAGAAGGCGATGAATCTGCTGGAGCCGCTGCTCGACATTCCGTACTATCTGACGCCGGGTTGGCTCCGGGTGGATCCGACGTTCGACCCGATCCGGAAGCTGCCGCGGTTCCAGGCGCTGCTCACCGCGACACCGTAGAGCCGCCACCTCGGGTTGCGCCCTTGGCGCGCGCATCGACCGTATACTGAACCATATGGTTCAGTATCCTGCATCGACTCGACACCGCCTTCGCCGCGCTCTCGGATCGGCACCCGCCGCGGCATCCTCGAGCGGCTCGGGCGCGAGCAGCGCCTCGATCAGCGACCTCGCCGCCGACTTCGGGATGACCCTCACCGGCATCAAGAAGCACGTCCGGATCCTGGAGGACGCGAAGCTGGTGACGACGGAGAAGGTCGGCCGGGTGCGGACCTGCGGCCTGGGCCCGCGCCGGCTCGAGGACGAGCAGGCGTGGATCGCGGAAGTACCAGCAGATGCTCGAGGCCCGGTTCGACCGGCTCGACGAATTCCTTCGACGTACCGCAGACACGAAAGGACTGACCCATGAGCACAGCAGTGAAGGACGCCACCCGCAAGGCGACGGTGACCACCCCCAGCGACCGCGAGATCCGGGTCGAGCGCGTGTTCGACGCGCCCCGCGACCGCGTCTGGCAGGCGTTCACCGACCCGAAGCTGGTCGCGCAGTGGTGGGGCCGCGGCAACAAGCTGGTCATCGAGCGCATGGAAGTCGAGAAGGGCGGCCACTGGCGCTTCGTCGAGCACGGGCCCGAGGGCGTGCACGGCTTCGAGGGGCGCTACCGCGAGGTGACGCCGATGACCCGCCTGGTGCAGACCTTCGAGTGGGACGGGATGCCGGCGTAGTCATCATGTGATTTCGCGTGATATCGAGACCGTGACGCTGAGGACGCCGGACAGGGTCGCACCAAGGTGCGTCAACGTCGAGCCTGTTCCACACCACCGAGGAGCGCGACGGGATGCTCCAGTCGGGGATGGAGGGCGGGCTCAACGAGAGCTACGCGGCGCTCGACCGGCTGCTCGCGACGATGAAGTAGGACGTCACGATGGCACTGTCATCCTGAGCGAAGCGAAGGAGGCCATGCCCGGTCACGGCCGCCTTCACTTCGCTCAGGCTGACACGTTCCGGTGACACTCCTTCCCCTCCCCTCCCCTACCCCGCCCGCGGCACTATCATTGCCAACCCCTCCCCCAGGGGCTCCCGGCTCGGCCGGCCGGCAGCTACAATCCTGTCCCGATTGCACTTACGACCACGCCTCGGCACTGCCAGAAATTGCAGAATGCCATGCTTCTAGCGCATGGCTGCCGAGCCGTCCCGGAGATCTCGCCATTTCAGCTGACGCGCCCGCCCGCCGGCGCATCCCGGCGCTGACCGCCACCTTCGTCACCGCTGCTCTACGCCGTGGCCTACCTGGTGTGGGAGCGGAACGACTGGGGTACGCCCCCGATCCGCGACCTGGTGAGCAACGTCGCGTTCATGCCGCTGAACCTCGCGGTGCTGACGCTGACCGGGCTGGCCTCCCGGCTCGCCCGTGCTCGATCCCGGCGTGCGCCGCGCCCTCCGGCTCCTGGCGCTGGGCTCGGCCATGGTCTTCATCGGCAACGGCATCTCGACCTGGTACCTGATGGTGCTCCAGGAGAACCCGCCGATCTCCTGGGCCGACGTGTTCTACCTCTCCGACTCCCTGCTGATCCTCGGCCGCCCTGCTCTCGTTCCCGCTCGCGCGCCGCACCCGGCTCGAGCGGTGGAAGTTCGGCCTCGACGCCGCGATGGTGCTGGTCGGCGGCGCGGTGGTGATCTGGTACTTCTCGATCCGGCCCACCGCCGAGCTGGGCGAGACAGCAGCACCGTCATCACCCTGCTTGCCTTCGCCTACCCGCTGGTCAGCATGCTGGTGCTGCTCGGCATCACCACGGTGATCCTGCGCCGCCCGACCGACGGCAACCGGGTGGCCTTCGGCCTGCATCGTCGGCGCGGTGCTCGATCAGCGTCGTGGCCGACCTCACCTTCAACCTGGTGTCGCTGGAGACCGGCGGGCGGAGCGCGAGCATCATCGACGGCGCGTACCTGCTCTGCTACGTGATGCTGATCGCGGGCGCGGAGCTGTACTACCGCCGGCCGGTGCCGCGCGCCACGGCGGGCGCGACGCCGCGGCCGCGGACCCAGCCGATCAGCCCGCTGCCCTACCTGGCGGTGGCGACCACGTACGCGCTGCTGGTCCACGCCGTCATCCAGCCGTGGACCGATCCGGTGAGCGGGCTCGCCGTCGGCGCCATGCTGGTGACGGTCGCTGGTCGTGGTCGCGGCAGCTGCTCGCCGTGCGGGAGAACGTCCGGCTGCTCGCCGAGCAGGCGGTGCGGCAGAACGAGGCCCGGTTCCGCTCGCTGGTGCAGCACTCGTCCGACGTCATCATCGTGACCCGCGCCAACGGCACCATGCGGTTCGTGAGTCCCTCGGCCAACCGGGTCTTCGGCTACGACCCCTCCGAGATGGTGGGCCGGCCGATCGTCAGCCTGCTTCACCCCGACGACCGCGACCGCGCCGCGACGCTGTTCGAGCACGCGTCGCGGACGCCCGGGCGTGACCGGCCCGGTCGAGTGGCGCTTCCGCCAGCCCGACGGCTCGCTGGCTCAGCGCCGAGATCCTGGCCACCAACCTCACCGGCGACCCGACGGTGCGCGGGCATCGTGCTCAACACCCGCGACGTGAGCGAGCGGAAGCGGCTGGAGGAGCAGCTCACCCACCAGGCGTTCCACGATCCGCTCACCGGCCTCGCCAACCGCGCGCTCTTCCGCGACCGGGTGAGCCACGCGCTGGCGCTGGCGCAGCGGCAGGCCCACCCGATCACGGTCCTCTTCCTCGACCTCGACGACTTCAAGCGGGTGAACGACAGCCTGGGCCACGCGGAGGGCGACCGGCTGCTCATCGCCGCGGCGGAGCGGTTCCTCTCCTGCGCCCGCGCGGCCGACACCGTCGCCCGGCTGGGCGGCGACGAGTTCGCCATCCTGATCGAGCACGCGGCCGGACCCGATGGCCGGGGCGAGCTGCTCGAGCGGCTCGCGACCGCGATGGGCCACCCGTTCACCCTGAGCGGCAACCAGGTGCAGGTGACCGCCAGCATCGGCGTCGCCACCGCGGCCGCGGGCGACACCGCGGACGACCTGCTCCGCAACGCCGACGTCGCGATGTACGCCGCCAAGCGCCGGGGCAAGGGCCGCTCGGAGACGTACGAGTCGCGGATGTACGCCGACGTGCGCCACCGGCTGGAGATGGAGGCCGCGCTCCGCACCGCGATCGACAACGGCGAGCTCACCCTGCACTACCAGCCGATCGTTCAGCTCGGCACCGGCGCGATCTACGGGGTCGAGGCGCTGGTCCGCTGGGAGCACCAGACCTACGGCCACCTCCTGCCCGCAGCACTTCATCCCGCTGGCGGAGGAGACCGGCCTGATCGTGAAGCTGGGCGGCTGGGTGCTGGACGAGGCCTGCCGCCAGGTCCAGGCGTGGCGGCTGGCGTATCCCGCAGACCCCGCTCTCGGTCTCGGTCAACATCTCGGGCCGCCAGCTCCAGGGCCCGGGCATCGCCGACGCGCTGCGCGACGCGCTCGCCAGCTCGGGCGTGGACCCGTCGGCGGTGATCCTGGAGATCACCGAGAGCGTGCTGATGCAGCAGACCGACTCGGTGCTCGAGCGGCTCCAGGCGCTCAAGAAGCTCGGCGTCCGGCTCGCGATCGACGATTTCGGCACCGGCTACTCGTCGCTCAGCTACCTCCAGCGCTTCCCGATCGACATCCTCAAGATCGCCAAGCCGTTCGTCGAGGAAGTGGCGCTCGGCGCGGAGCGCGCGGCGCTCGCCCGCGCGATCGTCGGCCTCAGCGACACGCTCCGCCTGCAGACCGTGGCCGAGGGCATCGAGATGGCCGAGCAGCGCGCGGCGCTGATCGAGCTGGGCTGCCCGCTGGGCCAGGGGCACTACTTCTCCCGGGCGCTCCCGGCGGAGGCGATCGAGCGGCTGCTCGCCGGCCGCCGCTCGCTGGTCCCGCCCCACGCGCACGCACGGCGCGGCGCCCAAGGCCGCCGTGCCGCGCGACGCCTCGTAGACCGACCATGGCCTCCACCCGCCAGAAGTATCTCTACCAGCTCCACCTGACGGCGCTTCGGCGTCGTCGCGGTGCTCACCGCGGTCGTGGCGCTGGCTGCTTCGCTCCGCCGGGACCGCGCGAGCTGGTGCGCGGAGTGCTGCTGTTCGCCGCGGTGGCGATCGCTGCTGGAGCAGCTCGTCGATCTGGGTGCTGGTGAGGCAGATCCTCGCGCCCACCGGGGTGGCGGCCAGCGTCGCGGTGCGGATCGCCGACGGCGACCTCAGCCTGCCCTCGTGGAGCACCAAGCCCGGAGCACGCGCCCAGGGACCCGCTCACCCGCACGATCTTCGCGATGCTGACCAAGCTGCGCGACCTGGTGGGCACGATCCGGCAGCACGCCCACGACGCGGCGGCCATGGCGGAGGAGATCGCCGCCTCCACCCAGCAGATGACCGCTTCCACCCAGGAGGTCGCCGGAACCACCGGCGACCTCACCGAGCGCGCCAGCCAGCAGGCGCTCGTGGTGCGGCGCGCGGCGGAGGACGCCGGCAAGATCCTCGACGATCACCCAGGGCCTCGCGACCGGGGCCGGAGCAGGCGGCCGAGCGGAACGCGGCGCTGGCCAGGCTGGCCCGGGGGCACCGCGAGCGGCTCGACCTCAGCACCACCGAGCTCGGCCGGCTGGCCGAGGAGGTGGAGGCCGCGGCCAAGGAGGCGGAGGCGCTCGCCGCGGCGTCGGCGGAGATCGAGAAGTTCATCACCCAGACCAAGGCGATCGCCAAGCAGACCCACATGCTCGCGCTCAACGCCTCGATCGAGGCCGCGCGCGCGGGCGAAGAGGGCAAGGGATTCAGCGTGGTCGCGGAGGAGGTCCGGAAGCTGGCCGCGCAGGCGGCGCAGGCCGCGACGCTCCACCAGCGAGACGGTGCAGGCGGTGCTCTCCCGGGTCACCACCGCGCGCGAGCGGCTGCTCCGGCTGGGCAAGAGCGGCATGGCCGCGCGCGACGCGGCCCACGCCGCGGCGGAGGGCCTGGTGAACGTCGCCGCCGACGCCGAGGCGAACGACGAGTGGACCCGCGGCATCTCGGCCTCGGCCGGCGAGGTGCAGGGACTGATCGAGGGGATCGCCGGCCGGATGCGCGAGGTCTCCGCCGGCACCGAGGACTACGCGGCGGCCGCGCAGGAGATCGCGGCGGCGGCGCAGCAGCTCAATGCGTCCACCGAGGAGATCTCGTCGTCCGCCAGACATCTGGCGGAGGCGGCGTCGCGGCTCACGGGCGCGGTGGGCGGGTTCCGGCTCGAAGCTAGAACCGGAACGTGAACAAGGTGAACAGTGAAAGGTGAAGCGGGGAGACGTCCGCCTCTCCGTTCACCTTTCACTGCTTTCACTCTTTCACGCTTTACTTCCTGCCCATGCTTTCCCTCCTCCTGAACGCCGATGCTCTACGACCCGTCGCCCCGCGGGCGGGTGCATCTGCTCGTGGCGGGCGAGCGGATCGTCTGGCTCGGGCGCCGAGCGGCCCGCGCTCCCGCGGGGGCTGGCGCACGAGTGGGACCTGGAGGGACGGCGGGTCATCCCGGGGCTGATCGACGGGCACGTGCATCTCACCGGCGGCGGTGGCGAGGCGGGGCCCGAGACGCGGGTGCCGCCGGTGGCGCTGAGCCGGCTCACGCGGGGCGGCGTCACCACGGCCGTCGGCGTGCTGGGGACCGACGACACGATCCGCACGCCGGCGGAGCTGGTCACGGTGGCCCGCGGGCTCAACGATCGAGGGCCTCAGCGCCTACTGCCTCACCGGCGGCTACCACGTCCCCCCGGCGACGGTCACCGGCGAGCGTGCGGCGGGACCTGGTGCTCATCGACCTGGTGCTCGGCGTGGGCGAGCTGGCGATCAGCGACCACCGCTCCAGCCAGCCCACGCTGGACGAGCTGCTGCGCGTGGCCGGCGACGCGCACGTCGGCGGGCTCATGAGCGGGAAAGCGGGCATCCTGCACCTGCACGTGGGCGACGGCGCCCGGGGCCTGGGGCCGATTCGCGACGCGCTCGACCGGACCGAGATCCCCGCCGCGGTCTTCAATCCGACCCACGTGAACCGGCGCCGCGCGCTCTTCGACGAGGCGGTCGGTCTCGCCCAGCGCGGGTGCACCATCGATCTCACCGCGTTCCCGGTGAAGGAGGGCGAGGACGCCTGGAGCGCCGCCGACGCGCTGGTGCGCTACCTCGACGCGGGCCTGCCGGCGGATCGGGTCACGGTCAGCTCCGACGGCGGCGGATGCTTCCCGGTCTTCGACGGCGAGGGCCGGGTGGTGGACATGGACGTGGGAGAGCCCGCGGCGGTGGGCGCCACGCTCCGCGAGCTGCTCGCCGCCGGCCAGCCGCTGGAGCGGGTGCTGCCCGCGTTCACCTCCAACCCGGCCCGCCTGCTCATGCTCACGCGGAAGGGGCGTCTCGTCCCCGGCGCCGACGCCGACCTCGTGGTTCTGGACGAGGCCGGAACCGTGGCCGACGTGATGGCCCGGGGACGCTGGCACGTGCAGGCTGGGCGGGTTGCGATCCGCGGCACCTTCGAGTGATCCGGTTATCCCCCCAAGCGAATTGACGGGCCTTCTCTGCGGCTCGAGGCCGGTCTGAGCGCCGCAGAGCGGCCGGTCGGCGGGCCTGTCGTGCCGGTATTTGCAGCGCGCCGCCCCTTGGCATGAGGGTTGCCCTGCCACCCGCCTTGGTGGACCGTATTCCGGGCCACCAACCGATCAAGGCAAACCCGTCGCGAGGCGGGGACGCAAAGCCAGGAGTCTCGCTCAGCGCGAGACCGTCCGGTTGCCGGAGCCAGCGGGATCCCATCCCGTGTCAGCGCGCGCCCAGGCCGCGGTGATGTGGGTGGACCTGATCCGGAGACGGGCGGGACCACCCACAGTCGTGGAGACACCCATGCGGCGCATTCTTCATTCTCACGTTGGCGCTCCCTTTCCTGCTCGGATCGAAGGCCGCGGCGCAGGCCTGCGCCGGCATGCCGTCGTTCTCGAGTGGCCCGATGCAGATCTCGGCCGGCGGCTCGTTCGCCGACGGGACCAGCAGCTTCGGCGGCACCTTCGGGTACGGCAGGCCGGCCGGGCTGTACGGCAAGGCCAGCGTCGGCACCACGTCGTACGACGGCCTTCGATGGGTCGTCGTTCGACTTCGGCGTCGGCGGCGGGTACCAGATTCCGCTCCACACCGTCGCGCCGGGCCGAGCTGTGCCCGATCGCCAGCCTGAGCTTCGGGTCGGGGCCGAATGACGTGATCGGCAGCGGCGTGGACATGTCGAGCCGGAACTTTGCCTTCGGGGCGGCGGTCGGCGCCCTGGTCGGGCACAGCACCCAGATGCAGATCCTGCCCAACGCGAGCTTCCAGTTCGCCAACACCAGGCTCGAGATCGACGATGGGACGACCTCGGCGGCCGGCTCCGAGAGCTACGGCCTGCTCACCCTGGGCACCGGGTTCGTGTTCAACTCGCGGTTCAGCCTGAATCCGAGCATCAGCATCCCGATGGGCCTGGAAGGGTCGGATGCGGCGTTCGGGTTGGCCGGCGCGATCAACTTCGGGCGGTAAGTGCCCGGGGGGACTCCGTAGCTAGACAAGCGTGAACAGTAAACAGTGAACGGTGAAAGGGGTGTGTTCCCTTTCACCGTTCACTTTTCACCGTTCCCGCTTTACTCGTTGTGCCCCTCGCTTCGCTCCCATCGGCCCGGTATTTTCCGCGGCGCTCAACTTCCAGCGAGGGAGCGGGTGGCGGAAACCAGAGGATACATCGTGCCGGTGGGCGGCGCCGAAGAGAAGCTCGGCGACGTCGCGATCCTGCGCCGGTTCGCCGCGCTCTGCGGCGGAGAAAAGGGCCGGATCGCCATCATTCCGACCGCCTCCGAGCTGGCCGAGACCGGGGCGCGCTACGAGGAGCTGTTCCACTCGCTGGGCATCGAAGGTGGCCCGCTCGCTGCCGATCGCGAGCCGCGCCGACTGCGAGCGGCGCGAATGGCTGGACGTGCTGGACGAGGTCGAGGGCGCCTTCCTCACCGGCGGCAACCAGCTCCGGCTCAGCACCATGATCGGCGGCACCCAGGTCGCCAAGGCCCTCCGGCGGCGGAACCGGGAGGGCATGCACGTCGCCGGCACCTCGGCCGGGGCGGCATTCCTCTGCGAGCACATGATCGCCTTCGGCCGCGAGGGCGCCTCCCCCCGGGCCAGGATCGTGACCCTCGCCGCGGGCCTGGGTCTTACCAACCGCGTGATCATCGACCAACATTTCCGGCAGCGGGACCGGCTGGGCCGGCTGCTCACCGCCCTCGCCTACAACCCCTTCGCCATCGGGATCGGGCTGGACGAGAACACGGCCGGGTTCATCGGGCCGGACGAGACCCTGGAGGTGGTGGGCGGCGGAGCGCTCACCATCGTGGATCCCTCGGAGCTCGAGTTCTCCTCCATGGCGAAGGTGCGCAAGAACGATCCGGTCTGCCTGATCGGCCTCCGGCTGCACATTCTGAACGACGGGTCCACCTTCAACCTGCATACCCGGGTGGCGACGGCGCCGCCGGGGATCGCGAAGCGGGTGTAGGCGGGCGGCGGAAGGGCGGAAGGGCGGAACGGCGGAACGGCGGAACGGCGGAACGGCGGAAGGCGGAAAGACGGTAGGGCGGTACGATGGAGGGCACGGACAGGTGAGTCGGGAGCGGTACCGTCGTACCGTCCGGAGGCCCGGTGAACGGTCGCCGTTCCGCCTTTCCGTCCGCGAAGCTACCAAGGAGTCCCACAACCAATGCGCATTCTCGACAAGGCCGTCTACGTCGGCCCGAGCCTCTATGCCCACTTCCCGGTCATCCGGCTCGACGTGGATCTCGGCGAGCTGGAGAACTGGCCCTCGGTCAAGCTGGGGCGCGGGTTCACCGACGGGCTGGTAGCGGCGCTGCCGGGGCTGCAAGGAGCACACCTGCTCCTACGGCAAGCCGGGCGGGTTCATCCGCCGGCTGACGGAGGACGAGGGCACCTGGATGGGCCACATCCTGGAGCACGTCGCCATCGAGCTCCAGAACGTGGCGGGCGAGCCGGTCACCTTCGGGAAGACCCGGTCGCACGGCGCGACCGGGCCAGTACCACGTCATCTATCAGTACGAGCAGGAGGACGTCGGGCTGGAGGCGGGGCGGCTCGGGCTCATGCTGCTCCACTCGCTGCTCCCGGCCGAGCTGAGGCCCGACGGCGCGGTGCCGCCGGACTTCGACTTCGCCGCCGAGCGGGACGAGTTCATCCGCTACGCCCAGCGCCGCCATCTCGGCCCCAGCACCATGTCGCTGGTGCGGGCCGCGGAGGAGCGGAAGATCCCCTGGATCCGGCTCAACGAGCAGAGCCTGATCCAGTTCGGGCACGGGCGCTACCAGCAGCGGATCCAGGCCACCGTCACCAGCCGCACCTCCCACATCGCGGTCGAGCTGGCCTCCGACAAGGAGGAGACCAACCGCATCCTCGGCAACCTCGGCCTTCCGGTGCCCCGGCAGCGGCTGGTCCAGGGCGCGGAGGACGCGGTGGAGGCGGCGGAGCAGATCGGCTACCCGGTGGTGGTGAAGCCGTTCAACGCCAACCACGGCCGCGGGATCACCATCCACGTCACCACCGCCGAGGACGTGCGCGACGGCGTTCGAGGTGGCCCGGGAGCACAGCCGCAGCGTCATCGTCGAGAGCTTCATCACCGGCGAGGACCACCGGATGCTGGTGATCGACGGCCGGCTGGTCGCGGTCTCCAAGCGCGTTCCCGGCCACGTGGTGGGCGACGGGATGCACACCATCGAGCAGCTGGTGGAGGAGGTGAACCAGGATCCCGCGGCGCGGCATCGGCCACGAGAAGGTGCTCACCCGGCTCACCTTCGATCACCAGGCCGAGACGATGCTGCCGCCGGAAGGGCTACACCCGCGAGAGCGTGCCGGCCGCGGGCGAGCGGGTCTTCCTCCGCTCCACCGGCAACCTCTCCACCGGCGGCACCGCCACCGACCTCACCGACGTGGTGCACCCCGACAACGTCGAGATGGCGGCCCGCGCGGTGAAGGCGATCGGGCTCGACGTCGGCGGGGTGGACTTCCTCTCCACCGACATCACCGAGTCCTACAAGGAAGTGGGCGGCGCGATCTGCGAGATCAACGCGGCGCCCGGCTTCCGGATGCACATGGCGCCGAGCGAAGGGCGCGCCGCGCGACGTCGCCGGCCCGGTGATGGACATGCTCTTCCCGCCCGGGCACGCCGAGCCGGATCCCGATCGCCGCGGTGACCGGCACCAACGGCAAGACCACCACCGCCCGGATGCTGGCCCACATCCACAAGCTGGCCGGGCACCACGTGGGGCTCACCTCCACCGACGGCGTGTACATCGACGGCCAGCGCACGGTCGCGGGCGACATGACCGGCCCGGTGGCGACCCGCATGGTGCTGAGCGATCCGTCGGTGGACGTCGCGGTGCTGGAGGTGGCGCGCGGCGGGCTGCTCCGCGCCGGCATGGGCGTCCGCCACTGCGACGTGGGCGCGGTGCTCAACGTGAAGTCCGACCACCTCGGGCTCCGCGGGATCGGCACGCTGGAGCAGCTCGCGCAGGTGAAGCGGATCGTGGTCGAGGTGGCGCGCGGCACCGCGGTGCTCAACGCCGACGACCCGCTCTGCCTCAAGATGGCCGACTACACCCAGGCCGAGCACCTCTGCTACGTCACGATGGATCCCGACCCACGAGCTGGTGGGCGAGCACATCAAGGCCGGCGGGCGCGGCGTGGTGCTGGAGTCGGGGATCAAGGGCCAGATGATCACCATCTACGACCACGGCGCCCACATCCCGCTGCTCTGGACCCACCTGATCCCGGCGACGCTGGAGGGCCGGGCGATGCACAACGTGCAGAACGCGATGTTCGCCGCCGCGATGGCGTTCAGCATGGGGCTCAAGCTGGAGGACATCCGCCACGGCCTCCGGACCTTCGACACCACGTTCTTCCAGGCGCCGGGCCGGATGAACATCTACGACGAGCACCCGTTCAAGGTGATCCTGGACTACGGCCACAACCCGGCGGCGGTGGAGGCGATGTGCGATCTGGTGGAGCGGCTGGAGGTCACCGGCCGGCGGATCTGCGTGCTCGCCGCGCCGGGCGACCGCCGGGACGAGGACATCAAGGACATCGGCCGCATCGCGGCCGGCCGGTTCGACCGCTACATCTGCCGCCGCGACGACCAGCTGCGCGGCCGGAAGCCGGACGAGGTGCCCAACCTGCTGCGCGACGCGCTGCTGGAGCACGGGGCCCCGGCCGAGCAGATCCTCGTCATCCCCGACGAGCAGGCGGCGGTGGACGCCGCGCTCCGCGAGGCCGCAGGCGGGCGACCTGGTGCTCATCTTCGGCGACGCGATCACCCGGAGCTGGAAGCAGGTGATCCAGTTCCGCCCCGACGCGCGCGGCCGGCCGGTCGAGCGGCCCGCGGGTGTCGCGGCCGGAGCCGGCGCTCGCGCTGGCGCCGGAGCCGCTGGCTGCTGGAGGACCGGCGCCGGGAGTTCGTGCGCGACGTGCGCGGGCGTCCGGCTGCCCGAGGGCGGTGGAGGCAGGACGACTAGTCCCGGCCGCCTCCTATGGAGCTGCTCGACTCCCGGCGGCTCACCGGGCCCGGGCTCCGGTGCTCGACCGGCCCGGGCGCCGTGGCCGACGTCGAGTGGCGCGACGACCGCCGGGACGAGGCTGATCGCCGCCTGGCGGGACGCCGCCACCCGGATGCTCGGCGCCGTGGGCTGGGGCGAGCGAGCGCCTCGCCGCGCGGCGCTTCGACGGGCGGCGCGAGCCTCGCCCTCACCGCGCCCACCGGACTCGCTGTACTGCCGCCACCGACCTCAACGAGTGGGCCTGGGCCGCCGCCGAGGCGGCGGCTCGGCCGGCGAGCCGAGCCCGGATTCGACGCCGCCGCGGAGCGGCTGCGCGGCGCGATCGCGGAGGAGCGCAACCCCGCCTGCTCGCCATCCGCGAGGCGGCGCGGTCGCGCGGGCTCACCTTCCTGAGCGGCGAGGACGCTGGTCTCGGTCGGGGCCGGGCACCGGCGTGATCGTGCTGGCCGGCGAAGCGAGCTGCCGGCCGCGTCGAGCGGATCGACGTGGTCGCGGGCGCACGAGATCCCGGTCGCGCTGGTGACCGGCTCGAACGGCAAGACGACGGTCGTTCGGCTGCTCGGCGGCGATGGCCGACGGCGGCGGGGCGGGTCACCGGCGTGACCTCGACCGAGGGCGTACTCGTGCGGGGCGAGCGGTCGCGGAGGGCGACTACTCGGGGCCCGAGGGAGCCAGGCTGGTGCTGCGACAGGCGCGAGGTGGACACCGCGATCCTGGAGACCGCGCGCGGCGGGCTGCTGCGGCGCGGGCTCACGGTCGAGCGCGCCGACGTCGCGGTCGTCACCAACATCGCGGCGGACCACCTGGGCGAGTTCGGCGTGCAGGACCTGCGGCAGCTGGCCGAGACCAAGCTGCTGGTGCGCCCGGGCGATCGGGCCCGGCGGCCGGGTGGTGCTCAACGCGGACGACCCGGTGCTGGTGCGAGGCGGCGACGGCGGTCCGCGCGCCGATCGTCTGGTTCTCGCTCGATGCCGGCCAACGCGTGATCCGGCGGCACACCGAGGCCGGCGGGAGCCGCCGCGGTGGTGCGAAGGCGACGTCGCTCGTGCTCCTCGGCGAGCGGCTCGGAGCGGGAGGCGCGTCGCGCCGAGTGGCGGAGCTGCCGATCGCCGCCGGGCGGCGCCGCGCGGCACAACGTCGCCAACGCGCTCGCGGCGGCGGCCGCGGCGGGCGGGCTCGGCATTCCGCTCGACGCGGTGCGCGCGACGCTCTGCCGGTTCGGCCGCGACCCGGCGGACAATCCCGGGCGCGCGAACGTCTACGAGCTGCGGCGGCATCCGGATCGTGGTGGACTACGCCCACAACCCGCACGGGATGGCCGCGCTGGCCGCGACGCTCGATGACGCTGCCCTCGGAGCGGCGGCTGGTGATGCTCGGCCAGGCCGGCGACCGCGACGACGCGGCGATCCGCGAGCTGGCCCGCGCCGCGCTCGCGCTCCGGCCCGACCGCGTGGTGGCGAAGGAGATGGACGCCTACCTGCGGGGGCGGGCGCCGGGGGAGGTGCCGGGGCTGATCGCCGACGAGCTCCGGCGGGCGGGACTGCCGGAGGGCGCGATCTCCACGCCGGGCGGCGAGGTCGCCGGCGGTGCGGGAGGCGCTGGAGTGGGCGCGGCCGGGGGACCTGCTGGTGCTGACGCTGCACCAGGAGCGGCGGAAGGTGATGGAGCTGCTGGAGGAGCTGCGAAACAGGGGTGGAAGGCGGGGCAGGCGCTGTCGGCCCGGAACACGTGAACAGTGAACAGTGAAAAGCTGACAAGGATGGCTCACTGGCAGGCCCGCTTGTTAGCCTTTCACCGGTTGCACCGTTCCCGCCGTTCAACGAGGATCCTCGGGTTGCCACAGCCGCCGGTTCCTCCTTCCCCAAGCCACGCCGTCCTGGAGCTCGCTCGCCGCCAGCGCCGCGGTCCACGCGGCGGTGATCGCGCTCGCGCTGGCGCTGTCGACCCGGGTACCGCCGGTCGAGGAGACGGAGCCCGAGCGCCGAGCCGAGCCGTCACGCCAGGTGGAGATGATCTACCTGCCACCGCCGCCGCCGCGGCCGCCTCCGCCACCGCCGGCGGCCCGCCCGCACCGCCGCCCCAGCCCGAGCCACCGCCCCCACCCCGAGCCGAGGCGCCGCCGCCGCCGGAGCGCCAGCCGGAGCCGGAGGACCGGGCGAACGCGCCGCCCGAGGCGACGCGCAGCGAAGGGCGAGGAGTCCGACGAGCCCGAGGGCGCCTCGGACCCCGATGCGCCACCGGAGAGGCCGCCGCGAGACGCGCCGCGCGCCGGGGCGCCGACCATGGAGTCGGAGGCGCTCCGCATCTTCGGCCGGCGCCGGTGGCGACGCGTCCCGGCGTCGGGTCCGCGCGCGGTGCGGCCGATGGAGTCGTACATCCCGGACCGGCCGGACAAGTGCGTCCCCAAGCCGAGCGCGCCGGCCGACTCGGCCGGGGCGGTCCAGTACGGGACGGTCGTGGGCAGGATCTTCCGGCAGGACGGCGGCAGGCCGCTGGCGGGCGCGCATCTCCAGATGCTCGGCACGCCCGTACGTGGCGTTCACCGACAGCGAGGGCGAGTACCAGTTCCGGTTCGATCTCTCGCTGATGGACAACTGCCGGACGCAGTACGTCCGGGTGACGGCGAAGGGGTACGAATCACGGCTGCTGGTGCTCGTGGTGGGGCAGAACGTGCGGAGCGAGGACGTGCATCTGCAGAAGCGGTCGGGGTGGCCGGGGCTTGTAGACAAGCGGGAACGGTGAAAGGTGAACAGGCAACGGCGGATTCACTGCCATCAGAGCAGGGCGATGGCCAGCGACGCGGCGGCGACGACGAGCGCGGCGACAGCTAGGTAAAGCGGCGCGCGCGACGGCGCCGGCCGCCGCTCCAGCTCCACGACCGCCGCCTTCGTCCCCGCCTCCAGCCTCGCCTGCTTCCGCTCCAGCCCCTCCAGCCGCTCCGCCACCAGCCCCAGCTCCGCGCGGAGCTGCTCCTGGCCCTCCACCATCTGCTCCAGCACGCCGCCAGCCTGGACCCGCCGCGCCCGGCAGCGTCGAACAGCGACTGCGACATCACGCTCTCCGCCGCCAGCACCTCCTCCATCCCCTGCACGAAGTGCCGCTGGTGGATCTCCTTCTCCGCGTCGGGCCCCGGCTCGGTGGTCGCGATCTGCGCGGCCTTCAGCACCGCGTTCTTGATGTCGCCCCCGCTCCGCGGGATAGCGCTCGGCCAGCGCCTTGAAGTCCACGTCCTCCGCCAGCGGCGTCTTCCGGGCGTGGAGCTGCACCCGCCAGATCCGCTCGCGCTCCTCGGCGTTCGGCATGTCGAAGAGGATGTGGGTGCGGATCCGGCGCTCGAACGCGGGGTCGATGTTGGCGGCGAGGTTGGTGGCGAAGATCACCACGCCGTCGAAGCTCTCCAGCTCGTGCAGCAGCACGTTGACGATGGCGTTGGCCTCGCGCTCGTAGGCCGCGCCCAGCGAGGTGAAGCGCCGGCCGGCGATCGCGTCGGCCTCGTCGAAGAAGAGCACCGCGTTCTGCCGCTCGGCCGCGCGGAAGACGCTGGCCACGTGCTTCGCGGTCTGCCCCACCCAGCGCGACTCCAGCTCGGCGTAGCGCACCACCAGCAGCCGCTGGTCGAGCGCGTAGGCCAGCGCCTCCGCGCAGATGGTCTTGCCGGTGCCCGGCGGGCCCGCGAAGTGGAAGGCCAGCCCGAGCCCGCTGGAGTGCCGCTCCGCCAGGCCCCACTGGCGGAAGATCAGATCGTGCTTCCGGACCAGCGCGAGCGCGTGGTTGAGCGAGCGCAGGGTGGTCTCGGGCAGGACCACGTCGTCGAAGGTCCGCCGCGGCTCGATCGCCTCGACCAGCTCGTTGGCCGGGGTGCCGAAGAAGAGGTCTCGGATGGAGTCGGCCATGGTCTAAGACTAATCACCCCCGTCCTTCCCGGGCCTTGACGCCAGCTCCTCCCGAGGGCCCCAACCAGCCTCCCTTGGCAGCACCGCGCCCGTCCAGCGATACTCCGGTCCCAGAAAATCCCCCACTGCCGGAGTGTTCGCCCATGCGGCCTCGATCCTCGCTCGCGCTCCTCTGCCTCGCCCTCTGCGCCTCCGCCCTCCAGGCCCAGGTCACCGCCATCAGGGCCGGGACCTTGATCGATCCGGTCTCCGGCACGGCCGCCCGCGACCAGATCATCCTGGTCGAGGGCAAGAAGGTGAAAGCGTCGGGCTCGAAGTTGGCGATCCCGCGGGGCGCCACGGTGATCGACCTCTCCGGCTCCGCCGTCCTTCCCGGCCTGTTCGACGCCCACACCCATCTCTGCATGACGGTGGACATGCGGCGCGACGGCGGGCGCTACTACTACACGACGCTGAACGATCCCGACTCCTACCGCGCGATCCAGGGCGTCGCCAACGCGCGCACCATGCTCGAGGCGGGGTTCACCACCGTGCGGGACGTCGGCAACGAGGGGGAGTTCGCCTGCAGCAGCCTCCGCCGCGCGGTGGAGCGCGGGCTGGTGGACGGGCCGACGATCATCAACGCCGGCCGGATCATCGCGCCCTACGGCGGCCAGTTCCAGCTCCAGCCCGACAAGGGCCCGGTGCTGGCGACGCCGGAATATTTCTTCGCCGATACCCGCGACGAGCTGCTGAAGGCGGTGCGGGAGAACATCCACTACGGCGCCACCGTGATCAAGCTGGTGGTGGACGACCAGGACTACATCTACACGCCGGAGGACATCCGGTTCGTGGTGGCCGAGGCCGCGAAGTCGGGGCTCAAGGTGGCGGCGCACGTGTGGTCCAAGGCCGGGGCGCATAACGCCGCGCTGGCCGGGGTCGCCTCGATGGAGCACCTGAACGGCATTTCCGACGAAGACCTCGCGCTCGCCAAGCGCAACGGCGTCGTCGCGGTGTTCACCCCGTTCCCGGCCGCGGTGCTCAAGACCTTCCGTGGCGAAGCGGAGGGTCAGAAGGAGTACGAGCAGGAAATCGACCGGCTCCGCGCCGGCTACAAGACCGGGGTCACCATCGCCTTCGGCACCGATGCGATCCACGACCTTCCGGGAACCACCCGCGGATCGCTCGCGATCACCTGGATCGACAGCTACCTCGACGCCGGCCTCACGCCCCAGGCGCTCCTCCAGGCGATGACGATCAACGCGGCCCGCCTGCTCGGCGTGGAGAAGGAACGGGGCACGCTCGCGCCCGGCATGGCCGCCGACCTCATCGCCACGCCGGGCGATCCGCTGGCCGATCCGCGCGCCCTCAAGCAGGTCCACTTCGTCATGAAGAACGGGAAGGTGGTGAAGGGGAAGCCGGTCCCGCCGCGGACCGCGGCGAAATAGCCCTTCGAACCTCCGGATGGCGCGACTCTCTTTCCGCCTGTGGGCGACCCGAGCCGCTTTCCGCACCGTCGGCGCGGTGGCTCCAGCTCTCGCCGCGCGCTGGGCCGAGACCCTCTTCTGCACCCCGCCGCCTCGCCGCGATGGAGACGAGGCCTTCATCGCGACCGGCTCACGCTTCGGCATCCCGAGCCAAGGCCAGCAGCTCACCGGCTATGTCGTGGGGAAGCGGCCCGACGGTCGTGCTGGTCCACGGCTGGGGGAGCCGGGCGAGCAGGCTCGGCGCCCTGGCGGTCGCGCTGGTCGAGGCCGGGTTCCGGGTGGTGGCCTTCGATGCGCCGGCCCATGGGGAGTCCACCGGACGGTTCGCGTCGCTGCCGGAATTCGCCCGGGCGCTGGTTGACGTGGCCGAGGCCGCGGGCCCGATCCACGGGCTCGTGGGCCACTCGCTCGGCGGGGCCGCGGTGGCGATGGCGATGCGGCAGGGCTGGCCGCCCGGCGGGTGGTGCTGATCGCGCCTCCGGCCGACGTGCGGATCTTCTCCGATCTCTTCGCCCGGTCGCTCGCGATCCCGCCGGCGGTCCAGCAGACCATGCACCGGAACCTCGAGCGCCGGCTCCGGATCGTCTGGGACGACCTGCACATCCCCACCATCGTGCGGGAGCTGCCGGCCGCGGCGCTGGTGATCCACGACCGGGACGACACCGATGTCCCCATCGCCCACGGCGAGGAGATCGTGGGCGCGTGGGCCGGTTCCCGGCTGGAGCGCACCAGCGGGCTGGGACACCGCGCCCTGCTGCGCGACCCGGCGGTCATCGGCTGGTCGGTGAAGTTCCTGCGGGAGGGCGGCGCCGGGTGATCGTGATGGACCGGGAAAACCTCTACGCGCCGGGCTGGTCACACGTGCTCTCCACCACCAACGATCTGGACGAGCTGGAGGCGTTCCGCGAGCGGGTGGGCGCCCCGCCCCAGGCGCTCCACCTGGGCAACCGGCGCTGGCCCCATCTGGACCTCAAGCTGGAGCCGCGCGATCGCGCGCTCGCGTCGCCCGACGTGCGGGTGTTCGAGCGGACGCCGGACATGCTCCGCTTCCTCCGCCGGAAGTCGCCGGGCGGCAGGTGACGCAGGAGGGGGCCCAGGGTTGCCGACCGGGCAATTCCCTGCGATGTTGGTCCTCGCCGACCAGCTCGACCACCCCGCGCCTCAGAGGAATCCGTTGCCGACAATGTTCGCCGTCGCCCTGCAGAGCTGGGTCGCGCGCCCGCCCCGGGCCCGGCTCTCGCCCGAGAGCGACCGGACCGGACTCGGGGCGGAGGCGGGTGCCGTGCTGGTGGTGGACGACGACCGCGGGGTGCGGCGGCTCACCGTCCGGATGCTGCGGACGGAAGGCTACCGGGTGGTCGAGGCGGAATCGGGAGCGGAGGCCCTGCGCACGCTGGCGAGTGATCCCGGCATCGGCCTGGTGGTGACCGACATCGTCATGCCCGAGATGGACGGCCTCTCCCTCGCCGACCAGGCGCTGGCCCGACTCCCCAACCTGCGGGTCGTGCTGATGACGGGACACGCGCCGGAGCTGACGACCAAGCTCGGGTTGCGCGAGTCGCCCCTGCCCGTCCTGCTCAAGCCTTTCACCGCGGAACAGCTCCTCGGGAAGGTGCGGGACGCGCTGGGCGACGCGCGGCACTGAGCCGCGCCCGGCCTCAAAGAATCCGCTTCCCGAACGCCGACTGCACCAGCTCGACCGCGAACGCCGCCGAGGCGTTGCGGTCGTCCAGGATCGGGTTGGTCTCCACCACCTCCAGCGACGTCATCGCCCCCGAGTCGGACAGCATCTCCATGAGGAGGTGCGCCTCGCGGTAGTCGAGCCCCCCCTTGACCGGCGTCCCCACTCCGGGCGCGACGGTCGGGATCCACGGCATCCAGGTCGAAGCTCACGTGGACCCGGTCGGTGCCGTCGGTGACCCGGGCGAGCGCCGCCTTCATCACCGTGTCGATCCCGTTCCGGTCCACCTCCGACATGGTGTGCACCTCGACCCCGTAGCGCTTGAGCCGGACCTTCTCGCCCTCGTCGAGGCTCCGGATCCCGACCATCGCCACGTTGCGCGGGTCCACCTTGGGGCCTTCCCCCCCGATCGAGGTCAGCTCCGGCGGACCTTCGCCCAGCAGCGCGGCGACCGGCATGCCGTGAATGTTCCCCGACGGCGAGGTCTCCGGCGTGTTGATGTCGCCGTGGGCGTCCACCCAGAGCAGACCGACCTTCTTCCCTTCCCGCCGCGCCGCCGTGGCGATGGCGGAGACGGTGCCGACCGAGATCGAGTGGTCGCCGCCGAGCACCAGGGGGAAGCGCCCCTTCCCGATGATGCGCTCCACCTTGTTGCACACCAGCCGGGAGGCGCGGGCGATCTCCCCGAGATAGCGGGCGCGGAGGTCGCCCACCTTCAGCGCTTCCATGTTCTTGATGCCGACGTCGCCTTCGTCCACCACCTTGTGGCCCAGCTCGGCGAGGCGGTCGGCGAGGCCGGCGATCCGGATCGCGGACGGGCCCATGTCCACGCCCCGGCGGCCCGAACCGAGGTCCATCGGCACTCCCAGCACGTGGATGATCATCGGCGGCCGGCCCCGCCATCGCACCCGCTCGAGCGCGATCCGGCCGCCGGCGTCGAACCGCACTCCCTCCTGCTCCAGTCGCAGGCGCTGCGAGATCTCTCCCCCGGAATCGCGGCGCAGGCTCAGCGCGCCTCGCGCGTTCAGCACCCGGTGCCACGGCACCGCGGTGCCCTCCGGCAGCGCGGCGAGCGCGTAGCCGACCTGGCGGGCGTGGCCAGGCGAGTCCGGCCAGCTCGGCGACCTGCCCGTAGGTGGCGACCCGCCCGCGGGGGATGCGGCGAACGACGGCGTAGATCCTGGCGTAAGCTCCAGCTCCGACCGGTGACATGGGCGGGAACATAACGGGCGCAAGGGAGGGTGTCAGGACGAGTCGGGGCACATCATCCCGAGCGGAGCGAGGGATCTGAGCGGACTCGAACCACCCTGGCATGATCACCGTCTACTCGGGATGACAACCTCTACTGGCGGACTCCCGCCCACGCGATCCGCGGATAGAACACGATCGTGGCAGTCCCGTTGAGCTCCGGCTGGGTAACCCGCATCCGTTGCTCGAGCGCCGTGTCCCGCCGCGCGCCGTCGCTCACCAGTCCGGCGACCCGCAGCTCGCCGGTCTTCCAGCTCATCGTGCCGCTCAGCTCCGCGGCAAACGAGCTGCGAAGATCGTCGGCCGAGTAGAACAGCCAGACGTTCACCGGCCAGACCGGCATCCGGCGATCGGCGGGATCGCCCGCGTACTCCATTCTGATGGTGACGAGCCCCGCCACCGGCCCACCTGCTCGGGCCCGCCACACCATGTCCACGCCCTCGGCGCCGAGTCCGCCGTAGCGCACCTCGAAGGCCAGCGTGTCGGGCAACGCGACCGACTCGGCCCGCGGCGGCACTTGCGCCGGTCGGCCCGGCGCGGCCCAGAGCATGAGCCCCGCCGCGATGCCGGCCAGGGAGACCGCATAGAGGGCTACGCTGCGGGGAGCAATGCGGTGGTCGGCCATGGTGGCCTCCGGGTTCAGGGCGGCGGCGGAGATGCCACCCCGAGAGTACCGGAGCCCGGTCACTCTGTTCTCATCTGTCTCTCAAACGCCGGCTCAGGTGGCGGAAGAGTCGGTGCCGGCGAGCCTGCGGAACCGCGGGTGGGAGTGCAGCGGAGCCCAGATGGGGTCGACGCGCAGCGCAACAGGCGTGATCCAGGAATCGACCTTCAGCAGCCGCTCCAGCACGGCGACCGCCTGGTCCTGGCGGCCGGCGACGGTGTAGACCCGGGCCAGGTACGCCAGGATGAAGGGTCCGGAGACGGCATCGGTTTGCAGCGGGAGCAGCTCGGCGGCCCGCTCGCCGGCCCTGATCGCCTCGGGATGGCGGCGCAGGTGGGAGTACGCCAGCGCGAGCGCGGCGAGCAACTTCGCGTCATCGGGCTGGGGCCGCAGTCGGAGCTCGAGCAGCGCGCGGGCCGAGTCGCCGTGGGCGCGCTCGGCGGCGGCGTTGCGGCGAAAGGCGAAGGCCTCCGCCTTGAGCAGGTGATAGCGCACGGTGTCGCCACTGAAGGTCGCGAGCGACAGGCCGTCCAGCATGGGCCAGAAGGTGCTGTCGGCCGTCACCAGCGAGGCGGAGACGCGGTCGCCGGTCTGAAGCGCCGGCGCGAACCGGCCGGGCTCGATTCGCCCGAGCCCCTGTGCCATCAAGGCCCTGCCCCGCGGCGAGGTCGCCGCGCCAGGCCACCTGAAGCCAGGCGCGGTAGACGTACGGATTGGCCCAGTCGGGCGAGAGCACCATCGCCCGATCGAGGTAGTGGTCCGCCTCGTTGAACATGTGGAGCGAGAGGTAGTTGTCGCCTACGTCGAAGCTCCGCACTCCGGACCGCGGATCGTAGCGCAGCGCCTCGACGAACCGGCCGAGCGACCTCTGCCATTGCCCGCGCCGGCGTTCGACGTATCCCATCGCCTGGAGCAGCTCGCTGTTGCTGGGCTGGAGCCGCAGCGCCGCCTCGAACTCCCGGAGGGCAGCGTCGTAGTCGAGGCGGCCCCAGTAGTGGAAGAACCCTTGCGCCATGTGGGTCTCGGGCAGGTCGGGCCCCAGCCGCACGGCGGAGTCCAGCGCCTGCCTCGCGAGGGCGAGCCGGGCCTCGGTGCGGTCGTAGTAGTGCCAGTAGATCTGGGTGTGGCACCGGGCGAGCTTCGCGTACGCCGCCGCGAACCTGGGATCGGCGTCCACTGCCTGCCGGTAGAGCCGGATCGCGTTCGCCAGATCGGCGTGCTGGTTGCTCCGGCCCAGATAGTCGTTGCCCCGCAGGTAGAAATCGTACGCCTCGGGATCGGTGGTGCCGGCTCTGCCGAGCGCCTCCCGCTCGGGCGTCCGGAGCGCGACGTCGAGCTCCTGCGTGACCCGCTGCGCGATGTCCGACTGGACCCGGAACACCTCCGTCAGCTCCACCTCGTAGGGCTCGCCCCAGAGCTGGCTGTCGTCGGCCACGGCGATCAGGCGCGGGCGCACCCGCACCCGCGTCCGCCCGCGCGATCGAGGTGCACGCTCCCCTCGAGCACGTAGCCCGCGCCCAGCTCCGCGCCGATCTCCTTCAACGACCGGGTGCTTCCCCGATACTGCTCGGCGCTGGTTCGGCTGATGACTCGGAGCCCGGTAAGTCCGGCCAGCCGGCTGGTCAGCTCCTCCGTCAGTCCGTCGGCGAAATAGGCGTCGGCGGAGTCGCCCAGGTTCTTGAACGGGAGCACGACCAGCATCCGGGGTCCGGTCGCCCCGACCGGCGCGGCCGGGGGCCGGCGGAGCACGCGGGGCAGGACCAGGAGTCCGCCCACCAGCAGCGCGATCGCGAGGGCGGCGATGCCGGCGTACCGGCCCCAGGCCCGTCGCCGCTGCGTCGGACGAGGCGGATCGGCGTCGTCGCCCTCCTCGCCGCGGCCGCACAGCGCCACCGCGAACTCGGCGGCGGTCTCGAACCGGCCGGCCGGCAGGCGGGCGAGCGCGCGGTTGACGGCCGCCTCGACGGTCGGGGGCAGGCCGGGGCGGACGATCGCGAGCGACGCGGGGCGCTCGACCAGGCGGCGGGCCATGATCGCGCGCGGGTTCGGCCCGGTGAAGGGCGGCGAGCCGCTCAGCATCTCGTACACGACCACGGCGAGCGAGTAGATGTCGCTTCGCGAATCCACCGCCTCGTCCCCCACCGACTGCTCCGGGCTCATGTACGCCGGCGTCCCGAGGGTGACGCCCGACTCGGTGATCCGGCCGGGGCGGGCGTGGCCGCTGCCGTCCTCGATCGCGTAGGCGATGCCGAAGTCGGTGAGCAGCGCGTGGCCGCTGGCCGAGATGAGGATGTTCGCCGGCTTGATGTCGCGGTGGATGACGCCGAGCGCGTGGGCGTAGGTCAGCGCGGAGGCGACCTCGGCGGCGAGCTGGGCGGCGGCCTCGAGCGGCAGCGGACCCTCGCGCCGGAGCCGGTCGCGAAGCGATCCGCCCTCGACGTAAGGCATGGTGCAGAAGAGCCGGCCGGCGGCGCTGCCGGAATCGAAGAGCGGCAGGATGTGAGGATGCTGCAGCCGGGCCTGGGTGCGGATCTCCCGTTGGAAGCGCTCGACGCCGAGCGCCGCGCCCAGCTCCGAGTTGAGCACCTTGAGCGCCACCCGGCGCCCGTGCCGGAGGTCCTGGGCCAGGTAGACCGTCGCCGCCGCGCCGCGGCCGATCTCCCGCTCGATCCGGTAGCGTCCGGCCAGCGCGTCGGCGAGCGCGGACCGCTGCGCGTCGGTCATTGCGCCGCCTGGAGCGCCTCCCGCGCCTCGGCGGCCCGCTGGAACCGGTCGGCGGGAAGCCGGGCCAGGCAGCGCGCCACGAAAGCGTCGAGCTGGGGCGGGACGCTTTCGCGGAGCGAGCTGACCTGCGGCGCCGACTGGGTGAGCTTGCGGCTCAGCACCGCCGAGAGATTGCTGCCGCCGAACGGAGGCTCGCCGGCCAGCATCTCGAAGACGATGCACCCGACGCTGTAGAGATCGCTCCGCTCGTCCGCCGTGCTCTCGCCGGCGAGCTGCTCGGGCGAGAGGTAGGCGGGCGCCCCGATGGTGACCGCCGTGCTGCCCGCGCTGCCGGCCGCGGCGACGTCCAGCGCCTCCACCAGGCCGAACGACGCCACGGCGACGCCGTTCGCGCCAGCAGCACGTGCTTGGGACGCAGGTCGCCGTGCCGCACGTCGTGTCCGTGGGCGTAGACGAGGGCGTCCAGCACCTCCAGCGCGATGCGCCGCGCCTCGCCCACCGGAAGCTGGCGCTCGCGCGCGAGCCGGTCGCGCAGCGACTGGCCCTCCGCCGGCGGCGTGGTGAAGTAGATCCTTCCCTGGATCGCGCCGGCCTCGCGCACCGGCACGATCCGCGGGTCGCGCAGCGCCGCGACCCGCTCCAGCGCCTCGAGGACCCGCGCGTCGCCGCCGAGGCCGGCGAGCCGCGGACTCAGCACGTGCAGCTCCACCGGGCGGGTGTCGCGCCGGTCGCGCGCGGCGAAGGTGAGCAGCAGGGTGCTCTCGCCGGTCCGGTCGCCCACCTGATAGCGCTCGGTGAACGCGCGGCTTGATCTCGTCCAGCTCGCGGGCCGGCGGCCTCCCGCGCGGCTTCGGCGCCGGACGCGCGGGGCCTCGGCGGGCGCCGGCGCGGCCGGCGGCCGGCACCGGGATCTCGCCGGTCCGAAGCCGCCCGATCCAGGCGTCGATCTCGGGATCGGGCTCGGCCTCGAGGTGCTGACGGACCAGCGAGCTGTGCACGCCCGGCGAACTGGAGCGCGCCGGCCCGGTCGCCCGCCGCCACCAGCGCCTCGATCAACCCGACCGCCGCGGTGGTGCTCACCGGCTCGGCGGCGGCGAGCCGGCGCCACCAGCGCACCGCGGCCGGATAGTCCCTGCGCGCGGCGGCGGCTGCCGGCCAGTGATTCCAGCGCGGCGGCGTATTCGCGGCGCGTGCCGCACCCGCTCGCCATCCTGCCATTGCTCGTACTCAGGCGCGCTCTCCAGCCGGAAGCCGTCGAGGAAGGGGCCGCGATAGAGCCGCACCGCCTGCTCGTGGGAGCCCGACTCGATCGCCTCCTCGAACTCGCGCGACGTCGCTGGTGATGAGCTGCGGGATTGAGCTGGAGGGTGGTGGTGCCGAGGAAGATGTCGTCGCTGCCGGCCGAGCGGCGGATGGCGTGCACCGCCTGGTAGAGCGAGTGCCGCGCCGGCTCCGCATCGCTGTCGGGCCAGAGGAGCGACAGCAGCTTGTCGCGGCTCGCGCCGCGCTGGCCGGCCGCGGCGACCACGGCGAGCAGCGCCAGGCGCCGCCGCTGGGACGCGGGACCGGTGTGCAGCTGGCCGTCCTGCTGCAGGACGAGTCCGCCGAACGTGTTGAGCCGGAGCATGGGCAGGAAAGATGCTGAAAGCGGCGGCGGGGCGCCAACCCCCTAACAACGTGAACGGTAAAGGGTGAAAGGTGAAAGGGGATCGAGCGCCCCTTTCACCTTTCACCGTTCACGTTTCACGCTGTTCCGGGGCGGAGAAACGTGTACTCCATCCCGCTTGTCCGCCACGTCGGCGATCCGATAGCCCTGGCGGCCCAGCAGCCCGAGCGCCTCGCGGGTCCGCCGGGCCCCCACCTCACGCCAGCGGTGGTGGAACTCCACCAGGATCTGGCGGGGGCGGAACCCGCTCGTCCAGCAGGTCGGCGAGCACCGCGTACTCGGCGCCCTCGATGTCCATCTTGACCAGGTCCGGCGGCGGGAGCCGGAGCATGCCCGCCAGGGTGGCGACCCGGTGCACCGGGCGCCTCCACGGCCGGGCCCGGCGCCTTCGCTCCGCACCAGGCTGAAGGACGGGAACTTCCGCTTCCTGCGGCGCCGCGAAGCGGGCGCGTGCCGTCGAAGTCGGCCACGCCGTACGGGTGGAGGACGAACCGGTCGGGAAGGCGCTGGTCGGCGGCCCACTCGAGCGCGATCGGCGTGGGATCGAAGGCGTGCACCGTCACGCCGTAGCGGGCGATCAGGTCGCGCTCGAAGCTGATGTCGGTGCCCACGCCGAAGGCGTAGACCACGCTGTGGGGTCCGAGTCCCTCGGGAACGACCGTCCAACGGCCGCCGGCGTCGCCCAGGCGCACGGTCTCGGCCGCGATCTCCGGGCGGTGGTAGACGTCGAGGCCGACCAGCGGCCTTGAGCCGTCGGATGACGATGCGGGCGCGGGAGCGGAGCGCGCCGGAGGGGGGGCCGAACAGCCCGGGCTTGCCTCGAGCCATGCGGGCAGATCCTCGCTTACGCTCGGGATGACAGGGTTCCGCCTCCGCCAGATCCATTCGCCGCGTCTCCCGCACCACCCGCACCGCTCCCTTCTCCGGCACGATCCCCCGCCCCCGCTGCTCGGCCCACGCCTGGGTGAACTCCGCGCCGAGCAGCACGATCATCGAGGAGTAGTAGATCCACACCAGCATCAGCGCGAGCGCCCCGGCCGCGCCGAACGCCTCGCCCGGATTGCTCCGGCCCGAGGTAGAGGCCCGAGCGCGAACTTGCCGGCCACGAAGAGCAGCGCGGTGGCGACCGCGCCGACCCGGACGTCGCTCCAGGCGATCCTGGCGTCGGGCATGACCTTGAAGATCGCGGCGAAGAGCAGCGCGATCACGGCGAGCGAGCCGGCGAAGTTGATCGCCTCCAGCACCGGCGCCGAGAGTCCCTCCGGCAGGAAGCGGCCGAGCTGGTCGCCGAAGGCGGAGAGCACGGCGCTCACCACCAGCGAGACCAGCAGGATGAACGCCAGCGCCGAGCACCATGCCGACCCCGAACACCCGCTTGAGCAGCATGGCTCTTGATGCCGCCCTTCTCGGGGTCGGGCGCCACGCCCCAGGCCTTGTTGAGCGCCGCCTGGAGCTGGCCGAACACCCCGGTGGCGCCGAGCAGCAGCGCGACCACGCTGAGCACGGTCGGCAGCGCCCGCCGGCGCCGGGCCGGTCCGCGTTGGCGAGGATGGTGCGGACCTGCGCCGCCGCCCGCCGGGCCCCATCGCGTCCCGCATCTGCGCCTCGATGGTGCCCTGGATGTCCTGGGGGTCCAGCACCGCGCCGAGCAGCGTGAGCAGCAGGACCAGCAGGGGCGGAAGGGAGAAGACCGTGTAGTAGGAGAGGGCGGCCGCCATCGTGGGGCAGTCGTCCTCGATGAAGCTCTTGACGCTCGTCCTTGAGCAGCTGAAGCACGCCGCCGTGATTCTCGTGGCCATCGCATTCCCCCGCACGTTTCCGCTCAGCGGCGCTCGATCTCGCCGCGGAGCCGAAGCAGCGCGTCCTCGGTGGCGACCAGCTCGCCGCGCGCCTCGTTGATCCGTTGCTGCTGGCTGTGTACGAACCTCCGGTAAGGTGCGATGGCCTCGTTGACCCGGTCGGTGGACTGCGTCACCTCGTGGTGGACCTGGCGGGTCAGCCCGTCCCGGAGCCGGGTCCGGAGCTGCTCCACCCGCCGGCGGAACTCCCGCTGGGCCTGCCGGCGCTTCCGGGGGATGACGTAGAACCCGCCCACCGCGAGCGCGGCGGCGAGCAGAATGCCGGTGACGTCGGCCGCGGCGCCGGTCACCACGGTCACCACCAGGGTGCCGAGCCCGATCGCCCCCGCCTCGGCGAGGGCGGTGGTCGCGAAGGCGCCCTGCACCTCGTCGGCGATCGCGCGCGCCTCCCGCTCCCGGTCGTATCCGCCGATCACCTCGCGCGACACCCGGCCCACCGACTCCAGCAGCGCCTGGCGGTTGTAGCTGAACGTGGTGGGCACCTCGCCCAGCATCCCCTCCTGATGCAGCGAGAGCCGGCGGCGGTCCACGAACTGGCTCACGTCCTGCCAGACCTTGAGGTTGCGCTCGACGATCCAGTCGATGAGCCGGCCCACCTCCGCCTCGAGCTGCTGCGGGGTGTCGCCCACGACCTCGCGCTCGAACGCCCGCTTGACGCCCTCGCTGTCGAGCAGCGAGCGGATCCGGCTCAGCCGCACGGTCTCCTCGAAGAACCGCTGGCCCCGGCTCTCCATCTCGCTCAGCAGCAGCTCCAGCCGGGACAGCCGCGGCTCGAAGTCGCGCAGCATCTCCTGGTGGAACAGCGCGAGCTGGGCGTCGATGCTCTGGAGCGCCTCGATGTCCTGGGACAGCAGCTTGAGCCGCTCGAACGCCGCCTCCTTGTACCGCGCCGCCAGCCGGAGCCCGACGTTGAGCGGGTTGAGCAGCTTGAGCCGGATGCGCTCCTCCTGGTCGAGCGTGCGGAGCAGGTACTCCTCCACCGCGTCGAAGCCGCTCTGCTCCCAGCGCTCGGCCGCGCCCTCGGCGCGGGCCTGCACCGCGCGCGCGGGCGGAGACCGGGAAGACCTGCGGCGTCTCGCCCAGCAGCGCGGCGGCGTTGTCCCGGACGTAGGCGATCACCTCGGCCCGCTCCGCGGGCCCGGCGAGGATGTCGATCTTGTTCACGATGAACACGATCTTCTTGCCCCACTCCCGGATCCGCTCCAGGAACTCGCGCTCGCTCTCGCTGAACGGCCGGTCGGCGCTGGTGACGAACAGCACCAGGTCGGCCCGGGGGACGAAGTCGCGGGTCAGCTCCTCGTGCCGCCGGATGACGGCGTTGGTGCCCGGGGTATCCACCACGTTGAGCTCGCGCAGCAGCTCGGCGGGATGGGTGCGCTCGAGCAGGTAGGCCTCCAGCGGCCGCTCGGTGATCTCGGGGCCGTGGCGGAGGAGGTTGATCCGGTCGGTGGTGGGAGTGACGCCCTCCGGGAGCACCCGCTCGCCGAGGAGCGCGTTGATGAAGCTGGACTTGCCGGAATTGAACTCGCCGGCGATCACCAGCAGGAAGAGCCCGGCGAGCTGCTCGGTGGCCTCCCGGAAGCGCTGGAGGTCGGCGGGCTGCGACGTCGGGGCCGAACGCCTCGAGCGCGCGCGCGAGGCGCCCCAGCAGCTCCTGTTCCCGGGCCCGCAGGTCCTGCTCGCGGTCCGAGAGGAACGATCGCCGCCGGAGCAGCCTCCCGATCACCGGCGGATCAGGCCGGTGTCGGAGCCGCGGCCGGGCCGCTGCTCGCGGGCCGCCTGCTTCGCCTCCTCCTTCACCCGGCCGGCCTTCTCCTTCACCTGCTGGCCGACCGACTGCACCGCGTCCTGCACCACCGCCTTCACCTCCGGCGCGCGCTCGGAGACTTCCTCGCGCACCGACTCGCGCAGCTCCTGGCCCGCCTCGACCGCCGCGTCCTTGACCCGGCGCGCCGTTCCCTGCGCGCGGTGGACCAGGTCGTCCCGGGCCGGGCCCATGAGGCGCTGCTCCCGCTCGCTCTCGGGCACCAGCAATCCGCAGGCGAGTCCCAGCACCGCGACGCCCGCCGCGACCGCCAGAGGATTCTCCTCGACCAGGCGCTCCAGACCGCCGCGAGCCCGGCGAGTCTGGTCCTGGGCGCGGGAGCCCGATGTCGCGGGCGCGCGCTTCACCTCGCCACCCAGCTCGCCCGCGCGCTCGCGGGCGCGGCCGGCCAACTCGCCCGCCTGGTGGGTCGAGATCGCCCGCCCGCTCGGCGACGCTCATCCGCCGTCGCGGTCACGCTGTCGCGCACCTGCCGGCACGATCGGCGATCCTGCCGATCAGACCTTCCCGCCGGCGCTCGGGCCCGGTGTAGGCGAACCGCGCCATCCGGTCGCCGGAGACCTCGCTCCGGTTGCGCTGCTGGATCAGCCAGACGGCGCCGAGGCCCATCGCCGCCACCAGCGAGGTGTTCTCCTGGATGAAGTCCATCATCCGGAAGCCGGTTGCCGGGCCTGCGCCCACGTTGTTGGCGATGTCCTGCGCCTTCCCGGTGATCGCGTCCTTGGCCTGGCGCTTCAGGTTCTGCGGGCTCAGCCGGTCGCCCAGCTCGTCGATGTCCCGGCTCATCCGCTCGCCGGGTCGCCTCGATCTCGCGCTCGATCTCCTCGGGAGATCTCCCTCGCGACTGGGGATCGCCGTCCCCCGCCGAGCCACCGATGTGCCGCTCATATTCGTTCATGGCCGCCGCTCCTTCACGGTCTGGATGTCTTCCTTGATGCTCTCCACCGTGCGGCGGGGAGCCGGATCCAATGTCTTGAGGTCGCGCAGACCTCCGCGGAGCATCACGTAGCCGCCCCCGGCGAGCAGCACCCCGACCAGCAGCGCCGCGAGCCACGGCTCGAGCCCGACCGGGTCCACCAGCAGCAGGATGACCGCCGCGGTGAGGGCGAGGCCGCCGACCAGCGCGACCACCCCGCCGGTCGCCAGCGCGACCAGATCCCGGCTGGCCCGGGAAATCTTCTCCTGAATCTCGGTCTTGGCTAGCTGTGTCTCCTGACGTACCAGCAGCGAGAGATCCTGGGTCAGCTGCCCGAACAGCTCGCCGACCGAGCGCTCCTGCCTAAGCTGGTGCATCGAACCCTCCCGCTCCCGGATCGAATCCGGACCCCAGGCCCGCCGGCTCGCCGCCAGGCCGGATCCGCTCGTAGCCCGCTCGTCGTCCGAGCCCGGATCGGAGCTCTTGAGGAACCGCGCCGCCACCAAGCCGAGCGCGAACGCGCCGGCGAAGACGAGCGCGGGCTGCCGCCGGGCGAGGCTCTCGATGTCGCGGGCGATGGTCCGGCCGTCCGACTCCCGGAGATAGCCGGCGACCCGGTCGATCTGGCGCCCGACGGAGTCGGCCACGTCGGCGAACTGGGCCTGGTCCTCGCTGCGTAACTGCTCGCTGGTGCGGTGCAAGGCGCCGCCGAGCCCGCCGATCTGGTCGGCCGCCTGGCGCCGGCCGTCGCTCAAGCTCGAGCCCGCGCGCTCGCGAGCATCGCGGAAGGTGGACTTCGCCTGATCCACCACCTTGTCGCGAGCCTGGCGTATCTGCTTGGCACCGGGCCCGTCCCGCACTTCACTCCCCGTTCCCGGCAAAGCCTGCTCCTCGCCGAGGGCCGTGTTGTCGCGGCCTCCGCTCCGTGTGTCTGGCATGGTCATGATTGCCTCCTCCGACTGCGGCGTCCCCGTGAGGCGCCTCCACGACGCGCCGGCGAGATGTGAACGGGGACATGGGGACAGCACTATGCGGCCCCGGTACCTCAAGTGGCGGTGCGCTCCGTCACGACGGCCGGCATGTCAGTATCACGGGTGCGCTCTTGCGTCAGGCTTGCCGACGGCCTAAGATGGCACCGTCGTATAACCGCTCCACGCGAGTCGAGATCCAACGGAAGCCGGTGCGAATCCGGCGCGGCCCCGCCACTGTAACGGGCACTACACCTCGCTCAGCATCGCCACTGGGTAACCGGGAAGGCGAGCGAGGGCCCGGAGCCAGGAGACCTCTCGCTCGCGCCACCACGTGAACCCTCGGGGGAGGGAACGGTGGCGATTCCGGCCCCGCTGTCGCGGCCTGCATTCGCCCATCTTCGAAGCCCCGAGGATGGGCGGCGTGCTTGAAGGGCTCTTCGCCTTCGCGCGCTCGCGCTCGTCCTCGGTAGCCTCGCCGCCTGCCGGCCGGCCGGAGGCGCGTCCACGGCACCGCGCTCGTGGACGATGCCGGCGAGCGCGTCGGCCAGGGCTCGCCGCCCCGCCGCATCGTCTCGCTCAACCCGACCACCACCGAGCTGCTCTTCGCCCTCGGCGCCGGCCCCCGTCTCGTCGGCCGCAGCAGCGCCTGCGACTATCCGGCCGGCGCGGCCGCCGTCCCCAGCGTCGGCGGTGGGTTCCCGCCGGCGCTCGAGGCGGTCGTCGGCGCCCGGCCCGACCTCGTCGTCCTCTATCACTCCGCCGGCAACGCCGCGGCCGCCGCCCGCCTCCGCGAGCTGGGCATCCCGGTACTCCGGCTCCGCACCGACCGCCTCGCGCGACGTCGCGCGCGCGGCGCGGGTGCTGGGTGAGGCCGTCGGGGCACCGGCCGCAGGCGATTCCATCGCGGACCGGCTGGAGGCGGAGCTGGCGGCCGAGCGCGCCGTCCGACACGACTCCACCGAGCGCCTCCCGGCACTGCTCCTCGCCTGGGACCAGCCGGTCATCGCGCTCGGCGCCGGCAGCTTCGTGCAGCGAGCTGGTGGAGCTGGCGGGCGGCCGAAACGTCTTCGCCGACGTCGCCGTCGGCTTCCGCCCCCGTGTCGCTCGAGGCGATCGTCGAGCGGGCGCCCGCGGTGGTGCTCGTCGTCGGCAGCGAGATCCCCGGGCTCGAGCGCCGGCCCGAGTGGCGGGTCCTGCCGGCGGTGCGCGCCGGCCGCCTCCTCCGCCTCACCGAATCGTCGTCCAACCGCCCCAGTCCCCGCGCTCCAGCCGCGGCCCGCGCCCTTCGCGCGCGCTTCGCGGCGCTCACCGATTCCATGTCAGGAGCTCCACGATGACCCGGCTCCACCGAGGCTCGACCTTCCGCCTCCTCGCGCTCGCGGCCTCCCTTCTCGCGGCACCCCTCCCTCTCGGCGCGCAGGAAGTGAGGGACACCACCTCGCTCCCCGAGATCGTCGTGACGGCCACCCGCTACCCCGTCGCGCCCGACTCCGTCGCCTCGACGGTGACGGTGCTCCGGGGCGACGACCTGCGGGCGCGAGGGCATCCGTTTCGTCGGCGACGCGCTCCGCCAGGTGCCGGGGGCGCACCTGGTCCAGGGCGGCCCGTACGGCGCCGCTGCGTCGCTGTTCGTGCGCGGCGGGGAGAGCGACTACGTGAAGGTGCTGGTGGACGGCGTGCCGGTGAATCAGCCGGGCGGCTTCTACGACTTCGCCTCGCTCACCACCGACAACGTCGAGCGGATCGAGATCCTGCGCGGCCCGGGAAGCGTGCTGTACGGCTCGGACGCGATCGCCGGTGTCATTCAGATCGTCACTCGGCAGGGCGGAGACGGGCTCCGGCTCGGCGCGGCCGCCGAGGGCGGCAGCTTCGGCAGCGCGCGATGGGAGGCTTCCGCGCTGGGCGGCGGCGACGCCCTCGGCTGGTCGGCGTCGCTCTCCCGCCTCACCAGCGATGGGACGTACGAGTTCAACAACGACTACCGGAACACCGTGGCGAGCGGCCGCTTCCGTGCCCGCGCCGGCGACCGCACCACGCTGAGCCTCACCGGCCGCTATCACGACGCGAAATATCACTTCCCCACCGATTTCACCGGCGTGCCGGTGGACCGTAACCAGTTCACCACCGACAAGACGGCGGCGCTCGCGCTCGACGTCGGACACCGGTTCTCGGAGATCGTCGAGGGCCAGCTGCTGCTCGGCCGGAGCGACATCGAGACCGGCTTCGAGAACCCGGCCGATCCGCCGCCGGGTCCGGGCTTCGCCAGCAGCGATCGCACCAGCACCGACCGAACCTCCGCCGACGCTCGGGTGCAGCTCACCATGCCGAAGGGGATCCGCGGGCTCGCCGGCGCCAGCTTCGAGGCCCAGCGGCAGAACGTGACCGGCGCCTTCCGCGAAGCCCGGGACAACTGGGGGATCTACGCGCAGGCGACCGTCCTGCCGCTGCCCCGCGCTGCAGCTCACCGGCGGCGGCCGGCTGGACGAGAACGAGAAGTTCGGGAGCTTCTGGACCTACCGTGCGGCGGCCCTGGCCTTCGCGTCGCCCACGACGAGGATCCGCGGCTCGGTCGGCACCGGGTTCAAGGAGCCGAGCTTCTTCGAGAACTTCGACAGCCCATTCTCGATCGGAAACCCCGATCTCCGGCCTGAGCGGAGCTTCAGCGTCGAAGGCGGGGTCGAGCAGGACTTTGCCCACGGAGCGCTGGGCGTGGGGGTCACCGTCTTCGCCCAGCGGTTCCGCGATCTCATCCAGTTCACCTTCGTGCCACCCGAGCCCGGCGGGCCGAACTATTTCAATGTCGCCTCGGCCAACGCCAACGGGGTGGAGGCGGTGCTGCACCTCCGGCCGGCCGGCCCGGTGCGAAGGCTCGATCGCGTACACCCGACTGGCCTCGAAAGTGACTGACGCCGGGTTCGACTCCGGCGACGCCGCCACCTTCGTGGAAGGAGAGCGGCTGCTGCGACGCCCGAAGGACGTCCTCTCCTTCCGGGTGGAGTCCGCGTTCGCCGGCCGCATCCGGCTCGGCGCGCTGCTCTCCTGGGCCGGCCCGCGCGACGACATACGCTTCGGCCAGTTTCCCGAGCCCAGCCAGCGAGTGGAGTTGCCGTCCTACACCACGCTCGACCTCGAGCGGAACCTTCACTGTCCTGCAACCCCGGCGGGGGACGCCGGGCCTCGATCTCACGACGCGGGTCGAGAACCTGCTCGACGAGAGCTACGAGCAGGCCGTGGGCTTCCCCGCCCGGGGCCGCGGGCTGTTCGTCGGAGTCTCCACCAGTGTCCAGTGACCCGGCGGCGGCTTCGCTACGCATCGCGTCCCTGCTGCCGAGCGCAACGGAGATCGTCTGCTCTCTCGGTCTCGAGGACGCGCTCGTCGCGGTGAGTCACTCCTGCGACTTCGCGGGCCGGGTCGCGTCGCTTCCCCGGGTCACCCGCACCCGGGTGCCGCATGGGGCGCCGAGCCGTGAAATCGACAGGGTGGTCCGCGACTGCCTGCACCGCGGGGAGTCGCTCTACCAGCTCGACGAGGGGCTGCTCGAGAGCCTGCGGCCCGATCTGATCGTGACTCAGGCGCTCTGCGAGGTCTGCGCGGTCGGGCCGGCCGAAGTAGGCCGGGCGGTGCCGGCGCTGAGCTCGCACCCGCGGGTCATCACGCTCGAGCCGCGCACGCTCGAAGAGGTCTTCGACGCCATCGAGGCGGTGGGCGAGGCGGTCGGCCGCTACGCGGGAGGCCGAGCTGCTGGTCAGGGATCTTCGGCGCCGGGTGGACGCGGTCCGCACCCGAGGCGCCGCGCTCGCCCGCCGGCCACGGGTGGCGTTCCTCGAGTGGGCCGATCCCCCGATCTGCGGCGGGCACTGGAACCCCGAGCTGGTCGAGCTGGCCGGAGGGCACGACGGGCTGGGCCGGCGCGGCGAGCCGAGCCGGCGGGTCGCATGGGAGGAGCTGTTGGCCTGGCAACCGGAGGTGATGGTGCTGGCGTGCTGTGGACTCGACGGGGCGCGGGGACGGCGGGAGTTGGACTCGTTGCGTCGGCGGCCCGGGTTCGAGCGACTGCCGTGCGCTCGCGAGGGAAGGACCTACGTGATGGACGGTGTGCGGCTCTTCAGCCGTCCCGGTCCGAGTCTGGTGGAGAGTCTCGAGCGGCTCGCCGCGATCCTGCACGACTGAGATCGGCTCAGAGCCGGTCAGCCGCCCGTCACGATCCGGGGTCCCACGAAGGCACCACCCGCACCGGGTCGACGCTGGCCGTGCCGGCACCATCGCCGAGCAGCCCACGATCCCCCTGTCCCCAGCAGTAGACTTCGCCGCCCTCGGTCAGGCCACAGGTGTGGACCTGCCCGGCGGCCAGACGGACAAACCGGAGGTCGCCGCCGACGGGAGAAGGCCGATCACCCTGGCCATGTCCCAGCCAGGGACCCGCGTTACCCCAGCAGTATGCGATTCCGCTGATTCCGAGAGCACAGGTATGTAAGGCCCCTGCCGCGACATCGGTCACTGCCTCGGGCAGGGAAACGGTGATCGGGCTCGATGCGGTGTTCGTGGTCCCGTCACCCATCTGATGAAAGAAGTTGGATCCCCAACAATACACGCCGCCGCCCGACCGCGCGCAGCTGTGCTCGCTCCCCAGGGCCAGTTGATCGACATTCGACAGCGGAAGCCGTACCGGCGACCAGGCACACGAGACGCCTTGGTAGAAGCACGCCTCCTCGGTCTCCACCACCGCGGGGCTGGTCGCGCCGAGGACCGATCCTTCGCCCCAACACGCGACGCCCTCGTCCTCCAGAAGCCCACAGGTGTGCAGTACGTCCGGTCGCGACGGCACGGTATCGCTCGGTGCCCACGACGAAGTTCGGCGTGGTGGAGCCCAACTCCACTACGGGTGTACCTTGGCCCCGCTTGCCCAGGACGTTGCTTCCCCAGCAGAGGAGCCTGGCCTCATCGGTCACGCCGCAGCCGTGGCCGAAATGCGTGTCCAGCGTTCGCAGGGGAATCGAGTCCTGCAGCAGCGTCGGCTCGTCGCCGTACAGCTCGCCAACGTCGGTAGTATACCAATAGCCCCAACAATACGTGGCCTGGCTTTCGTCAACCACACAGGCCGAGGTGCTCCCCAGCGTGAACGATGCGACGGTAAGGTTCTCGGCTGCGGGGACCGGTGTAGGCTCGACGCGTTCCACATCAGACCCCGACCTGCCATCCCCAGCACCAGAGGTCTCCGCCTTCAAGGAGAGCGCAGGTCGTGAAGTCGCCCGCCTGCAGGTCCAGAACCTCGGGAGGCGGCGGGTCGGTCGGGTCTCCGCAGGCGAGGAGCAGTAGAAGCACCGCAGCCAGCGGCGGAGTCGACATGAATCGAGGCCCTCGGAGCCTGGGTGCTCATAACACCTCCCTCGCCAGCCTCCAGCCGCCACTGCTCGACCCGGTCGTGCTGCTCGACCGCGCGCCGCTCCATCAGGTCCAGGTCCAGGTCGCGCAGGACCGGGTGCTGGTCGGCCACGACCCGCAGCGCGCGCCAGAGCGCCCGCCTTCCCTGCATCCCTATCGCCAGGGTCTCCAGCACCTCCAGCCGCGCCAGCCCGCCCGGGTCGCCGGTCCCGCCCAGCTTCACCCGTCCCGCCTTCTCCGCCAGCCAGGCGCCGGCCTTCTTCAACGAACTCTCCTTTCCGCCGGCCCGGTCGATCAGGTCCTGGAGCACGGACTGGTCCTGCTTGATCTCCTGGAGAATCTCCTCCAGCCGGCGGCCGAGCAGGTTGCCGGCGTTCTCCTCGATCGCCCGCTCGACCATCGCGATCGCTCCGACCGAGCCGGCGAGGTGATCGTTGAGGTAGGTGCGCAGGGTCTCGTCGCTCATGGGGACTCTCCGGCGGCGCCCGGCTGCCGCGAGGCCGCAGACTTGCGCGCCTCCGCGAGATAGCCCGGCTCCAGCTCGAGTAGATGCGCCAGCTTCCGCACCAGCCACGCCTCGTGGGTGGCGAGCTCGCCGTCGGCCAGGATCACGCCCCACATGACTTCGGCGAGCACCATCTTCTGGCCCAGGTCGTACTCGGCCGCGATGAGGCGGGTGAACTGAAAGTGATCTATCGACTGGCGCCGCTCCGCCTCGGCGAGCGAGATCAGCTCCCGCGCGGTGGCGTCGTCCAGTCCGAAGTGACGCTGCGCCGCGCTTTCGATGTGGGCCAGCTCTGCCGGGCTCATGACGCCGTCGGCGTGGGCCAGCTCGAGGAGGAGGGCGCACGCGGCGAGCTGGACACCGGACGGCGCGGAGCGGCCCGGGGCCGCCGGGGTCTGGGCGGAGGGCAGAATGCGGCGGGTGACGAAGCCGCGAATGGCGTCCAACATCAGGGGAAGCTATGCGGAACAGGGTAGCTTTCGCCAACGATGTGGCAATCCGACTCGGTACCCGCACAGCAGACCGATAGCGCCGCCACCGTTCCGGTGCCGGTGCCGAGCGCGCTCGCGATTCAGTATCACCGGAGCAGCCACGTCATCTGGGCCGGCGCGACCGCGCTGGAGCTCGCGGTTCCCGCGGCACTGCTCTTCACCGGGCTCTCCGCCCGGGTGCGCGACCTGGCCCGGCGGATCGCACGGGGCCGGTGGTTTCTCACCGCCGCGATCTACGGCGCGGCCTATGTCCTGATCCAGGCGATCGCCTTCCTGCCGTTCGCGTGGTACGCCGGGTTCGTGCGGCAGCACGCGTACGGACTCTCGACCGAGACCGCGGGCCAGTGGCTGGCGGACTGGGCGAAAGGGACGGCGATCACGGCCGTCATCGCCGCCGGGATCCTGTGGATCCCGTACCGGCTGCTGCGCGCGAGTCCCAGGAGATGGTGGCTCTGGACCGGGCTCCTCGCGGCACCGCTCACCGTGCTGGCGATGATCGTGGCGCCGGTGTGGATCGCTCCGCTGTTCGACGAGTACGGCCCCATGCGGGATCGCGCGCTCGAGGCCCGGATCCACCGGCTGGCCGCCCGCGCGGGCATCCCCGACAGCCGCATCTACGAGGTACGCAAGAGCGACGAGACCCGGCAGGTCAACGCCTACGTCACCGGCTTCGGCGGCACCAAGCGGATCGTCCTGTGGGATACGCTGGTGGATCGGCTGGAGCCCGACCAGGTGCTGTTCGTGATGGGGCACGAGATCGGCCACTTCGTCCTTCGCCACACGCTCACGGTTATACTTGGGGCCACGCTGCTCGCCACGCTGTCGCTGTTCGTGGTGCATCGCCTGGCCGGCCGGTTGATCGCCCGCTTCCACCGGCGCTTCGGATTCGACCGGCTGGACGACGTGGCCTCGCTGCCGCTGCTGGTCATGGTCGGCGGCGCGATCATGCTGGCGACGACGCCGGCGGCCCTGGCGCTCTCGCGCTGGCAGGAGCGGGAGGCCGATCGCTTCGGACTCGAGATTACGCGCGACAACCAGGCGGCCGCCCGGGCGTTCGTCCGGCTGCACGACGAGAACCTCGCGGTGCCGCGGACCGGCCTCGTCTTCCGGCTGTGGCGCGCCAGCCATCCGGATCTGGCCGACCGGATCGAGTTCTCCAATCGCTATCGCCCCTGGTCCAGGGGGGAATCGCTCCGCTATGGCGATCGCTTCCGCTCGCCGGAACCGCTGACGCCCGATCCCTGAGGAGAACAGGTGCAGACCGAGTCCACCTCGCCGGAAGGCAGGTCGGCGCTGCGCGCGCTCCAGACCGGCGCGGCGCTGGTGGTGCTCGCCGCTCTTCCCTATCCGCTCTTTCAGCTCGACCGCTACACCTTCGTGAAGGAGCTGGTGCTGCTGGCCGCGGCGCTCGCCGCGGCCCTGCTGTGCATCGGCTCCGCGCGCAGGATCACGGTGTTCATGGTGGACGTGCTGGTCGCGGGTTCCTGGCGCTTTCGCTGCTCTCCGCGCTGTTCGCCGACCAACGGCTGGCTCGCCACCCGCGCGTCTCGGCGTCTCGCTCGCCGGGGCCGGACTCTTCTGGGCCGCGAGGACGCTCGCCCGCGCGGGCCACGGCCCGCAGACTTCTGGCCGCGCTCGCCGCCGCGGTCGTGGTCGGCGCGGCTGACCGGCCTGATCCAGGCGTACGGACTGGTCACGACCGACCTCGCCAGCCTGACCCGGGCGCCGGGCGGCACCTTCGGCAACCGCAACTTCATGGCCCACCTGGTCACGATCGGGCTGCCGGTCCTGCTCCTGGTGACGCTCGAGGCGCGGCGAAGGCGGGACTTCGTGCTGGGCGCTGCGGGCGTGGCGCTCGCGGCCGCGGCCCTGGTGCTCTCGCGGTCCCGAGCCGCGTGGCTCGGGCGCGGCGGCGTGCGGGCTCTTTCTGGCGGTGGAAGGACTCTGGGTCGGACGCCTCTGGGCCGACCGGCGGCTCCGGCGCCGGGTGCTCGGCCTTGCCGGGCTCGCGCTGGGCGGACTGGCGCTCGCGCTCGCCCTGCCCAACCGGCTCAACTGGCGGTCGGATTCTCCCTACCTCGACTCGCTTGACCGGCGTCGCCAACTACAAGGAAGGGAGCGGCCGCGGCCGGCTGATCCAGTACGGCAACACGCTCGAGATGGCGCTGGACCATCCGCTGCTGGGCGTGGGACCCGGCAACTGGCCGGTGCACTACCCGAACTACATGTCGCCTGGCGACCCGTCCTTCGACGCCGACGACGTCATTCCCACCAATCCCTGGCCCAGCAGCGACTGGATGGCGATGCTCGCGGAGCGCGGGCTGCCGGCATCGCTGCTCCTCGCTCGCGCGTCGGGGGCTCGCATCGCGCTGGGCGCCTGGGCCCGGGTCCGGAGCGGCACGCGGCGCACGCCCGGCGCTGGGCGATCTCACCATCGTGGCCACGCTGATCGCCCTCGTCGTGGTAGGCGCGTTCGATGCCGTCCTGCTCCTCCCGACCCCGACCTTCTTCGCGTGGACCGTGATCGGCGCGCTGGCCACGTCGGCCCGGCCGATACGCGAGGTGCCCTGACGCCGCTGCGGCCGGCAGCGACTGACGGTCGCGGTGGCCGCGGTCGGTGGCGTGCTGCTGCTCCACAGCGTCTCGCAGGTGGCGGCGATGGCGCTGTCGGGCGGCGGGAGCCGCGAGGCGCTGGAGCTGGCGGCCAGGGTGGATCCCGGCAGCTACCGGATTCACATGCTGCTCGCGCCAGCAGTGGCGCGCGGCTGGCCGCTGCGACCGCGCCCGGCCGCACGCGGCAGCGCGCGCGCGAGCTGTTCCCCAACCATCCGGCGCCACGGGCGGTGCTTCCGCGCGTGCGGGAAAAAACGTTAGTGGCCGCCCGTCCTCACGAGGCTCCGGTCTCGACCGGCGTGTCGGCGCGACCGCCCCATTCGGTCCACGCGCCGTCGTAGAGCGCCACCCGGTCGTGGCCGAGCAGGTGAAGCGCGTGGATCAGCGTACAGGCGCTCACCCCCGAGCCGCAGGTGGCGATGATGGGGCGGCTGGGATCGATGCCGGCCGCCGCGATCCGGCGTCGGAGCGATTCCGTTGGAAGCACCGTGCCGTCCTCCCCGACCAGCTCGTCGTAGGGGAGATTGAGGCTGCCCGGGATGTGCCCGCCCCGCAGTCCGGCCCGCGGCTCGGGCTCCGTGGCGGTGAATCGCCCGCGCGAGCGCAGGTCCACGATCTGTGCCGCGCCCGCCGACGACGCCTGGCGGACTTGGTCGAGATCGCGGACCGCGTCGCCCGGCCGGCGGCGCGCGGTGAAGTTCCCGGTCGCCGCGCAGGGGACCCGCTGCTCGATCGGACGCCCCTCGCGCCGCCACTTCCCGATGCCTCCGTCGAGCACCGCGACTCGCTCGTGGCCGAACACCCGGAACATCCACCAGACCCGGGCGGCGCTCAGGTTGGCCCCCGAGCCGTCGTAGACGACGATGTCGTCGGCGTCGTCGAGCCCGAGTGGCGCTCATCCGCTCGGCGAATTCCTCGGCGGCGGGGAGCATGTGCGGCAGCGGCGACCGGCGGTCGCTGGAGGCTTCGAGGTCGAAGAAGACGGCGCCCGGCAAGTGGCCGGCGGCGTACTCGGCGGCCGCATCCCGCCCGCTGCCCGGGAGGTACATCGAGCCGTCCACCATCCGAAGCCGCGGGTGGCCCAGCCGGCCGGCGAGCCAGTCGGTGGTGACCAGCGCCTGCTCGATCATGGCCGACCTCAGGGTATGAGAAGGACCTTCCCGGTCGTCCGGCGCGCCTCGAGCTCGACGTGCGCTTCCGCGGCCCGGTCGAGCGGAAGCTCCAGGCCGATCCGCACGTCCAGCGACGCCGTCGGCGACCCAGCCGAGGAGCTCGCTCGGCCCGCCGCAGCAGCTCGGCGCGCGTGGCGACGTAGTGCGCCAGCGTGGGGCGCGTCAGGAAGAGCGAGCCCTTCTGGTTGAGCAGCTGCGGATCGAACGGCTCCACCGGCCCGCTCGACTGGCCGTACAGCACCATCATCCCTCGCGGCGCCAGGCAGTCGAGGCCCTTGAGAAACGTGGTCCGCCCCACCGAGTCGTACACCACCTGCACGCCCGGCCCCGCCGGTGAGCCGCCTGGTCTCCGCCTGGAAATCCTCGCGGGTGTAGAGGATGACCTCGTGCGCGCCCGCCTCGCGGGCGAGGCGGGCCTTCTCCTCCGTGCTCACGGTGCCGATCACCCGCGCGCCGAGGCGGCTCGCGATCTGGCAGAGCAGCAGGCCCACGCCGCCGGCCGCGGCGTGGACCAGGCAGGTGTCGCCCGGACGAAGCGGGTAGGTGCTGGTGGCGAGGTAGTGCGCGGTGAGGCCCTGGAGCATGACGGCGGCGGCCGACTCGCGCGTCGAGCCGTCGCGGCAGCGGGACGACGCGCTCGGCCGCGGCGAGCGCGTACTCCGCGTAGCCGCCGGTCAGGCTCTCGGACGCCACCCGGTCTCCGGGCGCGGCAAGTAGTGACGCCCTCGCCGACCCGCTCGACGACGCCCGGCGGCCTCACGGCCGGGGGTGAACGGCAGGGGCACCGGATAGAGACCCTTGCGATGGTATACGTCGATGAAGTTGACGCCGGCGGCCTCGACCCGAATGACGATCTGCCCTGCGCCAGGGGTCGGATCCGGGAGCTCCTCCAGTCGCAGCACTTCGGGCCCGCCCGTGGCGTGGACGCGAATCGCCTTCACCGACGCTCCAGGGAGAATGACCGCCGTAATCTAGGGGAGCGCCGCTCAGACGCCGACCAAGCGGCGCTCCGGCCCGGAGAGCACCAGGGTGGTCGAGGAACGCGGCTAGGCGGCGATCTCCGCATCCGCGAGATCGTCAGCCGGTGATCTGCCGCGGCGGGTGTACTGGTCGAAGAACGAGCGGGCCTGCTCCAGGTCGGAGGGATGGAAATAGGCGGGGCCCAGGGCCCGGCATCCGGCGACCGCGATGTCGGCGAGGTCCGTCGCGGTCCGTCGGATGGCGCCGTCGCCCAGGCCCAGGCGGCCGGCCCGGTCCAGCAGGCCGAGATCGGGCCGGCCGAGCAGGTCGGCCGCGGCCCGGAGGGCCCAGGGATCGTAGGTGATCCCGACGGCCAGCGCGATCGGCGCGGCGTACCACTGCGGGCTCACGGCGTCGCAGGATCGAAGCTCCAGGTGGCCGCGAGGGCGAACCTCCGGGAAGAGGGTGGTGAGATGGTCGCGCCACTCTTCCATCGTCGGCCGCGCGTGCCGCAGCCAATCGCCGAAGGGCCGGTGCTCGCCCTGCAGCTGCGGGAGCAGGATCGCCGGCGCCCGCAGCGCGAAGTCGAGATACGCGCTCACCGGCGCCCGGTCGTCCCACGGCAGCCCGGTTCGCGCGGGATCGAGGGCGCGCCACACCTGGGCCCGGGTGCTTCGGCAGCCGGTCGCGGAGCCGTCGTACAGCGGGGAGTTGGCGAAGATCGCCGTCAGGTACGGCGCCGCGGCGTTCAACACCGACCAGCGAAGCCACGGCTCGTCGTCGAGGTCGAGACTCAGCTGGAAGGCCGCCGTCTGCCGCATCATCCGCGCGCCCGCCGGGCCGATCCGGCCGAGATACTCCGCCATTCGGGCGTAGCGCTTGCTCTGGAGCAGCAGCGGCGCGCGATCCGCGGGATTGAGCGGATCGATGCCCACCGCCAGGAGCTCGATCCCGTCGTTGGCGGCGGCGGCGCGGAGCGGGAGCACCACCGACCGGAGCAGCGCCAGCAGTGCGCTGGGCGACCGGCAGGGAGGAGAGCTGTACTCCAGCTGGCCGCCGGGCTCGAAGGTCACCGTGCCGCCCGCCGGCAGCTCGAAGCACGGTATGCCCTTCGCCGTGCAGCGTCTCCTTCCATCCTTGGCGGGCGCCGAACCTTCGCAGGAACGGCAGGGTGCCCGGCACCGCGCCGGTCTCCAGCGGACACCGCCGCCCCGTCGTCGCCTCGACGGGAATGAGCTCCACCTCCGCCCCGACGCGGCGGGGCGTGAGCGACGCGCTCGGCGGCGCGGCGAAGGCGTGCTCCGCGAGATCCGCTTCGAGCAGCCGCGCGCATTGCCTGGCTCACGCCGGGGCTCCGACCACCAGGGCGAACAGCGACTCCGGGTCGCTCCGCCACGTCTCGATCTCGAGCCCCGCGGCCTCGAACAGCTGCGCCACGCTCTCCCGGTCGTGCTTGCAGCTGATCTCGGTCCGGAGCGACTCGCCGGCATCGAACGGGATCGACCCCGACGCCGGGGATCGTCACCAGCTGCGTCCGGCGCGACACGAGGTGCATCTCGATCCGGTGCGCCACCGGCTCGTAGAACGCCAGGTGGTCGAACGCGGAGGGATCGAAGTCCGACCCCAGCTCGTGGTTGAGCACCAGCAGCATGTTCCGGTTGAAAGCCGCCGTCACGCCCCGGGCGTCGTTGTAGGCCGCCTCGATGCGCGCGACGTCCTTCCGCAGGTCCACGCCCATGAGGAACCGGTCGCCCGGCTCCATCGCGGCGCGCACCCGGCCGAGCAGGCGGATCGCGGCCGGGGGATAGAAGTTGCCGATGGTGCCGCCCAGGAAGGCGTAGAGCGCCGGATGAGGCACGCGGCGAGGGAAATTGAGCTCCTCCGAGATGTCCGCGATCGACGGTTCCACGGCGAGCCGCGGATACTCCCGCCGCAGCCGCGCCGCGGTCTGGCTCAGGAACGTCGCGCTCACGTCGATGGGCACGTACAGCTCGGCGGTGCCGGCCGCGCGCATCGCGTCGAGGATGACGCGGCTCTTCTCCGCGCTCCCGGCGCCGAGCTCGATGAGCGCGCGGGAGCCGAGCCGGCGGATGAGCGAGGGCATCCACGCCTCGAGCAGCGCGCGCTCGGTGCGGGTCGGGTAGTACTCCTCGAGCCGGGTGATCGCCTCGAAGAGCTCCGACCCGCGCTGGTCGTAGAAGTACTTGGGCGACAGCTCCTTCTGCGGCGAGGAAAGACCCGCGGCCACCTCCGCGAGCATCCGCGGGTCGGCGACGCGTCTCACGGGCCAGCATTCTACGCGTCACGGGCGCACCTGAAGCCGCTGAAGATCTGGCGGCGGATAGGGTAGTCCCAGTTGCGGAAGGTGTTGCGGACCGCACCGGGCCGGGTGGCCCACGAGCCCCCGCGGAGGACCTTGTACTCGTTACCGAAGAACACTTCGGAATATTCCTGGTACGGGAACGCCTCGAACCCGGGCCACGGGCGGAAGTCGCTCGCGGTCCATTCCCACACGTCGCCGATCATCCCGCAGCAGCCGATCGGCGACACGTTCCGCTGGTACGCGCCCACCGGTGCGGTGCCGAAGCCCAGCTGGTCCAGGTTGGCCAGCTCGCGCGAGGCCGGCTCGTCCCCCCAGGGGAAGCTGCGCTGGCTGCCCGTCGCGGGGTCCCACGAGGCCGCCGCCTCCCACTCGATCTCGGTGGGAAGCCGCTTGCCCGCGAATCGAGCGAACGCCTCGGCCTCGTACCAGGAGACGTGGCAGACGGGATGCGCGCGGGTCCACCGCGCCGGTCTGGTCCATCACTCGGGTCATCCAGCGGCCCTCGCCGAGGAACCAGTATTTCGGCGCCTGGACGCCCGACTCGGCAAGCCAGCGGCGCCCGCCCTCGGACCAGTACTCCGGCTTGGCGTAGCCGCCGGCTGCCATGAAGGCGAGGAAGTCACCGTTGGTGACCGGGTGGACGTCGATGAAGAATGGCCGGACCTCCACCGCGTGCCGCGGCCGCTCGTTGTCGTACGCCTCCGACCGGTCGTCAGTCCCGATCTCGACCGACCCGCCCGGAAAGCGAGCCATGCTCCCCCGGCGACGGGCCGGCGCGGCGGGCGCCGGTGGGAGATCGAGGCGCACGGCGGGTGAGTACGGCGCTCCCAGCTTGAGCTGGAGGGTCTGGAGGATCGTCTCGTTGTGCTGGTACTCGTGCTGCAGAACCATCCGGTAGACGTACCCCTCGCGGAGGAGAGGATTGGCGTCGTCCAGGTCGGTGGCCGCGATGCGGGCCAGCACCCGTCCCCGGATCTCGTCCATGATCAGGCGACACTCTTCGAGACCCGGCAGCGGCAGCGATCCGCGCTCGCTTCGCGAGTGCTCGAAGGGGTTGTACATCCCCGGCATCTCGACGAATTCGATCGGGCCGTCGAGATTGCGGGTGAGCCACAGCTCCTCGAAGTGCGCGATGTGCCCCAGGTCCCAGAGGATGGGGCTCATCAATGGATCGTGCTGGGTGTGCAGCTCCTCGTCGCTGAGCGGGGCCACCAGGAGAAAGGTCCGGTCCCGGGCCTCCTGCAGGCGCTCGGCAATGGTCTGCGGCAGGGCGCGGTCGGGCGCCACGGCGATGGTCATCGGCGACTCCTGGCTCGACAGGTCAGTCGAGCGTCGCAAACAAGTTGTTCAGCGACTCCGCCAGCGTCGGGTGGGCGAAGACCGCGTCGCGAATCCTATCATACGGCAGCTTTCCCATCATGGCGAGTTGCAGTGCCGCCATGATCTCCCCGCCCTCTATGCCGAGGACGGCGGCGCCCAGCAGCTGCCGGCTCTCCGGGTCCACCAGGACCTTCATCATCCCCCGCGCCTCGTCCATCTCCAGCGCCCGCGCCACGTAGTTCATCGGCATGGTGGCGACGCGATACGGCCGTCCCTGGGTCCGGGCTTCCCGCTCGGTGAGACCGATACGGCCGAGCTGCGGATCCATGAACACCGTGTACGGGACCGGCCGGTCGGCCGTGGTCCTGTCGCCGCGCTCGAGCAGATTCGCGCGGATGATGCGATAGTCGTCGTAGGAGATGTGGGTGAAGGCGGGCCCGCCCTTCACGTCCCCCAGGGCGTAGACACCAGGGGCGGTGGTCTCCAGCCGCTGGTTCACCCGGATGAAGCCCTTGGCGTCGGTCTCCACCCCCGCGGCCTTCGGTTCGAGGCGCTCGACGTTGGGCACCCTCCCCGCGGCCAGCAGCACGTGAGAGCCTGCGATCGCGCGCTCTCCCTCGCCGGTCCGGGCGACGACCCGCACGCTGCTCTGGTCGATCCGCTCGGCGCACCGGGCCTCGGCCTCCAGCAGCACGTCGATGCCGTCCTCGCGGAGGATGGCGAGCACCGCGTCGGCGATGTCCTCGTCCTCCAGCGGCAGCAACTGCCGTCCGCGCTGAATCACCGTCACCCGGCTGCCGAAGCGGCGGAACATCTGGGCGAACTCGAGACCGATATAGCCCCCGCCCAGCACGATGAGATGCTCGGGGACCTGATCCAGCTCCATGATGGAGGTCGAGTCGAGCGGGTCGACGCGGTCCACGCCGGGAACGTCCGGGGTGGCGGGCCGCCCGCCGGTGTTGATGAACACCAGATCGGCCTGGAGAGTCCGCCCGTTCACCGCCACGGTGCGGGGCGCCGTGAACCGCGCTTCGCCGAAGACCAGGTCCAACCCGTCAGTCGCCTCGATCCGCCGCTGGCTTCCGCCGCGGAAGCTCTCCACGATGCTGCGCTTGCGCTCGCGCACCCGGCCGAGATCCACCCGGACCGGCCCGATCTGCACCCCGTAGTCCGCGCCGCGGCGGGCGAGATAGGCCACGCGCGCGCTCGCTATCATCGTCTTGGTGGGGGTGCAGCCCTCGTTGATGCAGGTGCCGCCGACGTGCTCCCGCTCGATCAGGACGGTCCGGCGGCCGGCCTTGGCCAGCGCGGTCGAGAGCGGCCCGCCCGCCTGTCCGGCGCCGATGACGATGGCATCGTACTTCTCGGGTGCGCTCATCGAACCTGTGGGTATGGGTCGTCCAGCCGGTATGGGAGGAACGCCGGCGGGCTCGCGAAGGTTCCGGGTGGCTACTCGCCGACCCGAATCTGCAACTCCGACATCGGGATGCGATAGATGTCGCCGAGGCCGTTGCCGATTCCGGTGAGACGCCGCTGCATCTCGGGATAGGGAATCTGCGCAGGGGGCATGGAGTCGAACTGCCCGCGGGTGCTGCTGACAAAGAGGTACTTTCCGTCGGGTGACACGCTGTGATTGAAGTCACCCTTGGGAGAATTCACCGGGTCGAGGGGCCGGGCTCGCTGCCAGGCCCCGTTGCGGCGCTCGCTCACGTAGAGATCGAACCCGCCGGGGCCCTCCGGCCGGCCCTGGGCACTGAAAATGAGGTAGCTCTCGTCCGGCGCGATCCAGGGCTCGAACTCGCCGGCCTTGCTGTTGACCGAATCGCCCAGGTTCTCCGGCTCGGCATACCGATCCCCGGTCCACCGGGCCACATAGAGGTCGTTCCCTCCCCTGCCCTCGTTCCGGATGGTGCCGAAGTAGAGATTGCCGTTTCGGGCCACCGAGGGCGACCACTCCGTCACACTGTCCCGGTTGACCGGCGCCCCCAGGTTGCGCGGCGCGCTCCAGCGTCCGCCGGCCCGTCGCTCGACGACCCAGATGTCGTACGCTCCGCGTGGAGTGTCGCCGGTCAACGGACGGTTGGAGATGAAGAAGAGCTTGCTTCCGTCCGGCGACAGGTGGGGGTCGGCGTCGCTCCACCGTCCGGAGAACGCAGCGGCGCGAGGCTCGCTCCAACGTCCGTTGGTGAAATCGGTCTCGAGAATCGTGTAGTAGCTGAAATCCCCGTTCGCCCGACAGATGTAGGCGGTGTGCTGGTCAGGAGTGAGCGCGACGAAGAAGTCCCACGCGCCGGTGGAGAAGGTGCCGGGCTCGTAGACTTGGGGGCCGGCCTGCGCCTGGACCGCGGACGGACTGGCGACGCAGGTGACAATCGCGAGAAGCCGGAGAGCGCGAAGCTTGCCCATGAGTTCCTCCGGGAAGAGGGCGACAAGCGGAGGCGTCCGGACGCGGTACCTGACCCTCATGTTTCAGGGGCGGCACGCCGCCTCGCCGAGACCGCCGCCGGGGTGTACATTCGGGCGCACCAGCCGCGCCCTGCGGGGTCCCCATGCGCCGAATCCGGTCTGCCCTCTTCGTCCTCCTCCTCATCGCGACCGTCCAGCCGTCACCCGGCTCGAGTCAAACCAGCGGGCTAGGGTTGGTCAGCTTCCCCAACACCGGCGCGCGCCGGGCCCAGGCGGCGTTCCTCCGAGGACTGGCCCTGCTGCACAGCTTCGAGTATGCCGACGCGGCTGACGCATTCCGGGAGGCCCAGCGGCTGGACTCCACCTTCGCGATGGCCTACTGGGGGGAGGCGCTGACCTACGATCATCCGCTGTGGGGCGAGCACGACTCGACCGCTGCGCGCGAGACGCTGGCGCGGCTGGGAGCGACAGCGGAACAGCGCATCGCCCGTGGCGGGAACGCGCGGGAACGGGCCTATCTGGGAGCGGTGGAGGCCCTCTACGGGGCGGGCAGCGTCAAGGAGCGGCGCCAGGCCTACGAGCGGGCGATGGCCCAGGTCCACGACGAGCATTCCTCGGACCTCGAGGCCGCGAGCCTGCACGCGCTTGCCCTCCTGAGCCTCCGCTCCGGCGGCAAGGCGGATCTGCGCCCGGCGGTGCGGGCGGCGGCCATCGTGGAGGAGGTGCTCCGGCGCATCCCGACCCATCCCGGCGCCACACACTACCTGATCCACGCCTACGACGACCCGCTGCTGGCCCCGCTCGGACTGCCGGTGGCGCGCCGGTACGCCCGGATCGCGCCCCGGGCCGAGCACGCGCTCCACATGCCGTCGCACATCTTCGTGCATCTGGGGCTGTGGGACGACATGGTCGCCTCGAACGAGGCCGCGTGGACCGCCTCCAAGGCCTGGGTAAAGCGGAAGGGGCTGCCCAACGAGGAGCTGGATCTGCACGCGGCTGCCTGGCTGCACTACGGCTATCTCCAGCAGGGCCGCTACACCCGGGCGCGGGCGCTGACCGATTCACTCGGCGCGCTGTTCCCGGTGGAAGGGCGCGCCGACGCGCCGCATCACGTGCACGCCTACCTGATCATGGTGGACTGCCAGAACGCGGCGGAGATGCTGCGCTCGGGATTCCACGCCGCCGATCATGGCCTCCAAGCCCTGGGAGGTCGTCCTTCGGCCGGCGGCAGGCGCGATGCCCCGGGGCGACCGCGAGACCGTCGCCGCCGGCTTGGCCGGCTTCCGCCTGCGGGCCGACACCATCAAGCAGCATCATGATGGCATGATGCCACCCGGCGTCCGCGCCTTCGAGCGCAAGCTCACCGCGATGAACGCCCGGGTGAACGGACGGGACGAGGAGGCGGTGGCCGCCCTCACCGAGGCGGCCACGCTCGAGGAGGATCTGTCCATGGTCGGGCCACCGGTCGATCCCCCGGCGCGCGAGCTCCTGGCCGACCTGCTGCTGGAACTGGGCCGGGTGCCCGAAGCGATCGCGGCCTACGACGCGACGCTGCAGCGCACTCCGCTCCGCTCTCCTGTGCTATTGGGGCGGGCGCGAGCCGCGGCCAAGGCGGGCGACAGCGAAGGGGCGGTGCGGTGGTATGGACTGCTGTTGCGGAACTGGCACGCCGCCGACGCCGGTTTGCCGGAGCTGGCGGAAGCCAGGTCCGGGGCGCACCGGGTGGAGGCGTCGCGCTGAAAGCCGTCAGTCGTCGGCGGCGGGCCTGAGCAGCGCCAGCTCGAGCCCATCGCAGAGCGCCAGCCAGCTGGCCTCGATGATGTTCTCCGAACAGCCGACCGTACTCCACCGCTCCGCGCCGCGAGCCGACTCGATGATGACCCTCGGGCGCGCGGCCGTGCCCAGGTGCTCGTCCACGATGCGGACCTTGTAGTCCACCAGGTGCACCCCCGCGAGCGCGGGGTAATGCGGCAGCAGCGCCTTCCGCACCGCGCGGTCGAGGGCGTTCACCGGCCCATCGCCCTCCGCCGCGGTGTGCACGACGTCGTCCCCCACCCGGAGCTTGACCGTGGCCTGCGCCCGGATCCCGTCACCGCCGCGCTTCTCGACGATGACGGTGAAGTCTTCGACCACGAACGGCGCGCGATAGGCGGGATCCTTCCGGCGAAGCAGCATCTCGAACGAGCCCTCCGCCGCCTCGAACTGGAAGCCTCGGTGCTCCATCTCCTTGATCATCTGGAGCACCGCGCCTTCCTCGCCACCCGCGGCCAGCCCCAGCTCCTGGGCCCGGAGCCGGACATTGCGCCGGCCCGATACCTCGCTCACCACCACGCGGCAGGCATTGCCCACCAGGCCAGGATCCACGTGCTGGTAGCTCTCGGGCACCTTGGCGATGGCGGCGACATGGATGCCGCCCTTGTGGGCGAAGGCGCTGCGGCCGACGTACGGCGCATGCGGATCGGGATGCTGGTTGGCGACGTCGGCCACATAGTGGGAGACCTCGCTGAGCCGGCGCAGCGCGTCACCCGGCAGGAGCCGAAGTCCCAGCTTGAGCTGGAGCGTGGCGACCAGCGGCACCAGGTCGAGGTTGCCGCAGCGCTCGCCGTAGCCGTTGATCGTTCCCTGCACCTGCTCGCAGCCGGCGCGGACCGCGGCGAGGGCGTTGGCGACCGCGAGCCCGGCATCGTTGTGCGGGTGGATGCCGAGCGGGGTGGCGAGCCGCCCGCGCAGCTCGAGCACCCGCTCCGCGACCACGTCCGGCAGCTCGCCGCCGTTGGTGTCGCAGAGGACCAGCGAGTCGGCGCCGGCGCCGGCCGCGGCCTCCAGGGTCGCAAAGGCGTATTCCGGGTCGAGACGCCACCCGTCGAAGAAATGCTCGGCGTCGTACACCACCTCCCGGCCGAGCCGCTTGAACCACGCGACGCTCTCGGCCACCATGCGGAGGTTCTCTTCCCGCGTGGTCTCCAGCACCCGCTCCACGTGGAGGGTCGAGGTCTTCCCCACCAGAGTGACCACCGGCGTGGCCGCCTCCTCCAACGCCCGGATGTTGCCGTCGTCCTCGCAGCGGACCCCGGCCCGCCGGGTGCTGCCGAAGGCGGCGATCCTGGCCCGGGCCGGCGGCGACTCCCGCATCCGGCGGAAGAACTCGGCGTCCTTCGGATTGGAGCCGGGCCAGCCGCCCTCGATATAGTGCACGCCGAACCGGTCGAGGGCGCGGGCGATCTTCACCTTGTCGTCCACCGACAGGGAGAGCCCCTCGCGCTGAGTGCCGTCGCGGAGGGTGGTGTCGTAGAGCAGGACGGTGTGCGCCGGATTTGGTGTGGGCATGCCGCATCCTGAAAAAGAGAGCGGCCCCTCGGAAGGAGAGGCCGCGTGTCGCTGCTCGGTCGGGTGGTTGCCGCTACCCGCAAGCCCGCGCGCCGCCTCCCGGGGAGAGCCGAAGCGGAATGATCGTGAGCGGGTTGCGGACAGGATTCAGCATCATGAATATCTATACATTGCCGAGTGGTGGGGCGTCAAGCGGCGGGGGCGGAACGGCGGAAGGGCGGAACGGCGGAAGGGCGGAACGGCGGAAGGGCGGAACGGCGAACGGTGCATGTACATCCCGAGCGGAGCGAGGGACCTACGGGCGAGCTTCGGCGCCAGCAGAGTAGGTCCCTCGCTGCCGCTCGGGATGACGCGCTTGCGCCCGCGACGCCTTCCGCCGTTCCGCCCTCCGCCGTTCCGCCCGTCCGCCCCCGCCTGCCCCGCCGCCCCGCCGAAGGCTACCTTTCCCTTATGCCCGGCATCGATACCCTCATCCCCCGCTTCAAGGCCGCCGATCGCGCCACCCGGTTGGAGACGCTGCTGGACTACTCGCGCAAGCTTCCACCCCTCCCCGAGCGGCTCGAGCTGGAGAAGGCCCGGGGCGACCATCGGGTGCACGAGTGCCAGACCCCGGTCTTTCTCTGGGTGGAGGTCGAGGACGGGCAGGTCCACATCCATGCCGACGTGCCGAGGGAGTCGCCCACCGTCAGGGGGTTCGTGTCGCTGCTCGCCCGGTCGCTCGACGGCGCGCCGCCCGAGGCGGTGGCCCAGGTGCCCGACGACCTCCTCGACCAGCTCGGCCTCAGCGAGACTCTCGGCATGACCAGAACCCAGGGCCTCACCGCCATCCTGCATCGCATCAAGCGCACCGTGGCCGCCGTCTGATGCTCGGCGTCCTCGAGCTCGCCGGCCGCGGCTCGGGCTTCCTCCGGCGCCGTGAGGCGGGGTATCTCCCGTCCGCCGGCGACGTCCACGTGGGCGAGCGGATCATCCGACAATACGGGCTCCGGGCCGGCGACGAGATCGCCGGCGAGACGCGTCCCGGCGGCAAGGGACGCGGGCCCACCCTCGAGCGCGTCACCTCCATCCACGGCCGTCCCCCCGATCAAATCCGCACCCGACCCGAGTTCACCCGCCTCTCGGCGGTGCACCCCAACGAGCTGATCCGGCTGGAGGCCCGGCTGGCGCGCTCCGGGCAGGTCGATCACACCAACCGGGTGATCGACCTGCTCTCGCCGCTGGGCAAGGGCCAGCGGGCGCTGATCGTGGCACCGGCCAAGGCGGGAAAGACGATGGTCCTCCAGGCGATCGCGGAAGGGGCGAACGCGAACTATCCCGACGCCGATCTGCTCATCCTCCTGGTGGACGAGCGCCCCGAGGAGGTCTTCGAGATGGAGGCCGCGGGTGTGGGCGAGGTGATCGCGTCGAGCTTCGACAACCCCGCGTCGCAGCACGTGGCGGTGGCGGAGCTGACCCTGGAACGGGCCCGCCGCCGGGTGGAGCTGGGCGAGGACGTGGTGCTCATCGTGGACTCGCTCACCCGGCTCGCCCGGGCCTACAACAGCGTCGAGAAGGGCACCGGGCGGACCCTCTCCGGCGGGCTCGACGCGCAGTCGCTGGAGAAGCCGAAGCGCTTTCTGGGCAGCGCGCGGCGGGTGGATCCCTCGAAGGGAGGCGGCTCGCTCACCATCATCGCGACGGCGCTGGTGGACACCGGCAGCAAGATGGACCAGGTGATCTTCGAGGAGTTCAAGGGCACCGGGAACAGCGAGCTGGTGCTGAGCCGGGAGCTCGCCGAGCGGCGGGTCTTTCCGGCGATCGACCTGGTGGCCAGCGCGACGCGGCGGGAGGAACTGCTCCTCGACGAGACGACGCTGGCGGCCTCGCGCGCGCTGCGCCAGCGGATCGCGGGGATGACGCCGATCAACGCGATGAACGATCTGCTGGTGGACCTGAAGCGGTACAAGACCAACGCGGAGCTGGTGAAGAGCCTGAACGGAGGGTAGGGGGCGGAGGGCGGAACGGCGGAACGGCGGAACGGCGGAACGGCGGAACGGCGGAACGGCGGAACGGCGGAACGGCGGAACGGCGGAACGGCGGAAGGGTGGAACGCCGGAAGCTGCCAAGCGCGACACCTCATCCCGAGCGCAGCGAGGGATCTTCTCCGCCGGCCTCGAAGCTCGCGGAGTAGTTCCCTCGCTCCGCTCGGGATGACAGTCACGCCGTTCCGCCGTTCCGCCGTTCCGCCGTTCCGCCTAGTTCCCCACCGCCCTCGCCACCTCGGCGAGCCGCCGCTCGATCTCCGCCTGCGGCAGCCAGCGCCCACGCACCATCACCCCCGCCCGCCGCGTCGTGTTCCGGACGTCCGCCAGCGGGTCCGCGTCGAGCAGGACCAGGTCCGCCCGTTTTCCCTTCTCGATCGTCCCCGTCTCCTTCTGCGTGCCGAGGTAGGTCGCGATGTTCCGGGTTCCCGTCTCCAGCGCCTGGTACGGCGTCAGGCCCGAGGCCACCAGCGACTCGAGCTCCCGGTGGGTCGAGAACCCCGGCACGTTGTAGATCTGCGGGGCGTCCGAGCCCAGCAACAGTCCGGCGCCCGCGTCGTGCAAGGCCTTGATCAGGTGGCGGCGCACCTCGATCGTGCGCCGCGCCGACGCCGGGGTGGTGCCGGTCTCCGCCAGCATCGCATCCTTGTTCTCGGCCCACTTCGCCAAGGTCTCGGACGGGACATAGCGCATCTCCGGGCGCCGGGCCAGGTCCCGGCTGGTGCCTGCCAGGAACAGATTCTCCATCAGCACCTGGGTCGGCACGTTCCACACCCCGGCACGCCTGGTCGCCTCCACCAGGGCCGGCAGCTTCGCCTCGTCCAGGTGCTCGCCCAGGTTGATGCCGAAGAACGCCGACTGCTCGGCGGTCATCGGCGAGCCATCACGGAGCATTCCTTCGACGTACCCGTCGAGGTGCTCGATGGTGGCGTAGCGCGCTTCGATGGCCCGGGCGATCCCCACGTCGGCGGGCACATGGCCGGCGAACGGGATGCCCACCCGCTTCGCGGTCGCGGCGAGCGTGTCGAACGCCTCCCGGCTCACCCCCGGATGGATCTTGAGGAGATCGTAGCCCGCGGCCTTCTGTTCGATGACGGCCTTGGCGGCCGCCGCGGCGTCAGGGATGCTCTTGCCGTTGAGCGAGGGACCCGAGGTGTAGATGGTGGGACTCAGCAGCTCGCCCCGTGCCGCCCGCGCGCGGAGGTCGAGATGCGGCGGATGGCCCAGCATGCCGCGCACGGTGGTGATCCCTCCCGCGACGTACATGAAGAGCGTCCGCTCGACCACGGAAGCCGGCGCCTGGCCGTCGGGAATATGGGCGTGCATCTCCGCGAGGCCCGGGATCAGGAACTTGCCTCGTCCGTCCACCCGCACTCCGCCCTCCGGCACTTTCACCCGCGCCATGGGCCCGATCTCGACGATCCTGTCACCCCGCACCAGGACGGTCTGTCCCGGGATCCTCCGCTCCCGATCCATCGGGATCACGGTGACGTCTACGAACGCGGTGACGGTTTCCGACTGGCGGCCGCCCGGCGGGTCGGTGGGTCCCGCGAGCGGCGCGCAGAGGCAGGCGAGGGCGAGTTGCAGCATGGAAGAGCTCCGGAAACGAGGAAGGGTCGCCCGAGCCGTACGCGGCCGGGCGACCCTCCGTTTCAGGCCGGGCTCAGGCGCGGGCCGCGGCCCGGTTGGCCTGCTCGAACTCCTTCATGAACGCGACCAGGGCCTCCACCGCCGCACGGGGACAGGCGTTGTAGATGCTGGCACGCATGCCGCCGGCATTGCGATGGCCCTTCAGCCCGTCGAGCCCCCGCTTGGTCGCCTCGGTGATGAACTTGCCCTCCAGCTCCTCGGTCGGGGCCCGGAAGCAGACGTTCATGAGCGAGCGGCTGTCGGGCTGCGCGGTGCCGCGGAAGAAGTCGCTCCGGTCGATGAAGTCGTACAGCAATCCGGCCTTCGACTCATTCTGCTCGGCCATGGCCGCGAGCCCACCCTGACCCTGGATCCACTTGAACACTTCACCCATCACGTAGATCCCGAAGGTCGGCGGAGTGTTGTACAGCGACTTCTCCGCCGCGTGCGTCCGGTACTGAAGCATGGTAGGCAGGGTCTTCGGACCGGCTTCGACCAGGTCGTCCCGGATGATGACCAGCACGACGCCCGACGGACCCAGGTTCTTCTGCGCGCCGGCGTAGATCAGGCCGTACTTGCTCACGTCGATCGGCCGGCTGTACATGTCACTCGACGTGTCGGCCACCAGCGGCACGCCGGCGGGCACCGCCGGCTCCGCGCGCCACTGGGTGCCGTAAATGGTGTTGTTGGTGGTGAGGTGCACGTACGCCGGACGCTCGGAGTACTTGATCTCCCTGGCCGTCGGGATGCGGTCGAAGTTGGTGCTCTCGCCCGTCGCCGCGATGTGCACCTTCGCGCCCAGCACCTTGGCTTCCTTCACCGCCTTTTGCGCCCACACGCCGGTGAGGAGGTAGTCGGCCGTGCGGTCCGCCGGGAGGAGGTTCATCGGCACCATGGAGAACTGGAGCGACGCACCACCCTGGAGGAAGAGCACCCGGTAGTTGTCGGGGATCCCGGCCAGATCGCGGCAGGCCTGCTCGGCCTCGTCGCGGACGCGGTCGAACACCTTGCCCCGATGGCTGTGCTCCATGATCCCGATGCCGCTCCCCGCCGCGTCCCAGATGGCCTCCTGGGCCTTCGTGAGCACGGGCTCGGGAAGGACCGCGGGGCCGGCGGAGAAGTTGAAGATTCGCTTGGTCATGGTCCCTTCACTGCGTTCAGGGTGACAGGGCGCCGTCGATGGCGCTCAGCTCCACGCTGATGATGTCCGCGTTGCCGGACTTGATCCGCTCCAGCGCGCCGTTGCCGGGCTGGCCGTCGAGATGGATTCTCGCCAGCGTCGCCTGGGCGCCATGATAGATGATGTTCTCCACTTCCTCGACGTTGATCTGCGCGTTGGCCAGCACGCCGAATACGTGGGCGAGCACGCCCGGGCGGTTCCGGTGCCGGATCACCAGCACGTGGCTGGCCGAGCTCCGGGCCAGGCGGTTCACCACGTTGGGGACCTCGCCGGTCGCCTGGAACGCCTGGACGATCCGGATCACCTCGTGGGCGATCGCCACCTGTGCCTGGTCGGTGGAGGCTCCGACGTGATGGGTGCCGTAGACGCCCGGCAGCTGCACGATCGCGTTGGCGAATTCGCCCTTGCCGCCGGCCGGCTCGTTCTGGAAGACGTCGAGGCCGGCTCGGATCTTCTTCTCCGACACCGCCTGCTGCAGGGCGGCCTCGTCGACCACCGAGCCGCGGGAGGTGTTGATGAGATACGCGCCCGGCCGCATCGCCGCCAGGAACTCGGCGTTCACCAGGTGCTTGGTCTCCGCGTTGGCGGCGACGTTGATGGTCACCACGTCGGAGAGCCGTGCTACCTCCAGCGGGCTCTGGGCGTACGCGATCTCGAGACGGTCGGCCTCCTCGTGCGTCAGGGTCCGCGACCAGGCGAGGACCCGCATCCCGAAGGCGCGGGCGCGTACGGCCACCTCCTTGCCGATCTGGCCCAGCCCCACGATGCCGAAGGTCCGCCCGTAGAGTCCCCGGGCCTTGGAGTACTCGGCCTTGTTCCACTTGCCCTGCCGCAGATCGGCCACCTGATCGGGGATCCGCCGGTCGCAGGCGAGCACCAGCCCCATCACCACCTCGGCCACCGCGATCGAGTTCTTCCCCGGACAATTGGAGACGAAGATCCCCCGGCTCGACGCCGTCGCCACATCGATGGTGTCTATCCCCGCGCCCGCGCGGATCACCAGCGTGAGTGAGGTGCCCGCGTTGAGAGTCGCGGCGTTTACCTTGGTGCTCCGCACGATCAGGATGTGGGGGTCCACCTCCTTCACCGTCGCGGGCAGCGCCTCCGCCGTGAGGTCGGGTTGCGACACCACGCTGCAGCCGAGCTCCTTCAGACCATCGATGCCGACCTTCTCGAACTTGTCGGCGATCAGAACTTTCATTCAATCTCCCGGAATTGGAGCTGTCGGCGATCCGCGATCAGCCCCGGGATTTCGGCGGCACCGTTGACGGCAACCCCGTGGATAACTGATAGCTGATCGCCGATGGCTAAGCCAATTGGTGCACGAACAATCCGCTCCGCAGCTTCGGCTCGAACCAGGTGCTCTTGGGTGGCATCACGTGGCCGGCGTCGGAGACGGCCATGAGCTGGTCGAGTGCGGTCGGATGGAGTGAAAAGGCGATCGCCATCTCCCCCGAATTCACCCGCCGCTCCAGCTCGGCCGTCCCGCGGATCCCGCCCACGAAATCGATCCGCTTGTCGGTCCGCGGGTCGCCGATGCCCAGAATCGGCGACAGGACGCGGTCCTGCAGCAGCGAGACGTCCAGCGACGCGATCGGGATCGGCGCGGTCGATGCCGGCGGGATCGAGCTCCAGGCGGTGCCACCGGCCGGCAAGATAGATACAGAAGACCCCGGCCCGGTCGGGCGTCGCATCCTGTGTCGCCGTCAGCGCTCCCAGCCGGCCCAGGCGATCGAGCACCTCCGACGGCGTCTGCCCCAACAGGTCGCGGACCAGCCGGTTGTAGGGGAGGATTCGCAGCTGGTCGGCCGGGAAGAGGACGGCGAGGAACCAGTTGTACTCCTCGTCGCCCCGGTGGGAGGGGTTCTTGGCCCGCAGCTCCTTCCCTGCTCGCCACGCGCTGGCCGAGCGATGGTGCCCGTCGGCGACGTAGGAGTGAGGCACCGCGCCGAAGGCCCGGGCCAGGGCGCCGGTGTCGGGCACGGACCAGACCGTGTGGCGCACGCCGTCGGGGGCGGTGAAGTCGTAGAGCGGGGGCGAGGAGGTGACGATCCCGGCGATCAGCTGGTCGATCTCGGTCCGGCCGCGATAGGTCAGGAACACCGGCTCGGCGTTGGCGTGCAGCGTCAGGACGTGGCGGGTGCGGTCGTCCTCCTTGTCCTGCCGGGTCTTCTCGTGCTTGCGGATGAGGTCGCGCTCGTAGTCGTCCACGTGCACGCAGCCCACCACGCCGGTCTGGGTCCGGCCATCCATGACCTGCCGGTAGAGGAACAGCCCCGGCCTCGAATCCTGGAGCAGTGTCCCGTCGGCGAGGAGCTTGTCCAGCGCCTCACGAGCGCGGCGGTAGATCCGGGGATCGTACGGATCGACGTCCTCCGGCAGATCGATGTCCGACCGGCCCACGTGCAGGAAGCTGTGCGGGTTTCCCCGCGCCAGCGCCGCCGCCTCGGCCCGATTGACCACATCGTAGGGAACGGCCGCCACCTGGGCGGCGAGATCGGGGCGGGGGCGGACGGCCCGGAAGGGATTCAGGCGCATGGCGGGCCCTATCCTACGCGGGGGTGCGAGGGGGCGTCAAGGAGATGGGACCGCGAAGCCAACGAGCACCTCATCCCGAGCGGAGCGAGGGACCTGCTCCGCGGTCATCGAGGCAGGCTGAGCAGGTCCCTCGCTCCGCTCGGGATGAAGTACAGGCTGCTCCATGGGTCGATTCTACCCTCCCGGCCGCACCACCCGCTCGACGACCCCCAGCACCCCATCCACCCCGAGCGCCAACAGCGCCGCGGGGATGGCGCCCGAAAGGATCATCCGCGTGTCCGAGAGCGCCAGCCCCGCGGCGATCGGATCGCCCAGGCCTCCCGCCCCGATGAAGGCCGCCAGCGTCGCCGTCCCGACGTTGATCACCGCCGCGGTCCGGATGCCGGCCATGATCACCGGCGCGGCCAGCGGCAGCCGGATATGCCCGAGAATTTGCCGCGGTGTCATGCCGAGCGCCCGGCCCGCCGCCACCGCGTCCGGCGCCGCGTCACGCACGCCGGTGTAGGTGTTCCGCAGTATGGGATAGAGCGAATAGAGAAACAGCGCGACGACCGCGGGGAGGACCCCGATTCCGAGCAGCGGGATCATGAACGCCAGCAGCGCGATTCCGGGAAGCGTCTGCAGCACTCCCGCGGCGCGCACGGCCACCTCGGCGCCCCGGGGCAGTCGCTCCAGGGCGAGGCCGAGCGGCACCGCCGCGGCGATCGCCGCGGCCAGCGAGAGCACCACCAGCAGCAGATGCCGCCGCGCCATGGCGAACAGTTCCGCGCGGCGGGCCCACAGATACCCCGTGAAGCTTCCGTCCTTCCGCGGTTCGGTCCGCGCCGAGCTCCCGCCGGCCGGCGCGGCGGTGAGCCCGAGCTCGACCAGCGCATCGCCCGCGATCCGCCCGACCGGCTCTCGATCCACCTCGAGTCGCCGGTTGAGCCGGCGCATGGTCGCCTCGTCGAGCCGGCCGCTCAGCTCGGTCAGCGCCGCGATTGCGGCCGGCCGCCGCGCGGCGAGATCGCCGCTCACCAGGGCCGCCGCCTCGTAGGGCGGAAAGAACCGCTTGTCGTCTCGCAGCACCACGAGGTCGTACCGCGCGATGAGACCGTCGGTGGAGTAGCCGTCGATCACGTCCACCTCGGCTGCGGCCAGCGCCTGGTACTTCACCGCGGGAAGCAGCGCCCGCACCTCGGCGAATCGCACGCCGTAGGCTCGAGCGAGGCCGGGAAGCCCGTCCGGCCGCCCGATGAAATCGGGCGTCAGCCCGGCGCGGAGCGATGGTCCCGCCCGCGCCAGGTCGCTCAACGTCGCGAGGCCGTAGCGCACCGCGGTCTCCCGCCGCACGGCGACGGCGTAGGTGTTCTCGAAGCCCAGCGGCGGGAGCCAGCGCGCGTTCCAGCGGCGGCGGAACTCCCGGCTCACCCGGTCGAACACCTGTGCGGGATCGGATACCGGCTGCTCACCGAGAATCGCGAGGAGCCCCGTGCCGGTGTACTCCGGGTAGACGTCGGCCGAGCCGGTGCGGATGGCGCGAAAGGCGATTTCGGTGGCGCCGAGTCCCGGACGCCGGTCCACCTCGATCCCGCGGGCCTCGAGAATCTGGGCGAACATCTCGGCGAGGAGGTAGGACTCGCCGAACGGCTTCGAGGCCACCACCACAGGGCTCGGGTCGGACGCCTGGAGCGAGAACAGGAACAGCAGCGCCGCCGGGCTCATCTCGTGACCCGAGCCCGCTCGAGCAACTCACGCACGTATGGCGTCGCCGGCTCCGCGCGCAGCTCGGCCGGTGGGGCGAACTGCTCCAGGCGCCCCGCGCGCAGCACCCCGACGCGGTCGGCGAGCAGGAACGCCTCGGCGAGATCGTGCGTCACCAGCACCGCCGTGAGCTCGAGATCCCGACGGAGCGTCAGGAACGTGGCCTGGAGATCGGCACGGGTGATGGCGTCGAGAGCGCCGAACGGCTCGTCGAGCAGCACGACGCTGGGGCGCGCGGCGAGCGCCCTCGCCACCGCGACCCTTTGGCGCTGGCCGCCCGAGAGCTCGCGCGGCCAGCGCGGGCCGAACTGCGTCGGATCGAGACCTACCAGCCCGAGCGCGCGCGCGGCGGCACCATCCGCTCCATCCTCGCCCCGGAGCCACGGCACCAGCGCGACGTTCCGCTCCACCCGCCAATGAGGAAGGAGGCCACCGTCCTGGGGCACGTAACCGGTGCGCCGCCGCAACTCGAAGGGATTCACGGTGGCCAGGTCCGCCCCATCCATCAGGACGCGCCCCTCATCGGGGTCGGTGAGCCGGTTGAAGCAGCGGAGCAGCGTGGTCTTCCCCGAGCCGCTCTCGCCGATCAGCGCGACACACTCGCCCGAGTGGACCTCGAGCGAGATCCCATCGAGCGCGAGGACGGCGCCATACCGCTTGGAGACGCGATCGGCCAGGAGCGCGCTCACCGGCGGGGGCCTGGTGCGTCGACCAGGGCCGGTGCTCGCGGGGTGGCCTGCCACGGGCGAAGCCGGCAGTCAGGAAAGCAGCTCACGTCGTGCAATCTACGAGAGCCGGCTGGCCCCGCGACGACGGAGTTCCGGCTGGTGCGCAGGAACGGCGTTTCCCACCGCCGCCCGGAGCAGGCTTTCGCGTCGGGGCGGGGCGTAGTAACCCCATCGGGTCACGATGGTTCGCTCGCGATTCTGGAGCGAAGCCGCCGGTGGTGGATCGGCAGCCACCACGATGCAGGGAAATGCATCCAACCCGAGCATGAATTTGGCGTGCATTTCTGTTCTCCCGCCCCCTCAGAGGACGCGTTCATGTATCGGATCGAGGTCGCTTCCGGCGAGGAAACCGTCTTTCGGACGCTCGAGGAGTTGGCGGTCGGTATCCGGAACGGCGTGGTCACGCCGCGTGCCCGGATTTACCACAACGCCTCCCAGAAGTGGCTTCCGATCGGACTGCATCCGCATTACAAGAAGGCGCTCCAACTGCCCGCCGCGAGCGCCTCGCCAGCGCCGGTGACGTCGACGACGCCGATCCCAACGCCGTCGCGCTCGAAAGGGAATCAACCCTCGCACTCGCAGCCGCACTCGGTCGCGCATGCACCGGAGTCGAAGCGGGCTCCGGAGCCGAAGCGTGCGCCCGAGCCAAAGCGTGAGCCCGAGCCGAAGCCGGCACCGAAGGCGTCGATCGAGCCGAGCGTTCCCGCGCCGGTACAGTCGCCGGTGATCGCGATGCAGAACGAGGTTCTCCGCGACCTGCCGGTGATCTCGATTCCCGAGCCTCGACCTTGGACCATCAGGCCTTCGCCACCCGTCGCGCAGGCGGTCACGGTGGAAGCACCGGTGGTGACCACGCCGGTGGTGCATGCGCCGGTGGTGCATGCGCCGGTGGTGCATGCGCCGGTAGTCCATGCGCCGGTGGTCCATGCGCCGGTGGCCCATGCGCCGGTGGTACACACGCCGGTGGAGCCGCTGCCGTGGACCGTGAAACCTGCACCACCTGTCACGCCAGCGGCCACCGTGGTGCCCCCGCCGGTCGCCCGCGCGCCGGAGCCATACAGATCGCTGGAGCCTCGGCCACCGGCCGAGGAGTGGCGTGAGGCGGAGACCACCGAGCTTCCGAACGCTCGCCCGACCGCGCGCCGCTCGCGGCGTATGAAGGGGCGGCCGCTCCTGCTGCTGGGCACGGCGGCGGCGCTGGTCGCGGGCGCCCATTTCGTCGTGACCGCGACGCCCTTGGCGTCCTTGATTCCGGCGGCGCCGGCGTCGGAGGCGGAAGTCGAGGCGCCCGCGAGCCCGTCCGAGTCGCCCCCGCCACCGATGGCCAGCCAACCCGCCGGCCGGTCCGGGTCCAACAAGACCCCGGCGGCGGTGACGCCGCGAGTGACGTCCGCACCGGCCCGCGTCTCAATGACGCCGGGGCCTGCGTTTGCCGGATCGGTTCCGGCGCGTCCGGGAGCCGACTCCGTCCGGACGCCGAAGGCCGCCCTCCGAGCGCCCTCTCCGGAGCCGGAACCGACAGCGGATATCGCCCCGGCGCCCGCCGCGATCGAGGTGGAGCTGCCCGGCCTCCCACCCGCGGGCCTCGTGCCCACTGCCCGTACCAAGGACACGATGGCCATGAAAAAGATCCTTCGCGCGCTCAACGGCACCAAGCCGGTGGAGGCCGACACTACGCCGTAACCCCCGTGTGACTCATCCCACAGCGAGTCTCCCCCCGTCCAGCCAATATCCGGTGACGTAAGTCGTTGTTTATCAACAGGTTATGTTGATAAACCTGTGGATAATCCCTGCTGCGGTGTGGAAAACTGCCGCAGTGACTCGGCTTTTGGGGAGGCGCGATGGCGAGAGCGATCTGGAGTGGGTCGATCGGCTTCGGGATGGTCAGCATTCCGGTGAAGCTGTTCGGCGCGACCGAGAGCAAGGACATCTCGTTTCACCTGCTGCACGGGACCTGCGGCACCAGGCTCAAGCAGGTCCGCTGGTGCCCGACGGACGAGCAGGAGGTACCCTGGAGCGAGACCGTGCGGGGCTACGAGTACGCCAAGGACCAGTACGTGACCCTCACCGAAGAGGACTTCGAGAAGCTCCCGCTCCCGAGCAAGCACACCATCGAGCTCAGCGCGTTCGTGAAGGAGGAGGAGATCGATCCGGTCTTCTACGAGAAGAGCTACCATCTCGCGCCGGACGAGCGCGGCGAGAAGCCCTATGCGCTGCTGCTCCGCACGTTGGAGAAGAAGAGTCTCACCGCCATTGCCACCATCACGATCCGGAAGAAGGAGCAGCTCTGCGCGCTCCGGGCCAGGGACGGGGCGCTGATGCTGGAGACGCTGTTCTACCCGGACGAGATCCGGGCGCAGCCCGAGATGGATCTCGACAAGACGAAGATCACCGAGCGTGAGTTGGAGATGGCGTTCGCGCTGATCGATCTTTTGAGGAAGCCGTTCGACCCCGAGGAATACAAGGATCACTACCGCGAGGCCCTGAGCCAGGTGATCGAGGCGAAGCTCGAGGGCCGTGAGGTGGTGACGTCCCCGGCCGCGCGCGAGGCCAAAGTCATCGACCTCGCCGATGCGCTCCGCCGCAGCGTCGAGGCGGCCAAGAAGGGCAAGCCGAAGCGCGCCGCCCGTCCGCGCGCCCGGCGAGCCACCCGGCGCGCCACCCGGAAAGTCAGCTGAGCGAATCGAGCGTGTCTCCGAGCGCCGGTACGGTCCGCGAGGTCCTGAAGCAGCTCGATGCCGCGAAAGACCGCGCCACGCTTCACGTGGAGGGGCACGACCTGGTCGTGACCAACCTGGATAAGCCACTGTGGCCGGGCACCGGACCTCGGAAGGGCGTCACCAAGCGATTCCTGCTGCGCTACCTGGCGCGGGTCTCCCGCTGGATGCTTCCCCACCTCTCGGACCGGCCGCTCTTCGTCACCCGGTTTCCCAACGGCATCGGTGGGAAGAGCTTCTACCAGAAGCACTGGGACGACCCCCCGCCGTTCGCCCGAACGGTCGCGATCTACTCCAGCCAGGGCGACGCCGACGGCGATTATCTCGTCTGCGAGAACCTCGCGACGCTGCTCTGGCTGGGTCAGATGGCCAGCCTGGAGTTGCACGCCTGGTACTCGCGCACCGAGCCGGCGCCCGACGCCATGTCCTACGGCCGCCGGTTCACCGGGTCGGAAGCCACACTGGAGAAGTCGGTGCTCAACTATCCCGACTTCGTGGTGTTCGACCTCGACCCCTACGATTACTCGGGCCGAGAGGCGCGCGGCGCCGAGCCCGAGCTGCACCGGCGAGCCTTCAATCGCACCCGGAAGCTCGCCCTGCAGGTCCGCCAGCAGCTCGAGAGCCTGGGGCTCGCCACCTGGGTCAAGACGTCGGGGCGCACGGGCCTGCATCTCTACCTGCCGATCGTGCGCGACCTCGACTTCGACGCCGCCCGTGAGCTGGCGCAGACGATCGCGCGGCACGCGCTGAAGGAACGGCCGCGGGACGTGACGATCGAGTGGTCGGTGGAGCGCCGGCGGGGAAAGATCTTCTTCGACTACAATCAGAACAGCCGGGGCAAATCGCTCGCGGTTCCCTACTCCCCGCGCCGCCACCCGGGCGCGACGGTCTCGACTCCGGTCCGCTGGGACGAGCTGGAGGAGATCTATCCCACCGACTTCACCCTGCGCACCGTGCCCGACCGGCTCGAAGCCGGGGGCGATCCCTGGAGCGGGATCCTCGAAGCGAAACAGGACCTCGGGGCCATCCTCGGCGTCGGAGGGGCGGCGTGAGTCCCTCGCGCGAGGCGCTGCTGGCAAAATCGCGGGGGCGACTCCGCTACCGGGCCCAGCCGGGCTGGATCGCCCCGATGCTGGCCACCCTGACCGATCGCGCGCCCACCGGCGGCTGGATCTACGAGCCCAAGCTCGATGGCGTCCGGGTGCTGGCCTACGTGACCGGAGGATCGGTGCGGCTCTACTCCCGCAACCGGAAGCAGGTCGAGGGCGGCTATCCCGAGCTGGTGGAGGCGCTGTCGCTCGCGGTCCGGGGGGACGCGGTGCTCGACGGCGAGATCGTGGCGCCCGATCCGGCCACCGGGCTCTCGTCCTTCGCCCGGCTCCAGCAACGAATGCACCTCCGCGACGTCCAGCGGGCCGCGCGCACCGGCGTCTCGGTCGAGCTCTACCTCTTCGACTGCCTGTTCTACGAGGGAGTCGACCTCGGCGGACTCCCGCTGCTCGACCGAAAGAAGGTGCTGCGCGATGTGGTGTGGTACGACCACCCGATCCACTTTACTCCCTATCGGACGACCGGCTCCGCCGCGATGTACCGGGATGCGTGCGCCAAGGGCGCGGAAGGGATCATCGCCAAGCGGGCGGAGTCGCGCTACGTGAGCGGGCGGTCCGCCGACTGGCTCAAGATCAAGTGTGTGCAGCAGCAGGAATTCGTGATCGGCGGATACACCAGCCCGCAGGGAGCCCGCGAGCACCTCGGGGCCCTGCTCGTGGGGTACTACGACGGCGGCAGGCTGCGCTACGCGGGCAAGGTGGGCACCGGCTACGATCACCGCACGCTGGAGCTGCTCTCCAAGAAGCTGGTCCCCTTGCACCGCCGCACCTCACCATTCGCTCCCGGTCCGTTCCCGGCAGGAGCGGTGCAGTGGGTCACCCCGAAGCTGGTCGCGCAGATCGGTTTCGGAGAATGGACCGAGGCGGGGCTGCTCCGGCACCCGCGGTTCCTCGGACTTCGGGACGACAAGGCGGCCCGGGAGGTACGGCGGGAAGGCTGACGTCCCGCCGGCGGGTGTCCCCGCACTTCGCGCCACCTCCCAGCCCATTGCATCGCCCTCGCAGTGCAGAAAAGCGCACCCCTGCGGCTCTCGCCGTCCAACTTCAAGACTCACGCGCCTTAGGATCTCCTCGCTGGAGCCGCACGGTTCTTGCCCCTGCGGGTGCGACCACCACCACCATTCGTTCCGATCCGGGAGGTCGCATGCCCACTCGCAAGACGTTGTTCGCCCTCACCCTCGCCTCCATGGCCCTAGGTGCCGGCATCACGTCTCCGGCCCTCGCCCAGGGAAAAGGCAAGGACAAGCACTACTCGGTCAGCTCCGACAAGGCGATGAGCGTGACCCGCAGCGTCCTCCAGCGTCAGGGCTATGAGGTGGTGCGGGTGGTTCATGCCGAGGACGCCCAGGTGATCTATTACCGCCGTGGCAACAGTGGTCGCGGCAAGGGCAAGGGACCGGTCGAGCGGCTGGTGATCCGCACGGTGGAGCGCCGCGTGGTTTTCGAGGAAGCCGCGCCCGCGATCCTGGTGGACATCGACTTCCACCTCAAGCTCTGACCGGCGGGCGGCGCCCCGCGGCCGGCGACTGGAGCCGGCGTCATTGGACCTCCACCGTCCAGGCGTAGTCTTCCAGCCGCCGCCGCATGCCCTGCCCCGCCATGGGAAGCGCGAACTCCACGCCGTGCCGTACGCTGAGATACATCTGCCGCACGGCGCGCTTGAAGTCGGCCGAGCATGCCCCCCGCACCTCGGCCGCGTGACCGGTCCCGGGAGTCCACGACAGGCGTAGCGCGCTCCCGCTCGGGCTGGCTGCATCGGGCACGGCGATGCCTCGCACCAGGACGCTACCGTCGCCTTCCAGTACCAGCTCGCACGACTCACCGCTCACACCGTGGGTGCCGCAGAAGAGGAGCAGCGTACTGCGCTCCAGCGTGCCCTCGTAGATGCCCTCCGCGTTCCGGGTCACCGACTCCGCGAACCATCTCGTCGCCCCCGTTGCGGCAGGTCACGCCGGACGTGCCCAGCTGCCCCAACTGCGGCCAGGCGCTCTCCAGGCTCAGGTGGTAGGTGTCGGCGAGCGCGACTGCCTCCCGTCGGGCTGGCAGCTCGTGGTATGCGATCGCCTGAGTCGCCGCCGAAGCGGTCAAGAGCATCGTCAGGGCGACCCCCGAGGTCAGCCCCAGCATCCTTCGCTTCATCATGCACTCCATCCGGTTCAGGGACCGCGCTCCGAGCCTCCGTCGGAGCGCGGGTGCAACGTGCCGCCGCCTGGCATCGATCCCGCGAGAAGGGAGTCGCGCCTGGGTAACACGGTGCGCCGGCCCTACGACGATCCGTGCCCACGGGCGCTATCGAGGACGCCGCAGACCTCAGTGTAAGCTATTGTATGGTATGAATTGCACTGTTGAGTTCTCAAGTAATCCCAAGAATGGCCAAGAATTTGGCTATCAGTGATCGAGGATTTTGTGCGAATTTTGCACAAAACTATTGACACGTATGCAATGACCACATAGCTTCCCCTCGCACCGGTGAGCTGGCGAGCCGCCACCGGGCTGGCTGGGGCGGACGTCGGATCCTTCACCGTGAGACCCTGCTCGTCGGGCGCGCCGCGCAGGCGAGAAAAAGGACGAGGCGCGCGACCCTTGGCCGCGCGCCTCGCCATCTTGCCTATCAGCTGCGTCCGGACCTATGGCTCGTTCGAATCCGCCCGTCCGCCGAGCGCGATCTCCAGCCCCAGCGACGCCACGATGTCGTTCTGGAACTCGTCGCCCCCGCCGAAGTCACCGTTGTAGAAATAGTCCTCCAGATCCAGCCGGACCGCCGAGCGACCGGTTTCACCGAGGGCGAACCGGAATCCGAGCCCCGCGGTGCCGCCGAAGTCGGTGCGGCTCCGGTCCTCGTTGAATACACTGCGGCCCCGAGTGAGCAGCGCCGGACCGGCGCCGATGTAGAACCCGACCGGATTGGTCACCGGACTCAAGGCCAGCAACACCCGGCCGCTCGCGGCGAAGAGGTTGGTGTTCCGCTCGTTGATCGTCTCACCTGCCACTCGCGCGGGAGAATAGCCGCCGGTGGCCTCGAAGCCGAAGATGCCGGTGCCCCAGAAGGTCAGCCGGGCCCCACCCATGACGCTGATGTCGCGGTCGAACGCCGCGTTGTCCAGGTCCTCGAAAGAATTGCGAGTGGGAATGTACGCGCCGGCCCACGGAACCAGGCTCACGCCGCCTTGGGCCTGCGCCGTGCCGGGCACCGCGACCGCCAGCCCTGCGGCAGCCAGCAACGCCGGCAGCATTCCACGTAGCTTCAGAATCGACATAAACACTCCGGAGAAGTACGAGCCTGCCGCGTGCCAGTGGCCGGGCGGCGCCGGGCGCTCGCCCGACGGAGCCACCATGGGCTTTTTGCGGCGCCGCCGCTGTGAAGGGTGGCCCGAGCGGATGTGAGGCGGGGCACGTCCACCACCTAGAGAGGTCCGGCGCAAGGACTTGGATGCTGATCACCCGTCTACCGCGATCGCTTCCGGCTTCCTTTCCCCGCTCGCCGCTTTCGGGTCGCCGCCGCCTTCCGGCCCGAAGCCGATTTCGCTGCCTTGGAGCGTCTCGCCGCGGCCTGCCCGCCCTTCTTGCCGCCCTTTCGCGATGGCGCGCGGTTCACCTTCTTCCCCCGGCCCGAGCCGCTCTTCTTCCCTCCGCCCGTCTCCTCGTTCACCGTGGCCCAGGCCCGCCGTGCCGCCTCCTTCCGTGACACCCCGCGCTTCTCGTAGCCCTGCTCGATGTGCCGCGCCTGCCGCTTCTGCTTTGCCGTGTATGCCGACTTGTCGCCGCGAGGCATGAGTGCTCCCGTTTGAGAATGCTGCACGCTCGGGAGGCCCGGATCTCCCCGCCGTGGGTCGGATCACATCACCGCGCGGGAAAAAGAGGTGGGTGGAACGGGCGCGAGGCCCGTTCCCGGCGAGATGGAAATTGAGAAGAGGATTGGAAGGGATCAACAATGAGGGCAGAGGGTCAACGGCTCGTCCGGCCTCAGAGCAGGGGACTCAGGGCTGATTCGGACGTCTCGCAAGGCTCCGCTTTACCATGCTCCCATTGTGTCGCAAGATAGGTCGGATGGAAGCCCCCGCTGTGCCGTGGATCACACTGCCCGTTCTCCCTCCGCATGCCGCGGCCCAGGTGCTCGGCCTTGAGCTCCGCCAGCGCCGAGCGCAATCGCCGCACGGAACGGTCACCAGGGTGGCGGTCGATGAGCCGGCGCAGCTCCGCCATCGCGCGCCCCGGATCGCCGAGGCGACGGTCATACAGGTCCACCAGCGCCACCCCCACCCGGATATCGTCCGCGCTGGACAGGTTCGAGCGCCGCAGTCCCTCCAGCTCGACCAGCGCCGTCTCCGGCTGAGCCAGCGGCCCGCCGAGCAGCGCGGCGCGCCGCACGGTCGCTTCCACACGGTCCGCCCGCCGCTGGGCTCGTTCCCGGTAAGCCTCGGCCGCCGACGCGATCTCACCCCGGACCACGAGCGTCTCGATCGCCGAGTATCCCCCGCCCGCGCGCATCAACCCGATGTCGCCCAGCGCGCGGGAGAGGCCGTCGATCACCGGCTCCAGAATTCCGCTGGTCAGGCCCACGATGAATCCGTATGTCGCCCAGAAGAGGCCGACCAACTGCAGCGCCCGCGGCGCGATGCCCGACAGCGCCAGCCCGATCGCCACCGCGGTCCCGAAGAGCAGCAGGACGGCGACGGTGATCCGGAGGAGGCGAAGCGGCTCGTCGCTCGGGCCGTGGGCCCGGTCGAGCGCGTGCTGGAGGATCGAGGGAAGGCGCAAGCCGGGAAAGTAGGGCGCGTGCGGACGTCCATCAACCAAGGGTCAGGCGGGCGCCGATTTGACTTCCGCCATGGTCCTTCCTAAATCCTGGGGTCCCTTTCCGCTCCCCGATGGAGGCGCCGACATGCAGGTTGGCTCGACCCGACAGCGGATTCCCCGCGTGCTCCTGCTGTTCGCCCTGCTCGCGCCGTCTGCTGGTCCGAGCGCCCCGGCTCGCGGCGCAAGAGGAAGAAAGCCAATCCCAATCGCCCTGGCGAACCAGCTACTTCCCCTACCTCAGCGGCAAGGCGAACGACGGTCCGGTGTTCTCCGCCAGAATCCGTTACTGGCAGCCGGCGGAGTATGAGGCGCGGACCACCTACACCGCCGCGCTCGACGCGGCCGCGGGGGTCAGCTTCCGGGGAACCCGCTACGCCGCCGTGCGATTCCGGGCGCCCGGGCTGTGGAAGGACTGGCGGCTCGACGCCTCGCTGGTCGCGGAGCGGCTGGCGAGGTTCGGGTACTTCGGGCTGGGGAACGACACCGAGCACGACAGGGATCTGGTCGGCGAGGACACGCCTTTCCTCTTTCGGGTCCGCCGCATCCGATACGAGGGGCGGGTGGAGGTCACCCGGCGAATCCGGGGGCCGTTTCAGGTGGCGTTGAGGGCCGACATCGGGCAGGTGCGCTTCACCACGCTCCCGGGTCCCTCGGCGTTCGTCAATGACTTCGGGGATGGGTTGGAGGAGGACGACGTGTCGGGGCGGCTGGCGCTGATCTACGACACCCGGGACAACGAATTCAACACGCTCCGTGGCGTCCTCGCGGAGGCGGGAACGCAGGTCGGGAGCGGCGGCGACGGGTATTCCCGGCTGTACGGCGTCGTGCGCGGATACTATCCCCTGCGCGAAGGGACGGTGGTGGCGGCCCGGATCGCGGGATCCGGCATGGGCGGCACTCCACCCCTGAACGCCAGGTTCGACCTCCCCACCTGGAACGAGCAAGTGCCCGTGCTGGGCGGCGAATATTCCCACCGGTCGTTCGACACCGGGCGCTTCGCGGGCAAGGGAGTGCTCTTCGGGAACCTCGAGGTCCGGCACGACGTGCTCCCCTTCGGCGACCTCGGAGCGCTCACGCTGATCGCCTTCCTCGACGCGGGCCGGGTCTTCGAAGGGGAGTCGTTCCGGCTCACCACGCAGGACCTTCACGTCGGCGGCGGGGGCGGCATCGCGCTCCGGCTCCTCCGGTCCACCATCTTCACCTTCAACTTTGCCGGCGGACCGGACGGATTCAATTTCTCGGTGGGAAACGGCTGGATGTTCTAGGGTGAGAGGCCTACGCCGCCGATCTCCCGAGCCCCGCCACCGCGAGCACCTCCCTGAGCGTCGCCTCCCCGCGGTCCCTCGCGTACCATTTCCGGATCTGGGGATACAGCTCGGCCTTGGGGACGATCGGCCGGTTCTCCATCACCCATGCCTGTAGCACGTCCGGACGGGGGCCCCAGTGGCCCAGCTCCCGGAAGTCCTCGTCCAGGGCGATCACGATCGGGATGGAGCGCGAGCCGTTGGTGAGATAGCGGTCCATCAGCTCGGGATGCTCGTCGCGGCGCAGGACTCGGAGCTCCATCCCCGGCGCGCTGTCGGCGAACCGGGCGAGGATCGGGATCGTGCTCGAGGCATCGCCGCACCAGTCCTCGGCGATCACCAGCAGCCGTCGCCTGGTGCCGAGCGGCACCGCCTGGAACGCCCAGTCGGGCACCCGCACGATCCGGTAGATCCCCTCCCACAGGCCCTTGTGCTGGTCGCTCGCCGCCACGAAGGCCTCGTAGCTCAGCGCGCCTTCCCACAGCGTCTTGAAGTCGGTCATGGGTACCGAACACCTACTCGTCGCCTACAGTTCCTCGATGCGTACCCCACGCTTGCCCAGCTCGTCCACGTAGGCCCGGAAGGGAATCGGCCTCGTCGGGGGTGTGGACGCCCTTCAGCGTGACCCGGCCGTCGGCCTGCATCTGGCCGGTGACCGAGAGGGAGTATCCCGTGGTCCGCATCATGGCGCTGATGCCGTGCTCGGAGTCGAAGTAGTCGATCAGACGAAACCCGACCTGTCGCCGCTTCCCGTCTTCGAGACCGGATACCAGCACCTGGAGCGCGACGAGATCGCGGCCCTGCGGCTTGTGGAGCCGCGGGGAGACCGAGGCGATGAAGACGTCGCGGGGCACCACCGTCTGTCCCTTGACCTCGACCGGCTTTATGTCGAGCAGCCCCAGCTCCCGGATCGGGCGCATGATCGCGGCGTGGCCGGGATAGCGCAGCGTCTTGTACTCCATGACGTCCACCTTCCCCTCGTAGGCGAAGGGGAGCGTGCTGATGCCGCCGCCGGTGTGAAAGGCCTCCAGCGTCCCGACGGGCGAAGGAAATTCGACCGGCTCCAGCTCGCTGAGAGCCTCCACCTGCACCGGACGGCCGCCTCGCAGGATCCAGGACGGGGTGGTGTAGTAGTCGAGCGCGCCCTCGAGGGAGTAGACGATCTGGTAGTTGAGCGGCGGCTCGGGGCTCTGCGGCAGGCCGCCCACGTACACCCTCACCTGCTCCGCCCGGTCGAGTCGGCGGATCCCCTCCGCCGCGAGGATGTTGACCATCCCGGGCGCCAACCCGCAATCGGGGACCACCGAGACGCCCTTCGCCACCGCCTGGGCATCGAGCTTCTTCTGCTCGAACACGATCTCGGTGTTGCCCCCGAGATCCGAGAAATGGCAGCCGGCATCCACCGCCGCTCGAGCCATGGGCGCGTTATAGTAGTAAGGGATCGCGCTCATGGCCGCGGCGTGACCCTGCAGCGCGTCCTTCACCGCGGCCACGTCGGTGACGTCGAGCCGGATCGGACGGAGTCGCCCACCCCAGTCACCCGCGAGGAACTGCGGGAGCTGGCCCAGGCGCAGGTCGGCCAGGGTCACCTGACTGACGGCCGGGTTCTGAAGGAGATCGTATGCGCAGGCGCAACCCTGAAGCCCGGCACCGAGGACCATCATTTTCATGGACAACCCCAAGGAAAAAGTGACCGGAACAAAGCCCCGGAAAATAGTCGGGCCAACGGTCACCTTCAACGGGACGGACTTACTTTTACTTTGCCTTCATGTCGAATCCTACGCACTTCACGACGCGACGGTGAGGCCACCCGGCAGCGTCTTCTGCGTGCCGCACTCGACCTGTACACCACTGTCGGCTTCCGGGCCACGACCACGCCGGCGATCGCTGCCCGCGCCGGGGTCGCCGAGGGAACCATCTACCGGCATTTCAGCGGCAAGGAGCATCTGCTGAACGAGGTCTACCGCAACGCTCAGCACTGGGGTGCCGGCCTGGTCAAGGAGGCGGAGCCCAACGGCCGCCAGTCGGTGCCGGACCGCCTTGGCGACATCGCCCGGCGGCTGCTGGACGCGGCCGCGCGGGATCCGTCGCTCACCCGCATGCTGCTCCGGAGCCGGGACGAGCAGCATCTGGACGAGCGGAGCCGCGAGGCATCGCGCGAATTCCGGGGCGCGGTGCAGGAGGTGGTGGCGGGCGGCGAGACGGACGGCCAGGTGCGGGAGGGTCCGCCGGAGCTCTGGACCGACGTGTGGCTCGCGCTGGTGGCGTTCGCGGCGGAACGGGTGGGAGCGAGGGACTGGGAGTCGGAAAGCCCGCGGATCGGGCTCACCCTCGACGCCGCGTGGGACGCTATCGCTGCTCGGCAGTAGCCCCGGCGAATACCGAGAGCTGCCGGGGCCGCGCGGGCGCCGAGCTCCATTCCACCAGCCGCGCCCGGCCCGCGGCCAGGGGGCGGACCATCAGCCGGTCGCCCTCCAGGTAGGCGACCGAGTCGTCTCCCCAGCGCGCCGGGTCGCGAGCCCCCCGCGCGAAGAGCGCGGGCGCGCCGGTGTCGCCGGCCACGCAGAGGTCCTCCGCGTTGGCGCAGGGCACCGCCCTGGCGAACACGGGACGGCCCAGCAACACCGCCAGGGCCGACTCGGCCGGCGCCCGCCCGGCGATGGGGACCGGCTTGGCCGAGCCCTTGGCCGGCGGGGCCTCCGCCCGGTAGAGTCGCCCGCCCGCTCGCACCACCAATGCGCGCCCACCGTCGCTCCAGCCGACTTGTTCCGGCGCGCCCGCGCTCTCGGGCAGCTCGACCTGGCGCTCGGCGCCGTTGATCAGGTTCAGCACCCAGACGCTCGCGGTCGCCGAGTCGGTCAGGGATCCGGCGCGCAGGAAGGCGACGGTCCCGCCGTCGGGAGAAAGCGCCGGACGCATCTCGCCGACGGCGGTGAAGGTGATCGGAATCGCCCGCCCGCCCGCGGTCGGGACCGCGTAGAGGTCTCCGCCTCCGCCACCGTCACCCCCCACGAAGACCACCATCGGATCCCGTCCCACCTGGAACTTGCCCCGCAGCGGAAGGAAGGTGCTCTCGCAGGCGGCGAGGAGCAGCCAGCCCGCGAGGCAGACCCGCCTACCGCGCACGATCGAGGGCTTGCTGGAGATCCCGCTCGAGGTCGCGTCCGGCCGCCGCCGACATCGAGCGCACGAAATCGGCCCTCGCCGCGGACTGGTGCAGTCGATCCTTGGTGAATCGGGTGAGGCCGGCGAAGAACGCCGAGTCGCCGGTGATCCCGCGAAGCCGATGCAGCGCGCGGGCACCCCCGCCCGGCCAGCTTGCCCGACGGGTCCCGCCAGAGCGACGCGAGGTACCCTGCCAGTCCGTCGGTGATCCAGCGGTCTTCCGGGCCGGCCGGAGATATCGCGAGCCCGAACCACTGGCGCGCCGTCTCCAGGGCGAGAACCGAGTCGGCGGGCCCCCGTCGCCGGACGATCCCTCGGGATAGAACACGATCCCGGGCGCCGCGGCGGCCGCCGGCGCCGCGACGAATGCCAGCCGGGCGTAGGGGAACCGCCCGGCCCTCGCGGCGAAGAATTCGACCATCTCCGACGCCCGCCCGAGGGCGGCCGGCACGCCACCGCCGCCCGGATAGCTCCACGCCTCGACCGCCGGGCACCCGTCGCCACAGCGGCCCGGCGTCAACGAGCGCACCTCGTACGGCCCCGTCGCCACGGCGAGCGAGGTGAGCGGCGCCGGGGTGGCCATCCGATAGTGCCACACCGCGTGCCCGTACGGCAGCGTATCCACCTTCTCCAGCGCCCCGCCGGCGATGGCCCGGTGCCCGACCGGCACCTGCACCCGGAACGCCGCCGCGACGCGCGGCCAGCTCGGCCTGGACCGGCACCGGCAGCCAGAAGTGCGCGCCGTCCCCCCGCCCGGTGGCGAAGAAGATCCGCTCCCCACGTCGGTTGACACCCACCTTCGCGCCTTCGCGGGCGATGCCGTGGTAGCGGACCCGGGTGGTGATGGAGTCGCCCGCGCGCTTCTGGTGGGGAACGACGAGGTCGTCCTCGGAGCGGCCGTACATGGTGCGCGAGAGCCTGGTGTTGGGGCGGCCGTCGATCAGCACCCGCACCACGCGCATCGAGGAGTCGAGCCGCACGGCCACCTGGTCCGGCGAGGTGAGCCGCCAGGTGGTTTCGGCCTCGCCGAGGAGGTGGCCGCCGGTATCGGCGGGAACCAGGGTGACGTCGTAGCGGACAGCGTCGTGTTGGCCGGTGGCGGCCTGGAGCGTGAGGAGGAGAGCTAGCATGAACGCGGAGCTATTTCCCCAACCTCGCCCGATAGAACTCCAGAATCCGGGTCCAGGCCCGCGCCGGCTGCGGCCCGTCGCTCCCCTCCCGGCCGGGCTTCAGGAACCCGTGGCCGGTTCCCGGAAACACCTCCTGGGTGAACGTCTTGCCCCGCTGCTCCATGGCCGCGTTCACGTCGGGCAGGGACGCGTTGATGCGAGCGTCATTCTCGCCGTAGATGCCGAGCACCGGCGCCTTGATCCGGCCCATGCGTCGCGGTGTCGGGCGAGGGGCCGTAGCACACGACGGCGGCCTTCAGGTTGGGATTGTCGGTCGCGTACCGGAAGCTCTGTCCCCCGCCCCAGCAGAACCCGATCGTGCCGATATCGCCTTTCCGCACCGACGGGAGCGAGTTGAGATAGGCGTAGGTCGCGTCGAGATCCGCGGTGATCCGCTCGGGCTCGAGCTCTCCGATCAGCTTCCGGCCCTCGGTTTCATCCCGCGGCGACTTCCCGTGCTTCGACGACAGGAGGTCGGGCACGATGGCCACGAAGCCCTCCTTCGCCAGCCGGTCCACCACGGTCGGCTCCCAGTCCGTGAGGCCGAAGATCTCGTGGATCACGATCACCCCGGCCGCCCGGTCCTTCCGCTCGGGATATCCCACGTAGGCGCGGATCGAGTCCGCGCCCTTCTTGATGTAGACCCACTCGCCATGGGTGGTCGCCGCCGGCGGCGCGGAGCGGCGGACGGCGCTCGCGCCGGCGGCACCGAGAAGCATGGCGCCCGCGCCGACGGCCAGATAGGAGAGCGCCCTCATCGGCTGGAGGTCCACGAACTCGAGCCGGTTCTCCGTCAGGAGCGGCACGGCGATCCGGCCGCGCTCGCGATCGAGCGCGATGTCCGCCGGCCCGGGGAGCCCGCCCACCAGCTTGGTGATCTTGTCGCCATCGAGGACGAAGAGGCTCGAGTCGGTCCAGGTCGAGACCACGAAGCGGCCGTCGCCGAGCGCCTCGATCCCGTCCATCATGCCGGGGCCCTGGGCGAGGGCCGTCGCCGCCGAGTCACCCGGAGCCCAGTGGTAGATCGTCGGCGCCTGGAAGGACAGGATGACGAACTTCGACGCCGCGCTGTCCCAGGTGAGGCCGTTGGGGCCGGGCTTGTCCTTGAATTCGAGCGCGACGCTGGCCTTGCGGCCCTCGAGCCGGAACACGCGGTCCGGCCCCGGGTGGCCCATCCCACCCTTGCCGTCGTCGGCCACGCCGGTATCGGTGAAATAGATCGCCCCGTCCGGCCCCACGGCGGCGTCGTTGAGGAACTTCGCCTTGCCGACCAGGCTGACGGTCGCGACCGGCTTGCCGCTCCGCTTGTCGAAGGCGCGGATGGCGTCGATGTCGGCCACCCAGAGCGTGTCGCCCTGGATCTCGATCCCCTTCGGCGCATCGAGCTTGGCGCCGCCGCGTCCGCCGGCGATGAATTTGAGCGAGTCCACCTTTCCGTCGCGCGTCAGCCGGCTGATATAGCCGTTTCCGTCCTTGGCGAGCGGACTGCCGTTGATGTTGGATACGAAGTAGACCCCGAGCTCCGGATCGAACCTCGCCGCCTCGGGAGCCTCCAGGCTGTCCACGGTGAGGGCGATGGCCGCCTTCGGCGCCGCGTCAGCCGCGGCGGCCGTGTCGGCGCGCGCCGGCTGCCTCACCGCCTTCCCGGCCTCCTCCGCACGCCGCCAGCATCGCCGCCGCGCCCAGCACCATCCGGCTCCCGTGCCGTCTTCCACTGTCGCATGCCCCCGCCTCCGCTGTTGATGGTCTACTCTTCCGGCGCGCCACCGGTCCGCGCGACCTGGTCCGCGCGGATCCGGGTCGAGTCGAACCGGCGCGCGCCGGCGAGCATCTTGTCGATCGTCTCGTCGAACTCCGCCTTCGCGCCCCGCTTGAAGCGGAGCGGATTGATCCGGGCCACGACGAACGCCCGAAGGTACGGGCTGTCGAAGCCCTTCGCCTTGAGCTCGGCCACCGCCGCGGTGACCGCCTCGTCGAGCTCGAGCACCCGGGCGGCGCGCTCCTGGCGCACCGCGAGCGCCTTGGAGAGCGGCGACCCGAGGAACTTCTCGACCCGCTTGAGCACGGGGTGGTACGCCCCGCCGGCGAAGCGGCCGTTCTCCTGGTAGCAGAGCCCGATGGTGAGCAGGGCCGGCTCCTCGAACTCGCTCTCGAACTCCTTCTCCGGACGGTCGTCCAGCTCGGCGAGGTTCTGGGCCAGCCGGATCACCTCCAGGGCACGCTCCCGGAGATTGTGCGCCTTCTCGGTGTTGAGCAGCAGGATCCGGTGCGCCACCTCCATCTCGGGCACCACGATGGCGACCACCGACCGGGCGCCGAGCGCGCGGAGCGCGGCCAGGCGGTGGTTGCCGTTCGGCGTCCAGTAGCGGCCATCCTCGGTGCGCACCGCCACGATCGGGTCCAGGTAGCGGCCCAGCTTGTCGATGGCGGCGGTGAGCCGGGTGACGTGGGCGGCGGAGAGGTCGCGCTGGTACGGCGTGGGCTCGACCCGGTCGAGCGGCAGCCCGGCGAGGATCTGCCAGCTTCCGCCGAGCGGGTCGCGATACGGCGCCAGGACGGCGCCGCCGTCGGCCTCGATCGCCTCCGCGAGCCGGGCCACCTCGGCCGGCCGGGCTCCGGCTCCCAACTCGTCGGCCGCGACCCCGCGGGAGCGCGGCGCGACCTCCGCCTTCTTCCGGGAACGGCGCGGTTTCTTCGCGGTCTTCGCTTCGGCCATGCCGCACCTCGCGTCACGGGGCCCTGCGGACTCCAGGCAGGTATGTAAACCTGATTCGCGAGCGGGGGGAACCCGGAGCCGGTCGGCCCGGACCCCTTGATGCCGTTCCGCCTCCCGCCCTAGTTACAGGCGGCCGCCCGACCCCGACGCGCAGGGCCGCGGCCGCCCATGGTGCCGGAATGCGTCTTTCATGCGGGTGCGACGTGCCAAGACGACAGGGCGGATGATGTTCGATCTCGAGCTGCTCGGCCAACCCGAGGGGGAGGGCGAGCGCCTCTTCAGTTGGGGGCGCATCAGGTTGGGTGAGTTCCAGGACGAGTTCCAGGTGCCGCTCTACGACTGGGCGCCGGGCGACTACGTCGCGCAATGGCTCGACGCCGCGGAGCGTCTGGTGGCCGGCGCGCCCGCCGTCGTGTTCCTGACCCACATGGTGCACCCGACCGCCGAGTATCACATGGGGTGGCCGGCCTGGCGCGACGGCGACCGGGTACTGGTGCAGGAGCGGCTGTTCCTGGCGGAGCAGCTGGGCGGCCCCTTCGACCTGGAGCGCCCCGAGACCCACCTCGGGCCCCGCCGGGAGGTGTCGGACGAGGGTCTCCGGATCTCGCAGTGGACGGTGACCCTCCGCGACGTCGCCGCGTTCCTGGAGCGGAGACGGCGGTCGAGCGTTCCCGCCTAGCCCCCACAGCCCCCGCCAACCCTCAAGCCTCACACCGGCCATCCGATGCTCGACTTGAAGCTGGATCTCCTGCAGACCCTGAGCGTGGCGGCCGTGCTCTACTTCGTGGGACTTCAGCTCCGCAAGCGGATCGCCTGGCTCGACCGGCTCAACATTCCGGCCGCCGTGGTAGGCGGGCTGCTCTTCGCCCTCCTGGTCCTGGTGGGCCGGGACCGGTTCCTCAGCGTGCAGCTCGACACCGCGGCGCAGCCGGTGCTGAGCGTGGCGTTCTTCAGCACCATCGGGATGGGCGCGAGCCTGGCGCTGCTGCGGGCCGGCGGAGTCCAGGTGGTCATCTTCCTGGTCTTCGCCACGGTCTTCTGCTTCGTGCAGAATTTCCTGGGGATCGCCATCGCCCGCGGCTTCGGGGAACACCCCCTGCTCGGGGTGATGGCGGGCTCGGTGACCTTGGTCGGCGGGCCGGCCACCGGGCTCGCGTTCGCGCCGCTGCTGGAGAAGGCGGGACTGGTCGGCGCCGGCACGCTGGCGCTCACCTCGGCGACGTTCGGCATCGTCTTCGGCGGACTGACCGGCACACCGATCGGCACCTGGCTGATCCGCAACCATAAGCTCACCCCCACGAGTACGCTGCGCGCGGATGCCGCCGAGGAGGTGGTGAAGCCGCACGCGATCGTGGTGGAGCCGGACCGGGAAGACGCGCCGCTCATCATGAACATGATCGTCCTGGCGGTGGCGATGGGCCTCGGCAGCATCCTGAGCCGCTGGTTCACCAACATGGAGCTGACCCTGCCGGCCTACATCGGCGCCATGATGGTCGCGTCCATCCTGCGCAACATCGACGACGCCACCGGCTGGCTCAAGATCGATCCGGCGGCGATGGACTTCGTGGGCGGGTTCGCGCTCAACATCTTTCTCGTGGTCGCGCTGATGGACCTCAAGCTCTGGCAGCTGGCGGGCCAGGCACTGCCGCTCTTCGTCATCCTCGCCGCGCAGGTCGTCGTCATCGCGGTCTTCGCCCTCACCGCCTCCTTCCGCCTCATGGGACGCGACTACGACTCCGCGGTGATGGCGAGCGGGTTCGTCGGCTTCGCGCTGGGCACCACGGCCAACGCGGTCGCCAACATGCGGGCCCTGGTCACCAAGTATGGGCCGGCGCCGCGCGCCTTCCTGGTGGTCCCGCTGGTAGGCGCGTTCTTCATCGATTTCGCCAACGCCATCATCATCACGCTGTTCGTGAACTGGATGCGCTGAGGCTGAGGTCAGAACCGGAGGCGAAAATGACTACTTGTGCGCACGTGCCTGCGGCATCCGCCGCGCCGCACTCCCGGGGATGCGAGGAATGCCTGGCGCAGGGGGGCCAGCTGGGTCCACCTGCGGCTGTGCATGAGCTGCGGCCACGTGGGATGCTGTGACAGCTCGCCGGGCCGGCACGCCACCGGGCACTTCCAGGCGTCCCACCATCCGGTCATCCAATCGTTCGAGCCGGGCGAGACCTGGGGCTGGTGCTACGTCGAGTCGGCGATGCTGGGGCCGTTCCCTCCCGCGCGCTGAAGCCGCTCCCATCCCCCGTGCGGATCGTGCTCGCGACCTGCCGGTCCAAGCCGGGGCTGACGGCCAGCGACGCGCTGCTCGCCGGGGAGTTGGAGCGGGCCGGCGCGACCGTCGTCGCGGCGCCGTGGGACACGCTGACCCCGGCCCACGATGACGCCGGCGCCGTCTGCCTCCGCTCCACCTGGGACTATCACCGGCGCTGGACCGAATTCCGGACATGGATACGCGGCTTCGCGGACCACCCCGGCGCGCTGTGGAATCCGGCGCAGACCGTGCTCTGGAACGCAGACAAGAGCTACCTGCGCGAACTGGGGGAGACCGGCATCGCGCTGCCCCGGACTCGGTGGTTCGAGCCGGGCGAGCGCCCCGATTGCGGCGCCGATCCTCAGGGAATGGGAGCTGCCCCGCGCCGTGCTGAAGCCACGCATCTCGGCGACCGCGTTCGGCACCTATCTCCTCTCCGCCGGCCGGGGGCTGAGCGAGGACGAATGGACGCCGCTGGAGTCATCGGGAGGCCTGATCCAGGCCTTCGTCCCCGAGGTCGAATCGCGGGGAGAGCTCTCGCTGGTGTATGTGGACGGCGGATTCAGTCACGCGGTGCGCAAGCGGCCGGCGGGCGGTGATTTCCGGGTGCAGCGCGATTTCGGGGGAACCGTGGAAGCCGTGGCGCCATCGAGCGCGGTGCGCACCTTCGGCGAGGGAGTGCTGGCAGCGGTCTCCCGACCCTGGGTCTACGCGCGGGTGGACCTGGTGGAAACCGAGCAAGGTCCGGTGCTGATGGAGCTGGAGCTGATCGAGCCGGATCTCTTTCTCACCGCCGGCGCCGCGGCGCGGCTGGCCGCCGCCCTCCTCGCCCGCGCGGGCAGGGCGGCGGCCTGAACCGTCAGGCGGTCGCCGGGGAGCGCCGGGCGAAGAGATTCGCGATCCCGCCGACGACGCCGAGACCGATCGCCGTCCAGGCCACCGAGGGCGTCCACAGCGACCCGAGGCCGAGGAGCCCGTCGAGCGAGTAGGCGCCGAAACCCGTCAGGGCGAGGGCGAGCGCGCCGGCTCCGTACAGCAGCGGCACCTCGATGCCATTGGACGTCGAGAGCAGCCCGTGTCCCCAGTGCACGGTGAGCGCCGCCACGATCATCACCGAGATGATGAGCGCGGGACCCACCGGTCCAAGGAAGCCCACCGCCACGAGCAGACCGCCCCCGAGCTCGGCCAGCGCCGCGGCCGCGGCGAACGCCCGGCCCGGCCGAAAGCCGAGCGATTCGAAGAACCCGCCGGTCCCGGCGAGACCGTGGCCACCGAACCAGCCGAACAACTTCTGGGTGCCGTGAGCGGCCATGAGGAGGCCGAGCACCAGCCGGCCGACCAGCAGGCCGGCGCTCACCGCGGTGAGCTGGGTGAAAGCGAGGGACGACATGAGGTTCTCCTGGGTTGAGTGTTACCACGCTGATTGTTATAACACCCATATCCCGGGAAAAGTTCGCCTCGCCCGGCGCGGGATCAGAACGCGATCTTGAGGATCCTGCCCTCGGTTCCCACCAACCATCCGGCCTTGGCCGTGGCGAACCCCACCGCCCAGTACCCCTCCACCCCTTCGAGCAGAGTCCACCTGCTCCCTTCGTCGGCCGACCACGCGGCTCCGCTGGGGCCGGTCGCGACCACCGTCCGGCTCCCGCCCCCCGGCACGTAGGCCAGGCCGTAGATCGCCCCAGGAAACGGCGTCCGGGTCGCGAGCCGCCAGGTCCGGCCACCGTCGCTCGAACGGGCCACGTTGTCCGCCGAGGAATCGGGGGCGGCGATGTCGCCCCCGCCGAGGATCCCGTGGAGGGTGTCCCGGAACTGCACGCTCGCGCCGCCGGAGGTCGGGCTGCCCTGGACGATCGGCGTTGGGTAGGCTCGCCAGGTGTCGCCGCCGTCGCCGGTCGTCAGTACCCGCGACCGCGCCGCGGCGCCGGTGGTGATCCAGCCGTGCCGGTCCCCCACCGCGGCGGTACAGGTGCCGCTGGCCGCGAACGCGCCCTCGCCGTCCTGCGCCGGCGGCAGCCGGTCTCCGATCTCGTCCCAGGTCTCCCCGTCGCGGGTGCGAAGGACGGGAAACCGGCCGTCCACGGCGTCGCTCATGGTGAAGCCGCGGCGGTCGTCCCAGAAGGCAAAGCAGTCGTAGAAGGCGCTGGTGTCGCGGCTGGTGAACTGGAGCGACCAGGATCGTCCGCCGTCCTCCGTCTTGTAGATGCGGGAGCGGTCGCCGGGTCCGGCGGCCAGCAGATACGCGACCCTCTCGCTCACTCCCTCCACGTCGCGGAACTCGAGGCTGTCGGCGCCCGGCACGACGCCGCCGCGCCAGGTGTCGCCGCCGTCGGTGGTGACCGCGTAGGTGCCACCCAGGCCGCTGGCCCAGGCGACCCGGTCGCTCACGGGGCTCACCGCCTGGAGGCGCTCGGTGGTGCCGCTCCGCTGCGGAGTGAGGGTGGGCGCGGACACGGTGGCGCTCACGGAGTCGGTGGGCTTGGTGGATGCGCTCGAGCAGCTCGCGGCGGTGACGGCGAGCAGGATGCAGCGGATGCCTGGTGTCATCGCGGCAAGGTAGAGCGGAAAGGCGCCGCTGTCATCCCGAGCGGCAGCGTCAGGGATCGCAGGTCTCCCGCCGGGATGACAGACCGGTCAGGCGTGAGGGATCTCTCCCCCCGCCCGCGCGATCGACGCGGCGGCTCCGCCGCGGAGCCACTCCACCAGGCGCATCACTCCGGCCATCACGTCCATCAGCCGCATCACGTTGGTCCGGCGGCCGGCCCAGACGTTGAGCACATAGCCCCAACCGACCAGGTAGCCCTTCCGCGCCCGGGCTGGCGCCCTTGCCCCAGTTCTCCCACTTGGTCGCGGTGAGCTCGAGCCGGGTGCCGCCGGCTTCCGGGAAGGAAGCGCACCTCGACGTCCTGGGCGCTGTCCGGCTCGCGCGACGGATGGAAGGTGAACTTCACCCGGCTGGGCGGCTCCCATTCCAGTACCGCGCCCCACTGGAACCGGCGGCCGTCCACATGCTCCTCGAAGATCCGGCCTCCCACCCGGGGCTCGAAGACCACGCGCTTCACCCGCGATCCGCCGATCGAATGGGTGCGCCACGGCCACCACGACGCGAATTCGCCGGTGAAGCGGCGGAAGGCCGCCTCCCGGTCCCACGACACCAGCACGGAACGGACGATAGGGGAAAGGGCGGGCTCGGTCATCGCGATCCTCTCTTGGGCGGGGCGGGGTCATCCGCCGCGTAGGCGGCCAGTACGTCGTCCCACAGCGATTCCAGATAGCGGCGCAGCTCGGAGAGTCCCTCGGCGCTGGCCCGGTAGTGGCGCCGGGTGCCCTCGCGGCGGTCGGTGACCAGGCGCGCCTCGCGCAGCACCCGGAGATGCTGGGACACGGCGGGTTGGGTGACCCGCGCGATCCGGGCGAGCTCGCCCACGGTGTGGGGCCGCCGCCGGAGCCGCTCGTAGAGCCGGCGGCGGGTGGGATCGGCCAGGGCGAGGAGAGCACTCTGATAAGCCATGGCTTATATAAGTACATACTTATGTTTGTTTGTCAAGCCGACCCGGGTATCCTTCGGGTTCCACCCCGTGTCCACCCACCACCGGAGGCAGAGGATGGCCAGCATCAGGAAGTCCGCGAAGCGAGCGAAGAAGACCGCGAAGCGCGCCGGCGGGAAGGCGAGATCGCTGGCGTCGAAAGTCGCCGGAAAGGTCGGGAAGCGGCGGAAGAGCAGGAAGAAGAAGATCGCCGCCGCCGTGGCCGGCGTCGCGGCGGCGGCGATCGGCGCCGCGCTGGTGCGGAGGCGGAGGCGGAAGAAGGCGCGGTAACCTGGGCGGGGCGGGTCCTCAGCGCACGCCGCGGAGCAACGGCACGAAGCGCACCGGCATCACGCGTCTGGAGGCGACCCGCCCGTCCGCATCCTTCTCCAGCAGCACCAGCTCCTGATCGAGCCACGGGTCGCCCACCGGCATCACCAGCCGCCCGCCCGGCGCCAGCTGATCGATCAACGCGGGCGGAATCGAGTCGGCGCCCGCGGTCACCACGATCGCATCGAACGGCGCCTCCTCGGGCCAGCCCGCGTAGCCGTCCCCGTGCCGGACGGTGACACCGCGGTATCCCAGCCGGGCCAGCCGCTCCTGCGCTTCCTCCGCCAGGGCCCGAAAGATCTCGATCGTCCACACCCTGGCGCCGGTCTCGGCGAGCACCGCGGCCTGGTACCCCGACCCCGTGCCCACCTCCAGAACCCGCATGCCCGCCCGCGGACGGACCAGTTGCGTCATGAACGCGACGACCACCGGCTGCGAGATGGTCTGCTCGTGGCCGATGGGAAGGGGGATGTTTTCGTAGGCGTAGGGCTGCTCCTCCGCGGGCACGAACCTGTGGCGGGGCACGGCGCGCATCGCGGCGACGGTGGCGGAATCGCTGATCCCCTGGGGAATCAGGTGGTCCGCGACCAGCCGCTCCCGTGCGGCGCGCCAGCGGTCCTCCTCGGCCTGGGCCTGCGCGGGGCCTGCCCTGAGCGAAGCCGAAAGGCTCAGGGTGGCACACGTCATCCTAGATCCCTCAGCGTGGCGACACCCATCTCACGACGCCACGTAGATCTCCCCTCCACGCTCCCTGAACTCGCTGGCCTTCCGCTCCATCTCCAGCGGCGTGCTCCCGCAGGTCGTGGGTGATCTGCATCGAGCAGAACTTGGGCCCGCACATGGAGCAGAAGTGCGCGACCTTGGCGCCGTGCGCCGGCAGGGTCTCGTCGTGATAGGCCCGCGCCGTGACCGGATCGAGGCTCAGGTTGAACTGGTCCTCCCAGCGGAAGTCGAACCGCGCCCGGCTGAGCGCGTCGTCCCAGGCCCGGGCGCCGGGATGCCCCTTGGCGAGGTCCGCCGCGTGGGCCGCGATCTTGTAGGCGATGACGCCGGCCTTGACGTCGTCGCGGTTGGGCAGGCCGAGGTGCTCCTTGGGCGTCACGTAGCAGAGCATGGCGGTGCCGAACCAGCCGATCATGGCCGCGCCGATGGCGCTGGTGATGTGATCGTAGCCCGGCGCGATGTCGGTGGTGAGCGGGCCCAGAGTGTAGAAGGGCGCCTCCCGGCACCAGTCGAGCTGCTTGTCCATGTTCTCCTGGATGAGATGCATGGGGATGTGCCCCGGCCCCTCGTTCATCACCTGGACCCCGAGCTCCCACGCGACCGTCGTTGAGCTCGCCCTGGGTCCTGAGCTCGGCGAACTGGGCCTCGTCGTTCGCGTCGGCGATGCTCCCGGGCCGGAGCCCGTCGCCCAGCGAGAACGAGACGTCGTAGGCCGCCATGATCTCACAGATCTCGCGGAATCGGGTGTAGAGGAAGCTCTCCTTGTGGTGGGCGAGGCACCACTTGGCCATGATGGACCCGCCGCGGGAGACGATGCCGGTCACCCGCCGGGCGGTGAGCGGCACGTAGCGCAGCAACACGCCGGCGTGCACGGTGAAGTAGTCCACCCCCTGCTCCGCCTGCTCGATCAGCGTGTCGCGGTAGATCTCCCAGGTCAGATCCTCCGCCACTCCGCCCACCTTCTCCAGCGCCTGGTAGATCGGCACCGTGCCGATCGGGACGGCGGAGTTCCGGATGATCCATTCGCGGGTCTCGTGGATCTGCTTCCCGGTCGAGAGGTCCATCACCGTGTCGGCGCCCCAGAGCGTGGCCCAGCGGAGCTTCTCGACCTCCTCCTCGATGGACGACGTCACCGCCGAGTTGCCGATGTTGGCGTTGATCTTCACCAGGAAGCGGCGGCCGATGACCATCGGCTCCAGCTCGGGATGGTTGATGTTGGCGGGGATGATGGCTCGCCCGCGCGCCACCTCGCTCCGCACGAGCTCGGGATCCATCCCCTCGCGGATCGCGGCGAACTCCATCTCCGGGGTGATCTCGCCCAGGCGGGCGTAGTGGAGCTGGGTGACGCGGCGAGCGGCCGCGCAGGGCGGACGGCGGAACGGTCGGAACGGCGGAACGCCGGACGGCGGAAGGGGGCATGGCGATCCGGCGTCAGTCGCCCGCCGGTCCGCCTTCCGCCGGTCCGCCGGTCCGCCGGTCCGCCACGTCCCTCTCCGCAATCCAAGCATCGCGCACGACGGGCAGCCCTTCGCGGACATCATGCCCCTGCGGCCCGCTGCTGTCGTAGACCCTGAGCGGCGGCTCTCCGTCCGAGAGCGCGATCTCCCGCATCGGCACGCGGATCCCGCGCGAGCCCTCGATGTAGACCTTGGTGGAGTTGGGAAAGGAGTCGCCGTACGGCTCGGTCGTGGGTCGCGCGGGAAGCGTGGCGGTCATCGTGGAGGAACTCCCTCTGGGAAAGAAAGGGAGCGGGGACGGGCCAGTTTCAGGCCCGCGCCGCGCTCCCTTCGCCGGTATCAGCCGGATCAGGTTCCAAGGGTACGATCTCAATCGGGCGCCGTGCTGCCCGATGCCCCTGGCGGCAAGTTGAAGTGTATCGCGGTCTCGGCACGGAAGGCAGGCACGGCATGCAGGTCGCGCCGCCTGGGGGGAACTTCTTGCCGGTCCGGTCAGCCGGCGAGCCGGCAGATCCGCCCTCGGGAGCCCGGGCGCCGCACGCTAACCCCATCAGACTACAGAGGAAACGGGCCTGAGATGCAACTGTCTCATCGCTGCGAGCGATCGGGCACGCGATATGCCTTCAGAGATGCCCAGGACCGGCTCCAGATCCCATCCGCGAGCCCGGCTCGATTCAGCAATTCCGGAAGGAACGTCTTGTCGAACATCGGTGAGTGTCGCGCGCCTTCCCGTGGGGCCGCGACGATTCGACAATCGAGGCATCGCCGGTAAGGCCGCGCATCCCCGCGTCGCCCCTCACCGCCCTCGCGTGTCGAATCCAGACCGCGGGGGCGTTTTGCATCCCCGACAGATCTGTGAGGGGGAACGATGCGAAGGTCCTGGATCGTCGCGATAGTCGTCGCAGGGCTGCTCCCGGCGAGCCCCCAAGGCGCGCAGGCGCTCCAGCGCCTGATCGACGTGCGCCAGATCGCGACCGACACGCTGCGTGACGTGGCGGTGGCCGCCTTCGTCCAGGGCCGGCCCACATCTACTACAATCCCGTCCTGCTCCAGGGCTTCGGCCCCCGCATGGCGGAGTTCTTCTTCGCCCACGAGTACGGCCACCTCCGCTACGGCCATGCCGGCGGCGCGCTCACGCACGAGGACGGCGAGGTGAGCTCCCTGCGCCAGCGGCAGGAGCTGGATGCCGACTGCTACGCCGCGCGGGTCCTGGCCGAGCAGCACCGCGAGGCGGTCGAGACGGCCACTCCGCTTCTTCCGGCGGATGGGGCCCTACCGGTACGACGCGTTCCATCCGACCGGCGCCCAGCGGGCGGCGAAGATCCTCTCCTGCCTCCCGCCTGACCCGGAGGAGTCCGCCGGAGCCGGTCGTCGGAGCCGGCGCGACGCCTCCGGACGCGGGCGACGGTGAGCTTCACGCTCCGGTCGCCCGCGGCCAGCTCCGGCGAATACGCCGTGGAGGCCCGGATCTGGATCGACGACGACGCGGTGGGCACCGTCTCCAGCATCCGGCAGCCGGGCAGCATCGTGGTGCGGGGTTCCCGGCCGGGCACCCATCGCTATCGGGTCCTGGTCAAGCTCTACGCCTTCGACGCCATGCTCCAGTTCAACCCCAGCGGCGGTGCCAGCGGCGAGGGGCTGGTCTCGGTGGACGAGGGCTCCGTGCTCGCGGTGCGCTGGCGGTCCGGCGAGTCGCCCAGGCTCGTGCGGCAGTAGGCGACCCCTCGGCGGGAGCCTCCCCGCCCCGTTTCCGCCCGTTTGGTAGGCCTCCGCACCCCGAATCCGCCCTCGACCACCCCTCCCTCGATTTCCCAAGTCGTTGCGGATCAATAAGGTCCAGCCGCGACGTTCCGATTCAGCGCACTCCCCCACCCTTATGGAATCGCGATTGGCGAGGTACATTGGCTCCGCTCAGTAGCCAGTACGTTCGTTCTATCCACCCGACTAGGAGCCTGCCAATGCCCCGTTCTCTCCTGCTTCCCCTCTTCGCCGTGTTCGCGCTGGTGGCCTGCAGCAAGCAGGCTGATACCGGTGCCGCTCCGGCGCCCGAGACTGCCGAGGCGCCTGCCGCTGAGGCTCTCCCGGCCGACACCACCGCCGCCGCCGTCGAAGACACCACCGCCCCGGTCGAGGCCGGGTTCCGGCCGAAGAGCCGGCCGCCGACGCCACCGTTCCGGCCGAAGAGCCCGCGATGGATGCCCCGGTGGACAGCACCTCGATCCCGGCCGACAGCACCGCCTGGCCGAGCGACAGCGCGGCCGCGCAGTAAGCGACCCAGGTTGACAGTCACCTCTGCGCGCGCTAGCCTGCACTCATGAGCGATCGTGTCGCCCGTCTCTCCCGGTTGCACACCCCCGCCTCGCTGGTGATGGCGGCGGCGTGTTGTTGTATGACCGGTAACCACCCCGACGGGACGACCTAGCGCGCCTCAGACTCACATGTGGTACCCGGCCCGCAGGAATGTCCTGCGGGCCTTTTTGTTTTTGCGCGGTTGGAGACTCACGGGACCAGTGGAGCGCGGATGCGGATCGTACGCGACCTCGACACCGAGATCGGTGAAGACTCGCCACCGGAGCGGATCGTCGCCTGGATGCTGGATCGCTTTGCCGGGCGGCGTCTGGTGATGACCACGGCCTTCGGCATGGAGGGCTGTGCGCTCATCGACATGATCGCCGGCCACGGCATCCCGGTTCCGGTGCTCTACCTCGACACCGGCTTTCTCTTCCCGGAGACGCTCCAGCTCCGCGACCGGCTGGTGGAGCGCTACCCCCACCTCAGCTTCGAGAACCGGGGGACGTCGCTCACGCCCGAGGCCCAGGAGAGCGCTGTACGGCCCCGAGCTGTGGGCCCGCGATTCCGAGACCTGCTGCAACCTCCGCAAGGTCGAGCCGATGCGGGAGGCCCTCGGCGACGTGGACGTGTGGGTGACCGGGCTGATGCGGAGCCAGTCGCCCTCGCGGGCCGGACTCCGGGCGGTCGAGTGGGACTGGAAGTACCAGCTCCTCAAGGTGCATCCCGCTGGCGGGCTGGGATCGCGGCGAAGGTGTGGGAGTACGTGCGGCAGCACGGCGTGCCCTACAACGAGCTGCACGATCGGGGCTATCCGACGCTGGGGTGCACCCACTGCACCGCTGCCGGTCGCCGGCAACGTCACCGGTGAGTACACCCGGGAGGGCCGGTGGAGGGGCGTGGACAAGAACGAATGCGGGCTGCACCACATCGTCGGGCGGGCGTCGTGACGCGTGCATCGCTGTCATCCCGAGCGGAGCGAGGGATCGTCATGGAGCGAGGTTCGCTGCCGGCCGGGCAGATCCCTCGCTCCGCTCGGGATGACACGACCTTTGCACGACGGACCGGAGCCATGTCCAAGGAATCGAAAGTCGAGCACGCCAAGCGCGAAGGCCGCCATCTCCGAGGCACCATCTCGGAGACGCTCGGCACGGACGTGACCCATTTCGCCGGCGACGACCTCACCCTGCTCAAGTTCCACGGCACCTACCAGCAGGACGACCGCGACGCGCGCAGGCACCGGGAGGAGGGCGCGGAAAAGGCGTTCTCGTTCATGGTGCGGGTGGCCCTGCCGGCGGGGTCGCTCGATGCCGGGCAGTATCTCGCGCTCGAGGAGGTCGCCGACCGGTACGCCAACGGGACGCTGCGGGTGACGACCCGGCAGGGATTCCAGTTCCACGGCGTGCTCAAGCGCGACCTCAAGGACACGATCGCCGAGGTGAATCGCCGGCTGATGACGACGCTGGCGGCGTGCGGAGACGTCTCCCGCAACGTGATGGGCTGCCCCGCGCCGGTGGAAGACGAGGCGCATGCCGCGGTGCGCGCGGCGGCCCGGGGCATCGCCGAGCAGCTGCGCCCCGCCTCCAGGGCGTATCACGAGATCTGGCTCGACGGGGAACGGCAGCTCTCCACCGAAGAGGAGGAGCCCTTCTACGGCGAGGTCTACTTGCCGCGGAAGTTCAAGACCGGCGTCGCGCTTTCCACCGACAACTGCGTGGACATCTGGTCGCAGGACGTGGGACTGGTCGCGATCGTGGCCGGCCGAGAGATCCGCGGCTTCAACCTGCTGGTCGGCGGCGGGCTCGGCATGACCCACCACAAGGCCGACACCTCCGCCCAGCTCGCCCGTCCGCTCGGCTTCGTCACGGCGGATCACGCGGTCGAGGCGGTGCGCACCGTCGCCGCGATCTTCCGCGACCACGGCAACCGCGCCGACCGGCGTCACGCCCGGCTCAAGTACCTGGTCGCCGAGTGGGGAATCGAGAAATTCCGGACCGAGTTCGAGAGCCGTGTGGGGTTCCGGCTGGGGCCGGCGGTGGAGCTCCCCGCGATCCCCTACCATGACCACCTGGGCCGCCACCGCCAGCCCGATGGCCGATGGTTCTACGGCGTCTTCGTCCAGAGCGGACGGATCACCGACACCGGGACCCACCGGCTCAAGACCGCGCTGCACGAGATCGTGGCCCGCTTCCGGCCCGGGCGTCCGCCTCACCGGACAGCAGAACGTGCTGCTCACCGATCTGGACGACGCCGCGGTGAGGCGATCGAGACCATCCTCCGGGAGCACGGGGTCACGCCGCCGCAGGAGCTGTCCGCGGCGCGCCGGTTCTCGATGGCCTGCCCCGCCCTTCCCACCTGCGGGCTGGCGGTCGCCGAGTCGGAGCGAGCCATTCCGGATATCCTGGACCAGTTCGAGGCCGAGCTCACGGCGCTGGGGCTTCGCGACGAGCCGCTCACCATCCGGATGACCGGCTGTCCCAACGGCTGCGCCCGCCCCTACACCGCGGACATCGCGTTCGTGGGCCGCTCGCTCGGTCTGTACAACGTGTACGTCGGCGGCGGGCTCGGCGGCGACCGGGTGGTGGACCTGTTCCGGGCCGACGTCCGGTCGGAGGAGCTGCTCGAGGCGCTGCGGCCGCTGCTGGGACGCGCTGGGCCTCGGAGCGCTGGCCGGGCGAGGGGCTGAGCGACTTCTACCAGCGGCTGATCGGCCGGCCCGGGCGGCGCGCGTCCATCACCGGACGGGAGGAGCCCACCGCGGAGCTGGTGGCCCTGGCGGTGGGATCATGAGCGGCGGCGCGCTGGTGCTCGCGGCCCATGGCTCCCGGCGGGACCCGGCGGCGAACGCGCTGGTGCGGCGCCTCGCCCAGGTGGTCCGGGAGCGGCGGCTCTTCGACGAGGTCGCGGCCGCCTTTCACCAGGGCGAGCCCGGGTTCGACGCGGTGCTCGACGAGCTCGGGTCGGAGGCCGTGACCGTCGTGCCGGTGATGACCAGCGCCGGTCACTACGCCGACGTGGTGCTGCCCGAGGCCCTCGCCCGCAACCGGCGCCATGCCGAGCTGCGCCTGCGGCTCACTCCGCCGGTCGGCTCGCACCCGGGCATCGCGCCGCTGGTGGCGCGAAGGGTGAGCGAGCTGCTGCGGGAGTACGCGCCTTCCCGCGGTCGGAGACGACACTGCTCCTCGCCGGGCACGGCACCCGGCGCCACGCGGCGAGCCGGGACACCACGCTCCAGCTGGCGGAGACGCTGCGCCGCCGCGGCGTGGCGGGGACGGTGGTCGCCGGGTTCCTCGACGACGAGCCCGGGCTCTCCGAGGTCGCTCGCCGCCGGCGCCGACCGGCCCGGTGGTCGTGCTCCCCTTCCTCATCGGCGGCGGCGCGCACGCCGCCGACGACATCCCGCCGCGCGCTCGGCCTGGAGCCGGGGGAGACTCCGCTCGCCGGCCGGGTGGACCGGCGCCTGGTCGTGGTGGACCACGCGGTGGGCACGCTTCCGGGCATCGTGGACGTGATCGTGGATCTCGCCCGCCGGCATCCGCCGCCGCCGCCGCGGCTCACACGGCGGGGCGGCCGGCCCGTGCCGAGCCACGACCGGCACGGTGCACCTCGTCGGCGGCGGCCCGGGGGATCCCGGACTCATCACCGCGCGCGGGCTCGAGCTGCTGCGGCGGGCCGACGTCGTGGTACACGACCGTCTGATCGGCCCCGAGCTGCTGCACGAGGCCAGGGCCGGCGCGGAGCTGGTGGATGTGGGCAAGGGCCCGGGGCACGCCGCGCTCTCGCAGGAGGAGATCAATCGAGCTGCTGGTGGCCGGGCCCGCGCAGGCAGAGAGGTCGTGCGGCTCAAGGGCGGCGATCCGTTCGTGTTCGGCCGGGGCAGCGAGGAGCTGGCGGCGTGCCGCGCGGCCGGGGTGCCGGTGCGAGGTGGTGCCCGGCGTGTCGAGCGCCATCGCGGGGCCCGCGGCCGCCGGGATTCCGGTCACCGCGCGCGGAGTCGCGCGCTCGTTCGCGGTGGTGACGGCGCACCAGGCGGGCGAGGAAGGCGAGCACGACGTCGCGCCGCTCGTCGGCGTGGATACGATCGTGGTGCTGATGGGCCGCGCGAGCCTGCCAAGCTTCACCGCGCAGCCTCATCGCCGCCGGCCGCGACCCCGATACGCCCGGCCGCGTGCATCCAGTCGGCCACCACGCCGGCCCAGCGGGTGACGCTGGCGACCCTGGCCACCATCGCCGAGGCGGCGGAGCGGGACGGGCTGGAGGCGCCGATCGTGACGGTGATCGGGGAGGTGGCGAGGATGGGGGCGGAGGGGGTCGTGCCGCTGGCGATGACGGGGCGGGAGGTGGCGGCGGTCGTCGGCGCGTGATCTCCGGCGAGTGAGGCCGCCCCCCGGTACCTTGTGAGCCGCCCGGGCATGTGGCACTCTCAGCCGCATGCTGGCCATGCTCCTCGACGCGCCCGGCGGCCCACTTCGGCCCGGGTTGATACCCCCGCCCTCGCCGGAACCCGGGCAGTTGCTCCTCCGGGTCCGCGCGTGCGGCATCTGCCGCACCGATCTCCACGTAGCCGACGGCGAGCTGCCGGAGCCCAAGCTCCCACTGATCCTGGGGCACGAGATCGTCGGCGAGGTGGTCTCGCTGGGCGCCGGGGTAGACCGGTTCGCACTGGGCGACCGGGTCGGCGTGCCCTGGCTCGGCTGGACCTGCGGCGAGTGCCGCTATTGCCGCGCGGGGCAGGAGAACCTTTGCGACCGGGCCCGGTTCACCGGCTACCAGGTCGACGGCGGATATGCGGAGTACGCCGTGGCCGATGCGCGGTTCTGCTTTCCGCTGCCGGCGCGCTACGCTGACGCCGATGCGGCTCCACTCCTTTGCGCCGGCCTGATCGGGTACCGGGCGCTGCGCGCCGCGGGTGAGGCCGAGCGGCTCGGGATATACGGCTTCGGTGCCGCCGCTCACATCGTAGCCCAGGTCGCGCGGCACGAGGGCCGCCGGCTGTTCGCCTTCACCCGCCCTGGCGATGCCGACGGTCAGGCCTTCGCCCTCGAGATCGGCGCCGAATGGGCCGGCCCCTCCACCGAGCCGGCTCCCGAGCCGCTCGACGCGGCGATCATCTTCGCGCCGGTCGGTGCGCTGGTGCCCACGGCGCTCCGAGCCATCGCTAAGTCCGGAACGGTGGTCTGCGCCGGGATCCACATGAGCCCGATCCCGTCGTTCCCCTATGAGATCCTCTGGGGAGAGCGGGTGGTCCGCTCGGTGGCGAATCTCACCCGCGGGGACGGGGAAGCGTTCCTCGGCCTCGCCGGGCGGATCCCGCTCCGCATCGCGGCGGAGCCACTGGCGCTCGAGCGGGCCAACGAGGGACTCGACCGACTGCGGGGCGGCCGGCTCCGTGGCGCCATCGTCCTGATCCCGCCGCCCTCTCCTTAAGTCACTGCGCCCGGCGGGGCCCGCTCTTGGCGGGCCTCGGGATTGCATATACTGTTGTATCTCCCCATCGCAGTCGTGGTTCTGAAGCCGACGGCCCGCCGATCGGCGGCACCCGTCCCCATCGCCCCCAGAGAAGGATGCCAGGTATGCGACGTAATTCGTCCGCGCCTCTCCGCACCTCCCTGTGCGCCGCTCCAGCCATTGCCGCTTTCCTCATTCTCGCCGTCCCAGCCATCGCCCCCGCGCAGGAGACCGGCACCGTCACCGGTACGGCGACCCGAGCGGCCGACGGTGGCGAGCTGAGCAGTGTGTCGGTGGGGATTCCGGCCATCGGCCTGAGCACCATCACCGGGACCGACGGGAAGTACACCCTCCGGCGGGTGCCGGCCGGCCCCCAGACCATCGTGTTCCGCTGGCTCGGCTACCGGCCCACCGAGGTGCAGGTCGTGGTCGAGCCGAACGCCACCGTGACCGCCGACGCCGCGCTCGAGGCGGTGGTCATCTCCCTGGGCGAGATCGTGGTCGAGGGGGCCTCACGAGGCCCCGAGCGGATCGTGGAGGCCCCGGCCGCGATCTCGGTGGTGCCGCAGGAAGTCCTCCAGAACGTCGCGATCACCGGCCAGGCGCCGATGGCGCTCCAGAGCGTTCCGGGCGTGGACGTCGTGCAGAGCGGCGTCAACGACTTCAACGTGAACGCCCGCGGATTCAACTCCTCGCTCAACCGCCGGGTGCTCACGCTGCAGGACGGCCGCGACCTGGCCATCGCGTTCCTCGGCGCCCAGGAGTGGGACGGGCTGACCCAGCCGCTCGACGATCTGGGTCGGGTGGAGATGGTCCGCGGCCCGGGCTCGGCGCTCTACGGCGCCAACGCGTTCAGCGGCGTCATCAACATCACGACCCCCGAGGCGCGCGAAGTGCTCGGGAGCAAGCTGACGCTGGCGGGCGGCGAGCTGGAGACCTTCCGGATGGACGGCCGGCACGCCGGCCTGCCTGGCCGACGGCCGGATCGGGTTCCGGGTCAACGGCGGCTACAACCGGAGCGACACCTACTCGCGGTCCCGCACCCTGCGGAACGGCACCTCGCTCCAGGAGGAGTACGGGGAGGCCACCGACGAGCCGCTGCCCGCCGTCGTGGAGGCGCTGCCGCTCAACGGCCAGACCGCCGACCAGGTGACCGGCGAGGTGAGCGGCGACCGGGACCCGCTGCGGAACGTGTACGGCAGCGCGCGGCTGGACTACTACCTCGACAACGGCTCGGTGCTCTCGGTGGACGGCGGCGCCGCGAGGGTCGAGAACGAGATCTTCGTGACCGGCATCGGCCGGGTGCAGGTGGACGAGGCGATCAAGCCGTACGCCCGGGCCGCGCTCGCCGCCGACCGGTACAACATCTTCGGCTACTGGAACAGCCGGACCTCGCTCGAGCCGCAGTTCTCCCTCACCTCGGGGCTGGAGATCGAGGAGCGGTCCGACATCTTCCACGTCGAGGGGCAGAACAACTGGAACTTCCAGAGCGACCGCGGCCGGGTGGTCTACGGCGCGTCGTACCGCAACACGAAGGTCAACACCTCCGGCACGCTGATGAACCTCGCCAACGACGCACGGAGCGACGATCTCTACTCGGCGTACGGCCAGGTGGAATACCGGATCACCCCGCAGGTGCGTCTGGTCGGAGCCGCGCGATTCGACGACGGCGACCTGATCGACGGCCAGTTCTCGCCCAAGGGCGCGATCGTCTTCAGCCCGACGGAGGATCACTCCTTCCGCTTCTCGGTGAACCGCGCGTTCCAGACGCCGAACTACTCGGAGTGGTTCCTCCAGGTGCCGGTGGCGCCCCCGACGGCCCGGTTCCTGGAATCGAGCGTCGAGGCATACTACGCCGCCGTCCGCGCCAACGTTCCGCCGCCGGCGATCGCCGATCTCACCATCTCCGACAGTATGCCCTGGGACTTCTCGCCGGTCGCAACCGGCGTTCGCGTTGGGCAACTCCGAGCTGGAGGTCGAGAAGGTGACCGGCTGGGAGCTGGGCTACAAGGGAACCATCGGCGACCAGGTGTACGTCACCGTCGACGGCTACATCAACCGGCTCAGCAACTTCGTGACCGACCTGCTGCCCCGGGTGAATCCAGCGTTCGCGGAGTATGGGCTCACCGACGAGGTCGACCTCCCGGCCGAGCTTGCGGCGCTCGACGCCAGGTTGGCGCTCCTGGGGCTCCCGGCCGGCCATCCTCTCCGCAGCCCGATTCCGCTCCTGCTCGGCGGGTACGGGCAGCTCCAGGCCGGCACCCGGATCCAAGGCGTCAACGCGCTTTCGACCCTCTCGGACGGCAGCCGCGCCGTCGTGCTCTCCTATACCAACGCCGGCAAGGTGACCGAGCGCGGCATCGAGATCGGCGTCGGCTACCAGTTCACTCCCGAGGTCCGGGGCGACGTCTCCTTCACCGGCTTCAGCTTCGACGTGGACGAGGCGGCAGCAGGCCGCGGGCGATCAGCTGGTACCCAATACGCCGAGCAAGAAGGCCACGTTCTCCCTGAGCTACGCCGGCCAGCAGGGCTTCGACGGCAACGTCACCCTGCGCCTGGTGGACGGCCAGCCCTGGTCGGCGGGCATCTTCCAGGGCTACGTGCCGGCGAACGAGCTCCTCAACGTGAGCGCCGGGTACCGGATCAACAACTACGTCCGGGTCCACGCGACCGCGACCAACCTCCTCGATCAGCAGCGCTTTCAGCTGTTCGGCGGCTCGGTGATCGGGCGGAGGGTGCTGGGAGGGGTGACGGCCAACTTCTGACCCGGCAGGCGAGAGAAACAGCGTGAACGGTGAACAGTGAAAGGTGAACGGGAGTGCATTCCCGTTCACCCTTTACCGTTCACCGTTCTCGCTGTTCATGCCGAGAAGGTTGCCGTCTCCTTGCCCGGGGCGGACTGGTAAGCCGGGCGAATCGCGTACGCGCGGGCGGATTTCCTTCCCGCGAAAACTGAAAGATCTTGCGCGGACCTACCGAGCTTCGCGCTAGTCGTCGTCCGCCACTTCGTTTGCACCGGGTGCAATTTTCGGTCGCTCCACCGGCCTCACTCTTGCCGCATTCGCCGACGCTCCAACTCCAATCGCTCGCAGTATTCCGCATCGCAGGCCGGCAACTCGCTCACCGGCCGCCGACTCGTGCACCCGCGCGAGCCTCACTCAGATGGAGGAGGCCCTCCCATGCCCAGGCCCCGCCCGCCCGCCACCGCCAGTCCTGCTCGCGGTCACCGCCTTGATCGTGGCCACCGCCCTGCTCGGCTGCGACGCCGAGCGCGCCACCACACCCGCGGACTCGCCGACACTCGGGGATTCGCCGACGCTGGCGTCCGCCAACGGCCTGCCCAACAACGGCCACGACCGGCTCTACAAGTTCAACATCATCGGCGTCCCGCGGGCGAAGACTCCCGACATGACCGGCGACGCGGGGAAGCGGATGTTCGTGAAGCTCGAGGGGCCGTCGAAGATCTATCTCCAGAAGGGCGAGTTCGACATCATCGACGCGAATGCCACCGACGCCAACGGCGGGCGGTTCCAGCTGCCCGACCCCGATCCGGACGGCAACGGCGAGACGTGGTACGGGGTCTACATTCGGCCGGTAGGTAAGCCCGGCGGGAGCGCGACGATTGGCTCGTGCGTGGAAGCGGACTTCGACCTCACGCTGCCAGGGCTGGAGACGCTCTGCTCCACCGAGACCAAGCTGCTGGTCCGCGGCACCGGGAAGCCACAGGTGGAGAATGTGAGCAAGGAGCTGCTGAGCGTCTGCCTCGATATCGACCACATTGTCGAGGCAAACCCCTGTGACGTGCGGTCGTTCCTGTTCGACGACGAGGCGCTGCAGTACCTCTGGAACTACGACAACAATGGCCTGCGGATAGCTCAGGTGTACATCCTGGAGATTCCGCAGCAGATCGGTCTTACCCCCTGAAGTCGGGGACGGGTGCACGCGAGCCCGCCGTCGCGCAGTCCGCGGCGGCGGGCTCGCTCGTTTCGGCCTCCTGCTAGCGGGCCCGAGCCCCGGCCACCGCCTTTTCCTGCCGGGCGCGCAGCGCCTCCGAGGGACGGACTGGATACGTGTCGTGATCGCGGAGGCGCCGGAGACCTTCCGGCAGCGCGCCGAGCTGCGCCGCGCACCGCTCGCGTATCCGGTCGAGCGCCGGATGCGGGCGCACCAGCTCGCCGCCGCGCATGACGGTCTCGAGCAGCGGCTCCCCGGCTTCAGGCGGCGGCTCGTCCGCCAGCGCCAGCAGGTCGCCGGCGGCGCGGCCGTCGGGGCCGCTCAGCCGGTAGACCGACTTGGGCCCCACCCAAGTCTCCTTTCCCTCGCTCAGCTTCAGCACGTCCCGGTCGCCGTAGCGCACCAGCTTGTAGACCAGGTCGAGCGAAGGTGCGTCGGCCGAGACGTTGAGCCGGGTGCCGACGCCGAAGCCGTCTATCGGCGCGTCCAGCGCGAGCAGCCGATCGATGTCATGCTCGTCGAGCCCCCCGCTGACCAGGATGCGGACGTCAGGGCATCCGGCCTGGTCCAGAATCCGCCGCACCTCACGGCTCAGCGTGAGCAGGTCGCCACTGTCGAGCCGTACCCCGGCGAGTCTCTTCCCGGCCGCCGCCAGCTCCCTCGCCACCGTCACGGCATGCCTGTGCCCCTCGATCGTGTCGTAGCTGTCGATCAGGAGAACCGCCGTGTCCGGAAAGGCGGCGGCATAGGCCCGGAATGCCTCCAGCTCGCCGGAGAAGGCGGTGACGAACGAGTGGGCCATGGTCCCCGACAGCGGGATGCCCCAGGTCTTGCCCGCGAGGACGTCGCTGGTGGAGTCGCATCCGGCGATCCAGGCGCAGCGTGCGGCCTTGAGCCCGGCATCGATGCCGTGGCTGCGCCGGAGCCCGAACTCGGCGACCGCGCGGCCCCGCGCAGCGATGACCACCCGCGCCGCCTTGCTCGCCAGGACGCTCTGGAGATGGCAGATGTTGAGCAGCGCCGTCTCCAGCAGCTGGGCTTCGATCACCGGCCCGGTCACCTCGAGGATCGGCTCGTCCGGGAACACGACGGTTCCCTCGGCGACCGCGCGAACCTCGCCGGTAAACCGGAGGGTCGCGAGGTACTGGAGGAAGCTCTCCTCGAAGCGGCCGAGCGACCGGAGCCAGTCGAGCGCGTCGGGGGTGAACCGGAGTGCCCGCACGTACTCCAGCGCGTCCTCCAGCCCGACCGCGACCATGAACGCCCGGGTGTCGGGGAGTCGCCGTGCGAAGAGGCTGAAGGTGGCCGACTCCCGCATCCCCTCGCGAAAGAAGGCCGCCGCCATCGTCAGCTCGTAGAGATCGGTGAAGAGCGCCGCGTCGCGAAGCAGCAAGGGGCCCGCGGAGAGCTCTCCCGGGATCGGGGATGCGGGCATGACTCGCCTCTGGGAACGGGTGGAAGGAAAACTATATTGGTCTCCGATCCCCCTGGAGGCGCCCGCGATGCAGCAGGTCAAGGGAGCAGTGCTCAAGTCGAGACTCGCGTTCGTCGAGCGGCACTCGGGCAAGGCCGCGGTGGCGCGCGTGCTCGAGACGCTTCCGCCCGAGATGCAGCGCACCCTGCGGATGCTGTTCACCTCGAATTGGTATCCGTTCGGCATCGGCAAGGCTCTGGACGACGCCATCGTCCAGGTGTTGGGTGCCGGGCGGCCCGAGTTCTTCGAGCGCCTGGGCGAGGCCTCCGCGGAGACCAACCTGGCCACGATCCACGCCAGCTACCTCACCAAGGGCGACGCGCACGGCTTCCTCGCCAAGTCGCCATCCATCTACAGCCTCTACTACGAGGCCGGGCGGCGGGAATATCAGCCGGCGGGGCCGAAGGAAGGTGTGCTGGTCACCCATGACGCGGAGACCTTCAGCGCGCCGGACTGCCTGACCGTCGTCGGGTGGTACCGGAAGGCGCTGGAGATGTGCGGCGTGCGCGGCGCGATGGTCGTGGAGGAGGAGTGCCGCGCGAAGGGCGGCGCGGTGTGCCGGTATCGAGTCCGGTGGGAGTAGGAGCGCGTCAACCTGCGTGAACTTCACCATCACGGCGCCAACCGCTCGATCCGCCAGCCACCCCCTTCCCTGACGTACCTGATGCGGTCGTGCAGCCGGTTCTGCCTGCCCTGCCAGAACTCGATCGCCACGGGCTTCACCCGATACCCGCCCCAGTACGGCGGCAGGGGCACGTCTCCGCCGGCGAAGCGCCGTTCGACCTCGCGCAGCCCACCCTCGAGCACGTCGCGCGACGGAATCGCCTGGCTCTGGTGCGACACCCACGCACCGAGCCTGCTCCCGAGGGGCGGGAGCGGTAGTACGCTTCCGACTCCTCCGCCGAGGTGCGCGCTCGCGTCGCCCGTGATCCTCACCTGCCGCTCCAGCTCGCTCCAGTGCAGCACCAGCGCCGCGCGGGGATTGGCCTCGAGCTCGGCACCCTTCCGGCTCCGGTAGTCGGTGAAGAAGACGAACCCTCGCTCGTCGAACCCCTTCAGCAGAACGACCCGGGCGGACGGCTCGCCGTCCGGCGTCGCGGTCGCCAGCACCATCGCGTTCGGCTCCTCGACCTCCGCGGCTTGCGCCTCGGCGAACCACCGGGCGAACGCGGCGATCGGATCCCGGCTCACGTCCTTTTCGTCCAGGCGCGCGAGCGCGTACTCCCGGCGCAGGTCGGCGATGGCCACGGGCGGCGTCATTCGAGGCCCCAGAGTGAATGGTTGGAAAAGTATCGTCCGCCGAGCCGTTGTGGCACGGGGGGCAGCGGGCTTTAATGCACGGGTGCTTCCGATTCTGCTCCGTCAGCTCGCCTCCGTCTTGGCGCTCGTCCTCTGGGCGGAGGCATCGCTTCCCGCGCAGTCCCACGCCCCCGTCGGCACGCCCCGCACGATCCAGGCTGGAGGCAGGGAGCGTTCCTACCTGCTCCACGTCCCCTCGGCGCAGCCCGCGGGCCAGCAGGTCCCCCTCCTGCTGGTGTTGCATGGGGCCGGAGGAGAGGGAGCCGGGATGGCGGCGCACACGGGCCTTACCGGGCCGGCCATCGCGCGGGGGTATGCGGTGGTCTATCCCGACGGCATCGACCGGCGCTGGAACGACGGTCGGGGAACGAGTGCCGGACAGGACGACGTCGAATTCATCCGCGTCCTGCTCGACTCCCTGAGCCGCGAGCTACCGGTGGACCCCAAGCGAATCTACGCCACGGGCATCTCCAACGGGGCGGGCCTCGCCTACCGGCTCGCCTGCGACCTGCCTGGGACCTTCGCCGCGATCGCGCCGGTGGCCGGGGCGCCCGCTGCGGCACTGGAGGAGCGCTGCGCCGCGACCCGGCCGGTCTCGGTGATCTCGTTTCAGGGAACCCGTGACCCGCTGATGCCCTACGAGGGCGGCAACACTTCGTTCCGCCGAGGCAAGGTGCTTGTCCGCGACACGAAGCGCGGCGGTCTTCGCGGGCGTGAATGGCTGCACGCCGCCGCCGGCGGTCACCTGGGAGCCCGACAGCGTGAGGGACGGAACCCGGGTCCAGCGCTCGGCCTACGGCGGCTGCCCCGAGGGCCGGGACGTGATGCTCTATACCATCGAGGGCGGGGGCCACACCTGGCCCGGCGGCCCGCCGGTCGGCCGCCGGGTAGGGCGGGTCTCCCGCGACATCGACGCGACGCGCACGATGCTCGACTTCTTCGACCGTCATTCCCAACCGTGAGCCGGGACGCGAAAGGGTGAATCCGCTGCTCGACCTCGACGCCCGGCCGGTCATCGCCCATCGCGGCGCGTCGGCCGAGGCTCCGGAGAACACCCTCGCCGGCATTCGAGGCGGCGGTGCGGCGCGGAGCGGACGCCTTCGAGCTCGACGTGCGGCTCACCGCGGACGGCGCGCCGGTGGTGATCCACGACGACACGCTCGACCGGACCACGGACCGCTCGGGGCTGGTTCGCTCACACACCCTCGCCGAGCTGCGGTCGGTGGACGCCGGCGCGAAGTTCACCCCCGATCGAGGCCGGACCCACCCCTACCGGGGCGGTGACGTCCGCATCCCGACCTGGGGGAGGTGCTCTGGGCGTTTCCGCGGATGCCGGTGCTGCTGGAGATCAAGGAGCCCGAGGCGCAGGAGGCGGTGCGGAAGGTGTTGCTCCAGGAGGACGCGGCCGAGCGATGCGTGGTGGCGTCGGAGGACCAGGCGGCGCTTCGGGCCTTCGATGAGGCGCCGTTCGCGCGCGGCGCGTCGGGGGCGGAGATCTCGGCGCTCTACTGGGCGGCGCTGCTCCGGTAGACACCCGCCGGCCGTCGGGCTATCGCCTGCTCTCGGTGCCGGAGCGGTATCGGGGACTTACGGTGCCGACCCGGCGGTTCGTAGCCGCGGCTCGCGCGCTCGGCTGCCCGGTGCACGTGTGGACCATAAACGAGCCCGCCACCGCCCGGCGCCTGTGGGCGCGGGGGGTGGCGGGGATCGTGACCAACCGGCCGGGGGCGATCGCCTCGGCGCGGCTTGCTACTTCTTGAACTCGAACAGCGCGGTTCGGAACGTCCCCTCGCCCAGGTCCAGCTTCATCGTCTTGCAGGACCTTGGCATAGCTGGCCGGCGTCTTCCAGTTGAACTGGTAGGAGCCGCCACCGTGATTCTGGAGACCTGAAGAGCCGGCGGCGTACTCCTCGATCAGGTCGACAGTCGACGCCGGCACTGCAGGCCAGGGCCGTCACGGTCACAGTCGACGCTGCCTCAGCGTGGTGACCGGGTTGCCGGCATAGTCCCGCAGCTCCCACTTCAGCGGGATGGCCTGGCCCGAGTTGGCCGCCGTTCAACACGCCGTTGTTGTCCACCGGCGTGCGGAATCCGCTGAAGGCGAATTCCACGCCGTACGCGCATGGTGCCGAGGCGCTGCTGGGGTTACCCACGTTGTCGTGCGAGACCCCCGCCGCCGCAGTCGCGACTTGCTGGCCGACCGAGTTGGTCGGGACGCTGAAGCTGCCCGAGGCAAAGCCGATGGCGACGACCGATCCGCCGTCGCTAGCCGTCCAGTTCGCGCTCACCGGCGCGTTGAGGAGTATCGGCGACGCCGGGCAGGTCAGGGCGACGGTCGGCCCCTTCTTGTCGATCTTGTTGCCTGCCGATCGGGGCCGCCGGTCGCGCTGTTCCCGACATGTCCGGGACGTCCTCGATCCGGTCGGATGCGTTGCTCGTCTCGGTCCCCGTCCGCCACGGTGGTCGAGAGAGTGAAGCTGGCATCGGCCGCGTTCGCCAGGCCGGAGCCGCCGTCGATCGCGCTGCAGGCGATCGAGACATTGGACGCGTGCCAATGACCATCCGCCGCGCCGCAGGCGACCGCCGGGGCCTTCTTGTCCACCTTGTTCCCCGCGATCGGGCCGGCAGGCGTGCCGTGATTGCCCACGTCGTCGAGCACGTCGTGCTGGTTGGTCGACGCGTTGGCCGTCCTCCGTGCCGGCCGGACGTTGGTCAAGATCGAAGGCTGGCATCACCAGCATCCGCCAGGCCCGACCCGCCGTCCGACGCGGTGCAACCGATCGAGACGTCGGCAGCGTGCCACGCCGCGTCCGCCGCGCCGCAGGAGACTGCCGGCGCCTTCTTGTCCACCTTGTTCCCCGTGATCGGGCCGGCGGGCGCGCTGTGCCCCAGCATCGTCCTGCGACATTGCGCGAGTCGGTGGACGCGTTGGCCGTCTCCGTGCCGTCCGGCACGCTGGTCGTCAGATCGAAGCTGGCATCACTCAGCATCCTCCAAGCCCGACCCGCCATCCGACGCGGTGCAACCGATCGAGACGTCGTCCGCATGCCAATTCCGCATCAGCAGCGCCGCACGCGACCGCCGGGGCCTTCTTGTCCATCTTGTTGCCGCCGATCGGGCCCGCGGTCGCGCTGTTGCCCACGTCGTCCTCGACCGTTTCGGAACCGGTAGCGCGTTGGCCGTCTCCGTCTCCGTCCGCGACGTTGGTGACCAGATCGAAGCTGGCGTCGCCGCATTGGCCAGACCCTGACCCGCCATCGAGGCGGTGCAGCTCGATCGAAACATCGGCTGCGTGCCAAGTGCCGTCCGGCGCGTCGCAGGAGATCGTCGGGCGCCTTCTTGTCGACCTTGTTCCCACTTATCGGACCGGCCGTCGCGCTGTTCCCCACCTCGTCGAGGACAGCCCGCGAGTTGGTCGAGGCGTTGGCGTTCTCAGTGTTGGCCGCCACGTTGGTGACGAGGTTGAAGCTGGCGTCGCCCGCGTTCGCCAAGCCGGAGCCGCCATCGGTCGCGGTGCAGGCGATGGAGACGTCCGCCGCATGCCAGTTGGCGTCCGCTGAGCCGCAGGAGACCACGGGAGACTTTCTATCCACCTTGAACGAGAACGGCCCGACGGTCACGCAGTTGTCGAGATTGTCGCAGACCTGCCGGGTGCCCGTCCCGGCGGTGGCGGTTTCATTGTTCACCGCTACGTTGGTCGACAGCGAGAACGCGGCATCGGCCGCGACCTTGAGACCGGAAGGATCGGACGCGGTGCAGGACACGGTCTGATTGTTGTTGTACCAGATCGTCGGGTCCGGCACCGTGCAGTTGATCGTGGGAGCCTGGTTATCGGGAACGGTCACCGGGTGGCTCACGGTGCCGAAGCTCTTGGTGAAGGCGCTGGTTCCGTTGTAGCACCCGGTGATGACGTGCGTCCCCGCCGAAAGACCGGTCGTTTGAAAGCTGGCCTGCCCGGAGGGGCTGTTGGTCAGGTTGACCGGGCCCGCCAGCGGCGTCGCCAGCACCCGGCGCAGTGCAGCTCTGGACCCCGGTGAACTCATAGAACGTCACGCTTCCCTTGTTGCCGATCGGCGCCCCGATGTGGTCCTTGACGGTCGCCGTGAAGGTCACCTGCTGGCCGACATTGGTGGAGGCGGGGCTGTGGCCCAGCGTGGTCGTCGTGTTGTCCAGATACTGGAGCTCGATGCTTCCGGCGCCGGTGTTAGAGGAGGTCACGATGCACAACGCAGTATTGCTGGGAGACGAAGCCGGGCTGGCCGTTATGTTGCCGCTGGTCGAGTAGCCGTTGTACGTATAGCCCGTCACGGCCGGGACACTGAAGTCGTAATGCGAGCCCGTGAGAATGGTGGCGTTCGTGTTGTTCGAGAAGGTTCCGGAGCTCTGTAATGTGCCCGAGCCGCAGGTGCCGTTGAAGCGCTGAAATGAGATGGTTGCCACGAGGTTGTTCGGATCGGTCGTGTACTTGAAATTCCCGTCCGTGAACACCACGGTCAGCCATCGCTCGGTGCTTCGGCTCGTGGCCGTAAGCGTGAACGTCACTCCGAGATCTCCCACATCCACCACATACGTCGAATCCCGGAAAGTCCCGTCCTCCCCAACCGGCACCGACCAGGTATGCGGCTCGTGCGTCGCCGGCTCGTCCTCGAGCAGAATGTCCAGCGTGTCGTTGGCCGGCCATCCCGCCCCGGTGAACCAAACCGTGTCCCCCGGCGAGTAGTCGTCCTTGTCCGTGGTGATCGAGAGCCCGTCATCCGACGACGACGTCGCGTAGGCCGATCATCCCCGGCCCGCGGGTCATCCGCCCCCCGGCGCCTCCGTCACCTCTGCCGCTCCGGCACCACCTCGGTCGGCTGATCCCCGCATGCCACCGCCAGACTCGCCAACACCAGACTCGTGCACCAGCGCGCGGGTACGCATTGCTCCTCCTGAGCGCAGAAACGCCCATGCCCCGGACGGGCATCGGGCTGAAAGGACTTGAGCGACGGCGTGAAGCGATCACGCGGACCGGGGAACGGCCACGTCCCTCGGCGCGCGCTGGATGACGATCGAAAGCAGGCGACAGCCGGGTTGCTCTTTGAGCGCTCGAAGCGGCAAGCGGGAGCGGAGGGCGTCGAGGCAAGTTCTTGGCCCGCGGATGGTCCGCAGAGGAGCCCTCAGGCAGAATCGACCCGTGGAGCCCCTCCCGAGCGGGCGTCTGAGAGCGGGATGAGAGAGTGAAAAACGCAGCCTGGGACCACCTTAGGTGGCACCCCCCTTGCCAATCCCTCATGGGCGACACCGATGGCCTTAGAACCCACTTAGATCGGCGTGGATCGGGCGCGGATCTGAGGTCCCACTCACTGACTCCGGCTCTCGACCTTGGAATCCTTTCAGGCCACTGTGGGGTACCGACTTAGGGTCCTGGGCCGGCTGGTCCTGGAAGACGGGGCCGGACCGCGGGAAGGGGCGGCGACCCGGCCGCGGTCCCTGGCCCTGCTGGCCATCCTGGCTGCCGCCGGGGATACGGGGGTCCCCCGCGACAAACTGCTGCTATACCTGTGGCCGGAGAGCAACACCCAGCGGGCCCGAAACTCCCTGCACCAGACGCTCTACGCCATTCGGCGCCATCTGGGCGAGGACGCGGTACAGCTCGAAAGCTCCAATCTCCTGCTCAACCCCGACTGCTTCACCAGCGATCTCTGGGAGTTCGTAGCGGCCCTGGACCGCGGCTCGGTCGAGGAAGCGATCGCGCTCTATGACGGACCGTTCCTCCAGGGATTCTCCCTCCCCGACCTTCCGGAATTCGACCATTGGATGGAGGAGCAGCGTGGTCGAATCGCTCGACGCCACGCGGACGCGCTGGAGTCGTCGGCCGCTCGGGCGAGCCAGCAGGGGCATCACCGCCTCGCCGTCGAGCGCTGGCAGGAGCTGGCCCGGCTCGACCCCCTCAGCTCCCGGCCCGCTCTGGGACTCATGCGGGCCTATGGAGCAGCCGGCAATCGGGCCAGCGCGCTGGAGCACGCCCGCGGCTACGAGGCCCTGATTCATCGAGAGCTCGGCACCGTCCCCGACCCGGCCATCACCGCGCTTGCCGAGCAGCTCCGCGGCAGCAGCGTTCCGTCCGGGGCCGAACGACTCGCCGAGGTCCCACCGGCTCCGGCCGCGCAACGCCGACCGGCCATCCCCGCGCGAGCCTGGAAACTCGCGGTCTTCGTGATGTTGATCGTGGACCTGGTCGCGCTCGCCACGCTGTGGTGGACCCGGCGGGGCCCGCCGGCTCCTCCGACCTCCCCGGTCCTCGTCGCGGTTTTCCCCTTCAAGGTCCAGGGGAGCCCCGAGGTCCAGTATCTGGGCACCGGTTTGGTGGATCTCCTGAGCACAAATTTGGAGGGCGCGGGCGAAACCCGGAGCGTCGATCCTCGGGCACTCATCGGCTGGCTGGCGCAGCACGACTCGGTGCGGACACCCGCGGAAGCTCGCGACGCGGCGACACGGTTCGGTGCCGGGCGCTATCTGCTCGGGAACGTGGTGGAGAGCGGCGGCCGGCTCCATTTGAGCGCCGCGATGTACGATCAGGGGCACGGAGACGAGCCAGTGGCCCAGGCAGCGGTGCAGGGTGAGGCCTCGGATCTCTTCAGCCTGGTGGACCAGCTCACCACGCAGCTGCTGGCCCAGAGTCAGCGGGCTCCCCGAGAGCGTCTCGCCCGGGTCGCGGCGACTACCACCGGCTCGCTCGAGGCTTTGAAGAGCTATCTCGCGGGCGAGCGGGAGCTCGCCGCCGGACGGTATGTGTCGGCACAGGAGGCCTTTCGAGGCGCCATCGCGCTCGACCCCGAGTTCGCCTTGGCCTACTATCGGCTGAGCATCGCGGCGGAATGGATCGGGCAGGACAGTCTCGCCCGGCTCGCCGCTGACTCGGCGGCCCGCTTCGACACCCGGCTGTCGGACCACGATCGCCTGCTGGTCAAGGCGCTCGGCGCCCGTCGAGCGGGAACGCTGGCGGAGGCCGAGCGGCTCTACCGCCAGGTCGTGGACGACCACCCCGACGATGTCGAGGCGTGGCTCCAATTGGGCCAGCTTCTCTTCCAGGGCAATCCCCTCCGCGGCAGGTCGGCCACCGACTCGCGCCCCGCCTTCGAGCGGGTGCTGGCGCTGGACCCGGAGAACGAAGAGGCGCTGGTGCACCTGGCGCGCATCGCCTACATCGAGGGTCGCCGGGGACGGATGGACACCTTGGTGGCGCGACTCCTCGCCCTCGGCTCCGCCACGGAAGTGCTGGAAACACGCGCCTTCCGCGCCTTCGCCCTGGGCGACAGGGACGCCTGGAAGAGGGTCACCCGCGAGCTGCTCGAGAACCCGCCTGACGTTCCCCCGGTGACCGCGCTCCAAGTGGCGACGTACCTGGACGATCTCGACGGGGCCGAGAGCTTCGCCCGACTTCTCAGCGTCCGCCGGTACTCGGACGACGTGCGGGGAATGGCGTACCGGCTTCTCGCTCGGGTGGCCGTCGCCCGAGGGCAATGGAGCGTGGCGCGGGCCCAGCTCGACACCGCCCGCGGCTTCGACCCGGTGGCGGCGCTCGAGCTGCGCTCCCTGCTTGCGGTGCTCCCGTTCCTACCGGTGCCACGCTCGGACCTGCTCGCCGTTCGACGGGAGGTCCAGGAGTGGCAAGCGAAGATCGAGGCGCCGGGCGAGCCGTCCCACTCCGCCGGCCACACGGGCCTGCACCCGTACGTGCGCCTCCATCGTCTGGGCCTGCTCGACGCCCGCCTTGGGGACACCGTCGATGCGCTGCGACGCGCCGGGTCACTCGAGCGAGCCGGCGACTCGTCGAGCGGCTTGAAGGCCGATGCCCTCCATACTTTCGCGCGGAGCATTCGCGCCCGGGTGGCGGGTGATGCCGGCAGAGCCGCCGAAGGGCTGGGCCATCTGGAGCGATCGAACTGGGGAATAGTGGAATCGATGTTCGAGGCGGAAGCGCTCGACCGCTACTACCGTGCGGAGCTGCTGAGCGCCCTCGGTCGTCGTCCGGAAGCGCTCGACTGGTATAGGACCATCGCCGAGCGGGCCACGTACGAGCTGGTGTACGTGGCGCCGGCGCGATGGCGACAGGGGCGGCTGTACGAGGAAATGGGTGACCGCGCCCGGGCGGTCGAAGCCTACCGGACGGTCACCCGCCTCTGGCGGGAGGCTGACCCGCCGCTGCGGGTGACCGTCACCGAGGCGAGCCAGCGGCTGCGAACGCTGGCCCCGGACGGCCCTGCCGAACCTGCTAGGTGACGCGCGCGGACCGCTGCTACGGCTTCTCCACCGGCAGCCTGACCGCATTGCCCCACTCGGTCCACGATCCGTCGTAGTTCCGCACCTTGTCGAACCCGAGCAGGTAGGTGAGCGCGAACCAGGTGTGCGAGGAGCGCTCGCCGATCCGGCAGTAGGCGATCGTCTCCTGGTCCTTCTTCAGGCCGTTGTCCTGCTCGTAGAGCTTCCGCAGCTCCTCGGCGGACTTGAACGTGTGGGTCTCCGGATCGACCGCCTTGGCCCACGGAATGCTCTTGGCGCCCGGGATGTGCCCGCCCCGGAGGCAGCCCTCCTGCGGGTACTCCGGCATGTGGGTCTTCTCGCCCCGGAACTCCTCCGGGCTCCGGACGTCCACCAGCTGCTTCTTCTGCTTCTGGTGCTCCAGCACCTCGTCGCGGAAGGCGCGGATCTTCTTGTCGTCCCGCTCGCCGACGGTGATGTTGCCGGCGGGATAGGACGGCACCTCGGTCGAGAGCGGCCGTCCCTCGTCCACCCAGCGCAGCCGCCCGCCGTCCATCACCTTCGACGTTCTTGATGCCCGAAGAGCTCGAGCACCCAGAGCGCGTAGGTCGCCCACCAGTTGTTCTTGTCGCCGTAGAAGACGATGGTGGTATCGTCGTTGATCCCCTTGGCGCGGAGCAGCTTCTGGAGCCGCTCGCGGTCGATGTAGTCGCGCGTCAGCGAGTCGTTGAGATCGGTGGTCCAGTCCACCTTGACGGCGCCGGGGATGTGGCCGGTGTCGTAGAGCAGGATGTCCTCGTTCGACTCGACCAGGCGGACCTTCGGATCCTTGAGGTGCTGCGCCACCCAGTCGGTGGAGACCAGCTCCTCGGGATGGGCGTAGCCCCGCTTCTCGATCGGTGTGACCGGCGCCACTTGGGCGGTTGCCATGTCTGCCTCCTTGCACTGCATTCATTGTCTTCGAGCTGTAGCACGCCCGAAACGAAGACCGGCCGCGCCCCCGGAAGGGGAGAGCGGCCGGCCGGGACCTGGTACCCCGACGCCTAGGACAGCAGCGCTGCCCGCCGGCCGCGATGTGGCCAGGCGCGGCAACAGCGCTTCATGCGCACGGATTCCATGCCGGTCTGACGGCATCGCGGGCTCGAGTCGGGGGTAGTCGCCTAACTTATGGCCCCGTTGGCGAGCCTGTCAACCGCGCTACGCCTCGGCCGGCTCCACCGCCACCGGGACGCGGTAGCCGGACCACGGAAGCTCAGGCACTCGCAGCAGCAGGCAGTCGTCGCAGAACGTCATCCGCCGGCAGGTGGTCCGCCAACACGCGATCCTGCGCGTACGCGCCAGCACCAGCCGCAGCAGGTGGTCGGCGCGCTGAGATCCCTTGAGCAGCACCAGGTCCCCGGCCACCAGGGTGTTGGAGAGGTGCTTGTGGGCCTGCCGCGCGGTAAGGAACGCGTGCAGCGCGGCGCCCCTGGGATGGGCCCGCGCCGCCGAGCAACGGAGGGCCTGGGGGCCCACGAAAATCACCTCGTCGGCCACCTCGAGGGCCTGGCGCGCCACCGAGGCGTACACCGAGGACGCGCGGCCGCCGTAGTCGGAGATGGTCCCGATCACCACCACCTTCCGCGCGGCGCGCGCGCTTCGGAGGAACTCCAGCGAGGGGCCGATGGACCAGAGAGAAGCCTTGACCTCGTCCCGCAGGAAGGTGATGCCGCCCGCCTCGACCGGGCTCAGCCGGCCCGGTCCGGGCTCCACGTCCGCGAGCGCGGCCGCGGCGTCGGCGAGCGGGATGCCGAACCCGACGCCGACGGTAATGGCGGCGAGACAGGCATGGGTCCAATGCACGCCACAGAATCGGGTGTGCACCTCCACACGCTGCTCGCCATGAATGGCAACGAAGCTGAGTCGGTCGGGCCAGGAGCTGGTGACCGACTCGGCATGAACCGATGCATAGGGGGTGAGGCCATAGGTGAGGACGCGGCCCCGGCAGCTGCCCGCCATGGACGTCACCCGCGGATCGTCGGCGTTGAGCACCGCCAGGCCTTCGAGGGGCACCGCGGCCACCAGCTTGCTCTTCTCGGCCGCGGTGGCGTCGAGGGTGCGGAACGCGGTCCGGCGATCGCCGCCGACGTTGGTGATCACCGCGATGCTGGGACGCACCAGCGCGATCGGATCGTCGAGGCTGCCGGGGCCGCTCGCGCCCAGCTCGAGCACGCAGAACCCATCGTCCCGCCGGACGCCGAGCACGGTGCGGCTCACCCAGTGGGCCGCGTTGTGCGTCCCCGGGCTCTTGCTGCCGCTGTAGCGGCGCGCGAGGACGGCCGCGACCAGGTCCTTGGTGGTGGTCTTGCCCGCGCTTCCGGTGACCCCGACGAAGACCACGTGGTCGAGCCCGCGCCGGTGCCGTTCCGCACGGCGGTAGGAGACCTCGCAGAAGGAGGTCTTTCACGCCGCCTCCAGCCGCGCCCGGGCCGCGCCGTAGAGCTCCGCGGCACGCAGCCGCGAGCCCGCCAGCGCCACCAGCGAGCATTGCCCGTGCTCCAGGCAGCCGGTGGCATAGGGCACCACGCCGGTGCCGCGGTCCGGATCGAACAGCAGATGCCCGATCGGCGACCTTGACCCGGACGAAGCTCGCCGCCCGGGTCTCCACGGTACCGGAGACGAACGCCGGCGCCTGGGGCCGGCCTGCGCGGCCGGCGCGCCGCGTTGAGCCGGGCGCGCACCGCGAGCGGATAGGTGCCGCCGTTCACCCGCGGGATTCACCTCCGCCAGGATGGCGCGGAGCCCGCCGGTCACCGGATCGCGGTACTCGACGAAGTCGAACCCGACCAGGCCGGTATATCCCTGGCTTCGCATCCAGTTCGCCAGGATCCTGGCCCACGCCTCCATCGCGTCCACGGTGCGCGCGGACGACGGAAGCTGGTTCGCCCACGTGGGTGAGGCCCCGGCCCCAGCGCTGGTCGGTGATGCCGGCGCAGATCAGCGGCGCCGTCGTCCGAGGGGATGTGGATCTGCACGTTGGGCGAGACAGCCGCCTCGACCATCGCCTTCGACCAGGTATATCCGGTTGTCGGCGCCGCGACGCCAGCCGACGCAGCACGCCCGTCGGTGTCCTCCCCGCCGCGGCCCACCACGAAGGTGGAGGAGCCCGACGCCCCGGAGGTGCCGCGCACGATCACCCGGGCGGACCGCCGGAGCTGGCGCTCGATCGCGGCGCGCACCGGCTCCAGGTCGCGGCGACGGCGGCCCCCGGCGTAGGCCAGCTCCGCCACTTCACCCTCCGCCACCGGAATTCCCAGCTCCTGCGCCTTGGCCCGCATGTGATGCTTCTGGTCGACGTACCGGGTGATCCGGGGCGAGCCGTCCACCCTGCACCGGGATCCCGGTCTCCCGCTCCATCACCTCGGCGAGCGCCATCACGTCGGTGGTGGCGGCGTAGGGCTCGATGGTGACCGCTCGGCGCCGAGCATCGCGGGCGGCGCGGACTCAGGACTGGCCGGCTCGCCCAGCAGCCGCTCGGCGAGCGGGCGCCCCGCGCCGCGCCCGTTTCCGCCGGCGACGATGACGTGCTCCGGACGCGGGCCCAGCCCGAGTCCGCGCAAGGAAGCCGAGGTAGGCGGGGTCCACCGGGTGGGGAACGCAGACCGCGTCGCCCTCGCCCGGCGAGCAACAGCGCGCGCTCGGGATACCGGTCGAGGCCGGGGATGACTTCGGTGAGGCCCTGCAGCGAGCGCAGTGAGCCCACGCAATGGAGGTAGAACAGCGACGCATGGCGGCCGTGCATGCCGCCGGCGGGCCTGGTCCGCGGCGGCCGGACCGGGCTCGATCCGGCGCGACCGGATCGGTCGCTCGGAGTGAACCAGCGAGCAGCGGAGGACGGAGCTTTCCGCTGGGCTCGATCGGGATGCGCCCGGCCCACCAGCACCTCGAACTCCACGCCGTGGCCCAGAACGGGGCGCGCGACGCGCTCGATCTCCTGGCACCCGCTCGGCGGACGGCGGCTCGTCGGCCGCCACGTAGAGCACCACACGGTCGCGCCGCTCCTGCACCAGCTGGTACTGCCTGCATCCACTCGCGCGGGCCCCCACGCCAGACGGCCCACGATCTCGTAGGGGTCCAGCAGACGGCCGTCGGCGCAGCGGGAAGTAGTCGATCGTCCGTCCCTGTGATCTCGCCGATGGTGGAGAACGGGGCGCCGCAGCCGCACGGCGCGCCGCGCGTGGCGAGGTCGCCGATGCGATAGCGGATGAACGGCATCGCGTAGGCGTGGAGGTTGGTCACCACCACCTCGCCCCGCTCGCCCGGCTCCGCCGGCCGGCCGTCGCGCAGCACCTCGACCAGCACGCCGTCGTCGCAGGTGTGGAGGTCGCCCGAGTGGCGGCACTCCCAGGCCATGAGCGGGACATTCGTGGCTGGCGTAGGTCTCGAAGAGCGGCGCGCCGAAGGTCTCCCGGATCCGGAGCCGCATGGCCGGCGTGGCGACCTCGCCGCCGATGATCACCACCCGCGGGCGCACCGCCGCGCATCGCGTCGGCCAGCTCGGGTGCGGCCAGGCGGTCGAGCATGCCGGGCAGGCCGACCAGCACCTCGGGCTGCGCCTCCCGGAGCTGCGGCCGCCACCTCGGCGGGCTCCAGCAGCCCGTCGATCAGCTGCTTCTGGCTGGAAGCCGAACGCGCGGAGCGAGCGGCCGACCAGCTTCGGTCTGCCGCCGTCGGCCGGCCGGCGGCGCCCACCGCGACGATCCGGTCGCGGGGTCCGCACCCCGAAGGCGCGGAAGGCACGGAGCCGGAGGAGATGCTGGAGCTTGTCCTCCAGCCAGGTGCGGCGGACGGTGAACGGCTCGCCCGACGGGCCGCTGGTGCGCACGCGTGAGCAGCGCTCGCCGGATCGTGGCCCTCGCGCCAGCACGCCGAGCGGCCCCTGCCGGCAGCATCTGCGGCCTTGTCGGTGAACGGAATCAGCTCGAGATCGACGGTGCCCGCGGATGTGGCGGGGATGCAGGCGGTGCCGGTCGAAGAGCCGGCGGTAATAAGGGACCGCCTCGTAGGCGTGCAGCACCAGCCGCCGGAGCCGCGCGTCCTGCCAGGCGCGGAGCTCGGCCCGCGCCGCCCGGGAGTGCCGCCATGCGGCGGACAGCGCGGGCCCGATCTCGGGGCGGCTGCGGTCGGTCACCAGGTGCTCGAGGGCAGCTCGGCGAGCCGCGGCGCGCGCGGGCGCGCGGCGGAGCACACCGTTGTAGACCGACAGGTACCGGGTGGTGACCCGGGCCCAGGAGAGATTCGCCTCCGCCTGGGCCCGGTTCCGCCGGCCGATCTCGGCGCGGAGCTCGGGATGGTCGGCGAGATGGCGGATGCGCGGCGGCGAGCGCCTTCGGCTCCCGCGGCGGCACCAGGAAGCCGTTCTTGCCGTGCTCCACCAGCTCGGGAATCCCGCCGACCGTGCTGCCCACGATCGGCAGCCCCGACGCGAGCGCCTCGGCGAACACGTTGCCGAACGCCTCCTCCCAGGAGCGCGAGCGTGAAGATGTCGGCGTCGCGGTAGCGCCCGGCGATCGCGCGCGCGATCCACCGAGCCGGCGAAGATCACCTCGCGGCTCACGCCCGAGCTGCTGCGCCAGGTCCTTGAGCCGCTGCTCGTCGGGGCCCGAGCCCACGATCTCCAGCTCGTAGCGGCCCCGCTCCAGCGAGGCGATCGCCTGGATCAGGTCGGCCGACGCCCTTCCGCTCCACCAGCCGCGCGACCGCGAGGCAGCGCACCTTTTCGCGGTGCCGGGAGCGGCGCGCGGGCGGACGGGCGGAACCGGGTCAGGTCGACGCCGTTGGGGATGACCGAGTAGCGGAGCTCGGGATCGGTGCGGAGCGCGAGGCGGCCGAGGCTCTCGCAGACCGCCACCACCCGGCTGGCCCGCCGCCAGATCCAGCGGGTGAGCGGGAGCAGCAGCCGTGTGGGCCCGGCTCGAGGGTGCGCTGGTCAGGGATCGTAGCCGGGGACGTCGGAGCCGCGGAGCGAGACGATGACCGGGCGTGTCGCCCAGGCTCAGGAAGGGCAGCATGCGCGCCGGTGGGCAGGGAGAAGAACAGGTGGACGATGTCGTAGTGCTCGTCGCGCATCCGCGCGCGCACCAGCGGAAGCGCGCCGCGCAGATAGCTGAACGCGCCGCCCATGCCGGCCTCGTGGACGCCCGGTCCGGCGGCTCTTCACCCGGTAGACGGTGAGCAGCCCCTCCTCCGTCGCGTGGCCGTCCCAGAGCACCTCGGACACGGCACTCGTCGCGCTCGCCGGCGGTGATCACGTCCACCGTCACGCCGCGTGACGCCAGCCCGCGGGCCAGCGCCTGGGTAGCGACGCCGGCGCCGCCGCCGAGCGGAGGATACTCGTAGTTCAGGATCAGAACGCGCATCGAGCTCGCGGGCATCGTTCGAGAGGGGTGGTGTTGAGCTTCTTGTCGGGCGGTCCGACTAGGACGACAGGGGCAAGAGGCAAGCCAGTGGAGGGCGTGTCGAAGCATCCGCGCGCGAGTGGTATGCAATCCTGCGACAAGCCCGCGTCGCGACTGCGGTTGAACGCGATGCGAAAGAACGGTGCAGGCGCGTTGCGGCATCCGGCCGCGGAGCTGACGGTCGTTGTTGCGGCGCGGGGCTACATGAAGCGATCGGATGTACGGCGCAACTGCACGCAGCTACATGTGAAACAGGTAGCTCATCTTGAGGAAGAACCCGTCCTCCACCCGCCGAAGTCCGCCCGCGTCGGGGCTCGCCGGATCCACCGGATCGAGCAGCGTGCTGCCGTACCCGAGGAAGACCACCGTCCGGGATTGGGCTGGTAGGAGAAGAGGACGTCGCCGCGGAACGAGCTGCGGGTGAAGGCCCGGGTCCGGACGAAGTCGTCTCGGCCTCCGCGTCGAACACCAGGATCGGGGCCTCGGTCCGGGTGTCGTCCCGAAGCGAGTCCTGCTTCTCGTGGCCGTACTCGCCCACCAGGCGGAGGAAGATCGGGCCGGGAGAGCTGGTACTCCATCTTGAGCCGGGGCAGGTGGGCGACGTTCACCAGGCTGCCGTCGCTCACCCGGCGGACCTGCTGGAGAGCATAGGTGCCGTCGAGCCGGAGCTTGCCCGGTCGGCCGCCAGGTCACCCCGAAGTTGCGAGATGATGATCCGCCCGGGCGACCACTCGAAGAAGTTCTCGTCGTTGCCCCACAGGATGAACGCGTTGCCCGAGAAGTGCTTGAACTCGGGCGTCTCGAACGAGAGCACGTAGTCCCGGTTGGGAATCCGGGGCCGGCCGACGAACGCCACCGTGTCGGCGCCGCCGCCGAAGCCGCGGCAGCTCGACCCGGTACCCGCCGTAGATCTCGAACGGGATAGCCGAAGGTCTCGAGCAGCAGCGACCCGGTGAGGTTCCAGCCGCCCTTCAGCGTGGTGTTGACGTTGAAGTGGAGCTGCTCGTCCAGGATCCCGTCGCCGCCGACGAACTCGTCGTAGCGCCAGCGCCCGTTCAGATTCACGTCGAAGGTGGCGCTCTCCATCAGCGAGCCGCGGCTCGCCGTAGATCGTCGCCCGGGGCCGGAAGTTGAGGTGCACCAGGCCCGGGCGGGGGAAGAAGCCGCTGCGGGCGCGGAACTCCTCGTCGCTGGCGTTGATGCTGGTGCGGAAGCCGAAGGTGCGGCCGTTCCGGGTGAACCGCGCCTGCCAGAGCGGCGCGGTCGTGACCTCGCCGCCGGCCCGGGTGCGGCTGCCGGCCGCCTGGAGCTGGACCGTGTAGATCTCGCCGAACACGAGCCGCGCGTCGGCGCCGAGCACCCGGTTGTAGTCGCCGCCCTCGATCCGATCGGTGTAGACCATCCCGACCCGGGAGTTGGCGCCGATGTCGCGCTGGAGCCGGAGGATGTTGTAGATCGGGTGGTCGCGGTCGCGGAGAGACGTCGGGGTCGTCCACCGCGGAGAGCAGGGCGATGTCGGTGCCGAACGCCTTGCCGGTCAGCTTGACCGCCGCCACCGGCTGCACCACCCGCCGGCTGTAGACCAGGCTGTTGGGCATGGTGAACTGCTCGATGCCGTCGAGGAAGAAGGGGCGCTTCTCCTGGAAGAACCGCTCGTCCCGCGGATCGAAGAGCAGCTGGCCGGCGTCCGACTCGACCTGGCTGAAATCGGGATTGGCCGTGCCGGTCAGGCTCAGGTTGTTGGTGATCCCCCACCGCGCGGTGCCGCCCAGCTCGGGGCTGCCCGCCGCTGTAGTCCCATCCCGACCCGTTCCGCCGCCCCGTGGTCCTCGAGGTGACGGAGGGATTGAGATCGAGCACCAGGCCGCGCCGCAGATCGGTGAGCCCGACCAGCCGCCCCGACTGGGCCAGGAACGAGGCGCTCGCCCGGCGCGCCGGCGCCCAGGAGTCCTCGTAGCCCGGAGTGCTGCACCTGGCGGGTGACGTTGATGCCCCAGCTCTGCTCCGCCGCGGACTGATAGCGCAGGCTCTTGAACGGGATCCGGACCTCGACCTCGTAGCCGTACTCGGTGACCCGGCCCTTGGACTGGTAGATGTAGTCGGGGCTGAGATCGGCGACCTCCCGCCGGACCACCGCGTTGTTGAAGCCGTTTCCCGAGGTCGATCCGGTCTCCACCAGCGCGCCGTCCGACTGGACGCCGAGCGGGTTCACCGCGAAGACGGTCGCCTGCCGCCCGTCGTTGAAGGTGCTGAGCAGGATCTGGACGTGATCGTCGGCGCCGATCCGGTCGCGGTCGGCCAGGGTGGCGTGGACCGCGCCGTGCGCCTCGTAGGCCCGGATGCCGAAGTGGATGGCGGAGGGGGAGTACCAGACCAGGACTTCGGTCGAGTCGGCGGCCGGCACCCCGTCCGCCGGCGAGAACTGGGAGAATCCGGTGAGCACCGCCGCGCTGGCCCAGGCGCTCCTCGGTGAGCTGGCCGTCCACCTCGATCTCGGCCTCGAGCCGGGGCGGCCGCACGTCCAGGTTCCCCGACCGGCCGTGATAGACGTTCGGGGGATCGATCAGAGCGGGCAGGGCGAACGCCAGGTGGCGCAGCATCGGGGCTCGTCGAGTCGGGGTACTTGGGCCTACGCGGCGCGGACGGGCGGTGGTTTCGGGAGCAGGTTAGCAAGGACGGCGGGAACAGTGAAAGGTGAACAGTGAACGGGGGTTGACGAGTCACGGCTGAGCGACACAACCCTGTTCACCTGTTCACCTGTTCACTGTTCCCGCTGTTCCGACCGGGGCAGCCTCTCCGGCAAGTCCGCGATCACGTAGGCCATCACCGCCATCGCCGCGACGCAGCGCGCCACCTCGGCGGGGTCGAGCTTGTCGAGGGTGTCGCCGTCGCGTGTGGTGGTACCAGAAGTAGCGGCGTGCCGTCCACCACGAGGCCGATGCCCGGCACGCCCTCCTCCACCAGCGGCCCGATGTCGGCCTCGGGGCTCTCGGCTCACGTGCTCGACGGCCGTCGCGCCGATCGGCTCCAGCAGCGAGGCCGCCTGCCGCACCAGCGCGGCGGCCGAGTCCGAGCCGGCGAAGGCGAAGCCCTTGGGCTGGAAGACGCCGCCGTCCGACTCCATCGCCATCACGTGTCGGTCGAGCTCGCCCAGGTGCCGGTCGCGATAGGCCTTCCCGCCCTCGACCCCGTTCTCCTCGTTGGTCCACAGCACCACCCGCACCGTGCGCCGGGGCCGGAGCCCGAGCTGCTGCATCAGGCGCACCGCCTCCCACGCCGCCACCGATCCGCCGGCGTCGTCCATCGCCCCCTGCCCCACGTCCCACGAGTCGATGTGCCCGCCGAGCACCACGACCTCGTCCGGCTTCTCCCGGCCCGACCAGCTCGGCCACGACGTTGCGCGACCGGGCCGGCGGAAGCTGCCGGGCGCCCATCGTGAGCGTCACCACGACCGGCTCGCCCCGCTCCTGCATCCGGTGGAGCATCATGGCGTCCTCCACGCTGAGCGCGGCGGCCGGGATGCGGGGCGCGGTGCTGTCGTAGGAGGTCCGGCCGGTGTGCGGGCTCCGGATCGAGAACGACGCCACCGAGCGGATCAGGCAGGCCACCGCGCCGGCTCGCGCCGCGGCGGACGGGCCGTCGGTGCGGTAGCGGCGGGTCTCCTCGTACGTCGTGAACGGCACGTCGAACAGCACGATCTTCCCCCTGGCCTCCGCCTTCCGCCGCTCCAGCTCCTCGAAGCTGGAGACCACCAGCACCGGCGCGGTGATCCCCGCCTTCGGCGTCGCCACGCTTCCGCCGAGCCCGAGCATGGCGAGCGTGTCGCGGCGGGGGCGGACCAGCACCGCCGACTCCTCGCCCCGCACCCAGTGGGTCACCTTCACCGGCTCGCCGCGCACGTTCTGGAGGCCGTCCTTCTTCATCTCGGCGAGAATCCAGTCGATCGCCGCCTCGAGGCTGCGTGAGCCCGCCAGGCGGTGGCCGAACCCGTCCACCAGCCGGCCGAGGCGCTCGTAGGCCGCGCTGTCCCGGGTGGCGGCCCGGATCAGGCTGTCGGCGGCGGCACGATAGGTCGCCGGGATGCCGCTGCGCCTGAGCGCGAGCGGGGGCCGGGCGAGAGCGCGAGAGTCATGGCGGCGGCGAGAGCGGTAGGCGGAGGCGGTCAGGTGGAAGGTCGTCCGGCAACGGGGATTCGGCGGCAGGTACGAGGTGCGGAGAACGATAACGACCCCCGGAACGGAGGGGTCTATATTCCGAATAGACGGCACTACGCTCGGCGACAATACCTGGAGGCAACCATGCTCAATCGTGCCCTCGGCGCCCTTGCCCTGGCGCTCGCGGTGACGGCGGGAAGCGCCTCGGCGCAGAACGCCGCGCCCGCGGCCAAGGAACCCGTGTCGCGCGGGCGGCCGCTGAGCGAGTGGATCGCCGACCTCAAGGCCGCCGCACCGGTCATCCGGAACGCGGCCGCCTACGAGATCGCCGGCCTGGGCCCGGCCGGCGCCGCCGGCGGTCCCCGCGCTGATCGAGGCGCTCGACGATCCGGTGGCGGTGGTGCGGTTTCCCGTCACCGTCGCCCTGGGCGAGATCGGTCCCGGCGCCGCCGCCGCCGTTCCCCGGCTCAAGCAGATGATGGAGGAGGAGTTGAACGACGAGATCGCCGCCGCCGCCCGGCGGGCGATCCGGCACATCCAGCCGTCGGCGCTCGCCGGGCAGTAGCGGCCGAACCCTCAGTCCTGCGTCAGCTCCGCCCCCGCCGTCGAGCACCGCGTCGACGAACAGATCGAAGTCCTCCCGCCGGCTCCGGTGGTTGGTGATCGCCACCCGAAGCGCGAAGCGTCCGCCGAGCACCGTGCTCGACGGCACCGCGATGCCGCGCTCCTGCACCCGGATCAGGATCTCCTGGTTGACCGCGTCGAGCGCCGCGCCGTCCAGCCCCGGCGCGGCGAAGCGGAAGCAGACGACGTTGAGCGGCACCGGCGCCAGCAGCTCCAGCCGCGGCTCGGCGGCGATCCGGTCCCGCAGGTAGCGCGCCTGCGCCACGTTCTGCTCGACCAGCCGGCCCCAGGCGTCCGCGCCGTGCGACTTGAGCGACATCCACACCTTGAGCGCCCGGAACCCGCGCGAGAGCTGGACGCCGAGCTCGGCGAACGGCAGTCCGCCGGCGACGATGCCCCGCGGCGTGGCGTCGAGATAGCTGGACGCGGTGGCGAAGGTGGCGCGGTGCGCGTCGGGATGGCGCACCAGCGCGAGCCCGACCTCGAACGGGCAGATAGCCCCACTTGTGGAGGTCCACCGCGACCGAGTCGGCCTGCTCCAGTCCGGCCACGGTCGCGAGCGGAGCGACGGCGCCAGCGCGGCGAACGCGCCGAAGGCGCCGTCCACGTGGAACCAGAGCTGCTCCTCGCGGCAGATCGCCGCGAGCGCCGGGAGATCGTCGGTGGCGCCGGTGTTGACCGTCCCGGCGTTGCCGATCACGCAGAACGGCCGGTGCCCCGCCGCGCGGTCCTCCGCGATCGCGGCGCGGAGGGCGGCGACGTCCACCTCGTAGGCGGCGTTCACCGGGATCCGCCGGAAGCGCGCGGTCGCCCAGGCCCAGCAGCTCGCTCGCCTTCTTCGCCCAGCTGTGGGTCTCGCTCGAGCCGTAGAACAGGAGGCGCGGCGTGCCCGGCCGCTGCAGCCCCTCGGCGCGGATGTCGAACCCGGCGCCGATCGTTGCGCGCAACCGCGAGGCCAACCAGGTTCGCCACGGTGCCGCCGCTCACCAGCAGTCCGCTCGCGTCCGGCGGGAAACCCGAGCAGCTCGGCCATCCAGCGGATCACCTGCCGCTCCACCAGCGCCGGCGACTGATCGTAGCCCGCGAGGTGCGCGTTCATGCCCGAGGCCAGCATGTCGGCGAGCATCGCGAGCGGCGTCCCGGTGCCCATCACCCAGCCCCAGAAGCGCGGATGGATGTTGCCGGTGGGATAGGGAAGGATGTGCTCGCGGAACTGCTGGTACACCGCCGCCGGGTCGGTCGGGCCGCGCGGCGTCGGCTCGTCGAGCGCGGCGCGGGTCTCGGCCGGCACCGGGCGCCACACCGGCCGCTCCCGCACCTGCTCGAGATAGTCCATCATGTCGTCCACCATGCGGTGGCCGAGCGCGCGGAGCTCGCTCCAGTCGGCGGGATCGAGGGTCTCTTCGGGCGCCGGTTGCATGGGGGTAATCTGAGGGAGAAGCGTCACCGTGAGAGGTGAAGGCGAGAGCGGGTCGGCGATCACCGTCGTTCACTCTGCGCGTGTCCGCCGATCCGCTCGATCGCCAGCCGATAGCCGGTCTTCCGGACGGTGAGGATGTGCCGCGGCACGGCGGGGTCGGCCTCGAGCTTGCGGCGCAGCTCGCCGACGTGGGTGTCGAGCGTCCGGCTGAGCACGCTCTCGTGATAGCCCCAGACCTCGCGCAGCAGCTCCGCACGGCCGACCACGCCGCCTTCGCGCCGGAGCAGCGCGCCGAGCAGGTCGTACTCCTTGGGTCGGAGCGGCACCGGGACGGCCGGCGCGGGTCACGACCCGGGTGGCCGGGTTCACCGCGACTCGCCGAAGCGGATAGCCGGCCGGCGGGCGCGGATCGCTCCGCGCCCGGAGCGCGGGTCCGGCGGAGCAGCGCCGCCACCCGGGCCAGCAGCTCGCGCAGGGCGAACGGCTTGGTGACGTAGTCGTCGGCGCCGCCGCGCGAGCCCGCGCACCTTGTCGGCCTCGTCGCCGCGGGCGGTGAGCACCAGCACCGGCGTGGTCAGTCCCTCCGCCGCGCAGCGCCTCCAGCACCCGGAAGCCGTCGAGCCCCGGCAGCATCAGGTCGAGCACGATGAGATCGTGGCTCCGGGTGCGCGCCCGGATCAGGCCCGCGGTGCCGTCGCCGGCGATCTCCGCCTCGTGGCCCTCGAACTCGAGGTTGGTGCGGAGGCCGAGCGCCGAGGTTCCGGTTGTCCTCGACGACGAGCACCCGCGCCATCAGGCCGCCTCGATCGACGCGGCGCGCCGGCCCTCGGGCAGCTCGATCACGAATCGCGCCCCACCGCCCGGCGCCTCCTCCACCCAGCACGCTCCCCCGTGCGCCGCCACCAGCTCGCGCACCACGGCGAGCCCGATGCCGCTCCCGGCCACCGCCGGCGCCCGCTCCAGGCGGACGAACGGCTCCCACACCCGCGCCCGGTCTTCCGGGGCGATGCCGGGCCCCGCGTCGTCCACTTCGAGCCGCGCGCGGCCCGCCGCGAGCGACGTCCGGAGCGAGACGACACCGTCCTCGCCGCCGTACTTCACCGCGTTGTCCAGCAGGTTGATGACGATCTGGCGCAGCGAGTCGGCGTGGACCGGAGCGACCAGCGCCTCGTCCGAGCTCGATCGTCGAGCCGGCCGCATCCGGCGGCGAGCGGCGCGAAGCGCTCCGCCGTCTCGCGCAGCAGCGGCGCGAGCCGCTGCTCCTCGGTCCGCACCCGCACCATCCGCCGCTCGGCGCGGGAGAACTGGAGCACGTTCTCCACCAGGTGCGCCAGCCGCCGCGCCTCCTGCACGATGATCCCGAGCGCCTGGCGCCGCTCGCCTTCCCCGCCGGCCCGGCCCAGCTCCAGCGTCTCCGCGAAGAGGAGGATCTGGGTGAGCGGCGTGCGCAGCTCGTGGGAGACGCTGGAGGTGAAGTCGGCCCGGAGCCGGGCCAGCTCCTGCTCCCGGCGGAGCTGCCGCAGGGCCACCGCCGCGAGCCCGGCGGTGACCGCGAGCAGCCCGAAGCAGGAGCGGCAGCCGCGACCGCGGGCGCGCCACCACCAGCCGGCCGGCGACCGACGGCGGGGAGCGCCGCGCGGAAGACCGGCGAGCCCGGGCCGGCGGTGACGGTGTCGCCGGCGTAGGCGGCTTCGGCCGCGGGCCCGAAGCGAAACAGCGGCGCGCCGTCGGGCGCGCGCACCTCGAGCGCCGCCAGCTCGGCGTTGGAGAGCCCGCCGGAGACCGAGCGGGGCAGCAGCGGGTGCTCCTCCAGCACCCGGGCGATCACCGGGCGCGAGCGCCGAGCGGCAGGTCACCAGGCCGTAGGCCGCGAGCGGCGCGTCGTGGCCGGCGAAGCCGCTGTAGCGGAGGCGCTTGACGCCGTACACGGCGATCCGCCCGGCGGTGGCGCCGCGGCCCCACGCGATCGCGGCGCGCCCGGCCGCGGGGCCGACCGAGGCCGCGGAGCCAGGCGGCCGTCTCCGCGTCGGGAACGGCGCCGGCGGTGGAGAGCGCGCCGCTCCGGAAGTCGAGCGCGAAGTAGGTGCGGCCGCGGATCAGGCCCGCCGCAGCCGAGGATGCCGTCGGCCGCCGGCCGCGATCGCGGAGGCGGGCGGCAGCGGATCGTAGGGCGACGCGGCGGGACTGCCGACGACCGGATCGAGCGCCGGGCCGACGAGTCCCTCCAGCGCCTCGGCGCTCGCGGTGGCGAGCTCCCGGGCGGCCACGGTCGCGTAGTCCCGGAGCGCTCGCTCCGCGGTGACCCGGTGAGAGCGGGTGGCGCGCTGCGCCTCGTAGGCCAGGAGCCCCGCGAGGGCGACGGTCAGGGACAGGAGGAGGACGAGGGAGCGGGAAGCACGGTTCATCGAGCCTTCGTGACGGCGAGATGTCAGCGCGCAATCGAGTGGCCGGAGCTGCTCCATCCCAGGGTCCGGTCAGCAGCAGCAGCGTCGCCGCAGCCCCGCCACCTCCACCCGCTTCTCCCGCGCCCGCCGGCGGCTGTACATAAAGTAGATCGCGAGACCGAGCGCCAGCCACACAAGCAGCCGCTCCCAGGTGGCCCACGGCAGGCTGGCCATCTGGACCAGGCAGACCAGCGCCCCGAGCACCGGCACGTAGGGCACGCCCGGCACCCGGAACGGCCGGGGCAGCGTCGGGCCGGGTGCGGCGCAGGATGATGACCCCGATGCAGACCAGGGTGAAGGCGAGCAGTGACCCGATGCTCACCAGCTGGCTCAGAGTCCGCAGCGGCAGCACGCCGGCGGCGACGGCCACGACGCGCGCCGGTGATCATCGTGCTCAGGTGCGGGGTGCGGAACCGCGGGTGCACCCTGCCGAACAGCTCGGGCAGCAGTCCGTCTCGGCTCATCGAGTAGAAGATGCGGCTCTGCCCCAGGAGCTGCACCAGCATGGTGCTGAAGAGCCCGAACAGCGCGCTGATCTTCACCACCGGGCTGAACCAGGTGAGGCCGGTCGCGTCGATGCCGACGGCGAGCGGATCGGCGCACGTTGAGCTCGCCGGTAGGGCACGATGCCGAGCAGCACGACCGCCACCGCGATGTAGATGACGGTGCAGATCGCCAGCGAAGCGAGGATCCCGATCGGCATGTCGCGCTGCGGATTGCGGGCCTCCTGCGCCGCGGTGGAGACCGCGTCGAACCCGATGTAGGCGAAGAACATGATCGCCGCGCCGCGCATGCACGCCGCTCCAGCCGAACTCGCCGAACGTGCCGGTGTTGGGCGGAAGGAACGGGGTCAGGTTCTCCCGCTGCACGTAGGCCGCGCCCAGCGCGATGAAGAGCAGCAGCACCGCCACCTTGATGATCACCAGCACCGTGTTGGCCCGGGCCGACTGGCTGATCCCGATGAGCAGGAGCCCCGCGACCAGCAGCACGATGATCGTGGCCGGCAGGTTGAAGACGCCGGGCACCATCTCTCCGCCGGGGCCGACCGCGGCCGACCCCGGCGCCGCGGTGAGCTCGGGCGGCAGGTGCACGCCGAGGTCGCGCAGAAAGCTCACGAAGTAGCCCGACCAGCCGACCGCGACGGTCGAGGCGCTGAGCGCGTACTCCAGCACCAGGTCCCAGCCGATGATCCAGGCGACGAACTGCCCGGCGGAGGCGTGCGCGTAGGTGTACGCGCTGCCCGCGATCGGGATCATCGCGGCCAGCTCGGCGTAGCAGAGACCCGCGAGCGCGCAGGCGACCGCGGCGATGATCATCGAGAGCACCAGCGCGGGGCCGGCGTGCTGCGAGGCGGCGGTGCCGGTGAGCACGAAGATGCCGGTGCCGATGACCGAGCCGATGCCGAGCGTGGTGAGCGCGAGGGGGCCGAGGACCGGCCGGAGGGTAGGTTGTTGGCTCATGGGCCATAGATATCACCGGCCCTCGCGCCGCGAGCCATGCGCGGAATGACAGAATCTCGTCAGGAGCTCCGGGCGGCTGGTCGGCGGCCACGACGTGCGGCGCGCCCTCCCGCAGCAGGTGCTCGCGCAGCCCGTCCATGCCCACGCTCTTTCGCGCCCGCACCCGGTAGGTCAGGCAGCGGCGGGCCGTCGGTGTCGGCCACCACCTGCTCCAGCGCTCCAGCGCTTGGCGTCGCGGGCCAGCACCGCCTCGATCGCCGGCTGCGCGGCCTCCACCTGGTCCACGTAGACCCGGAGCAGCACGCGTGCGGTCGTCCGTCGCCGTCGCCGTTGCCGGCGGCGCCGCCGGCTTCGACGGCGTCGCTCGCTCGGCGTGAGGCAGGTCCGCCAGGTCGGCGCCCGACGGCAGGCAGAGCCGGGCGAAGGTCCGCTCGAATTCGGCGCTGAAGTCGAACTTCCAGAGCGCCAGCTCGACGACCACGAAGACGATCGACAGCACCGCCGCCACCGAGATCGCGTGGATGCCGGTGGCGAAGCCGATGCCGATCGAGCCGAAGATGTAGACCGCGTCGCCCGACTCCTTGAGGTTGTTCCGGAAGCGGACCGCGGCCACGATGCCCGCGAGGCTGAAGGCGAGGGCGAGGCTGTCGCGGACCACGACCAGGATCGCCGTCACCACGATCGGCAGCACGATCACCGTCTGCACCAGCGAGTGATCGAACTTGATCCGGGTGCGGGTGCGCACGTACACGAACGCGAGCGGCAGGACCAGCAGGAACGCGGCGATCATCTGGAGCAGCGCGTCGAGCCAGCGGGGCGCGCCGGTCGGGAACATCGCGACCTGGCCGCGGAACCACTCGATCGCGCCCGCATATCGGCCGGCGGCTGGCGCCGCCGCCGGGGCGATCGGCCTCCTGCGGGAGCAGCGCCGAGAGACAGAGCAGGAGGACGCCGGCCACCAGGTAGTAGCCCGTGAGCCGGATGACCGTCAGCCGCCCGATCTCGCGCGCCGCGGCGCGCGCGGCCTCCGAGCTCGTTTCGTGCGCCATGACCGCTCCTGGTTCAGGGAACCGCCGCGACGGCGGCGCGGGCCAGCGCCGCGAACACGTCGTCGCGGTCGAGCGGGCCCTGCGTAGCGCTCGCCGTTGATGAAGAGCGACGGCGTGCCGCCGCGCCCCGCTCCGCGGCCGCGCTCGCCAGGTCCTCGCGGATCCGCACCTCGTGCGGCGCGCGCGGCCAGCTCGCGCTCGAAGCGCGCGACGTCGAGCCCGAGCTTTCGCGCGTGCCGCACCAGGTCCTGCGTCCGCCAGCTCGCGTCTGCCGCTGGTACAGCCGGTCGTGCATCTCCCAGAACCGTCCCTGCTCGCCGGCCGCCTCCGCGGCCTTGGCCGCCGCGAGCGCGTGCGGGATGGGACGACCGCAAGGGGAAATGCCGGAACACGAACCGCAGGTTCCCGCCGAAGGCCTTCCGGGCCGCCTGCGATCACCGGATGGAGCGCCCCGCAGTGGGGGCACTCGAAGTCGCCGTACTCCACCAGGGTGACGCGCGCGTCGGCCGGGCCCAGCACGTGGTCGCGCTCGCCGACCGGAGGCGCCAGCGGGCTCATCGGCTATGCCAGATCGGCCCGTACGCCCGCGTCCGCCAGCATCTGGAGCACGCCGCGCACCGCCGCGGTGCCGTCCAGCCGGAAGCGCGCCCGGGTCGCGCCCGGGCCCACCCGGGCGCTGATCGCCTCCGGCGGCAGCGAGGCGAAGAGGTCCTCGTCGGTGCGGTCGTCGCCGATGGCGAGCACGGTCGTCCGCGCCTCCCGCTCGGGCGGACATCGGGGGAATGATCCGCCCCTTGTGCACGCCGTAGGGCCGGATCTCCAGCACCCGGTTGCCGGCGAGGATCTCGACCGGCTGGTTGCTGAGCAGCTGGTTGAGATGGATCCGGAGCTCGTTGGCCCGCCGGGCGCCGGTCTCCAGGTCGGCCAGCCGGTAGTGCCACGCGATGGCCACCGCCTTCACCTCGATGAGCGAGCCCGGGGTGCGCGCGGTGATGTCGCGCAGGATCGCCAGCACCGGCTCCCGCCAGGTGCCGTGGATGTCCGCCGCCGGGGTCCACTCGGCCTGGCCGGGCGGCCGGGACCAGAAGCCGTGCTCGGCGTGCAGCCAGATCGGCAGGCTGCCGACCCATTGCTCCAGCGCCTCGCGGCTCCGGCCGCTCACGATGTGCACCTCGGTGTCCGGGCGGGTCGCCAGCGCGCGGAGGAGCCGCATCAGCGCGGCGTCGGGCCGCGCCAGCTCCGGCGTCGCGGTGAACGGCACCAGTGTGCCGTCGTAGTCGAGCAGCAGCAGCAGCTCGTCGTTCCGCTCGAGGGCGCGGTTCAGCTCCTCGCGGAGCGCGGCCTCGCCCGCCGTGGGCGAGGTGGTCCGGACCGCGGGTCCGGTCACTCGCTCGAGCTGATCGAGGAACGAGGAGACCCAGCTGTGGACGTCGAAGGTGGCCACCCGCTGCCGGAGCGGCGCGAGCCGCGCCCGCCGCTCGTCGGGATCCATGGTGAGCGCCCGGAAGAAGACCTCCGCCGTGGCCGTCGGTGTCGTAGGGGTTCACCTGGCAGCGCCTCCGGCAGCTCCCACGCCGCACCGGCGAACTCGCTCAGCACCAGCACGCCGTCGCCATCCGGCCGGGAGGCGATGAACTCCTTCGCCACCAGGTTCATCCCGTCGCGCAGCGGGGTCACCAGCATCACGTCGGCGGCGCGGTAGAGCGCCACCAGGTCGGGCGCGGACAGGCCGCGGAAGATGTAGTGCACCGGCACCCAGCGCGGCGTGCCGAACGCGCCGTTGATCCGGCCCACCAGCCCGTCCACCAGGGAGCGGAAATCCTGGTACGCCTCGACCCCGGTGCGGGACGGCACCGCCACCTGCACCAGCCGGACCTTCTCGCGCAGCTCGGGATGGGTCTCCAGCATCCGCTCGTAGGCCAGCAGCCGCCGCGGGATGCCCTTGGTGTAGTCGAGCCGGTCCACGCCGACCAGGATGCGGACGCTCCCGTCGCCCCGGAGCGCCTCGGCCTCGGCCTCGACCGCGGGGTCCTGCGCCAGCGCCTGGAACGAGGCGGCATCGATCCCCATCGGGAAGACGCCGAGCCGGACCTCGCGGCCGGGGAGCTGTACCCGGTCGATGTCCACGGTGAGGCCCAGGATGTCGGTCAGCGCGGTGGCGAAGTGGCGGAGATAGGTGGGGGTGTGGAAGCCGACGAGGTCGGCGCCGAGCATCCCTTCGAGAAGCTGCCTCCGGGCCGGCAGGGTCCGGAACAGCTCCTCGGAGGGAAACGGGATGTGGAGGAAGAAGCCGATCCGCGCGTCGGGGAGCCGGCGGCGGAGCAGGCCGGGCAGCAGCAGCAGCTGGTAGTCGTGCACCCAGATCAGGTCGCCCGGGCGGTACTGCTTCGCCACGGCGTCGGCGAAGAGCTCGTTGACCTCGACGTAGGCGTCCCAGTCGCTGGCCTGGAGGGGCACCTGGTCGAGCAGGTAGTGGAAGAGCGGCCAGAGCACGCCGTTGGAGTACCCCTCGTAGTACCGGGTCACCTGGTCGCTGGTGAGCGGGACGGCGACCAGCCGCGTGCGCCGCGAGCTGCCGGTCGAGCTCGGTCTGCTGCTCGGGCGTCAGCTCCTCCTCCGCCCCGGACCACCCGATCCAGAGCCCGCCCGACTGCTCGTGGGGCCGGGACAGGCCGGTCGCGAGCCCACCCGTGCTCCGCTCCACCTCGACGCCACCCTCGGTGGGACGAACCGTGACGGGCAGCCGGTTGGCGACGATCAGAAGCCGGGACATGGGGGAAAGGTAGTCGAACAGGGGGGCAGGCGGACGGCGGACGGCGGACGGCGGGGCGGCGGGACGGCGGGCGGCGGAGGCGGAGCAGCTGTCATCCCGAGCGGAGCGAGGGATCTACTCAGCGGTCATCGAAACCGGCGTGCGAAGATCCTCGTCGCTCGCTCGCTCGGGATGACAGGCTCGCTCCGCTGCCGCCGTCCGCCTTCCGCCGTTCCGCCGTCCGCCCCGTCCGCCCCGTCCGCCCCCTACCTCGGCCACATCCCGTTGCCCCGGTCGACGTCCGGGAACTCCCGCTTGGGATCGATCTCGATGCGTCTTGATCGCCGGCTCCCGGGCGATACGGACCGTGGTGCGCTTCTCCCCGGTGAACCAGACGCTGACCGGGATCTCGACGGTCTGGGGCTCGCCCTCCGACCGGGTGACGACCAGGTGCACCGGCATCGGCGCCCGGCCGCGGTTCGACACCACGACCTCGAGCGAGTCGCCGACGGTGGCGACGGTGTCGATCGCCTGGTCCAGCTTCCAGGTCTCGAAGAACCAGGTGCGCCAGAACCAGGAGAGGTCCCGGCCCGGCGACGTCTTCCACCGTGTTGAAGAAGTCGTACGGCGTCGGGTGCTTGTACTGCCAGCGCCGGCCGTACTCCCGGAACGCCTTCTCGAAGGTCTCCTTGCCGAGCACGCCGCGCAGCGCCACCAGCACGGTGGCGGTCTTGTAGTAGCTCGCCGTGCCGTACGCGGTGTAGTTGGGGTAGCGGTCGCCGTGGCGCATCAGCTCGACCTCGCCGCCCGCGACGGCGAGGCTGAGGTACGGCTCCCGGTTCTCCGCCTCGTCGTCGTATCCCTTGAAGAAGTCCGGCATGGCCTGCGACTGGTTGAACTGGGCGAACCCCTCGTCCATCCAGGCGAACCGCTTCTCGTCCGAGCCCACCAGCATCGGGTGCCACATGTGGGCGATCTCGTGGACCACGACCTCGTACATGCCGAGCGTGTCCCATTGGCCCCCGATGCAGGTCATCATCGGGTACTCCATCCCGCCGCAGGAGGTGGGCCCGTCCACCGCCGTCATGTGGGGATACGGGATAGGGCCAGAGGTACTTGGAGAGGAACTCCACCGAGTGGCGGCCGTAGCGCGCCGCCTGGTCCCAGTGGCTGGTTCGCATCTCGGGCCGCCAGAAGGCGTCCACCCGGGTGGTGTCCGGCGAGCCGTCGCCGTCGGCATCGCCGACCGCGGCGTTGGTGGCGTCCCACAGGTAGCTGGCCGACGCGCCCCAGGCCACGTCGCGCACGTTCTCCGCCCGGAAGCGCCAGGTCAGCTTGCCGTCGGTGCCCGCGGCGGTGGCCTTCCCCGCCCCGCGATCGGCCTCGGCTCACCACGTGGACCACTTCCTTGGCGCTCATCGCGGAGTCCAGCCGCGCCCGGGTCTGCTCGGTACAGGACCTCCGCCGCGATTGGTCAGCGTACCGGTGCTGGTGACCAGCCAGCCGGCCGGGAACCGTGAGGGCGACGTCGTAATTGCCGTAGCCCATGTAGAACTCGGCGTTCCCGTAGTACTGATCGGTCTGCCAGCCGTTCACGTCGTCGTACACCGCCATCTGGGGGTACCAGTAGCTGATGTAGTAGACCTCGCCGTCCTGGCCGCCCCGGGGCGCGCCATCGGGCGGAATCCGGATGCGATAGGCGAACTCGAGATCGGCGGTGCCGACCCGGCAGCGAGCGGCTTGGGCAGCCGGATCCGCATGATGGTCCCGTCCACCTCGTAGCCCGGCGCCCTCGCCCGCGCCGGCGGCTGAGGGTGGTACCCTGCGACGGCCACCTTCGAGAGGTCGTATCCCTCGACCGCCCAGGCGACGTCGGTGTTATGCCGGCTGCCGGGAGCGAAGATGTTGTGCAGCAGCTGGACGTAGACGACGGCGAGGGTGTCGGGAGAGCGGTTGTAGTAGCGGATCGCGGCTTTTGCCGGTGAGCCGCTTGGAGACCGGGATTGAGCTCGGCCTCCAGCCGGTAGTCGGCCCACTGCTGCCAGTACCGGGGCCCCGGGGCGCCCGACCGCAGGCGGGTGCCCTTGGCCACCGCCAGGTCGAAGGCCTCCATGGCGGGGACCTCCATCGCCCGGGCGGCGGCGGCGGCGCGGTCCCGGCAGGGCCGGCGGCCGGTTCGGGGCTGGAGGAGCCGGCGCGGCCCGAGCTGCATCCCGCCAGGGCGAGGAGTACCAGTAGCCCCGCCATCGGGGTGCGAGCTGCCATCGCCGTGCTGTCCATCAGCTTCTCCAGTATCGGTGGTCCTGGGGCGATCCGCCCGGGGGCGGATGATCGCCTGACTACGGGCCCCAGGCAAGCCTCGTTTCGGTCGATGCGAAGGGAAACGTGGGCGCGACGGCGGACGGCGTCTCGGGCATTCCAAGCGGTGTCAGGGCGGCTGCCCGTCCGCCTCGGGTTTCCCACGATGGAGATGCCCAAGATGCCTCAGGGTTCGCTGCGCCGGCTTCCCGATCGGCGGAATCGTACTCGCCTTTCTCGCCGGCCTGCTCCTGGCCGGCCTGCTCAATCTGCCGGGCTCCTCAGCGGCCCAGCAGCAGGACAGCCGGTACGCCGCGGGGACGACCAGCCGCCGCCCCCACCCGCCGCGGCCGCCGACCTCCAGAGCCTGAGCGAGGCCTTCGCCTCGGTGGCCGAGACGGTGAAGCCGAGCGTGGTGTTCATCAAGTCGGGCAAGCGGAACGCTCAGGACGACCGAGGACCAGCCCCGGCTCCAGCTTCCGCCGGGCTTCGAGCAGTTCTTGCCCCAGCTTGCCCCAGATGCAGCCGCCCGAGTTCCAGGAGGCGGCCGGATCGGGCTTCATCGTCTCCCGCGACGGCTACATCCTGACCAACGACCACGTGGTGGACGGCTCGGACGAGGTCACCGTGCGGCTGCTCGACCGGCGTGAATTCAAGGCCAAGGTGGTCGGCACCGACCCGGGCACCGACCTCGCCGTCCTCAAGATCGACGCGACCAACCTGACGCCCGCCCCGCTGGGCGACAGCGACGCCGCCCGGGTGGGCGAGTGGGTGCTGGCGGTGGGGAACCCGCTGGGCGAGAACCTCACCTTCACGGTCACCTCGGGCATCATCAGCGCCAAGGGCCGCACGCTCGCGCTGCCCAACGTCAGCGACCGCAGCATCCAGGACTTCATCCAGACCGACGCCGCGATCAATCCCGGCAACTCCGGCGGCCCGCTGGTGAGCACCGGCGGCCGGGTCCTGGGCGTCAACTCGGCCATCGCCAGCCGGACCGGGTTCTACTCCGGCTACGGCTTCGCCATCCCGATCAATCTGGCGCGCCAAGTGATGGACCAGATCATCTCCCACGGTGAGGTCCGCCGCTCGGTGCTGGGCATCGCGGTGCGGAACGCGTCGGCCAACGACGCGGCCTACGTCGGGCTGCCCGACATCCGCGGCGTGCTGGTCGAGGACTTCGGCAGCGACAGCTCCGGCGCGAAGAAGGCCGGACTCGAGCCGGGCGACATCATCATCACGGTGGACGGCAAGCCGGTCGAGTACGTGGGCCAGCTCCAGCAGCGGATCGCCTTCCGCAAGCCGGGTGAGACGGTGAAGGTCGAAGTGGCCCGCAAGGGCGGGGTCCGGAAGACCTACGCGGTCAAGCTGCAGTCCATGCCCGGCGCCACGGCGCGTGGCGGAGCCGGAAGAGCGGCGCGGCGAGGGCGAGCGACGACGCTGCCGCCGCCGCTGGGCAGGCTCGGCGTGACGGTCGCTCCGGTGACCCGGGAGGACGTCGACCGCTTCGAGCTCACCGCCGCGCAGCGCGGGCTCGTGGTCACCGACGTCACCGCCGGCGGCCCCGCCTGGGGCGAGCTGGTGGACGCCGACCGCGGCGGGCCGGACATCATCCTCGAGGTCGAGGGCAAGCCGGTGAAGACCACCGCCGAGCTGCGCGACGCGCTCAAGGGGATGAAGCCGGGTGACGATCGTGAGCCTCCGGGTCTACAACACCCAGGCGAAGAACCGGCGGGTGGAGCGGATCAAGCTCGGCGAATAGGCTAAGCAGAAAAGCGTGAACAACGATAGAAAGCGTGAACGGTGAACGGTAAAAGGGAACGACGATCCCTTTCACTGTTCACCGTTCACTTTCACGCTTTTTGAGACCGGTAGCCGGCGAATACCCCGTCACCCGCGCGACGCGCGCCGGAATCCCGGGCGACGCGCCGTACGCCAGCCACACGGCGCCATTCCGCGGGTCCACCGCCAGGTGCCGCACCAGCGCGCCCCGGCTGGGCAGCGGGAAGGTGTCGAATCGTCCGGAGCGCTGGGTCGTACCGCAGCAGCACGTCCGCGGCGGCCGAGCCGAGCCAGACGGCGCCGTCGCGCGGATCCACCCGGGCGACGTACGGCAGCGCGTCCTTCATGGGCAGCGGGATCTCGGTGAACTTGCCGGTCGCGGGATCGAGCCGAACCAGCAGGTTCGCCGAGTAGGCCGGGATCCAGAGGATGCCCTTCGCGTCCACGTCGAATCGCCGGGGCCCGCTGTGGGAGTCGGCATGGTGAAGGTCTGGAACTTCCCGGTCTTGGGGGTGAATGCCACGAGGCGGTTGCCCTGGAGCTCGCTCAGCCAGATCCGTCCGTCGCGGCGCGCGCGGATCTCGTAGGGGATCGGCCCGCCCGGCCCCTTCGCCAGGGTGGGATGCGGCGGCACCGGGTACGTGGTGACTTTGTCGCGCGGCGGGATCCACGGCGCCGATGAGCTCGGGCTGCGTGGGTGAAGTGGCCGTTGAACCAGACCTTCCCGTCGGGCGCCATGGCCAGGCTGTGGGGATACATCCCCACGTCCCAGCTGCGCCACTGCGTGTCGGCAGCGACGGACGCGAGCTGCTTCGGCTGCCCCAGCACCACCCACGTGCGGCCCGACGCATCGCGGTCGATGGCCCGCGGATTGGCGCCCTCCGCCACCGGGATCGCGATCTCGCTCAGCGCGCCGCTCTCCGGCTTCAGGCGGTAGAGCCGGTGGGTGAACATTCCGGTGATCACCACGTCGCCGTCGGGCTCGACCATCAGGTCGTGCGGGAGGTCCTGCGCCACCGGCATCAGGTATTCCCGCACCTCCGCCTGCCGCGATCTCGGGACCTGCACGTCGGCGACGTCGCCCGCCGCGAGGCTCTTCGCCAGCCACGCCGCGGTCGCCTTCGCATCGCGATCCGCCGCGATCACCGGGAAACTGGTGTTCGCGCCGGCGTAGCCCAGCATCCGGGTCACCGCCTCGGCCCACTGCGCCTCGCTGCGCGGCGCCCCCTGCGGGCGGGCGATCTTCTCGTCGAACTGGTGGCACCCGGTGCAGTCGAGGATGAACTTCCGCTTGACTTCGCCGTCGGGGAGCCGGGAGAGCCAGGCGCTGGAGCGTGCCGGATTCGCGGCGGCGGCCGGCGGCGGGGCGGGCGGTGGTGGACCGCCACGCGGCGGCCACGATCACACCCGCCGAGACCAGCATGGCGAGCGCGCCCACCCGCTGCGACACCCTCATCCCTTTGCCCCGGGCTTCATCTCCCACAGCACGTTCACGATCACCCAGCGACCGTCCACCTTCGCCATGTGCATGTAGTCGATCCAGTCGGCCATCACCGACTTGACGCTGGCGGCATTGCCGAAGACGTCGAGGATGGTCACGTCCTTCTGCTGGCGCCCCTTGGGCGTCTGCTTGCCCCATCCGTGGCGGGTGCCGTTCACCAGCGCCGATGCGCCCATGTTCTCCAGGACGCTGCGCTTGGTGGCCGTGTCGCTGGCCACGATACGCTTGACCAGCTCGGGATGGAGGGCTCGGCCCATGCGCTCCGGGTTCCCCTCGTACCACCCCTCGACGTAGTCGAGCGCCGTGGCGCGGATGGAGGATGAATCGGCGGCGGTCTGGGCATGGGCGGCGATGGGAGCGAGCAACAAAGCGAGCGACAGCCCATATCGGGGGATCATCGTGCTCTCCTCGGTCTGTGATGCGGGGTCAGGGGCTCTACGGCTCGCCCGAGCCGGGTGTTTCGCTCGCGCGAACGGGTGAGAGGGATCACCGCATCGGCCCCAACGCAGGCGTACGGTGAGTCACTGCATGCGGCATGTCGAGGAACAATCGCTTGAATCTGCAGGAGGCGCATCGTGGCGGTAAAGAAGAAGGGCGCGCGGTGGTCCGGCGCCAAGAAGGCGGGAAGCGCGGCCGCCGGCAAGGCGAAGGCCCGATCCGACCGGAAGCTGCAGCGCGAGGCCGAGCAGCGACGCCGGGTCAGCGCGAGCAAACCAGCCGGGGCAAAAAGGAAGGCGCGGTACAGGCCGGGCAGCGGAAATACCCCGAGCCACCGCTGCCGAAGCAGCACCTCGCGAAGCCGGGCCTCGAGTCCGACCTGGAGCCCCGGCCCAAGTTCCTGGCGCCGGAGTACCGCGGATCGGGGAAGCTCGAGGGCAAGGTCGCCCTCATCACCGGCGGCGATTCCGGTATCGGCCGCGCCGTCGCGGTGCTCTTCGCCCGCGAGGGCGCCGACGTCGCCATCGTCTACCTGAGCGAGGACGACGACGCCGAGGAGACCCGCCGCGCCGTGGAGGGCGAGGGGCGGCGCGCGATCCTCATCCCGGGCGACGTCACCGATTCCGGCTTCTGCGACCGAGGCGGTCGAGACCACCGTCCGCGAGCTCGGCCGGCTCGACATCCTGGTCAACAACGCCGCGTATCCAGGAGCATCTGCCCTCGCTGGAGGACATCACCGACGAGCAGCTCGACCGGACCTTCCGGACCAACATCTACGGGTACTTCTACATGGCCCGGGCCGCGCTGACGCACCTGAAGAGAGGGTGGAGCGATCGTCAACAGCGGCTCGGTGACCGGCATCCAGGGCAGCAAGGAGCTGCTGGACTATTCCGCCACCAAGGGCGCGATCCACGCCTTCACCAAGTCGCTGGCGCAGAACCTGGTCGAGCGCGGCATCCGGGTGAACGCCGTCGCGCCGGGCCCGGTGTGGACGCCGCTCAATCCCGCGGATCAGGATGCCGAAAAGGTGGCGGAGTTCGGGGCGGACGTGCCGATGAAGCGGCCGGCGCAGCCGGAGGAGATCGCGCCGGCCTACGTGTTCCTCGCGGCGCCGGCGTGTTCCAGCTACATCACCGGAGAGGTGCTGCCGGTGCTCGGCGGCGAGACCGTCGGCCTGAGCCGCCATGATCAGCGAAGCGCGACAGTCAGCTCGTACCTCGCCCCTTCGTCGGCGGGCACGACGCTGATCACGTAGTCCTGCGAGGTCGGCAGCGTGCCCGCCCACAGTTTCCGGCGCTCCGACAGCGGCGCCAGCTGGCGTGCCGTCGTCCAGTCCGTACAGGTGGAGCGTGGCGGATCGCCGTCCCGCACCGACGCGGCGAGGGTCCGGCCGGCCCCGCCCTCGATGATGTAGTCCACCGGCGCGCGCGACGGCGCGGTCCCCGTGATCGCCGCCGTCGGATCGCCTTCGCCCACCGAGAGCCGCCGGGGGATCTGCACCGCCAGGGTATAGGCGGTCGGCTCGGCCGCGGTCACCCGCACGATGTAGTCGCCGGTGGCCGGCAGCCGTCCCGACCAGAGCGCGCCCGGCCCCGAAGGCGCGGGCAGCTCGCCGCCCGTCCGGCCAGCGATAGACCCGCACCGTCGCGGTGGCGGGCGGCGCCGCTCCTCGCCGGACCGGCCAGGTGATCGCGTGAGCCATCATCACCTGGCCCTGATCCGCGCCGATGCAGGTAGCCGCGGGTCTCGCCGGCCCGGAGGCTGTCGTTCAGATCCCCGATGTGGTCCCACGAGCGAAGCGAACCCGGCGGCAGGCCGGTGGTGTCCGTCCGACGACGGCGGCCGGCGCCGGCGCCGTCGCTGCCGGCGCCGGCCGGCCTCGACGCCGCCACCGCCGCCGGCCGCAGGCGGCACCGAGGGCGGCGGAGACGACCGCGCAGGCGGATCAGGGTTCGCATGCGGCTCTCCTGTTGGGAACCCCGATAAGATAACTTGGGCGCTCAGCCCGATCGTCGCTCCCGCCGGTCAATCGCTCTGCCTGGAGGGTCGGCCATGCGCGCGTACGTCACCGAGTTCATCGGGATCTACTTCCTCGTTCTCACCATCGGCCTCACGGTGCTCGGCGGAACGCCGTTCGCGCCGCTGGCGATCGGCGGGTCGCTGATGGTGATGGTGTTCATGGGAGGCCACGTCTCGGGGGCGCACTACAATCCGGCGGTCAGCATCGCCTGCGCGATGCGGAAGAAGCTGCCCTGGTCCGAGGTGCCGCCCTATATCGCGGCGCAGCTCGCCGGCGCGGTGGCGGCCGCGCTGACCGTCCGCGGCGATCCTGGGGCAGACCTTCACCCTGGCCCCGGCCGAGGGCATCGGCGCGGCCACGGCACGTCGCTGGTCGAGGCGCTCTACACCTTCGCGCTCGCCTGGTGGTGCTCAACGTGGCGACGATCCAGAAGACCAAGGGGAACTCGTTCTACGGGCTGGCGATCGGATTCACCATCGTGGTCGCGGCGTTCGCGGGCGGGCCGCTCTCGGGCGGGGCGTTCAATCCCGCCGTGGGATTCGGGCCGATCCTGGTGCACAGCATCTTCGCCGACGGGACGCTGGGCGATCTCTGGATCTACGTGGTGGGCCCGCTGATCGGCGCGGCCGGCGGAGCGGGGGTGTTCGGGATTCAGGGCGAGGAGTAAGGGGTGCTGCAGGCCGAGACGCAGATCACGCGCGGTCGCCCATGTCATCCAGCTCGCGGTGGCGCCGGTCTTCCTGCTCACCGGCGTCGGGGCGATGCTCGGCGTGCTGGCCCAGCGGCTCGGGCGGATCATCGACCGGGCCCGGGTTCTCGAGGAGCGCCTTCCCGTGGCCTCGGAGGAGTTCCGGCCGCACGCCCTGGGTGAGCTCGACCTGCTCTCGCGCCGGGCTCGGCTGATCAATCGCGCGATCGGCCTCTGCACCACCTGCGCGCTTCTCATCTGCGCGGTGATCGTGACGCTGTTCGTCGGGGCGTTTCTCGAAGACCGACGCGTCCCTGGTGATCGGACTGCTCTTCGTCGCGGCGATGCTGGCGCTGTTCGTCGGACTGCTGATGTTCCTGGGTGAGATCCGGCTGGCCACGACCGGGTTGCGGATCGGGCCGCCGTAACCGCAGGCATGCGAGCCCGGCTACTTCCCTCCCGCCGTCCCCGTCAGCGGCGGCGCGCGCCACGGCTGCGGCTGGCGCTCGAGGACCGCTATCGCGACCGCGTCGGACTCGGCGCACGCGACGCCGATCACGCCGAACGACTGCCGGCTCCCGTCCTTCCGGCGAAACAGCACGCCCACCATCCGCTGGTCGCCGCGCTCCGCCATCGCCAGCACCCGCTCCAGCTCCTCGCGGCCGGCGAAGACGCCGAGGACGTCGCCGAGCCGCTGCGAGCTCGGCGGGGGAGTCGTAGCCCGAGCAGCCGGGCGAACGGCAGATTCGCCGCGCGCACCGTGCCGCCGGGCCGGATGATGCAGAGCCCGGCGGGCGCCGAGTCGGCCAGCGCGCGCAGCTGCTCCTCGGACAGACGGAGCGCGTCCTCGACCCTGCGCCGCACGACCATCTCCGCCTTGAGGTCGGCCACCTGCTTGCGCAGGGCCGTCGACCTCGTCGCAGAGCTCCTGTTTGGGTCGGTGTTGATCGCGCATCGTGACTGAAAGACGGACAGGAGGCTCCGGCTTGCACCGCGCTTCCCCTTCGGCGCTCTCCAGTTCATTGTGCAACGGTACGACGAAGGAGTCTGGCTACCCTTGGGAACGGCAGGCCCGGAATGAGATTCGAGCTGGAAACCGCGATGGATGTGCTCCGGCGAACGCCCGCGACGCTGCAGGTGCTGCTCGACGGCAGTCGGCCGAACCCTGGGCCCGGGGCACCGAAGGGCCCGATACCTTCAGCCCCTTCGACGTGGTGGGCCATCTCATCGACGGCGAGGAGACCGACTGGATCCCACGCGCGCGCATCATCCTGGCGCGCGGCGCCGACCCGCGCTTCGAGCCGTACGACCGCTTCCGCCACCGCGCCCGCAACGTCGGCCGCTCGCTGGAATCGCTGCTGGCCGAGTTCGCCGAGCTGCGCGCGGCGAACCTCGAGCTGCTCCGCTCCTGGCGCCTCGGCGACGCGGAGCTCGACCTGCCCGGGCAACCATCCCGAGCCTCGGCCGGTCACCCTGCGGCATCTGCTGGCGAGCTGGGTGGTGCACGACCTCGGCCACGTCGCGCAGGTCGCGCGGGTGATGGCGAAGCAGTACCGCGACGAGGTCGGACCCTGGGTGCCATACCTGCCGGTGCTCACCGACCACGAGGCGCCACGCTCCTGAAGCGGCGTCGGCCCGAGGCCAGTCATGATGAGAGGAGCCGACGATGCGGCTTGAAGATCCGGCGGGCGAGCCACTGGGGAAGGAAGTGCCGCTGCCCGCGGTGGCCGAGCAACCCAGCGAGTCGTTGCCCGCCAGGCGCAGCCACCTGGTCACCGTGGTCACCCGTGCGCTCGTCGAGGGCGACGGCGCGGAGCCCGGCGCCACGATCCGGGAACGCTACTGGAATCCCCACGACCGACGCTGGACCGAGACCGACTTCGAGTCGCTGGAGGCGCTGCGCCGCCGGCACATCGAGGAGCAGGGCTGGGAGCTGCTCCAGGAGCAGAGTCTCGACGCCCCGCTGGCGGTCGAGCTGATCTTCAAGGCGCACCGGGTCGATTTCACCCGGCCCAGCCGGGAGCAGATCCTGCGCGACATCGGCATGACGCCGGACGACGTGAGCGACCTGCTCGGGCACGTGGACCGTGAGCAGGAGGGGGAGTAGCAGACTATCTTGCGCTACCCGGGCCGCGCGACCTCTCGCCGAAGCGCCCCGGACCTCACCACCGCGGAGCGTGCATTTGCCCAAGCGGAACTATGGCTTCGAGAAGCGACAGAAGGAGCTGAACAAGCAGAAAAAGAAGGAAGAGAAGCAGCAGCGGAAGCTCGAGCGCAAGGAAGCGGCGGACGAGCGGCCCGCCGACACGCCCGACGCAAACGGTCCCGACGGCCGTCTCTAGCCGGGCGATCCGCGGGTGCAGGGCACCGCCTACGCCGTCCTCTTCGCCATCAGCATCTGCCATCTGCTGAACGACATGATGCAGGCGCTGCTGCCCGCGATGTACCCGATACTCAAGAGCAGCTTCGGGCTCGACTTCGGGCAGATCGGCCTCATCACCCTCACCTTCCAGCTCACCGCGTCGCTGCTCCAGCCGCTGGTCGGTCTCTACACCGATCACCATCCCAAGCCGTACTCGCTGGTGGCCGGGATGGGATTCAGCCTGGTGGGCCTCCTCGTCCTCTCCGTCGCGCTCGAGCTACCCGCTGCTCCTGCTCTCGGCCGGCCTGGTCGGGCTCGGGCTCGGCGGTCTTCCATCCCGAATCCTCGCGGGTGGCGCGGATGGCCTCGGGCGGACGCCACGGCTTCGCCCAGTCGCTCTTCCAGGTCGGCGGCAACACCGGCTCGGCGATCGGCCCGCTGCTCGCCGCGTTCGTCGTGGTGCCGCGCGGCCAGGGGAGCGTGGCGTGGTTCTCGGCGGCGGCGCTGGCGGGGATGGTGATCCTGGAGCGGGTGGGCCGGTGGTACCAGGCGCACCGCGAAGGCGCGCGAGTCGCGGGCCACGGCCGGCGCCGCCCATCACGACCTGCCCCGCGCCAGGTCGTGGTGGCGCTCGCCATCCTGCTGGTGCTGGTCTTCTCCAAGAACGTGTACCTGGCGAGCATCAGCAGCTACTACACCTTCTATCCTCATCGAGAAGTTCGGCGTCTCGGTGCAGGGCGCCCAGGTGCTACCTGTTCGTCTTCCTCGGCGCCGTCGCGGCGGGAACGATCATCGGCGGCCCCGTGGGCGACCGGCTCGGCCGGAAGTGGGTGATCTGGGCTTCCATCCTGGGCGTCCTGCCGTTCACGCTCGCGCTGCCCTACGTGAATCTCTTCTGGACCGGCGTGCTGAGCGTCGCGATCGGCGTGATCCTCGCCTCGGCCTTCTCCGCGATCCTGGTCTTCGCCCAGGAGCTGGTGCCCGGCCGGATCGGGATGGTGTCGGGACTCTTCTTCGGCTTCGCGTTCGGCACCGCCGGGATCGGCGCCGCGCTGCTGGGCGATCTGGCCGACCGGACCGGGATCGAGTTCGTGTACCGGCTCTGCTCCTACCTGCCGGCGCTCGGGCTGCTCACCGCGTTCCTGCCCAACATCGAGAGCGGCGGCCGGCGGCGTGCAGCCGGCGCCCGAGCAGTGGACGCGGAGACGGTGCCGCTGGTCAGGTCGAGGCTGGCTCCGCCCAGCACGCTAAAGCCCCGACCGGGTTACATTTCACCCGTGCGGCCCCCGCCGCATCGGTGGCCGCCCTGCGCCTGCGCCCGCCGCTCGATCACGTCCAACGCGCGAGTCTTCCGTGAGCAGCCATAAAGTCAGGCAGTGTCGCCTCTCCTACCGGGGGCGCGATTTCCATTTCGTCTCCTACGAGGGCCACCCTGCCAATGAGCGGCGCGGCGAGACCGCGATGCCGGCGATGTGGTATCTGATGGGACCGGCCAAGCGCTGGCCGGTCATGGAGCACAATCCGGATCAGCCCGACGACGAGGTGGAAAAGGGCCTGCTCAAGTGGCTCGGCACCCAGGAGCTGGGACTTCCGCGGCGCGAGGCCTGACGCCAGACCCGAATCACCAGTGACTGGCCGCGCCCCACCCGCATCACGCGGGTGGGGCGCTTCTCATGAGGGGGCGGTCCCGAGGAACCGCTCGAGATCGCGGACGACCTCCCGTGGACGCTCCCAGTGGGGCGCGTGACCCGTCTCCCGGTAGACCTTGAGGCTCGCGATCGGGAGCGCCGCCACCAGCGCCTCCTGCTCCGATCGCGAGAACATCCCGTCGCGGTCGCCCCAGATGAGGAGCGCCGGAACCCTGCCCCCGCGGAGGCCGGTGAATCGCTCGGTCTCCAGCAGACCAGCCAACGCGGCCCGCCATACCCTCGCCGGAGCCTTGCGGCTCTCCGCGACCACCCGGAGCATGAACTCCTCCGGCACCGGTTGGTGCACCGTGCTGGCCTGGAATTCCGTCGCGAACTCCGCCGGGACGGTGTCGGGGAGCGATGCCATGGCCTGCTGCAGCTCCAGCGTGACCTCGTTCCGGGCGGCGGTCGCGGACCCGATCAGCACCAGCCCGGCCATCCGCTCCGGCGCGGCCAGGGCGGCCTGCTGCGCCACGAAACTCCCCATCGAGTGTCCCACCAGGACGGCGCGCCGGATGCCCAGGGCGTCCATGAACGCGATGACGTCGGCGGCCATGTGTTGCGGCGTGTAGCCGTTCGCCGGCCGGTCGGAGTCGCCGTGGCCCCGGAGGTCGAGTGCATAGACCCGGTGCGCTTTCGAGATTTCAGGCAGCACCCGGCTGAAGGAGAACCAGGAGTCGGTGATGCCATGGATGCAGGATCACCGGCCGCCCGGCCGGGTCCCCCTGCTCCAAGTAGCGGAGCCGTACGCCGGTGGAGAGCCGTACGTCGGCGAACCGGAGCTCCGGCGACGCCGGCGCCCGCCGCCGAGGCTGGCGGCCGCCGCGAGCGGCAACAACGCGGGAGCGGTGAGGGCGAGTCGCGCCACGACTCCAATGGGCCTGCTGTGGCGTCGAGGGCTTGACCTGCGCATCGGGCTTCCCCTCCTTGCGGGTGAACGACGAAGAGCGGACAAGGAGATATGCGCGGCAACGCCGACAGACAGGACACGGGCCAGACCCCCCGCACCGAGTGGCGCGTTCGCCCGGCGGGGCCCTCCGACCGTGCCTTCATGCTCGGGATCACCCCGCGGCTGGCGCAGGGCTTCGAGCTCCCTTCCTGGCGCAGCGCGCGCGAGGTCGTGGCGGCGGAGAGCGCCACCCTCGACGCGGCGCTCCGGCCCGGCGCCGATCAGGGAACGGTCCTTCTCGCCGAGGAAGGCGGAGGGGTGCCCGGCGGGTATGCGTACGTGCGTGCGGAGACCGACTATTACGGCCGGACCCACGCGCACATTGAGATCCTCGCGGTGAGCCAGACCGCCGAGGGCCGGGGCGCCGGGAGGGCGCTGGTCCAGGCGGCCGAAGCATGGGCCCGCGCGGCCGGGCTCGACCTCATCACACTCAACGTATTCGCCAGACAACCAGCGGGCGCGGGCGCTCTACGAGCGTCTTGGCTATGCCCCCGAGACGCTGCACTACGCGAAGCCATTGACCTAGGAGGGGAAGGTGGACCCACTCGTCATCATCCTTCGGTTCGTCCACGTCGTCTTCGGTGCGCTTTGGGTCGGGATGATTTTCTTCAGCACCTTTTTCCTGATGCCGGCGATCCAGGAAGTCGGACCCGAGGGAGGCAAAGTCATGGCCGCGGTCCAGCGGCGCGGGCTCATGACCGTGATGCCGGTCCTCGCCATCGGCGCGCTGATCTCGGGGATCTGGCTGTACATCCGGGCGGGGGCCGGGATGCCGGCGGAGTTCGGCCGGTCACCGGTGGGCATGGCCTACGGCCTCGGTGGCCTCGCCGCGTTCGTCGCCTGGGTGCTCGGCATGGCGATCCTGCGTCCCTCGATGCTGAAGGCGATGGCGCTCGGCCAGTCGCTCGGTCCTTCCACGAGCGCCGAGGAGCGGCAGAGGATCATGGGGGAGGCGCAGCGGCTGCGCGGGCGCGCGGCCGCGGCGAGCCGGGCGACCGCGTACCTGCTGCTCTTCGCGGTCACGGCAATGGCCGTCGCCCGGTACCTCTAGCTCGATTCTTCGCTTGCCGCGCCCGCGGATCGGTCGCACGGGTCGGTGGGCGGCTCACGGCCCTCCTCGCGGCGTGCTCCGCGCCACCTCAGGCCGTCGAGGTCCACGGTCCCTTCGTCACGGGCGACGCCGCGTGGTACGACTGGGTGTCGCGGAGGCTGTTCCGCTTCGGGCTCGAGCGACCCACCGCGGCCGTGGTCGAGGAATTTCTGGGAGGGACCGGTCACGCCGGCGGCGCTGCTGGCGGACATGCGGAGGATGAAACACTGAGGGCGGGCAACTCGCCCGCCCTCGCTTGCGCTCGGGTTCACAGCGGTCAGTACGTGGTGTCTCTGGTGGCGTCCGTGGTGCCGGTGTCATGGCCCGACAGGGTGTCGCTCGCCGGGGCGGCGGTGTCCGCCGCGTCAATGGACGGTGCCGCCGTCGTGTCCTCGATCCCACCGCCGGTGAGGCCGGTGTCCGCCGGCAAGGCGCCCGACTCCGCGCCGCCCGCCGCCGCTCCCGTATCCTGGCCATCGGTGCGTCCCTGGCCGCAGGCGAGCACGAGTGCCAGCATGCAGGGAAGCGCCATCAAGGTTCCGTATCATTTATAGTACCTCACGGTTGTAAGACCCTAGCTACGAGCTCGGGCAACCTACGCCGGGTGGAAGTCAGGGGAGGTGACCCGAGTCACCTCTGGGAGGTAACATGTTGGTTCGGTGGCTCTTCGCGGCACTGCATCTGCTTGGCCTGGGCATAGGGCTGGGGGCGGTCTGGGCTCGGGCCCGCGCGCTTCGCGGTCCGCTCGACATCGCGGGGCTCCGGCGAGTCTTTTACGCCGATGGCTGGTGGGGCGGCGCGGCCGCCATCTGGATCAGCACCGGGCTGGTGCGGCTGCTCGCCGGGCTCGAGAAGAGCATGGACTACTACCTCCACAACCACGTCTTCTGGGGCAAGATGGCGCTGCTCCTCGCGATCCTCGTACTCGAGGTGTCACCGATCGTGACGCTGACGCGCTGGCGGGCTCAGGTCCGTCGCGGCGAGACACCCGACACGAGTTCCGCCGGGCGCATGGCGACCATCAGCTACGTTCAGGTTGTGCTGGTCGTGCTGATGGTTCTGGCCGCCACCGCGATGGCGCGCGGCATCGGCATGGGCGCGGGGAGCTGATGACGGACCTCAACCGACCTGACTCGATGCCGCCGAGCCCACTCACCCGCCTGCGCAAGCTCTGCCTGGCGCTTCCCGAAGCCCACGAGGTCGAGGCCTGGGGCGAGCCGACGTTCCGGGTGCGGAACAAGCTGTTCGCCATGTACGCCGCGCCCAACAACCATCACGGCGGCGGACGACCGGCGGTCTGGTGCAAGGCCGCGCCCGGCAACCAGTCGCTGATGGTGCGCGCGTAGCCGGACCGATTCTTCGTGCCGCCCTACGTGGGACCGAGCGGCTGGGTGGGGGTGTGGCTCGACCGCGATCCCGACTGGGCCGAGGTGGACGATCTGATGCGCGACTCGTACCGGCTCACCGCGCCGAAGAAGCTGCAGGCCGTGCTCGACCAGGGAGGAAAGCCGTGAGCAACGCCTGGCTGTTCCTGATCGTCGCCGGCCTGTTCGAGGTCGTTTGGGCGGTCGGGCTCAAGTACACCGCAAGGCTTCACTCGGCCGCTGCCGAGCGCGATCACGATCGGCGCGATGGGGCTCGAGCATCGTACCTGCTGGCCCGCGCGCTCCGAACCATACCGGTGGGCACCGGCTACGCGGTCTGGACCGGGATCGGCGCGGTGGGAACGGCGCTGGTGGGAATCTGGCTCCTGGGCGAGCCCCGGAGCGCGGGCCGGTTGCTGGCCATCGCCGCGATCGTCGGCGGGATCGTCGGCCTCAAGATGGCGTCGCCGTCCTGATGACCGCCGGCACCGCGGACGGAGCGCGAGCTCCGGCTGCGGGACGGCCGCGCGGTGCGGATCCGCCGCGCGGTGCCGGACGACGCGGCCGGCGATGCTCGGCGTATCTCAGCCAGGTCGGCGGCGAGTCGACCAACCTCACCTTCGGCGCCGAGGGCCCGGGGATGACCGAGGAGCGAGGAGCGCGAGTACCTCACCCGGGTGGCGGAGTCGGACAACTCGCTCGCGATCCTCGCGCTGGCCGGAGACGACGATCGTCGGCTGGCCTCACCTTCGACGGCGGCCGCCGGCCCCGACTCCGGCACGCGGGTGAGTTCGGGATCAGCGTGCGCCCAGGCATACGCCGGCCTGCGGCATCGGCCGGGCGCTGCTCGAGTACATGATCGCCTGGGCCGAGCGGAGCGGCGTGGTCGCGCAAGATCAATCTCAAGGTGCGGGTGGACAACGCCGGCGCGATCCGGCTGTACCAGCGCATGGGCTGGGTGCACGAGGGGAGGACCACGCGGGACACGCTGATCGACGGGCAGTTCAACGACTGCCTGCTGATGGGGCGGGCGGTGGATCCCGCCTAAACAAAACGCCCGGCCGGTGCTATGGCACCGCCGGGTCGCAAGTCGAAGCAGGATTGATCACCCAGGCTGCTTCAACCCTGGGGCCCGAAGGCTATGTCGTGTGCGTCAGAGCTGGCTTACTTGCCGACCTTGACGACGTTCTCCGCGGCCGGGCCTTTGGCGCCCTGAACCACGTCGAACTCCACCTTCTCGCCCTCGGCGAGGCTCTTGAAGCCCTGGCCCGAGATGGCCGAGTGATGGACGAAGCAGTCCTTTTCGCCGTTTTCCGGGGTGATGAACCCGAAGCCCTTCGCGTCGTTGAACCACTTCACGGTGCCGGTGGTGCGCATGCTGAGTATTCCTTTGTGTTCGTAATCGGGACTCGGCATTCGCACGCGTACCGACTACCAGTTTCGTCGTGATCGATGCCCTCACGCTGGGCTGCGATGGGGTTCCAAGAAAAGGGCCCCCTGCGATTTCCGGGGGCCCAGAGCTCCTTGGATCTTGAAATCACGCCGACTGGGCGTGACCATCGCAGGCGGGAATATAGCGACAGAGGGGTCGGGGTTCAAGATGTGACTTTTGACCGCTGCCTACGTTGCATTCTGCAACTTCCTCAGCCGCTTCTCGAACCAATGGTGGGCGTAGGGGTCGTCGTTGAAAGCCGCCACCTCGCGGAAGCCCGCGCTCCGGTACAGGCGGATGGCTTCCTGGAGCGTTCGATTCGTCTCCAGTCGAAGGGTCGTCAGCCCGAGCTCCCGGGCATGGGCCTCCAGCGCCTCCAGCATTCGCCGCCCGATCCCCAGCCCGCGAACCGCGTCGGACACCCACATCCGCTTGAGCGACCCGACGCCGGGTGAGGTTGCCTTCACGGCACCACAGGCGACCGACTCCCCATCCACGAACGCGACGAGAAAGGCGCCCCGGGGCGGGACGAGGTCCCGATCGTCGGCGGGCAGACTGGCGGCCGGATCGAAGCCGGAGTCGAAGCGCCGGTCCAGCTCCTCGATGTATTGCCCGACGCACCAGCGGGCGGCCGGACTTGCCGGGTCGACCCTTTCGACCTCGAGGCCGGCGAGCTGAAGCAGTCGATGCACTTCGGCCATGGCCGCGACCAGCCGGGTGCGTTGCGACGGAGTCAGCGACTCCAGCAGCTCCGCGGCGGCCCGGTCGGACCGCGCGTTCATCTCTCGCACCTCACGCTGTCCTGCCGCCGTCAACCGAGCCTTCCGGACCCTCTGGTCCTCGGTTCCCTGCCCCAGTCGGACCAGACCGCTCTTCTCGAGCGCCTGGACCAGCCGCGTGACGTAGCCGGAATCGAGCCCCAGTCGACGGCGCAGGTCCCGGAGGTCCGCTCCCTTGGAGCCGATCTCGTACAGCAGGCGCGATTCCCCCAGCGGGCGATCGCGCCCCAGGAAATGGTCATTCAAGGCTCCGACACGCTGGGTGACGAGCCGATTGAAGCGCCGGACCTGGGAGATCTGGTCGACCGACATTAGCTGACTTTAGTCAGATATATGTTCGACGTCAACCATGCCGGGCCCCGTTTGCGTGCCCCCGATCGGACGCGTAGGTTCTCCTCGATACTCCTCTGCAAAATCTTGATCCGACAGTCCTCGACAACGGAGAGACCGATGCGCCGTTTCGCCGTGTGCTGCTGCGCGGTCGTCCTCGTGGCCTGCAGCAAAGAAAGAGACCAACCGGCTGCGGATGAGATGGCCGACGCCACCGCGGCACCGGCGGCCCCCGCCCCGATCGCGCTCGCCGACATCGCCGGCACGTGGGCAGTGCGGGTGATGCCCGAGGGTGGGGACAGCACGCTGCTGAGCTTCGAGATGGTCGCCACCAGCGACACTTCGGGCTGGGCATTCACCTTCCCGAAACGGAGCCCCGTCCCGGTCCGCGTCGTCGCGGTGGACGGCGACAGCATCGTGACCGAGGCCGGCCCGTTCGAGAGCAACCTCCGGAAGGGGGTCCAGGTGACGTCAACCACCGTCAACCGGCTCGAGGACGGCAAGCTGGTGGGCACGATCACCGCTCGCTACAAGGCGAGTGGCCCCGATTCGGTGGCCCACCTCCGGTTCGAGGGCACTCGCGCACCGTAGTCGGCACCTCTCCCTGCCGCGGCACCGAGACCACTCGCGTGGACCGCTTCCTGCGCGCCGCCCTCGACGAGGCTCGTCTCGGACTCGAGGAGGGCGGCATTCCGATCGGCTCCGTCCTGGTCCACCAGGATCGCGTGCTCGGCCGCGGGCACAACCGGCGGCAGCAGGCGGGAAGTGTGGTCCTCCACGCGGAGATGGACGCCCTGGAGAGGGCCGGGCGGCATCCGGCGTCGGTGTATCGCGGGTGCACGCTCTACACCACCCTCTCGCCCTGCGCGATGTGCAGCGGGGCAATTCTGCTCTACGGGATTCCCAAGGTGGTGATCGGCGAGAACCGGACGTTCGTGGGCGAGGAGGACCTGCTGCGGAGCCGGGGTGTGACGCTCGAGATCGTACAGGACCCCGCCTGCGAACGGATGCTGGCGGACTTCGTCCGCGACCACCCGGACCTCTGGAACGAGGACATCGGCCGCTGAGCGCGGAGCGGCCTTGTCCGTCTACAGCTTCGTCAGGCCCACGTAGGTCTCCGGCCGCCGGTCCCGGTAGAACTGCCAGACATTCCGCACCTCCCGGATCTGGTCCAGGTCCAGCTCCGCCGTGATCAGCTCGTCCCGGTCCCGCTTCGCCTCGGCCACCATCTGCCCGCGCGGGTTGCAGAAGTAGCTCTGCCCGTAGAACTCCCCGATCCGCCAGGGATCCTCGTACCCCACCCGGTTGATCGCCCCGACGAAGAAGGCGTTCGCCACCGCGTGCGCCGGCTGCTCCAGCCGCCAGAGGTACTCCGAGAGGCCGGCCACCGTCGCCGAGGGGTTGAAGACGATCTCCGCCCCGTTCAAGCCCAGCTCGCGCGCGCCCTCGGGGAAATGCCGGTCGTAGCAGATGTAGACCCCCACGTCGGCGTACCTGGTCTTGAAGACCGGGTAACCCAGGTTGCCCGGACGGAAGTAGAACTTCTCCCAGAATCCCGGCGCGCAGTGGGGAATGTGGTTCTTTCGGTACTTGCCCAGGTAGGAGCCGTCGGCATCGATGACCGCGGCGGTGTTGTAGTAGATGCCGGCCCCATCCTCCTCGTAGAGCGGCACGACGATCGCCATCGAGTACCGTCGGGCGACCTCCTGCATCAGCCGGGTGGTCGGCCCGTCGGGAATCGCCTCGACCGCGTCGTACCATCGCGCGCTCTGCTCGGCGCAGAAGTAGGGGCCGGTGAAGATCTCCTGCATGCAGAGGATCTGCACGCCCTCGCTCCCCGCGCGCTCGATCAGCTTCATGTGCTTGGCGACGTTCGCCTCGCGGATCGTCTCCAGCTTCTCGGAGGTGGCGCAGGCATGCGTCGCCTGGATCAATCCGCATTTCACGACTCGGGGCATGTCGTCTCTTCTCCTACCAGAAAGTGTACTTCGTCGTGGCCGCGGTGGCCCTGTCTTCATGCGCTTGGGGCGGAGACGCATTCGTGGCGCCCCGCATGAGCACCAGGTAAGCGACAAAGCTCAGCCCGAACGTCACGAACCACGCGTACGAGTACAGCCGGTCGAACAGGTTGGGGTCCGCCACGGTCCCGCCCGGCGTCGCCGCGGCGCGCACGAAGCCGGGCACCACCGGGAGAATGGCGATGACGAACGCCGCGACCGCCCGCGGGTTCACTCCGCGCCAGTAGGTGTAGGCGCCCTGCATGCGGTAGAGGTCGTCCAGCACGAGCCGCTGTCGCCGAACCACCCAGTAGTCGGCGATGAGAATCCCCCCGAGCGCGCCCATCAGACTCGAGTAGCCCAGCAGCCAGGTGAAGATGTAGGCCGCCGCGTCGGAGTACAGCCTCCACGGCATCATCAGAATGCCGATCACCGCGGTGATGAGCCCCCCGGTGACGTAGCTGATCCGCTTGGGGCTCAGGTTCGAGAAGTCGTTCGACGGCGACACCACGTTCGCCGCCATGTTGGTGGTGAGCTGGGCCGCGAGCACCACCAGCGCCGCGAACACGATCGTCCCGGTGCCCCCGATCCGCGAGATCAGCACTACGGGGTCCCAGATCGCCTCGCCGAAGACCACGATCGTGGCGCTGGTGACCGCCACCCCGATGAACGCGAACGCCGTCATCGTGGTCGGAAGGCCGAGCGCCTGACCCAGCATCTGGGAGCGCTGGCTCCTGGCGTAGCGAGTGAAGTCGGGGATGTTGAGACTCAGGGTGGCCCAGTAGCCGACGCTGGCGGTGAGCGCCGCCGGAAAGAGGGCCCAGAACGGAGGCGCTCCCACCGCGGAGCCGCTCCGATTCGGCCAACAGGTGGCCGAGCCCGCCCCCGGCACGGATGGCCCAGGCGAGGAGGATGCCTCCTCCGGCCAGGAGCAGCGGCGCCGACCAGCTCTCCAGGTGCTTGATCCCCTCGGTCCCCTTGAGAATCACCGCGACCTGGATCAGCCAGAACACCATGAAGGCGATGCCGGCGTGGGCCGGCACCTCCCCCCAGCCTGGCCAGGCCGCGTAGACCAGCGCGTCGAGCGCGAGCCCGCCGATCCAGGTCTGAATCCCGAACCAGCCGCAGGCGACGATCGCGCGCAGGATCGCGGGGAGGTTGGCGCCGCGCACGCCGAAGCTGGCGCGGCACAGTACCGGAAACGAGATGCCGTACTTGGTGCCGGCGTGGGCGTTCAGCACCATCGGCACCAGCACGATGGTATTGCCCAGCAGGATGGTGATCATCGCCTGCCACCAGTGCATCCCCTGCTGCATGAGGCCGGAGGCGAGAGTGTAGGTGGTGATCACCACGCTCATGCCGATCCAGAGCGCGGCGATGTTGTAGGTGGACCAGGTCCGCCGCTCGGGCGGGGTGGGAGCCAGGTCGGGATTCCAGAGCGGGCTCTGGCTGAGATCGACTGACGTCGACGCCGCCGGGGCGGTCGTCACCGGGCTCCTGCCGGTCGCTTGACCCGCGCGCGCGGGGGCTGCGGCCGGCGCATCCGACGGCGGCGGCGGCGGAGCCGACGTCCGGAGCCCCGCGCTGGTGCGCGGCAGCCACTGCCCCCTCCCCTCGCGACCCACCACGGCGTATTGATCCACGATGACCTCGCCGCGCGACAGGGTCGTCCGGGCGAATCCCGCCAGCTCCCACCCCTCGTAGGGCGACCAGTCGGCGTTGGTCTCCATGGCGGACGGTGTCACCGTCCGGGTTGCCGTGGGGTGGATGATGGCCAGATCGGCATCGGCACCCACCGCGATCGCTCCCTTCCGTGGAGCGAGGCCCATGATCCGCGCCGGGTTGGTGCTCAGCTTCATGCTCAGCTCCTCGAGGGTGAGACGGCCGCCGAGCACGCCGCGGGTGTAGACCAGCGGCAGCAGGGTCTCGAGACCCGGAAGCCCCATCGGAATCTTGGTCCAGTCCCCGTTCCACATCGCCTTCTGCTCGCGGGTGAAGGTGCAGGTGTCGGTGGAGACCACCGAGACCTCACCGCCGCGGAGTCCCTGCCACAGCCGCTCGACGTCCTTCGGCTTCTTGATCTGGGGACAGCAGGCGAAGAGGTGCCCGTCCTCCCGCTCGAAGACCGAGTCGTCCAGCACCAGATACTGGGCGCAGGTCTCGGCCAACACCGGCACGCCGCGGGACTGGGCCGCGCGCACGATGTCCGAGCCCTCCGCGGTGGACATGTGCACGATATAGAGCTGGCCCCCGGTCGCCTCGCACCACTGCACCACCCGCTGAATCGCCTCCGCCTCGATGAAGTTGGGGCGGGTCATCGGGTGCAGCCGCGCGCCGTAGCGCGCCATCAGCTCCGGCGTGTGGTGCCGGGCGATCAACTCGTCGAGCACCCGGGCCGACTCCGCGTGCACCAGGAGCATGGTGCCGTGCTCCCGCATCTGCTCCAGCGTGCCGAACAGGGCGCGGTCGTCCGATTGCCACCCCTCCGACTCGTAGATCATGAACTCCTTGAAGGTGCTGAAGCCGCGGTCCACCATGCCCTTGATCTGCGATTTGTGCTCGGCATAGCGGGTGACGCAGATGTGGAAGGTGTAGTCGATCAGCGCCTTCCCCTCCGCCTTCCGCATCCAGTTGTCGGCCGCCTGGTCGAGAGATTCTCCGGCGTACGGGATGGCGAAGTCGATCACGGTGGTGACTCCACCCCGGGCGCCGGCTCGAGTGCCGGTGCGATAGTCGTCGGCGGAGACCGTGCCGCAGAACGGAAGTGCCAGGTGCACGTGGACGTCGAGCACCCCGGGCAGCACGTGATGCCCGGTGGCGTCGATGACGTCGGTGCCCTGCGACGCCTCGAGGTCCGCGCCGAGCGCCGCGATCTTCTCGCCCGCGATGCCGACGTCGCCGGTGAAGGTTCCAGCCGGGGTGACGACGTTGCCGCCCCTGATGATGCGATCGAGTTTCATGGCCGCTGCTCCTGGTGTGTCATCGCGAGCGCAGCGAGGGATCCACTCCGCGGGTATCGAATGCCGGGTGAGAAGATCCCTCCCCCTCGTGCTCTCGGGGTGGGGATGACATCGTACCGTGCTCCGGACCGGGTTTCACGTCAACATACGACGGGCTCCAACCCCGTGCAAACGCCGCGCGCAGGCTGGCGAGCACGAGCGATGCGCGTAGGTTTGACAGCCATGGGGTTTGGCCCAACATGTTCGTAGAAGCGGCATTGAACGGCGGGCGCTCACCGGCCGACCATCCCGCGATGCCGCTGTCGCCCAAGCAACTGGCCGCCGCCGCCGCCGAGGCGGCTGGAGCGGGCGCGGGAGCCGTGCACTTCCATGTCCGGGCGGCGGACGGGCGGGAGAGTCTGGCCCCCGCCGACGTCGCCGGCGCGGTCTCCGAGGTCCGCGGGCTGGGCGTACCGTTCGGCATCAGTACCGGCGCCTGGATCATCCCCGAGCCGGCGCGCCGACTTGCCACGGTCCGGGAGTGGACGGCGCTTCCCGACTTCGTCTCCATCAACTTCGACGAGGAGGGGGCCGCCGAGCTGGCGACCTTCTTCATGGAGCGCGACGTGACCCTCGAGGCCGGCGTGGCGAACCCCTTCGCCGCCCAACAGCTGGTTCGGAGCGGACTGGGAGATCGGTGTCTCCGGATCATGTTCGAGCCTCGGGAGCAGATCGCCGCAGACGCCATGGCCACGGTGGCGCAAACCGAGGCGGTCCTCGACGCGGCGGCCGTGCGGGCGCCAAGACTGCTTCACGGCGTGAACTCGACCGCATGGCCGCTGGTGGATGCGGCGGGGGCGCGCGGCTACGCCACCCGCATCGGCTTCGAGGACACCCTTGTACTGCCCGATGGGACGGTCGCCACCGGCAACGGCGACCTGGTGCGCGCAGCGCTCGCGCGGATCGGCGGGCACCGATGAGATGCCTCGGGGACGGTCATCCCGAAGGAGCGAAGCGACCGAGGGATCTTGCGCGGCCGAGTTCGAGCCGACCCCGGGCCAGATCCCTCGCGTTCGCTCGGGATGACAGATGACAAGCCCGCTCACCGCTGTCGGACGCAGCGTCCCCAGAAAGGACGGGATCGGCAAGGCCACGGGAACGGCCCGCTACGCCGACGATCTCCATTTTCCAGGCATGCTCTTCGGGCGGACCATTCGCACCACCATCCCCTGCGGGCTGCTCACCGGCGTCCGGCTCGACTTCGATCCCGCCGGCTTCACCGTGGTGGACCACCGCGACATACCCGGCCGCAACATCGTCGCCCTGATCGCCGACGACCAGCCGTGTCTGGCCGAGCGCGAGATCCGCCACGCCGCGGAGCCGGTGCTGCTGCTCGCCCACGAAAACCGCGAGGCCCTCCTCGGCGCTCGGGTGAGCCTGGTCGAGGAACCGCGCGAGCCGGTCTTCGATCCCGAGCGCTCGCCCACGGCCTTCAAGACGATCCTCATCGAGAAGGGCGACCTCGACGCCGGATTCTCCGCGGCCGAGGTCGTCGTCGAGGGCACCTACCGCACCGGACACCAGGAGCACGTCTACATCGAGCCCAAGGGAGTCATCGCGGTTCCGGAAGACGGCGGGATCACGGTGTACGGGTCGATCCAATGCCCGTTCTACGCCCACCGGGCGCTCGCCACCGTGCTGGGTGACGCGGTGTCGCGAGTGCGGGTGGTGCAGACCGAGACCGGCGGCGGCTTCGGCGGGAAGGAGGAGTACCCCTCCGGCATCGCGGCCCATGCCGCGCTGCTGGCGTTGAAGTCGGGCCGGCCGGTCAAGCTGGTGTACGACCGGGTGGAGGACATGGTGGCCACGACGAAGCGCCACCCCTCGATCGTCCGCCACCGCACCGGGCTCACCCGCGACGGCCGCCTGGTGGCGATGGACGTCGAGGTGATCCTCGACGGCGGCGCCTACGTGACGCTCTCCCCGGTGGTGCTCTCCCGCGGCGCGATCCACGCGGCCGGGCCCTACCGCTGCGACGAACATCCGGATCGCCGCCCGGGCGATGTTCACCAACACGCCGCCCAACGGAGCGTTCCGCGGCTTCGGCGCGCCGCAGACCCAGTTCGCACTCGAGGTCCACATGGAGCGCGATCGCCGAGGCGCTCGGTCTCGACCCGGTGCGCCTGCGGGAGCGCAACCTGCTCCGGCCGGGCGACACCACCGCGACGGGCCAGCGCATGGGCGACGACTGCAGCGCGCTCGAGGTGCTGCGCACCGCGGTGCGCCGATCGGGCTTCCGCCGCAAGCGCAAGGCGTACGCGGGAACCGACCGGGGCATCGGTCTCGCGATGTACTGGCACGGCTCCGGGTTCACCGGGAGCGGCGAGCTGAAGCTGGCCTCGCGCGCGACGATCGAGCTCACCGCCACCGGCGTCCGGGTGCTCACCTCCAGCACCGAGATCGGCCAGGGCACCCGCACCATGCACGCGCAGATCGTGGCCGACGCGCTCGGCATCCCGTACGAGCAGGTCGAGATCGCCGCAGCCGACACCGCCGTCGTGCCCGACAGCGGACCCACCGTCGCCTCGCGGACCTGCATGGTGGTGGGCCGCATCCTCCAGCGCGCCGCCGAGGAGATTCGGGCGAAGCTGGGCGAGGCGACACCCGCGGAGCACTACCGGCGGCACGGACCGCTGGCGGTCACCAGCCAGTACGAGCAGCCCGACTGGATCCAGTGGGACGAGGTCAACTATCGGGGCGACGCCTACGCGACCTACGCCTGGGGGTGCGACGTCGCGGAGGTCGAGCTGGATCCCGACACCTGGGAGGTACGGCCGCTGCGGATCACGGTGGTGAACGAGATCGGCCAGGCGATTCACCCGGCGCTCGCCCGGGGACAGATCGAGGGCGGGACCGCGCAGGGACTGGGCTACGCGCTGCTCGAGCGGGTGACCATGCGAGACGGGGTCATGGCCAACGCGCAGCTCACCAACTACCTCATTCCCACCACGATGGATACTCCGAAGCTGGACGTGATTCTCCTGGAGCACCCCTACGCCGGCGGGCCCTTCGGCGCCAAAGGGCTGGGCGAGCTCCCCATCGACGGACCCGCGCCCGCGGTGGTGAACGCGATCCGGCATCTCGGGGTCGACGTGCGGGCGATCCCGGCGCTTGCCGGAGGTGGTGAGGGAGGCGGCCTGCGCTTCACGCTGAACGCCCGCGAGGTCGACCTCGACGTCGCGCCGATGGCGCGGTTGCTCGACGTGCTGCGGGAGGACTGCGGCCTCACCGGCACCAAGGAAGGGTGCGGCGAGGGGGAGTGCGGCGCCTGCACCGTCCTGGTGAACGGCGAAGCGGTCTGCTCCTGTCTGGTGCCGGCGGCGCAGGTCGAGGGCGCCGAAGTGACGACGATCGAGGGACTGGGCGATGACCACCCGCTCCAGCGTGCCTTCATGGACGAGGTGGGTGCACAGTGCGGCATCTGTACCCCGGGCATGATCCTCACCGCCCTCACCCTGGGCCCTCGCCCGACGCTGGCGAAGATCCGCCAGGGCCTCGCGGGCAATCTCTGCCGCTGCACGGGGTATGAGGCGATCTACCGCGCGATCCGCCGCGGCACATGAGAACGGCCATCTCCCCCCTGGAGCTGCTCCAGCCCCGCTCGGTGCAGGACGCGCTCCGGATGCTGCGGAACGACGCGCGGCTCACACCATTGGCCGGCGCCACCGACCTCTACGTGGCGCTCAACTTCGGCACCCTGGAGAGCACCCGGTTCCTCAACCTCTGGGCGCTGAGCCCGCTGCGCCGCATCACGCTGCGGAACGGCACCCTCCGGATCGGCGCCCTCGCCACCTACACGGCACTGCGGCGCTCCCGATTGGTCCGGCAACGCCTGCCGATGCTGGCCAGCGCGGCCCGCGAGGTGGGCGGGATGCAGATCCAGAACCGCGGGACGCTGGGCGGCAACGTCGCCAACGGCTCTCCCGCTGGAGACACCCTCCCGGTGCTGGCGGTGGCGGAGGCGGTGGTGGTGCTGCGCAGCGTAGACGGTGAGCGGCGGGTGCCGTTCGGGGATTTCTACACCGGCTATCGGGCCACCGTCCGCCGGCCGGACGAGCTGATCGTGGCCTTCGAGATCCCGCCGGTCGAGGGCCGCCAGTGGTTCCGCAAGGTGGGCACCCGGGCGGCGCAGGCCATCTCCAAGGTGGTGATGGCGGCGGTGCGCGGGCCCCGGCCCCGGATCGCGGTCGGGAGCGTCGCCCCCACGGTCATCCGGCTCGCCGCCGTCGAGGACGCGCTGGCCGGCGGTGCGGGCATGGATCAGGCGGTGCGCCGGCCTGGATCAGGACATCCACCCGATCGACGATCTCCGCTCCACGGCGGCGTACCGGCGGGACGTGGCAGCCAATCTGCTTCGCCGATTCTGGACCGAGACAGGGTGAGCGTGCACGCTGTCAGCCGCCGATGGCCATGAAGGCATCCCTCGTCATCCGCGGCCGTCGCGTCGCGACGCCCGAGGGGCTTCGCGCAGCGGCGATCCACATCGCCGGCGAGCGGATCGCCGATGTCGGTTCCTTCGATGAGGTGGCCGCCGGCGTCGAGCTGGTGGAGGCGGGCGACGCGCTGGTCTTCCCCGGCCTGGTCGATACCCACGTCCACGTGAACGAGCCGGGGCGGACCGAGTGGGAGGGGTTCGCCACCGCGACCCGCGCGGCGGCGGCCGGCGGCGTCACCACGCTGCTCGACATGCCGCTCAACAGCATTCCTCCCACCACCGGCGTGGCGGCGCTCGACGCCAAACGTGCCGCGGCCCTTGGCCGCTGCGCGGTCGACACCGGCTTCCTCGGAGGCCTGGTGCCCGGCAACGCCGCCGAGCTCGCTCCGCTGCACTCGGCCGGCGTCTTCGGATTCAAGTGCTTCCTCTGCCCCTCCGGCGTGGACGAGTTCCCTGCGATGTCGCCCGGCGAGCTGCGCGAGGCGGTGCCGGACGCTCGCCGGCGCTCGACGCCCTGCTGATGGTGCACGCCGAGTGGCCCCCGGCCCTGGAGCGCGCCGCGGTGACCTCGGGAGATCCGCGATCCTATGCCACCTGGCTCGCCGGGCGCCCGGTCGGCGCGGAAACCGAGGCCGTGCGATTCCTGATCGGGCTGGCGCGCGAGTCGGGGCTTCGGACGCACGTCGTGCACGTCTCCGCGCCCGAGACCCTGGAGCTCATCGCCGCGGCCCGGGCCGAGGGGGTCCGGATGACCGCGGAAACCTGTCCGCACTATCTCGGACTTCGCCGCCGAAGAGATTCCAGCCGGCGCCACCGAATACAAGTGCGCCCCGCCGATCAGGGAGGCGCGGCATCGCGACGGGTTGTGGGAGGCACTGGCGCGCGACCGGTTGGACGCGGTGGTGAGCGACCATTCCCCGGCGCCGCCGGCGCTGAAGCTGCGGGAAGAGGGTGACTTTCTCCGGGCCTGGGGCGGGATCGCGTCACTCCAGCTCCGGCTTCCCGCCGTTTGGACCGGCGCCCGAGCCCGAGGATACCCTCCGGAGCGGCTGGCCGCCTGGCTTTGCGCCGGTCCCGCCCGTCTGGCCGGGCTCGGCCGGCCGAAAGGGCGCCATCGCCGCGGGCCGCGACGCCGATCTGGTCCTCTGGCAGCCGGAGGAAGAGTTCGTGGTGACAGAGAACGTCCTTCGCCACCGCCACGCGATCACGCCATGGCTCGGCCGGACCCTCGCCGGGGTGGTCGAGGCGACGTACCTTCGGGGCGAGCGCGTGTATGCCCGCGGCGCGGCGGATCCGCCGCCGCGCGGCCGACTGCTCACGCCGTATCGACTCATGACCACATTCACCGACCTGGTCGACGTCGCGGCCCCGCGCCTCGGTGGAGCCGTGCTGCTGGCGAACGACGAGTTCTTCGCGCCCAAGGAGAATCTGCTCAAGCCGGAGAAGCCGGCGTGGCGTGAAGGCGAGTACACCGATCGCGGCAAGTGGATGGACGGCTGGGAGACCCGCCGCCGCCGCGCCCCGGGTCACGACTGGTGCCTGTCCGGCTCGGCATCCCGGCGGTGGTGCACGGCGTGGTGGTGGATACCAGCTTCTTCAAGGGCAACTTTCCCGAGCAGTGCTCGCTCGAGGCCTGCGCGGTCGACGGCGCGGCGGATGCCGAGGCGCTCGCGGCGGGCGAGGAGGCGGAGTGGAGGAGATCCTCCCCCGCTCGCCGCTCCAGCGGCGACGCCGAGAACCTGTTCGCCGTCGCTGCGCGATCGACGAGTCACCCATCTCCGCTTCAACATCTATCCCGATGGCGGAGTGGCGCGGCTCCGGGTGTATGGCGAGCCGGTGCCCGATGCCCGTCTGCAGCCGGGCGTCGAGGCCGACCTGGCCGCGCTCCAGAACGGCGGCCTGGTCGTCGGCTGCAGCGACATGTTCTTCGGCCACCGGCACAACCTCATCCTGCCGGGCCGCTCCACCCACATGGGCGACGGGTGGGAGACCAAGCGCCGCCGCGGGCCCGGGCCACGACTGGATCATCGTCCGGCTGGCGGCCCGCGGAACGATCGGCCGGATCGAGGTGGACACCGACCACTTCAAGGGCAACGCCCCGGAGAGCTGCTCGCTGGAGACCTGCGACGCGCTCGGGCCTGCCACCGGAGTGGCTTTCCAGCCGCGACGTCGGCGTGGACCACGCTGCTCCCGCGCACGCCGCTCCAGGCCGATGCCCAGCACCAGTTCGAGGTGACGGGCCGCCGGCCACCCACGCGCGGCTCGCGATCTATCCCGATGGCGGCATCGCTCGGCTTCGGCTCTTCGGGACGGTGTCGCCGTGACGGCCGCGCTCGACCGACTCAACACGCTCCCCGCGACAGGAGGCGGCGGAGCAGCTCCGCGCCTGCTGCGGCTCGTCCCGCTGGGTCGATGGCATGCTCGCCCGGCGGCCGTTCGCGAGCGCCGCCGATCTGCTCGCGACGGCCGACGAGGTGTGGCGCGCAACGGGCCCCGAGGACTGGGACGAGGCGTTTGCCCACCATCCGAGAATCGGCGAGCGTCACGCCGCGGCGCCGGTGAGCGCGACCGCCCTGGCCTGGTCCGAGGAGAACAGCGCGCCGCCACCGGCGGTGGGGCGGCGGCCCGAGCCGCGCTAGTTGAGGCCAACGACGCCTACGAGCGCCGGTTCGGCCGGATCTACATCGTGTGTGCCGCCGGAAGGAGCCCCGACGAGATGCTGGCCGATATCGCGGCGAGAATGAGGAACGACCCTGACCGGGAGCGCGCGATTGCGGCGGAGGAACAGCACAAGATCACCAGGCTTCGACTGAAGACCCTGATCGGAGCAGAGCACTCATGACCCGGATCACCAGTCACGTGCTCGACACCAGCGCGGGTAAGCCCGCCGCCGGACTGACGGTGCGACTGGAGCAGGCGGGTCGGGGGGCCACCCCCACGGTACTGGCTTCGGCCACCAGCGATGCCGATGGCCGGGTTCGCGACTGGCTCCCCGGCGGGGTTGGCTCCCATGCTTGGGCATCCGCCTAACGACTTGCGCATCAGCTGCGGGCCCTCAAGCCGGCCCGCGCACGATCTTACGTTCCACAGCGCGCGCAAAGCGCGCTGTGGCCGAACGGAGCTTGGCGCCTTTCCGGCCCGTCGGCTGCATGCGCGGGTTAGGCCGCTACCGCCGCTTTGACGTCATGACGTCATGACGTTACATTGTGGCATGCCCACTCGCAAGCGCGCCCCCAAGCGGGCCACGGTGTACTTCGATCCGGGCCTGCACAAAGCCCTCCGAGTAAAGGCAGCAGAGACCGAACGCTCCCTGTCGGAGCTCGTGAACGCCGCCGTCCGCCAGAGCCTCGCCGAGGACAGCGAAGATCTGGCCGCCTTCGAGGCCCGCGCCGCGGAGCCCAGCCTCGCTTTTGCGGAGGTCCTCAAGGACTTGAAGCGGCGTGGCAAGCTATAGCCTGCTGATCAAGCCTTCGGCGGTTAAAGAGCTGGAGGCGCTTCCCCCCAAAGACCGACGCAGAATCATCACCCGGATCCAGGGCCTCGCCACGGAACCTCGGCCGCACGGCTGCGAAAAGCTGTCGGGGCTCGAGCAGTATCGCCTTCGCCAAGGCGATTACCGCGTGGTGTACAGCGTAGACGATGAGGCCAGCACCGTGTTGGTCGTAAAGGTCGGGCATCGCCGAGACGTGTATCGGTAAAGCAGTCGGCCTAACGCCCGGCGTTCAGCGGCGAGCACCCCGCCCAAGCGAAGTGAGGAAGGGTGATCGTCCGCTGCAACGCCATGTTGGGCAGCAGCTGACGACGGCGCGGGTGCCATGGATCACTGCGGCAGCACGGATTCAGGTGCTCGAGCTGAGGTGACCGTATCTGCCTGCCGGTGCACAACCTTCCAATCACCGTCCTCTCGCCGGAGGATGCTCGTCACGCGCAGGGCAAGTGAGGTCTTGTCGGCTCTTCCGCCCACCTTGGCCCTGAAATGCTCGACCTCGACGACGTAGGCAAGTTGATCAGTCACGTACTTCGCGTGGTTGTCGAATGCGACCAGCTCGCCCTCGGTGTAGTTGGCGGCGGCGCGCTTAATTGTCTCGGCAACCTGAACCCAACCGTGCGATACAGGGCCGAACGGCGCGAATGGATTCGCGAGCGTCACATCGTCGCGTCGCGAGAACAGGTCCTTGTACAGTTCGGGGTTCCCGTTTGTGAGCTCACCTAGCGCGAGGTGGCACTGCTCAATCACTTGATCGAGGTCGGATGCGTCCACGGATCGTCACCCCCTCCTGTCTGCCGGCTCACCCATCTATACCTTCATGCCTGTGTGTCGGCCTAACGACTTGCGCATCAGCTGCGGGCCATCGTGCTCGGGCCCGCACAAACCATCGTTTCCCCTTAGCGGCACTCTAGGAGGGCCCCGCCCGCGGGGGGCTCCGCGCCCCTCCGGCCCGTCGGCTGCATGCGCGGGTTAGGCACCACGCCACGCTGTAGCCGCGCCGTGTCCTGTGGGTTAACGGCCGCCTTCGACCTCGACGTACATATCGATCGGCTCACGGACAGTGTGCTTGGCCTTCGCCTTCTCCGTGTCGGGGTGAGCGAGTGCGGCTTCGAGCTTCGGAAGGTCAGCGTTCTCCCACACGATAGCAACCTTGTTGTCCTTCGGGTGCCGGTAAATGCGATAGCCGCTGGAGAATTGCTTGAAGATCTCTGCGCGCTCCGCTCCGCCGGCGAGCCAAGTCTCCATGTTTCCGACACCGTGCGTGGCGATGACTCTCGGCATGGCGAGTTTCCTTTCGGGCGAATTGTGTGGGACAGTATGCACATCCAGTACAGTGGTACGGCGTCGTGGGCATCAGTTGACAGAGGCGACACGGCGAGGTGCGGGCGCGTTGGAAGGATCGGTGCTCCTTGCTCCCCGTGGCGCGCGTCGATGATGATCTCCGCCTTAGTCGGCTTAGCCCGTTGGTGATCTTGAATGGTGCTGCCTAACGACTTGCGCATCAGCTGCGGGCGATCATGCTAGCCCCCGCACAAACCTACGCTCCACGCGCGCTCTGGCCGAGCGGAGGTTGGCGCCCACTTCGGCCCGTCGGCTGCATGCGCGGGTTAGGCCGCGGCTCCCGGAGACGCTTCCACAGCCGCCACAGCGAGACGCCGCCCAGGGTACACGGCGACCGTGGAGCCCTCGGCCAGGAAGGCTGATCGGGGCCGCATACTCAAGCACTCAGCGAAGCCCGCCCCGTACACAGACCCCACGTCGCAGTCGAACTGTGCTCCGACGGCATCCCAAACCCGCCATGGTGGGTGAGTCACCCGGTATTCCTTGCAGCCGCCGTCGCGCTGAACTGTGTAGCCCCAGTAGTGCTCCGAGATGAAGGCTGCCTCGGAGGCCGAGTCGGGAATCGTGGGCAACCCGCTGGTTCTCACTTCGAGGTGATGCCAACGCCCACCGAAGCGCCATGAGTAGGCCGCCCGCCCAGACTCGCCATCTGCGCCCCCTCCCATCTCAACCTCGTGGCGCATTGGCACCGCCGAATAGGGCTCATTGTAGAACCAGCGTGCCACCATTGCGATGGCACGCCTCGGCACGAGCTCGCGAACGAAGACGACGGCCCGGCGCCAGCCGCCGTCCTCGCCGCGGCGACGGACGTAGAAACGGAGGTTGACCTCATCGAAATCGCGTGCGAATCGGGATCCCGAGCACGCGGGTGTCGAGGAACCGGAACCCGACCACGCTGGCCAAAGTGACGCCGCCCCACGTATCGAGCTCGGTTCCAACAGGCACTAGGGGGCGTAGCAGCGTCGGCGGCACCTCGTAGTTGAGCATGGCGAGGTGGCGCCACGCGGCGGTCAGAAAGGGGCGCAGCTCAGCCATCTTTGATGTCCACGATGTTCGTCGTCGGCCTAACGATTTGCGCATCAGCTGCAAGCTTCAGGCTCCGCGCCCGCACAACCCTACGTTCCACTTCCTTCAGCGGAGCGCCGTGCCCGAGCGAGGGGTCGCCACCTGGCGCTTGTCGGCTGCATGCGCGTGTTAGGCGGCGCGCATGAGAGGCCCAGGCGGAGCCTGCCGGCCAGTCGTCCTAACCCGGCGAGCGCACCCATACTGGAGACGAGCCGGGCCGGACATATCCCCAAACTCTGACATACGCACCTTCGATCGAGAAGGGAATGCCGGCAGCCTGCAGCGTCTCTACGAGTTGGTCGCGCGCGGCGGCGGCGGCGGAAAGCACAAGTGCGCTGCCATGCGGGCCGGCTTCGCGGACACAGCGGATATCCACCCATTCGAGTGTCCGAAACGGGCGCAGATGATAGTACCACTCATTGTCCCAGGCGCGGTCGTCTGGATGGGGACCATGCAAGTCCTTGGCTCGCCATTCCGGTATGCCACCACGGAAGTCTTGCTGGCCGCTATGAGCTCCTCCCACTTCGTATCGTTCATGGCCGAAGTGAGCCCGGTAGCCTCAAGAAATCGAATGTGGGCCAGGGAGCTTTCCGCCCGATCCTTCATGGTGCCACATCTTTGGTCGTGTCCGCCTAACGAAATGCGCATCAGCTGCAGGCGATCATGGTTCCGCTCGCACAAGCCTACGCTTCCACTGTGTGGCCTCAAGGAGCACCGCGCCCGAGCGGAGCTCTGGCCCACCCCGGCCTGCCGGCTGCATGCGCGGGTTAGGCCGCCACCTATTCCGATCCTTTGATACGCGGCTTGCAGACCAACTGGAAGCCGCTGCACGGCCCATCCATCGGAGTCGGGTGAAGTGCGATCTTCACTGACAGTCCAGCGCCTTCTGGGACCTGAAGCGTGTCTATGCGGCGGCGGTAGCCGATCATTGAGGTTTGTAGCACCACCTCTGTGCCCACCGGCACGGTCAGCCGATAGCGTCCACTCGAATCGGTCGTTACTCGGGTATCCAAAGGGCCGAGCGCCTGAACTTCGGCGTGTCGGATCGCTGCGCCACTGAGATCAACCTCGCGCCCGTCTAGCTGCCCAGCATTGCTAGCGGGTCCTGGTGTCACCTCGAGTGGCGGCGCCGCCGGCGAATTCACCGGAGGGCAATCGCCGGGCCAGTCGAGCTCGTTTCGGCACTCCAGCTCCGGCTGGCGCGAGGCGCAGCTCAGCACCAGGCTGCTGAGAAGGCCCACCACTGCGACCGCGATCGGTTGAGGCATCGCCGGGACCTTATGTGGTCGGCCGCACGGCTTGCGCATCAGCTGCGGGCGATCATGCCGGCGCCCGCACAATCCTACGCTTCCTTAATGGCACTTATCGGAGGGCGCCGCCCGAGCGGCGCCTGGGGCCTTTCGGCCCGTCGGCTGCATGCGCGGGTTAGGCGTCACGGCCGTTGCTTAAACCGTATCTCGTCCCAGCGAGTGTGAGGATCGGAGTAGGCTAACCGACTCACCTCATCTGGACCACGACCTTCCCCTTGGCTCGGCCCCTCTCGAGATACGCAAGCGCCTCCCTCGCTTGATCAAAAGAAAATACCTTGTCGATCACGGGCCGAATGCTCCGCATCTTGAAAAGCTCGCCGATCTCTGCGAGTTGGCTACCGTCTGGATTCACGAGCAGGAATGAATACTCGACCGCTCGTTTCTCGGCGAGGCGATGGATCTTATAGCTCAGCAACCACATCACGAGCACGATGAGGATGTTCATGCCCCGCGTTCGACCGAACGCGGCGTCAGGTGGCCCGACGATCGAGACGACGACGCCCCCGGGCCTCAGAATCTGGAAGGAGTTCTCAAGCGAGTCGCCCCCGAGGGTGTCCAGAACAGCGTCGTAATCCCGCAGCACATGCTCAAATTTCTGCTTCTGGTAATCGATCACCTCATCGGCTCCCAGGCTCCGCGCGAGATCCACGTTGCCTGCGCTGGTCGTCGTTGCCACGTTCGCTCCGAGGTGTTTCGCGAACTGAATCGCGAACGTGCCAATACCTCCAGCGCCTGCGGGGATGAACACCTTGTGGCCGGGCTTGACGTGTGCACGCTCCTTAAGCGCTTGCCACGCCGTCAGTCCGACCATCGGGATGGAGGCCGCTTGCACGAAGTCCAGGTTCGCCGGTTTGAGCGCGGCGGCGTTCTCGGTTACGACCGCAAGCTCAGCGAGAGCGCCCATGCGCAGCCCGTTGATGCTGGCGAAGACAGCATCGCCCGGCTTGAAGCGCGTAACACGACCGCCCACCTCCACCACTACACCCGCCAAGTCGCTGCCCAGCGTGGCCGGTAATTGAAACCGGAGGATGGCCTTCATCTTTCCACTCCGGATCTTGTTGTCCACCGGGTTCAAGCCAGCAGCGTGGACCTCGACCAGGATTTCGTCCGGCTTGGGCACTGGAAGTGGAATGTCAGCAAACGCGACCTGATCAATCCCGCCATAATGTTTGAAGACAAGTGCTCTCATCTTTCCCTGAGTCCGAGGTAGTCGAACCTAATGGCTGCGTTCGCAGGATGCGCGTAGTGACACCTAACGACTTGCGCATCAGCTGCGGGGGATCATGCCCGTGCCCGCACAAACCTTCGTTCCTTAACGCGCTCTCGGAAGGTGCCGCCGGAGCGGAAGGTAGCGCCCCTCCGGCCCGTCGGCTGCATGCGCGGGTTAGGCGTCCGCGCTGCGCGATGCCGAATGCGGCAGCCGGGCATTAACGAAGTCGAAAACCTCGTCCGGTGCGCTAAAGGCCCCGGCCGGGAGCCTCCAAGTCTCAGACCCGCGGCACAGCACGATGAACCCGCCTCCTCCCTTGCGTTCCAGATAGGCGCGGGTAACCTCGGGCCATCGCAGGAGTCGCCAGCCTCTCCAGCTCCAGTCGTGAACGCCCTCACCATTGAGCCGAAAGCGTGCGTTGCAGAGCGCCAGATAGGCGAAAGCAGCCGCGAGACTCAGGAAGACCACCCAGCTAAGCACCTCGCCAACCGTTGCGCCGCCGGTAACCGGCAGAGTTGAGGGCCCCGAGGGCGCGTTGACCGCGGTGATGAGTGGACCCGCCAGGACAATGACTGCTGCGGTCATCAGCATAATGGTGAAGACAGGTTTCTTGCGGAACTCGGCCAGTGCGACCTCGAATGTTGTCAGAGACTGGTTTGCGGCACGCCGAACGACTTGCGCATCAGCTGCGGGCGATCATGACGGCGCCCGCACAAACCTTCGTTCCGCTTCGTCCTCAAGGGACGAAGCGCCCGAGCGGAGCTCGGGACGGTCCGGCCCGTCGGCTGCATGCGCGGGTTAGGCCGCACAGCGCTCGACTGTCTATTCGTCCTCGGGCGCGCCAACCGGCCACGTGTTGAATGTGGCCACGATGCCGTCTATTTGGGCCTGCTCAAAGCGCTCACGGCTGGGATGCCCGACGGGGTACATCTCGGCAGTGACGGGGAAGGCTTCATCCAATTCCCCAGCATCCCAGCCTTGCTCCTCGATGAAGGCAGTCGCGGCGGCCTCCGCCGCTGCCTGAATCGGCTCGTTTACAAAGAGGCTTACATAGGCGCCATCGATGGCGCCATACTCTGGGTTCTCCGGCTTAGGGTACGCCGCGTACACTAGGAAGTGCAGAACCCTGCTCCAAGGTCTATGGTCGGGTGCGGCCTAACGAAATGCAAATCAGCTGCAGGCGATCATCTTCGCGCTCGCACCAAATGAATGCTTCCACTGCCTGGCCTCGAGGAACGCCGCGCCCGGGAGGAGCGCTGGCCCTCCCCGGCGTGTCGGCTGCATTTGCGGGTTAGGCCGCACCCTTCGCACGGTGAGACTTAGGGAGCAGTTGTCCGCATGAACTCCTCGAATGCTGCCGCCCCTTCAGCTGTTCCCAGATACCACCAGAAAGCAAGGAAGAGGATGGCCGAGAGACCTCCCCAAGCACGCTGTAGCCGTTCATCGGCCAGGATGCTGGGCACTTCGGCCCCACGGGCCCGAAACCACCCCCACCATCGGGTATTCAGGGGGCGGAAGATCGGACGCCACAAAATGGTCGAGGCGGCTAGGTTGAAAACGGCTGATGCGAGGAGCACCCATCTCGCAGCATTCAGCATCTGACGTTCTCAGGCTCGGTGTCGGCCTAACGACTTGCGAATCAGCTGCGGGCGATCGTGCCCGCGCCCGCACAATCCTTCGCTCCGCCTCGTCCTAACGGGACAAGCGCCCGAGCGGAGCTCGGGACACATCCGGCCCGTCGGCTGCATTCGCGGGTTAGGCCGCAGCAAGCCGAGGGCCATGCACAATTAGCGCGCGATTCGGTCTAGCAACCAGGCTAGCCCCTCCCCGGCATGAGCCCGCCAGTAGGCGTCGTCGTGCCCGCCCGGCCACTCGCGATAGCGGTGTGCGACCCCCCGCTTCCTCAGCGTATCTGACAGGGCGCGGCTCTGGTCGGCGAATCGATCCATGGTGCCGACGTCGAGAAAGAGGTAAGGAACTCGGCGCCCGGCCGCCAGCAGGCGATCGATCTGCCGAAACGGGTCTCGCGCCCACCATCCGCTCGTGTCGCGGCCGAACTCAAGCAAGAAGAGCGACCACCGGTAGGTGGGCCATTGGTCGAGGATCTCCGACACTGTGCTAGCGAACATGGCTTGGCCAGCGTAGGGATGCGGGCCGATGTACAGGGGGGACACCAACCCCGAGTGACTGACCGCCGCGCTGAACAGGTCCGGATGCCGCGCCGCCAGGAACACGGCGCCGTAGCCGCCCATAGAGAAACCCGCGATGCCTCGGTGGCGGTGGTCCGCTCGAGTACGGTAAGAGGAGTCCACGTACCGCACCACATCTTCCACGAGATAAGACTCATATCGCCCCTGCGGCACACAGTAGGTATCGGCTGGTTCTTGGAGCAGCGCTCGACGCGGATCGGCTGCGCACCGAGCCCAGAACCCACCGGGCTCCTCCCAGTTGATCCAATAGCCCGTATCACCGTCCGGCATCACTAGGATGGCATCTGGCGCACCCGTCCGCTGCAGCGAGTCGGCGATCGAGTCCAGTGCGAGGCGATCGATCCACGTGCGCTCGTTACCGCCTCCACCATGCAGATAGTAGACAACGGGGAACCGGAGGGAGGCTCGGCTGTAGGAGGCCGGCAGATACACCGCAATGGCCTTCTTAACCCCGAGAGCGCGCGAAGGCACTTGCCGTATCTCAAGGCGGCCCTGGGCCGGCAACCCGTTCAAGGGCCACAGCAATAGCGCCACCACTCCAGCCGTGCGGATCTGCATCAACCCATTTGGTAGTCTGTCGGCCTAACGAACATGCGCATCAGCTGCGGGCGATCATGCTCGCGCCCGCACAAATCTACGCTTCCCCAGCGGCACTAGCCAGGGTGCCGCCCGCGCCGAGCCCGGCGCCCTTCCGGCCTGTCGGCTGCATGCGCGGGTTAGGCGGTGCGGCGGCGGGAACTGCGGGCAGGCCGGGCCGGCATCACGTCGAGCAGCGTCCGGAGTGCTCGATTGACGCTCTTCGCGTCCCCGAACGCCGCGGCAACGTCGGGATCGAGGACAATAATTTGGCTGCCAGGGCGCAACCGGGACGCATACTTGCCCCGAACTCCCTTGCTGAAGTCGTATTCAGGGCGCATGGTGTCGCGATCGCGAGTCGGGGACCTCAAGCGCTTTCTGCTAGCCTTCTTCTTCATAGATCTGCCGCTCGTGGCGTGTTGGGAGACGCGCGCTGATGATGCGTATCAGATCGCCGCGTTCAGTGTGGGCGACCACCACCAGCCGGCGGCGGTCAGATTGGCCGATCAGGATGAAGCGCTCCTCTTCAGCCGAGTGATCGGGGTCCGCAATCGTAATGGACAGCGAGTCAGCGAAGGCCGTGGCGGCTTCCGGAAACCCGACGCGGTGCTTCTTGAGGTTGGTCGCCGCCTTCTTCGGGTCCCACGTGAACCGGAGATCCATCCTGGAATCTACGGTTCACTGATGGTTGGCGCATCCGCCTAACGAAAATGCGCATCAGCTGCGGGCCCTCATGCCCGCGCCCGCACAAACCTACGCCTCCTTAGCGGCACTCACCGGAGGGCGCCGCCCGAGCGGAGGCTGGCGCCCCTCCGGCCCGTCGGCTGCATGCGCGGGTTAGGCCGCGCCCCGTTCAGAGCCAAACGTCGTAGACTGCCATCCAGTGGACGAAGCCTGAGGCCAGCGCGAACCAGAGGCCCCCGGCCGCCAATCCCGTGCGAGCCCACGCCGGCCCACGTCCACACGTCACGAGCCACCACCCAAGCGCTAGCTCAGCCAGCGCGACTAACCACCCAAGCGCAGCCTGCCAGTGAACCTCGTCGGATTGGCCCATGAGGCTGCCCCGAAGCGCCGCCGACGCGGCGTTAAGGGCGAGCGGAGGAACTACCAACAGCAACCAGGCCGTCATCGGTGCAGGACGGCGTTGGCGCAAACGGGGCGCGCGGCGCGACAGCAAGATGGCTCCGCCGATGAGCAGAGCAAGCGCCCCCCACCAGTAGGGCGACAGGAAAAGCAGCACGCCGGCTTGAAGTGAGATCCATGTGTACCAGAGGACGGCCATCGGGTCTCCGGCAAAGCTTGGGATGTCTCTGGCGTCGGCCTAACGAAAATGCGCATCAGCTGCGGGCGATCGTGCCGGCGCCCGCACTAACCTACGTTCCGCTTCGTCCTAAAGGGACGAAGCGCCCGGGCGGAGCCCGGGACCCGTCCGGCCCGTCGGCTGCATGCGCTGGTTAGGCCGCAGCCCGCTACCGACGCTTCCCCGCCGCGCTTGGGAACCCTGTGGGCTGTCGTAATTGTCATGCGGGAGTCGGCACCCCGAAGCAATGGGAATAACCGTCGTCGTCCGTGAGGGAAAACTCGGTTTGCTCGTAGTCTCTGTCCACGGTCTCCGATACCGCATACCCGAGCCGTATCAACCGTTGTCTTGTCTCATGGATGTCCGAAGGGGCCCAATAGAGCCGGATGCCTTCGTAGTTATCCGGCGCAACTGGTGAGCCTGCTCGCTGATTCAGCATGAAGCACAACTGGCCATTGCGCAGCATGCAGAAAACAAGCCTACCCTCGACTCGCATGTCCGATTCCCTGCTGAAGCCAAGACCTTCAACCCACAGGCGGAGGGTCTTGTCAAAGTCTGCGCTCGGAATCACCGGGATACAGGATCGGACAGTCATGGCGTCTTCCTTGTCCCACATGGCATAGGCAAACCGGCAACAGCGGCGTCGATCAGGAGTACGGCACTGACGAACGTGCCAGCAGCACAAAACAGCCTGTTCGCCTGCAAGCGCCGCGGAACGTGATGATCGCGCTGCGGCCTAACGAAATGCGCATCAGCTGCGGGCGATCATGTCCGCGCCCGCACAAACCTTCGTTCCTTAGCGCGCTCACGGAAGGTGCCGCCGAAAGGAGGCCGGCGCCCCCTCCGGCCCGTCGGCTGCATGCGCGGGTTAGGCAGCATCCCGGCGCGAACGCCAGTATGCGCCCATGGCGCCCCGGCCCACCATCGAGGCAAGTGGTCGACCAGGGGAGTTCGGACCTGACAGACTAGTCATAAAGGCAGTGAGCCCCGGCAACGCAGGATGTTGATCGAACGGGAGTCCGGGCCCGTAGCCTCGGAGCATTGCCAGAAGTTCGGGATCCGGCTGAGCGCTCGCTAGGTGATGATCCAGGTACCCGAGCACTCGTCGGACAGAGGCCTCCTCAAACGGCTGTATGCCAGTCAGGAAGTAAGGCTCGTTCCAGCTATACCACACAAGGAACGTGGCACGGCGGAGCGCCTCGAGTCCCTGCTCCGCATCACTGAGCAGTTCCGCATAGCTGTCCAGAACAGCCTGCCATCGCCGGCTGAATCCGGCCTTTTCAATGACTGGAAGACGGTCCTCCACGTAGCCGCCTTGCGGAAGCTCCGTGAGGAGACCGTCTTCACACTTGGCCAATTCACCGAGTGATCTTGGCATATAGCTCAATGCTCGTTGATGCTGCCTAACTTGTAAGTGGACCAACATCCCTGCCCGCTCATCACGCACTAACATCACCCACCGCAGTCTATTCCGCCATTAGTGCATCCACCCCCACGCCCAGGCGATCCGCCGGGCTGCGGACCCCCCGTCCTCCCCGGTTAGGGACATGGGTGTAGACCATCGTGGTAGTCACATCCCGATGCCCCAACAACTCCTGCACCGTCCGGATGTCGTACCCGGCCTCGAGCAAGTGCGTCGCGAAGGAGTGCCGAAGGGTATGACAACTCGCCCGCTTCCCGATCCCGCTCGCCCGGACTGCCGCCGTCATGGCTCGCTGCACGACCGACTCATGGAGGTGGTGCCGCCGGACATGGCCACTCGCCGCATCCCGGTACCTCCGCCTCGCCGGAAATACCCACTGCCACGGCCAGGATGATCCCGCCTTTGGGTACTTGGTATCCAGACCTCCCGGTATCTCCACCGATCCATCCCCTTCCGACACGTCCCTGTCATGCAACTCCTTGACGCGCCCAAGATGCTCCCGCAGTGGCCCACGCACCGTCTCGGGAATGACGGTGACCCGGTCTTTCCCGCCCTTTCCCCGGCGCACAGCCAACTCACCCCGCTCCAAGTCGAGGTCCTTGACCCGTAACATGAGGCACTCGGTCACCCGAAGCCCGCTGCCATACAGCAACAGGCCCACTAAGCGATGGGTGCCCCTGAGTAATCGCAGAACCCGCGCCACCTCATCCGCAGTCAGCACCACCGGCAGGGTGGTGGGCACCCGCCCCCTCGGCAGACGCCCCAATGCTTCGAGCGGCCGGCCGAGCACGTTGCGGTAGAGAAACAGCAGGGCGCTCAGGGCCTGCTGTTGCGTGGCGGCCGACAGGTGTCGCTCCACCACCAGATGAGCCAGGAACCGCCGTACCTCCGCGGGCCCCAGTTCAGAGGGGTGCCGAAGGCCATGGAACCGGACGAACCGCTTGGTCCAGTACACATAGGCAGCCTCGGTGCGCCGGCTCAGATGCTGCAGGCGCAGGTTGGACTGCAGCGATTGCAGGAGGGGCGACTTGTACTGCATTCGGGCCTGCCGGAAATGCACCCGGAAATATCGAGCGGCCGGTCCCCGCCACCCGGCTCACCCCTATCCGACTGGGGACCGTATAACGCGCAAACGCAGACACCCGGCGCTGCCGATGCTACCCGCACCCCGGTGGTCTGACCGGCAGGTCCCGCGTCCCCGTAGTTCGGTAAGCCATCAACCCTACGCTTCCTCGTGCACGCGCGCCGCATTTTGCGATCGAGACGTGATGACAAGTGGCCCACGAGAGCCCGATTTCATATTTGACATCCCGTGATTTCCACGTCACTATGGAACGCGCTAGTCCAGGGAGCAGCAGACGTCGCGGTCCGTGGCTCCCCGCCATCGGCAGTGATAGCGCTCCTGGCCCACATGCCACCCTGCAACCCTCCGCCGGCGACATGCTTCCCAACGCCTCGGTTCTGTCAAAGAGCCCAGACTGGCGAGACCCCTCGACGAATTTTCGCCCATGAACAGTCGCCCGGCTTGGCGTTGAGGTACGGCAACCGGCTCGAGACCAAACTGAATTTTATCGACCGCGCGGCGACCTAGTGCTGACCCTCGCCCATCTCAATGCCCTGCCGGAGGGTGACGCCGGAGAGCAGCTGCGCGCCTGCTGCGGATCGTCTCGGTGGGTCGAGGCGATGCTCGCCAGGCGGCCCTTCGAGGGCGCCGCCGATCTGCTCGCAGCGGCCGATGAGGCGTGGCGTGGGACGGGGCCCGAGGATTGGGACGAAGCGTTCTCGCACCATCCGAGGATCGGCGAGCGCCAAGCCGCGGCCCCGGTGAGCGCAACCGCCCTGGCCTGGTCGACCGGGGAGCAGAGCGCCGCCGCCGGTGCCGGTGGGTCGGACCGGTCCGCGCTGGCGAGAGCCAACGAAGCGTACCAGCGGCGGTTCGGCCGGATCTACATCGTGTGCGCCGCCGGGCGCAGCGCCGACGAGCTGCTGGCTGATATCGCCGTGAGAATGAACAACGATCCCGACCGGGAGCGCGCGATCGCCGCGGAGGAGCAGCGAAAAATCACCCGGCTTCGGCTGGAGACCTTGATCGGAGCGCGGAAGTCATGACCCGAATCACGAGCCATGCGCTCGATACCAGCACCGGCGGGCCCGCCGCCGGCCTGACGGTACGACTCGAGCAGCCGGGTCGGGGCGGCCGGCGGCGCGGCTCAGCTCGCCTCGGCCACGACGGATGCCGAGGGCCGGGTCCGCGATTGGCTCCCCGCCGGCGTCCCCGCCGGCCGCTACAGACTCGTCTTCGAGACCGGCGCTTGGTTCCGCGCAGCGGGGCGGGACACGCTCTACCCCGAAGTGGCCATTGACTTCGAGGTAGCGGACGGAGTGCCGCACTATCACCTGCCGCTGCTCCTCTCGCCGTTCGGCTACTCGACCTATCGGGGGAGCTGAGTCATGACGCCGCGACTGGCCTGGAACGGATACGGCAAAGCGGCGGTGCGCCTGGTGAAGGTGGATCGCGGCGCGGCGCGGCATGAGCTGCACGACCTCACGGTCGATGTCCAGCTGCAAGGCGACTTCGGGCCGACCCATACGGTGGGCGACAACTCGGAGGTGTTGCCCACCGACACGATGAAGAACACCGTGTATGCCCTGGCCCGGCAGGGCCCGGTGGATCCACCCGAGGAGTTCGGCGAGCGGCTGGCGCGCCATTTTCTTGCCGCCTGCCCCGCCGCGCGGCGCGCGGTCGTCGGAATCACGGTCAACCGCTGGGATCGGGCGAGCGTGGGTCACGCCCCGCACGATCACGCATTCGTGCGGGGACCGGCGGAGGGCCGGCTGGCGACCGTAACCGTGGACGACCAGGGAGTTGGAGTCGAGGCGGGGATCCAGGGTCTGGGGCTTCTCAAGACGACCGGATCGGCGTTCACCGGCTTTCTTCGCGACGAATACACCACCCTGAGGGAGACCGACGACCGGATACTTGGCCACCGACGTCGTGGCGCGCTGGCGATACTCGCAGCCACCCGGCGACTACGGCGCCTCATGGCACGCGGTGCGCGCGGCCCTGATCGAGACCTTTGCCCGGCACGAGTCGGCCTCGGTGCAGCACACGCTCTATGCGATGGGGGAGGCGGCGCTGGCCTGCTGCGCCGAGATCACCGAGATCCGCCTGATCCTGCCGAACCGCCACCACCTGGCGGTGGACCTCGCCCCACTCGGCCTGGAGAACCCGAATGAGATCTTCGTGGCGACCGGAGAGCCGTACGGGCGGATCGAGGCGGTGATCACGCGCGAGGAGGGGTGAAGCCGGTGTCACAGCTCCGCGCCGGCGTACCCCTCCGCCACTTCGTACCCTGAGTGATAGTCGGCCGCCTCGGGCCGGCGGATGTCGGACTGGGGGACGATCCGGTCGCGCCGCAGCCCGCGGAAGTCCTCGACCCGGCTCCACCCCCGCTCGGCGTTCCGCTCCAGGAACGCGTCGAGCCCGGCCATGCAGCCGCTTGATCACGTTCGGCCCCACCGCCTGGTCGAGCATCGCGGCGGTGCACACCTGCACCGTGCCGCAGCCCAGCAGGAAGTAGGACAGGGCCTGGTTGAAGTCGGACACGCCGCCGATCCCCGAGAAGCTCCGGTCGGGGAACGCCTGCGTCATCTGCGCCATCTTCGCCAGCGAGAGCGGCAGAATCGCCGGCCCGCCGAGCCCGCCGCTGGAGACGAAGCCGTCGACGTTGATCTCGAACTCGAGCGTCTCGGGATCGATGAGCGGAATGGACGGGAAGGTGTTCGAGGAGACGATCGCATCGGCGCCGCCGCGGAAGCAGGCCGCCGCCTCGACCACGATGTCCGCCGTCGCCGGGGTGAGCTTGCACCAGACCGGAACCTTCGCGACTTCCTTCACCGCCTCGGTCACCACCGAGCAGAGTCCCTGGTCCTTCCCGATGTTGGACCCCATGTCGCTGCGGTCCATGTGCGGGCAGGAGAAGTTGAGCTCGAGCCCGTCCGCCCCGGCGTCCTGACAGTCCCGGGCGAGGCGCTGCCAGTTCGGCAGCTCCTTGTCGTTGCCGGAGCCCGCCATGATGGACGCGATCAGGACGCGATCGGGGAACGCCTCCTTGATGCGCCGGATGCGCGGCACCCACCAATCGAGCGTCTTGTCGGAGATGAGCTCCCAGTTCCACGAGGAGTGGAGCGCCGCGCCCGGCCGCTTCTTCATCGAGACGTAGGCGTCCTCGGGCGTGGTGCGCATGAACTTCGCCTTCGCGCCGACCACGTTGACGACCGGATGCAGCCCGATGGTCTTGGTGACCACGCCGCCCCATCCCGCCTCGAACGCGCGAAGGATGTTGCTCTCCGACTCCGTCGGCGGCGCCGAGGAGAGCAGGAAGGGATTCTCGAAATGAATTCCCGTGAAATCGACGGATCGGTTGACGGCCATGTGGCTCTCCTGGCTTCCTGACAAGCACTCACGACATCCAATTCACCCCTGCCTCCCGATTCCACTTCGTCGTCATCTTCTTCGACTGCGTCCAGAACTCGATCGACCCCCGGCCGGTGATGTCGCCGACGCCGAACTTCGATTCGTTCCAGCCGCCGAACGAGAACGGCTCCCGCGGAACCGGCACGCCGACGTTCACGCCGACCATGCCGGCGCTGGCGTGCTCCATCACGTAGCGCGCGGTGCCGCCGCTCTCGGTGAAGACCGACGCGGCGTTGCCGTAGGGCGAGGCGTTCTCGACGGCGAGCGCCTCGTCCACGTCGCGGCTCCGGATGATCACGAGCACGGGGCCGAAGACCTCTTCCTGGGCGATGCGCATGTCCGGCGTGACGCGGTCGATGATCGTGGGCCCGAGATAGTACCCGCCCTCGCGCCCGGCCACCGTCGTATTCCGGCCGTCCACCAGCACCTCGGCCCCGGCGGCCTCCGCCTCCGCGATGTAGCGCTCGATCCGCGCCTTCGCCTCGGCCGAGATGACCGGCCCGATGTCCTTGCCCGGCACCATCCGCTTGGCGTGCTCCACCATGCAGCGGATGATGTGGTCGGTCTTGGAGACCGCCACCATCACCGAGGCCGCCATGCACCGCTGGCCGGCGCAGCCCGACATCGACGCCACGACGTTGCCCGCGGTCATCTCGAGGTCGGCGTCGGGCATGACGATCAGGTGGTTCTTGGCGCCGCCCAGGGCCAGCACCCGCTTGAGCGTCGCGGTGCCGCGCCGGTAGACGACCTTGGCCACCTTGGTCGAGCCGACGAAGCTGATCGCCTCGATCCCCGGATGGTCGCAGATCGCCTCGACCGCGTCCTTGCCCCCGTGCACGACCTGGAGCACTCCCTCCGGCAGCCCCGCCTCGCGCCAGCAGCTCGGCGATCTTGCCCGCGCTCAGCGGGACCAGCTCCGAGGGCTTGAGGATCAGGCAGTTGCCCAGGGCGATCGCGTTGGGGATCGACCAGTTCGGGCACCATGTTGGGGAAGTTGAACGGCGTGATCGCCGCGACGACGCCGAGCGGGTAGCGCTCGATCCGGCACTCCACGCCGCGGCTCACCTCCAGCACCTCGCCCGGGATGATCTGCGGCAGCGAGCAGGCGAACTCGGTCAGCTCGGCGGACTTGAGCACCTCGGCGCGGGCCTCGCTCGCGATCTTTCCGTTCTCCTCGGTGACCAGGGCCGCCAGCTCGTCGAGATGCCGCTCGAGCAGCGCCTTGTAGCGGTAGAAGACCTGGACCCGCTCCTTGATGGTCGTGCCGGACCAGCCGGGGAAGGCCGCCCGCGCGCTCTCGACCGCGCGGTCCACTTCGCGCCGAGACGAGAGCGGGACGCGGGAGATGACGCTGCCCTCGCTCGGATCGTACACCTCGAGCGCGGGGAGGTCGTCCGCGACGAACGTTCCGTTCAGGTAGTTGGAGACGGCGGGGTACTTCATGGCTCCTCCGGGCAAACGCGACTCCCGCTCGGAAGGCGGCGTGGCCGATGGCGGAGCGGCGCGGGGCTCGAGCGTGGGGTGTGTCCATCAACGATACGGCCAGCCCCCCTGTGGAGCAAACTCCCAGCGGCCAGGGGGGCCACCCGCCGGCCTGGTTGACTGCGCTTCTCCTTGCTGGGGAAGCACTTGGCTGAACTGCGAACCGGCGTACCGGGCGTCCGGCCTGGCGGCTCAGAAACGCAGTCGCGACCTCACGAGAAGGTTTTCGAATCGCGGGTGCGAGCGCACGGGATCGACGTGCGGGTCAACTCTGAGATAACCGATCCAGGGGGATTGCTCGTCATACGCGCGCTCGAGCCAGTCCAACCCGGCGTTCGTATCCCCCAGCGCGAGATGGATGACGGCAACGTGATAGGCGGAGACATGCCGGTTGGTGGACGCCTGTGCCAGGCGGGCGAGCGTTGCGCGCGCCTCCTTCTCCATCCCCGCCTTGGCATAGGCATGACCGAGAGAGGCCAGATAGAGCAGGCTTCCCCCGTCTATGGCCAACGCTCGTTTGGCCTCCGAGACACCCTCCTCGAAGCGGCCTGTTTGCGCGTACGCCCACCCGAGGTGCCAGTGTGCGGGGGCGAAATCGCGATCCAGCTCTAACGCCTTCAGATACTCCGCGATCGCGCGCTCATGCTTTCCAGCGAAGTAGTACCGTAAGCCCACCCACGTTTGAATGATGGGCGAGAGGGGATCGAGGGCCCGGGCGGTCTGCGCGTGTTGCAGCGCTTCCTCGTGCCGACCCTTCGCCGACAAGGCCCCCCCGTACCAGTGGTGCGCGATTGGGTGCTTGGGGTTGAGGGCGATTGCCCGACGATACCCGCGCTCGGCGGCATCCCAGTCGTGGTCGTATTGGAAGTGAATGTGCGCCAGCGAAAGGTGCGCTTCCGCCAGTGTGCTGTCGAACTCCAACGCCCTGATGGCAGCGTGCTTGGCCTTCGGGTAGGTCTCGCGTGGTGCCAGGCGGCTATACCAACCACGAGCGATCCACATATCGGCGATCCCAGCCCAGGCGAGGGAATAGCCGGGATCCAGGTCCACCGCCTGTTGGAAGTAGTCGAGCCCGATCTGGATGTTCTCTTCCGTGCGCTTGTTCCAGAAATACCGGCCCTTCAGGTAGAGCGTGTAGGCCTCGTGATTCTCGGTCGGCTGGGCGCTCAACCGACTGCGCTCGCCCTCGCCGAGCGTGACTCCCAACCTCTCGGCCACCTGGCGCGCGATGTCCGATTGTACCTCGAAGATGTCATCGATCACCCGATCGTAGGTCGTGGACCAGAGCTGACGCTCGTCCTGGGCACGGAGGAGCTCGAGAGCGATCCGGACCCGCCTCGGGCCACCTCCCGTGCCGGCCCAGCGCACGCGGCCGATCAGGAGATGGTCGATCCCCAGCTCCCGGCCGACCTCTCGCATCGTCATGTCGGTGCCGGCGTATCGCTGGGCCGCTCGGCGCGACACCAGACCAAGGCCACTCACCGAGCCCAGGCGGCTCGTGATCTCGTCCGTCATGCCGGCCGCGAAGTACTCATCGTCGGCGGAGCCGAGATTCTCGAACGGGAGAACCGCGATGGTTGTCGGCCGTGGGGTCGCGCCGCTGCTATCGCCGACCCGGAGCAGCCGAACGGCGCCGAACAGGGCCACCGCGAGGAGTCCGACCAGCAGGGGAACGGCCCAGCGCGGGCGCCCGCCGGCATCATCCCGCACGCCCGGGCGGCCGGCTTCTTCCGCGGAAAGACCCGCCAGCGTGTCCGACCCTCCGCCCTTCGCCGCGGCCGAGGCGAACTCGGCTGGCGTATCGAAGCGGTCCGCCGGTATTCTCGCCAGCGCCCGGCGGACGGCCTCCTCCAGGGCGGGTGACACAGTCTCCCGCAGGCTCGACAGTCGCGGCAGGGGCTCACTCAGTTTCTTGGCCAGCACCGCCTGGGGGCTGGATGCGCTGAACGGCGGCTCGCCGGTAAGCATTTCATACAGCACGCAGCCCAGAGAATACGTGTCACTGCGTCCATCGACATCGCCCTGCCCCATCGCCTGCTCGGGACTCATGTACATCGGCGTGCCCACCGACCACCCGGTCGCCGTGATCCGCGTGCCCCCTGCCAGGCCGAGAGCCGTGGCCACGCCAAAATCGGCGATCACCGCGTGGCCTCCCATGAACAGGATGTTCTCCGGCTTGATGTCGCGGTGTACGACGCCGAGGCTGTGGGCGTAGCCGAGGCCATCAGCCACCTCTTGGACGATCCGAACGGCCTCCCCGATGGGCAGTTGATGCTGGCGGGTCAACCGATCACGCAGCGTTTCTCCCTCCACATACGGCATGACGTAATACACGAAGCCGTCGGCCTCGCCGGAGTCGTGCAGGGGTAGGATATGGGGGTGGGCCAGAGCGGCGGAGATCTGGATCTCGCGGAGGAAGCGCTCCGGCCCGAGCGCCGCCGCCAGCTCGGGCCTCAAGACCTTGACGGCCACCCGCCGGTCATGCCTGAGATCCTCGGCAAGGTAGACCGTCGCCATCCCGCCCTGGCCGGCCTCTCTCACGATGCGGTAGCGCGAGGCCAGGGCAGCTCGAAGTCGCTCGAATTTTTCCGCCTGGTCATGCACGACGTGCGACTCCCATCGATGACGACAGTAAGATGGATTGAGGTGGTCGGGAGGGCCAGCAGGGGAGCAGGCGCGGCGGCAGCGTCACGAATCCTTTGGTCCTGGTGTACGATCAAGGGCCCGGGAAGATTGAAGAGCACCATGCACCCGTTCCAACAGGAGCCACCCAGCCATGCGGCTGCGCCTCTATCTCCCGATCATCCTCGCGCTCGCGGCCGGGTGCGGCCCCGGTCGCCCCACTGCCCCGGATCCCGGACGCCTGGACGCGGTGGCCCGGCGCTACGTCGTCCTCGGCCTGAGCTTGGGCCAGCACGACCCGAATTATGTCGACGCCTACTACGGCCCCGACTCCCTCCGGTCGGTGGCCGCGGCGGATTCGATGTCGGTGCAGGACGTCCGGGCGGGAGCGGAGTCCCTCGTGGCCATCCTGGGCGACAGCGTCCCGGCCTACGCCGATTCGCTCGTCGCCCTGCGCCACCGCTATCTCCGCGTCCAGCTCGGCTCGATGGCCGCGCGCGCTCGGATGCTCGGCGGCGAGCGGCTCACCTTCGATGAGGAGGCGCGAGCCCTGTACGACGCCGCGCCACCGCACCACGGGGAGGCGCACTTCGACTCGCTGCTCGGCCGGCTCGACACCCTGCTCCCGGGTCGTGGACCGCTGGCCGAACGGTACCAACGCTTCCGGGACCGTCTGATGATTCCGGAGGCGAAGGTAGATACCGTGTTCAAGACCGCCATCGCCGCGTGCCGGGCGCGCACGCTGGCCCATCTCCCCCTGCCGCCCGGCGAGCGATTCGATCTGGAGTACGTCAAGGGAACGCCCTGGAACGCCTACAACTGGTACAAGGGCGACTATCGCAGCCTGATCCAGGTCAATCTGGACTTTCCGATTCCGCTCGACCGGGCGGTCGATCTCGCCTGTCACGAGGGCTACCCCGGGCACCACGTCTACAACGCGCTGCTCGAGCAGGCGCTGGTCCGGGACCGTGGCTGGGTGGAGATCTCGATGTATGCCCTGTTCAGCCCGCAGTCCCTCATCGCCGAGGGGAGCGCGAACTTCGGGATCGACATGGCGTTTCCGCCGGCCGAGCGGGTGGCCTTCGAGCGGGACTCCCTATTTTCCCTTGCCGGTCTCGATCCGGCCCTCGCGGAGCGGAACGCCGCGGTGCGCCAGATCGTCGAGCGCCTGAACTACGCGCGGAACGAGGTCGCCCGGCGATACCTCGATGGGCAGCTGGACGCGGCCGGCGCCCGGGCGATGATGCGGCGGTACTGGCTGGTCGCGCCGGATGCGGCGGCCAAGACGGTGCGCTTCATCGACACCTACCGCAGCTACGTCATCAACTACAACCTCGGCCGGGACCTGGTCGCGGCGTGGGTGGAACGGACCGGGGGGGCCGATGCCGCGGCGCGCTGGAACGCATTCCGCGCGCTGCTCTCGGCGCCCCATCTGCCGGGAGACCTGCAGTGAGCGGGTCAACTGCCAGCTCCGTGGACGATCGCGCTGCCGCGTTCCGGCGGATGCACCAATCCGGCTGCTTCGTGATCCCGAATCCCTGGGACGTCGGCAGCGCGCGCCTCCTCGTCCGGCTTGGCTTCCAGGCGCTGGCGACCACCAGCTCCGGGTTCGCCTGGTCCCAGGGCAGGCCCGACAACGGCGTGTCGCTGGCGGAGGCCCTGGCGCACTTCCGGTCGATCGCCGAGAGCGTCCCGGTCCCGGTCAACGGGGACTTCGAGGGCGGCTTCGCGATCGAGCCGGCCGCGGTGGGCGCCAACGTCGCGGCGGCTGCATCCACCGGGATCGCCGGCGTTGTCGATCGAGGACTCCACCGGTGACGCCTCGCAACCCTTGTTCGATTTCAGCCTGGCGGTGGAGCGGGTGCGGGCCGCCCGTGAGGCGATCGACGCCAGCGGCACGGGGGTCCTGCTCACCGGCCGATCCGAGGGCTTCATCGTCGGACGCCCCGATCTCGCCGAAACCATCCGCCGGCTCACCGCCTACGCCGAAGCCGGCGCCGAGTGTCTCTACGCGCCCGGCATCCACACCAAGGCCGAGATCACCGCGGTGATCGCGGCGGTCGCTCCCAAGCCGGTGAACGTGCTGGTCGGGAGCGACTTCACCACGGTGGAGGAGCTGGCTCGACTGGGTGTCCGGCGGATCAGCGTCGGAGGCGCGCTCGCGCGGGCGGCCTGGACCGGCTTCCTCGAGGCGGCGAGGGAGATCGCCGAGCAAGGAACCTTCACCGGCCTGTCCGGCGCGGTCCCGTTCGCCGAGATCAACCGATGGTTCGCCCGCGACCGATGACGCCCTTCTCGACCTTCGCCTCGCTCTACATGACCGCCCTGTTCCTGGAGCTGGCGGAGAGATGGTCGTACCCGGGCTTTACTCTGGTGGTCCTCCTGCTCGCCGCGCTCTTCGTGTGGATCGGGATCACCCGCGTCACCTTCCTGATCTTCCTGGCCGTCACGACCTCGCATTTCCTCCTGGTCCAGTTTCCCGACGTGGCCAACCACGTCAACGTCGCCATCTATTGCAACATCCTGATGATGACCGGGATCGGCTATTCGCTGGTCCGAAGCCGCGAGTTCCCCACCGACGCGGATGGCTTCGAGCTGATCCGCCCGCTGCTTCAGATCAGCATGATCCTGGTCTACGCCCTGGCCGGGTTTCACAAGCTCAATACCGACTTCTTCGATCCAGCCGTCTCCTGTGTCGCTGACCTGGTCGGCGACCTGACCCATATGGCCGGCACCCGGGTCGCCGGGATTCCCACACGGCTCGTCCTTCTCGCCGGCATCGTGCTTCTGGTACACGCGCTGCTCTCGGCGTGGTCGGCACGCCGGTCTCTTTCAACGGCAACGCGGGTGGGTGTCCTGGGCGTGACCGTGTTGGCAGGCATCCTGGTCTTCCGCGCTTGCGCCGGCGATTCCGCCCGCCGCCATGATGGCCGCGATTCTGGCGATGGCGATCGTGGTGATCACATGGGAGCTGATCGGCGGGCTCCTGCTCTCGGTCCCCCGGCTCCAGGCGCCGGTGTTGGCTTTCTCGTGGACGATGCACGCGACGTTGGCGCTCATCGGGTTCGTGGATTTCGGGGCGTTCGCCCTGGCGCTCCTGTTCACCTTCGTCCCGCGCCCCTATCGCGATCTCCTGGAAGGCGAGACTCGCCTGCCGATCATCGGCCGCCCGGTGCGGCGCATCCATCTCTACTTTGTGCTGTGCGTCCTGGCGGGAGTCTCCGCGGGGCTCGACCGCCGACTCACTCGGCGCTTTTGTCTTCGAGCTCGCCGCCCTGGTCTTCATCTGGCCCCTGGTCGCCGCGGCCCTGGCGCCGCCGCCCAGGCCGGCCTGGACCGGCGTCCCTCTCACCAGCAGGCTGACGCCGCGATGGATGTTCGTCTTTCCCGTTCTGCTCCTGCTCCACGGTCTCACGTCCTACCTCGGCCTGCGCACGGCCGGGAACTTCTCCATGTTCAGCAACCTGCGGACCGAGGGGGCGCGCTCGAACCATCTGCTCCTGAGCGGCAATCCCCTGAAGCTTTGGGGCTACCAGGAGGACGTAGTCCGGTTCATCCGCATCGATGACCGGCAGGCCAGGATCGGCTACCAGTACCAGCCCCTGCAAGGACGGCTGCTGCCGGTCGTGGAGTTCAGGAAGCTGATCTACGAGTGGACCCGGGCGGGAGCGGCCATTCCGCTGACCTTCGAGTACCGGGGGACCATCCATTCGACGAAAGACATCACCACCGACCCGGCGTGGCGGACGGGCGCACGGGACTGGGAAATGCGGCTCATGGACTTTCGAGTGATCCAGCCCGATGGCCCCAATTCATGCCGGTGGTGACTGCCGGGCCTCTTCCAGTCTCGCGGTATCCCCCCGCAGCAGGTCGGTGGCAGCCGCGTTGATGCGCTCGAGGCTCGCTTTCCGCCACCCCGGCGCCTCGCTCACATCGGGATACAGCCGCTGCCTCATGTCGCGCACCACGCGTCCGTTCGCGTAGCTGTGCGGCACGGAGACGTCGTTGCTGACGTTGCCCGCGAAGCTGTCGAGGAGGTCGTAGACGGTGGTCCGGCCGACGGCCAGAAGTCGTCGTACCGGGTCTCCGATTCGGTTCGCCACAGCATCAGCTCGCGCAGCGGCCGAGTCATGCCGAGCAGGGCATGATGGCCGCGAGCCCCGATCAGGGCCTCGAGCGCCGGCTCCAGGTCCTCCATGCTCGCCGCCTGTTTTTCGCCCTCGCCCTCCACCCGGGCATGCAACCTGGCGAGCAGCCACGCCTCGTTGTCCGGCTGCGGATGCTCGGCGCGCAGGGAGCGCAACCAGTACTCGTGGTATTCGGCCAGCACGCCTGAGAGAAAGCGATCGTCCAGCGCGATCCCCGGCCGCTTGCGCTCATCCAATCGCTCGAGCATGCAGCGGCGGGTGATCGCGTCACGTTCGGCGAGCCCGGCCGTATCGAGCGCGCGAAGCGCCGCCACGGCGTCCGTCCCCCGGGCCTGCGCCGCGACGGCTACCACCGCTGCGAGGGAAACCCTCACTCGGTGTCCCCCACCTAGCACGGGACGCTCACGGCGCCTCCGGGGCGATCTGAACACAGTGCTCGCTCAGTACCTGCCAGGTTCGCCCGGTCAGCAGCCAGACTTGCCCGCAGCGCTGATCATCGGTGAAGGGCTTCCCTTGGTAAGTCCCGTTCCCTTGCCACCGACTGCTCACCACGGCCGCGGGACCGCTCCTGGTGACGGTCAGCTCCGATCGCGTCGCGCGCTCGAGCGTGTAGTCGGGGCTGCCGAGGAAGCCCAGCGTCTCAGCGCGCGACTGCACGCCACCGATCGAAGTGAAGTATTGGTATCGAGGTGCCATCAGGCGGCCGACGGTGATGGTGTCCTGGCGGTTCCAGGCGCTGTCCAACCGCGCCACGAGCGTGGCCACCGGGTCCGTGGCTTGCACGCCGGCCTGTGCTTCCGCGGCCCGTGGGCCCATCAGAGCCAGGCCGACGAGCCCGGCGGCAACCCGAATGGCGAGCATGGCACTGCTTTTCTTCATGGGTAGTCCTCGAGTCTCGCGCGCCGGGCCGCGAGCGCGATGGGGATGCCGATCAGCAGCGCGTGGACCGCGATGGTGAGGGTGATCCACAGGGGGTCCTTCGAGCCCGGCCCCGCTGCCGACAGGGGTACTACCACGTAGTTCATGCCCGCATAGAGCAGCAGGCCGTAACCGGCGCCGCACAGAAAGGGGCGCTCACGGAGCACGGGCAGGCGACCCGCGGCCAAGTAGTACGCCGCCGACATCGACAGGGCGATCAGGAAGTGGAGCGCGAGTCCAAGTGCCGCGGTGGCCCAGCCGCCCTCGAAGCTGGCCTCGCCGAGCAGGCCGGCCGCCACCGACTGCAGTATCCGTTGGGCCGGCACTTCGCGCTTCAGTCCCCAGAACAGGCAGGCGTAGACGATGTCGAGCGTTCCGGCCGCGAATCCGCCGACCAGCACGAACGTCCATGGCCGTGTCCTTCCACTGCTGGCGTCGACCAATAGCACGGCGAGGGCCTCCTTGTGATGAGCGCTACCCTCGCCTACGACCAGCTACCGGGCGAGGGTTTCGTCACCGCCGCCGGCCGAGCCTTCGATCCTGCCAGCCACCTGGGCCGCCTGTCAAGTGTCCGCCGCGTCGCGGCCGGCGGCCAGCCGCCCGGCAGCGGCTTCGATATGATGTCCACATCTTGACAATCAAGATAAAGCCGGTATCGTCGGCCCATGCCCAATACCGACGTCATCCAGGGCACCCTGGACCTGCTGATCCTCAAGTCGCTCAGCCTGCAGCCCATGCACGGCTACGGCATCGCCCGCCGCATCGAGCAGATCTCGCGCGGGGTCTTCAAGGTCAACCCCGGCTCGCTCCTCACCGCGCTCCAGCGGCTGGAGCGGTCCGGATGGCTCGACGCCGACTGGCGCCGGACGGAGAACGCCCGCCGCGCGAAGTTCTACCGGCTCACCCGCGCCGGCCGGCGGCAGCTCGAGCTCGAGACCGCCGACTGGACCCGCCGGGTCTCGGCCATCGCGCGGCTGCTCAAGGCCGAGGGGTAAACGGGTGTCGCTCTGGCGCCAGCTCACCCGCGGCCTTCGCGGCCTCACCCATCGGTCCAGCGCCGACCGGGAGGTGGCCGACGAGGTGGAGCACTACCTGGCGATGGCCGCCGAGGCCCACCGGGCGCGAGGCCTGTCGCCGGACGAGGCCCTCCGCGCCGCCCGGCTCGAGCTCGGCGGCGTGACGCAGGTGAGCGAGCAGGTGCGGGGGTACGGGTGGGAGAACCTGGTCGAGACGTTCCTGGCCGACCTGCGCTACGCCGCCCGCCGCCTGCGCGCGGCGCCGGCCTTCACGGCGGTCACGGTGGCGACGCTGGCCCTCGGCATCGGCGCCACCTCGGCGATCTTCAGCGCGGTGAATCCGGTCCTCTTCCAGCCATTGCCCTACCCCGATGCCGGCCGGATCATGGCGATCTGGGACTTCGGCACCGACGGCTCGCGGCTCGACGTCACCTTCGGCAGCTACGTCGAGCTCCAGGAGCGGAGTCGGTCCTTCGAGGCACTCTCGGTCATGAAGCCCTGGCAGCCGACGCTGGTCCGGACGGCCGGACCCCGAGCGGCTCGACGGCCAGCGGGTGAGCTGGAGCTACTTCCGGGTCCTGGGCGTGCCGCCCGCCCTGGGACGGGACTTTCAGCCCTCCGATGATCGGCTCGGCGGGCCACCCGCGGTGATCCTGAGCGACGGAAGCTGGCGGCGCCTCTTCGGCGCCGACCCCGCGATCATCGGGCGTCCGATCACGCTGGACGGGGAGAGCCGCGTCGTCATCGGGGTGATGCCCAAGGGCTTCGAGAACGTCCTGGAGCCGACGGCCGAGCTGTGGACCCCGCTGCAGTACGACATGTCCCAGGGCGGCGCGTGGGGTCATCACCTCCGTATGGCGGGGCGCGTCCGGCCCGGCGTCGGCACGGACCGAGCCGTGCGGGAGGTCCAGGAGATCGCGCGCGCGCCATTGCCGGAGTTCCCCCGACAGCCGTGGGCATCCATGGAGCAGGGGCTTCTGGTCACTCCGCTGCAGGACGATCTCACCCGCGGCGTCAGGCCGGCACTCCTGGCCATCCTCGGCGCGGCCGCCCTGGTGCTGGTGATCGCGTGCGTCAACGTGACCAACCTGCTGCTGGCTCGCGGGGTCCAGCGGCGCGGCGAGTTCGCCCTCCGCGCCGCGCTCGGCGCCGGACACCATCGGCTGCACCGGCAACTGTTGACCGAAAGTCTGCTGCTCGCCGCGCTGGGCGGCGCGGCCGGCATGGGCGTGGCCATGCTCGGCGTCCGGGTGCTCGTCGCGCTCAGCCCGCCGGACCTGCCGCGCGCTGCCGCCATCGGCGTGGACGGAGCCGTGTTCGCCTTCGGATTGGGCGTCACCACGCTGCTCGCTCTGGTCGTCGGCCTGGCCCCGGCGCTGCAAGCGTCGAGGGACGAGCCGCACCGGCACCTGCAGCAGGGCACGCCTCGCGCCGCGGGTGGGCATCGGCGGGCGCAGGGTGCGCTCGTCGTCGCTGAAGTGGCGCTGGCGCTCGTCCTGCTGGTGGGCTCGGGGCTGCTGCTCCGGAGCCTGGAGCGGCTGTTCGCGGTCGACGCCGGCTTCGACTCGTCGCGCCTGCTCACGATGCAGGTGCAGACCTCCGGGCGCCGGTTCGACCAGGACAGCACCACCTACCGGTTCTTCGCCGAGGCGCTCGAGGCGGTGCGCCGCACCCCTGGCGTCGCGGCCGCCGCCTTCACCAGCCAGCTGCCCCTCAGCGGCGACTTCGACCTGTACGGAGTGCATTTCGATCCGAAACCCCCCGACGATCCGGGCGAGATCGGGGGCAGCTTCCGCTATGCGGTCACCCCGGGCTACCTCGAGACGATGCGGATTCCGCTTCGGAGCGGCCGGCCGCTCGACGAGGGCGACCGGGAGGGCGCGCCGCTCGTGGCGCTGATCAGCGAGTCCATGGCCAAGCGCAGGCTGCCGGGGCTCGATCCCATCGGGCGGCGCCTGCGCATCGGAGCCGGCGAGCCGCTACACCGTCGTCGGCGTGGTGGGCGACGTGAAGCAGTTATCGCTGGCAGCTCAACGAATCGGATGCCGTATACGTCACCGCGGCCCAGTGGCGCTTCGCCGACCGCGCGATGTCCCTGGTCGTGCGCACCCGCGGCGAGGCCGGCGCGCTCATCCCCGCGGTCCGGCGGGCGGTCTGGTCGGTCGACAAGGACCAGGCGATCGTCCGCGTAGGGATGATGGACGACCTGCTCGCCGCCTCGGCCGCGGCGCGGCGCTTCGCGCTGATCCTGTTCGAGGCGTTCGCGCTCACGGCGCTGGCGCTGGCGGCCGCCGGCATCTACGGCGTGCTGGCGGGCAGCGTCGTCGAGCGGGCCCGCGAGATCGGGGTGCGCTCGGCACTGGGGGCGTCGCGCGGAGATATTCTGGCGCTGGTGATGCGCCAGGGCATGACGCTCACCGGGCTCGGCGTCGCGATCGGGGTGGCCGGGGCGGCTGCGGCGACCCAGGCCATCGCCGCGATGCTGTTCGGCGTGTCGCGCCTCGACCCGGCCACGTATCTCGGCGTGATCGCGCTGCTGGGCGGGGTGGCGATGGCGGCGTGCGCGCGTGCCCGCATGGCGCGCGGCAGGGATCGATCCGGCGCGCACGCTTCGGACGGAGTAGCTGCTCGGCACGAACCGACCCCCCTCGCATTCGAACTCCCATGCTGCGTCGGGATCGCTAGCTCCGAACCTGAGAAGATTGCGCAGCAGGCTGCGTTCCCTACCTTAGGGGAACTCAACCGCTCCACCGATAACGCGAGGGCAATGATGGGTCCCGCGATGCCCGCGTCCGCGGACCTCGACGCCGCTCCGGAGCGTGCCGCCAAGCATTCCGGCCGGCTCGACGTGCTCGACGTGCTCCGGGGCATGGCGCTGTTCGGCATGTTCCTGGTGCACTTCAACGACTATTCGTCCGACGGCGTCGGACTGGCCGCGCTTTACCAGCAGACCGTCCGGCTGCTGTTTGAGGAGCGTTTCTGGGGGATCTTCGGGATCCTCTTCGGTGTCGGGTTCGCCATTCAACTTCGGCGCTCCGACCAGCGCGGCGAGCGCTTCGTCCGGAAATACCTGCGCCGGCTCCTCGCGCTGGCGGCGTTCGGGTTCCTGGCGCACGCGGTCTTCGGCTTCAACGTCTTGCTGGGCTACGCGATCTGGGGCGTGCCCCTGCTCCTGGTGCGCAAGTGGTCGATACCCGTGCTGCTGGCGGCCGCGGTGCTCAGCGCCGCCTCGGGCAGCCTCTACCAGATCGCTCGCACCGCGCACGGCGTCGCCGCGATCGGCGAGCCGGCGTTTCGCCTGAAAGAGCAGGCCGAGACGGCCAGGAATCGGAGCTTCAACGAGGCCAACCGCGAGGCGCAGGACGCGCCGACCTATTCCGCCGTGCTCGACGCCCGTCTCCGGCACATGCGGTGGTTCTACGTCCAGTGGTTCACCTTCCTGCCGGTCAACACCTTCACGCTGTTCCTGCTGGGCGTGCTCGGGCTGAGACTCGGCCTGTTCGAGCGACCGGATCAGCATCGCCCGCTGATCGCCGCGCTGATGCTCTTCGGCGCGGTCTCGTGGGCCGCGAGCCGCTGGCTGCTGCCTGCGCCGCCGGAGCAGCTCGGAGCGCCGCTGGTCCCGAATCTGGTGGCCGCCCGGCTCGAGGCCGGGTTCGGGCTCGTTCGCGAGCTATGGCTGGCCTTCACCTACATAGGCGTGGTGCTGCTGCTCGTCGCTCGCGACCCCGTGTGGCTCCG
>CAWHST010000001.1:0-379053 GCA_963832055.1 uncultured Gemmatimonadales bacterium | reverse complement strand
GCTGACCTTCAGATCCGGTCCGTACATGAACATCGAGGGACAGCCGATCACCCGCACGTGCTCGTCGCCGAAACCGAGGTTCTTCAGGTAGTCCCGGGTGAATTCGCCACGGACGCCGATGGACGGCGACCGATCCAGCACGGCCGCCACGAACCGCTTGGCAGCCGGGTCGACGGTGTCGGGCCACTTGCGCTCGCCCGCCAGGTCGTTCTGGGCCCCGACGCCGACCACGGTGACCGGGATCGTGAGCCGCTCGATCACCGCGGTCAACGCTTCCAGTGTGTCGACGTAGCGGGGCCGAAACGCGTTGGCCAGCGGGATCACCACATGGTCGAAGTTCGCGTCGATCTTGGCGGGGCGGTTCGCGGCGATCCCTGAGGTCTTCAGGTGGTTGTCCGCGGTCGAGAGCAGCCGGAAGGTCGCCTGGCTGAACACCAGGTTGCCCGTGTTGCTGCCGATCAGGTTGCGTTCGAGCGTGGTCTCGGCGTCGGCCACCGTGAACGGGCTCTTGTGGGAACGGATGAGAATCCGGGACATTCGCCGGAGTCTAGTTGGAAGGGGCCGGTTAGGGTCGCAGGGTGCAGCGTTCGGACGCCGGCGAGGTGCTGCGCCGCCGGCTGGCCGCACAACAGCTGGTGGGTACGCGGCCACACGCGCCCGTCGACGTGGTCCGGCGACTGGCCTGCGTGCAGTCCCAGGAGTACGCCCATGCCTTCTGGTCCCTGGGGCTGCGCGCTACCGGGACCGGGTACGCCGACGTCAAGACCGCGTTCGACCGTGGGGAGTTCCTGCGCACCCACATCCTGCGGCCGACCTGGCACTTCGTCGCCGCCGAGGATCTCGGCTGGATCGCCAGCGTCACCGCGCCACGGGTGCAACAACTCAATGGCACGATGTACCGCCAGCTCGGCCTGGACCAGGCTCGGCTGGATCGAGCGGCCGCGACCATCGTCGAGGCGTTGTCCGGCGGGCAGCACCTGACCCGGGCCGAGCTCGGCCGCCTGCTCGGCGCATCGGGGACCGAGCTCGCCTATCTGGTGATGAACGCCGAGGTCGAGGGGCTGATCGCCAGCGGACCGCTGCGTGGCGCCCAGCACACCTACGCCGTGCTCTCCGAGCGGGTCCCCACGCCGGCCACCGGGGACGTGACGGAACTGGCCTACCGCTTCTACGCCGGGCACGGCCCGGCCAGCGTCCGCGACCTCGCGCGGTGGTCCTCGCTCACCCAGAACCAGGCGGCCGACGCCACCGAGGCCGCGGCGCCCCGGCTCAGCCCTCTGGCGGTCGGCGGCGAGACCCTGTGGGCCGGGCCGGCCGCCGACGATCCGGGCGAGCCTCGGTACGGGGCGCTGCTGCTGCCGCTGTACGACGAGCTGACCCTGTCCTATCCGCAGCTGAACTTCCCGCTGGCCGACCGGCACCCGCATCGACCCGGTGACGACCTCTTCGTCGGATCGGTGATCATCGACCAGGCCAACGTCGGCACCTGGCGGCGGACCGTCCGAGGTCGGTCGGTGCTGATCGAGATCAGCTCTGGCACCAGGGCTCGGCCCGCAGGCCCGGGACCAGGCCGCGGACGCTGCGGCGGAGCTGGCCCGGTTCCTGGGCAAGCCGCTGGAGCTGACCGTCGTCGACCGGAGGCTCGAACTAGGGTGACGCAGGTGCGGAGACGCTCGACGGGGCACACCGTTCTCGCCACGGCCGACAGCCAGGCGTTCACGTCGCTGCGCAAGCGGCCCAGCTCTCGCGCGGAGCGATACGCCATCGGCCGCGCGCTGCGCAAGACCGTCCCCCGCAAGAGCCTCGGCCGGTGGCATCCGGCCGACGACCGGCCGGACCCGATCGAGCTGATCATCGCCTCGCACCGCGGTCGGGTGGAGCGGCTGATCCCCGTGCGGGTCGCCCGGATGGTGGCCTCGCCGTACAGCTTCCTGCGCGGCACCGCAGTCGTGATGGCCGTACGACGTCGCCGGTCTGCCCTCGACCGGGATCACGCCGGTGGTCTGCGGGGACTCGCACCTGGGCAACTTCGGCTTCTACGCCTCGCCCGAGGGCGAGCTGGTGATCGATCTCAACGACTTCGACGAGGCGCATCCGGGTTGCTGGGAGTGGGACCTGCGCCGGCTGGTGGCCAGTGTCTGGGTGGCCGGCCGGGAGAACGGCGCGACCGAGGACGAGTGCCGCACGGCGGTTCTGGCCTGCGTCGCCGCCTACCGGGACGAGGTGCGCTTCCTGGCCGAGCAGCCGCTGCTGATGCGCTCCTACAACCGGCTGGATTCGAATCGGCTGCACGAGACCGCGACCGAGAAGTCGCTCCGGGCCGAGATCAGGCGATCGGCCAAGCGGGCCCGTCACCGGACCAGCGACCGGGCGCTGCCGCGGTTCGTGACCGAGCAGGAGGGGGTGCGGCGCATCGTCGAGGAACCGCCGCTGATCACCCGGGTCCCGCCGGACGAGGCGGACGCGATCGCGGCCGCGCTCGACGAGTACCTGCACACCCTGGCGCCGCACTGGCGGCGCGCCGTCGGCGGCTACACCCTGGTCGACATCGCACACAAGGTGGTCGGGGTGGGCAGCGTCGGGCTACGCGCCTATGTCGCGCTGCTCGAGGGCAGCAGCCCGGAGGACGTGCTGTTCCTGCAGCTCAAGCAGGCCCGTCGCTCGGTGCTCGCCCGCTATGTGCACGGCGACTCCGCCTGGCACGCCCACCAGGGCCAGCGGGTGGTGGAGTACCAGCAGGCGCTGCAGACGGTCAGTGACCCGCTGCTGGGCTGGACCAGCGTTCGCGGCCGGGACTACTACGTGCGCCAGTTCCGCAACATGAAGGGCACCATCGCCCCTGGACGCCATCGACGCCGCCGCGCTGGCCGACTACGCCGGGATCGTCGGTCACCTGCTGGCCAAGGGTCACGCGCGGACCAGCGGCGCCTCCATGATCGCCGGGTACGCCGGGGGCTCGGACAAGCTGGACCGGGCGCTGGCCCGGTTCGCCGAGGCGTACGCGGACCAGACCGAGGCCGACCACGCACTCCTGGTCGGGGCGGTCAAGGCGGGCCGGCTGCCCGTGCTGGAGGGAGCGTTGGAGCGGGTCGGGTCAGCCTTCCGGCCGGGCTGACCGCCGACGCCAGGCAAGGAACAGCACCGCCGCGCTGACCACCAGGAGCCCGGCAACGGCAGGCCAGACCACGCCGGCCGCGTTCGGTGGTTCGACGCCCGGCTGCGGCGGCGAGCCCGGGCCGAGCTCCGCTGGCGCGGGCGCGCCCGTGGTCCCGCCGCAGGAGTTGGCCAGCAGTGTCCCGTTCGGGGCATACCCCCCCAGCACCAGGAACGGCCCTGATCCGTTGAGATCCAGCCCGCACGCTCAGCCCTGGGATGCGGTCTGCACCCGCTGCTCGGCGTACGCGCTGCCCTTGTAGACCCTGTCACCGCGAAGGTGTAGGTGCGGTTGTAGCCCAGCGAGCGTTCGTCGATGACGGTGCCGGTGAAGATCACCTCGGCCAGGTCCACCAGAACGGGGTCGTCGTTGTCGTAAATACAGCCGCAGGCGTACGCCGGCGGCGGGATCGCCCAGATCGAGGCGAGCACGAGGAGCAGTCCCGCGAGGGCGGCCGACAGGTGGCGGACCGCCGGGTCATCACGGCTTCCGTCGGCGGGCGCTGCGGCCACTCGAACGCGGCGATGATGATCGCAGACGCCGATGATCAGCAGCAGTGGCCCGGTGTTCGGCTTGGCCGCTGGTGGAGCCGGTGCCGGCGGGGTCCGGCGGGACTGGCCGGACTCAGGCTGCGGAGGGCGACCCTCGCCCAGGCTCGCCGGTGCACCGTCCGGCTCGGGTACCGCCGCACAGGTTGGCCTGGAGCTCGCCCGGCTCGTCCGCATGATTCGCGAACACCAGGAACGTTCCCTGCTCCGCCGATCTCCAGGCCGCAACTCGCCCCCGATGCACTGGTCGAGATCACCTGCCGCGTGCCGACGCTCCCCTTGTAGATCCGCTCCACCACGAAGGTGAGCGTGCGGGTCTGCTGGTCGCTCCGGTCGTCCGTCGATCCGGCCCGTGAAGATCACGTCGGCGCGGGAGACATGGCCCTCGTCGGATGCCTGGGCGCAGGAGCACGCGTAGGCGCGGCGCCGGGACCGCCCAGATCGCGGCCAGCCCCAGCAGCAGGCGCGGCGGCAGCGAGCGCAACGCGGCGCCTCATGGCCTTCGTCCCGGGCGCCAGAGCACGGCCAGGCCGGCCACCGCGACGGCGGTGACGAAGAGGGCGGCGATGCCGGCGATCGCGAATCCGCGGGTCAGCCGGCGGTCGGTCCCGGTCGCGCGCTCCTCCCGGTCCGACGACCCGGGCAGCGGTTCGCGCGGGAAGCCGAGCACGCTGGGTGCGCTTCCGGTAGGCAGGTTTCCACTACACAGCGTGGTGACCAGCCGGGCGACCGCCTCGTCGCCCTCGCCCTCGATGCTGTCGACCGCGAAGATGATCCACGTCGTGTTCAAACCCGGGGTCAGACCACAGGCCGCCTCGTCCTGCGACGAGGCCACCACCTGGTCCTGATAGACCGCGCCTTTGTAGACCGCGTCCACGGCGAACCGGATGTCGGTCCGGGCGTCCTTCCCGCGGCCCACCTCGCGCAGGGTTCTGACCGTGCCACGGAACACCGCATCCGCGTCTTGAGCGGCTCGGATGGTCGAGATGGTCGCGCAGTCGCAGGCATACGCGCGCTCAGGACTGACGGTGAGCCCCAGGACGGCGAGCAGCACGCCGGCGACCAGCGCGACCACCCGTCTCACACCCGCCAGTCTTGGCTTCCGGAAGACCGAAAACAAGGCGCCGCGGCGGGGCGGTCACCGATAGGCAGTTGCCTGGATCCGGTACAGGTCCGCGTACGCGCCGTCGCGCCCCAGCAATTCGGCGTGCGATCCGACCTCCGCCAGCCGGGATCCATCCAGCACGACGATCAGGTCGGCCATCCGCACGGTGCTGAAGCGATGCGAGACCAAGATCGTGATGCCGCCGACGCCGGTCGTCCGGGCCGCCTCGGCGTACCGCTCGAAAAGGGCATGCTCGGTCTCGGCGTCCAAGGCTGCGGTCGGCTCGTCCAAGATCATCAACAGCGGCTGCTGCCGCATGTAGCCGCGCGCCAGGGCGAACTTCTGCCACTGCCCGAAGCTCAGCTCCTGCCCGTCCGCCCAGCCGGCCCCGAGCTGGCTGTCCAGCCCCTCGGGCAGCCGTTGCACGACATCTGCGGCGCCCGCACTGGTCACCGCGGCCGAGACCGCGGTCCGATCGTCGAGCCGCGGCAGGTGACCCAGACCCACGCTGCGCTGGGCCGTGAACTCGAAGCGGAAGAAGTCCTGGAACGCGCCAGTCAGCCGGTCGCGCCAGTCGCGGGCGGGCATCCGCCGCAGCGGAGCCCCGTCGACCAGAATCTCGCCGCTGGTGGGCTCGTACAGCTTGGCGAGCAGCTTGACCAGCGTGGACTTGCCGGCCCCGTTCTCGCCGACGACCGCCACCACCGCGCCCGGTGGGAGACGCAGGGTGACCTCGTCCAGCGCCAGACGGTCGGAGCCGGGATAGCTGAAACTGACCCGCTCGAACCGGATGCCGTCGGTGAGCCGGTCCGGCACGGCGACATCGCGGTCGGCCTCCAGTGCGGCGACGTAGCGCTCCAGCCAGACCAGCCGCCGGGAGCCGTCCAGCCAGATGCCCCGGAGGAAGCCGATCTCACCCATCGTCGCTCCCACGTAGGACGAGAGCCGTGCACCGGCGGCCAGGATCAGCAACACCGCACCGACCGATGCCTGCAGCCCGACCGCCACGAAGACCACGGCGGCGGCATAGCCGAGTCCGAAGACGGCCCAGGCCAGCGCGTGGGAGGCGGCCGTGCCCCAGCGGGCTCGGGCGACCGGTCCGGCCCAACGCTGCCACTCGGTACGCCGACGCCGGGCCAGGTCATCACCGATCCCGGTCACCCGGACCTCCTTGGCCGGGGCCGCTGTGGTCGCGGTGCGGAAGAGGTGGTCGGCGAGCCTGCTGTGGGCGGCGAAGCGCTCCTCGATCCGTCGCTCGACCGCCGGCCGTCGGGAGGCGCTGGCCACGGTCGGTGCCGCGAAGAGCGCGAGCAGTAGGAGCAGCGGATGGATGGTGGCGAGCAGGACCAGCGTGATCGTCACCCGCACCAGCCAGGCGAGGGTGTTCAGCAGCGACAGGTACAGGTGATCGAGCACGAACACCTGGTTGCGCAGCACCGAGAGCCGGTCAAGATAGTCCGCCCGCTCGTGCAGCTCAAGACTCGGGCACCGCGGCCTGCAGCGTCGCCACGTGGGTCTCCAGCGCGATGGTGACCCGATCGCGGAACCGGCGGGTCAACCGGGTGGTCACCGTACTGAGCAGCCAGGTGAGGGTCGCGGAACCGGCCATGGCCGCCATCACGGGGTACACCACCCCGGTCCGACCGGCGGCGAGTGCGTCGGCCAGCAGTTTGAGCCACAGCGCGAAGAGCGCATCGGGCACGGCCTGCAGCAGCGTCATCGCCAGCACGAGCAGGAGCAGACGGGGTTCGTGGGTGTAGCCGAGCTTGCACAACCGCCACATCGACGCCAGGGCGGGCGGCAGATCGTCCGGGGCGGTCGTTTCCGGGGCGGCGGATCTAGAGGACATCGAAGATCGCGCCCTCCTCGTCCACCGTTGCCGCGAAGCGCCGGGCCTGCAGGTCGAACATGGTCTGGTACCGACCGCCCCGCGCCATCAGCTCCTCGTGGCTGCCCTGCTCGATCACCCGGCCGTGCTCCAGGACACAGATCCGGTCCGCGTGCCGGACCGTGGAGAAGCGGTGCGAGATCAAGATCGTGGTCGCCTGACGGGTGGCGCGCAGCACCCGGTCGAAGACCTCCGCCTCGCCACGAACGTCGAGCTGGGCGGTGGGCTCGTCCAGCAGCACCAGACCGGCGCCGCGGCGTACGGCGCACAGCGCCCGGGCCAGCGCGACCCGCTGCCACTGCCCACCGGACAGGTCGGTGCCTCCGGGGTAGCCCTTGGCCAGCGGGGTGTCCAGATCGGCCAGTTGGTCTGCCCCGGCGGCGACCAGCGCCGCGCGTACGTCGTCGTCACTGGCCCGTCCGGCCGGATCCACATTCTCTCGAAGCGAGAGCTCGAATCGGACGAAATCTTGGAACACCGCCGTGACCCGGCTCCGCCAGTCGGCGATGTCCAGCGTGCGCAGATCGACATCGTCGACCTCGATCGCGCCACGGTCCGGGTCATAGAGCCGGCACAGCAGCTTGGCCAAGGTGGTCTTGCCGGCGCCGTTCTGACCGACGATGGCCAGCGAGGTGCCGGCCGGCACCTGCAGGTTCAGACCCGAGAAGATCGGGCGGTCGCTGCCGGGATAGCCGAATCGGACGTCGCGGAGCACCAGCTGGCGAGCCGGTCGGCCCTGGGCCGGCGCACTGCCCGCCCTCAGGGCGCCGAGCGGGGCCATCGCCGGACCGAGCCGGGCCACGGCCGCCACGGGAGCGGCGGCCCCGTCCAGAGCCCAGTTCAGCCCACCGAAGGCAATCAGGCTGACCCCCAGCGCGACCTGGGTGTACACGACGAGGCGGTCGAGCGGCAGCTCACCGGAGGTCGCGGCCGCCCCGATGGCCACGAAGACGGCGGTGTTGGCGGCGGCAACGAAGACCAGGCACAGCGCGACCGGGCGCTCGCGAAGCCTCGTGGCGCGGTACTGCAGCTCGAACAGCACGCTGCGGCGGTCCACGAACCGCTGCACCGCCCAGCCCGCCAGGCCGAACAGCCGGAGCTCCTTGGCCGGCTCGGGGTCCACCGCCAGCCGGTACGCGTAGTCGGCGTGCCGCTGGGCGAGCTGAACCTCGCTGGTGTTGCGGTCCTTCCACACCCCGCTCTCCCGGAGCAGCCAGTGGGTGGAGCCCCAGGCCAGCACCAGGACGAGCGGGGCCCACCAGGTGAACCCGGCCAGCACCACCGCCGAGGCGAGCCCGCTGACCAGGCCGACGAGGCTGGTGGCGATGAAGTCGACATTGAGGAACATCGGCGGCCCGGTCATCCCCCGGTCGAACTCCCGCGCAGTGGTCAGGTCATCGGTGAGCCCGGCGTCCTCGAGGTGGCCGATCCCCGGCGGGTCGACGCAGCTGCGGATCAGCTTCTCGTTGAGCCAGGCCGACATCTGACTGCCCAAGTTCATGCTGACCGCAGTCAGCACCGGCCCGGTCACGAGCGTGGCGACGAAACAGACAGCGGTCAGCACGAGGGGCCAGGCCAACGGCTCGCCTCGCTGCACGGCGCCGACCATGATCCCGGTCGTCACCGCGAACGCAGCCGGCAGCAGTCCGCTCAGGCCGAGCAACACCCACCACAGCGCCGCCAGTCCGGCGCTGGCCCGGGGGAGGGCGGCGAAGAACTGCCACTCCGGCCGGTCACGCAGCCGCCGCACCATAAGGCGACTCTGCCACCAGCCGCTGACAATCGACTCTCTGCCGGCCTCGCAGACAGAAACTCGGTCGGCTCGTCCGACCCACCGCCCGTAGGATCGCAGGGCGGTCCTGGAACCGCTCTCAGAGGAAGGACTGCACCCTCGTGATGCGTACCCACGGTGCCGGCACCCTGCGGGCCGAGCACGCCGGATCCCTCGTCACGCTCGCTGGTTGGGTGGCCCGTCGGCGCGATCACGGCGGGGTGGCGTTCGTGGATCTGCGTGACGCATCAGGAGTCGTCCAGGTGGTGGTGCGGGACGAGATGCTCGCCGCCTCCGGTGCTCACGACCTGCGCAACGAGTACTGCCTCGCCATCACCGGTGAGGTCTCGCTGCGCCCGGAGGGCAATGCCAACCCCGATCTGGCCACCGGCGAGATCGAGGTGGTGACCAGCAAGCTGGAGGTGCTCAGCCCGTCCGCTCCGCTGCCGTTCCAGATCGACGAGCGGGTCACCGTCGGCGAGGAGGTCCGGCTGAGGTACCGCTACCTCGACCTCCGCCGGCCCGGCCCCGCCGCCGCTCTCCGGCTGCGGAGCGAGGTCAACCGGGTCGCCCGCACCCTGCTGGCCGAGCGTGGATTTGTCGAGATCGAGACGCCGACGATGACCCGGTCCACGCCCGAGGGCGCCCGGGACTTCCTGGTGCCGGCGCGGTTGCGCCCGGGTTCCTGGTACGCGCTGCCGCAGAGTCCGCAGCTGTTCAAGCAGCTGCTCATGGTGGCCGGGATGGAGCGCTACTACCAGATCGCCCGGTGTTACCGCGACGAGGACTTCCGGGCCGACCGGCAGCCTGAGTTCACTCAGCTCGACGTCGAGATGAGCTTCGTCGAGCAGGCGGACGTCATCGAGCTGACCGAGACGCTGATCCCGGCCATCTGGGCGTTGATCGGCGTCGAGGTGCCCACCCCGATTCGGCGGCTGACCTTCGCCGAATCCATGGACCGCTACGGCACGGACAAGCCGGATCTGCGCTTCGGGTTGGAGCTGACCGATCTGACCGACTACTTCGCGAGGTACTCCATTCCGAGTCTTCCAGGCCGACTACGTCGGCGCGGTGGTGATGCCCGGCGGGGCGAGCCAGCCGCGCAGGCAGCTCGACGCATGGCAGGAGTTCGCCAAACAGCACGGGCACCGTGGGTTGGCGTACGTCCTGGTCGGGGAGGACGGCGAGCTCGGCGGACCCGTAGCCAAGAACCTGTCCGAGAGCGAACGTGACGGACTGGTCGCCGCTGCCGGGGCCGACCGCGGGGACTGTATCTTCTTCGCGGCCGGGGTCCGCCCCATGGCGCAGAGCCTGCTCGGCGCCACCCGGCTGGAGATCGGCCGGCGGCTCGGCCTGATCGATGAGTCGACATACATGTTCTGCTGGATTGTGGACGCGCCGCTGTTCGAACCGGCGGACAAGGCGGTGGCCGCCGGTGACGTGGCCGTCGGGTCGGGCGCCTGGACCGCGGTACACCACGCCTTCACCGCGCCGCAGGACCTGGAGACCTTCGACACCGACCCGGGCTCGGCACTTGCCTGGGCGTACGACATCGTCTGCAACGGCAACGAGATCGGCGGCGGATCCATCCGTATCCATCGCCGCGACATCCAGGAGCGGGTCTTCGCCGTGATGGGCCTCGGTCGGGAGGAGGCGCAGGCCAAGTTCGGCTTCCTGCTCGACGCCTTCGCGTACGGGGCGCCGCCGCACGGCGGTATCGCCTTCGGCTGGGATCGGATCTGCGCCCTGCTGTCGGGCACCGACTCGATCCGCGACGTGATCGCCTTCCCCAAGTCTGGCGGCGGGGTCGACCCACTGACCGACGCTCCGGCCCCGATCACCGCGGCGCAGCGCAAAGAGTCCGGAGTCGACGCCAAGCCGGAGCCGGGCTGACCGGGCGGGTATCCCTCCTGGGTGCGTCCGGGCGAACGCGATCACCGCCTACTGGATCGCCCAGAACTCTGCCGGGAGGTCGGCGCTGACCACGTCGAAATGGTGCACGTGCAGATCCTTTTCGACCAGCAGGTCGTCGTCACCGGGATAGAACCGCGCCTGTTCCGGGTCGTCGCCAGCGAAGCCTCGGACCGCATCCATCGATTCCCAGAACGAGACCGTGGTGACTTCGCAGAGGTCGCCGAGGTCGCGGGTGAGCACGAGGGCACCAAGGTTCCCCGCGGTCTCGCGGTATTCGCGCACGCCGGTGTCGGCCTGATGGCGCAGGTAGCGCTCCGTGTCCACGGCGCGAACCGCACCCCGCCAGGTGCGCATGATCATGATCGTCAGCCTCCCAGCCCGCTGAGCGCCGCCTCGCGGGTCTCGCCGTTCTCCGTCCACTGCACGGTTGCGGCGGCCATGGTCAGATCGGCCGCCAGAGTGGCCACCTCGTCGCCGAAGGTCCAGGTCAGGGTGAGCTGACCACACCGCCGCTGATCGCGAACTCGCCGTCGAACGCCGGGTGGCTGTTTCGGAACCGGATCAGCGCGAACAGCTGCTGCACAACCGGGCGCGCCAGCGCTTCGTCGATCTCCGTCGAGGTGTAGTAGTGCCGGTTGACGTCGCGGCCGACCCGGCTCGTGGACAGCAGGTCCATGTCGTTGGAGCCCCCCAGCAGGCCGACGTAGTAGATCTGCGGCAGTCCGGGCGCCCAGAACTGCAGCGCCCGGGCCAGCAGGTAGCGGGCGTCATCCTGGCCGAGCGCGTCGTAGAAGGTGGAGTTCACCTGGTAGAGGTCGACGTTCGACGCCGCTGCGCCGGTTGCCTGCCTCGAGGTTCCGCCGGAGTTGTCGTGCATCGTCTCGACCAGCCGGTCGATCTGCTCGGGGGTGAGCAGGCCTGGTCGGGAGCGGTCGCTCGCGTCCGCACCGACGTCGATCACCCCGATCCCGTCGTGGGTGTCCAGCACGGTCACGGTGTTGTTCGGGCGGATCTTCATCCAGGCCAGCAGCGGGTCGCCGTCGCCGGCGGTCAGCGCGTGCAGCACCAGCGGCGGCAAGGCGAAGTCGTACACCTTGTCCACCTGCTTGGCGATCTCGATCTGGGACTGGTAGTAGGAGTGCACCTCGACCAGCACCTCCAGCGACCGCTCGTGGCACCAGGCGGTGATCTGGTCGATGAACTGGAAGGTCTCCGGCGTCATGAACGAGGTCAGCCCCGGCGTCTTCACCGCGTAGCCGACTGCGTCCAGCCGCACCCGGCGCGCGCTGGAGGTCGCGAGCTTGTCCAACACGCTGAGCAGGTAGTTCCGGGTCACCTGCTGGCGCACGTCGATGTCCACCTGTTGCGGGGTGAAGGTGGTCCAGACCAGCCGCTTGGTGCCGTCGGCGAGGGTGTACGGGGTGAACGGCAGCCCCGGCCGGGGCCGGTAGAGCCGCATCAGCGTCTCTTCGGTCGCGCCGTCGGGGAATGCGCCGCCGAAGGTCAGGAACATGTCCGCGTACGCCGAGTCCTTCCCGTTCGCCAGCCAATCGGTGAACTGCGGCCCCGAGGAGGAGACGTGGTTGACGATCACGTCGACCATCAACGCGTACTCGGCGGCCAGCGCGGCAATGTCGTCCCAGCTGCCCAACCGCGGATCCACCTCGGTGTGGTCCTCGGGATCGAAGCCGGCGTCAGCGCCGTCGAACGGGGTGAAGAACGGCAAGATGTGCACGCCGCCGAACAGCCCGGCCAGCGGACCGTTGAGCACGCGATGCAGGCCCGCGAGATCACCGCCCAGACGGTCGGCGTAGGTGATCAACTCGCATTTCTGGGGCACGGTCGCTCCTGGACGAGAAGGACTGGAGAGTGAGGTCGGTCACACGTTATCGGTCCGGCGCCGCTGCGTAGGATCGCTCCCGATGAGCACCGAGCGTCGGGTAACGAGGTCCCCGATCCCGTGAGCGAGGACCTGTTCGGCGGGCTGGTCGGAGCACCCGCACCGGTCGGCAGCGGCAGTCTGACCGAGGGCGACCGGGCCGGCCTGCCGCTCGCGGTACGGATGCGGCCGCGGACCCTCGACGAGATCGTCGGGCAGACGCATCTGCTGGGCCCCGGGTCGCCACTGCGCCGGCTCGCGGCCGGGGAGCCGATGTCGGTGTTTCTGTGGGGCCCGCCGGGCACGGGCAAGACGACCATCGCTGCAGTCGTCTCCCGGCAGACCGACTCCCGGTTCGTGGAGCTCTCCGCCGTCACGGCGGGCGTCAAGGAAGTGCGGGCCGTGCTCGATCAGGCCCGGCGTGACCTGCGGACCGGCAAGCAGACGGTGCTCTTCGTCGACGAGGTGCACCGGTTCTCCAAGACCCAGCAGGATGTGCTGCTGCCCGCCGTGGAGAACCGGCTGGTCACCCTGATCGCGGCGACGACCGAGAACCCGAGCTTCTCGGTGATCTCGCCGCTGCTGTCCCGCTCGTTGTTGCTCACCCTCAAGCCACTCACCGACGACGACGTGTCGACGCTGCTCGACCGGGCCCTGGCCGAGGATCGCGGGCTCGGCAGCGCGTACTCCCTTGACGATCGAGGCGCGCGCCCAGATCCTGCGGCTCGCCGGGGGAGACGCCCGTCGCGCCCTCACCTATCTGGAGGAGGCGGCGGCCGGCGCGTCGGCGGTCGGCGAGACCGCGATCACCGTCGAGATCGTCGCTCGCGCGGTGGACAAGGCGGCCATCCGCTACGACCGCGACGGCGACCAGCACTATGACGTCATCAGCGCGTTCATCAAGTCGATTCGCGGCTCCGATGTCCAGGCCGCGCTGCACTACCTCGCTCGGATGATCGCGGCCGGGGAGGACCCGCGGTTCATCGCGCGGCGACTGGTCATTCTTGCCTCGGAGGACATCGGGCTGGCCGACCCCGACCGCGCTGACCACTGCGGTCGCGGCCGCCGAGGCCGTCGCCTTCATCGGGATGCCGGAGGGCAGGATCAACCTGGCTCAGGCGACCATCGCGTGTGCCCTGGCGCCGAAGTCCAATGCGGTGATCATGGCCATCGACGCGGCGATGGCCGACGTGAGCGCGGGACGCATCGGGCTGGTTCCGCGCCACCTCCGCGACGCGCACTATCCGGGCGCCAAGACGTACGGGCACGGCACGGGCTACCAGTACGCCCATGATCATCCGCACGGCATCGCGGCTCAGCAGTACCTGCCCGATGAACTGGCTGGCGCGGAGTACTACCGGCCGACCGACCATGGCGCCGAGGCCGGCCTGGCGGAGCGACTGGCCAAGATCAACGAGCTGCTCGGGCGCAGCGGCACGGTGGAGGGGATTTCACCTCAGTAGTCACCGACCATGAACACGATCCGTTCGCCGCGGCACCCCGTAGGACGGTCGGCACCGGCGCTCGACCGAACGTAACCACCACCGAGCTTGATCCGATCGCCTTCGCGCAGGAGCTCCTCGTTGAAGTGAGTCCGGGAATCCTCGATACGGACCCGCTGGTCGGGGAACACCGGAAGCACCAGGTCGGAACCGTTCGCATCCGGATCGTCCAGCCGGAGGAAGAAGCAGCCGTTCTGGACGACGCCGGTGCCGTGCAGCTCGGCCCGCATGCCGCCGTCGGTCTGTGAGGAGTCGTACGTGGCCACGACGAAGGCCGGTGCCACGGTGCTCGTGGGGGTCGGTGTCGAGCTTGGTGTCGGTGTCGAGCTTGGTGTCGGTGTCGAGGCGGCGGTGGGCGTCGCGCTGCCGGTCGTCGCGGCAGGCGTCGGGGTGGGATCCCCAGCGGTGCAGCCAGCAGTCGCACCCGCGACGACCAGAGCGAGTCCGGCCACCCGCATCCGCGTTCTCATGCCTCTAGTGTCACCGTGTCGAGAACGCGCGGCCGGCTCCGCTCTACGGGTGAGCGGGACGCACACGGCGTTCCGCAGACCAAGGAGGAAGACATGCCCAAGTATCTGCTGCTCAAGCACTACCGCGGCGGACCCGAGCTGCCGACGCCGGTGCCCCCGATGAACGAGTGGGACCCCGACGACATCGCGGCGCACATGGCCTTCCTGGAGGAGGTCGGGCGGATGCTGGAGAAGAGCGGCGAGTTCGTGGACGCACAGGCCCTCACCCCCGACTCCGTCTGGGTTCGGTACGGCGGTTCGGGCGCCGCACCGGTCACCACCGACGGCCCACATCCGGAGACCAGCGACCTGGTGGCCGGCTGGTACCTGGTCGACGTCGACTCGTACGACCGCGCACTCGAGATCGCGGCGCACGTGTCGTCCGAGCCCGGCCCCGGCGGGGAGCCGCTCTATGAGTGGATCCAGGTACGCGAGGTGATGTCCGGCGCTCCGGCGGAGCCTGAGTGAGCGCTACGTCGGATCCGGCACCGGTGGACGAGGGCCTGCTTCGGGCCCTCGTCCCCCCGGTGCTCGCCACGCTCGTCCGTCGTGGTGAGGAGTTCGCCGCGGCTGAGGACGCTTTGCAGGATGCGTTGGTCGAGGCCTTGCGGGTGTGGCCCACGGCGCCGCCGCGCGATCCGCGAGCCTGGCTCACGACGGTGGCCGGCCGTCGCCTGGTCGACGCCCGGCGCAGCGAAGCGGCCCGCCGTCGGCGGGAGCAGGCGGTTCAGCACCAGCCGCCGGCCGGCCGCCCGGAGCAGGCTGACGACACACTGCTGCTGCTGTTCTTGTGCTGCCACCCGGATCTCACGCCGGCCTCGGCCGTCGCACTCACCCTGCGCGCCGTCGCGGGCCTGACCACGCGCGAGATCGCGGACGCCTTCCTCGTCCCCGAACCGACGATGGCGCAGCGGATCTCCCGGGCCAAGCGGACGCTGCAGGGCCAACGCCTCGACCGTCCCGGCGACCTGGCCCTCGTGCTGAACGTGCTCTATCTGGTGTACACGGCCGGCCACCGGGGACGGGTCGATCTGGCCGCAGAGGCGATCCGGCTGACCCGGCAGCTGGAACTCGCCAGCGCCGACCCGGAGGTGCGCGGCCTGCTCGCCCTGATGCTGCTGCACCATGCCCGACTGCCCGCCCGGTTCGACGTGTCCGGCGCGCTGGTCACGCTGGACGAGCAGGACCGGACCCGATGGAATGCGAGCGAGATCGCCGAGGGGGTCGGGATCCTGCAGGCAGCCCTCGCCGACGGGCGGCGTGGCCGCTACCAGGTGCAGGCGGCGATCGCCGCACTGCACGACGATGCGCGGAGCTCCGAGGAGACGGACTGGCCACAGGTGCTGGACTGGTATGACGAGCTGATCGGGTTGGTCGAGGACCCAGTACGCGACGATCCGGCTGCCGTCCTCAGTCGGGCGGTCGCGGTGGGACACGTGCTTGGGCCGCACTCCGGGCTGCGCGAGGTCGACCGGGTAGCACCCGTGCTCGGCGATGGCTACCGGCTGCTGGCCGTCCAGGCCTACCTGCACGAACTGGCTGGTGATCTGCCGACGGCCGCCGCGCGGTACGTGGATGCAGCAACGCGGGCCACGAGTGTCCCGGAGCGGAACCAGCTGATCCGGCGGGCCGCACTGCTCCGGTCGGGCCGGTCAAACCGCGCGATGACGGATGGCCGCCCGCGATAAGGTCATAGCCGGGCCGCGAGCGGCCCGCGAAATCCGCCTCCTGATCTGACCAAGGACCGCCCATGACCGTTGGAGCCATCGCCGGCCTCATCGCCGCCATCGCTTTCGTCGCGCTGGTCGCGCTGGCCGCCGTGCCGTTGCTCAAGCTGGGTCGGGTACTGGAGGAGGTCCGGCTGGCGGTCCGCGACATCGGGCACGAGTCCGTGCCGATCCTGACCGAGCTGCAGGGGACCGTCCGGGCCACCAACTCCGAACTGGAGAAGATCGGCGTCGTCACCGAGGACGTCGCGAAGGTGAGCGCCAACGCCACCGTGGTGAGTCAGAACGCGGCCCAGATGACCAGCCTGTTCTCCGCCACCCTCGGCGGCCCGTTGATCAAGACCGCTGCGCTCACCTACGGCGTCCGCAAGGCGATCCGCGGCGACGGGTCGCGGCGCAAGACCAAGCGAGACGCGTGATGTTCGGACGGCTGTTCTGGTTCGTCCTCGGCGCGGGTCTGGCGATCTGGGTGTTCCTCAGGATCCGACAGATGCTGCGTCAAGCCCACCCGGACGCCGTGGGTCAGCGGATGGCTGCGTCCGCCGCCGGGGTCGGTGCGTCGGCGCGCGACTTCACCGACCGGGTGCGAGCCGCCATGGCCGAGCGCGAAGCGGAGATCCGCGACGAGCTCGGCCTGACCGAGTAGCCCATCTGTCATTCCACCCCCAGAGGACTCCACGATCATGAAAACCGCCGAGATCCGGCGCCGGTTCCTCGACTTCTTCGCCTCCCGTGGCCACGAGGTCGTGCCCTCGGCGCCTCTGCTCTACAACGACCCCACCCTGCTGTTCGTCAATGCCGGCATGGTGCCCTTCAAGCGGTACTTCACCGGCGCCGAGACCCCGCCGTGGGACCGTGCGACCAGCGTGCAGAAGTGCGTCCGCACCCTCGACATCGAGGAGGTCGGCAAGACCACCCGGCACGCGACCTTCTTCCAGATGAACGGCAACTTCTCCTTCGGTGACTACTTCAAGGCCGAGGCGATCCGCTATGCCTGGGACCTGGTCACCGGCACTCAGGACCAGGGCGGCTACGGCTTCGACCCGGACAAGATCTGGATCACCGTGCTGCAGTCCGACGACGAGGCGGCTGTGCTCTGGGAGAACATCGCCGGCCTACCCGCGGAGCGGATCCAGCGTCGCGGTCGGCTCGACAACTACTGGCACATGGGCGTACCCGGACCGGGCGGACCGTGCAGCGAGATCTACGTCGACCGGGGCCCGGCGTACGGCCCGGACGGTGGGCCGATTGTCGATGAAGACCGTTTCCTGGAGATCTGGAACCTCGTTTTCATGCAGGAGGAGCTGTCGCAGGTCCGCGCCAAGGACGACTTCGACGTGCTCCGGCCGCTGCCGCGCAAGAACATCGACACCGGTCTCGGACTGGAGCGGGTCGCCTACCTGCTCCAGGGCGTGGACAACCTCTACGAGATCGACCAGGTCTATCCGGTGATCGAGCGCGCGGGCGAGCTGTCCGGCAAGCGCTACGGCACGCACGACGGGGACGACGTACGACTGCGGGTGGTCGGTGACCACATTCGCTCCGGCCTCATGCTGATCGCCGACGGCGTCACACCGGGCAACGAGGCGCGCGGCTATGTGTTGCGCCGGCTGCTGCGCCGCGTCGTCCGCTCGATGCGACTGCTCGGCGTCGCGGAGCCGGTGCTGCCCGAGCTGCTGCCGATCAGCCGCGACCTGATGGCCGACTCCTACCCCGAGGTGTCGACCGACTGGGCGCGGATCTCCCAGATCGCCTACGCCGAGGAAGACGCGTTCCGGCGCACGCTGACCACCGGCACGCAGATCTTCGACCTGGCCGTCGCCGATGCCCGGACAGCCCGGCAGACCACACTGTCCGGCGACCGGGCGTTCCAGCTGCACGACACCTACGGCTTCCCGATCGACCTGACCCTGGAGATGGCCGCGGAGCAAGGGCTCAGCGTCGACGAGGCGGGGTTCCGCGCGCTGATGCAGGAACAGAAGGACCGGGCCAAGGCCGACGCCAAGTCCAAGAAGGCCGGCGCCCTGGCCAGCGAGGTCTACAAGGACCTGCGCTCGGCCGGCCCCACGCCGTTCACCGGCTATACCGAGCTGAGCACCGAGTCGGCGATACGCGGCATTGTGGTCGACGGAGAGCTGGCCGAGGCGGCCGAGGAGGGCGACCTGGTCGAGGTCGTGCTGGAGCGCACCCCGTTCTACGCCGAGTCCGGCGGACAGGACTCCGATGCGGGCACCATCACCGGCGACGGCGTGGTGCTCGACGTGGTCGACGTGCAGCGCCCGGTCAAGGGGCTGATCGTGCACCGGGTCCGGGTCACCTCCGGCGAGCTGCTCACCGGCGCGAGTGTGCTGGCGGCCGTCGACGGCGAGTGGCGGCTCGGTGCCTGCCAGGCGCATTCCGGCACCCACGTCATGCACGCGGCCCTACGGCAGGTGCTCGGCCCGACGGCGCTGCAGAGCGGTTCCTACAACAAGCCCGGCTACCTCCGGCTCGACTTCGCCTGGCCGAGCGGGCTGAGCCAGCAGATCCGCTCCGATGTGGAGGAGGCCGCGAACCAGGCCATCAGGTCCGATCTGAATGTGACCGCCAGCTACATGCCGCTGGCCACCGCACGGGAGATCGGCGCACTGGCCCTGTTCGGCGAGACCTACGGCGAGGAGGTGCGGGTCGTCGAGATGGGCGGGCCCTGGTCACGTGAGCTGTGCGGCGGCACCCACGTCCAGCACTCTTCCCAGATCGGCCTGGTCACGCTGACCGGCGAGTCGTCGGTCGGGTCCGGCCTACGCCGGGTCGAGGCCTTCGTCGGCATCGAGGCCTTCCGCTACCTGGCCAAGGAGCGCGCTCTGGTGCTCGGGCTGACCGACCTGCTCAAGGTGCAGCCCGACCAGCTGACCGATCGGGTGGCCAAGCTGGTCGCCCAGCTCAAGGCGGCCGAGAAGCAGATCGCGGACTTGAAGAGCCGTGACGCGCTCGCCGACGTCGGCGCCATCGTTGCCGGCCGGCACGATCTGTGGGGTGTCGGCTACTTCGCGCACCGAGCCGACGGAGTAAGCGGGAACGACCTGCGCAACCTGGCGTTGGAGGTGCGGAACCGAGTCGCTGCCGAACCGGCCGTTGTTGCGGTGGTCGGCGGCCCGCCGGACAAGCCCTCGGTGGTGATCGTCACCACCGAGGGGGCCCGCGACCGCGGACTCAAAGCCGGCGAGCTGGTGCGAACCGCGAGCGAGACCCTCGGCGGCCGGGGTGGCGGCAAGGACGACATCGCCCAGGGCGGTGGATCCGATGGCGCCCGGGTCGACGACGCACTCAAGGCTGTCGAATACGCCATAGGGAATGTCTTGACGGCCTGATCCCACGGGTTGTGCGGCAGGCTCCTGCGGTTTGTCGAGGCTGAGAACAGCAGGAACCTGACGCACCTTCGTGGTTGTCCACAGATCTCAGCGACACTCTGGCGGCGCCGGGCCCATCTGGTCGAGGGTGCCGGCATGGGATCACGATTCGTAGGCGAGCTCCGGTCGGCCGCTCAACCACGCCCTATCACCGAGCTGGGGGCCGCGGGAGTCACGCCCGCCATGCTCCGCGGGTCACGGTGGCGTCGGTCGAGCCGGGGCTTCTACGTGCCTACCGAGGCTTCCCCCACGCCGACCCAGCGGATCCTCGAGCTGGCCCCGCTGGTGCCCTTTGGCGGTGCCATCACCGGCTGGGCGGCCGCGTACACGCTCGGCGTCGATCTGCTGGACGGCCTCGACCCACACACCATGGCGCCGTTGTCCGCCACAGTGCTGCTCGGCAGCGACATCGGGCGGGAGGACCTTCCGCTGGTTCGCTTCCGGCGGGCCCGCCTCGACCCGAACGAGATCATGGCGGTCCACGGCCTGGTGGTGACCACCCCACTGCGCACCTGGGCCGAGGCGGTGCTCGAAGGCCCCGATCTCGTGGAAGCAGTCGTCGCCGGCGACATGGTGGCGGGGGCGCTTCACCTGAACCCGGCCGCGCTGACCCGTTGGTGCGAGGCCAATTCCAGGTTCCGCGGGATGCGCCGGATTCGTTTCGCCCTGGCCTGGGCGAACTCGGCGAGCGCCAGCCCCTGGGAGACCAGGCTCCGGGTGTTCTATCGGCGGCAGGCCCGCCTGCCGAAACCTCTGGTCAACCAGCCGGTCTTCGATCTCGAGGAGCGCTTGCTCGGGGTTCCGGACCTGCTCGATCCCGAGGCGGGCCTGGCCACAGAGTTCGACGGGCAGGCCCACCGTAGGCGGCGGCAGCATCGCGCGGACAATCTGCGCGAGGAGGCCCTCGAGTCCGCCAACCTCGTGGTGTGCCGGGTAGATAGCCTCGACTTCCGATCCCCGGTTCCCCTGGCCGAGCGACTGCGCCGCCGTTACGAGCAAGGAATGAACCGGGACCGAAGCCATGACGGGTGGACCCTCCGGCAACCGGAGTGGTGGCGCCGGCGGAGGGCCGCCTGACCTGCGGCAGGTTGCTGCGGTCTCAAGGCCTGCACAACAAACGGGAACCTGCCGCAGGAAGCGTTCTCAACCCTTGGTGTCGGCGCTGAAGGTGAGCTCACCGCGGTAGGTCACCTGATCTCATTCCGCGGGCCGGTCTCCTGGTCGGTCGCACAATCTGGACGCCGCGGTGAGCTGGGCGCATGAGGCGGTGCGGCTCAATGTGGTGTGATCGAGACATGCGGATTGAGCTTGTCGAAGTCCGCGTCGCCCTTCGACAGGCTCGGGGCGCATGAGCGAATTCCGGCGCGGCGTACGCCTGGCCCTTGACTGGGGTGATGCCCGGATCGGGGTCGCTGCCTGCGACGCGGACGGGGTGCTGGCGTACCCGCTTACCACGGTCGCCGCGGGTGAGTCCGAGATCGCCGCACTGGCTGCGTTGATCGGCGAGCGCACGCCGATCGAGGTGCTGGTCGGGTTGCCACGCTCGCTCAGCGGCCGGGAAGGGCCCGCCGCGGTCAAGGCCCGGGAACGTGCTGGACGGCTGGCGGCCGCCATTTCCGTCCCGGTCCGGCTGGTGGACGAGCGGCTGACCACCGTCACCGCGAGCCAGCGGCTCAGGGCGGGTGGGAAGAAGGCTCGGCAGCAGCGCCCCCTCATCGATGCGGCAGCCGCCACAGCCATCCTCGAGCAGGCGCTCGCAGTCGAACGTGCGGGGCAACACCCGCCCGGAGAGCTAGTATCACCCGGACCGGACGATCGCTGATCGCCTCCGCCGAGGAATGAGGGAAACCAACCAGCGTGTCAACGATGCTCGACCCCGAGGTCAAGCCGAGCACGGCCAAGGAGGTCGTGCACAAGGGCAAAGGCTGCCTGGCGGTGATCTTGGCGGCGGCCGTGCTGATCGTCGGCGGTTACCTGGTCTGGGACAAGACCAACACGTTCATCGCCAACCTCAACGAGCCGGTCGACTACCCCGGTCCGGGCAACGCCAAGATCACGGTGGATATCCCGGCCGGTGCCTCGCTCGACGAGATCGGCGGGATCCTGGTCTCCCAAGACGTGATCAAGTCTTCGAAGGCCTGGAACAGCGCCATCCGCTCCGAGGAGCGGGCCACCAGTGTGCAGTCCGGGCGCTATCTGATGAAGACCCAGATGCGGGCGATCGACGCACTGCGGCTGCTGATCAACCCTGGCGGGTCCAAGATCCGGCTCAGTTTCACGGTGCCCGAGGGTTTACGGCTGACGGCCCAGGTGGACGTGCTCGCCAAGGAGACCAAGATCAAGAAGTCGGCCTACCTGGCGGCGTTGGGCAAGCCGAAGTCGCTTGGTCTGCCCAAGTACGCCAAGAGCCGGCCCGAGGGATTCTTCTTCCCCGACACCTACGAGCTGACCGCCGAGTCGACGGCCGCCTCGACGCTGGAGCAGATGGTGACCCAGTACAAGGCGGTGACCAGGGACATCGGATTCGAGTCCTCAGCCAAGAAGCTCAAGTACTCCTCGTACGAGGTGCTCACCGTGGCCAGCATCATCGAGCGCGAGGTGAATCGCGAGGAGTACCGGGCGAAGGTCGCCCGGGTCATCTACAACCGGCTGGCCAAGAAGCGGCGGCTGGAGATGGACTCCACCGTGACCTATGCCCTGAACCTCAAGACCACGACCACGACACCGAAGGACCGGCGCAGCAGGTCGAGGTACAACACCTACCGATACAAGGGTCTGCCGCCGGGACCGATCGCCGCTCCCGGGAAAGCGGCTCTGCAAGCCGCGGCAAACCCGGAGCGGGGCAAGTGGCTGTACTTCGTCACCGTCAACCTCGACACGGGAGAGACCAAGTTCGCGACGACCCAGGCCGAGTTCAACAAGATCCGGCAGGAGTTCGTCGACTGGTGCAACGCCAATCCGGGACGCTGTGCGAGCTGACCCACCCCGGCGCTGTGCGGTGCTCGGCTCGCCGATCGCGCACTCGCGCTCACCCGACCTGCACCGGGCCGCGTACGCCGAACTCGGCCTGGACTGGAGCTACGAGCGGTTCGAGGTCACGGCGGAGGGCCTTGCCGACTTCGTCGCCGGCCTGGACCGCTCCTGGCGTGGGCTGAGCCTGACCATGCCGCTGAAGGTGGCCGTGCTCGACCTCGGCGTGGTGGACGCCGTCGCCCGGGAGGCGGGTGCGGGCAACACACTGATCCTCGACGAGGGCGGACGCCGGATCTACAACACCGATGTCGGCGGCCTGGTCTGGGCGGTGCGCCGGACCCACGCGGGCACGATGCGCCGGGTGACGATTCTCGGCAGCGGCGCGACAGCCCGATCCGCGCTGCTGTCGGTGGTTCAGCTGGGCGCGAGCGAGGTGACCGTGCTGGCGCGTACGCCGGCCAGGGCCCGGCCACTTGAGCAGCTCGCCGCGGACCACGGTCTGGGATTTGAGGTCCGCCCCTGGTCGGCGGCGGTGCCGTCCGCCGACCTGCTGATCTCCACCGTGACATCCGGAGCAGCGGACGAGATCGCCGAGATCGCGAGCCGCAGCGCACCAGTGGTCCTCGATGCGATCTATGCGCCGTGGCCGACGCCGCTGGCCGAGGCGGCCGACGCCGCCGGAGCGTCCGTGGTCAGTGGCCTCGATCTGCTCGTCGGTCAGGCACTGCTCCAGATCGAGCTGATGACCGGACGGACGGTCTCCGCCGAGGTCTTGTACCGGGCGTGCGTAGCACGGCCGTGAAAGACTCTTCTCCATGCTCAGATGGCTCACCGCGGGGGAGTCGCACGGCCCGGCGCTGGTGGCCACCCTCGAAGGGCTGCCCGCACACGTCCGGCTGACCAGCGACGACCTGGTCGCGGCCCTGGCCCGTCGCCGGCTCGGCTTCGGCCGAGGCGCCCGGATGAAGTTCGAGGCCGACGCGGTGACCATCCTCGGTGGGGTTCGCCACGGCGAGACCCAGGGTGGCCCGGTGGCGATCCAGATCGGCAACACCGAGTGGCCGAAGTGGATGGCGGTGATGGCCGCCGATCCGGTCGACGAGTCGGTCCTGGAGGGGCAGGCCCGCAACGCCGCGCTGACCCGGCCGCGGCCCGGTCATGCGGACCTGGTGGGGATGCAGAAGTACGACTTCGACGAGGCCCGGCCGATCCTGGAACGCGCAAGCGCTCGGGAGACCGCTGCCCGGGTCGCCCTCGGCCGGGTGGCCAGCAACTTCCTGCACCAGGTGCTCGGCGCTCGGGTGCTGAGCCACGTGGTCGAGCTGGGAACGGTCACTGCACCCGCCGGCGTGGTGCCGGTGGCCGGCGACCTGGCCGGCATCGACGAGGATCCGGTGCGCTGCTTCGACCGGGCGACGAGCGCGGCGATGATCGCCGAGGTGGAGCAGGCCCAGAAGGACGGCGACACGCTGGGTGGGGTGGTCGAGGTCGTGGTCTGGGGACTGCCGCCGGGGCTCGGCTCGCACGTGCATTGGGACCGCCGGCTGGACTCCCGGCTGGCGGGCGCTCTCATGGGCATCCAGGCGATCAAGGGCGTGGAGGTCGGGGACGGATTTGCGCTGGCCCGGACCCGGGGCAGCCTGGCCCACGACGAGATCGTCGGCACGGAGTCCGGGATCGGCCGAGCCTCGCACCGCGCGGGCGGGACCGAGGGCGGGATGTCGACGGGAGAGGTGCTGCGGGTCCGCGCCGCGATGAAGCCGATCGCGACCGTGCCGCGGGCGCTCCGCACGGTCGACACGGCCACCGGCGAGGCCGCGGTGGCCCACCACCAGCGCTCCGACGTCTGTGCCGTGCCCGCCGCGGGTGTCGTTGCGGAGGCGATGGTCGCTCTGGTGCTCGCCGACGCGGCCCTGGAGAAGTTCGGCGGCGACTCGGCCGGGGAGACCCGGCGCAATCTCGACGGATACCTCAAGCATCTCGCGGAGCGCGGGCTGCAGGTGAAGCCGCCGACCGCCTGAGGGCCGCCCGTGGTCAGCCGATGTGCCGCCGCACCTCGGCCAGGAACGCCTTGGGGTCCTCCGCGTACAGGGCGATCCGGCTGACCCGCTCGGTGCCGTGTGGGAGGCGCAGTTCGGTGCACCGGTCGAGCTCGATCTCGAGATTGGTCTCGTCGGCCACCCGCAGGTGGAACGTGGCCGCGCCCTGGTCGTTCACGGTGACGCGCGGCTCCTTCTCCGCACGGCGCCGCTTCCGGATGGCGACCGCATCGACCGACGGCCAGTCGATCGCGATGTCGACCTCCGCGCCGTACCGGACTCGGAGGCCGTCCGGCCCGACGGCATGGGGTCGGGTGAGCATGCCGAACAGCATGCCGAGCATCCAGACGATGCCCCAGATGCTGAGGATGAGCAGCGGGATCCGGATGAAGTCCCACCGACGCACGATCACGTCGACCACGACCAGCTCCACGACCGAGACGGCGATGAACACGATGAGGATGGCCAGGATCGGCTGGTGATAGCTGAAGCCGATCGCTCCGGCCGGCACCTTTGGCCGGCGGAACACGAATCGGTAAATGCTTCGATAGCCGTGGAGCTCGGCCAGGGTGGCCCGCTTGGCGAGGTAGCCGATCAGCTGCCACCAGGTACGCCGCCGGGGGCGGCTGACGACGGCGGTCATGCCGTCTCCTCCCGGCCGTCGGGACGCTCGCTGTCGACCAGGCGCTGGAGCCGCTCGGTGATCGTGGCCAGACTGCGGTCGAGCTCGTCCAGCCGGTCGGCGGCGAAGCCCGACACCAGCTCTGCGGCGGTCCGTTCCCGGTCGCGCGCCATGGCCGCCGTGGTCCGCTCGCCCTGGTCGGTCAGCGTCACCAGCAGGGCCCGCCGGTCGCTCGGATGCGGGCGGCGCTCGACGTAGCCGGCGGACTCAAGCGCATCGACCAGCCCGGTGACGTTGCGCGGGCTCACCTGCAAGGCCGTCGCCAGCACCCGCTGGGTGGAGGGACCGAGGCGCCGCAGCTCCCAGAGCACGCGGGTTCGGGAGGTGGTCAGCGCGGTGCCCGCGAACGCACGCTCGAGGTCGGCATTGAACAGCAGCGCGATCTCAACGAGCCGATCAAAGATGCGAGTGGGGGTGGTCATATAGTGATGATACTTCACTATGTAGATTCATCAAGTTAATTGTCACACACTCGGGCGTCCTCCACCTTGGTACGCTGACCGCCGCGCCGGACCGGTTCGGCGCGCGGAATGAGGGCGACACCGTGACCGAGAATGACGCCGATCTCGAGCAGATCGTCCTCGTCGGCGCCCCTGGAGCCGGCAAGTCGACGGTCGGCGCCATCGTCGCGCAGCGGCTGGGATGGGAGTTCCGCGACGCCGATGCGCTGATCGCGGAACGGGCCGGCAAGTCGGTGGCCGAGATCTTCGCCGATGACGGCGAGCCGGCCTTCCGCGCGTACGAAGAAGCGACCACGGCCGAACTGCTGATCGAGCCGGGGGTTCTGGCCCTGGGAGGCGGCGCCGTGCTCTCGGCGAGAACCCGGTCCGCCCTGGCGGGTCGCCGAGTGGTCTGGTTGCGGGTCGGACTACCGGCCGCCGTCAAGCGGATCGGACTGGACACGGCCCGGCCGCTGCTGCTGGGGAACGTCAGAAGCCGGCTGCTCACCCTGCTGAACGAGCGGGCCGCGCTCTACGCCGAGGTCGCCACCGAAACCGTCGACACCGACGACCAGTCGCCGGACCAGATCGCCAACCTGATCGCGCAGGGACATGGCTGAGATCACCCGGATCGACGTCCGGGCCGAACGACCCTATCCGGTGCTGGTCGGCCATGGTGTCGTCGGCGAGTTGCCGGCGCTGCTGCCGAGTTCGGTACAGCAGGTCGCGGTGATCCATCCGCCGACCCTGATCAACCTGGCCGAGCGAGTCTGTTCCGCGCTGGCGGCGGCCGGTCGAGACCCCGTACGCATCGACGTGCCCGACGCAGAGATGGCCAAGACCGCCGACGTTGCCGCCCATTGCTGGTCCGTCCTCGGCTCCGCCGGGTTCACCCGTTCCGACGCCGTCGTCGGGGTCGGCGGGGGAGCGACCACCGATCTGGCCGGCTTCGTCGCCGCGACCTGGCTGCGCGGGGTGACCCTGGTGAACCTGCCGACCACCCTGCTCGGGATGGTCGACGCGGCCGTCGGCGGGAAGACCGGGATCAACACTGCGCAGGGCAAGAATCTGGTCGGCAGTTTCCATGAACCGGTCGCTGTGCTGTGCGATCTCGACGCGCTCGCCACGCTGCCCCGGGCCGACCTGGTGGCCGGGATGGCCGAGGTGGTCAAGTGCGGGTTCATCGCCGATCCCGAAATCCTGACCATCATCGAAACGGGACCCGACGCCGCGCTCCGGCCGGAGTCGTCGGCGCTGCGCGAGCTGGTCGAGCGGGCCATTCGGGTCAAGGCCGCGGTGGTCTCGGCCGATCTGCGCGAGATGACCTCGGCCGGATCCCGGGTGGGCCGGGAGCTGCTCAACTACGGGCACACCTTGGGCCACGCCATCGAGCGTCGGGAGGGCTACCGCTGCCGGCACGGCGAGGCGATCAGCATCGGCATGGTGTACGCGGCCGAGCTCGCCCGGCAGGCTGGGCGGCTTGACGAGGGCACGGCCGCCCGGCATCGCACTCTGCTCAGCCGAGTCGGCCTGCCCACTGCGTACCCGGCGGACGCCTTCGACGAGCTGCTCGCCGCCATGGCGGTGGACAAGAAGGCCCGCGGCCGGCAGCTCCGCTTTGTGATCTTGAACGGGCTGGCCAGCGCAGAGATCCTGGCCGGGCCACCGGTCGAGCTGCTGCGGTCCGCCTATGCGGCCATTGCTCGCTGACGCGAACTGGCACCTTGACAGGGCCAGTTCCCGGGGGACGCCGCCCCTGGGCTGCCAGCCTTCGACGGTGATCCGGTCCGCGGCTAGGTGATTCGAGCCTGACGAAACGGCGACAGAGCCAGCATCAGGGCCGAGACAATGAAAATCACGGCCGCGGCGCCGAGGGCCTGGCCGAAGCCGACACTGTCGGCCGCGAGGCCGGCGATCGGCGAGACGACCACAATGACAGCTCGGTTCAGCGAACGCATGGTGGTGTTGGTTCGGGCCTGCAAGACGTCAGGGGTTATTGCTTGGCGATAGCTCATCTCGTGGGAGTTGCTGAGCCCCATCGCCCACCCGTGGCAGAGCTGGCCGGCAGCCAGGACAGCGGCGGCAGGCCATCCGAGCGGCGCCAACCCGGCGGCCATGATGACCAGAACCCCGACCCGGACACCGCGTGGGAGCAGATGATGGCACCGCCGGTGCCAAGCCGGTGGCCGACGGCGGTACTGAGTGTGGCTCCGACCAAGTCGCCGACGCCGCCAACGGCAGCCCCGATGACCGAGCTGAAATCAGCGAGCTCCAGCCGGACGAAGGCAAACGGCGTGACCAGCTGTCCAGGAGCCACCGCTTCAGCCGCGAACCAGTCGAGTCGCGGCGGTGAGCCCGCTGAAGCTGTGCCGCGTGAGACCCACCGCGGCAGCCCTCCCAGACTTCGCCGACAAGCCCACGAACGTCCTTCGTCAGCCGACGGCGGTGCCGACCTCGATCACGTGAACGCAGTAGCAGCCGCCATAGTGAGGAGGTCGAGGACCCAGGCGTCAGGGCGGTGACCAGGACCAGCCAGACGGCGCCTCGCGATGATCCGTGGCGATCATGAGCGGGCGGCGCCAGCGCGGTCGACCATCTGGCGCCACCGACCAATCCGCGAACCATCGATACGGCAGCCAGCCCGCTGAAGTTGAGCCAGCCGACCTACCACGGCGGCGCCCTGCAGCGTCACGACGACCGCGTCTTGATCAGCGAGCGCGCGTGATCGCGCTGCCGAAACCTGAGACCGCCTCGCCCCACCAGAAGCGGGAGAACCCTGAGGCGAGGTCGCCGCCAGGCTTCTTCGGAGTCACCAGCAGACTCTCGCACTTGCCCGCAGCCCGAGATGTCCAGAATCGGTCCCCAGATGACAATGTCCGCCCGTCGCCCCGCGTGAACGCGACCGGGGGTGCGATCTAGGGACCGATTCTGGACATTTCGGGCCTACAGGCGGGTGCGAGGATCGGATCATGACCTTCGGCGGCGGGATATCCCGAGAGAACTTCGTTGCGGCAGCCCGCGCATTTGTCGATCTGGTCGACCAGATCGACCCGGACGGCTGGACGGGACCCGGTCTGGGCGAGTGGGATCTGCGCGCCCTGGTCGGGCACACCAGCCGCTCGCTGACCACCGTGGAGAGCTATCTCGGACAGCCGGCCGTGGCCGAAGATCTGACCAGCGCTGCCGCGTACCTGGCCGCCGTCGCCAGCATCGACCCGGCGTCGGTCGCCGACCGCGGCCGCGCCGCCGGGGCGGCCCTTGGTGATGACCCGGTTGCCGCCCTGCACGCCCTGGTCGATCGAGTGCTCCCGCTGACCGACCGAGACGACGACCCGGTGATCTCGACCATCTTCGGTGGCATGCGGCTGAGCAACTACCTGCCGACCCGGACGTTCGAACTCGTGGTGCACAGCCTGGACATCGCTCGGGCCGCCGAGCTCTCACGACCCGGCTACCCTCCGGAGCTGCTCACAGAGGTGCTCGAGTTGACCGCGGCCGCAGCCGTCCTCGGCGACCAAGGGGTCGATCTGCTGCTCGCCCTGACCGGCCGTGCTGACCTGCGGCCGGGGTTCACCGTGATCTAGCCGGCGCGACGGCTCACACCGACCCGATCAGATGCGCCTGATCACTTCGTGATTCACGGTTCATCGGTTCGGCGTCGGCCGGGGAACGATAGGCCAGCCGGCGGCGCAGGAACTCGATCCGCCGGTCGAGGTGCTCGAACTTGACCTTGCGCCAGCAGTCGAGGATGTCCTTGGCGCTGGTCAGGGTGTCCCAGAGGGCCAGTCGGGGCTCGGCAACATCGGCCACCTCGCGATAGCCGTTCAAGAAGACCTCGCAGAGGCCGTCCAGATCCACGACGTATCGCTGTCGTACGACCGGGTCGATCATCTCGGCGTCCTCCTCGACGGCTCTCAGGGCCAGGTCGCAGAAGGTGGTCCGGAACAGCGCCAGGTCGAGACCAGGTTCGGCCTGGCAGAAGCCGTCGAAGTCAAGGAAGGCGATGTCCTCACCGGATATCAGGATCTGGGCGGGCCGGAAGCTCCGATGCGTCGGAACCAGTGCTTCGGTCGGCGTGACGGCGGCGGCGGCATTGAGACTGTCCACCAAAGGCAGCAACGCACCGGCCAGCACCGGCACGACTCCGACGAGCTGCTCCGTGGCGGCATGCAAGGCGGCCATCTGGTCATCCCAGGTGACTGGCTCACCGGCGGCCGCACCGGAGGTATGGAGCTCTCCGAGACCGCGCCCGGCCTTGAACACCGGTCCGGCCAACGCCTCCAGGCCCGACTCCCAGCCGGCGACGAAGGCGGTCTTGATGTGATCCTTGAGGGTGCGGTCACCGGGCAGCCAGCGTTGCAGCAGCACCGCGTCGCCGGGCAGCCAGGCCAGTGGTTCGGCAATCGCGACCGTCGGGCTGGTGCGGAGCGCCGTGTCCCAGAGCGCGCTCATCGCCTCGAATGTTGCCTGGCCCTCGTCCCCTTCGTAGACCTTGGCGATCACCTGGTCCGGCCAGGCCGCACTCGGAGCGTCGGCGGCGTAGGAGATCTCATAGCTGATGGTGCAGCGCCGTCCCTCCCGATAGCGCATCACGGTGGGTGTGCAGTCGGTGATCTCGAGCCCGGCCAAGGTCGGGTCCGAACCGCGCAGGGCGAGCTGCAGGAATTCTGCGGCCGAAGCCGGATCGGTCAACGTCGGCAGCGATGGCATGGCGATGTCCGGAGGCTCCAGACTGACCTCCAGCCCGATGTCGGGCAGGAACCCGTGCCAGTCACTCGATGCGAACGCGGCAGGCGGGCTCCGGTGACCCGACGCGGTCTGGTCGGGCAGCACGAGCGAGCCGTGCAGGTCGATCTCACGGACCTCCCCTTCGGAGTCCTCGACCTTGATGCGGTGCAGCGTCGTGAAACTTCCGCCTTCGATGTGGGCGCGCTTGAACTTGCACGCCACGAGGGTCAATCCGCCCGACGCGAACTCGGGTACCTCGCGCTCGAGATCGGCGCGTACCCGGGCCGGGTCCTCCATGGCGAACAACCAGTCCGGCGGTTGGCTGAGATGCTCGAGACCCGCGGCCACCTCGGCTGGGTGGAGCAGTGGCAGAGCGGATTCGATTCCGAACGGACCGGGCATTACGAACCTCCAAATGAACTTCTGGCCTGTACGCGAGGTGGTCTCGAGGCACGTTCGTCGCGAGGCACGCCCGTCTCAGGCTAGGTCGCAGGCGCCCTCCTGGGGCGAGATCCGCGAAAATAGAAAAGCCGATCGATACAATTTCGGCCGCCTTGCGTGTGGCTGCGTCCTCTAGACTAGGCCGCTGCCCAGATGGGCGAGACGCGGGAGAGGCAAGCAGTGACGTCGACGAACGATCTCAAGAACGGCATGGTGCTGGACCTGGACGGCCAGCTCTGGTCGGTGGTCTGGTTCCAGCACCACAAGCCCGGCAAGGGCAACACCGTGGTACGGACCAAGCTCAAGCACGTGCTGACCGGCAAGGTGGTGGACCGCACCTTCAACTCCGACACCAAGGTCGACACCGCGAACGTCGACCGGCGCGAGATGCAGTACCTCTACCACGACGGCACCGGCTTCGTGTTCATGGACACCACCAGCTATGACCAGTTGACGATCGATGACGCCACCGTCGGCGAGGCCAAGAACTACCTCCTCGAGGAGCAGGTCGCCACTGTCGCGTTGCACCAGGGCACCCCGCTCTACATCGACCTGCCGGCCTCGGTCGAGCTGGTGATCAGCTACACCGAACCGGGACTGCAGGGGGACCGGAGCACCGGTGGCACCAAGCCCGCGACAACCGAGACCGGGCTGCACATCCAGGTCCCGCTGTTCCTCACCACTGGCGAGAAGGTCAAGGTGGACACGCGGACCGGTGAGTACCTGGGTCGTGTCTGAACCTTCCTCGGGGCGCTCGGGGGGTGTCCCCCCGGGAACGAACACGGCGCCCGCGGCAGGGGAACGCCGGTCGACGGCCCGGAGCAGAGCGCGCAAACGGGCCTTGGACATCTTGTTCGAGGCCGAGCTGCGCGGCACCGATGCCCTCGCCACGTTGGCCGAGCGGACCGCCGACGCGGACCCGCCGGTCCGGGCCTACACGGCGACACTGGTTGAGGGAGTGCAGGCACACCGCGCCGAGATCGATGCCCGGATCTCCGCCTCGCTGGCGACCGGCTGGACCCTGCCGCGTACGCCGAAGGTGGACCGCAGCGCACTGCGAATCGCGGTGCTCGAGATCGACTACCTCGACGTTCCGCCCGCCGTGGCCGTCTCCGAGGCCGTACACCTGGTCGAAGAGCTGTCCACCGACGAGTCGCCGTCCTTCGTCAACGGCGTCCTGGGCGGCGTTGTCGGGAACCGGCCGAGGTGAGGGCGGCGTGCCGCAGCTCCGCACCGCCGATGTGGATGGACACCGGATCGAGTACCGCCTGATCGGCAGCGGTGCGGACACCGTGGTGATCTTGCACGGCGGCCATATGTCCGCCCGGTGCAGCTTGGGCGAGGCGACGTTTCTCGATCTGGGCCGCTCGGTTCTCCTGGTCTCCCGGCCGGGCTACGGGCGTACCGATCTCTCGGCGGGTCCGTCGGTGCCGGAATTCATTCCTCGCCTCGCCCGGCTGATCACCGACCTCGGACTCCGGCCGCGGGTCGCCGTCGGCATCTCCTTGGGTGCGCGATCGGCGATGACCTTGGCCGCCTTCCATCCCGATCTGGTCCAGCGGGTCATCCTGGTCTGCCCGGTCAGCTTCCGGCCCTGGCCATCGCCTCGAACCCGCCGGATCGCCCAGCTGGTGTTCAACCCGGTCACGGAACGCCTCACCTGGGGCATCGTGCACCAGCTGCTTCGTCGCGACCCGGCCCGGAACCTGCCGAAGCTGGTCAAGGACCTGTCGCTGCTGCCGGGTCCGGAGGCGGTCGAGCGGCTCGGATCGGACCGGAAGGCGATGGTGGATTTCCTGCTGACCTGCCGATCCAGTCGGGGATTTCTCAATGACCTGCACCCACCCACCGAGGTGACCGCCGACGTACGCCAGCCCGCCCTGGTCGTGGCCAGCCGGTACGACGGATCCGTGGCTGCGGAGCACCCAGAACGTCTGGCCGAGACCCTGCCGAACGCCCGGCTGGTCGAGGTAAACACACCCACCCACATCTTGTGGCTGGGTCAGGGCGCCGAGCAGACCCGCGCCGCGATCACACAGTTTCTGGCCGACTCCTAACGGCGGCGGTAGGCATCCCGCCGGTGCGCGATGTGGACCGACTCGATCGTCCGGTCCGGAATCTTCAAACGGTAGATGATCCGGTAGTCACCGCGACGAGCTGATCGAAGGCCGGCGAACTCTCCCCGCAGCTCCTTGCCCAGGCGTAGCGGGTTCTCGCGGAGCGGCCCGTCTATGAACTCCACGATCGCGCTGGCCGCCTTGGCGGGAAGTCTTTGCAGGGCTCGGCGGACGCCGGGACTCGGAACGACGCTCCAGATCGGTTCGTCCGGCACTCAGCGTCCGAACTCCGAACGCAGCTGACCCCAGTCTTCGACCCGGCCCTCGTCCAGATCCCGAAGGCCTTGGCGGATCTCCTCGGCGGCGCCCGGAATCGCGAGAATGGCCAGGGTCTCCTCCATCTCGGCCAGATCATCCGGCGACATGACGATCGCGACGGGCCTGCCGTGCCGAGTGATCGTCACCCGATCGTGCGTCCGGTCCACGCTCTCGACCAGCTCGGACAGGTGGTCTCGCGCCTCGGCGAGGGGTACTGATGTCATGGCACCAGTATTGTCCATACTTCACGCCAGAATCCAGGTCGCCCTGCCGATGGCCAATTCCGTATCGGAACTGGAATCGCTGATAGCCTTCGGTGCGGCCGATCGGGTCGACCAAAGGACGTCATGCTTGCTGGTTCCGCTGCGCCGCGCCCTCACGCTCTTCTCGTTCTCGAAGACGGACGCACCTTCCGGGGCCGGGCCTTCGGAGCGATCGGTGAGACCTTCGGCGAGGCGGCATTCGTCACCGCGATGTCGGGCTATCAGGAGACGCTGACCGATCCCAGCTACCACAAGCAGGTGGTGATTGCGACCGCGCCGCACATCGGCAACACGGGCTGGAACGACGAGGACGACGAGTCCGGCCGGATCTGGGTAGCGGGCTACGTCATCCGCGATCCCGCCCGGGTGCCGTCCAGCTGGCGGGCCACGCGCAGCCTGGACGCCGAGCTCGAGGCGCAGGGGATCGTCGGCATCTGTGAGGTCGACACTCGGGCGCTGACCCGGCACCTGCGAGAGCGCGGCGCGATGCGGGTCGGCGTGTCCAGCGTCGGTACGGACCCCGAGGCGCTGCGCCAGAAGGTGCTGGAGCAGCCGGAGATGGCCGGGGCCTTTTTGGCCGACCAGGTTTCCACGGCCGAGGCGTACGTGGTTCCGGCACACGGCGAGCCGCGCTTCCGGGTGGTTGCCGTCGACCTGGGCATCAAGTCGATGACGCCACACCGCATGGCCGAGCGGGGAATCGAGGTGCATGTGGTCCCGGCCTCGGCCACGGTTGAGCAGATCATCGCCCGGCAACCGGACGGGGTGTTCTTCTCCAACGGCCCGGGCGATCCCGGTGCCACGGATGGGCCGGTTGAACTGGTCAGGGCGACCCTTGCTGAAGGCATTCCCTTCTTCGGCATCTGTTTCGGCAACCAGCTGTTCGGCCGAGCCCTGGGCTTCGGGACCTACAAGCTGGTGTACGGGCACCGCGGCATCAACCAGCCCGTGATGGACCTGACCACCCGCAAGGTGGAGGTCACCGCGCACAACCACGGGTTCGCCGTCGACGCTCCGTTGACCGGCGAGACGCGTACGCCATACGGGCTGGCCCGGGTCAGCCACATCGGGCTGAACGACAACGTGGTCGAGGGCCTGGAACTCCGCGACGAGGACGGGCGGCTGCTCGGTTTCTCGGTGCAGTACCACCCGGAGGCCGCGGCCGGACCGCACGACGCCAGCTATCTCTTCGACCGCTTCGTCGACCTGATGGCCCTTCGACAGGCTCAGGGCACATAGATGCCGCGGCGTACCGACATCCAATCGATCCTGGTGATCGGATCGGGCCCGATCGTGATCGGGCAGGCCTGTGAGTTCGACTACTCCGGCACGCAGGCCTGCCGGGTGCTTCAGGCCGAGGGGTTCAGGGTCATCCTGGTCAACTCCAACCCGGCCACGATCATGACCGACCCCGAGTTCGCCGACGCGACCTACGTCGAGCCGATCACCCCGGAGTTCGTCGAGCTGGTCATCGCCAAGGAGCGGCCCGACGCGCTGCTGGCCACCCTCGGCGGCCAGACGGCGCTCAACACGGCCGTCGCGCTGCACGAGAACGGCGTGCTGGAGCGCTACGGAGTGGAGCTGATCGGCGCCTCCATCGAGGCGATCCAGCGCGGGGAGAACCGGGAGCAGTTCAAGGCCGTGGTCGAGGGGCTCACCGGGATCGCCGGCGGGCCGGCGGAAGTGGCGCAAAGCCGGATCTGCCACTCGATGGAGGAGGTGCTGGCCGCCGCCGATGATCTTGGCTATCCGGTGGTCGTCCGGCCCAGTTTCACCATGGGCGGGGTGGGCTCGGGCTTCGCGCACACGGCGGACGATCTGCGCCGGATCGCCGGGTCCGGCCTGTCCGCCAGCCCGACCACCGAAGTCTTGATCGAGGAGTCGGTCCTCGGCTGGAAGGAGTACGAGCTGGAGGTGATGCGGGACAGGGCCGACAACGTGGTGATCGTCTGCTCGATCGAGAACCTCGATCCGATGGGCGTGCACACGGGTGACTCGATCACGGTCGCCCCGGCCATGACCTTGACCGATCGCGAGTACCAGCGGATGCGGGACGTCGCCATCGGCATCATCCGGGCCGTCGGGGTGGACACCGGCGGCTGCAACATCCAGTTCGCGATCAACCCGGCCGACGGCCGCATGATCGTGATCGAGATGAACCCGCGAGTCTCCCGCTCCTCGGCCCTGGCCTCCAAGGCGACTGGCTTCCCGATCGCCAAGATCGCGGCCAAGGTCGCCGTCGGCTACACACTGGACGAGATTCCCAACGACATCACCGCGCGAGACGCCGGCCAGCTTCGAGCCGACCCTTGACTACGTGGTGGTCAAGGTGCCGCGGTTCGCGTTCGAGAAGTTCCCGGCGGCCGACGACATCCTGACCACGCACATGAAGAGCGTCGGCGAAGCGATGGCCATCGGCCGCAACTTCACCGAGGCACTCGGCAAAGCACTGCGCAGTCTCGAGGATCCCAAGGCACCCTTCGACTTCACGCGCGCGCCCTGAGTCGGTCGAAGCGCTCCTCGATCGGGCGGCCAAGCCGCACGACGGCCGGCTCGGTGTGGTCATGCGGGCGTTGCTGGCCGGAGCGACCGTCGACCAGGTGCACGCTGCCACCGGGATCGACCCGTGGTTCGTCGACCAGATGCTGCTGGTCGCCGAGATCGCCGAGCAGGTCCGCAGCGCACCCGAGCTGACCGCCGACGTGCTGCGCACGGCCAAGCGGCACGGCCTGTCCGACGCGCAGATCGCGGGTCTGCGGCATCTGTCCGAGGACGTGGTCCGCGGCGTGCGCTGGGCCCTCGGCGTACGCCCGGTCTACAAGACCGTCGACACCTGCGCCGCCGAGTTCGCCGCGCGGACGCCGTACCACTACAGCTGCTACGACTCGGAGACCGAGGTCGCGCCGCGGACCAAACCTGCGGTGCTGATCCTCGGCAGCGGCCCCAATCGGATCGGCCAGGGCATCGAGTTCGACTACTCCTGCGTGCACGCCGCGATGGCCCTGGCCGAAGTGGGCTACGAGACGATCATGCTCAACTGCAACCCGGAGACGGTCTCCACCGACTACGACACCTCCGACCGGCTCTACTTCGAGCCGCTCACGTGTGAGGACGTCCTCGAAGTGGTGCACGCCGAAAGGCAGGCCGGTCCCATCGCGGGGGTGATCGTCCAGCTCGGCGGCCAGACTCCGCTTCGACTGGCCCAGGCGCTCAAGGATGCCGGCGTGCCCATCGTCGGCACCAGCCCGGAGGCCATCCATCTGGCTGAGGAGCGCGGGGCCTTCGGCCGAGTGCTCGCGGAGGCCGGCCTGCCGGCGCCCAAGCACGGCCTGGCTCGGTCCTTCGCCGAGGCCAAGGTGGTCGCCGACGAGATCGGCTACCCGGTGCTGGTCCGGCCGTCCTACGTGCTCGGCGGGCGGGGCATGGAGATCGTCTACGACGAGAAGACGCTGTCGGCCTACATCGAACGCGCCACCGAGGTGTCCCCGGAGCACCCCGTGCTCGTCGACCGGTTCCTCGACGACGCCGTGGAGATCGACGTCGACGCGCTCTACGACGGCACCGAGCTCTACCTCGGCGGTGTGATGGAGCACATCGAGGAGGCCGGCATCCACTCCGGCGACTCGGCCTGTGCGCTGCCGCCCATCACCCTCGGCACCGAGGTGGTCACACGAATCCGCAGCTCCACCGAGGCGATCGCCGCCGGCGTCGGAGTCCGCGGCTTGATCAACATCCAGTACGCCCTGGCCGGCGACACCCTCTTCGTGCTCGAGGCCAACCCACGCGCCTCGCGTACGGTGCCCTTCGTCTCCAAGGCGACCGCGACGCCGCTGGCCAAGGCTGCGGCGCGGGTGATGCTGGGGGAGAGCGTCGCCGACCTGCGCCGAGCCGGGGTGCTGCGCGCCGACGGCGACGGCGCCACCGAGGACCCGCACGCGCCGATCGCGGTCAAGGAGGCCGTGATGCCCTTCAACCGGTTCCGCACCGTCGAGGGGATCTCGGTCGACACCATCCTCGGGCCGGAGATGAAGTCCACCGGCGAGGTGATGGGGCTGGACGTGGAGTTCGGGACCGCGTTCGCCAAGAGCCAGGTCGCCGGATTCGGCCCGCTGCCGACCAAGGGCACCGTCTTCATCTCGGTGGCCAACCGGGACAAGCGGTTCGTGATCTTCCCGGTGAAGCGGCTGGCCGACCTCGGGTTCGAGATCCTGGCCACCGCGGGAACCGCCTCGATGCTGCGCCGGCACGGAGTGGTGGTCACCACGGTGCGCAAGTTCAGCCAGGGCAGCGGCCCGAACGGCGAGCCGACGATCGTGCAGATGATCCTCGACAGCGAGGTCGACCTGATCTTCAACACTCCGCACGGACAGAGCCCGGACGGCCGGCCGCGATTCGACGGCTACGAGATCCGCACCGCCGCCGTGCTGCGCAACGTGCCCTGCGTGACCACCGTGCAGGGGCTCGCTGCCGCGGTCCAGGGGATCGAGGCCATCCGGGCCGGCGACGTCGGCGTCCGTTCGCTGCAGTCCTGGTTCGACGACGCTCCGCCTGATGGGCTCTCGCTTACCAGCGGCTGCTCAGGCCGGTGCTGTTCCGCGCGTACGCCGCAGACGCCGAACGGGTACACGAGCAGACCCTGGCCGCCATCGAGCGGCTCGGTCGACACCGGCCGGCGCTCGCGGCCGTCAGCCGCGCTGTGCGCCCGCAACCGGCAACCGGTCACCGTGGCCGGGATCCGGTTCCCGGGCCTGGTCGGGCTGGCGGCGGGGATGGACAAGAACGGGGTCGGTGTCCGGTCCTGGGCCGCGCTCGGCTTCGGCCACGCGGAACTGGGCACGGTGACCGCGTACGCCCAGCCCGGCAACGACCGCCCGCGGCTGTTCCGGCTGCCGGCCAGCGGCGGGATCGTCAACCGGATGGGCTTCAACAACGCCGGCGCGCAGGCGCTCGCCGACCGGCTGGCCGCCGCCGGCGTCGCCCGCGGCAACTCCAGGGTCGGCATCCCGCTCGGCATCTCGATCGGCAAGTCCAAGATCACGCCGCTGGCCGAGGCCGAGCAGGACTACCTTCGCTCGCTGCGCATCCTCGCCCCCTACGCCGACTATGTCGCGGTCAACGTGTCGAGCCCGAACACGCCCGGCCTGCGGTCGCTGCAGGATGCCGAGACCCTCGACCGGCTGATCCGGGCGCTGGTCGGCCAGGCGTGGGCGCTGGCCGACGGTGCCACCCCGGTGCCGATCTTCGTCAAGCTCGCCCCGGACCTGCATCGACGACGCGCTGGAGCAGGCCCTGGCGGTGTGCGCGGCCGCGGGTGCCGAGGGTCTGATCGCGACCAACACGACGCTGGCCCGTCCCGGCATCGCGCCGACGGAGAAGGCTCTGGCCGCCGAGGCCGGCGGGCTGTCCGGAGCTCCGCTGACCAGACGGGCCCGGGAGGTGGTGGGCTTCCTGGCCGCGCGCACGTCGCTGCCGATCATCGCGGTCGGCGGGATCATGAGCGCCGCCGACGGCCAGGCCATGCTGGACGCCGGGGCCAGCCTGCTCCAGGTCTACACCGGATTCGTCTACGGCGGACCCGGCCTGATCGGTGAGCTGAACCGGCTCACGCCCCATGCCGCCTCGGAGAGGATCACATGATCACCGCGTACGGAGCCCGGCTGAGCGCCCTCACCGACGAGCGCGGGCGGCTCTGCGTCGGCATCGACCCGCATCCGGGCATCCTCAGCCGCTGGGGCCTAGCCCGACGCCACCGGCCTGGAACGCTGCGCCCGCGGCATGGTCGAGGCGCTCGGCGAGTGCGTGGCGGTGTTCAAGCCGCAGTCGGCCTTCTTCGAGGCGTACGGGTCTGCGGGGATCGGCGTGCTCGAACGGACCCTGGCCGACATCAAGGCGGCCGGCGCGCTCGCCTGCTGGACGTCAAACGCGGTGACTCGAGCAGCACGATGGACGCGTACGCCGCGGCGTACCTGACCGACGGCTCGCCGCTGGCCGCCGACGCCGATCACCCTGAGCCCCTACCTCGGCTTCGGCTCGCTTGCCGCCGCGATCGAGCAGGCCCGAGCCAGGGCCGCGGGGTGTACGTCCTGGCGCTGACCAGCAATCCCGAGGGACCGCAGGTGCAGCACGCCCGGGTCGCGGACGGCCGCTGGGTGGCCCAGATGATCATCGACGAGGCGGCCCGGCACAACCCCGGTCGCCGGCTCGGTTCGGTCGGGCTGGTGGTCGGGGCCACGATCGGCCGGACCGAGGCGGACTTCTCCGGCGTCAACGGCTCGATCCTGGCCCCCGGACTCGGCGCCCAGGGCGGACGGCCGCCGATCTCGATGCGGTGTTCGGTCCGGCGGCCCGTCTCGTGCTACCGAGCTGGAGCCGGGAGTCCTGGCGGCCGGGCCCGATCCGGCGAGACTGCGGGCGACCGGGTGCTGGGCCAGATGAAGGCAGGGTCGAGTCGGGTAGGTGGCGTCGACCCGGATCGGACGCCGCGGATGGGGTAGGTTCGGGGCACTGGGACTGCAAAGAAAGGACGCAAGCGTGACGATCCCCGAGTTGAGCGACGAGCAGCGCCGCAGGCGAGGAACGCCGCCACTCAGGCGCGCCGCCGTAGAGCCGAGATCAAGCAGTCGCTGCGCTCCGGTGACGCAGCCTGGCGGATGTGCTCGCGCAGGCCGAGTCGGACGACGTGGTCGCGCACACCAAGGTCATCGACGTCCTCCGATCGCTGCCGCGGGTCGGCACCGTCCGGGCCGGCAGGGTGATGGAGCGGCTGGACATCGCGCCCAACCGCCGGCTTCGCGGCCTCGGCCGGCACCAGATCGGCGCCCTGCTCGAGGAGTTCGCGCCCGGCCGCCAGCCGCCGAGGACGTGACGCTTGTCGGTCTCACGGTGGTCTCCGGCCGACCACGGCTCGGCAAGGGCACCGTGGTGGCCCGGCTCGCCGCGGAGCATCCCGGAGATCTTCGTCTCCGTCTCGGCCACCACCCGGCCGCCGCGACCGGGCGAAGTCGACGGCGAGCACTACCTGTTCGTCTCCGAGGACGATTCGACGCGATGATCGCCGACGGCGAGCTGCTCGAGTGGGCGGTGGTGCACGGCATCACCGCTACGGGACCCCGCGGGGACCGGTGCTCGAGGCGTTGGCCGCGGGCCGGCCGGCTCTGCTGGAGATCGATCTGCAGGGGGCTCGCCAGGTGCGGGCGAACTGCCGGACGCGACTTTCGTGTTCCTGGCCCCGCCGTCCTGGGAGGAGCTGGTCCGGCGGCTGAGGGCCGGGGCACCGAGTCGGCGGCCGAACGCGAGCGCGGCTGGCCACGGCGCGAGCCGAGCTGGCGGCCCAGTCCGAGTTCGACTACGTGGTGGTGAACGGCGAAATAGGTCAAGCTGTCGCGGACTTGGTAGCCTTGATCCGTCTGTAGCCCGTGCAGGCTCGTTTCTGCGTGCTCTGGCTCCAGCTTCCCTCTCACCCGAAGGTCGCATCTTGTCAGGTCACCACGCGCTCGCTGAAGGCATCACCAACCCGCCGATCGACGAACTGCTCACCCAGTCGGACTCGAAGTACAAGCTGGTGCTGTTCGCCGCCAAGCGGGCCCGCCAGATCAACGCCTACTACTCCCAGCTGGGCGAGGGTCTGCTCGACCACGTCGGCCCGCTGGTCGAGACCACCGTCCAGGAGAAGCCGCTGTCGATCGCGCTCCGTGAGGTCAACGCCGGCAGCTGACCTGCACCGACATCGATCCCGAGCGCCGACGACGACGAGCCGGGCTACGCCGACCCGCCGACGCTCGTTCGGACGTATACGTCGGCCTGTCCTGGCACGCGAACCTCGGGCACAGTGACAGTTTCGAAGTCAAGCGGCGAGTCGCGACCGAGGCGACGCGCCAGTGAGCCGGATCATCCTCGGGGTGACCGGCGGGATCGCCGCGTACAAGGCCTGCGACTGCTCCGCCGGTTCCAGGCCGACGGGCACGACGTCACCGTCGTCCCCACCGCGGCGGCGCTGGAGTTCGTCGGTACGGCCACCTGGGCCGCGCTGTCCGGCCGCCCGGTACACACCGGGTGTTCGAAGACGCGCACCTGGTGCCACATGTCAAGCTCGGCCAGGAGACCGACCTGGTGGTCGTCGCCCCCGCGACCGCGGACCTGCTCGCCCGAGCCGCCACCGGCCGGGCCGACGACCTGCTGACCAACGTGCTGCTCACCGCGCGGGCGCCGGTTCTGTTCGCGCCGGCCATGCACACCGAGATGTGGCTGCACCCGGCGACCCAGGCCAACGTGGCCACCCTGCGCGAGCGCGGTGCCGTGGTGGTCGACCCTGACTCGGGCCGGCTCACCGGTGCCGATTTGGGTCCCGGCCGGCTGCCGGAGCCCGCGAGCTGTTCGCGGTCGCCGCTCGATCCTGGCCGAGCCCAGGATCGCGGGCCGGGCCGCGAGCCGCGACCTGACGGGCCTCCGGGTCGCGGTCAGCGCCGGAGGCACCCGAGAGCACCTCGATCCGGTGCGCTTCATCGGGAATCGATCTCTGGCCTGATGGGCTGGGCACTCGCCCGCTCCGCCGCACTCCGCGGCGCCGACGTCCACCTGGTCGCCGCCCATGTCGCGATGCCGCCGCCGCCCAACGTCGAGATCGAGCGGATCGAGCTCCACCGCCGACCTGGCCGGCGCCATGCGCGAGGCGGCCACGGATGCCGACATCGTGGTGATGGCCGCCGCCCCCGCCGACTTCACCCCGGCCCCCGCGAGCGAGAACAAGATCAAGAAGTCCGGCGACGCTGGCCTGACCCTGACCCTGGTCCAGACCACCGACGTGCTGGCCACCCTGGCCGGTGATCCGCACTCTGGTCGCCGGCCGCCTGCTCCGGAGCCATGTAGGCCGGCGTCCCCAGGACCAGTCCGGTAGACGTCAGAGTGGAGAACTCCCCGCTGGCATCGGAGGCGTTGCTGGTAGCTGCCGCGAGCGCTTTGGCGATCCCGAAGTCGGCGACGAGCGCGTGCCCTTCCGACAGCAGGATGTTGGCTGGCTTGAGGTCTCGGTGGATGATGCCCTGCCTGTGGGCAAAGCCGAGCGCGTCGGCCACTTCGCGAAGCAGGCGCACCACCTCTGCGATCGGCAACGCCCCGTCGCGGTCCAGCCGCTGGCGGAGCGATTCCCCGGCCACGAACGGCATCGTGTAGTAGAGGAGTCCCTCGGCCTGACCTGCGGCATGGAGGGGAACGATGTGGGGGTGCTGCAGGCTGGCGGCGAGGCGAACTTCCCGGTGGAACCGCTCGGCGTTGAGGGAGGCCGCGACGTCCGATGCGAGGACCTTGATGACGACCTGCCGACGTAGCGCGGTGTCGGTCGCCACGAAGATCCGGGCCATGCCGCCACCGCCCAACTCGCGCTCTATGCGATAAGCGGTGCCGAGGCCGCTCTGGAGCCGGGCCAACAGATCGGGTCGCTCCGGCAGCGCCGCGTCCCTCGGGACAGCGGGACTCTGCGGTGGCGCCTCGAGGACGCGGGTATCGGTCGCCGCTCGGAGCAGCGACTCGACCTCCCGCCGGAGTTCCGCATCCCCGCCGCAGGCCTGGTCCAGGAAAGCGGCCCGCTCGTGCGGCGGCCGTTCCTGCGCCGCCTCAAACATCGCCTCGATCTCGCGCCGGCGCGCCTGTTCCACTCTACCTAGCCAGGCTGCTGGTTCAGCTCGCGTCGGAGCCATGCCCGGGCCGTGTTACATCGTTCGACGTTGAGTGTAAACCGTCCGCACCCGCGCCCGGTTTGGCCGCGCGAAGGGTGCGCGCACGGTCGATCAGCACGGAGCGCATGGCCTTGGGGGTGGAGCTCGTCGTATACGGGGGGAGTAGCGCATCGAGTGCGCGCTGCTCGTTTGCCAGGAAGACCGTGGCCATGCCCCCACGGCCCAGCTCACGCTCGATTTCGTACCGGTCCCGCAGTCCTGCGCGAAGATCCGCCAGAGGATCCGTCATGACGCGGTCACGCGGCGCCCCCAAGCAGCTTCGCGAACCGGGATGCTTGCGCAGCGGGTCGAACGTCGGATCGATCCGGAGCCAGCCGGGCGAGAGGTAGTAGGGAATTCCCAGCAGCGATTCCAGCTGATCGATCGCCTTCTCGTGCTCCCCGGCCAGGATGTAGATCCGCGCCAGCAGGTGCTGGTTGTAGGCCCCGCTGTACGCGTCCTCGCTGAGCGGCTGCAGAGCCAGCGCCGCGCTCGCCCTCGCGTATCGCGTCCGCCTTGCGGCCCATATACGCCAGCGTCAGGCCGTAGAGCAGGCGCAGCTGCGCGTCGTCCGGCGCGTCTCGGAGCTGCTGCTTCGAACGCGATGCGCGCCGGAATCGGCGTAGGCCCGCGCGCGGGCCTGGTCGCCCCGGTATCCATAGGCCTGCGCCATCACGCCGCCCCAGGCTGGCGCGGTCGTCGTCGAACTGCCCCGGCGGGAGTCCGACCAGGAGCCGCTGTTGCTCCGTCCTCGAGCACCCAGGCGAGGTCCCAGAAGTTGCCCACGAACGCCACCAGCTCGGCCGGCGTCACCTCCTTCGGCGTGTCTCCGGAGGACCGCCCGGGCCGCGCCCAGGTCACCCTGGGCGAGGTAGACCATCGCCTTTTGCTCGACGGAGCTCGAGACTCGCGGGGGCGAGCGCGAGGCCCTGCTCGGCCACCCGGAGCGCCTCGGGATAGTGACGGAGCCACAGCAGGGTCCTGCCCAGGCGACGCGCCGTGTTCACCGACCGCGGGTCGAGGGTCCACGCCTGCTGGAGATGCTGCGAGCGCCGCCTCCCATCGTCCCAGCGTCTGTTCGGCCAAGGCGGTTCGCCACCAGCAGGTCGGCGTTCCGCGGGGCGCTCCGCTGTCCCAGCGCGTACTGCTCCAGCGCTCGTCGGTACTCCTTGGTGACCCGGTAGTGGTAGTCGCCCAGGGCGAGATGACCTTCCGGGCGCTCGGGAGCCAGAGCCAGCGCCCGCTCCGCCGCGGCGCGGGCAGCCTCGCCCTCGGCCGGGGTCGGCACCGAGAGGAAATAGAGCAGCGCGTGCGCCTGGGAGAGACGCGACCAGGCCAGCGCGAACGCGGAATCGAGTGCGAGGGCCGCGCCGTAGTGGCCGATCGCCCGACGGAGCGTCGCCGGGTCGCTGGTGCCCATCGCGTCCGAGACTTCCTCGCCCTTGAGGTAGGCGTCGTAGGCGGTGAGGCTCTGCGTGGGCTTCTCCGCCAGCGCGCTCGCGCTCGCCGGCGCCGAGCGCGAGGTTGAGCGCCTCGCGCGACGCGTCCGGCGACATCGGCCTGGACCTGGAACACGTCGGTCAGCGCGGCGTCGAAGGGCTCCTGCCAGCGGGCGGATCCGGTGGCCACCTGGATCAGCTCGGGGCTCACCCGTACCCGGCTGCCGGTTCCGCCCTTCTCCCATCGGACCGTCCCCGTGAGGAGGTAGTCCACGCCCAGCTCCCGGCCGATCTCCGCCGGCGACTTCGGCGTGCCCTTGTATTGGGTCGAGCTGCTGCGCGCGGTGACCTGGAGGCCGGGAAGCGCGGACAGCTTTCCGCGAATCTCGTCGGTGACGCCGTCGGCGAAGTATCCGTCTTCCGGCTTGCCCAGGTTCTCGAACGGCAGCACCGCCAGGCGCCGAGCCCCGTCGCCTGACGCGGCGTCGCCGTTGTGCTTGCGCAGCCAGCCGAACAGCACGCCGAGGCCGATCAGGAACCCCAGCACCATCGCAGCGGTGAGCGGGTAGCGCCGGCGGCGCGCAGCCTTCGCGGCGGTCGTGGCGGCGGTCTCCGCGGTCGGCTGTCTCGCCGTCTCCGTTGACGGGGAAGCGGTCGGCTCCCGTCCGTGGCGGACGTCCACCTCCAGAGCACGGGCGAACTCCGCGGCGCTGCCGAACCGGTCCGCCGGTGATTTCGCCAACGCTTTCGCGATCGCCTGCTCGATCGCCTCCGGCACGGTCTCCCGCAGCTCCCGGAGCGGCCGCGGCGACTCGGTGAACCGGCGGGCGATCATCGCCTGCAGCGTGGGGGCGGAGAACGGCGGCGCGCCCGCGAGCATCTCGTAGAGCACCGTCGCGAGGGAGTAGATGTCGCTCCGCGCGTCGAGGGCCCGGTCGCCCGCCGCCTGCTCCGGGCTCATGTAGGCCGGTGTGCCGAGGGTGAGCCCGGTCTCGGTCAGGTGCTCGTCGCCCGCGCCGGCGAGCGCCCGCGCGATGCCGAAGTCCGCCACCAGCGCGTGCCATCCCGCCCCGCTCGCGGTCAGCAGGATGTTCTCCGGCTTGATGTCGCGGTGGATGATGCCCGCGCGGTGGGCGTGCTCCAGGGCGTCGGCCGCTTCCCGCGCGATCCGGAGCGCGTCCTCCAGCGGCAGCTGGCGCTCCCGGTTCAGCCGATCCCGGAGGCCTCCCCGTCGATGAACGGCATCGTGAACCAGAGGAGGTCCGTCGCGCCGTCCTTCGGTCGCACGGCGCCGCTGTCGAAGACCGCGAGGATGTGGGGGTGCTGGAGGCGGGCGGCGAGGCGGATCTCGCGCTGGAACCGGTCGGCGCCGAGGGTGGCGCCGATCTCGGGGTGGAGGACCTTGAGCGCGACCGGGCGGTCGTGCCGCAGGTCCTGCGCGAGATAGACCGTGGCCATGCCCCCGCGCCCGAGCTCCCGCTCGAACGTGTATCTCTCCCGCAGCGCTTCACGAAGTGTCGCGACCGGATCCGGCATCCGCCTCGGTTTTTCGGAGGAACCATCAAAGATACGACCAGGGCAGGGGATGGGGAAGGTGTCGCCGATGGCAGTAACCCATCTTCGCAGCTAGATTTAGCCCTTTCGTGCCCCTTTACCGGCGAAACCCGTACCGCGATGACCGACACCAGCAAGCCTACCGCTGTTCCAGCCTCGGGGGAAACCCCGCCGGGCGGGTACCAGCCAGACGCCGTCGAGGCCAAATGGCAGGCCCGCTGGGCCGAGCGCCATACCAACGAGCCTGACCTCGATCGCGCGGAGCGGCCGTTCTACAACCTGATGATGTTCCCGTACCCGTCGGCCGAAGGGCTGCACGTGGGGAACATGTTCGCCTTCACCGGGGCGGACGTCTACGGCCGGTTCAAGCGGCTCCAGGGGTACGACGTCTTCGAGCCGATCGGCTACGACGCGTTCGGGATCCACAGCGAGAACTACGCGATCAAGCAGGGCATCAACCCCGCCATCTTGATCCCGCAGAACATCGCCAACTTCCGCCGCCAGCTCGTGCGCATCGGCGGCATGTTCGACTGGCGCCACGAGCTCTCGACCACCGATCCGCGCTACTACAAGTGGACCCAGTGGATCTTCCTCCAGCTGCTGAAGGCGGGGAAGGCCTACAAGAAGAAGGCGGCGGTCAACTGGTGTCCCAAGGACAAGACCGTGCTCGCCAACGAGCAAGTCATCGACGGCCGTTGCGAGCGGTGCGGCACGGTGGTGGAGCAGCGGACGCTGGAGCAGTGGTTCTTCCGGATCACCGACTACGCCGACCGGCTGCTCGCCGACCTGGACGACAAGTCGAAGATGGACTGGTCCGACAGCACCACGACCACGCAGCGGAACTGGCTGGGGCGGAGCGAGGGCGCGCGAGCTGGTCTTTCCCATCGCAGGACCGGCGGACCGGCGGATCGACGGACCGACGGATGAGTGGGCGGCGATCCGGGTGTACACCACCCGGGCCGACACGGTCTTCGGGGCCACGTTCATGGTCCTGGCGCCGGAACATCCACTGGTCGATGCGCTCACGATGGGCGACCAGCGGGCGGAGGTGGAGGCGTATCGCCGGGCGGCGGCGTCGAAGGACCTGGTGTCGCGCAAGGTGGGCGACCGGGAGAAGACCGGTGTGTTCACCGGCGGCCACGCGATCAATCCAGCCACGGGCAAGCCCATCCCTGTGTGGATCGCCGACTACGTCCTGATGGAATACGGCACAGGCGCCATCATGGCCGTCCCGGGGCACGACGAGCGCGACTTCGAGTTCGCCAAGAAGTTCGGCCTGGAGATCGTCCGCGTCGTCGCGCCGGCCCCCGCCGCTACCTCATCCCGAGCGGAGCGAGGGAGCTTGCCCGCCAACCCCGACACCCCGCTCACCGAGGCGTTCACAGATAACGAGGCGGGCACCCTGGTCAACTCCGCCCAGTTCGACGGCCTCACCGTCCCCGAAGCCAAGCGCGCCATCGTCGCCTGGCTCGAGGGGCGCGGCGCGGGGAAGGGCACCGTGCAGTACCGCCTGCACGACTGGTGCATCTCCCGCCAGCGCTACTGGGGCCCCCCAATCCCTGTGATTTATTGCGACGATCACGACGCAGTCCCGGTCCCGGAGAAGGACCTGCCGGTCGAGCTCCCGCTGATCGACGACTTCACGCCCGACGACAGCGGCATCTCCCCGCTGGCGCGGCACGAGTCATGGTACCACGTGCCCTGCCCGGTGTGCGGCAAGCCCGGCCGGCGCGAGACCGACGTGAGCGACACCTTCCTCGACTCGGCGTGGTACCACCTGCGCTACCCGAGCACCGAGTTCGACGACCGCCCGTTCGACCCGGCACGCACCCGCAAGTGGCTCCCGGTGCACAGCTACATCGGCGGCAACGAGCACGCGGTCTTACACCTGCTGTACGCGCGGTTCATCACGATGGTGCTCCACGACCTCGGCCACCTGCACTTCGACGAGCCCTACCGGAAGTTCCGGGCCCACGGGCTGATCGTGAAGGACGGGGCCAAGATGTCGAAGTCGCGGGGGAACGTGGTGGTCCCGGACGAGTACATCGCGCGCTGGGGCGCGGACACGTTCCGGATGTACCTGATGTTCCTGGGGCCGTTCCAGGAGGGCGGCGACTTCCGCGACGAGGGCATCAACGGCCCGCGGCGGTTCCTGGACAAGGTGTGGACCTTGGTGAACGACGCCTGCAAGGAGGGCGACGGGCAGGAGGTGCACCACAATGTCCTGGTGAAGCTGCACCAGACCAAGAAGCGGGTGACCGAGGGCCTGGAGGAGCTGCGCTACAACACCAGCATCGCGGCGCTGATGGAGCTGGTGAACGCGCTGCGGGCTGACAACGTGTGCGACAAGGCAGTGGCGGAGGAGCTGGTGATCATGCTAGCGCCGTTCACGCCGCACTTCGCGGAGGAGCTGTGGGAGCGGATGGGGCACACGCAGTCGGTGTTCGAGGCGCCCTGGCCGACGTGGGATGAGGGGATGGTGGTGGAGGATCGGGTTGAGGTGGTGGTGCAGGTAAACGGGAAAACGCGCTCGAAGGTGCAGGTGCGCGCGGGATGCGGATGAGGAGACGGTGGTCGCGGTTGCGCTGCGGGATGCGACGGTGGGGAGGTTCGTGGAGGGGAAGGGGGTTCGGAAGCGGATCTACGTAGCGAACCGGTTGCTGAATCTGGTAGTAGGATAAGAGCGCCGGCCCACTCCTATGGCCGACGTTGCGACCTCGCCATCAATTCTTCGAGTGCACCGAAGGTCATGAGGAGCGCCGACACGTTACCGGTATCGAAAGGGACAAGCGCCAGCACCCCAGTCTAGCGACCCATGATGCGCAGTACTTGGGATCAGCAATCAGGTATTCGTCTGATGTTAGATCAGGCCACACTCTACTGTGACGAGGCGGGAAACACAGGGCCCGAGTACTGCAATTCGGACCAGCCAGTGTTTGTCGCAGTCGGGTACCTCGTCGCAGACCACCATGTTCCAAGACTTGTCGAGTATACCATCGATCCGAGCCCCAGCCAGTTCGACCTACTCAAAGCACTTTGGGAGAAGATGGCTGTGGAAGAGATCGCCATGTCGATCGCCTATAACGACGTCCAGGAAACAGCCGAGGTTGGGAGCCTCCCGGCCGTCCGCCGTCGCGATGTCGATGCTGAAGATCCCGCCCGGTCGCACGTCCATCTCGGCCCGCGTCACCCGCCCCCAGGGCCTGGGCATGTACCACTCCTTGAGATGCTCCGGCTTGGTCAACGCTTCCCAGACCAGCCGCGCGGGCGCGTCGATGAACCGCTCGATGACGATATCGAGCTTCGGATCGAAGATGGATGGCTTGCTCATGATGCGGACTCCTTCTTCTTGAGTTGTTTGACGTATTGATCGAAGCGGTCCAGCCGGGCTTCCCACTCCTGACGACGCGCGGTCAGCCAGTCCTCGACGACCCTGAACCGCTCGGGCACCAGCTCGTACGTCCGCACTCGCCCGCGCTTCTTCGACTTGACCAGCCGGCTCTGTTCCAGCACCGAGAGGTGCAGCACGAACGAGGGAAGCTGCATGTCGAACGGCGCCGCCAACTCGCTGACAGTGGCCGGTCCCACCGACAGGCGCTCCAGGACTCGTCGCCGAGTCGGGTTGGACAAGGCGTGAAAGACTTCGTCAGCGGCTGCCGATCGAACCATTGCGATACCATCCCGGCGTTCGGGTGATGCGGCCTGACGAGGGAATTCTACCACTGGACAATACTTTTGTAAATACCTAAGTATTAACAGGAACCCCGGCGAAGAAGGGGCGCCGACAATGCGATTCCGCTGCTACATGCGGCGTCGTCTTGACAGCGCTGGTGGGTAGGCGCATAACGGAGGGTACCTGATGGCATCATATCCGCCGCCAAGGAGGAGGAACCATGCCCAAGTACATCTGCTTCTTTTCCTACACCCGTGACGCGGTCAAGGCCATGATCGAGAAGCCGACGGACCGCGTCGCCGCGGCCAAGGCGCTTGTGGAGTCCGTCGGAGGCAAGATGGAGTGCTTCTACTGGATGCACGGCCACCACGACGGGTTCTTCATCGCGGACTACAAGGACGGCATGTCCGCGGCCGCGGTGGCGGCTGCGGCCGGGAGCACGGGTGCGATGGCCCAGCTGGAGACCCACGAGCTGTTCGACGGCGCGGCCCAGGGCCAGATCATGAGAGCGGCCAAGACCGCTCTCGCCGGGTACAAGCCGCCCACGGCCTGATCAGCGGGCGAGAGCTGAGAGGATGGAAATTGCTACTGGCCGCTGGGGTCTTGAGTGCGCGACTATCGAATCTGGTGGGGTCTGTTCGTCTTCTTCGCCGCCCTGAGCGTACTGGTCGTGCAGTATCGGTATCACCGTTGGCGGAGGGCGAAGCGCCTGTTACCCGAGGTCGATCCGCGGAGGCGGGGGGAGGCCGACCGCAGAATCCGCCTCGAAGGGTGGCGTCTGGTGCTGATGGCCGTCAGCGTTCTCGCTATGAGTGGTGCTGTGATTACGGTCTTCTGGCCTGGACCCGCCGCGCTGCTGGACATCCTGCGGTTGGTCGCGCTGCTGGCGGTGGTCGGGGTGCTGCTGCTGAGCATGCGGCTCTAGACCAAAGAAACCGGTTTACATGGCGAGCTCCCACCAGTCTGGCACCTTCCCGAAATCGCAAGCATCTTTCCGCTCTCCATGACCACCCTGCAGCACCAGCTCGCCTCCGGCCTCGCCGGCCGCTACCACCTCGAGCGCGAGCTCGGCCAGGGCGGGATGGCCGTCGTGTTCCTGGCCCAGGACCTCCGCCACGACCGCAAGGTCGCCCTGAAAGTCCTCCGCCCCGACCTCTCGGCCGCCATCGGCGCCGACCGGTTCCTCCGCGAGATCAAGCTCGCCGCCGGCCTGACCCACCCCCACATCCTGCCGGTCTACGATTCCGGCGAGGCCGGCGGCCTGCTCTTCTACGTCATGCCCAACATGGAAGGCCGCTCGCTGCGGGAGCGGCTCCAGCGCGAGCGGCAGCTGCCGCTGGCCGAGGCGCTGACCATCACCCGGGAAGTCGCCTCCGCGCTCGACTACGCCCACCGGCACCAGGTGGTCCACCGGGACATCAAGCCCGAGAACATCCTGCTCCATGAAGGGTCGGCCATGGTGGCCGACTTCGGCATCGGCAAGGCGCTGAGCGGCGACGCCTCGCTCACCCAGACCGGCATGGTGGTGGGCACGCCGACCTACATGAGCCCCGAGCAGGCCTCCGGCGCGCCCGACGTGGACGGCCGCGCCGATCTGTACAGCCTGGCCTGCGTCCTGTTCGAGATGCTGACCGGAGAACCGCCCTTCACCGGCGCCACGGCCCAGGCCATCATCGCCAAGCGGTTCATCTCCCCCATTCCCAAGGTGCGGGTCACCCGCGACGTGCCCGAGGCGGTGGACGACGCGCTGACCCGCGCCCTGGCCAGGACCCCGGTGGACCGGTTCCCCACCGCGGCGCAGTTCGCCGAGGCGCTCCGCCAGCTCAACGGGCTCGCGACCCCGGCGCAGGCGACCGTCGCCGCCGGCCGGACGCCCGCGCCCGCCGCCAAGGCCATCGCCGTCCTGCCGCTGTCGAACATGAGCGCGGATCCCGAGAACGAGTACTTCAGCGACGGGATGACGGAAGAGATCATCAACGCCCTCGCCAAGGTGCCCGGCATCCAGGTGGCCTCGCGCACCTCCTGCTTCGCCTTCAAGGGCAAGGACGCGGACGTTCGCGAGATCGGGGAGAAGCTGGGCGTGAGCTCCGTCCTCGAGGGGAGCGTGCGGAAGGTCGGGAACCGGGTCCGCATCACGGCCCAGCTCATCAACGTGGCCGACGGCTATCACCTCTGGTCCGAGAACTACGACCGGCAGCTCGAGGACGTCTTCGCCATCCAGGACGAGATCTCCCGCGCCATCGTGGACGCCCTCAAGCTGCGGCTGGGCGGCGACGGCGGCCAGCTGGTGGCGCCGACCCGCAACATCGAGGCCTACACGCTCTACCTGAAGGGACGGTTCGTCTTCAACAAGGACACCGAGCCCTCGACTCGGAAAGCGCTGGACTTCTTCCAGCAGTCGCTGCTGCAGGACCCGGGCTACGCCCGGTCGTACGCCGGCATCGCCGACTGCTGGACCCAGCTGGCCGATGACTTCGTGGTGCCGGACGACGCCTACCCCCGGGCCAAGGCGGCGGCCCTCCGGGCGCTGGAGCACGACCCGGACCTGGTCGAGGCGATCACCTCGGTGGGCAAGGTGCTGTGCTGGTACGAGTGGGACTTCGCCGGGTCGGAGCAACGGCTCCGCCGCGCGGTCTCGCTGAACGACAACTACGCCGAGGCGCACTGGGCCTTCGGCAGTGTGCTGCCGACCGTGGGCCGGCTGGCCGAGGCGGTCGAGGAGATGCGAAAGGCGCTGGTCCTCGACCCGCTCTACGCGGTGTACAGCCGATGGCTCGCTCGCTTCCTGCTGTTCAGCGGTGACTATGCAGGGACGATCGCGCAGGCCCGAAGGACCATGGACCTGAACGCCGACTACGCGTACTCCTACCTCGACATCGGCTCCGCATACCTGGGGCTCGGCGATGCCGAGACCGCCCTGCAGTGGTTTCAGCGGGGCCAGGGGCTGGAGACCAGCGTGCGGTCCTACGATGCGCTGATCGTGCGCGCCCTGGGGCCGCTGGGACGCCGCGAGGAAGCCGACGAGATCCTGACCCGGCTGGAGGAGGAGTCTCGACAGCACTACGTGCGGCCGGAGATCATGGCGATGGGCTGGGCCGCACTGGGCGAGAACGATCGCGCCTTTGCCTGCCTCGAGCGTGCCTTCCAGGTCCGGTCGGCCGGTCTCATCTACCTGCACGTGGATCCCGGATACGAGCCGCTCAGGGCCGATCCCCGGTTCCGTCAGTTGGTGGAGCGGATCGGGTTGTGCTCCGGATGACAATCTAGACGGCACTGACATAAGCGCGCCGCCGACGTCGGCCGCGCCAGCATGCTGAGCACAACCGGCTGCAGCCCTAGCCCTAGCCCTGGCCGACTGCCGACTCCGTCCCTATCGTGGATCTACCGCACCGCCCGGGGACCGTGCGGGATTGGCCCGCACATCCGGGGCGGTGCGGCATCTGGAGGGACTCACCATGCGCACCACGTTCATGCTGTTCTCCGCCTTGGGACTGCTCCTCGGGTGTGGGGACGGTCGGGACCGCACCGCCGATCGCGACGCCGGCGCCATGGGCGACCAGCCCACCACCGACACGATGGCTTCCGCTTCCACGGCGTCGACCGACACCGCCGGGCTCGCCTGGGGACCCGCACCCCCTGCGCTTCCAAGCGGCTCCAAGGTGGCGGTCGTCTCGGGTGACCCAGCCAAGGCCGGGCCGTTCACCATCCGGATCGACATGCCACCGGACTACGCGGTTCGCCCGCACTATCACCCGGCGATCGAGGAGATCCGCCTGCTCGAGGGCACCCTGCACTTGGGCCACGGCGCGAAGTGGGATGAGAAGGCGTTCAAGGCGGTGGCCCCCGACCAGCCGGTCACCATGCCGGCGAAGCAGCCCCATTTCGTCCACGCCGCCACCCGCGTCCTCATTGAGGTCCAGAGCACCGGCCCCTTCGAGGTCACCTACGTCGACCCCAAGGACGATCCGCGGACTGCATCGACGCCCTGAGCGCCCGCGGTGACCGTCCGGGCAGCCGGCGACGCGATCCCGCCTGTCTGCGCGGTCATCGAGGTGCAGGTGGCGGAGCTGCGCCAGCTCTTCAACTCCATCGACCCGTCTCCCTTCCAGGAGCGGGACCTCGACCCCAGGGCGGAGGAGTTCATCGTCGGACACGAGTCGCGACCTGCCGGCCGATGCGCCCCTCGCGCTGCTGGTGCACCTCGATCGCCCCGCGGGTCGGCCTGACGAAGCGGCGCTCCTCCGCGAGTCGATCCACTTCTTCTTCGCCGCGCAGGCGGACTCGGCCCGGCGACGGCTCAGGAAACTGTTCCGCGACGGGCGGGTGAGCCTGGCGATCGGACTCGTCGTGCTGGCGGGGACCATAGCCCTGGCGGAGCTCGTGAATGGTCCGGGCGGCGGCGTGGGCGAGGTCCTGCACGAGAGCCTGCTGATCGGTGGGTGGGTCGCGATGTGGCGGCCCCTCGAGGTTTTCCTCTACGAGTGGTGGCCCATCCGGGCGGACGCCATCCTGTTCGACCGGCTGGCCTCAATGCCGGTGCGGATCAGCTACCCGGCCGCTGAGCCGGCGGGGCCCGACGCCGAGCGTTGGCGGAGTGACTGGCCGGCAACCCCCCGTGAGCCGGGCGGCCGGTAGGCGGCCGCAAGCCGACGCTCCAGCCAGCGCTCAGGGTGACAGGGGCTGGCCGCCTCCTAGTTCGCCGAGGCCGCCTGCGGTGCGGGGGGCGCGTTGTCCGAGTTCCAGATGTCGCGGATGATGCGCCACCGGCCGTCCTCTCCGGGCGAGGAGGGTGAGGTACTTCCCGGCATCCACCGTGGCACCCGACTTGTCCTTCGCGGTGAACGTGTTCCAGATCCAACCCAGGTCGCCCGAGGCCCCGACATCGGCCGTGGGCGACGGCGCCAGGGTGAGCTCGCCGGCTTTCATGTCGGCGACGTCCTTGGCGATGGCCGCCCGGACCGCGGCCGAGCCGCGCGCGGCCGGCGCGCCCGGGATGCTGATCACGGCGTCGTCCGCGTAGAGCGCGGCGACGGCGTCCACGTCGCCCGCGTTGTGGGCGCTGAACCAGGCCGAGTCGGCGGCCCGGATCGCGGCCTCATCGGCCGCGACGTCGGCGGAGGCGGCCTCGCCGGCGGTGGCTGCGGAGGAGGTCTCGCGGGTCTGGCCGCAGGCGGCCACGAGCAAGGTGAGACAGCAGGCGCTGATGAAGCGGATCATCGAGCCTCCGGGTGGGGATCGGACTGTCGTCATGGTGCGGGGATGAGGCGAACGTACGGGCGAACCAGCCGGAGCGCAAACGGTCAGGCGTCACGAAGCCGCCGTCGTTTGCACTCTCCGATTCCTTCGGAAGTGGCAAGCTAGGCGCCACCGGGGCAGATTCGGAGGCCACACCCTCCTAAGTAGAGGAACCACGGCGTTGGAGAATCCATGACTCGAAAGATCGCGTACTGGTGCAGCACGGTCATCGTTGCCCTGGCGTTGCTGGGCTCGCTTTCCTATCTCACCGGGAGTGAGCAGGTCGTCTCCGGCTTCGCTAGATCCGGGTACCCCCAGCATCTGAGGATCGTTCTTGGCTTCGCCAAGCCGGCGGCCGCCATCGTCCTGTTGCTGCCCGGGCTTCCCCTATTGAAGGAATGGGCATACGCAGGGACGACGTTCGCCCTGGCGATGGCGTTCATCGCGGCATATGCGATCGGGGACGGTCCGCAGGTATGGGTCATGCCGCTGGCCCTCCTGGTTCTGCTGATGGTCTCCTACCTGACCAGGCCCGCCAGTCGCCGCCTGGTTCTGACGCACAGGCGGGGGCACTCTGAAGCGGACCCGCAAGACCTTCGTTAAAGGGGGCGTCATGCGGTGGCTGCGGTGGGCCGGTGTGGGAGCCGAGCTCCGCTACCCGTCCAGCGGCGGTCCCCACATCTGACGCAGGATTCGCCAGCGGCCGTCGGTCCCACGCACGAGGATCGTCAGGTTGGTGCTGCGGGTAGTCTGCTCCGCCCGCACGGTGTCCTTCTCGTAGCGCCACTCGACCGTCGAGATGCCACGGGTGAATGCCAGCTCCCCTTTCCCGACAATCTCGTCGAGCGTCCAGTCGAAGGCCGTGATCGTAGTGCGCGAGCCGTCGGTCGGCCACCAGAACGCGCGAATCTCTCGCTCCCCTTTCAGCGGAAGGCGCCCTGGTGGAAGGAGCACGGCGTCGGTGTCCAGCGTGGCCAACACGCCCGAGGTATCGTCCGCCAGCCACGCCTGCACGTACGCGGTTCGCACGGCCTCGATGTCACTCGAATCTCGAGCGGTGAGACCCTGTCCGAGGTTCGTGTCCTCACCACAGGCGACGACGAGCCCGAGGCTCACGAGCAGCATGGGAGCGGCGGAGACCGCCGAGCGAGTCATGGGCAACACTGCCTGGAGTGGGTAATCCCTCCTACGCGCCGGCAGTGGTCGTGGTTTCCGTGCTCGACGGCGCCTCACAGAGCCGCTGAATGAGGGCACTTACCTAGCGGTCAAACACCGGACTGTTGTCCGCCCACGAGGCTCGCTCGAGTCGCGAGTTCTCGAATCCTAGCCGCTTGGCCACCAGCCGGTAGCCGAACTGGGTGTTGGGATCACCGTCCTTCACCTTGACCACGAAGCCCAGGTTGGTGCGCTCTTCCACATACAATAGTGCTGGCCCGTAGGGCTGCAAGAAGACGTGATACGGCGTCTCGAGGTTCACCGTCTGCGCGAACCCGGGGTCGATCAGGATGCGGGCTCGACCGTTCTCCAGCCTTCCGAACCCGTAGTCGGCGAACCAGACCTCACTGGCCTCCTCGGAGTAGAGCGAGCGAGCTCCCCTCGCGGTGTTCACCACTGCCTGCTTGCTCCCGCCGAGGACCGACAACCCCGTACCGCCTACCGTCTGGATGCGTACGCCCAAGCCTTGACCCTGAAAGTCTCCAGCCCAGCCAGGACCGATCGTCGAGACGCTGAGAGCAGGAGAGCTGTTCGGTCCGTTCCGTATCTCGAACACGCCGGCAGAACCCGTACCCGAGTTGCTGCCACGGACCGCCGTACCCTTGCTGGAGGTGGTGACGATGAAGTTGCCGACAACCGGGTTGCTGCTGGGATTGAAACCGGAAAGACTGGCGTGCACGCCATCTCCCCGTCCGCCCCTGGTGAAGACCAACAGTGCCGCGTTGATATTGCTTGGATTATTGCTGACGAATCTGCCTGCCGCGCCCAAGCCCTCGGTGGTCGCGTTGATCACCGGTTGGCCGTTGGTGGTGTTGTTGACCAGAAACTCCCCTGCCGTGCCGCCCCCGACCGTGACGGCCCTGAGGGCTGCCCGAGAGGCCGAGTTGGTGTTTACGCTGAGGGCGTCGGATTGACTGCCTGTATTGAGGATCCGGAACAGTCCGGCTCGGCCGGCGCCGGTCTGGGTGATCCCGAACGCGAGTCCGCCGTTGAAGGTCTGATCTATCGGCAGCGGAATAGTTCCCTGGGCTGCAACAGCCTCGCTGCCCGCCGTGCTGGCCAGCGCCTGAGTTTCAACGTTGGCGGGCGCGGTCGGCGCCTCGTCCTCTTCGCATGCCAAGGCACTCACTGCCAAGACGAGAGCTATCCGTGCGACTTGTCTGCGGTTGGGGTGGGGTCCGCGAGCGCGGAGGGTGGCTGGCTGGGCGAACATAAATCCTCCCGAAGAGTAGTGCTAACTATCCTCCTTCTCCACGGGAGTATCCTGGTCCATGGCATCAAGTGGAATTCAAGACGAAGGAAACCTTGAGGTTGGCGCGCCTAGCTGGTGCCCCCGACCAGCGCCTGGAACCCGGGATGGCTCCGCAGCGGATCGAACGTCGGATCCACCCGCAGCCAGGCCTTCGAGAGATAGCTCGGCACCTCCATCAGCGACTCGAGCAGCTCCACCGCCTTGTCCTTGCTCCCCACCATCATGTGGACCCGGGCGAGCTGGAGCTGGTTGTAGGTGCCGAAGTAGGCGTCCTTCTCTATCGGCTGGACTTCCACACCGCGCTCGGCCGCGCGGATCGCCTGTTCGCGACGGCCCAGGAATGCGAGGCTCACGGCGAGTAAGGCGTACTGCTGCCCGTCCTCAGGGGCCGCTTGGACGCCTGCTTCGTAGCCGAGCCGGGCCGTGTCGGCGAAGGCTCGCGCGAGCGCCGGCTGTCCCCGCATGGTGTAGAGCTGGGCGTTGGCCAGTCCCCAGGCGCCGCGGTCTCCTTCGTAGAAGGCGACGTCCAGCTCGAGCAGCCGGCGCTGCTGCGCGTCGTCGAGCAGGCAGCCGAGCTCGTTGTACCGGGCGAAGTTGTAGGCCAGCTCGGTCGGGTCCACGCCGGGCGGCGGCGTCCGCGCGATCCGCTCCGCCCGCGCCCGGTCCCCCTGGGCCAGCGCCAGCATCGCGCTCTGGTGGATGAGCGTAAGATCGGTCGGCGCGAGACTCAGGCCGCGACGGGTGGCGCTCTCCGCCTCCGGGTAACGGCGGAGATACATGAGCGTGGTTCCCAGCCGGCGGACGGCGGTGGGTGAGCGCGGGTCGAGGGCCGCCGCGCGCTCGGCGAGGGTCAGCGCGGCTTGCCAGTTTCCGCTGGACCGCTCCATGGAAGACATGGCGACGATCATGGCTACGTTACTCGGCGCCAGCTTCAGGCCCGCCTTGAAGGTGGCCAGCGCTCGCCCATTGTCCCTGAGCACGAAGCGCTCGTAGGTGCCCTGCGCCAGATAGCTCTCCGGCCGGGACGGGCCCAGGTGGCGGGCCCGTTCCGCGGCCGCGGCGGCCTGCGCCGCCAACTCCGCGGTGGGACACAGGTTCGCGTACAAGGTGGCGTAGGCCTGGGACGACCGCGCCCAGGCCGGCTGAAAGCTCGAGTCGAGCGCCACGGCGCGCTGGTAGTACGACAACGCCCGGGTGATGGCCGCCGGGTCGCTGGAGGTCATGCTGACCGCCGCCGCTTCGCCCTTGAGGAACGCATCGTAGGCCTCGAGGTTCGCCGTCGGCCGCGCCTCCAGCTCGGCCCGCACGCTGTCGGCCAGCGCCACGCCGAGCGCGTTCGCCACCTTGGTGGCGATGTCGGCCTGGACCTCGAAGACGTTCGTGAGCGAGGCGTCGAACTGCTCACCCCAACGGGTCCGCTCGGCCTGTCCCGGGCGCGCCTCCACCAGCTCCGGACTCACCCGCACCCGGCTCGCGGCGCCGGCGGCCTTCTCCCACCGCACCGTCCCGGTGAGCAGGTAGTCCGCGCCCAGCTCCCGCGCGATCTCGACGGGGCGCTTCGTCGTCCCCCGGTACTGGATCGAGCTGCCCCGTGCGATCACCACGAGCCCCGACACCTGGGTCAGCTTGGTCCGCACCTCGTCGGCCACGCCGTCGGAGAAGTAGGCGTCCGCGGAATCGCCCAGGTTCTCGAACGGGAGCACCGCGACGACGCGGCCGGCGCCGTCGTCGCCGCGGGTGGCTGCGCCGCCACGCAAACAGGACGCCGGCGCCGATGAGGAGGCCGAGGAGGAGGGCGAAGAGGGCGGGACGGCGGAACGGCGGAACGGCGGAAGGTGCGCGCGCGGCGACACTCGGTTGTCCCTCCGCTATCCCGTTCCGTCGTTCCGTCGTTCCGCCGTTCCGCCGTCGCTCCGTCCCACCCTCCCGGCTCCAGCGCGGCGCCGAACTCGGCGGCGGTCGCAAACCGATCGGCGGGGGTCCGCGCGAGCCCCCGCTGGAGCGCGCGCTCCACGCTCTCCGGCACCGCCTCGCGCGCCTGCCGGATCGGCCGGGCCGTCTCGGTGAACCGCCGCGCGATCATCGCCTGCGCCGACGGCGCGGCGAACGGCGTCTCGCCCGCGAGCATCTCGAATAGCACCACGGCCAGCGAATAGACATCGGTCCGCGCGTCCAGCTCGCGCTGGCCGCTCGCCTGCTCGGGGCTCATGTAGGCCGGCGTCCCTACGGCCAGCCCGGTCTCGGTGAGCCGCTCTCCCGCCCCGGTCTGAAGCGCCCGCGCGATCCCGAAGTCGGCCACGAGCGCGTGGGTGCCGCTCAGCAGGATGTTCTCCGGCTTGATGTCCCGGTGGATCACGCCTTCACCATGGGCGAAGGCGAGCGCATCGGCCACCTCGCGCGCGATCCGGAGCGCGTCCGCCAGGGGGAGCTGGGTCTCCCGGCGGAGCCGGTCGCGCAGGCTCTCGCCCCGGATGAAGGGCATGGTGAACCAGAGCAGGGGCGCCGCACCGCCGACGGGCAGCTCGCCGGAATCGAGCACCGTCAGGATGTGGGGATGCTGCAGCCGGGCGGCGAGGTGGATCTCCTGGAGGAAGCGCTCGGGGCCGAGGGAGGCGGCGAGCTCGGGGTGGAGCACCTTGATCGCGACCGGCCGGTCGTGCTTGAGGTCGCGGGCGAGCCAGACGGTGGCCATGCCCCCGCGGCCGAGCTCACGCTCGAACGCGTAGCGGTCCCGCAGGCCTTCGCGCAGCAGCGCCACCGGGTCGGACATGGGGCTCGATGGGTGGGGAGAAGCCTATAAGATATACCGGTGATCCATTCGCACCCTGCTCTCGGCTCCATCCCGCTCCCGCACTTGACGGCCCCCGTGGCTTCTTGAAGTCCACTTGATGCTCCCTCCGTAGGATCACTGTCGTCAGGATCACCGGCGCTGCCTCGGCGGCTACCCGCATCCGAACCTGCATCGCTGAAAGAAGATGGCTGTCATGCGATCACCCGCCCTGCTCCCCGGATTCCTCTCGCTTGGCCTGGTGGCCGCCACGCTGGGCTGCCGGGACGCCGAGTCTCCCACGGCACCGGATCCCGTACCGGCACTCGATGCCACGATGGCGAGCGCACTGGCGTTTCATCAGGTGAGCGCCGGCAGGTATCACACCTGCGGCGTGACTACCGACAACCGCGCCTACTGCTGGGGGAGAAACTCGGAAGGCCAGCTGGGCAACGGCACGGTGACCATCGCCGGTGCCACGCGACCGGTGGCGGTCGCCGGCACCTTGCGGTTCCGTCAGATCAGCGCCAGTTCGTACACGACCTGCGCAGTGACGACGGCCTACCGGGCCTACTGCTGGGGGAATAATTATGTCGGCCAGCTGGGCGACGGCACCACCACTCCGCACCAGAGACCTAATCCCGTCGCTGGTGGACGCCAGTTCCGCCAGGTAGAGACCGGCGAGGAGCACACCTGCGCCGTGACCTACCCGGACAATCGGGCCTTCTGCTGGGGGAGAAACTTGGAGGGCCAGCTAGGCAACGGCACAAACGCGGGGCAGGACACCGCCGGCAGCATTCCCTACCGCAGCAGGCCGGTCGCGGTCGCCGGCGGGCTCGCCTTCCGCCAGGTCAGCGCCGGCATCTGGCATACCTGTGGCACGACCACCGACGACCGGGCCTTCTGCTGGGGCTCGAATGGATACGGTCAAATCGGTGACAGCTCCAAGGTTTCGATGCGTCTCAAGCCAACCCGGGTCGCCGGCACCCGGCCATACCGCCAGGTGGACGCGGGGCTCCGGCATACCTGCGCCGTGACGACAGGCTACCGAGCCTTTTGCTGGGGCTACGGAAGCGTCGGCCAACTAGGCAACGGGACGACTACCCTGACTCGTTGGCCCAAGCCGGTATCCGGGGGCCTCAGCTTCGAACGGGTGACTGTCAGCACCTGGCTTACCTGCGCCGAAACCACCGTCAACCGCGCCTACTGCTGGGGAAACAACACCAGCGGGGAGCTCGGCGACGGCACGACCACGAATCGCCTGACGCCGGTAGCCGTCATCGGCGGCCTGAGCTTCAGCCAATTGAGTGTCGGCGGCGGCCATACCTGCGGCCGGACACCCGCCGCGGTCGCGTACTGCTGGGGCTATGGCGGGATCGGCGCGCTCGGCAGCGGCACGACTGCCAATAGTTCAACCCCGGTTCCTGTCGCCGGGCCGATGTGAGATCCTGAGGCAGGCCTAGCCGGCGCGATCCCACGTTGTACCAACTCAAACCCGGACACTACCGATGGCGCGCGTGACGATTCGGCCCGGGTTGGTTCGTCGTGTCTCAGAAGCCAGGCATGAGGCCGAGGTCGAACCAGCAAGAAAATAGGAGCAGAGTATGCGAAAGCTCACGGTTTCAGAGTTCCAGCCTGGCGACCCCTTCGGGGACATGATGAACACCCCAGCGCACTATGTCGTCTCGAAGACCCTCGACAAGCCCATCTGGCGCAACACGACGATCATTCGCGACAACGTCGTCGAGGCGGTTCGGAAGCTGAAGGCAGCGCCCGGCAAGAACATCGTCACCGATGGCAGCCACCAGCTCGTGCACACGCTGCTCGAGCACGACCTGGTGGATGAGCTTCATCTGCTGCTCTATCCGATCATCCTGGGCGGGGGAAAGCGACCCCGACTACTTCATGACGATTCTCCCGGTTCTACCGGGCCACCAGGATGTGGTTCCTGGTGCCGGTCATCCGAATGCCTGAGGCGCTCGGGACCACAGGTTTGCCGTTCAGGTAGTATCTGGCACTCGCGGACGCTGCCGGCCTGAGCACCAGCGTCCAGGCATTGTCCCTCGACTCGATCGTGTACTCGAGCCCCTTGCCCGTTCGGGCAGCCGCCAGCGACATCACGTTCGTGCCGACCGGCAGGTCCTCGATGCGCATGTCCGCCCAGCCTTCGGGCATGTGCGGGGCGAAGACCACCGTCTTCTTGACCGCGTCGGGCCGAATGCCGAAGACGTGCTGGACCAGCGGCACCACGATCCCGTAGCTGGTCCACGCAATCGTGAAGCAACCCCAATCCGGCATCATCTCCGAGATCGAGCCCGGCGTCACCTGGTTGAAGGTCTCCGCAATCCGGTCCATGTACCACAGTGCTTGCTCGGTCCGCCCGTAGTTGGCCTCGGCCACGGCCTGGACGCCCGGTGGCGATGGTCATCATGGACCCCCGCTCCACCGCCGACAGATACGGCCCGTGGGGACCGACGTTCTCGCGGCGGATCTTGTCCAGCACCCGAATGGCCCGCTCGCGCGGAGCGATGGCCATCTCCATCGGCGTCGCCACGACCCAGTTCTTGTTGGTGAGCCAGCCCCTGGTCGTGTCGGGCATCGCGGCGAAGGCCCGCGCCAGGCGGGTGTAGTCCCGCATCAGCTCCCGCTCCCGTGCGGTCAGCTGGTCCTCTCCCTTGAGCCCGAGCTGCTTCCTCGCTCCCTCCGCCGCGCTGATCGCCTGCGCCCGGGTCCCGTAGAAGTCGGCGTACGAGCCTTCCTCCTCGATCCAGAACCGCCGGTTGATGCGCTCCTTCAGCTCCGAGGCCACTCGCGCATAGTGCGCCGCCGTGTCGGCCTCGCCCAGTATCCCGGCGACCCGCGCGGTCGCCTCGAGCGCCTGCTGGGTGTACACCGAGACGTCGATCAGCTCCGCGTTCAGTCCCAGAACCTCCATGATCCCGTAGCCTCCCGGGAACATGTTCCCGTCCCGGTCCATCTCGGTGAGCAGCCAGCCGAGGCCCTGTTTCATCGCGGGGTACATCTCCCGCGCGAGCTCGAGGTCGCCGCTCCAGTCCAGCAGCCTCCCCAGTGTCAGGATGAACTGCGCCGTCTCCTGGCTGTTGCCGGGATTGGAGATTGCCCCAGCGGTGGTGATCTCGTGGACGATCCGTCCGTTGCCGTTGGTGCTGTCCGAGTATCGCTTCAGCAGGCGGAGGGTGTGCTTCGGGAGCTGAAAGTCGCCGGTCGCTATCAGGGCCTGGAGAGAATAGGTCTCGGTTCCGAACCACCAGGGATACTCCATGAAGCCGCCCGTGAGCCCGCGACCGGTGCCCGGCACCTCCCTGACCAGCCATTCCATGTTGACCCGTACCCAGTCGTAGACCGCCTGCAGCCGTTTGTCGGGTATGGTCACCCTGGCCCGGCTGAGCAGCGCGGCGTACCGCTGCTTGTTTCCTCTCCAGCAGCGGCGCGTGATTCGCGGCGAGATACCGGTAGGTACGGAGCGCGTCGGCTTCACTGGTGGCGGAGCCTGCGAAGACGAATCTCAGGGTGGCGGTGCGGCGGGGGCCGACTGCGATGGGGTACCTCGCCGCTGCGGTGGCGCCGGAGCCGCCCGTTCGGGGGACATTCGTGGCGGCGACGGGTCGCGCATCGCGCGCTTCGGGAGCACCCCAGACGACGAACCAGCCGTGCCCCGTGTCCCTGCCGAGGAAGGTGCGATCGGCGGCCCGCCAGGCGACGGTGTCGGGCGCGTCGGTGATCCCGATCTTCTCGGAGTACCACACAGGGCTCAGCTCGGTCCTGACTGCGAGGACGAGGTCCAGTCGCTTCGGCCGGTCGGTCGTGTTGGTGAGTTGGTACTGGACGATCACGCCGGCCTGGCCATCCGGGGCAAATTGGAAGCGCTCGATCGCCAGGCCGTCGAGCACGGTTTCGTATCGGAGGCGGGTGCCGTATGGGTAGGTGACGAGCCGGTCGGCCGTGGTGAGCGCGGCCTCGCGGCCGGTCGATGAGTCCCGGACGGTCGCCCAGAAGCCGTCCGCCAGCTTGATCGGGTGAATCCAGAGCCCGGCCATCTCTCCCGGGACGTGCGTGCCCATGTCGGGAAACCCGCCGTCCTGGCTCCCGATCAGGTAGGCGCGATCACCGGCGGTGACGTAGGGTTGGTCGCCATGGCGGCCCTGGTTGGAGATGCCTCCCATGGCCGTCGCGGCGTGCTCGCTCTGGGAGACGAGGGGTCGGGCCTGCACCACCGCGAGCAGAAGGCCGGCGAGGGTCGCGCGTAGCGAGAATCTCATCGCGGGATGATAAGCTGGGGGACGATGACGGGTAGCCGGGGCGGGATGGCCCCGGCGACCCATGACCCCGGCGGCCGGCGGGGGTCGTCGGGAGAGATCTCCTCGACCCCCAAGAAGCAGCTGCCGGCCAGGACCGGAAATGACACATCGCCGACGCGTCAGGGGGCACGGTAGAAGTAGTACTCCGCGGTGTACGGCACGTTCCTCACCTCACCCGGGCTTCCGGGAGCGGTGGGCGCCCGACCTCCGACCGTGTTGACGCGCTGGATGAAGTCGACCCCGTCGAAGATGCCAGGTCCCTTGCTCCGCACCGCGTCGAGGAGGAGCCAGGGGATGTCCGCCGGACCGCGCTCGCAGGGAGTCTTGAGGGTGCCGACGACGAGGCTGCCGCTGTTGCTCTCCCAGGTCGGACCGCCGTAGTGGATCCCGATCGTCCCCGTGCCAGCGGCATCGGCGTAGAGCTTCGCGGATGGCCCCCCGAAGGCCCAGGCCCCACCGTTCCAGCGATAGATCTGCACGCCCTCGGCGTAGGCGTGGAGGACGAGCGTGCTCCCTTCGGGGACGCCGATCTCGTCGCACTCGCCGAGGTCCACGCCTCGACTGGCGGAGATCGCCGGCCGCTCGGTGGGACCTAGCGTGGTGTCGTCCTCGCATCCGGCCAGCATCGCCGCGGCGGCGAAGGCGACGAGTGACAATCTGGACCGATGCAGTGCGTGGGCGATCATGACCGTCCTCCGAGTGGGGCGGCGCGCGCCGCCGGGTGATTTATGTGGCCAGGGGAGATCCTGCGACACGAAACAGTGCGGAAACGCCGGGGCAGACCGGACACGCCACCCCCCGGGCGGCGCTCAGCGCCAGAGCGGCAAGGAGCACGGGGCGCGACGGCGTGGTGGTACGCATCGGTCTGGTCTCCGGGCGAAGGTGGCGTGTGGTGTGGTCCCATCGCTGTAGGCGCAACCTGGCCTCCAAACGAGCCACCCGGCCGCGCGATGGACGCCGCCGCGGGCCCCGTCATGCGAACGGGGCCACCGGTCCCGAGCTTCTGGCCGTGGGGGCGGTCCTGCTGATTTGTGAGTGTTCTCTACTTCGGGGGGCGGCGGTTCTGATCCTGTCAGTCGAGAGGCCGACGCGGCGCGATCGAGTCGCGCCGCTCAGCAACGGCAGCAGGCTCTATGCGCGGCTACGGCCCACCTGGTCCAGGTACCGGCCGATCTGCTCCAGGCGCTCGGCGGACGGCTCGGTGTCGCCGTATTCGTCGTGCCACTTCCACCACGTGTACAGCGGTGTCTGGGGGTAGCCCTCCGGCGAGTCTTCCCACTCCTCCTGGCGCCCGAGTGCCGTGATGTCGAGGTAGGCCCAGGTGCCCCCCATCACCTCGTCGCCGCGGTTGTTGATGAAGTAGGTGCGGAACACGCTGTCGCCGGAGCGGATGAACGCGTTGGTGCCGTGCCACTCGTCCACGCCGAAGTCTTTGTCGAAGCTGTCGGTTAGGGTGTACCACGGTATCATCTCCCAGCCCATCCGCGCCTTCAGGCGCTCGATGTCCGCCTGCGGCGCCCGCGAGGCGAACACGAGGGTGGTGTCGCGGGCGTTCAGATGGGCGACGTGGGCGACCTGGTCGGCCACCAGGGAGCAGCCGACGCAGGCATGCTCGGGCCAGCCGGACACGCCGGGCTCGAAGAAGGCGCGGTAGACGATCAGCTGGCGGCGACCGTCGAACAGATCGAGCAGGCTCGCCTTGCCCTCGGGCCCGACGAACTCGTACTCCTTCTCCACGGCCAGCCACGGCATCCGCCGACGCTCGGCGGCCAGCGCGTCACGGGCGCGGGTCAACTCCTTCTCTTTCACGAGCAGCTTCAGGCGTGCGGCCTCCCACTCCTGCGGCGACACGATCGGGGGCGTCTTCATTGCGAGCTGTGCCTTCGTCACTGGTACCTCCTGGTTTGGTCGATCGGCTCATACTTCCATCCTAGTCGATCGGCAGAGGAGCGGGGAGTAACAAGGTCGTCGTGAATCCCGGCACCGCGTCAGCTGCGCCGCGGCTGGCAGGCAGCGCGATGCGAGCGTAACGTCCATCGCGCCGCCGCGAAGCCGACCCACACCCGGAACGGCATACACGACGACGTCTACTACGAGGCCCAGATTGCGGTGCAGGACCCGTCGCTCATCCGGTGGCCGCAGCGCGAGCGCGCGGGGCTGCTCTCCCTCCACGGCGTGGAGCTGATGCAGATCGGCATCGACCTGGGCGGCACCAAGATCGAAGCCATCGCGCTGGCGGCGGACTCCTCCACCGCGGCCCGCCGCCGGATCCCCACCCCCCGCGCCTACGCACCCACCCTCGACGCGATCGCCCAGCTCGTTGCCGACCTCGAATCCGCAGCCGGCCAGCCCGCCACCGTCGGCGTCGGCATCCCCGGCGTCGTGTCCCGCACCACCGGCGTCGTCAAGAACGCCAACTCGACCTGGCTCATCGGCCGCCCCCTGCAGGCCGACCTCGAGGCCCGCCTCGCCCGCCCGGTCCGCCTCGCCAACGACGCCAACTGCTTCGCCCTCTCCGAGGCGGTGGACGGCGCCGGCCGGGGCTACGACACCGTCTTCGGCGTCATCCTCGGCACCGGCGTCGGCGGCGGGATCGCGATCCGCCAGCGCATCCACGACGGCCCCAACCAGATCGCCGGCGAGTGGGGCCACAACCCGCTCCCCTGGATGACCGACGAGGAGCGCGCCGCCGCGGCCCCGTGCTACTGCGGCAAGACCGGCTGCATCGAGACCTTCCTCTCCGGCCCCGGCTTCGAGCGCGACTATGCGCTCCTCTCCGGCACCCAAAGCTCGAGCCACGACATCGTCCGCGCCGCGGCCGCCGGCGACCCCCACGCGGCCGAGGCGCTCCGCCGCTACCAGGACCGCCTTGCCCGCGCCCTCGCCTCCGTCATCAACGTCCTCGACCCCGACGCCATCGTACTCGGCGGCGGCATGTCCAACCTGCCCGACCTGGCCGCCGGCCACATCCGGCTTGCTCCCTCGGCACGTCTTCTCCGACACGGTCCTGACGAAGGTTCTCCCGAACGTCCACGGCGACTCGAGCGGCGTCCGCGGCGCGGCGTGGCTCTGGCCATAGGCCGCCGGGAACCCTGCCCGGCGCCCATCGGTTACCTGCCCATGTCACAGATTGAGTTGGGCCTCGACACCTTCGGCGACGTCACCGTCGACGCGGACGGCCGCCCCAAGTCCCACGCCCAGGTCCTCCGCGACGTCGTCGCCCAGGCCGAGCTGGCGGACCGGCTGGGCGTGGACTTCTTCGGCGTCGGCGAGCACCACCGCCCCGACTTCGCCATCAGCGCGCCCGAGGTCGTCCTCGGCGCGATCGCCGCCCGCACCGACCGCATCCGGCTCGGCACCGCCGTCACGATCCTCAGCACCGACGACCCGGTCCGAGTCTACCAGCGCTTCTCCACCCTCGACGCCGTGTCGGGCGGCCGCGCCGAGGTGATCCTTGGCCGCGGCTCGTTCACCGAGTCGTTTCCGCTCTTCGGCTATTCGCTCGAGGACTACGATGACCTCTTCGAGGAGAAGCTCGCGATCTTCGCGGCGCTCCGAGACGCCGATGGCACCGGCGAGCCGGTCCGCTGGAAGGGCACCGTGCGCCCGCCGCTCGACGGCGTCCGCGTCTTCCCGCCGGTCGAGCGGCCGCCGCTCAGCGCCTGGGTGGGGGTAGGCGGCAGCCCGGAGTCGGTGGTGCGCGCGGCGCGCTACCGCTTTCCGCTGACGCTCGCCATCATCGGCGGCGACCCCAGCCGCTTCGCGCCCTACGTCGAGCTCTACCACCGGGCGCTCGCCCAGCTCGGCTCGGAGCCGCTGCCGGTCGGCGTGCACTCGCCGGGGCACATGGCGGAGACCGACGCCAGGGCGCGCGAGGAGCTGTGGCCCGCGTACGAGGTCATGCGGAACCGGATCGGCGCCGAGCGCGGCTGGCCCCCGACGAGCCGGGCCGAGTTCGATCGCGAGATCGCCGCGGGCTCGCTGTACGTCGGCTCGCCGGAGACGGTCGCGCGCAAGATCGCCGCAACGGTGCGCGCGCTCGGCGCGTCCCGGTTCGACCTCAAGTACAGCAACGGCACGCTGCGGCACGAGTTGATGCTGCGGAGCATCGAGCTCTACGGGCGCGAGGTGATCCCGCGCGTGCGTCGGCTGCTCGCCGAGGAGGCACCCGCGTCCCCCGCCAGGGGGATCGCGGCGTCCGGCGTCTAGCCGACAGGTCTACCTCCCCGCCACCGGCTTCCCAGCTACTTCGAACATCGCCTGCATCCCTGCGACATTGTGGGGCCCGACGTGGCAATGAAACAGCCAGCGGCCCGGGTTGTCGGGGACCATGTCGGCGGTCACCATCTCCATGGTGAAGATGTTGAGCACGTCGGTGCGCATGTGACGGGAGACCACGGTCTGGCCGTGCCAGTGCGGCGCGTGGATCTCGAAGTTGGTGCTGGTGAACACGTACCATCGCACCCGTTCGCCCTGGTTCATCCGAAGTCCCGCCAGGTGGCCGAAGGTGAGGCCGTTCATCGTCTCCTTCAGATTGATGAGATAGCCCGGGTCGGCGAAGGTGAGGTTGCGGCGGACGCTCTCCGGCTTGCCGGCGTATCGGCGGATGTTGTCCTCGTAGTACCAGCTCTCGTTTTCGTCCATTTCCCCGAACAGCACTACGAACTCTCGGTCCACGTCCTTGGGCTTGCCGCCCGGCCCGCCGGCGCCGGGAGCGGTCACGATCATCGGCCCGATGAGTCCGGCGTTGACGTCCCGATCCTCGGTGACATGGGAGTGGTACATCCAGAACACCGAGCTGCCCTCGCCCGGGGCGGGACCGGCCCGCTCCGGCACCGGCCAGACATATACGTGAGTTCCGCCGGGCGGAACGGCGTCGTCTTTCTTGTCGCCGGCGTTACTCCCGTCGTCGTAGGGCGATCCCTCGGAGTCCTTGTTGTAGAAGACGCCGTGGGGATGCATGCTGTACGGCCTGTTGGCGCGGTTCCGGAACACGACGCGCAGGGTGTCGCCGACTTCCGCGCGGAGCAGCGGCCCGAGGATGCCGAGGTGTTCCCACTCCGGCGTGCGGGGCTTCAGGTTGGTGAAGCTGCTATCGGTGTACTCCCGGTAGATCGCCTTGCGGTAGATGCGGCCGATCCGATCCGGACCCGCGGTCATGATCATCGCTGCGCGCCCCTCGAACGGCTGCCCGGCGATCCGGTCCTTGCCGCTCGGCGCGTAGTCCCATTCCACCTCCTCCGCGGCGATGTAATAGGTGTGGGTGCGCCCGGCGGAAGTCCGGTCGAGGGACAGCCAGGCCGCAAATAGGAGTACCGGTGCCACGACGAGTCCGGGCAACACGATGCCGCGAGGGGTAGCCATAGACGCCTCCTGGGAGAAGCCGTCCTGGCCGGCGCGACTGCGTCGGAAAGGATTGGAGAAGCCCGCTGAGATCCGGGCGAGGCTAATCTGGCGGCTGGCACATCCCCTGTCAAAGGTCGATGACTGGCACCTCCCCGCAATCGCATGCATCTTCTCATTCTCCATGACCACCTTGCCGCGCGACACCGTGGAAGCTGCACCCCGGCGCCTTCCTTGGTCGGCCGAGCGCCTGTTCTACCTTGGCCTCGCCGCCGCGCTCACTGGCGCCGTCTTCCTCGGCTTCGCCCGCACCTTCTTTCTCAGGCAGTGGTTCCCCGAATGGGCCCGCGCCCACGGCGCGCCCGAGACCATCTTCTACGTGCACGGCGTCGTCTTCGCCGGGTGGTTCCTGCTGCTGCTCGTGCAGCCGTCGCTGGTGACGGCTGGGCGGGTCGACCTGCACCGCCGGCTCGGGGTGGTCGGCGCCGGTCTCGCCGTCGCCATGGTCATCCTCGGGACGGTGGGCGCGCTGATCGCCGCGGGCCGTCCGACCGGGTTCGTCGACGTCCCGGTGCCGCCGCTCCAGTTCCTCGTCGTCCCCCTCGCCATCATCGCCCTGTTCGGTGTCTTCGTGACGCTGGCGATCCTCAACCGCCGCCGTCCGCAGAGCCACAAGCGCTACATGATGCTCGCGTCCATCGCGCTCGTCGAAGCCGGTGTGGCGCGTTGGCCGTTCGCCGTCATGGCAGCCCCTTCGCCGGTGCCGGGCTTCAGCACGCTGGAGCTGTTCGTCGACCTATTTCTGCTGCCGATGGTGATCTGGGACCTCGCCTCTCGCGGCCGGGTGCACCCGGTCACGCTGTGGGGCGGACTGGCGCTGATTGCCGCTCAGCCACTCCGGATGATGCTGGCCGCGACCCCCGCGTGGCTCGCTTTTGCCGGCTGGGCGGTGAGCCTGCTCCCCCGCTGATCACTTGACGTGAAGTCGGTAGAGCGCATCCACTTCCTCGACGACCAGCGGCGCCACCGCAGGTCGAGCCGGCTCTCCGCGGGCCTGGTGGTCGCGGCGCTCGTGGTATCCGGCATCCCACTCTCCATCCTGATCTCTCCGGTCGTCATCGCCGCGGCGCTCCTGGCCGGCCACATCGCCGGCCTGTTTGCGACACTGCCGCCCGAGCTGTCGGACTGGCTCTATCGCGCGTCCCACATCCTACCCATCTCCTGGTCCGCCCTCCGGCAGGACGATGTGACGATGCCGTGGCGGCTGCTGGCCCTGCTCTTCATCCTGCCGGGCGCCGTGGTCACGGTCCTGCTCTGGGCGCTGATTCGCCTGGTCTTCCGCCGCACCGGCGTGGGCGGGATGCTCCGGCGGATCGAGGTGCGGCCGCCTCGGCCCCACGACGCGGCGGAGCAACGGCTGGTCAATGTGATCGAAGAGATCGCCATTGCGGGTGCGATCACGCCGCCGCGAGTGATGCTGATCGACACCCCGGCGCCGAACGCGGCTGCCGTCGGCCTCACCATCGAAGACGCCACCCTGGTCGTCACTCGCGGCTTCATCGACCGGCTTCCCCGGGACCAGCAGCAAGCCATCCTTGCCCACGTCGATAGGATCGATCGGCAACGGCGACCTGGCAGTCGCGCGGGAGATACTGACCGTGCTCCAGACCTGGGGCCTGGTGGTGCTGGCGCTCGATGCCGCGATCGAGCCATGGGCGCGGAAGAATCTCGCCATCGTCGCGAGGACGATCAGGAGCGTCTTGTCCGGCTCCGCCGATCAATCGCACCGCGAGCAGGCGCTCGATCTCATGCTTGGAGGGGCGGGTTACGAGGAAGAGGCCCTCAAGAGCGATATCGTCCTACCGGAGATTCATCCTCTCGCTCTGCTGGTGTTCTACCTGCCGCTCCTGCTCACGTTCGGCCCGGCTGCCATCACGGCCAAGGGCGTCATCTGGCTCTTCACGCTGCTGGTCGCCGGCCCTTGGGTGGCGTTTCTCTGGCGGGCCCGCCGGCGCCTGGCCGACGCTACGGCGGTCGAGCTGACCCGCCACCCGGAATCACTCGCCGCGGCGGTGCACACGCTCTCGGGGATGGACGTCGTCGTGAAGGGTGCGGTTCCGGTGAACTTCCTCTTCCCGATCTGGGATCCCGATGTAGACAAGGACACAACCCGGGCCGACATCGGCGGCGCACTCCTCAGGATGCACCTGCCGGTGGAAGCTCGCTTGAAGCGGCTGGAGCGGCTGGGGGCGCTTCGGGGAGCCGCGCCGGGCTCGAAGGCGCCCGTCAAGTGGGGCGAGGAGCTGCGCGACCTTGGCAAATTCGTGGGGTGGTTGGCCGGGGCGCTCATGCTGCTGGGGGCCTTGATGGTCTTCAGCGCCGTAGCCGCCGCGGCGCTGCTCTGGCTGCTCTGGTGGGTGCTGAACTGGGTGTTCGTGGTCATGCCGGGTTGGGTCGCGGGGCTCTGGTCGTGAGGCTGTCATCCCGAGCGGAGCGAGGGATCTGCTCAGACACGCCGAGCTCACAAAATCCCGACGATCCAGTCCCCCAGCACGTACCCCACCGCCGCCACCCCCAGCCCCACCAGGAACATGTCCATCCCGCTGCGGAGCAGCCCCCGCCCGGTGAAGACGCTGCGCGCCGCTCCCACCGCGAAGTGCGAGACCATCGCGAGCGCGAAGGAGGTCCAGACGGCCCAGGGCCCGGTGCTCAGCAGCAGCGGCGCCACCGGGATGAACGCGCCCAGCGCGGTCGCGGTCCCGGTCACCCATGCCTCCCGCATCGGCGTGCTGCTCGCCTCCCCGATCTTGAGCTCCTCCCGGACCTTCTCGTCCAGGGCCCGCTCCGGATCGCTCATCACCTGCGCGGCCAGCGACTCGGCCTGGGCAGCCGGGATCCCCTTCGCCTGATAGATCAGGCTCAGCTCCTCCCGCTCCAGCTCCGGCATGAGCCGGATCTCCTCCCGCTCCATGGCGATCTCGTGCTCGAACACCTCCCGCTCGCTCTTGGCCGCGAGGTAGCCCGAGGCTCCCATGGAGAGCGCGTCGGCCATGGCGCCCGCGATGCCGGCGACCACCACCGTGTGGCTCGCGATCTCCAGGCCGCCCTGCGCGCCGATCATCCCCGCCACCAGGCCGAAATTGGCGGTGAGCCCGTCGTTGAAGCCGTAGACCACGTTGCGGAGGAAGCCGCCGGCCCCGGTCTTGTGCCACGGCTCCCCCTCCGCCCCGGTCATCCGGGCCAGGGTCTGGGCGTGCTCCTTGGACTCCTGGGCCAGCCGCAGCGCGGTGGGCGCGACCGGACCGTCCGGGGTGGAGTCGTAGAGCCGGAGGTAGCCCTTGACCTCCCGGCCCTCCTCCGCCAGCAGCATGGGCAGGAGGACGGATCCGCCGAGCCGCCGGGCCAGCCAGGCGCGGAACCGGGCGGCCCGGCTAGGGGCCGGGGCTCCCGACCGGGTGGCCGTTCTCCGCCAGCAGCTTGCGCCACATCTCCACGTGGCGGTCCTCGACCTCGGCCAGCTTCAGGTAGAGGTCCGCCCGGCCGGGTTCGGGCTCGGCGCGGGCCAGCTCCCGATAGAGGAAGGCCGCGTCGGCCTCGTCTTCCAGGTGGTGCAGCCATTCGGCCGGGGGGGAGGGCATGATGCAAATTAGCGGCGCAGAGGGAGATATTGCGGGGTAGGGAGCCTGTCATCCCGAGCGAAGCGAGGGATCTTGCCCGCCTTCCCGGAAACGCGTCGGCAAGATCCCTCGCTTCGCTCGGGATGACAGGCTAGCGCGTCCGCCGGTCCGCCGGTCCGCCGGTCCGCCCGTCCGCCCGTCCCTGCAACCATCCCCCCATCCCACGCATCTTTACGTGCGCCATGACCAGGACCCTCTACATGGATTCCTATCTCCTCGCCGATGCCGACTCCGTGATCGCCCGGGCCCGGCAGGGAGACGAGGCCGCCCTCGAGGCGCTGTATCGGGCCTTCGAGGTCCCGGTCTACAACCTCGCCCGCCGGATCTGCCGCACCACGGAGGACGCGGAGGACGTGCTCCAGGAGACCTTCTTCGAGGTCTGCCGGAGCATCGGCCGGTATCGGGAGGAGGGGAGTCTCTGGGGCTGGATCCGCACCATCGCCGCGAGCAAGGCGCTCATGCGCCTCCGCCGCAACAAGTACCGCGACACCGACGAGCTGCACGACGAGCTGGTGGGCCGACCGCAAGGAGGAGACCCACCTCCGGATGGATCTGGAGGCGGCGCTGGAGCGCCTGCCCGAGGTCTCCCGCGCCGTGGTCTGGCTGCACGACGTCGAGGGCTACACCCACGACGAGATCGCCGGGATGATGGGGAAGACCCCCAGCTTCTCGAAGTCGCAGCTGGCCCGGGCCCACGCCCGGCTCCGGCGCTGGCTCGGCGAGGAGGTGACGGCATGACCCACCTCTCCATGGAAACGCTGGTCGGCCTCCGGGAGCGCCGGGCTCGAGCCGGGCGACGCCGCGGCCCGGGAGCACCTGGACGGCTGCGCGCTCTGCCGCGGCGAGCTGGAGCGGCTGCACCAGCGGGTCGCCCGGCTCAAGGCGCTGCCCGGCGCTGCGGCCCTCGCGGGACCGGTGGCCCGCGGTGCGGGACCGGCTCCGGGCGGAACGCAGGCGCCATCGCGCCCGGTTCGCCGGTCTCGCCGGGCTGGCGGCGGCCGCGTCGGTGGCCCTGGCGCTGGGGGTGAGCACGCTGCGGCAGCCGGAGCCAGGGCTGAACCCGGCGGACATCGAGCAGGCGATGGTGCGCTCCCGGGCGCTGGAGTCCGCCCTGGACCGGATCGACCCCGAGAGCCGGGTGCTCGACGGCCGTACCGCGGGGATCGCCCAGGAGCTGGAAGACCGGATCGCCCGGGTGGACCGGGAGCTGGAGATGGCCGAGCTGATGGAGCAGCAGGCGCGCGACGCGGAGCTGCTCAGGCTCTGGCGCGAGCGGGTCGGCCTGCTCGACGCCCTGGTGGATGTACACGTAACCCGCGCCAGTCACGTGGGGCTCTAGCCCCGGAGGGTTCCTCTCATGCGACGTCAAGCGATCATCGGCGCCCTCCTCGCGGCCGGCGGTTTCACCGCCTCCGGCACCGTCGGCGTCGGCCCAGGAGCCCGAGGTCGTCCAGCTCGAGCGCGGGCCCGACCGGCTGATGCGGATCATGCTCGATCGGCGGGCCCGGCTCGGCATCAAGGTGAACCTCCAGGCCGCGGCAGACCGACTCGATCGGCGCCTACGTGGACGCCGTCACCCCGGGCGGTCCCGCGGCCCAGGCCGGGATCCGGTCGGGTGACATCATCACCAAGCTCGACGGCAAGTCGGTGCTCGCCGGCGGTGCGGCCGAAGGACGACGACGTCCACAGGCGGGAGTCGCTGCCCGGACTCCGGCTCATCGAGCTGGCCGCGCAGACTGGAGCCCAACGACACGGTGGCGGTGGAGTACCGCCGGGGGAAGGATCGGCGGACCGCGTCGGTGGTGACGGCGGAGGAGCCGGACATCGCGCTTCGGGCCGGGCGAGGGCGGTCGGTTCAGCTTCCGGGTGCCGGGCCCCGGCCGGCCGGGAGCCGGCCACCGCGTCCCGGTCGGCGACTTCATGGAGCGGTTCGAGACCGCCGGCCCCCACTGGGAGTTCTTCAGCGGCTCCCCCCTGGGCCGGCTCGAGCTGGCGCCCCTCAACCCCGATCTGGGCCGATACTTCGGCACCGACGAGGGGGTCCTGGTGATCAGCGCGCCCAAGGACTCGGCGCTGGGCCTCCGGGGCGGCGACGTGGTCCTGGCGGTGGACGGACGCGCGCCCTCCAGCCCGTCCCACCTGCTCCGGATCTTGCGGAGCTACGAAACGGGAGAAACCTTCAAGCTGGACATCATGCGGAACCGCAAACGGGAGACCGTCACCGCCCGGATCGGCGAGCCCGACGATTGAGCCTGGGCTGCCTCCTGTGCGCCCGCTCACAGATGTCCGCCCGGGACGCTGGTATATCTTCGGCCCACCTTGGAGGGAACTATGGGAATCCTGTGGACCTTGATCATCGGGTTGGTCGTCGGTGCCATCGCCAAGCTTCTGATGCCCGGGAAGGATCCCGGCGGGTTCATCGTCACCATGCTGATCGGTGTAGCTGGCGCGTTGCTGGCCGGCTTCCTGGGCCGCGCCCTGGGCTGGTACGCCAATCCCGGCGAGGGCCCTGGGATCATCGCCTCGATCATCGGCGCGATGCTGCTGCTGCTGCTGTACCGGATGTTCGTGGGACGGAGAGGGCACGACCGTACCGTAACAGCGTGAACGGTGAAAAGCGTGAACGACGTGAAGGGGGCCATGCAGCATGGCCCCCTTTCACTTTTCACCGTTCACCGTTCACGCTGTTCACGACGGCGACGGCTGCCGGCTCCGTCCCGGGATGCACCCGACTCGCCAGGTCGGCGAACATCGGCAGGTCGAGGCTCTGCGCCCCGTCGCTCATCGCGCGGTCCGGGTCGGGGTGGACCTCCACCAGCAGGCCGCACGCCCCCGCCGCGAGCGAGCCCGAGGCCCAGCGGCACCACCAGTGATCGCAAGCCGGCCGCGTGGCTCGGATCCACGATCACCGGCAGGTGGGTGCGCTCCCGGACCATCACGACCGCGTTGAGGTCCAGGGTGTGCCGGGTGGCCCGCTCGAAGGTCCGGATGCCCCGCTCGCACAGCACCACGTTGGGATTCCCCTCGGCCAGGATGTACTCCGCCGCCATCAGCCACTCCTCGATCGTCGCGCCCGCGCCCCGCTTGAGCAGGATCGGCTTGCCGCTCCGGCTGGCGGCGCGGAGCAGGGTGAAGTTCTGCATGTTCCGCGCGCCGATCTGGAGCATGTCGGCGAAGTGGGCGACCACCGCCACCTCCTCCCAGCTCAGCACCTCGGTGACGACCGGAAGGCCGGTGCGCTCGCGCGCGTCGGCCAGGTAGCGCAGCCCCTTCACGCCGAGGCCCTGGAAGTCGTAGGGCGAGGTGCGCGGCTTGTAGGCGCCGCCCCGCAGCATGTCTCCACCCAGCCTTGGCGATCGCGTCCGCGGTCTCCAGGATCATCGCCTCGCTCTCGACCGAGCAGGGGCCGGCGATCAGCACCGGACTCTCCCCGCCGAACACGACATGGCGCACCTCCACCCGGCTCCCTTCGGGCGACGCGCCGGCGGTCCACCAGCGGGATGTCGGGCTTCTGGGTGTGGTGCGCCGGAGTCGGCGGCGGAGCGGAGAGCCGGGAGCCTTCGATCCAGGCCTCGTAGCTCCCCAGCACGACGACGCGCGCCGCCAGCGCCTCGACCTCCTCCAGCGCCTCCGCCAGCCGGGGATCGGTCGCCGAGCCGTCCACGTCCACGTAGAACCGGTAGGTCCACGGCGCCGACCGCTCGGGTCGCGACTGCAGCGCCATGAGGTTCACGCCCCGCACGCCGAACGCCTGGAGGGTCAGCGCCAGCATGCCCGGCTTGTGATCGATCAGCACGATGACCGAGGTCTTGTAGCGGGTCACACCCCCGCTGCGCCGCGGGGAGCTCGACCGCGTCGGAGCGGGTGAAGGCGAGGAAGCGGGTCTGGTTGGTGGGATCGTCCTCGATCCGCTCGGCGAGGGGCACGAGGCCGTGCGCGTCGGCCGCGTGCCGCGCCGCGACCGCGGCGAGTGCCGGGATTCCGCTCCTGGGCCACGATCTCGGCGCTACCCGCGGTGTCCCACGCGCTCACCAGCTCGACGTCGGGCAGATGCTCGGCGAGCCACAGGCGGCACTGGCCCAGGGCGACCGGGTGCGAAAGGACCCGCTTGATGCCCGCGAGCGTGGCGCCCGGCACCGCCATGAGCGTGTGGTGCACCGGGTAGAGAATCTCGTGGGTCAGCCGAAGCGTGCCGTCGCCGAAGGCCTCCTCCAGCAGATCGTAGGTGGTCGTGACCGAGCCGATGAGGGAATTCTCGATCGGCAGGCACCCGGCCTCCGCCCGGCCCTCGCGGACCGCGGCGACCACGTCCTTGGCCTCGCGGCAGGGCAGCGTCTCCAGGCCGGGCCACCGGCGCCGGGCCGCCGCTTCGCTGAAGGACCCGTAGGTGCCCTGAATCGCAACGCGCATACGTACGCTCCGAGGATGGAAAAAACAAAAAGCCCCGCCGGGGAATCCGGCGGGGCGTCGGGCGGTCCGGTCGGTGCGCTACAATGCGCTACCGACACCGGACGGCGAGAGCGCCGCGCCGGCGTTGGTAAAGTAGAAGAACCACGAGCTGTGGGTGCGGACCATGGAGCTCAAGCTACGGAGCGGCGAGCGCGTTTGTCAAGCCGAGTTATCTTGGTGCGTGCCGCTCCTCGCTCTTGCTGCTCCTCCTCCTGCTCCCTGAATCCGCTGTCGGCGCAGGGCCTTCCCGCCTATCGCCCGATCAATCCGGTCGCGGCCTCGCGCAGCGGGCTCTCCTTCGAGCCATTCCACGCCTCCGCGCCCGGGCCGTTGGGTGGCCGACCTCGGCGTCGAGTATGCCAGCACCATCGAGTACAACGTCCTCCCCCAGGCGATCTTCTTGCTCGACTCGGAGCTGCTGCGGGTCCGCGCGACCGTTGCTCGCGACCTGAGTCCCGAGAACGTTCGTCCTGGCGGAGGCCGAGCTGTTGGGTGCCTACGCCGGCATCTTCGACGGACTGCTGGAGTGGTACCACGGTCTGCTGGGCATCGAGATTCCCGAGCGGGAGCGCCGGCCGAGAGAACGACTTTCTCTACGCCGCGGACCTGCCGGGAAGGCGGGCCGCTGCTGCGCGAGCCGAGCGATCTCTTCCTCGGCGATGTGCGGCTCGGCGTCGGCCTGCGGGTACACCCGCGGAGTGCAGAGCGTCGTCGCGGTGACGCTGCCGACCAACACCGGGCCCGACGGGTACGGCCGGGGGGTGATCTCGGCGAGCCTCCTCAACACCGCGCGGCTGCCGCTCACGCCGCGGCTGGTCTTCGAGGGAAGCCTCTCCGGCGGGTACACTCCCGTCGCACGGACCGCTCGACCGGTTGGCAGCGCGAGGTGTTCGTTGCCGGCAGCTCCGGGCTGCGTTGGCGCTTCTGGGGGCGCCAGTCGCTCTACGGCAATTTCTTCCTCCACAGCCCCTACTATCACGACACGGCCCTGCCCGTCGCTGGACCGGCGCGACCTCTCCTTCGATTTCGGCTGGGTCCTCGCGGGAAGCGGCGTGAGGGAGCTGCGCGTTGGGATGACGGAGGACCTGGAGCCGGGCGGACCGGCGATCGATCTGGTGCTTGCGGGTCGGGGGGAGCTGTGAGGAATGCGGAGCCGGTCAGGTGACGGCTGCTACGTCGTCTGGAACAGGAACTGCTCCATATTCTGAAGCAGGAACTCCTTTGCCTTCGGATCGCGAAGGTTCAGCCCGTAGTGGTTGATGAGCTGTTGCTGGGTCTTTGTCCATTCCGCCCAGCAAACGCCGCATATCTGTTCGAAGGCCCGGCGGCCGAGATCGGTGGGAAAGGGCTGAAACGCCATCCCTTCCCGCGTCTGGCCGCATCGGCGGCACTGGAGAGTTGCCATCGCGGCAAGATAGACGTCATCGGAAATGTGATCCAGTCTACGGGCCGCGGGACAGCCGGAATGGCTACTATTGGGTCACGGGGCGATCCGCCTCAACTCCACATCCGCCCGCCGGACCAGGCGGGCGCCACTGGCCGTACCGAGGCCGGTGCCGATGCCGAAAACCATTGCAGTAGTTAAGGTTATTGTAGGGAGCAGGGTCAGTGGCCAGGTCACGAGCGTGGCGGTCAGGGCGGCCACCAGCGGTGCGAACCGGGACTGGACGGCGTCCACGAACCGCAGGCGGCGGCTGACGAACCGGCGGGCCAGCAGGTAACCGACGAGGCCCGCGGCAAGGGTCACGAAGAATTCGGTCATTGTGGTGCTCCGAATGGAGGAATGCGTCTCGCGTTCCAGTACGGAACACCGGGGTGAAAGATTCACCCCCATCGACCATGGCGACTCTGTCCTTAGCCCACGAGCTCGAGGGAGGAGGCCAGCGATGCTGAAACGACATCCGACGGTGCAGATCCCGGACATCGGTCCGATGGATCATGCGTGGGACCTTTTGGGGGAGTGGCAGGCGGAGTTCGAGTTGCCGGAATCGGAGTCGCCGGTGCACGGGAAGGTGACGTTCCGTTCCTGGGGCGACGCCGAGCTGTCGCTCGATCCGATCGAGGCGGCGATCGCGGGGATTCCGTCCAGCGTGCCGCTCGAGCGCGCGAGCGAGGTCCATCTGACCGACGCCGGCGGCGGGGCGCTCCAGTGGGTGCTGCACGCGCCCTCGACCAACTGGTCGCTCCAGGCCACCATGTGGCCGGGGTCGCTGCACCTGTTCGTGCACGATCCGGAGGACGACGAGGAGCACCTCTATCGCGCCCGGGCGACCAGGAACCGGGAGTACTATCTGAGGAAGTATCCGCTGTCGTGACCGGAACGGCGGAATGAGTGATCATCCTGAGCGAAGCGAAGGAGCCGATGACCCGAGCGTATGGCTCCTTCGCTTCGCTCAGGATGACACGTTTTCCGCCCGTCCGCTCCGTCCGCCCGTCCGCCCCGCTTCCGCTACCACACCACCGCCGCGCTCCCCCACAGAAATCCCGACCCGAACGCCGTCATCACCACCAGATCCCCGTCCTCGATCCGGCCCGCCCGCACGCACTCGTCCAGCGCGATCGGGATGGTGGCCGCGGTGGTGTTCCCGTACGACATGATGTTGTTGTACACCTGATCGTCCCGCAGGCAGAGCGTGCGCTGCATCATCTCGGCGATCCGCAGGTTCGCCTGATGGGCCACCAGCAGCTTGAGGTCCGCGGTCGTGCGGCCGCTGGCGTCGAGCACCGCCCGGACCGACTCCGGCATCCGGACCACGGCGTGGCGGAAGACCTCCTTGCCGTCCATGTCCAGGTACTGCCGGCCCGCCTCGATGTGCTCGGTCGACACCCGCGGGTGATACATCGACCCCGGGCTGTCCACCCAGAGCTTCTCGGCGTGGGCGCCCTCGGAATGGAGGTCGAAGGCCAGGATCCCCCGATCCTCGCGGTCGGTCGGGCCCACCACCACGGCGCCGGCGCCGTCGGCGAAGATGACCGAGACGTTGCGCCCCTCGGTGGTCATCAGCATGCCGGTGGACTGGACCTCCGCGCCCACCACCAGCACGCGGCGGTACTGCCCGGTGCGCACCCAGGCGTCCGCCACCGAGAGCGCGTAGACGAATCCGCTGCACTGGGTGCGGATGTCGATCGCCGGGATGGTGCCGACGCCCATCGCCCGCTGGAGAAACACGCCGTTCCCAGGGGCGAAGTGGTCCGGCGTGGAGGTGGCGTAGACGATCGCGTCCACGGACGAGGCCGGCACGTCCGCCATCTCGAGCGCGCGCCGGGTGGCGGCGAGCGCGAGATCCACGCCGGTCTCGCCTTCCCGCACCCAGCGGCGCTCCTGGATGCCGGTGCGGGTGCGGATCCACTCGTCGCTGGTGTCCATGATCTTGGAGAGGTCGTCGTTGGTGACGACGCGGTCGGGCACGGCGAAGCCGGTGCCCAGGAAGCGGGTGCGAAGCATGGTACACAATGTACTGCGAGAGGGTCGGTTGTCAGGGTGAGGGGAGATACCGGGTCCGTCCGACCACCCAGAGCGCCCAGATCCACATCAGCCATGCTCCGGTGACCGCCCAGCCCATGCTCCGCCAGGTCTCCCACACCACGCCGACGGGCGTGAGCCAGCTCGGCCACCAGGCATCGGGCCGAAGCCGGTGTCGCTCGACGACGGTGACCGCCGGGAAACCGAGCCTGAAGCGCGTCGATGACTCCCGCACAGAGCCGCTCGCGGCCGGTTCTTCCAGTCGAGGACCTGGACCAGGCTCCAGACCATGCTGGTGGCCCCCCAGCCATGGTGGTCGCTCACCCCCACCACGAACTTTCCGGTGCGTCTGGCAAGGTCGATCACGCTGTCTCGTCGCGCCCGGGTCAGCTCGTTCGCCTTGGGCGAGGCGTTCACGATCTCGAAGCCGTCGAGTCCCGCGTCGACCAGCGAATCGAGACGATCCCAGTGATTGCGCTCGTATTCCGGGATGGATGCGACGGTCAGAGCGCCGTAGGTCGTCGTCGAGCATCGGCCAGGAGCTGACGAAGTCCCTGCCCAGTCCCGGCGGTAGGGTCCGCGCACCGAGTCCAGCTCGCCCCCGAGCAGCACGATGTGCGCCCGCCAGGCGCTGACCTCGCGGCCGCGGCAGAGGGCGACCGGCTCGTCGGTCGGGACCAGCCCCGCCGTCGTGTTGTGATCGGTGACGAACACGGCGTCGAACCCGGCCCGCCGATGCCAGGCGAGATTCTTCTTGGTGTCGAACCTGGCCATCGCGGTGCCGCGCACGTCGTGCGACGCGTTGGTATGGCTGTGGAAGTCCACCGCGGCCACGCCGGGCTTCGTGCCCACCAGCTTGACCATCGGCCGGTGGGAGATCAGGCCGCCGGCGACGAACGCCGCCAGGGCGACGAGCGCGGCCACCAGCGCCCTCCGCTCGTCCCGCAGGCTGAGCCGGCGGCGGAGGATCAGGCGCAGGACCCGGCAGACCAGGTACAGCAGGGCCAGCCCGACCAGGAATCCCTGGAGCCGGCTCATGCTGAGCATCGCGACCCCGTCCCACAGGGAATAGACCGGGGACAGCACCAGGTACGAGGGTGGAGTGGAGAGGTGGAGGTCGGGCTGGAAGCGGCCGGCCCAGCGGGTCGGAGAGCGGTGGAGCCGCGACGGCGCGCGCCGCCAACAGCCCCAGCGTCAGTCCGGCGGGAAGGAGAAGGCTAGACTCCCGCGAGCCAGGGATAGCCCTGATCCTCCCAGTACCCGCCGTGCCGCTCGCGGGTGAAGCTCATGGCGGTGACGTACTTGGTGAGCTTGTAGCCGAGCTTGACGGGGGAGTAGAGCCGCAGCGGCGCGCCTCGCTCGCGACCGAGCGGGCGGTCGTTGTAGGCGTAGGCCAGGATCGTCTGCGGGTGCATGGCGCTGGCCAGGTCCCAGCCGTTGGAGTAGCCGCTGTCGAAGGAGTCGAACCGGAGATACCGCGCCTCCGGCAGGGGCCGCACCAGCTCGGCGACGACCGAAACCGGCACGCCGGTCCAGGTGCCGATCGCGGTCCACCCCTCGACGCAGTGGTGCTTCACGGTGTAGCTGACCCGCGGCAATCCCTCCAGCATCTCGAGCGTGAGCCGCTTCGGCGCGCGCACCAGGCCCGCCCGCATCCAGCTCCCAGCCGGCAGGAGGCTCGGGATAGGCCCGCTTCTGGTTCCAGGTGATCGAGTAGGCGGGGAAGCGCCGCTCCGCCGTCCGGGCCGAGACCGGATACTCCGGCGCCAGCCGGGTGCGAGAGAGAAAGATCTTTTCACCCACCCAGTCGTTGATCCGACCGAACGCTGCGCAGTCCGGGCTCCAGGATCGCTCCGCCGTCCCACCCGCACGCCGCCACCAGCGATGCCGGTCCGGCCGCCAGGCCGAGCCGGAGAAAGTCCCGGCGGCTCACTCCACCTCGATCAGTCATGGCTCGGGAACCTCCCGCGGTACCAGCCGGTGATCATCGCTCGGAGCGATGCCGGATCCACCAGCAGCACCAGCGCCACGTGCAGCAGAGTGAAGCCGACGAAGACCCACACCGTCACGAAGTGCCAGTAGCGGGCCAGCTCGTATCCACCGAACAGCGCCGTCAGCCAGGAGAGCTGCACCGGCTTGTAGATCGCGAAGCCGCTCAGCACCGAAATTGCGCCCAGGACGACGATTCCGGTATAGGCCGCCTTCTGAAGGGCGTTGTGCTTGCCCTGCGGCGGATGCTCCCGCCTGAGCCGGAGGTAGTAGAGCTGCATGTCCATCGCCGGCCGCACGTCGCGGGGGCGGAAGAGCAGTGAGCGCCACTCGCCGGAGAGCGCGAGGAACCCGAGGTAGACGAGCCCGGTGATGACGAACGGCCAGGCGAGGGCGAAGTGCCAGTTGAGCCCGCCCGCGAGCCAGCCGCCGAGCCGGGCCCACTCGGGGAAGCTCTCGCCGGCCCAGGGATTGGGGACGGGGTAGGGTGCGCCGCGGGGGCCGAAGTGGGGGAACGCCGCGTAGATCTGGAGGCCGCTCCCGATCATGCCGACCAGGAGAATCGCGGTGAGCCAGTGGGTCAGGCGGACGACCCCGTGGTGGCGCTTGACCGGGCGGGGCGGTCGGCTCACGCTACTCGTACCTCAGCGCGACGATGGGTCGAGCCGCGCCGCCCGGCGCGCGGGCCAGATCCCGAAGAAGAGTCCCACCAGCGCGCTGAACCCGAACGCCACCGCCACCGCCGATCGGCGAGATCAGGGTGTTCCACTGCATGATGCGGGAGAGCGCCATCGCGGTGCCGATGCCGGCCAGGATGCCGAGCAGTCCGCCGACCAGGCAGAGCGCCAGCGCCTCGACCAGGAACTGCAGCATGATGTTGCGCGCGGGTGGCGCCCAGCGCCTTGCGGACGCCGATCTCGCGGGTCCGCTCGGTGACCGAGACCAGCATGATGTTCATGATCCCGATGCCGCCGACCAGGAGGCTGACCGCGGCGATGCTGGCGAGGAGGGTGGTGAAGACCTGGGTGGTCTGCTGCTGGGTGGCCAGGATGTCCTGCTGGTTCCGGATGGTGAAGTCGTTCTCGCCGCCCGGACGGATCCGGTGCTCCCGCCGGAGAATCCGCTCCAGGTCCACCATCCCCTGCTCCATCGGCACCCCGTCGGCCACCTGCACCGACATCGAGCGCAGCCGGTCGGAGCCGAAGACCCGGTACTTGGCGGTCTGCAGCGGGATCAGGATCTGCTCGTCGGGGTTGGACCAGCCGCCCGCCGACCCCTTCTCGCTCAGGACCCCGATGATCTCGAAGTTGATCCCCCGGACCTGCAGCGTCTGGTGGATCATCGCGGCGGGATTGGCGCCGAGCATCCGCGGCACGGCGGCGCCGAGCACCGCGTAGCGCTGCCGCGCTTCGTCGTCGCCCGGGGTGAACATCCGGCCGTGGGGGACCGTGTAGTTCCTCACCTCGAGGTAGTTCGGCGTGGTGCCGACCACGTTGATGTTGCTGTTCTGGTTGCCGTACTTCACCTGGAGCGACTGCTGCATCTCGGGCACCACCGCCTTGAGCAGCTTCCCGTCGCGGACCAGCGCTTCGTAGTCGTCGGTGCTGAGGATGGTGCGGTCGGTGATCCGGATCCCGCCCCGGCTTCCCTGGCCGGCGAAGACGGTGAACACGTTCGCGCCCAGCGCCGCGATCCGGTCCTCCACCGCCTTCTGGGCGCCGCTGCCGAGCGCCACCATCGTGATGACCGCGCCGACGCCGATGATGATGCCGAGCATGGTGAGCACCGAGCGCAGCTTGTTGGCCCGGATGGACTGGAACGCGACCGCGATCGTCTCGCCGACCAGCATGCGCTCAGCGCCCTCCGGGCAGCTGCGCGGAACGCCGGGCGGCGTCGGTGGTGCTGCTGCTGCATGCCCGGGAAGTCCGCCGCCGCCGGTCATCGCGGTTGATCCGCTCCTGCGACTCCTGCTGCGACTGCACCAGGCTCGCGCTCGGCAGGATCAGCACCGAGTCGCTCGGCTGGAGGCCCTCGACCACCTCGCTGTAGTCGAGGTCGGTGAGTCCGGTGCGGATCCAGACCGGCTTCGGCCCGTCGGGCCGCTTGACGAATACGATATACCGTCCGCCGAACGAGGCGTCCACGGCTCGGCCGCGGCTGCCTGCCGCCGGCGCCGCCGGCCGGTGCCCGGCGCCGGCTGGTCGTCGCGGCCGGCCCGGCCGCTCGTGCCTGGCCGCCGGCGGCTCCATCCGTCCCGCCCATCGTCGCCTGCCCCGCTGCGGCGCGCGCGCGGCCAGCTCCCGCTGCACCGCCTCGGCCGAGAGCCCCAGCACCTGGGCCGCCGACCCGACGTCGCGCTGGGTCCGGAGCGCCGAGTTCGGCACCGCCAGCACGTCCTCCCGCTGGCCCACGTGCACCTCGACCTCGCTGTTCATGCCGGGCCGGAGGAGCCCGGCGCGGTTGTCGATCCGCACCAGCACCGGAAACATCGTCACGTTCTGCTCGGTCTGCGCCTGCGGCTCGATCTTGAGCACCGAGCCCTCGAACGGGCGGTTGGGGAAGGCGTCCACCGTCACCGTGGCGCGCTGGCCGACCTGGATCTTCCCGATGTCGGTCTCGTCCACCAGCGTCCGCACCTGCACCAGGCCGAGGTCGGCCATCTTCATCAGCACCGTCCCGCCGCCCACGTCCCTGGTCGGCGACGAGATCACCTGGCCCCGCTCGACCAGCTTCTCGATGATCGTGCCGGTGATCGGGGCGAGCACGTTGGTGTCGTCCAGCTGATTGCGCGCGTCGTCCACGGCCACGCGCGCGCGCACCACTTCGGCGCGGGCGTTGGCGTAGTCGAGCAGCGCGCTCTCGTGCTCCTGCTCGGTGATGGACTGCGACTTGAACAGCTCGTCGGCGCGCCGCTTCTGGGAGGTGGCGTTGGTGAGCCGCGCCTCCGCCACCTCCAGGTCGGCCTGGGCCTGCGCCATCAGGTTCCGCGGGTTGCGCGGGTCCACCCGCACCATCAGCGCGCCGCGCTTCACCAGCTGGCCGGTCTCCACCTTGAGCTCGAGGATCTCGCCGGAGGCCTTGGACTTCACCTCCACCACGGTGTCCGGCTGGATCGTGCCGGAGGCCCGGGCCGAGACCACGATGTCGCGGTGCTCGACGGGGACGGCCTGGTAGACGATGGGCGGCTCCTCCTTCTTGCAGCCGGCGAGAAGGGCGGCGGCGAGGACGGCGGCGGCGCGAACGCAGATCGGTGTCATCCCGAGCGCAGCGAGGGATCTTCTCAGCCAGCTCTGAAGGCCGCCGGGCAAGATCCCTCGCTGCGCTCGGGATGACATCTCTGCCCGCCGAAGCTCCATCCCGCTCACGCCGCCCCCCCATCCGTCCCGAAATCCCGCTCCACCCGCCCGTCCTTCAGGTGCACCTGCCTCCGCGCGTGGGCGGCGATGTCGTGCTCGTGGGTGACCAGCAGGATCGTCTGCCCGTCGTCGTGCAGCCCCTCGAACAGCCTCAGGATCTCCTGGCTGGTCGCGCTGTCGAGGTTGCCGGTCGGCTCGTCGGCGAGGAGGATGCTGGGCCGGTTCACCAGCGCGCGGGCGATCGCCACGCGCTGCCGCTGGCCCCCCGAGAGCTCGTTGGGCCGGTGCTGCATTCGGTCCTTGAGCCCCACCCGGTCGAGCGCCTCGATCGAGAGCCCGCGCCGCTCCCGGGACCCGAGCCCGGCGTACACCAGCGGCAGCTCCACGTTGTGCAGCGCGGTGGCGCGGGGAAGCAGGTTGAAGGTCTGGAACACGAACCCGATCTCCTTGTTGCGGATCCGGGCGAGGGCGTCGTCGCCCAGCTCCGACACCCGGTGGCCGTTGAGCCAGTACTCGCCCTGCGTCGGACTGTCCAGGCAGCCGATGAGGTTCATCAGGGTGGACTTCCCCGAGCCCGACGGGCCCATGATCGCGACGAACTCGTTCTTCCGGATGGTGACATCCACCCCCCGGAGGGCGTGCACGACCTCTCCGCCCATGTCGTAGTCGCGCTGGAGATTCCGCGTGACGATGACGGCGTCGCGCGGCACGTCCGGCGGCAGCATCGCCATGCGTTCGGCGGTATCGGCGATCGAGCCGCTCACAGCGTCCGTCCGATCAGCGCCTCGAGCGACGCCTTGGCGCGCAGATAATCGAATCGGGCCACCACCACATCGACCTCCGCCTGGTTGAGGGCTTCCTGCGAAGTCAGCACGTCCACGATCGTCGAGGCGCCCAGCCGGTAGCGCTCCTGTTGGACCCGCAGGTCCTCGGTCGCCGCGAGCACGCTGGTGAGCGTGATGTCGATCTGGATCCGGGCCGCGTCCAGCTCCGCCAGCTGGGCGGTGAGCTCCGCCGCCACCGCCCGCTGCTCGTCGGCCGCGGTCGCGTCGGCCACCTCGACGCTGGCCGAGCGCTGGGCGATCGCCAGCTCGCGGTCGAACCGGTCGAACAGGTTCCAGCGGAGGCCGAGGCTGAGCTGCCGCTGGTTGAACAGGTCGTAGTCGTTCGATCGGCTGGCGTTCCACGCCGTGTTGGCCGAGAGGGAGAGACTCGGCCAGTAGGCCGAGCGCGACGCCTTGAGCCCCGCCCGGGCGGCCTCGGCGAACGCCTCGGCGCTCTGAATCCGCGGGCTCTTCGCCTCCGCCTCGGCTCGCAGCGCGGCGGTGTCCGGGGCCGCCACGACCTGGTAGAACGCCGAATCGTCCATCGCCTGCACCCGTCCCGTCTCGCCGATCAGCCGGGCCAGCCCGGCCTCCGCGGTCGCCAGGTCGGTTCCCGCCCTGATCAGCTCCAGCCGCGCGTTGCCCAGGGTGACCAGCGAGCGGAGCGAGTCCGATCGCGTCGCCGACCCCGCGCGGAGCTTGGCCACCGAGGTCTTGAGCTGCTCCTCCGCCCGGCGCACGCTGGTTTCGCGGACCCGCACCAGCTGCTGCGCGGCCAGCGCGTCGAGGAACTGGTTCGTGGTGGCGAGCGCCTGCTGAAAGCGCGCATCGACGAACGACGCCTCCGCGGCGGTCTGGTCGGCCCGGGCCGCCCTCCCTTCGGCGCCGCGGCGGAAGCCGGTGAAGAGGTCCACGCTGGCCGACAGCGACGTGCTCAGGCTCCGGTTGGAGGCATTCCCGCTCAGCAGCTGGCCCGTGACCGGATCGATCCGGGACGGGCCCTCGGAGAAGAACGAGCTGGCGGAGGAGCTGGCCGTGAGGGACGGGAGATAGGCGCCCCAGGCGCTTCGGCGCTGGGCGGCGGCGGTCTCCAGGTCGCCGCCGAGCCCGTACCACCAGCGGCTGCACCCGCTCCGACAGCCTGATGGCGTCGGCGAGGGTGACCGCCCGCCCCTGGGCCCGGAGTGCGGGGGAGAGGCCGGCCAGCCCGAGCAGCAGCAGGGCGGCGACTCGCTGAAGGGTCATTCGCTCCGGTCCGGATGGGTGAGGGGGAAGACGCCGTTCCCTGCCGAATGCTACTTCCAGCCCGGATGCTGGTGATACCCGGAAGGTCGCAACTGCAAAGCGGGAACGGTGAACAGTAAACAGTGAACAGGCGGGCCTGGCGATGCCCGTACGTTCACTGTTCACCGTTCCCGCTTTCCAAGTCGGGCGCCCAACTATCGGTCCGCCCTCCGTCTGAACGCCTCCCGCGCCGCGCTCACCGCCAGCCACGCGCAGATGATGCCGAAGACGTACGCGGTTTGCCTGGGCAGCGTGAAGAAGAGCACGCCCAGCGCGATGAAGATGGCGCTGAGCGGCACGAAGACCGAGCGGCGGGCGTTGCTGGCGATGGTCCTGAGTGCCAGGGCGGCGCGCCGACGCGCCTCCCGTGGGCTCCGGCGGTATCGGGCTGATCGCGATCTCGGGGTCGTTGCGGGTGAGCGCGGTGGGCAGCGCCTCGCTGATCCGCCGCGGCCCCCGCAAGCGGCCGGCGGCGGACCTCGCGGCTCCGGCCGATGTCCAGCCGGAACTGGCGCTCCATCGCGTCGGCCAGGGCGGGGTCCTCGACCAGCACGTCCAGCTCGTAGTTCCCGATCAGGCTCGACGGGTTGAGGTTGCTGGAGCCGATCCGGACCCAGCGGCCATCGGCCACGATCGTCTTCGCGTGCAGCATCGGGCCGTCCCACTCGTAGATCCGCACTCCGTTCCGCAGCAGGTCGCGATAGCCGATCCGGGAGAGGTTGCGGATCAGCGGCAGGTCGCTCGATCCGGGCACCAGCATCCGCACGTCCACGCCGTCGCGGGCGGCGTCGCGCAGCGCCTGGAACAGGCGCGGCGGCGCGACCATGTAGGCATCGGTGATCCAGAGGCGCTCCACGCTCCCCGCGGCCAGCAGCTCGATCACCCGGAAGGCCCGCTCCCGCCCCGGCTCGCCCATGATCACCCGCACCTCGCCGTCGCCTTCGGGCGTCACCCGGCCCGCCGCCTCCTCGTCGGGAAGCGCCGTCCCGGCGACCGACCAGGTGCGGGCGAACGACTGGTCGAGCACGGCGGACGCCGGGCCGCCGATGCGCACCGCGGTGTCCCGCCAGGGGCGGACCCTGTCGCCGTCCCCGGTCCACTCGCATCCGATGCAGAGGCCGCCCAGCACGGCTCGCGGCGCCGTCGGCCACCACCAGCTTCCGGTGGTCGCGCGAGAAGTTGGTGACGAGGTTGAGCGGGCGGAGCGGATGGAAGGAGCGGACCTCGACGCCGGCCTGGCGGAGAAACCGCCACAGCTTCCGCGAGGTGCAGCATCGAGCCCGATGCCGTCGTAGAGCACCCGCACCGGGATGCCCTCCCGCGCCCGGGCCGCGAGCGCCTCCGCGAAGCGCCAGCCCTCCGCGTCGCTCCGGATGATGTAGTTCTCGAAGTGGATCCAGCGGGACGCGCGCGCGATCAGATCCAGCATCGCGGCGTAGGTGTCGGGCCCGTCGATCAGCAGCTCGACGTGGTTGCCGGGGATCGGCCGTCCCCCGGCCGCGCGGTTGATCGCGCTGGCGACCGACTGCGGGAGGCTGTCGGCCGCGGGCCCGGTCATGTTTGTCCGAGCCCGAGAACTCGCTCGTGGGGGCGGAGCGCGGCCAGCACGAAGGCGATGTGCTCGTCCAGCGGCACGCCCAGCTCGGCCGCGCCCTGGATGACGTCCTCCCGGCTCACGCCCCGGGCGAACGCCTTGTCCTTGAGCTTCTTCTTGACGCTGGAGACCTCGAGATCCTGGAGGCTCCTCGACGGACGCACCAGGGCGCACGCCACCAGAAAGCCGCAGAGCTCGTCCACCGCGAAGAGGGCCTTGGCCATCGGCGTCTCGCGCGGCACGCCGGTGTAGCTCGCGTGGCCGAGGATCGCCCGCTGCAGCGGCTCGGGCAGCCCGCGCGCCGCCAGGATGCGCACACCTTCGGCCGGGTGCTCCTCGTGCGCGGCATGCGCGGCGTTGGGGAAGCGCTCGTAGTCGAAGTCGTGGATCAGGCCGACCAGGCCCCACGCGTCCGGATCCTCGCCCTCGCGCTCGGCCATCGCCCGCATCGCGAGCTCGACCGCGTACATGTGCTTCCGAAGAGCGTCGGAAGCGGTGTACTCGTGCATCAGCGAGAGCGCGTCGGGGCGGGACATGGTCATGGGGAGAAATGGGTCGAAGGTCGTTGTCTAGGCGCCCACCACCGCCGCGGTGAGCGGTACCCGGCTCGCCAGCTCGCCGTCGAGAGTGATTTCGAAGGCGTACTGGCCGGGGCGTGGGAGCGGAATATCGAACACCAGCACCGCACCCGCTTCCACATCCACCACACCGGCCGGGGGCTCGCCGAACTGCACCGTGCCCTCCCCGCCGAGCAGCTCGGTGCCGGACTCATCCACGAACCGGATGCGGATGGTGTGAACCCCGATCTCGGTGCGCCGGCCGCGCACCCGGAGGACCAGGTGGGTTCGGGGGCAGACCGCCGGAAACTTGGTGAGCCAGACATGCTGGAAGATGCCCAGCACGCTGAGCTTTCCCTGCTGGTCGATCAGGGCGTAGTCGGCGGTCAGCGCGAAGTCGAGGTGCAGGTCAGGACACCCGGATCGAGGTGATCACGTCGTTCTGCTTGATGCCGTTGACGACGTCCATCCCCTGCCGGACCTGTCCGAACACCGTGTGGACCTTGTCGAGATGGGATTGTGGTGAGTGGCAGATGAAGAACTGGCTGCCGCCGGTGTCCTTCCCCGCGTGCGCCATGGACAGCGTGCCGGCGACGTGCTTGTGGGTGTTGAGATGAGTCTCACACTTGATCTTGTAGCCCGGCCCGCCGGTGCCGACCCGCGGGTTGCCCGGGTCCTTGGAGAGCGGGTCGCCGCCCTGAATCATGAAGTTCTGAATCACCCGATGAAACCGGGTGCCGTCGTAGAACTTGCTGTTGGCGAGCTTCTCGAAGTTGGTCACCGTGCCGGGCACCTCGGTGTCGAAGAGGTCGGCCACGATGGTGCCTTTGCTGGTCTCGATGGTCGCGGTTTTTGCCACGCGTGCATGCTCCTCAGAGGGTGGGAAGGAATCTAAGCTAGTGCGGTCCGGCCTATTCGGTGGCCGAGGCATGGTGTCTCGCCCCTGACAACTGCTGCTCCCACGCGTGCAGCGTTTCGGCGGGCAGGCTGCAGCTCGTCCCGGTGCAGGCATAACCTCGCGTTCCCGAGCCCGCCGCCAGCATGCCGGCGAGCGCCGGGGGCAGCCGGCGCTCCGCGGCCTGGGCCGGAGTGAGCCGCTGTACCACCCGCCGGGGCGCGAAGCCCGCCAGTGCCGCCCGGTGCATCGCCTCGGCGGTCTCGTCGCCATCCTCGCCCACCACGACCAGGTGGGTGGCCGGATTCAGATACCAGTCGAGCGCCAGCAGGAATGCCGCGCCGTGGAGACCGAGCTCCACGGCGCGCCCCGCGAACGCCGACACCAGGGCACCCGCGCGCTCGCGCCAGCGCGATTCCCCGGTCAGCTCGTGCAGCCGCATGAACGCGATGCCGGCGACCCCGTTGGGGGAAGGTGTGGGCGTGTCCTGCACCGGCTTCACCCGCGCGGGCAGCAGGCCCTCCTCGCCGCTCCGGCCCCGCGCGGTGTCGAACAGTCCACCCGCGGCATCGTCCCAGTAGTCTCTCCAGACCCGCTCCATGAGCCTCTCGGCCCAGGCAAGCCATTCTCGGTCGCCGGTCGCCTCGTAGGCGTCCAGCGCGGCGGCGGCGGCCTGGACCTGATCGTCGAGCAGGCCGGTGACCCCGCCGGGGGTGTGCGCGAGGGCGTCCGGCTCCGAGCTCTCCCGCCGCAGCAGGGCGAGCGTGGCGAGACGCGTGGGCGCGGGCCGGCCGCGTCGCCCAACACCGCCGCCGCGCGCAGCATCGCCGAGGCCATCATCGCGTTCCAGTTCGCGTACCTCGTGCGGTCGGTGAACGGCGCCGGCCGCCTGGCCCGCGCCTCGAGGAGCTTTCGCCGCGCCGACGCGAGCAGCAGCGCCGCCGCGTCCTCGGTCAGCCCGGTGAGCCGGGCCACCGCCGGCAGCGACGCGGCGACGAAGAGCACGTTCTTGCCCGGATTGTGGTGCATCTCGCCGGCGGTGCCGATGTCGTAGTAGGCCGCCGCCACGTCGAGCTCGTCGCCGGAGAGAACGGCTGCCGCCTCGTCCCTCGTCCAGGTGAAGTAGTCGCCGTCGTCGTCCAGGCCCACGTCGGCGTCCTGGCTCGCCGCGTAGCCGGCCTCCGGGCCGGAGGCCACCTCGCGGACCCAGCGCACGATGCCACGCGCCACGTCGGCGTACTCCTCGGTGCCGAAGGTCGCGTGCGCGTCGAGATACACCTTCAGCAGCTCGGAGTTGTCGTACGACATCTTCTCGAAGTGCGGGACGATCCACTTCGCGTCCACACTGTAGCGATGGAATCCGCCGCCGAGCTGGTCGTGCATCCCGCCCCGGGCCATTCCTTCCAGAGTTCGATCGATGATGCGGCGAGTGTCGTCGTCGGCCTGATCGTGCCAGCGGTGGAGCAGGAAGGTCACCGCGCCGGGATGGGGAAACTTCGGCTGGCTCCCGAACCCGCCGTTCACCGGATCGAAGACCCGCGCCATCTGCTGCTGGGCCTCGCTCAGCAGCGCCGGCGAGGGCTCTCCCGGCGCGCTCTCGTCGAGCTGGGTGTCGAGGACCCTGCGGATCGCCTGGGACTGCGCCTCCACCTGCTCCCGCCGAGACCGATACGCGTCGAGCACGCTCGCGAGCACGGTGCGGAATCCCGGCTGTCCGTACTTGCCTTCGGGCGGGAAATAGGTCCCTCCGTAGAACACCTCGCCGGTGGGAGTCAGGAAGGCGGTCAGCGGCCACCCGCCCTGGCGGGTGAACGCCTGGACCGCGCGCTGGTACCGCGCGTCCACGTCGGGCCGCTCGTCCCGATCCACCTTGATGCAGATGAAGTGGTCGTTCAGATATCCGGCGAGTGCGGGGTCCTCGTAGGACTCGCCGTCCATCACATGACACCAGTGGCACCAGACCGCGCCGATGTCGAGGAGCACCGGCCGGTCCTGCGCCTGGGCGGCGGCGAAGGCCTCGTCGCCCCAGGGATACCAGTGGATCGGCTGGTGAGCCGCCGACTGGAGATAGGCGGAGGCGGCACTGCCGAGTCGGTTCGAAGTCATGGAGGGAAGTTAAACATCGGAGGGCGCACCGTGGTGCGCCCTCCGATGCATCGCCCGGCTGCCGCCGAAAAGGAGGCCGGCTACTTGTGGCTCAACGAATACACGTAGGCCGCCACCGCCTTCACCTCCTCGTCGCTGATCGCGCTTCCGCCCTTGGGCGGCATCGCGATTCCCTTCTTCGCCTTCTCCGCGGGTACCCCCGAGGTGACGGTGGCGACGATGGCGTCGTACGAGCCGTCGCTGTGGAGCCACTCCGCATCGGTCAGACTGGGCCCGACCGCGCCCTCGGCGTTGCTGCCGTGGCAGGCGTAGCACAGCCCGGTCTTGTGGAAGATCGTGTCGCCCTTGGCGACCGCGGCGGGGGTGACACCGGCGGGCGCCTGTTTCTCCTGCGCGCCGGCTTCTCCCGCGCCGACCAGCGCGGCCACGGCGATCAACAGTCCGAGACGAATGCGGTAATCCATCATGCTCTCCTGAGTCGAAGGGCACCGAGTTGAATCCACGGCGGGGGCAATTGAGAATAAGCCTGCATGAAGCTCGGTCAAGCGGCCGGGGCAAGCGGTGGGCCGAGTGGGGTCGGTACCAGCAAGTGATTGCCCGGCGGTCACATAGATGACTCGCCGGGCGTGGGATCCAACGGGCGGGTGGAGAGGGGAGGGGTCAGTTCGTCCCTGGTTGGGGACTCCCGGACGGCGCCGAGCCCGTGCCGGCGGAGGCGGTCTCGGGCCGGAAGATTCCCGGATCGTAGGCGCTGCGCGGGTTCCAGAGTACCCACGAATCGAGACCCAGCTCCTCCGCGGCGCGGATCTGCTCCCGCACCATCGCCGGCGTATAGCGCGGCTGCCCCAGGGTGAACGCCTGAAGGTAGGGCCGAATCTCCGCGCTCGCTCCCAGCGGCGCCGAGCGGCGCAGCGCGTCCTGCATCGCCCGCCGGATCACCCGGTATGGATCGCTGTTGGGGTGCTTCAGGTTGTACACCCCTCGCATGTAGTGGCTGGGATACACCATCGGGAGCACGACGTCGGCGGTGGTGACGAGATCCTCCCAGTACTGGCCGATCCCCATGTCGCCCCGCGCGCTGGTGGTGAGCCCGAAGACGTCGATGGTGAAGGGCACCCCGAGCGGCTTGGTCCGCTCGCGCAGCAGGCGAAGATTGCGGGTCACGCCCTGGCGCTTGGTCTCACCCGGACGCCGCCCGGGGAAGAGCGCGCTCGCCAGCTTGCTTTCCGGCTCGTCGGGAAACCGCACGTAGTCGTACTGCACTTCGGCAAATCCCATCCGCACCGCCTCGGCGGCCAGTTCCGCGGCGTACACCCAGACCGAATCGTTGAAGGCATCCACCCAGGCGAAGTCGAGCCGGTCGCGCCAGAGGCCGCCGTCCACGTGTTGCACCGACCACTTGGGTCGCTTCGCGGCGAGAAGCGGGTCCTTCGCCACCACGATGCGGGCGATGGGGAAGATCCCGTGCTCCCGCATGACCCGCAGGCGGTCCCGGGTGTCACGGGCGCGGAGCTGCTGGTTGGCGCCGATCGCGACCGCGGTGCCGACCTCGGACCTGTAGGTGAGGTAGCCGGTGTCGTCCTTCACGTCCACGACGAAAGCGTTGATCTCGGTCCGGTCGGCGAGCCGCACCAGCTCGTGGAAGCGCTTCCCGCCGAAGGCCCAGGCGTTGACGTAGAGCGCGCGAATCGTGGCGGGGGGCCGGCTGAGCGGTGGGGCGGGCCAGCGGACCGGCACATCGACGCCGGGGACCCAGAACAGGGAATCGAGGACGGCCGGGGCGGGGGGCAGCTCGTCGCCCCAACGCAAAGGCTGCTGGGCTCCGAGGGAGGCAACGTGCAGGGAAACCGCCAGAATGCCGAGCGCCAAGGAACGGTACATGGGCCCTGATCCGGGAAAAAGAACGCCGGAGCACCCAGACGGGTGCCCCGGCGTCTCCAACCGCAAATCAGGGGCCCGGTGCGACCAGTCTTATCTCCACCCTTCGGTTCGCCAGCCGGCCGCGCGGCGTGTTGTCGGTGGTGAGAGGCACGCTGCCGCCGTAGCCGCGCGCCTGCACCTGCTGGAAGCCCACGCCCTTGGTCACCAGGTAGGTCCGGACCGCATCCGCCTGGAGGTTGCTGAGGTGCTGATTCTGCGCCGCGATCCCGGTGTTATCGGTGTGAGCTCCGATCTCCACCTTCACCGTCGTGTCGGCCTGGAGGATCGTGGCGATCGAGTCGAGGGCGGCGTACGACTCCGGCCGGAGCCGGGCCGTGCCGGGCGCGAACCCGACGCCCTGGAGAACCCCCGCGACGATCCGCGCCCGTGTCGCGGCCGGTGGCCTGCCCGTCGGCTGCGGCCGCGGCGCCGCCGCGTCGCGCGGGGTGCGGGCCTGCAGCGGCGCGCCCGCCGGGGGGCGGCCGCCGGCGGTGCTGCCGCCGGCGGCTGTGCTCCCGCGCCCTGGCCGGTGGGGCACCCGCTGGCGTTGATCGCCGCCCCGGTAGGTGTCCGCGGACAGCGGTCGAGGCCGTCCAGTATCCCGTCGCCATCCTCGTCGCCCGGGCAACCGAGGGCGTCCACGGTGGCGCCGCGCGGCGTCTCGGAGCAGCGGTCGAGACCGTCGGGGATGGAGTCCCCGTCGCTGTCCTTCGGGCAGCCGTTGGGGTCCACCAACACGCCTGCCTCGGTGTCCGGGCAGCGGTCCAGCCCGTCGGGGATGTTGTCGCCGTCGGAGTCCTGGGTGCAGCCGGTTGCGTTCACCGAGGCTCCCGGCGGGGTGTTCGCGCAGCGATCCACGCCGTCAGGCACGCCGTCGCCGTCGCTGTCGCTGGGGCAGCCGGTCCCGTCCACCTGGGCGCCGGAGGGCGTGTCGGGGCAGCGGTCGCGGTTTTCGAGGACTCCGTCCTCGTCGCTGTCGGGAATCGGCTTGCTGCCCAGCATGTAGCTGAGGCCGACGCTCACGCCGAGGTTGGTGAAGTGGATCGGCTCCCCGGTCTCCGGAACGCTTCGATTTCGACTGAGTGCCGCGTCGCCGCGGATGAAGAGCTCCGGCGTCACGCCGACCCGGGCTCCCGCGCCTGCCATGAAGGCCCCGCTAGTGCCGCAGGCGATGGGGCCGCTCGTGGTGCAGGGGCCGTCGCCGTACTTGGTGTTTCCCCCGCCCACCCTCAAGTGCGCCCAGCTCTTTGGGCCGAGTGGAATATTGTAGAGCAGCGATGCAGAAAGAGAGCGCACGCTCACGCCGACGTCCGCCGTCTGGGTGTTCGCAGGCGCGATCGCGGCCTCGCCCTCGATCGAGAAGTGAAGCGGCAGCCAGACACCGAGCCGCCCCACACCGCCGAACGTTGAGCCAAGGTCGGTCACCTCACTGAACGACTGGTAGAGGCCACCGGCCCCGAGCTCGACCAGAAAGCGCCGCTGCTGGGCCTCCAAGGCGGAACCGGACGACAGCAGCCCGGCCACGGCACAGAGCGATCGGAGCCCCCGGGCGAGGCCGCGGGAGTGGATTCGGTAGGTTCGCATGGATCAAATAGATACGCCGCGAGGTCGGGGCTGACAAGGAGGCCCGTCACAACGGTCCGTGCCTCTTGGCTTCACCCCACGGGACCGCTACGATTCGCGGCGACACTACCCCGTCGGAGATGCGTCGATGCAGGTGACGATCCAGTATTGCGTCGTCTGAAACTACGAGCCGCGGGCCGCCGGTCTGGCGGCCGAGCTGAAGCAGTTCTTCCCTGACTCGGACGTGCGCCTCATCCCATCCTCGGGCGGGGTGTTCGAGGTCGAGGTGGACGGGAAGGTGGTCTTTTCCAAGAAGGCCAGCCGGAGGCACGCCGAGCCGGGGGAGGTCGTGAGACTGATCCGGGAGGGAGCGGGGAAGTGAGGATCGCCATCTCCACCGGCGGCGGCGACGCCCCGGGGCTCAACGCGGTGATCCGCGCGGTGGTGCTGTCCGCCCACTACCGCGGCTGGCAGTGCTACGGCATCCAGCGGGGGTACGAAGGACTGCTCTCCTTCAACGGCGTGGTGCCGCTCGGCCCCGCCGAGGTCCGCGGCATCACCCATCTCGGCGGCACGATCCTGGGGACCACCAACCGCGGCAATCCGTTCCGCTACGTGATGCGGGACGAGCGCGGGAACGAGTCGGAGATCGACCGCTCCGACGACCTGGTGGGCGCCTTCCAGGCCAGCGGCTTCGACGCGCTGATCTCGATCGGCGGCGACGGCAGTCTCCAGATCTCGCATCAGCTCTGGTGCAAGGGGCTGCCGGTCGTCTGCGTGCCCAAGACGATCGACAACGACGTGAGCGGCACCCAGCGCACCTTCGGATTCGACAGCGCCGTGAGCACCGCGACCGAGGCGCTCGACAAGGTCCACTCGACCGCGGAGAGCCACGACCGGGTGATGGTGGTCGAGCTGATGGGCCGCTACGCCGGTTGGATCGCGCTCTACAGCGGGCTGTCGGGCAGCGCCGACGTCATCCTCATCCCCGAGATCCCGTTCGACATCGAGAAGGTGTGCGACAAGGTCCGGGCCCGCGAGGCCGCGGGGCGCCGGTTCAGCATCGTCGTCGTCGCGGAGGGCGCCCGGCCGAGCGACGGGGCGATCGAGCTGGTCGAGCGCCGCGGCGTCGGCACGGTGGACCGGCTCGGCGGGATCGCGAGCAAGGTGGCCCGCGCGATCGAGCTCAGGACCGGCAAGGAAACCCGCACGCTGGTCCTGGGCCATCTCCAGCGAGGCGGCTCGCCGACGACCTACGACCGGCTCCTCGCGCTCCGCTTCGGCGGCGCCGCGGTGCGGGCCATTGCCGACGCGGCGTTCGGGACGATGGTGGGCCTGAACGGACCCGACATCACCAGGGTTCCCCTTGCCGAGGTCGTCGGCCGGGCCAAGAACGTCCCTCTCGACGGCGATATCATCGCGACTGCGCGGGAGCTGGGAATCAGCCTGGGGGATTAGGGGTGGAGGCCGTCCCTCGCTCGGGATGACATTTCATCCCATGCCCAACTACCCGTCCACCCCGACCTCCGACGCCGTGGAGATCCTCCACGGCGAAAGCATCCCCGACCCCTACCGCTGGCTGGAGGACGGGGAGAGCCCGGTCACCCGGGAATGGACCGACGCGCAGAACGCGCTCACCCGCTCGCTATCTGGACGCCGTGCCCGGAAGGGCCGATCTCCACCGCCGCCTCGACCAGCTCCTCGCGATCGGGGCCATCAGTGCGCCCACGCCTGCTCGGGGCCGCTACTTCTACCAGCGCCGCGACGGACGGCAGAACCAGCCCGTGCTCTACGTGCGCCAGGGAGTGCACGGCGAGGACCGGCCCCTGGTCGACCCCAACGCCCTCGATCCGGCCGGAACCATCGCGCTCGATTGGTATTACCCGAGCGACGACGGCCGCCTGCTGGCGTACGGTCTGTCGGAGAACGGCAGCGAGCAGAGCGTGCTCCATGTGACTGGACGTGGACACGGGCGCGATCCTCGGCGACCGGATCCCGCACACCCGCGCGGCCGATCTCGCCTGGCTTCCCGACGGTACGGGCTTCTACTACACCCGCTACCCCGCGCCCGGTGATGCCCCCGAGGGCGAGGAGCACTACCACCGGGCCATCCACTTCCACCGGCTGGGATCCGATCCCGGCCGGGGATCCGCTCGTCTTCAAGCCCGCCGAGAAGGAGCACTGGCCCAGCGTGGGCATCTCGCCCGACGGCCGCTGGCTGGTGATCGGCGTCGCCCGCACCTTCGACCAGACCGACCTCTACCTCCAGGATCTCCGGACCGGAGCGGCGCCGGTCGCGGTCGCGAAGGATCTAGCGGCCTCCTTCGAGGGCGAGGTGGCGCACGGCCGCCTGCTCCTGCGCACCAACCTCGACGCACCGACCTACCGGCTGTATGCGGTGGACCCTGAGCATCCCGGCCGCGAGGGTTGGCGCGAGATCGTCGCCGCACGCCCCGACGCGGTACTGGAGGGCGTGCGCGTCACGGCCGAGTTCCTGGTACTCAGCTACCTCGAGCGCGCCTCGTCGCGACTCAGGCTGACGGACCACGAGGGGCGGAACCTGCGCGAGGTCGCGCTGCCGACCCTCGGAAGCCTCTTCGGCGCCGGCGCGGAATGGGACGGCCGCGAGCTTCTCTACGGCTTCTCGTCGTACACCGTCCCTCCCAGCGTGTACCGGATCGACCTCGAGACGGGGATCGAGGAGCTGTGGCGCCGGGTGGAGGCCGACGTCGATCCCGCTCGGTTCGAGGTGAGCCAGGTCTCGGTCCGATCGAAGGACGGCACCGAGGTCTCGATGTTCCTGGTCCACCGCACCGGCCTCGCGCGAGACGGGAGCAACCCGGTGTACCTCACGGGATACGGCGGCTTCAACATCAGCATGACGCCGGCGTTCTCGCGCTCGCTGTTGCTGTGGCTGGAGCGGGGCGGAGTCGTCGCCATCCCCAACATCCGAGGCGGCGGAGAATACGGCGAGCGCTGGCACCAGGAGGGGATGCTCGGCCCGGAAGCAGAACAGCTTCGACGACTTCATCGCCGCCGCCGAGTGGCTGATCGAGCATCGGTATACCACGCCGGCGCGCCTCGCCGCCGCCGGCGGGTCGAACGGCGGACTGCTGATGGGCGCGGTGCTCACCCAGCGGCCCGACCTGTTCCGGGCCGTCGTGGTTCAGGTGCCGCTGCTCGACATGCTGCGCTATCACCGCTTCCTGATCGCCCGGCTGTGGATCCCGGAGTACGGGTCGGCCGAGGACTCGGACCAGTTCCCGTGGCTCAGGGCCTATAGTCCGTACCACCACGTGCGCGACGGAGTGGCGTACCCGGCCGTCCTCCTGGCCACCGCGGAGAGCGACACCCGGGTGGATCCGATGCACGCCCGCAAGATGGCCGCCCGGCTCCAGGCGGCGACGTCGTCGACCCGGCCGATCCTGCTGCGGCTCGAGTCCCGGGCCGGCCACGGAGCGGGAAAGCCGCTGAACAAGGTGCTCGAGGAGCTGACCGATACCTGGGCGTTCGTGTTTTCGGAGGTAGAGGCTTGAGGGGCTTGTGCAGCGCGGTGATAGATTACTGGCTCTAACCTCGGAGCACCGACTCATGGCTCACGGCATCCGCGCTTCCGTCACCATTGTGCAGCCCGACAAGTGGATCGCGTTTCTGCGCATCGTGGTGGGACTCTACTTCGTGAAGTCGCTGATCACGAAGATGACCATCGTTTTCGTCGGCGGGTTCCTTCCGGTGCCGGCGGTCTCGGAGCGGTGGATCAGCGTGATGCCGAAGATCGTCGCGAAGCAGGCCGCGGAGAACCCGATCGCCGCCTATAAGCATTTCCTCGAGGCCACGGTGCTGACCCACCCGGAGCTGTTCGCTCAGCTCACCGCCTGGGGAGAGACCGCCGTGGGCCTCGGGCTCACGCTGGGACTGTTGACGGGAGTGTCGTCGCTGATCGGACTCGTGCTGGTCACCAACTACGGTCTCGCCACCCAGTGGATGTCCCCCGGTCAGCAGGGATTCCACATCGTACTCTTCGCTCTCATGCTGGCGTTCTTCATGTCTCGCGCCGGGCGGACCTGGGGTCTCGACGCAAGGATCGCGGCGGCGCGGCCCGATTCCCTCCTGGCGCGGCGCCCGTTGAGCTGAGCGCGTCCAGCGGATCAGCGTCCGATTCGGGGACGCGAGCGCAGCCCGCCCACCACGCCGTCCGCCTCGCAGCGCGCGCTCCGCTCGCTGTAGACGACGCAGAACACGCCATCCGAGTGCCACCGGTCGTACCACATCCGCATGACCGTGCGGTCCTGCCCGGAGAAACGCCGCGAGGGGCTGTCGTCGGTGTAGAGGGCCACGTGGGTGTGCACCGTGCCGTCCCATTCCGGCGGGCCGCATCGCTCGATCGAGGCGGTGGCCGAGATTCCCATCGAGTCCGCCGCGTCGGGCTCGAGCCGGAGAATCCGGTTCACGAAGACCGTATCGCCCCGGATGTCGGCCGCGAGGCAGGCCACCCGCTCCTCCTGTGCCGCGGCGCTCTCCTCCCAGAGCGCGCGGAGCGTGGTGCCGGCATCGGCGCTGAACCGGAAGCTGGACTCCGAGGACCGATCCTGGGCGGCCACGGCCGGGCAGAGCGCCACCACACCGAGCCAGGGCGCGAGCGCCGCCCGCACGGCGGATCTCAGTAGCTGGACCTGGGGAAGATCGCCAGGCCCCGCGGCCCGTCGATCTCGCAATAGGCGTCGGCCGGCGAGTACAGCACGCAGAACATCCCTTCGGCGTTCCACCGGCGCCACCAGAGCCGGTTCACTCCCCGGTCGGCGCCGGAGAACCGGGAGTAGGGCCGGACGCCGTCGCGGAGCGCCACGTGGGTGTGTACCGTGCCCTGCCACCGGGGCGGCACGCAGGTGTCCAGCGACTGGCCGGGCGGAGACGCCGAGTGAGTCGGCCCGGCCGTCGAGGGGGAGGATACGGGTGACCCGGACGGTGTCGCGGCGGATCTCGCCCGCCAGGCAGGCGACCCGCTCGGCCTTGGCGTCACTGCTGGCGGTCCAGAGCCGCCGCAGCTCGCTCTGAGCGTCCGGTTCGAACCGGAAGGCCCGGGGCCGCCGGGCGTTCGCGCCCAGCGCCAGCAGCGCCAGTGCGACGACCCCCAGCCGGATCATGGGGCCTGGCCGACCACGACTCCCCAGGGCAGCTCGCCGGCGGGGATCTTCTTGAGCACCTTCATGGTCTCGGCGTCCATCACGGTGACGTCGTTGGATGGGCCCGTTGGCGCTGTAGAGCTTGCGCCCGTCGCCGGTGAGCGCGATTCCCCAGGGCCGGACTCCCACCTCCACCGTGGCGAGATCGAGTCGGTGGCGACGTCCACCACCGATACCGACCCGCCGCGGCCGTTGGCCACGTAGAGCCGCTTCTGGTCGGGTGACAGCTCCACCCCCATCGGCTTCGAGCCCTCCGGCATCTTGATGCGTCCTGAGGACCTTGTGGGCCTGCGCGTCCACCACCGACACGGTGCCGCCGGTCTCCGAGCTCACGTAGGCCCGTGCTCCCGTCCTTGGTGAACGCCAGATCGCGGGGACGCTTGCCGACGCTGATCTTGGTGACCACCTTTCCGCTGTCGGTGTCCAGCACGGTCACGTCGTGGTCGGTCTCGCCGGTGACCCAGACGGTCTCGCCGCTGGGATGCAGCTCCACGCCCTCCGGCTCCCGGCCCACCGGGACCGTCTTCAGGATCTTGCCGCTCTCGATGTCCACGATGGTGGCGGAGTCCGCGTCCTCGTTGGAGACGAAGAGGCGGGTGCCGTCCTTGCTGATGTCGAACGCCTCGGGGTCGGAGCCGCCCGGCAGCACCTTGGTCACCTTCCGGCTCGCCACGTCGATCACGCCGATTCCGTCCTTGGTCTTGTCGGCCTTGAGCTTTTCACATTCCTCGTCGGGCATCGTGGGCGGGCAGCGAGGCGAGCCGCTGAGCGCCACGAAGACGGTCCGGCCGTCCTTGCTGAGCCTGATGCCCGCGGGGACGGGTTCCCACGGGAATGGTGCCGACGACGCTGTCGGTCGAGGTGTCGAGGATCGTGAGCTCGCCCGACCCCTCATTGGTTACGTACGCGAGCTCGCCTCCCGGGAGTGTCGCCGGCGGCCGCGCGGAGTCGGCGGCCGCGCCGTCGGATCGCGCGCCGTCCCCGCCGCAGCCGGTGAGGCCGAGGACGGCCAGGAGCACGGAGAATGGCGACGGCTGGGAATGGTCATTGCGCATCGAAGATTGCCTTGTCACGGTTGCGGGCCTGATCCAGGCCCTGAGTCTGTTGCTATGCCGGTGGCGCCGCGGAAGGTCGCGCCCTCGATGTTCGACTTGGCCAGGCGGGCGCCCGTCAGGTCGGCCCGGCTGAAGTCGGTCTGCACCAGGTCGGCGTTCTCGAGGTTGGCTCGCTGGAGAGCTGGCGCCGGTGAGATTGGCGTGGGAGAAATCGGCCTTGTAGAGATTGGCGCCGCTCAGGTCGGCGCCGCTGAGGTCCGCGCCGACGAACGTGGCGCGCATGACGCCCATGGATTGGTTGCCGGGATCGGCGCCGGCGTTGGAGTTCTTGAGGCTGGCGCCCGCGAGGTTGGCGCTGCGGAGATAGCCGATGATCCGGGTGCCCGCCAGATTGGCCCCGCTCAGGTTGGTCTTCTCCAGGATGGTGGCGAAGAGGCTGGCCCCCTCCATGTTGGCGCGCTGGAAGTCGGCGCGGCGCAGCACGGTGCCGTCCATGTTGGCCTTGGTGAGCACCGCGTCGGTGGCCACCGCATCGGTGAGGTCGCAGCTGAACAGGTTGGCGCCGCCAGCTTGGAGCCGGCGAGCCGGGCCCCGGTGAGGTTCGCCCGCTTGAAGTCCACGCCGGTCGAGATCGAGCCCGCTGAGGTCCACACCGGCCAGATCGGGCGTGGAGGCCTCCGGCGCCGCGGCCAGCCGCTTGGCCAGCTGGGCCGCATCCAGCCGGACCGCGGGCGTATCGGCTGCCATGGGGGAGATCGAGCGAAGGACCCCGACCATCCACAGTCCCGCGACGATTCCAGTTCCCATGGCGAACTCCTCGCGCGGAGGCCGATTCGGGAACATATCCGCCCCCCGACGAGTTGGCCATGCGACCGAACGCGGCGTTGCGAAGGCGGGTGTCGTCCGCGTACAGCGTTCCAGCTGTTACGGGTGTGGGTGGCGTCAGCCTTCGGCTTTCCTGGCGGGCCGGCCCGGCGACATCTTGGCGTCGCTTCGCGCCTTCACGTAGGAGTAGATCTTCTCGATGGTGCCCGGATCCATGCCCAGCGAGCACCAGGAGGGCATGCCCTTGTCGGGTCGGCCGGCACAGACCACCTGGAGGAATGCCTCCTTGGTGTTGATCGGGCCATCCGGCTTGAGCGACATGATGAGGTGCGGGGCGATGGTCGTGCCCAGCACGTCCTCCCCGTGGCATCGGGCGCAGTTCAGGTTGAACTGCTTCCAGCCGTCGTACACTTCCTGGGCGACCGTGTCCCGGGGTGCCTGATGGTACTGGTCGCGAAGCTCCTGGGCCTCGGCTCGGGAGCCGACCGTGACGGCAGCCACGACGACGCCGGCACCCGTGACCAGCCGGCGAAGCGTGGCGGAGAGGGGGAGTGCGCATGCTCTGAGGCGGTCCTTTCACGCGATAGGATCGGGAGTCCGCCGGCCGTGGGGTCGACGGCGGAGTGAATTCTCGGGGACGGTTAGCCGGTGGGCTTGGGTGGCGGCCCGTCGTCGTCGTCATCGCCTTCTTCGACGACCGGGAACACCGGCACGTTGTACTGCTTGAGGATCGCCTGGATCTCCGGACGCTTGCGCTCCAGCGAGAGCGTCGAGGCTGTCGCGGAGCTCGCGGTCGCGGCGGCGCACGCCCATCGCGATGTTGAACCGGAACGGGAAGTCGCTCAACGAGTCCCGCTCGGCAAGCGGAGTGACCAGCAGCGGCACCTGCGATTTCTTGGCGAAGTAGCCGGCCAGCGGCCCCCAGACGATCGCGATGTCCACTTCCTTCTTGGCCACGGCTTCGACGATGTCCTCGGGACGGTCCTCGTCGGTGTAGAAGGTGCTGTAGCCGGTGAGGTTGCCCACCACCCCGTAGCGGCTCAGCGCCATCGCGGGCGGGGTGTTCTCGGCGTCGGAGTGGAGGAGGTTGACGCCGATCTTCAGCTTCTTGAGCCGCGGATCGGCGAGCGACGTGATGTCGAGGCCGCTGTCCTTCCGGGTGAGGAACACGTAGCCGGAGCGGAAGTAGGGTTTGGTCACCCCGGCCATGTCGAGTCCCGAGGGAGCCTCGATCGCCACGTCGCAGTAGCGGCCGTTGAGCGCGCGGCTGAAGAACCCTCGCCGCACCGGCCACCAGGCGTATTCCACCTTGGTGTTCCATTCCTTGCCGATCAGCTCTGCGATCTTCTGCTCGAACCCTTCGCCCTTCTGGTTGGACAGGGGCATGTTGTCGGGGTCGGCACAGACCCGGAGGAGTCCCGGGGTGGGCAGATTGGTGCGCAGTTCCTGGGCGGCTCCCCGGGCGGCGGTGAGACCGGAAGCCGCGAGCACTGCGAGCGCTACGCGCCCGGAGATTGAGCGGAGCATGGCGGGCCCTCCATTCCAGCTGGGGAACCGCCGGCCGGTACCATCGCCGGCAGGCCGACTCCGTGGAACGACGACGCCGACCGTATGGCGCAACTGCGCGCCCCTACGGTCGGCGCCGTGCACTTCTCTAAATGTACTCCCACTGGAGCCGGAGGAAATCCCTCCGGCCCCCGTGATGCCGCTTACTTCACGGCCTGGTTCTTCAGCGCGAAGACGGTCATGACGCCGCCCTGGGTGCTGAACTGTGCCCGCGTCGCCGAAGGCGCCGAGCGCGCCGAGACCGGCGGTCGGATCCTCAGCGCCGATACCCGCGGCCACGCCGATGCCGGCCCAGCCGCCGATGCCGGAGAGGACGGACACGTACTGCTGGCCGTCCGGCCCGTTGTAGGTCATCGGGTTGCCGATGATCCCCGACGGGGTCTTGAACTGCCACAGGGTCTTGCCGGTCTTCGCGTCGAGGGCCTTGAGCCAGCCCTCCATGGTGCCGTAGAAGACCACGCCGCTGGCCGTGGTGAGCGCGCCGCCGTAGGCCGCCAGGTTCTCCTTGGCTTCCCACACGACCTTGCCCTTCATCGGATCCCAGGCGATGAACCGGCCGCGGTGGCCGCCCGGGCCCGGGAACATCCGCACGATGGCGCCGACGTACGGCTGACCGGCGGTGTACTTCACTTCCACGCCTTCGTAGTCCATGCAGATGTGGTTGGCCGGGACGTAGAAGAGGCCGGTGATCGGCGAGAACGCCGCGGGCTGCTGATCCTTGAAGCCGATCGCCGCCGGGCAGATGCCCTCGGTGTTCTTCTTCGAGGTGGTGCCGTACTTCGGATCCTTCTCCGGCACGCCGGTGGTCAGATCCACCCGCTTGGCCCAGTTGACCGGACCGTAGGGCTGGCCGCGACCAGCTTGCCGTTGGTGCGGTCGAGCGTGTAGCCGAAGCCGTTGCGGTCGAAGTGCGCCAGCAGCTTCTTCCCGCCGCTCTCGAAGAGGATGTTCTCGTTGACGCCGTCATAGTCCCACTCGTCGTGCGGCGTCATCTGGTACGCCCACTTCACCTGCCCGTTCTCCGGGTTGCGGGCGAAGATGGTCATCGACCACTTGTTGTCGCCCGGCCGCTGATCGGGGTTCCAGCTGCCCGGGTTGCCGGTGCTGTAGTAGAAGAGGTTCAGCTCGGGGTCGTAGGAGTACCAGCCCCAGGTGGTGCCGCCGCCCCGCTTCCACTCGTCGCCTTCCCAGGTCGACACGCCGAGATCCTTGCCCTTGTGGGACGCATAGTTGGCGTTGGCGTCGCCGGCGATGAGCACTTCGCTGTCGGGGCCGGTGCTAGTAGCCGGTCCACATGTGCTTGCCGTCGTTGACGTTGAACGCCGAGACGCGGCCGCGGACGCCGAACTCACCGCCCGAGATGCCGGCGATGACGATGTCCTTGATCACGATCGGGGCGTTGGTCATCGTGGCGCCCTGCTTGTAGCCGGTCGCCTCGGTGCCGGCGTTCGACTTGTCGGGGTGCTTCACCTTCCACAGCTCCTTGCCGGTCTTGGCGTCGAGCGCGAGCAGCTCGCCCTGGAGCAGCTGGATGAAGATCTTCCCGCTCGGGTGATACGCCAGGCCCCGGTTCACCAGGTCGCAGCAGGCGATGGGAATCGCGTCGGGCGACTGGTTGGGCACGTGCTTCCAGATCTGCGGCGCGCCGGGCTTCGACAGGTCGAGCGCGTACACGATGTTCGGGAAGCTGGTGTGGATGTACAGCACGTTGCCGATGACGAGGGCGTTGCCCTCGTGCCCGCGCAGCGTGCCGGTCGAGAACGACCAGACCGGCCGCAGCTCGGCGACGTTCGAGGTCGTGATCTGCTTGAGCGGGCTGAAGCGCTGCAAGCTGTAATCACGGCCCGTCATGTGCCATTCGCCCTCGGGCGCATTCAGGGTCCATGCCCCCGAGCGCGCCGCCTGGGCGTTGGCGGAGGCCACGACGGCCAACGACAGGCCCGCCGCGATTCCGCCAGACAGCACCTTCTGCGTGAAACGGTTCATAACTGACCTCAGGATGAAGGGTGATTCTACTGCTCTACTGCATTCGGGTGCCACCTGCTGCGAACACGAGGACTGCGGGAGCGGCAACTGGGCTCGAGTGCCGCATGCATGCCGTCTGGTCTGAAGGGCCCGGCATGCGGGAGGTGGCGGACCGGCGGCCCGCGTCTCAGCGGCCGATCCATAGGTCCAATGTGGGGTACGAGCGATCCGGCCTCGCCGGATGTATCGCCCGGCGCCCGGCGGCGACCGGTCCGCGCCGTGGCGCTGGGTGCTGGCGTGTGAGTGAGTCGATGTAGTGGATCGGAGAGTGCGCTGCGGACGACATTGCGGAGAGGATTCGTCGTTGGCTGCGGATGCCACCAGACTTCGTCCGTCCGGTCGTTGACCGGCGCGTGCGAATCGCCGCCAGAGCGCGGAGGATTCGAAAAGAAACTCATGGTGTCCGCCAACGGGAATACGCCCATCATATTCCTCAGCGACGCCGCTGAACCACGATGTATCAGAAATGGACTCGAGTCGGGGGAGGCGGCTCCCTCTCATCAGACCGCTGGAGCTGCTTCCGGTTCCCCTGCTGGTGCTGCGTGGCGCGGCGGAACATTCCGCTGCGCGCCAAACCCGCGTTCGGAACCGGCCAAGTCGCCGAGTACGGGAGGCTTAGGTTGGCCAGTATACAGCCCGAAAAATGAACTGTCAATCATTCCCGGCCGGGGGTCCGCCCCGCCCGAGCCGGGCCCCGGTTCGGGCGAATCCGCCCTCGAAGACTAACCCTGTTCCGGCGAGAAAGTCCCGGCATCGCTCCGCCAGCGCGCCGCCGGCATCGGCGCCCTCCACCAGCCCGTACACGGCGGGTCCCCAGGAGCTCTGCCCCACGCCGGCGGCACCCCAGCCGGCCATCTGCCGGATCAGCGCTTCACCCTGACCGGGAGCGAACACTCCCCCTGTTGTGGCGCGAACCAGGCCCCGGTGATCCGCTGGACCGCCGACAACGCCCCGCCGAAGCTCCCGAGGTCTCCCTCGACCAGCGCGGGAAGGAGTTGCATCAGCACCAGATGGGAGACTCGCTCCACCTCCGCCTCCGCCGGCGGCGGGAGCTGCTCGAACGCCGCGGCCTCGGCCTCGCCGCTGAGACCGGGACTGCCCGGCGGCACGGCCACGACGCAGCGCCACCGCTCCGGCACCTCGAATCGCCCGATCAGTGGGGCGATGCCGTCCTCACCCGGCCGCCGGCCGCCCTCCACGATGAATCCCCCCAGCGCGAAGGCCCAGGTCCCGATCGCCGACCGACGGCCCCGGGAGACCGCCCGCGCCAGCTCCACCGGACTCGGCCGGCAGGCCGTACAGCTCGGCCAGCGCCCGGGCCACCGACGAGGCCCAGCTGGGTGCCGGAGCCCGAGGCCGCTGTGCGCCGGAATCCGCTGGTGCACCACGAGGCGCGCGCCGCCGGCGATACCATGAAAGGAGAGAAAGCGGCGCGCGAACTCGGCCGCCCGGGCGGCGTCCGGGCCCTCCGCCGACGACCCCGTCGCGGCGCGCGTGCGGCTTCGAGCAGCAGTGACGGAGAGGGGATCGCGGCGCCGAGTCCGCCGAACCGGCGTCCCAGCGCGCCACGCAGATCCAGTACCCCGAAGTGGAGTCGGGCGCCCGCCTCGACGAAAACGCTATCGGCCGCGGACATACTCGGTGAGCAGCGCCATCGCCTCCAGCTCGCGGGGGCCGGCCGTCTTGTCCACGATGACCTGGAGCTTGGCGAACTCCTCGCGGATCTGCTCCGCCGGGATCAGGTGGGTGCGGGTCGCCAGGATCGCGGCCTCGAGCACCGCGTGGCGCGCGCGGTTGAAGCCGAGAAACTCCCGTCGCCGGCCCCGGTGGACCACCCGGGTCTCGATGCGCGACCGGGGCGGGGTATCGTCGACCCGCACCACCTCCAGCTCGCGCCAGGAGCACGCCGCGTCGAGCACCACGCCGGGCACCACCTCCGCGGGAAAAGAGGGGAACTGCGGGCTCGAGATCGCCGCCTGGGCGAAGAGCATCGCGTCGTCGGTCAGGTTGACCACCGCGGCGCCGCGGCCGCTCACGTTCCGGAAGGTGGTCGGTCTCCAGAAACGGCTTGAGCACCAGCGAGTCCTCACCCCACTCCACCCCCATCGGCGCGAAGTTGATGGAGCCGTCCGTGGCCAGCGACGTCACGATGGTCTCGATGATCACCGCACCAGGTCCACCGGCGGAGGGTCGGCGGCGAGCGACGCGCTCTCGCGGGGGCGCGCGGCGAGGGCGTGATCGGCGGCAGGAGGCAGCTCCCGCGGCGTGGCGGGCACGCCGTGCAGGAAATGGTCGAGCATCCGGTAGCCGTGCTCGGTGAGCACCGACTCCGGGTGGAACTGCACGCCGAACACCGGGTGGGTCGCGTGCTTGACCGCCATGATCTCCCCGTCCTCCGACGTCGCGGTCACCTCGAGCTCCCGGGGCACCGAGGCGGGCGAGATCACCAACGAGTGATAGCGGGAGGCGAGAAACGGATTCGGAAGCCCGGTGAAGAGGTCGCTGCCCCGGTGATGGATGCGGGAGGTCTTGCCGTGCATCGGCCGGCCCGCGCGCACGATCTCCCCGCCGTAGGCGGCGCCGATGCACTGGTGACCGAGGCAGACGCCCAGCACCGGGATGGCCGGCCCCACCCTCCGGACCACGTCGGTGGAGATCCCGGCCTCCGACGGCGAGCAGGGGCCCGGCGAGATGATGACGTGCGACGGCGCCAGCGTCGAGGATGTCGTCCACCGTCATCGCGTCGTTCCGCCGCACCAGCGGCGACTCGCCCAGCTCGCGGACGTAGCGCGCGAGGTTGTAGACGAAGGAGTCGTAGTTGTCGATCAGGAGAACCATGGGGCCCTCGAGAAGAGCGTGAACAGTGAACGGTAAACAGTGAACGGGGGGAACGGTTCCTCCCGTTCACTGTTTACCGTTCACTGTTCACGCTGTTGAGGGTGTCGATCAGTCCGGCCGCCTTGTCCAGCGTTTCCCGATACTCGAGTTCGGGATCGGAATCCGCCACGATGCCGCCGCCGGCCTGGAAGTATAGCTCGCCACCAATGGCCGCGAACGTGCGGATCACGATGCTGGTGTCCATCGCCCCGCTGGCGCTGATGTAGCCGATCGAGCCGCAGTAGACACCGCGACGGGTCGGCTCCAGCTCGGCGATGATCTCCATCGCTCGGACCTTCGGCGCGCCGGTGATCGAGCCGCCGGGAAACGCCGCCCGCACCAGGTCCACGGCGTCCGCCGAGGGCTCCAGCTCGCCCACCACGGTCGAGACCAGATGGTGCACCGTCGGATGCTGCTCCAGCGCGAACAGCTCGGGCACCCGCACCGTCCCCGGTCGGCAGACCCGGCTCAGGTCGTTCCGCAGCAGGTCCACGATCATGACGTTCTCGGCCCGATCCTTTTCGCTCTCCGCCAGCGCCCGTCCGAGGGCCGCGTCGTGCATCGGCACCAGCCCGCGGGGGCGGGTGCCCTTGATCGGCCGGGTCTCCACCCGGCGGTCGTGATCGAGCCGGAGAAAGCGCTCCGGCGAGGCGCTCAGCACGGTCACCTCGTCGAAGCCGAGATACGCCGCGAACGGTGCCGGGTTCCGCCGCCGCAGCCGGCGATACAGCTCGAACGGCGGCTCGCGGAGCGGGGCCTGAAAGCGCTGGGACAAGTTGGCCTGGAAGATGTCGCCCGCGACGATGTACTCCCGCACCTTGGCCACGGCGTCGAGATATCCCCGATGGGTGAAGGTGGAGCGGAGCCCGATCGCCATGGCCGCGTCGGTCGAGGTGACCGGGTAGGACGGGGCGGAGGTCTCCGGGTGGCGCTGGGTCGCCGACCCTGGGCTGCCGCGCTTCCCCGCCGCACGCCCCACGCGCGCCCGCTACCATGTCCATCCGCTCCCGAGCCCGGTCGCTCCCGCTCCGGGCCGCACGCCGGCAGCCCGAGGGAGACGACCCACGCCCTGCTCAGCCGGTGGTCCCAGGCGATCACCCAGTCGTAGAAGCCGAGCATCACGTCGGGAAGCGCGAGATCGTCGTAGCGGGTCGGCGGGAGCCGCTCCAGCACGGCGCCGTAGTCGTATCCGATGTAGCCGGCGACGCCGCCCTGGAACGGTGGCAGTCCCGGCACCGGATCGATCCGCGCGTCCTTGAGCATCTCGCGCACGACGCCGAGCGCATCGCCCTCGGCCGGCCGCCAGGTGCCGCGCTGGAGGATCTCGGTGACCGCGCCCTTGCTGCGCACGACGATGGCGGGGTCGGCGGCGAGAAAGGAGAAGCCCGTTCCCGCCGCGTTGTCGAGGTAGAGCAGGTACGGCAGGTCGAGGAACCGCTCCACGACGTCCACCGGATCCGGCATGCCTTCCAGCGGCGTTCACCAGCGGCGCGATGCCGCTCATTCACCCCCGCCCGGCCGTCGTGCGGCTCCGCGACCCCGCTTGCGCGCCGTCAGCTTCACGTGCTCCGACTTCACGTCGTCCGGCGGCGTGAGGTACCCCCAGGCGAGCGCCCCTTCCTGGCGGTAGGTCTTCCCCAGCGTGATGGCGAGCTTTGCCTTCATCAGCTCCCGGCCCAGATAGAAGGCGTGCGTCGCCTCCTCCACGCCCAGGCGCGAGAAGATGTCCTGGATGTCGTCGCCCCGGACGAAGATCGAGTCGTTGAAGACGGTGATCGTCGTGCGGTCGGCGAAGATCCGGAAGTTGGGGTCGGTGACCGCCTGGTGCAGCCGGCGCAGCTCGGCCTCGTCGTACTCCAGGATCTGGGGGTCCTTCACCGTCACCAGGCGGTCGTCCACGCCCTTGGGAAGCGTCCGGCGGCTGACCGCGTGGTGCATCAGCCGGCGGGCGATGTCGATCTCCTTCACCGCGCCCCGGGCCCAGGGAATGACCTCGGTCGTGAGCACCGCGCGCACGCTCAGCTCCTCGCAGATCGCGATCAGCACGGCGTTGACGCCGGTGCTGTCCGCGCTGGTCAGCTCGGTGAGGTTGCCGATCCCCATGAGCTGTCCGGCGTCGGGATAGCGGCGATGCACTTCGGCGTACCGCTCCAGCGAGGCCATGAAGCCGAAGCCGATCGGCTCGATGATCGGGTCCAGCAGGTAGGGAATGCCCCAGCGCCTCCAGCGCATCGATGCTCGGCGCCGAGCGTCTCGATCCCCTCGCCGAGATCCGGGATCACCACCACGGTGGCGCCGGTGCCCTTCAAGCTCGCGCGCGACCTCGAGGTTGGACCGGTTGACGCTGAGCACCATCTCGGCGCCCGCCTCCACGGCCGTGCGGATCTCGGCGGGATCGAAGCTGTCGATGCTGACCCGCATCCCGGCGCCTCGGAGCGCCCGGACGATGTCGCCCAGTCCGGGGAAGGCGAGGCCGGGCGTGCAGCCGACGTCGATGAGGTCCGCCCCGCTCGACCGGAAGTAGTCGGCGGTGGCCAGGATCTCTTCCCGGGAGAGCCTGGGTGCGTTGTTGATCTCGGCGAGGATCTCGATGCGGTAGGCGCCGTAGTCGGCCGCGGCGACGGCCTGCCCGAAGTAGCGGGGGATCTCGCGCAGGTCCTTGGGCCCTTTCTCCACCCGTACGCCGAACCGTTCCTGGAGGACTCTCGACGTCTCCCTCGCAGAGACCGGGTATGAGCACGAGATCGGTATCGGCCGGCACCTCGAGAAAGCGCGCGATCCACGGCGTCGTCATCAGCGCCGCGACCGTGATCTTCATGACCGCCACCCGGGCCTCGAACGGCGGCCGCATCTCCTCCAGCACCCGCCGGAGCGCGGGCTCGGCGAGCTTGCCGGTGACGAAAAGGACGCGGCGGAACGGCGGACCGGCGGACCGGCGGTCGGCCAGCTCGGCGTCCGATGTCTCGCCCGCCGACGCCTCCGTCTCGCCGTCCGCCGTTCCGCCGTCCGCCCTCCGCCGTTCCGCCGTTCCGCCCTACCGTGGATCCCCCGACCGGACCCACTTGTTCGGCGTGCCTTCCAGCGCGCCGCCCTGGGGGCGCCAGAGTGCGACCTCTTCGATCTTGCGGGCCAGCTCGAAGTCCTTGTCGGTGATTCCGCCGGCGGCGTGGTTCTGGAGCTTCACCGTGATCCGTCCCCAGGTCACCGTGAGGTCCGGATGGTGGTAGGCCGCCTCGGCCAGGTAGCCGACGGCGTTCACCAGCATCAGCGTGGTGGGCCAGCCGTCGGTCTTGTAGACCCGCCGAATCCAGCCATCCTCGTAGTACCAGCCCGGGAGATCCTTCAGCTTCTCGGCGATCTCCGTCTCGTTGTAGGTGCGCTCTTTGGTTGCAGGCATGTCGTCTCTTCTCCTTTGAATACCGTCTCGTCGGCTACACCACTCCCCCGTTCACCATGATCATCTGCCCGGTCATGAACTCCGCGTCGTCCGAGGCGAGAAAGAGCGCGGCCCCGGCGACGTCGTCCGGCGTTCCCCACCGCTTGAGCGGCGTCAGCTCCGGACCACCTCGTCCCGGAAGCGGGGGTCCGCTTCCTGTCCGAATGCGGTCTCGATGAACCCCGGCGCCAGGATGTTGACCCGGATATCCGGGGCCACCTCGCGCGCGAACGACTTGCTGAAGCTCATCACCGCGCCCTTCGCCGCGGAGTAGAGCACCGGGTTCTCGCCGGCCATGCCGAGGGCGACGTGGTCCCACGACATGTTGATGATCACGCCGGACCGGCCCTGCTCCCGCATCAGTTTCGCCGCCGCCCACGAGGCCAGGACGGTGCCGCGCACGTCCACCGCGAGCAGCAGGTCGAGCTTCTCGAGCGGTGTGAGCCTCGCCCCGTCGCCGGTGAGGATGTCGGCGCCCGCGTTGTTGATCCAGACGTCCACCCGGCCGAATCTGGCGCTGGCCTCCCGCGCCAGCGTCGCGACGTCTTCCTCCCGTGCGATGTCGGCCTGGATGACCTCGACGCGCCGCCCGGTGGTTGCGAGCCCTTCCGCAACCTCCTCGGCACCCCGCCGGTTCCGGCGATAGGAGATGAGCACGTCGGCCCCGGCGCCGGCGCACCGCCTGGCGATCGCCCGCCCGATTCCGCTGGATCCGCCGGTCACCACTACGACTTTCCCTTCCAGCGTCACGCCGCCTCCCCTCCGCTCGCCAGCCGTGGCTAACTTCATAAATCCTAACATATCAGAGCGTTAGCATCTCACAAGGGAGACGCGATGCGGTTGCTGGTGAGCGTGCGTACCGAGCACGAGGTGGCGGCGGCCCTGGCGGGAGGGGCCGACATCATCGACGCCAAGGAGCCGGCGCGTGGCTCGCTCGGGCCCGTCTCTCCGGAGGTGCTCCAGGCGATCGCGGCTCGGGTCCCGGAGTCGATGCCGCTCAGCGTGGCGCTCGGCGACTTCGGCACCGCCGCGCCGCTGTTCGGCAGGCCGTGGCCGGCACGATGCTGCCTGGCCGTCGCGCCGCCACCTATGTGAAGCTGGGATTCGCCGGCGAGCCATCGGCCGCCCGTGTCCGCGCACTCGTCGCCGCGGCGATGGATGCATCAGCGACGTCGCTTCGCCCCATCCCGGTACCCGTCGCGTACGCCGACCATGAAAGGGCACACTCGCCCGCGACGGAAGCCGTTCTCCGCGCGGCCAGCTCGGCTGGAGCACGGGCCTTTCTCATCGACACCTACCTCAAGGATGGCCAGGGCCTTCTGGAATGGATCGCTCTCGACCGGCTGCGCTGCTGATCTCGATCGAAGCGCGGTCGGCGGGGTTGCTGCTGGCGATCGCCGGCAGCCTGGACCTTCGCCGCCCTCGACCGCCTCGCTGGAATCGCGGACGTGATCGGGGTGCGGGGAGCGGCCTGCAGCGGCGGCAGAGGAGGACCGGTGGTCGCGGCGCTGGTCCGGCGGCTCAGCGACCGGCTGCGCGCTAGGCCCACCGCGCTCTCCGCGCTCGAATGAGCGACTGCTCGCAGGAGGCCGGCGGTCCATCGGGCGAAGCTGGGATTGGCAGAACGCGAGGCCCTACCCCCGCTTAGGCCCCTTCTCAGGCTCCCAAGCGTCGGTCGCCACGCGGATCTAGGCAGCCGCGCCAAGGGGCATAAGTATTGCCTCAACAATCGTCTACGACCCCTGTCGTCGTCCTAGCACTCATTCGAACATCGGCTGCCGCCGGGACCTAGCCCCAACGGACATGAATCTGTCGCGTCTCCCTGGGCCCTTGAGAAGCAGGTTCGGCCGCAGACTGCTCCTCCTCTTCGTCGGCTGCGCCGTGGTCCCCACCGCCGTGGTGGCGACCGTGGCCTACCGGCACGTGACCCAGCACCTCATCGCCCAGAGCGAAACCCGCCTCCACCAGGCCAGCAAGACCTTCGGCGCCGCGATCTTCGAGCGGCTCCTCCTGCTCGACGCCACCCTCAAGAACGTCTCGTCGTATGCCCTGCAGCTGCCGCCGGCCGGAGGGGATTCCAGCGCCGCGGCCGCTTCCCGGACTCGATCCATCGGCCGGGCGTCGATTCACCGCCCTGGAGTTCGTCCGCGACGACGGCGTGCGGGTGCCGATCTTCGGGCGGCTGTCCGAGCTACCGCGTCTGACCGAGCGCAACCGGCTCGACCTGGCGGAAGGCCTTCCGCTCCTCGCGGCGGAGCACCACGCGGGGCGTCCCACCCGGACCTACCTGGTGCGGCGGCTCAGCCAGGGCACCGGTCGCGCGCGGCGGGCGAACGGGCTCCTGGTGGGCGAGGTCAACTCGGACTATCTCTGGGCCACGTTCGACCAGAGCCTGATCGCGGCCGGCACCATCCTCACGGTGAAGGACGATAGCGGCCACGTCCTGATGAGCTCGGTCGCCGGCGTTCAATCCGCGTTCCAAACCCTGGGGCTCGACGCCCTTCCCGATGCCGATTCCCTGGCGGCCTTCGACCGGGATCCGTACGTCTCGTCCACCTGGCCCATCCTGCTGGACGAAGTATTCGCCGCGCCCACCTGGAACCTCGTCCTCGGCCATCCCAAGACGGAAGTCCTGGGACCGGTGGTCCGGTTCGCCCACACCCTGCTCCTCCTGGTGTTGGCATCCACGGCCGTCGTGCTGGTCCTGAGCGTGGATCGCATCCGGCGGAGCCTGGCCCCGCTCCGGGAGCTGCAGGAGGGCACCCGGCGCATCGCCGGGCGGGATTTCGGCAGCCGCGTCTCGATCAGTAGCCGGGACGAGTTCGAGGAGGTGGGCGCGTCGTTCAACGCTATGGCGAGCCAGCTCGACCGGCAGTTCCAGGCGCTGGCGACGGCGGCCGAGATCGACCGCGCGGTGCTCTCGGCCACCAGCGCCGGCGAGATCGTCGCGACGCTGCTCGCGCGCCTCCCCGACATCTACCCCTGCGGCGCCGTGAGCGTGACGTTGATGACGCCCGACGGCGCCAAGTCGCTCCCCAGCCTGGTGCACGACTACGCCGACGGCCGCCGCGCCCACGTGCGAGTGGACCTCCACTCCGAGGACGTGCAGGAGCTGCTCGATGGGCCCGACGCGAGCGAGGTCGTCCTGGTCGCGGGTGAGAGCCTCCGTCCCTACCTCGCGCCGCTCGCCGAGCTGGGCCGCGACTGCGTTCTTCGTGCTTCCGCTCCGGTTTCAGAGCCAGCTGGTCGGAGTCATCGCCCTCGGCGGACCGTTTCGGGGAGACGGCCGATGCCGATGCTCGGGTGCAGGTCCGCCGGCTCGCGGATCAGGCCGCGGTCGCGCTGGCGAACGCCCGGATGCTGGAGCAGGTGCGAAGCCTGGCCTATTACGACAGCCTCACCGGCCTGCCCAATCGGCTCTCCTACAAGGAGCGGCTGGCCAATGCGCTGGACGAGGCCAACCGGAACGGAAGTCTGGTCGCCGCGTTCTTCATCGACCTCGACCACTTCAGCCGGATCAACGACACCCTCGGCCACGAGTCGGGCGACTACCTGCTCCAGCAGGTGGCGGCCAGGCTCCGCTCGTCTTGCCGGGAGCGGGCGGACGAGGTTGGCTCCGCGAAGGATGCGCTGGACCCCGAGGTGGCGCGCCTCGGCGGGGACGAGTTCACCGTGATCATGCCCGGACTCGCCGATCCGGAGGACGCGGGAAAGCTGGCTCGCCGCATCCTCTCGAGCCTGGCGCATCCGTTCCGGATCGGGAGCCGCGAGATCTTCGTCAACGCCAGCATCGGGATCGCGGTCTATCCCTTCGACGGGAAGAACCTCGAGACCCTCCTGATGCATGCCGACACCGCGATGTACAAGGCGAAGGAGCAGGGCGGCAACAGCTACCAGGTGTACTCCCGCTCCATGAACGCGACCGCGCTGCAGCGGCTGACCCTGGAGAACTCGCTGCGGCGGGCGCTGGAACGGGAGGAGTTCGAGGTCCACTACCAGCCGATCGTGGACGCACAGAGTGGGGTGCCGATGGCCGCCGAGGCGCTGGTCCGCTGGCACCATCCGGATTTGGGCCTTCTGCTGCCCTCGGAGTTCATCGCCCTGGCGGAGGAGAACGGTCTCATCGTGCCGCTGGGCGAATGGGTGATGCGCACCGCGTGCGCCCAGAACCTGAGCTGGCAGCGCATGGGCCTCGCGCCGATCCGGGTCGTGGTGAACCTCTCCAGCCGGCAGCTCACCCGCGCGCTGACCGACAGCGTGGGCCGGATTCTTCGCGAGACCGGCCTGGAGTCCCGCTATTTCGGCCTCGAGCTCACCGAGACGCGTGCTGGTGAATCACCAGAAGGATGGCGCCGATACCCTGCACGCTCTCCGCGCGATGGGACTGCACCTCTCGGTGGACGACTTCGGCACCGGGTACTCGTCGTTCAGCTACCTGAAGCACTTCCCGCTCGACACCCTGAAGATCGACCGCGCGTTCATCCGCGAGATCACCAGCAGACCCCGACGACGCGGCGATCTCGACCGCGATCATCGCGCTGGGTCACGCCCTCGGCCTCACGGTGACCGCCGAGGGCGTCGAGACCGAAGCGCACGTGAAATTGCTGCGGGAGCAGGGATGCGACGAGATGCAGGGCTATTTCTTCAGCCGTCCGGTTACGGCCGCCCGTCTGGCGGAGCTGCTGGCGGCGAAACGGAACGGGTCCAAGCCGCGGTCGCGGCGGATCCGGCCGGCCGGCGCGGCCTGACGAGCGTCCGTCGACCTCGGCGGCTTCGAGGCTCAGGTGACGCCTCAGCCACCGTCCCAGGGAGCACCGTCCACCTCGAATCCCGCCGGCACCACCGCCGCGAAGCACCGGTCCACGCCTTCCTCACCCACATCCGCCGGTTTCACCAGCACCAGGCGGCTTCGCGTCGAGCGCCCCGGCGACGAACGCCGCCACGCTGTCGCTGGTCGCATCCCAGCTGTGCGGCAGCGGGTCCGCCGCGCGCAGCCAGCGCGAGGGCGCCAGCACCGCCACGCGTCCGGCTCCCAGCGTCGCCGCGATCCCGCCCGGCTCCTCCACCAGCGTCGCGCCCTCGATCCGCCCCGCCAGCAGGTGGGCGTACTGGTCCATGGCGAGAATCGCCATCCAGTGAGCCGCGTCCGGCGAGAGGCCGATGGCGCGGTCGACCTCCCGCACCGCATCCGCGAATGGGCCCCCTCCCGGGATCACCACGATCGCCTCGCGCCGTCCCATCGTAGCCGACCGCCGTGCACACCGCGTCGAGCGCGCCGGGCACCCCGAGCAGCCCTCCTCCGATCTTGATGACGAGCGGCCTCACGGCGTGGCAGTCGCTTCGGCCAGGAGCCAGGCGGCGGCCGCGGCCGGCGCGATTCGCGCGGCGTCGCCGATCCGGTCGGCGAGCCGCACCACGTCGAGTCCCGCCCGGCAGGCGGCCTCGGCCGCGATGAAGTCGCCCAGTCCCGTGACCACCGCAGTGCCGAGCCGCTGGGTGCCGGACGCGCACCCGCCGCAGGCGCCTCGGTAAGCATCGAGACCTGGGCCTCCGCCAGCGCCCGCGCGATGGTCCCATCGCCTCCTCGTCCAGCATCTCCGCGTCGGCGCAGACCGCGCGGGCGATCCGCTCGCCGGCGAATTCGCGGGTCGCCGGGCGGCCGTCCGGTGGGGAGACGCTGTAGTCCCGGGCGTCCAGTGCGCCGAGCCAGAGGTAGGCGTCGCCGATCACCGCGAATCTCTCGGGGGCGAGCGGGCAGAGCCCGCCCCAGAGCGGCACCGCGCGGGCCACGGCTTCGACCGGTGTCCGTAGCGCGCCGGTATAGATCAGCTCCCCGCTCAGGAGCCGCTCAGGATCGGTGCGGCCCAGGACAGCCGGCTCGCCTGCGACGATGGGGATGATGTCGGTGGAGGTGGTGCCGATGTCCACCAGCAGGCAGTCGGCCATCTGCCGCCCGACGAATCGAGCGGTCGCCGCCCAGTTGGCCGCGGCGACCTCGAGCGGCCGCTCTCGCGCCTCGGCGGGGTCGAGAAAGTCGTCCCTCGATGCCATAGATCTTCACCTGCTCGCCGGGGAATGCCTCGGCCAGGGCGTCGAGCACGAACTCCACGCCCTCGCGCTTCCCCCGGAAGGCCTGGGAGAGCTCGGCCGTCATCGTCACCCCGTGAGCCACCGGCCCGCCTCCCAGAGCGGCCGCCAGTCGGCGGAGCGTCGGGACCAGCGCCGCTGAATCGCGCTGCATCTCGAGCGGAGCGGAAACGCCCCGAGGCCGCGATAGCTGGCCCTGCTCGACCTCGACTCGACAGGCCTTGGTATTCACCCCGCCAATGTCCCAGCCCAGCACCGCCCTGCGGCTCGGGCTGGTCGCCGGCGGACCGGCGTGGATAGAATGGGTCATGCAGCTCATCCCGGTGATCGATCTGGCCCACGGCGTGGCCGTGCAGGCCAAGGAGGGGAACCGCGCGCGCTACGCACCGGTTCGGTCGGCGATGACCCCCGGTGTCACGGGGGATGCTGTCGCCCTCGTCCAAGCCTACCGCGACGCCCTGGCCGCCCGCGAGTGCTACGTCGCCGACCTCGATGCGATCCAGGGTGGCGCGATCCAGCGGCGTGCGCTTCGCGAGCTGGCGCGCGCTGCCGGCCCGTGCGGCCTGCTGGTGGACGCGGGTATCGCCGATCCGGACGGAGCGCTCGATGTATTAGCTCTCGGCGCCGATCGGGTGGTGATCGGCCTCGAGACCCTTCGATCCTTCGACGACCTCGCCTCCATCGTCGTTGCCGCGGGCGCAGCAGCGCGTCGTCTTCAGCCTCGACCTCCGACGGGGCCATCCCATGCTGCACCCCGACATTCGTGAGCCGGAGGAGCGACACCGGCCGCTGAGACGCTTGCGGGGCGCGCCGTGGCCGCAGGAGTGACGACACTGCTGGTGCTGGATGTGGGTCGGGTCGGAACCGGGGGAGGGGTGGATCTCGAGCTGGTCGGGGCGCTCCGCCGCGCTTCCCGTCTGTGCGGCTTCTCGCGGGCGGCGGCGTCGGCGGACCGGAAGACCTCGACCGGATCCGCGCGACCGGCTGCGACGGCGTGCTGGTGGCTACCGCGATCCATACCGGGCGGCTCGATGCAGCGGACGTGCTGGGCCTGGCGTCGCCGGCCTCCGTTCAGTCGAGGGCCAGCACCTCCCGGTAGCTCGCCGATTGGCCGTAGTTCTCCTCCACCTCGATCTCCAGTAGCGTGAGGTGCCGGTATCCGCCCTGGGTGAGCTCGTCGCGCACCTCGGGTGCCCAGGTATTGGGCCAGCATTTCCGCGGTGCTGTTCGGGATCGGCAGCAGGGCGCAGTCGGCGCCGGGGAAAGACGTACGTGGGCTCGCCGAAATAGTCCACCGCGATCCGGTTGCCCTCCTCCCGGTAGGAGAGCTTCGGGTTGTGCCTCGGCAGGAGCACCTTGTGGTCGATCTCGTCCACCAGCTTGCGGGTGATCTGCTTCAACACGCTGAAGTCGAGGACGAACATGGTCTCCGAGTCCACCGCTCCCTCGACCGCGACCCCGACCCGGTAGTTGTGCCCGTGCAGCGTCTCACATTGATGGCCGCGGAACGTGATGAAGTGGGCCGAGGCGAAGACCAGGTAATCCTTGCTCACCTGCACCCGAAAGCTGCTCGACACGGCGATCCTCTCGTCAGCGGTCCCAGCCACCCTCAAGTATAACGACGAACAACGCGGCGCAGGTCAGGTCGGCGGTCGTGCCCGGGTTGCGGGTGTTGCGTGGATCACGGAGCTTCGCGTCGAGCGCCGCCAATGCCGCCCGGCCTTCCGCCGTGCCGGTCGCGCCCGCGGCGATCGCCTCACGGGCCCACTGCGACACTCGCTCCGCCTCCTCGCGCCCCAGCTTTCGCGCGATGTGGGTGTCCGGCGCGGTGGCCAGAAGGGCGAGAAAGCACTCCACCGTGGCCTCGGGCCAGGCGAGGCCGCGACGCCTGGCGTCGGCCAGCGCGGGAGCGCCCACCTCGAAGGTGAGCGCGAACCGGTTGGTGTATTCCCGCGCGATCGCGTCGCGGTCGGCCGCCAGCGCCATCGCGTCTCGGAGTGACACCGTCGGCGCGGCGGCCACGTCCTCCGCGCTCGCCGCGCCCAGGCCGCCCGGTCGCGCCCGCCGGATCGCGGCGTAGGTCTCGGCCGCGTCCGCCATCGTGGTCTGGTCCAGCACCGCGGCGAGCCGATCTCTGAGCGATCCTCCGTCGCCGGCGGCCGCACGCGCCAGCGGGGCGAGCAGCAGCACGATGCCGAGATTGGTGTTCGATCCGGTCCAGCGCGAGGTCGCCTCGGTGGCGGCGCGGATGGTGGCGCCCAGCGGCCGCTGCGCCGGCGTCGGCGAGCACCGGGCCGATCGCGACCGCGCTCGCCAGGAAATCCTCGTAGCGGGTGTCGTGGAAATGGCGCTCGGGGGAGACGTTGCCCGGCTTGGGCGCGCTCACTTCGAGCAGGCAGGCGAGCTGCGCCGCGGCCGCGATCTCCTGCCCGGTCACGGCCCCCGCCGGGCGAGGTGGTCCACCAGCGCGCCGGCGACGTCGATCCCGGTGGCCTCCTGCAACCCCCGCCAGCCGGGGATGCCGTTCACCTCCAGCACGTGAACCGTGCCGTCCCGCGCCGGCAGCAGGTCCACTCCGGCGTACTCCGCGCCGACCGCCGCCGCCGACCGGATCGCCAGCGCCGCCCACGAGTCCGGCAACCTGGCCGCCACCGCCTCGCCGCCGCGCGAGATGTTGGTGCGCCACCCGTCGGCGCGCCGCTCGATCGCTCCCAGCACCCGACCGCCGACCACGAAGACCCGGTAGTCGCGGCCCTCGTGGTCGATCGTCCGCTGCAGGTAGTAGACGCCGCGAATGGTCTCGACCGTCCGGAACACGCGGTACGCCATCTCCTCGTCCGCCACCCGCACCATGCCGAGCCCCATGGAGCCGAAGAGCGGCTTGACGATGACGTCGCCGAGATCGCGGAAAGCGGCCATCGCCTCTTCCGGGCTCTCGCAGACGACGGTGTCGGGTGTCGGGATCCCGCACTGCTCGAGCAGGGAGGAGGTCCAGAACTTGTCCACCGTTCGCTCGATCGCGCGGGCCGAGTTCATCACCCGCACGCCCCGCTCCTCCAGCCGGTGGAGCGCGTCGACCCGGAAGATGATCTGTTCGAGTGATCCCGACGGAATGATCCGGGCGAGCACGGCGTCCGCCCGGTCCAGCTCGGCCGTCCCGCTTCGAAGGCCGGGACGGCCGCCCATCGTCGCGGTGAGCCCTTCGTACGGCACGATCGCCCCCGCGTGCCCGCGCTCGGCGAGCGCGCGCGTCAGCTCCCGAGTGTGCCAGCCCTGCCGGGACGCGAGGACGACGATTTGCACCCGCTACCTGGTCTCCACCGCGACGAGCCCGTCGAGCCCGCCGGTGGCGAAGTTGGGAAGATCGCCGGCGACCTTCTTGAAGCCCGGGGTGGCGGTGCCCTTTTTCAGGGCGGCCATGGACGGGAAGTACAGCTCCGCCTGCCGGTAGAGCGCGGGCGCCGACCCGTCGAGGTTGGACTCGAACTTGGTCAGCTCCGCCCTGCTGAAGCCGATCTCCTGCTGATTCGCGCCCACCAGGGGCACGTGGGTCTCGGCGTAGTACTTCTCGAACGCCGCCGTGTCCTTGGGCTGCTTGTAGATCACGGTGACGATCGCCATCGGCTCGCCCTCCGAGGCCCCCGTGGGATCGCTGGTCTCGACCGCGAGGAGCCCGGTGAGGCCGCCGCTGGCGAAGTTGGCCAGGTCGTCCGCCACCTTCTTGAAGCCCGGCGTCGCCATGCCCTTCTTCGCGTCCTCCATGGAGGGGAAGTACAGCTCCGCCTGGCGGTAATACGCCGGCTTGGAGCCGTCGAGATTGCCCGAGAAGCGGGTGAGGTCGGCTCGGGTAAACCCGATCTCCTGCTGGTTGGCCGACACCAGCGGGAGATGGGTCTCCCGGTAGTACTTCTCGAAGGCGGCGGTGTCCTTCGGCGTGTTGTAGATCACCGTGACGATCGCTGCCGGTCCGGCCGGCGCGGCGGACTCGACCGCGGGTGCGGCATCGGCGGGCGCGCCGGCGGCCTTGTCGTCGGATGTGCCGCAGGCCGACGCGAGCGCGAGTGAAGAGACCAGCCGCCAACTCGGAAGACGCCGCATGGAATGCTCCTGTGGAATGTGGGTGGCCTACGGTCGGGGGTGGAGACTGGCTTCGAGAATCTCGGGATTCAGGTGTCCCGCGTGAAAGGTGCGTCCGGTCTCCGTGCTCGTCAGCCAGACCTCGGCCGGACTGAAGAGCAGCGGGTCGATCTTGTAGAAATCGCCCTCGTAGCGCTGGAAGATCTCGAAAAACGGCGTGCCGTAGTCGCGTGACGCCGACGCGGGCACCTTGGACGCGAGCTCCACCAGCTCGTCGTCGCCGGCGCGAATCGTGTAGCAGGCCTGGCCGCCGTACAGGATACAGTCGTTGGTCCGGCCGATGGCCTTGAGATCGTTCTTGGCGACCGGTGGGATCGGTGCCGTGCCGAAGCCGCTCACGACCCGGCGCACGTCGAAGCCCAGGGTCTCCATCTTGTGCAGTCCGGTCTCCAGAATCCGGGCCGAGATCTGCACTCCGCCGGCGAGGCTCGCGGTCGGTGCGATGATGAAAGTGAGCTGCGCGGGCTGCAGCCCGGCCTTCTCCGCCACCCATGCCGCCACGGCGTCGTCGGGCAGGGTTCGGCCTTCGAGCACCAGCACGCCGTGGGTCGCGGTCTCCTCGTAGCCGAGCTTTTCGAACAGCTCCTTTTCGACCCGGGCGTGCGCCCGCAGCGGTCCCGACCCCATCGCGAAGAACTTGTCCACCGAGACCGCCCACCCGGCGTACTGCGACGCCATGCAGGAGACCGCCGGATGGTCGGTTGCAACCAGCACGCCGGGCCACGCCTGGGCCCCGATCTGCACCGTGGTCCGCGAGATGTCGCTCAGCCCGCCCATGCAGATCTCGGCGAGCGCGATGCCCGCGCCGTAGCCGCCGACGGTGCCGATGCCGGCGTCGATGACTTGGGCTCCGCTGCGGAGGATGAGGCTCTGCACCCCGAGGAGCGCCGATTCCTCGACCATCGCCTTCGCCAGCTCGGTGGCCCGCTCGTTCATCCGCATTCCGGTCATCGCGCTGTCCATTCCAGGATCTCTCCTTTTCCCAGGTCGGCGAGGTCGCCGCTGTAGCGACGGAAATATCCCGTGACGTAGCGCTCGTCCACGGTCAGGGCGTACCGCGTGCGGAGCCGGAGGAGCGTGAGCCGGAGATGGTCCGGCTGGTAGGTGCAGGCGTAGCGGTAGGTCGGCGGGATCCGGACCGACCCCAGCGCGACGATCGAGCCGCGCTTGGACCAGCGGCCGGGAGCCGGACCCGTGTCGCCGAACACGATCACCGTGCCCGCGATCATGCCCGCACCGGCGTGGCCGGCGACGTCCGCCATGACTACGAGGAGGCCTCGCCGCATGCGGATCCCGGGCTCGGGCCCGGCACGGCCGCGGACCAGCAGCTCGCCGCCGGTCATCCCCCGCCGGGCGTTGCCCGCCGCGCCGCCGGTCCGGGCGCCGGCATGACCGTGAATGTCGATGACCCCACCCGACATGCCGCTGCCGGTCTCGTCGCCGACGCTTCCCTCGACGACCACCTCACCCTCCGCCAGCCCCGCGCCGAGGCGGTCGGCTCCGCTGAGATCGCCCTGGAAGCGGATCCGGCCCGCGGGCTCGCCCGTCAGCTCGAAGAGCTCGCCCAGGGGAACGGAGGTGCCTCCGTCGAGCAGAACCGGACGGCTCGCCAACTCCACCGCGGCGAGGGCGGTCCAGGGCCCGGCCAGCACCGCGCCCAGGTCGGCCCGGGCCTGGAGCGGTTTCCGAAGGCGAGCGCGGATACCGTCGCTCATGCCCGCTCTCCGCTCCCCATGATCTTTCGGAGATGGAAGTGATGCGGCCCGAGCTTGCCGCCATAGTTTCCGGCGGTGATGGCGACGATGCCCTCTCGACAGGCGGCCTCGATCCCCGCGCGCATCGCGGCGGTGATGACCTCCGCGTCGGTGCCGTTGATCACGATCTCCAGCACCGAGTTGACTTCGTCGGGCAGCTGGGTCTCGGTCACCGCGCGCAGCGTGGGACAGAACGCGTCGTTGGTCGAGGCGATCATGCTCTTGATCCGGCGCGATCCCACCTTGCTGCCGCTGCGCACCACGCCGCCCGGGAAGGGGAGGATGACGCCGGCCCGCCCCGACATCGCCTCCACCGCGGCCTCGGCCGCCTCGAGGGCGGCGTCGGCGGTCCGGGCGAGCATCAGGAAGTTTCCTCCGCCTACCCCCTTCACCATGCCGAATTTTTCCTGGACCAGGAACTCCCCCTCCATGACCGGGACTCGCCAGAACCGCTCGCCGCCCAGCACCTTGCTCGCCTGGAAGCCGTCCCCGAAGAAGCGGAGGGCCGACCCGACGCCGACCCGGTCCGGCGCATCGGGCAATCCGTCGAAGCAGGCGGTGGTAGGGCAGGTGAGCACCGTCTGGCCGACTCGTTCGATCAGTCGTTTCGGCAGGTCGTCCTTGCTCATCGTCATGAGGAGCACGCTGAATCCCGGCCGGCCGTCGGGGGTCTCGTCCCCTGTCAGCTCCCGCTCGATGGCCGCTTCGACCTTGCAGCCGATCACCGACGTGGCGAAGCCGGTGAGCTTGAGCGCGGCTTCGCGGGCCCATCGCGAGGAGCGGCCGGTGATGATCAGCCGGGCCACTCGCATGGTGAACGCCTCGGCGAAGGTGTCCTCGATGAAGACGCCGCGGATCTTCACTGGACATCTCCCGGCATCACGATGCCCCCGCTGTCATCCCGACCGCCATCGGCGCATCGCGCAGATCCCGCACCGGATAGTTGTCGAATGACACCGACGAGTACGCCTCGAAGTGCTTCCGCACGTCGCGGACCACCGCGTCGTCGTAACCCGGAGCCAGCCGGAGCCGCCGCCCTGCCGGCGCGCGGCGGAGCTGGCCCTCCTCGACGATCAAGCGCCCGCCCTTCACCACGTAGCGGGGCGTCGAGAACATCCTTCCGATGTCCGCGTCGCGGGTATAGATGGTGATGTCGGCATCGGCGCCGACTCCGAGATGGCCCTTGGCACGGAGCCCGAGGAGCCGGGCCGGCCCGGCCCGGGTCACGATCGCGATCTCGTTGAGGGTGTACTCCCGCGCGAGACCATCCCCCAGCGCGCTACCGGCGAGGAACTTCGGATTCATCTGCTTGAGCCGGTCGTCCCGGACCGCCCGGTCCATCAGGAGCTGGATCAGCGCCGGATAGGAGAGGAACGATCCGCCGTTCGGATGATCGGTGGACAGCACCACCCGCCACGGATCCTCGCTCAGCAGGAACAGCTCCAGGCCGACCACCCATTGGAGCGCCGAGACCGCCGCCTTTTCCTTGTAGGCCAGCGGCACGATGCCGCAGCCGCTCTCCAGCTCGATGTCGATGTTGGTCCACCGGCGGCCGCTGCTCTTGTGCAGCAGATATTCGACCGGCGCGTCCGCCGTGATCGTCATCGCGGGCCCGAACATCACCTGGCCCACATCCACGCTCACCTCGGGATGGGCGTTGACGTACTCCATGACCTTCCCGGCGGCGGACGACCAGCTCTTTCCGGGCTCCCCGCCATAGCTGTGGAATTGCAGGTGGGTGAAGTGGGCCCGCCGGCCGGCCAGCGTCTCCATGCTGGCGAGGGTGGTCGCCGCGTTCCCGGCGACGCCCAGGTTGTTGCAATGGATGTGCACCGGGTGCGGAAGCCCGAGCTGGTTGGCGGCGTCGGTCAGCGTCTCCAGGATGGCGCGCGGGGTCACCTTTCGGCCGGAGACCGCGTCGTCGAGGCCGGTCACGTTGCGCTGTCCCGATTTCCACGCCTCGATGCCGCCGGGGTTGACGATCTTCACGGCGTAGGCTCCGGCGGCCCCGAGCAGCCAGGCGGCGTAGTCGCGCGCGCGGTCGCGCTCGCCTCGCTCGATCTGGCGGAGCAGGTACTCGTCGTTGCCCATCAGCACGAAGATCCCGCCGTCCACGCACGGCGTGTCGTCCAGCTCCGCGTGGCTGTGACGCGCGAGCAGGGGAGCCACCGCCGCGTCGAACGCGGTGGTGTAGCCCAGCCCGGCGTACCGATAGCCGGTGGTGAAGGTGCTTGGCACCGTGCCGCCGGTGCCGGAGCGGCCCTCGCCTTCCGCCAGCGGGGGAGCCGGCGCTGGATCGGCGGCATGCTCGTCGGGGATCAGCCGGCGCGCGTGATTGCAGCTCGAGCTGGCGAAGTGCGCGTGGATGTCCACTCCGCCGGGCATCACCACCATGCCCCGCGCGTCGAGCGTGGGAACCCCGTCCGGCAGCGAAGCCACGATGCTGCCGTCCTCGATGCAGACGTCGCGCTCCTCGCCGTCCACCCCGTTGGCGGGGTCGTGCAAGGCTCCGCCGACGATCCGAAGCCGGGCCTCGCCGCTCACCGTTGCCTCGCGGCGGCGCGCCGCCGGAGCGCGCCCAGCAACAGGCCCAACGTTTCGGCCGCGCCTCGGGGGCTCTTCAGAACGGGTGACAGAGGGAGCGGAACGTCATCCATGCGATATCCGGTTCCCGGCTCGTGAATCCCCGCGACGCCGGTGTCGATGGCTACCCGGGCGGCTGCCACCGCGCTTGCTCCCGGCCCGATCACGACGCCCGGAACGCGGTCGAGCGCGATCCCGGACTCTCCCAGCGCCGCTACCGAGCCCGCCACGAGAACGGCGTCGGCCCCGCCGGCACGAAGCCGGTCGAGGCCGGAAGGACCCTGCTGGGCTCGCGGATAGCCCTCCCGAAAAGCTCACCCGCAACGGATAGCCGGTTTGCCACGTGAGCGCCGCCTCCGCTCCGGAGCGGTTGCCTCCCGACCTGAGGCTGCTCAAGGCGGCGCGAGTGGGGCCGTTGAGAACCTGAGTCAGGGCCACGAGGCCTTCTGTGCGCTGGGCGTCTCTCGCTTCGCGGCCGGTCTCGGCGTCGTGTACGATCGCCACGTACTTCCCCTGCAGCAGGCGCTCCGCGATCGCGGCTGCCGGCCGCAGGCGCGCGGGCAGCTCGCCGAGTCGCTGACCTCGGACCGTGGCCTGCATTACGGCCAGCGCGTCCACCTCTTCGCCGGGGGTGAATTCGGCTTCGACTTCGGCCTTCTCCGGGCCGCGGTCGGCCCCGATCGATACCGACAGCAGGGCCCGTCGGCCGACGTGAGTCGTCGAAGTCGCGGCTGCGTATCGCTCCAGGTAGCGGGGGTACCGCTCACTCGGATCCACGGCCCAGAACAGCACCACGTCGGCTCGGTTCCTGATCTCACCCAGGCTGGCCGCCGCCCGCCCCCGGCGCTGGGCGACCAGGATGCCCGCCGCCGCCGAGTCGGACGTGGCGCCGTCGACCTCCGCGCGGAGGGTATCCCCCAGCGCGATCGCGGTGCGCTGCGCTTCGGTCGTGAGATCGGGTGCGATGAGCACCAGTGGTCTCGCGGCCACGCTCAGAACGGCCACCGCGGCGTCGATCGCCTTCTCGATCGTCGCGGGCCGCCCTTCCACCCGGATCTCGCCGGGCACCTGTCCGTCTCCGAACCACCGCCTCGCCAGCGAGCAGGGCGGCGAGAGCTCGGCGATCCGCCCTGCCCGAACCCGCACCGTGAGATCGTCGCAGCCGCAGCCGCAGCCGAGGCAGGTCACCGCCTGGAGCACCCGATCTTCGCTCATGCCGCACCTCGAGCCGCGGGCTCGGCCGCGCGGTAGATCGCCGCCGCCTTCGACGGTAAGCGCTCGAAGACAAGCGGCGGCATTCCTTCCGGAGGCGAAGACCGTGCAGATCGGCCGTCCGCGCGGAATCTGCTCGCCGGGGTGAGGAACGTCGGCGATCGCCGGGTCGCGCAGCCAGTCTCGAGTGTCTCCCAAGGTGACTCCGCGCCGGGCGAAGACCACCGCCTTGCCCAGGACCGACCGCGTGCGGTGCGGCGGAGCGTGGGGCAGTCGCCCGGCACAAGCGTCGGCATGCAGCGCGAAGAGCGGCGTACCGTCGCGCCGCTCCAGCAGCTCCATGGAGGCCGAGTAGCGCGGATTGACCTCGATCGGCCAGGGAACCCCTGCCCGCGCGATGAAGTCGATGCCGTTGAGCCCGACCAGTCCGAAGTCTCGGGTCGACCGCGTCCGCCATCGCGCTCGCGCGCTCGAGCAGCGCCGGCTTCGGCTTCGAACAGTCCCCCGCCCGATGAGGCTGCCGCAGTAGCGGAACCCGCGCGCGCCGAACGCGCGCTCGCCCACGAGCTGCCGGCTGAGGGCGAGCACCAGCGCACTCCTGCCGTCGGCGAGAAACACGATGGATCCGGGCGCTGCCCGCGATTCGCTGCTGGAGGTACTGATGCCGGCCGACCGGACGTCCCGGACCGCCAGGCCGAGGTGCCGTGGCCGCCGCCCGACCGGCGCGGCTTGAGCAGCCAGCGCCGGGGCGTGTCCGCGGCGCGCGGGGCGCGCGCCGCGCGGGTCTCGGCGTCTGGAAGCCATGTCGTCGCAGCGCGAGCATCAGCTCGATCGGGTCGCGTACCCGCTCGAGCACCGAGGGAGGATTGCCGAGCAGCGCGCCGGCCCGCGGCGAGAGCCGCGACCGCCGCGGGATGGTTCTCGAAGTTGGAGGTGTAGGCCACGGCGTCCGCGGGAACGCTCCGCCCGGCGGCGGCGGCGGCGGCGGGATCGAAGCCGCCAGCCTTCCGCCGGAGCGCGATCACGCGGGCGCACGCGCGAAGGTCGAGGTCGCCGAAGGCGTCCACCGCCGTCACGGTCCACCCCGCCCGCGCCGCCGACGACGGCGAGGGGACGCGTAGTGACGCCCGCCACCAGGAGCCGGAAGGAACATCTCAGGCATCCGAGTCGAGGCCCAGCCGGCGGCGGGCCGTTGCCGGGGTGATGACGTGAAGATGGTCGAGCACCGTGCCCCTGGCCTCCCGAATCCGGAGGCGCTGCACCAGCGCCTCCTGCCGTCCCCCCGCGAGTCCGTCGGCCAGGAGCGCTGCCCCCTGCGCCCCCTGCTTCGCGACCAGCGCGAACCCCTCGAGCCGTCGCACCGTGGCGACGCCCGAGAGCGCCGCGTACAGCCGCTCCAGCAGGCCGGAGTCGGCCGCCCCGCGGCCCGACACGAGCACCTCGTCGGCCTGCGGCGCGGATGTGCGGAGCTGGGCCACCGCCTTCACCGCGCCTTCGACGATACGCCTCGATGGCCAGGGCGCGAGCCTGGCGGCGACGACTGCGCGACTGTCTCGGCGCCGCCGCCGAAGAGGAGCGCCTTGTCCACGGTGCCCGCGAGGAACGCCACCTCGCCATCCAGCGCGCCCGCCGCCCGCCAGCCGATCGGTCCGCTGGTGCCGCCGAGGCCGTCCACGATCTGCCCCCGGTCCACCGCCACCGCGGCGGTGAAGGCGCCGCCGAGCTCGAGCAGAATGAGCGAGATGTCCTCGACTCGCTTGCCGCGTCCTGCGGCGGTGGTCCTCGATCGCCAGCGCCGCCGCGCACACCTTGTCGGCGGTGCCGAGGTCGATCCGGTTGATCTTGCGATGCGCCGGCACCGTGTCGAGATGGATCACGCCGGGCGTAAAGACCACCGGAAGCTCCGAGGCCGCGAGCCGGCGGGCGAGCCGCCGCAGTCCCCCGATGCCGCCGCGCTCGTCGGGTCCCGCCAGGAAGGCGAGCCGAAGCTCCTCGTCCGTGGTGCCGCGCCCCGGCCGGACGGGCAGCCCATAGCCCGAGGGGGCGACCACGAGATCCGGCGGCCCCGGCTCGGCCAGCCCGGCGATGAATCCGTCGGGATCCGCGAGCGCGTCCGGGGTGGACCAGCTGAAATCGAGCGACAGACGTCCGTCGACCAGGCCGCAGACGTCCAGACTCACGGTGCCCGCATCGATGCCCACGACGCGAGGCATGGACTTACTTCTTCTTCGCGACCAGCTCCCTGGCCACGTCCGCGATCGTCTCGGCGTCGAGCACCAGATCGTTCCGCGTGAACAGCCGGGCCACACATGCCTTGTGCAACTTGGTCTTGAAGTTTCCTACCCCGAACGCGCCGTACACGACCACCCCGTCGCGGGTGACCCCCGCGTCGTTCACCTCCACCCCTTCGATGCCGAGCGGCGGCACCGCGTTGAGGTCCACGGCGATCTTGAGCGACTTCGCGGCGGTCCAGGCGGACTTCGGCACCATCTGCACCCCGGCCGGTCCGGAGTTGAGCAGCACCTCGGCCTCCCGGCACAGCTCCGGCAGCGCCGCCGGGTCGTTCATCGTGGTGGCCTCGACCTGGACGTTGAAGCGGGCGCTGATGAACTGGCGGGCCTTCTCACCCTGTTCCGGCTTCCGGGACGTGATGGTGACGTGGGCGCCGTCTTTCGCCAGGAGTCCCGCCGCCCGCTGTCCCACGGGGCCGGTCCCGGCGAGGATCAGCACCTTGGTGCCCTCAAGACTCGCCCAGTGTCTGCTCGATCTTCACCACCGCGGCGACCGCCGTGGTGTTGGAGCCGTTGGAGTCGAGCATCATGGAGACGGTGAACGGCGCGAACACCGCGTCCTGCGCCATGGCGAGGAGCTGCTCCCCGGCCGACATGTTGCTGCCCCCGATCCAGACGGCCGTGTTGTGCAGGTCCTTCGGGCCCCGGGTGAAGATGCAGCCGTGCACCAGATCGCGAACGTCGGTTTCGGTGACTCCGCCATAGCTCATGATGTCGTCGGCGCCCGCATCGTAGGCGACGACCTGATCGAAGACGCTCGGCATGCGGGAGCTGTCGAGTTGCAACAGAAGCTTGCGCATTGAGCTGGTGTTCTTTCTCGCTCTCGGTCCATGGAACAAACGAGGGGCGCGCCCGGATGCGGGCCGCCCCTCGCCGGAATAGGGAACAGCGGGACTGTAGCGATCAGCCTTCGGCGCCGCTGGCGAACGGATGCCGCGCGGCCTTGTACTTCTGGAGGACTTCGTCCATCGACGGCTTGCCCTGCAGCGCCCGGGCGATCGACTCCTTCACCGCCTGGTAGTTGAACTGGTAGATCTTCTTGTCGTCTTCGGCCTGCCAATGGATGAAGACACCCACCAGGATGCAGAGGTCGTTCGCCTGCGCCTTGGAGATGACGCCTTCGCTCACCGAGTCGACCACCGCGCGCGCCACCGCCGCCTGGGCCGGGCCGAACATCTGCACGGCCTGCTTGGCGCCCTTGATGGTGACCTTGTTGAAGAGCAGGGTGTCGGGTTTCGCGGCGAGGTTCGGAGTGACGACGGCGAGCAGGGTAGTGAAGCCGTCGGTGTTGCGGGAGAGTGCCTGGGTGAACGCCGCCCCGGCCGGCCCGGACTTCGACCCGATGATCAGGTCGATGTGAGCGATTTCGTTGCCGTCGCCGACCAGCGACTCACCGATAAAGAATTCCGCGGCCATACCTGCCTCCATAGTGGCTTTACTAGTGAAGAACGAGAGGATCTGGCGAAACATAGCGCAGCTCGACGAGGCGAAGAGTTATCCGACCGGAGCGACGTGGAGAGTGAGCCACGCAGTCCCGCGGGAGGCGGGTAGCTCGTGTAGGGCAGCGCGTAAGTTGCGAGAGCGGCCCCTAGTATGAGCCGCGTCTGAATCGGTGTCAAGGAGGCAGACACCCCCCATGGCAGCCCCAGGCCGATGCCGCCAGCTAGAGCCATCCCGGCCGTAGACCAGGGGCAGGAGTAGTACACATCGCTGCAACAGCAGCGATCAGAATCGCCGTCCGGCCGTCTTGAACCCGCTCGAATCTGCGGACCTCCAGTGAGCAGACTTCACCGAGCGGGGTGGCCATCCCTTCCCCTATCACCGATGCCGCCCGCGATTGCACCGATCAAGATGTCGCTGGATAGGCGTGGCAGCTGCGGCGTGATCGGCCGCCGTCGTTCCGCTGCTCGGACCTGCGCGAACGGTTGTCCGGCCGCCACTTTCGGCTTATATTCGGTAGTAGACCTAGACATTCAACCTCTTCCAGTCCAAGCACTTAAATATGAGCAAGGGTCGAGGCGAGGCCGTCCAGCGCTTTCACTCCTTCCTCCGCCGGCTCCGGTCCGGGGGGCGCAGCAACATGTACGGCGCCGTTCCTTATCTGATGCGCCGCTTCGACCTCGACCGCGACACGGCGTTTCGGGTCGTCTGCGATTGGGTGGACGCGCAAGATGCTGCAGAGCTCGCCGGCGCTGCCGGTCGGGAGGTCCTCGCGCGTCTGCCGGAGAGGACGCCGCCGGCCGCGACGCGTTTCGCGGAAGCGAAGCCGCGCAAGGGGTTAGCGATTGGCATAGCCCTCGCATTTCAGGGAGCCGCAGTTCACCCGTTCCCAACCCGAGGGCTTTATGAGAACCAGCGCCGTCACCTGGTCGTTGATCGCCGGTCTCCTGTCCACCGCCGTGCCGCTTCACGCTCAGCGGGTCGAAGCGGGTGTCGTGGTGCGGAGCGGGCCGGTCGCCGGTCATGTAGTCATTCGCGACGGATACTCCGACTACCGGCGCGACGGGTATTCCACCTACCGCGCGGCCGCGCCATCGCGCGCCGGGTGGTCATCGTCGAGCGCCCGCGGATCGTCGTCGTCCAGCGAGTCCATCGCCACCGCCCGGCGAAGCACTGGAGCCGCCGCGGCTACCATCCCGTCACGCTCTACTACTGGGACGGCCGCTACTACGATCGCTGGGTCGGGCACCGGCACGGCGTCCGAACGATCGTGGTGTGGGAGCGGGACGGCCATTACTACCACGACTGCGACGAGGATGGTCGGCGACATCACGAGCACTGGGACGACTGACCTGTCCGCGCGCCTCCTTGGCGCCTGATCTCCCAGATCCAGGTTCGTTCCAGGTATGGAAATCCCGGCACCCGCCGGGATTTTCATTGTTCGCGCCGGACCTCATCAGGCCCCTCGCTCCGCTCGGGATGAGGCATCCGCCGGGCCGCCAGCCTACCTTTCGCGCATGCGCCCCTCCCGCGACCATCATCTCCCTCCCGATCCCGACGCCTACCGCCATGCCCCCCATCCCAAGGGCCGCATCGTCGTCATCGCGCCGACCCGCGCGGCATGCGAGACGATCGAGCTGGCCCTAGGCCTTCGGCTGGAGACGCTGCTCCAGCGGGAGCACGGCGATGAGATCCGCGCGCTCGCCGGCTCGGGAAAGGGTTTCGGCATCGTGGCGGGCACCGGCACGGGAAAGACCCTCGGCATCCGCCCGATCGCCGAGTCGCTCCTGGCGGAGCCGCTCCGGTACGGGGTCGTCAACCGCGAGCGCGAGGCGACGCCGGAGACGCCCAGCTGGAACGTCGTCATCGTCACCACCGGCATCGCGCGCCGCTGGTTCCAGGACGACCTGATCACCGGCCGAGACACCGTCATCGTGGACGAGATCCACCAGACCTCGGCCGAGCTGGAGCTCTGTCTCGCGCTCGGGAAACGGGCCGGCTGTCGCTACATCTGGCTCAGTGCGACGGTGGATCCGACCTTCTACGCCCGCTACCTCGACAGCGCGGACGTGCTCGAGACCTACGCCTACGACCCCGCGCTCAGGGCGAAGGTCCAGGTGTTGCCACAGACCCCTGAAGAGTTTCTCAACGAGAAGCTCATCCGCCACGTCATGAAAGAGCGCCGGGGCGTCGCGGTCTTCGTGCCCACCCGCGCCGAAGTCGAGCGCCTGGCGGTGGACCTGGGCGAGAAGTGGAAGCGACTCACGACGGCCTTCTACCACGGCGGCATGCCGATTCGGGTGATCCGGCCCTTTCTCGAGGGAGAGGTGGAGCGGCCGTTCCTCCTGGCGATGACCGCGGCCGGCCAGTCGGCGCTCAACGTGCGCGGGCTCGACACCGTCGTCATCTACGACGCGCGCTACGGCAACGTGGTCGAGAGCGGACGGAACGTGCTCCACCGGCTCTATCTCGGAGCCAACGAGATCCTCCAGATGGCCGGACGGGTGCACGGACGGGTGCCGGGCGGCGAAGTCGTCATCCTCAGCGACCGACAGCTCGACTTCGAGCAGCTCAAGCCGACGCCGCCCGAGTTCCAGCTCGCCGGGGATGCGGAGCGAGTGGCGATCACCTGCGCCGCGCTCGGGGTGGACGCCAGGGATCTCGACCTGCCGGTCGCGCTCGACCGGCGGGCGTACGCGCGGGCGGTCGAGATGCTCTCCCGGCGTGGGCTGATCGAGAACGGCCGGCTCACCGCCTACGGGCGGGAGGTCGAAGCGTTTCCGGTCGAGCGCCCCTGGGGCGAGCTGCTGGTCCACGCGGAGAGCGACCTCCTCCCGTTCGTGGCGGTCTGCTCCAACATCGAATCGCTGCACCGGATGACACGGGAGGAGCGGGAGCTCCACGGTCTCGTCGCCAACGGCAGCGACCATCTCACCGCCTGCAACATCTTCGCGGAGGCGGTGAACCAGCACGGCTACATCGGCGAGGTGTACGGGCTGCCGCGCCATCTCTTCGAGGACGGGCTCGAAGAGTGGGCGGAGCGCCGGGGCGTGCTGATCAAGGCGATCGAAGACACCGCGCTCGGCCTGGCGTCGGTCTATCGCTCGCTGGAGCTGCCGCTTCCCAAGCAGCTGCCGTACGCCTCGAAGGAGATCCGCGCCCGCTGGGCCGACCTGGTCGCCCGGGTGATGCCGTTCGACCTGGTGATCGACGAGCACACCGCCGACGGCCAGGAGGCGCGGGTTTCCAAGACTTCGGTGGCGGGGAGCTGGGGAGCCGTGGCCGGCGCGCTCCGCTTCTTCGCCGACCGGTTCGGCGTGGCCAGGGCGTCGATCGAAGGAACCACGATCTCCTACGACCTGGTGAACCGGTACGCCGTGCTGGGCCCGGCCGAAGGTGGTCCTCACCGGACCCCGCAAGCACCAGCGGCTCGCGCTGGAGCGGCGGCGGACCTACTTCGGCTTCGAGCTGGACACCGAGGTCGAGATCCTGGGAGGATCGATCCCTGAGTCGCTCCGGGCCGCAGGCCCAGGAGGTGCTCGCCGACGCGCTCATGGCGGGCGAGGTCGATACACCCCGACGCGAGCCGGATTCGCCGGGCCGTCTCTGAGCTCGACGAGCTCTGGCGCAGGTCGGGCGGAAGCCTGGACGACGCTTCCCCCGAGGCCGTCCGCGCTCGGCTGCTCGGGCAAGTTGGAGGCGGTACGAAGTTGGGACGACTTCCACTCGCACCCGCTCGCTCTCGACCCCGCCGAGCTGGTGACCGAGGCGACCCGGCAGCGGTTGGATGCGCTGCCCGGGATGGTCCGGATTCGAGGGGATGCCGCGCCTGTGGAGTACGAGATTCAGAACGGCGACGGGTGTCGCCCGAGTGCGGCTGCGCGAGGGGCAAGCCAAGCGACTCCGGGCGGACGAGGTCCCGGTGCTCGACCGTCCGGTCCGGTTCGCCGTGCAGCGAGGGCGCCACCCGCCGCTCCTGGCCGACACCGTTCCCGATCTCCAGGCCCTGTTGCGGCGGGCTCCGAAACCGCCTCGGGGCGAGGATGACGGATCCGGCGGGCGCCGGGGCCGGGGGCGGTCCCGGCACGGGCGCCGACCCGGACGGAGACGGTGACGCGGCTCCTACGCTCCAATGTGCACCTTGAGGGTCGGCCGGCGTCTAGAATGGTAAGAAGTGCCGCACGGCCACGTTCGGTGGCACGTCGCGATCTGAAACCACCAGGTGTTACCTTCGTACGTATGGCCGATGCCAGAAGCACTCTCAATCGGATCACTGCCGTCCGTGTTCTCCCCGCTCGCCAAGGCCCTGCTCGACGGGTTCAGCGAGGGGGTCATCGTGTTCGACGCCGACGGCAAGCTTCTATACGCCAACCACCAGGCCCGGGAGGCCCTGGCCGGGATGGACCTGGCGGATGCGGGCTCCGACCTCCAGCCCCGGCTGGCCGCCATGGGCGGCCGGCTCCGGCCGCTGCGGGTCGGAGCACTCGAGCTGGGCGAGGCGATGTTCATCCCCGGTGTCGAAGGTCCCACCACGTTGGCTGCCCGGGAAAAAGAGGCTATCGTCAAGACACTCGACGCGCATAACTGGAAGCTCGCCGAGACGGCCAGGCACCTGGGCATCAGCCGCACCACACTCTGGCGTCGTCTCAAGGCGTACGGGCTACACCGAGACGGCCGGAGCAAATGGGCGCAAATCACGTAGTCGTTTTCCTGCTCGCCAGCCGTCGCCCAGACCCCCACTCCCGACTCCACCTCCTCTCCCTACAGCTACTCCGGCCGTTCAGCACCTGGTCGAGCGCGCCATGGCGCGCCGGCGCGCCGGCGATTCCGCCGTCTCCGACTATCGGGCCCGGATCCACTACCGGCTCACCGTCGGCGTGGGCCGCCGGCGCTGGGCTCAGGTGCCGGCGTCCGCGGTGGAGGAGCAGGTCGCGGACGTGCAGTGGCAGCGGCCCAACGACCTCCGGGTGGACGTCGTCGGCCGGCGCTCGCGGTCCCGCTCGGAGGCGCTGGAGCTCTCGAGCGTGTGGGACCGGCCCTGGTTCGTGCCGCGCTCGGTGGATGACTCGGTGAGAATCTTCAGCGACGAGTTCCCCGCCACCGGCGCGCTCCATCCGCTGGCCGAGAGCGGACCCGGAGTGGTACCGCTATGCCCTGACGAGCGGCCTCTCGGTCACGCCGGGGAGAGGGAGTCGACTGCGGCTTCTCCGGGTGGAGGTCACCCCCAGGCGGACGGGGCCCGCGCTCATCGCCGGGCAGATGTGGATCGACTCCGCGACCGCGGAAGTCGTGCGCCTCACCTTCCGCTACGTCGGGACCGGGCTCTGGGTCAAGGCCGGAGAGCGCCACGCGATCCGATTCATCCTCGGCCAAGCGGCTCAACTCCCTCGCCAACCAGATCGTCAGCATCGATGCCGATCTCGAGTACGGACTTCAGGACCGGCCGCTACTGGATGCCGCTACCGCCAGGTGATCTCAGGCCGGGTGCGGATCCCCGTGGTGAGCGACGTGGTGATCCCGTTCCGCGCCGTCACGACGTTCGAAGAGTTCGAGATCAACACCGGCCGGCCGATCGCGTTCGAGGCTGCCGCTCCCGGCCACCGACGACCCCGACTCGCTGCGGGCAATCCGCGAGGCCCGTCGCGACTCGCTCCGCGCCGAGCGCCGTGGCGGTGCGCGCGGGGGAGCGCGACAGTCTCCGGTCGTGGCGCTATGCCGACCGCTGGGCCGGTGGCCGCTACGAGCTGCATCGGCCGTCCGACGACTCGCTCGGCCGGTTCGGCGGCTGGCTCGATTCGCTCTCGCTCGACGCCGATCCGGTAGAGGCGCGGCGCGCCAGAGCAGTCCGAGTCCGAGCTGGCTCGGGTGGCCGAAGCACTGCCCGATTCGTTGACCGGCCGCGGGCGCACGGCTTCGCGTACGAGCGGCTCACCGACGCCTTTCGGTACGATCGGGTACAGGGGCTCTCGCTCGGCCTTGGTTATCGGGTGCGGGTGCCGGGGGTGTCGTTCACCGGCCTGTACGGCACCGTGCGCTACGGATTCAGCGACGACCGGGTGACCGGACGTCTGTCGCTGGTCCGCGATGCGCCGGACGGCCGCCTGGTGGTCAGCGGGTACCGGGACGTGACGGACGGTGGATCCCTTCGCGCCGGCGCCGGGCCTCGGAAACACGCTCAACGCGCTCTTCGTGGCGCACGATGACGGCGACTACGTCCTGGTGCACGGCGCTTCCGCCGGCTACGAGACTTCGATCCGGACCGGGCTCGAGCTCGCCGTCGGCGCGCGGTACGAGCGGCAGACCGGCGTGGCGCGGGCGGCCGCGTCGGAGGTCAACGACTTCCTGGGCGGATCCGGGCGCCTTTCCGCCCAATGCTCCGGTGGACGAGGGCCGGTTCGTCGGCGGTCAGGTGCGTCTCAGCGGCACCGGCGACTTCCGCTGGCACGCGACGGCCGACGTCCTCGGCGGCGAGGGCACCACCACCGGCCGGATCTACGGCGAGGTTCGCGCGGAGCGTCGGGAAGCGCCGGGGTCTGACCGTCCGGGCTGAAGGGCGGTATCGGCGACCGCGCCGACGCTGCGGCAGACCGCGTTCCGGCTGGGCGGCATCGGGACCGTGCGGGGGCATGACTACGGCGTGCGGCGAGGACAGGCGTTCTGGGCGGCGCAGCTCGACGTCACCCCGCTCCCGGGCCGTCTTCGGCCGGTACTGTTCGTGGACGCGGGCCAGGCGGGAGGCGCGGGCACCCTTTTCTCGGGCCGGGTGCTGGCGGGGGCGGGCGTGGGCCTTTCGGTGTTCGGCGGACTGCTGCGCTTCGATCTCAGCCGGGCGGTCTCGCCCGACGAGGCAACAGTCAGGTTCGACATCGTGGTGCAGGGAGCCAGGTAGATTGCCGCGGGTGACCGCAATCCTGCGTCTGCCAGTAACCCAGCTCGCGCGGCTGGTCGGAGCCGGGCTCGCCGGTGCCTTGGCCTGCTCGCACGGAGGGCCGGACGATTCCGGCACCGGCACGCTCGAGGTGGAGTGGACCGGTGCGGACACCGGCAAGCTCTCTGCCCCGGCGGTCGCCGAGTGGTGCGAGGGCCTCAGGCTCGTGGAGGTGCGGGCGGTCCACGGCGACACCGGCATCGCCCTCCTCCTCTATCCCTCCGGCCCCCGTGGGCGCTCCGACTCCGCCGCGCGGGGAGACTCCATCACACCGGGCAGCTACCGGGTGATTTCGCCTCGCGGGCCGACTCGAGACGCCCCTCCGCCGCGGTTGCCTTGCGCTGGTTCGCGGAGACCTCCATACGAGGGCTTCCGCGGCGACAGCGGCATGGTGGTGCTGGAGACCACCGGGCCAGGCAGGTCGGCGGGACGTTTCTCCGCCTATCTCGCGATCGACGACTGAGGACAGCAGGATCACGGCTAGCGGGTCGTTCAAGGGTCTGAGCGTCACTCCCGCCCCCCCGGACTGTGTCGGAAGCCCTCGGGAGGAGTCCGTGGAACCCGAGCCTCTGGATGAGGTTGATCCCCCCGCCGAGTCCGCCGACTAGGGGGCGGCGTTAGATTGGGGGGCATGGAAAGCACCTACTTCCGCCGGGGCTTCGGTCTCAAGACGGCGATCGAGGGGCAGCTCGCGGTCGACTACCACAGCACGGTCGTGGAGGCGCTCCGGGCCAACCAATACCGGCTCACCGTCGGTCCGCTGACCTTCCGGCTCGCCCGGGAGTTCGGCTTCTGCTACGGAGTGGACCGGGCGGTGGACTACGCCTACGAGACCCGGGTCAAGTTCCCCGATCGGCGGCTCTACCTGGTCGGCGAGATCATCCACAACCCCCACGTCAACCAGAAGCTCCGGGACATGGGCGTCCGCTTTCTCGCCCGCAGCGAGGAAGGGGAGTTCGACTTCTCCGGGATCATCGCCGACGACGTCGTCATCCTGCCGGCGTTCGGGGTGACGATCGGCGACTTCGGCCGGCTGCGCGAGATCGGCTGCGTACTGGTGGACACTACCTGCGGCTCGGTGCTCAACGTCTGGAAGCGGGTGGAGAGCTACGCGCGCGACGGGTTCACCGCCATCATCCACGGCAAGCACTACCACGAGGAGACCAAGGCGACCGCCAGCCAGGTGATGAAGTATCCGCAGGGCCGCTATCTGGTGGTCCTCGACATGGAGGAGGCGCGGCTGGTCTGCGACTTCATCGAGCGGGGCGGCGATGCCGGGGCGCTCCGCGAGCGGTTCGCCAAGGCGACGTCGCCGGGCTTCGACTTCGAGCGCGACCTGCTCCGGGTCGGGATCGCGAACCAGACGACGATGCTCTCGGGGGAGTCGCTCGCGATCGCGGAGGAAGTGCGCCAAAGCATGGTCCGGCGCTACGGCGATGCGGCGGGCGAACACTTCCGGTCGTTCGACACGATCTGCTCCGCCACCCAGGAGCGGCAGGACGCGGTCGTCGCTCTCCTCGAGGAGCCGCTCGACGTCATGGTCGTGGTGGGCGGTTACAACAGCAGCAATACCTGCCACCTCGCGGCACTGGTCCATTCCCGAGGTGTCCCCGTCTTCCACATCGAGGATGCCGATGCGGTGGATCCCGCCGAGGGTGCGGTGCGCCACCAGCCGATCGGTACCAAGCGTGAGGCGCTGACGCCCGGCTGGCTGGGCGACGCCCGGATCATCGGGATCACCGCCGGGGCCTCGACGCCGAACAACAAGATCGGCGAGACGGTGGCCAGGATCTGCCTGACCGCCGGAGTGGATCTGGGTGCCGCAGTCGCCTGACTTCGTAGACCTCTCCCACACCATTACCCACGGCATGACGACGTACCCCGGCCTGCCGGGGCCGATCATCTGCGACTATCTGAGCCGGGAGCGGTCGCGGGCGTTATACGCGCCGGGCGTGGAGTTCCAGATCGGCAAGATCGAGATGGTGGCCAACACCGGCACCTACGTGGACTCGCCGTTCCACCGCTATCTCGACGGGACCGACCTGTCGGGACTCTCGCTGGAATCGCTGGCGGACCTGGACGCGGTGGTGGTGCAGGCCGCGATGGGGCTGGGTCGCGCGATTTCGCTGCGGGCGTTCGAGGGACTCGAGCTCCGGGGTCGCGCGGTGCTGGTCCACACCGGGTGGGACCAACACTGGGGCACCGAGCACTACCTCTCGGCGAATCCCTTCCTCACGGCGGACGCAGCCGAGATGCTGGTAGCCGCGGGCGCGACACTGGTGGGGATCGACTCCCTCAACATCGACGACATCGGTGACCGCTTCCGGCCGGTCCACTCGACGCTGCTCGGCGCCGGGATCCCCATCGTCGAGCACCTGCGCGGACTCGACCGGCTTCCGCTGGAGGGTTTCCGCTTTTCCGCGGTGCCTCCGAAGGTGGCCGGCTTCGGGACCTGGCCGGTCAGGGCCTATGCCCGACTGAACAGCGCGAAGCGCGAAGAGTAGCTCTCCGGTCGGATGCCCTTCCGCCAAACCGCCGTGTCCGGCCTTCCCGCCGTCGCCCTTCGCAGCGACGAGCTGGAGGTCGTGGCGGTGCCCGCCGTGGGAATGAAGCTCACCAATCTCCGCCGGCCGCGCGGCCGTGAGTGGCTCTGGCGGGATCGCCGCGCCCATCGGAGCGGCGGACAGCGGCGGGTGGGACGAGTGCTTCCCAACGGCTGCGCCCTCGCCGGTTCCCGGCGCGCCGCCGGATGCTCCCGCGCTGCCGGATCGGGGCGAGCTGTGGGACGCCCCATGGACCAGCTCCACCTTCGAGCACGCCGGCGGGACCACCCTCGCGGCATCCGCCCAGGGCCGCCTTCTGACCTACGAATTCCATCGCGAGGTCACACTCGATCCGCATGACCCGGTGATGCGGCTCCGCTACCGGGTGAAAAACACCGGAGGCTCACCGTTCCCCTGGATCTGGTCCGCCCATCCCGTCTTCAACGTGCAGCCGGGCACCACGGTGGAGCTGCCCTCGATGCGCCAGGTGAAGCTCGGCGAGGTGCACGGGCTGCCGGAGCTGAGTCCCGGCGACATCGTGAGCTGGCCGGATGCGTTCGGCGGTGAGAGGGGGCGGTTCGTCTTTCCCGGCGACGGCGCCTGGGCAGTGAAGCTGTTCGGTGACGTGGGCACGTCGGGAAGAGCGATTCTCACCGACCCGCGGCGGGGCGAGCGGCTGGAAATCGCGGTGGCGCCGAACGAGGTCCCGCAGGTCGGGATCCGGATCAACAACGGCGGGTGGGCACCGCCGGACCGGCAGCCGTTCTGCAACCTCAGCCTGGAGCCAGCGATCGGGGCTCCGGACCGACTGGAGGACGCGGTGCGCGACTGGGGAGCCGCACAGACACTCGCGCCGGGCGAGGAGCGGAGCTGGGGGCTGGAGGTGTGGCTGCTGGAGGAGGACGAGACATCCGGACGGGGCTCGCTAGCCGGCGCCCTGCGTCGGCCGCTCCAGGCGGGTGTCCTCCCACGAGACCGGATCCTCGATCGGCTCGAGATGGGTATCGACGACGCTGTGGGGCACCGCCTCGCGGACCCGCTCCTCGATCTCCTCCAGCAGGTCGTGGCCGCGCTGCACCGTCCAGTCGCCGGGCACCAGTATGTGAAACGAGATGAACCGCCGCGCCCCCGCCTGGCGGGTCCGGAGCGCGTGGTAGCGGACACCCGATCTCCCGTGCGACTCGAGAATCGTCTTGATCGTCGCCAGCGTCTCTTCCGGCAGCGAGGTGTCGAGCAGGCCGAGCATGGACCGGCGGAGGAGCAGGAAGCCGGCGCGGAGCACGTTCAGCGCGACCGCGATGGCGACGATCGCGTCGAGCCGGTGCCAGCCGGTGAGCGCCGCGGCTCCGACGCCGACGATGACGCCGAGCGAGGTCCACACGTCGGCCATCAGGTGCTGGGCGTCGGCCTCGAGCGTGATGGACTCGTGGCGCCGCCCGGCGCGAAGCAGCATCCGGGCGACGCCGAGATTGATCACCGAGGCCAGCCCGATGATCGCGAGCCCGAGGCCGGGCTCCTCGATCGGCTGGGGATCGAACAGCCGGCGCACCGCCGCAACCACGATGCTCGCGGCCGCGATCACGATCAGCGCGCCCTCGAACCCGCTGGAGAAGTACTCGGCCTTGGTATGGCCGTAGGCGTGCTCCTCGTCGGCCGGCCGGGCCGCGACCGAGAGCGCGAAGAGCGCCACCACCGCGGCGATCAGGTTGACGAACGACTCCAGCGCATCGGAGAGGAGGCCGACCGACCCGGTCAGCAGGTACGCCCCGCCCTTGAGACCGATGGTCACGAGCGCCGCGAGGACCGAAAGCGCCGCGAAGCGGAGCAGTCCGCGTCGCTCGATCACGCCACCTGCTCCGGCAGCATCCGCGCCACCTCGGCCACGGTGAGCGGGGAGCTTCCCTCGGCGCGGTTGTTCACCAGCAGGTAGGCGGGGATCCGGGTCTTCACCGCGGTGTCGATCAGCCGCAAGAGGTCGCGGCGCAGCTCGGGATTGGGCTCCTGGATCCGGTCGTACGGGCGCGAAGGCATCCACCGCCTCGTCGTAGGTCCGCCCGGGCCGGAGCAGCGCGCGCGCGACGATGAACGGCCCCGACAGCGAGCCGGGCAGGTCGAGCTGATCGCCGATGGCCGGCATGCGGGTCCAGGAGCTGAAGACGTGGGCCACCCCGTGCTCCCGCAGCACCGCGAAGTACATCGGGGTGAGGAACTCCTCGTTGCGCACCTCGACCGCGTACGGGCCCTCGCGCGGCAGGGCGGAGAAGAAACGGTCGAGCCGGTCGGCGAACTCGCGACGGCCCCGATCCCGCTCCCGCGGCCGATGGCCTGGAACTCGAAGACGAACGGGCCGGTGTGGTCCGCGAAATAGCGCTGGTAGGGCTCGTACACCGCCTCCAGGAACACCTCGGGGCTGAGGAAATCGCGGATTGACTTCGCCGCGCGCGCGCCGAGTCCTGCGCCTTGGCGAAGGTATGGACCGTGATCTGGTTCCACACCTTGCTCACGCAGGGGAACCCCGGCGGCAGGCGCTCGGCGTAGGAGCGCAGCACCTCCTCGGTGGGCGGCGCGTAGAAGCTGGAGTCGATTCCGACGGTGCGGAAGAGCGGGAAGGCGGAGTATTCCTCGAGCATGCGGGCCGAGGCGCCCTTGCCCTCGTAGGTCCGGTGATAGACCAGCCCGCGCCACCCGGGATAGTTCCAGGAGGACGCCCCGAAGCGCACCAGCGGAGGAATCCGTCGCCAAGGCCGTGAAGTCGGCGGGAGCGGCGTGGCCACCGCCGCGCGCTCACCCGGGCACGATCTTGAACACCAGCCGCCGGCGCTCATGACGTAGAGCTCGCCGGCGGCGTCGAGGCCGAAGCTGGGCACGCCGCCGCCCGGCGCCAGGGTTGGCCACTGGAACTGGTCCGTCGCGCGTCCCGCTGCTCCAAGCCGGAAGCTGCGGACCCAGCCGCGGCAGAAGTCGGAGTAGAAGTAGTGCCCCTGGAGCGCGGGGATCGCCGCGCCGCGATAGACGAAGCCGCCGGTGATGGAGCACCCGTCGCCGTGGTCGTACGAGAGCACCGGAAGCTCGAGGTCGTCCTGCTCGCAGGAGGCCCCGCGAAGCAGTCCGGACCCTCCATGATCCTCCAGCCGAAGTTGAGTCCCCGGCCCGCGCCGTCGGCCGCGAGTCGAGACGTTGACCTCCTCCCACCGGCGCTGTCCCGACGTCGGCGATGTAGAGATCGCCGGTCGCCGGGTCGAAGGCGACCCGCCAGGGATTCCGGAGTCCGTAGCTCCAGATCTCCGGCACGGGCGCCGGCGGTGCCGACGAACGGATTGTCGGCCGGGACCGCGTAGCCGCCGGCGTCGAGCGGCTCGATTCTGCAGGATGGAGCCGAGCAGATCGGCGAGCGACTGGCCCCGGCCGCCCGGATCGTCCGCCGACCCGCCGTCGCCCAGCATGACGTAGAGATAGCCGTCGGGGCCGAACAGCACCTGGCCGCCGTTGTGATTGGGGAACGGCTGGTCCGCCGCTCAGGATCGCGACCTCGCTGGCGGCATCGGCCAGAGTCGGGATCGCTGGAGACCCGGAAGCCGGACACCCGGGTGTCGCCGGCGACGTCGGTGTAGTGGACGATGAACCGCCCGTTCGTGGCGTACTGCGGGGTGGAAGGCCAGGCCCAGCAGTCCCTGCTCGCTGCCGGTGGAAACCTGTGCCGAGATGTCGAGGAAGGGAGTCGGCAGCAGCGCGCCGTCCTTCACGATCCGGATGGTCCCGCCCTTCTCGACGATGAAGAGCCGGGGATCGCCCGTCGGGGGCGGTGAGATAGAGCGGGAAGGCCAGGCCGGACGCGACCGGCTGCGAGCGCGACCGGCTCGGGGCCGTCCGGCGGGTCGGGCGTTTCATTCTCGAACTGTGAGCCGCAGGCACTGGCGGCGGCCGCAGAAATGAGCGAAAGTGCTGCCGAGAAGCGGGGAGGCCTCCGCGCGACCATGACCGGTCCTTTCACCACCGAGTGGCGATGACGCGAGCGGCAGACTCCTGGGGTTCTGCCTGGTCAGCGGCCGCCGCGGCCTGCACGCCGCTCGGACTCTGGGTCTACGACGACCCGGGCTCGAGGTCTCGCGGGTTCGACTGGATCACGACACCGCCAGCGGCCGACGCCGGTCGTGCTGGGACTGGCCATCTGGAACCCCAACGACTACGACCTCTCGACCGCCCGGTTCGAGCTGCAGCTCCGGCTCGACGACGTCGACCGTGGGCCACTTCTCCCGGGACAGCATCATCCCGGTGCCCCAGGCCGGCATGGCCGACTTCGCGCTTGCCGCTCACCGTGCCGACCGGCCCGATCCGCGAGCGCATCCGCGGCGCTGCAAACGGGCACCCACCGCTTCGCGGTGGAGGGCCGGGCCGACCTTCTCGACCCCCTTCGGCCTGCGCGACGTGCGCTTCGCCCACGCGGGCGACCTGGCCTTCGGCGGGGAAGCGAGGTCGAGCGTCGGCACCAGTCCCCGGCGGACTCGGCCACATCCGCGCGGACCCTACTCGCCCGCCCGCCATCGGTCCGGCCGTGACCGATCAGGGCGCACGGAGGGGCCGCGAATCGCCCTGAAATCTAGCCCGCTCGCTAGCGGCCGCCGCCGCCCGCTCCAGCCGGTCGAGATGGGTCATGGTGACGGTGATCGCCCCGAACTCCTCCTCCACTTTCCCCCGAAACATGAACGGCCCCTGGTCGAAGAGGACGTGCCCCCGCTCGCGGTAGACCCGGGGAAAGAGCACGGTCTCGATCAGCCCGTCGCCATCGTCGAAGGTGGCGAACTCCATCGGCTCGTCCTTGCAGGGTGTGGACCGGCTTGGCGGTGGTGAGCATCCCGGCCATCATCACGTGGCGGCCGACGTGTCGGGGCAGATCGGTGCTGCGGCAGAGCGTGAAGCGCGCCAGCCGGTCCGCGTGGAGCCGCATCGGGTGGGTGTCGGTGACGAATCCCAGCGCCGCGTACTCCTCCCGCCGCCGCCGCTCGGCGGAGTACTGCTTGAGGACCGGGACGGCGGGGGGGAGAGTCGAACCAGTCGGACAGCGGGGCAGCGCGGCGCGGCGCGGTCGCTCGACGGGGGCCCTCGTCGCCGGGCAGACTGTCCGCGGCGCCGCCCGCTGCCCCGCGTCCATCATCCACAGCATCATCGGCCGGGTCCACCCGTCGGCGATCGAGTCGAGCGCGCCGACCTTGATCAGCGCGCGCAGGTCGTCGGGCGCGATGCCGGTGCGGGCGGAGGTCGAGAGGGATCGGAAGCGCATGGCTGAGCGGAGCGAAGGGGGCCGTTCGCGCTGGCTGCCCGCCAGGCACCCTGCTCCGCAGCCCGCTCCGCGCCGAGCAGCCCCTTCACGAACTGCAGCCCGATCCGCACCTCCCGTCCCGCGCCCGGTGCAGCGGAAATCGCTCGCGTTCACGTCGGGCGGATGGACCGTGAGCCCCATCCGCATCGCCTCGGCGACGTAGGCGAACGGGTGATAGAACCCGCCGCCGTTGCCGAGCACCGCCGCCATGAACTCCGCCGGATAGTGCGCCCGGAGGTAGCAGGAGTGCTGCGCCACCTGGATGTAGCGACGCCGAGTGCCCCTTGCAGAAGCTGTAGCCGGCGAACGACATGATCATCGCCCACACCCGCTTGATCGTCTCGGGGTCGCGGCCCAGGGCCAGCGGCGCCGGCGAAGAACTCCTCGGCATAGCCGGCGAGCTGCTTGGCGGGCCGCTTCTTGGAGAGCGACTTCCGGAGCCCGTCGGCGGTGGCGAGCGGCATCCCCGCGAAGACCGCGCAGACGTTGACCACGTCCTCCTGATACACCATCACCCCGAAGGTCTCGGCCAGGGTGTCGCGCAGCACCGGGTGCAGCGGCTCGTAGGGCGCGCCGTGCAGCCGCTCGAGGTAGGTGCGGATGTAGCGGTTGGAGGCGGGCCGGATGATGCTGGTGTTGAGCACCAGCAGGTCGAAGGTCTCCGCCCGGCTCTTGGCGCAGAGCGCGCGCGAGGCGGGCGACTCGGTGTAGAACACGCCCATGGTCTGCCCGGTGCGGAAGAGCGCCCGGGTGGCCTCGTCCTCGCCGGCGTCGGACGAGGTGTAGTCGATCAGCCGGCCGGTGTTGCCGTGCACCGCGGCGATCGCGTCGCGGATCACCGCGAGCGAGCGGTTGCCGAGCAGGTCGATCTTCACCAGCCCCGCGTCCTCGGCGCCGTCCTTCTCGAACTGGATGACCGGGCACCGTGCAGATCCGGCATGGTCCGTCCAGCGCCTTCACCGCCGGCTCGATCGGCACGTAGTCGGTGAGCGCGGTGGGGACGATGACGACGCCGCCGGGATGGACCGAGAGATGGCGGGGCACGCCCACCAGCGGCGCCGCCATGCGGGCGAAGTCGCGCCAGCTGGCCGGCAGGTCGAGCCCGCGGAAGTTGGGGTGGGAGGCGAGCGTCTCCTCCAGCGGCTCGTCCTCGAAGATGGGGATCCGGCGGGTGACCTCGCGGATCTCGCCGGCCGGGCGGCCGTGCACCTTGGCCACCTCGCGCAGCGCGCCGCGGAGCCGGAAGCAGTTGTGGTTGGCGACCATCGCCGCCTGGGGACGGGGATAGGTCTGGAAGACGTAGGCCAGCACGTTGTCCCGCTCGTCCCAGGGGAAATCGAGATCGATGTCGGGCGGGTCCTTCCGCTCGGGGTTGAGGAAGCGCTCGAAGAGGAGCCCGGCGCCGAGCGGCTCGACGTGGGTGATGCCGAGGCAGTAGCTCACGATCGAGTTGGCCACCGAGCCGCGCCCGCAGTGGGTGGGGCCGTGCTCGCACGATGTCCTTCACCACCAGGAAGTAGTCGGCGAATCCCTTCTGGCCGATGATGCCGAGCTCGTGCTCCAGCCGGTCGCGGGTCACCGGCGCGACGGTGCCGTAGCGGCGCTCGGCGCCGGCATAGGCGAAGGCGCGGAGCCGCCGGAAGCGACTCGTCGGGCTCGGCGAGACGCGGCGCCACGATCCGGCCGTCGGGGATCCGATACGCACAGCGCTCGGCGATCGCCTCCGTCTCGCGCACCGCCTCGGGGCAGTCGGGGAAGAGGCGGACGAGGTCGGCGGCGGGGCGGAGCCAGGCGTCCGCGGGGCGGACGGCGGAGCGCGGACGGCGGAGCCGCCGGGCCGCGGTGCCGCGTTCCGCCTCCAACTCCGACAGCGTCGTGTTGAGGTGGATGGCGCGGAGCAGGCGGTGGCGGGCCCAGTCCTCCGGATGCGCCATGACCACGGCGTTGGTGACCGCGGCGGGGATGCCGAGCCGCCGCGCGGCGGCGAGCACCGCGTGGCGCTCCTTGCCCGGGATCAGCTCGGCGTAGAGATCCCGCGTGCCGCTCGCGGCGGCGACGCGCTCGAGGAAGGCGACGTCGCGGGAGAGGAGAACGAGGCCGTCGCGGTCGGCTGAGCGATGCCGGCGGACAGGCGGCACGTCGGCACGCTGAGCGAAGCGAAGGGGCCATGTCCGCGCATGTCCCCTTCGCTTCGCTCAGGGTGACATTGCGCCGTGCCGTCGCGCAGCCCAATGAATCGCCGAGATCGCCCGGCACAGCGCCGCCCACCCGCGCTCGTCCGGTCGCCAGCGCGACGGTCTCCTCCTCATCGGTGACCAGATGCGCGCCGAGGATCGGGCGCACGCCGGCGGCATCGCAGGCGCGCTGGAACTCGATCGCGCCGTAGACGCCGTTGGTGTCGGTGCAGGCGAGTGCGCGATAGCCCCGCTCCGCGGCGGCGGCGGCGAGCACCTCGGGGCTGGAGACGCCGATGCCGAAGGAGAAGTGGGTGTGGACGTGCAGGTGGGTCACGGGTCGCTTTCGGGTTTTGTTCGGTATCCTTCAGCCGAATGTACCCCCGGGATGCGACCCGTCAAGCAGCGGCGCAGAATGCCTTGGCTGGCGCTGCCCGGTCGCGGTCCTGCCGGTCGAGCTCGCCGTGACGAGCCGTGAGCAGCAAGTTCATCTGCCCGAACGAATTAGCCTCGGCGGTTCGCGACCCGGCAGGAGGGCCCCACGATCCTTGCGTGGGGAGCCCGCATCATCCGCTCCCGGAGTCACATCCCATGCTCGCCCGTCTCCACGCTCAACTTCACGAAATCCGGCTCGACCTCCAGGGCAGTGGCGGCTGCGCCACCAGGAGCGCCTGGCGCTCCGCCGTCTCGGTGGGAGGTCGCCCGCGCGGGAGCCGGCGGCAGCGAGGCGTTCGCACGACTGGTCGGGCGAGATCGCCGAAGGGGAGCGGCGGGCCGCGGCGCTGGCGGCCGAAAGCCGGGGCTCGCTCGAGGCGGATCGCGCCGACCTCCGCGCGGTGGCGGCGTGGGTGAAACCGGCGGTGATGTTCTGCGAGGTCTGTGCACCCGGCTGGTGCTGCGGCACCGGCGGTCGCTCGAGCGCCGGGCGCTCCGGCCGCGCTTCGAGGCGCTCGGGGAGTTGGCGACAGGATCGGCCGAGCGCGGCGATCAGCCCGGTTCGCTCGCACGCGAAGTCGCCGCGGTGCGGGGCCGGCTCGCCGCGGTCACCGCGGAGCGGGAGCGGTGGGTGCGCGCCCTACGGCGGGCGCGCGCTGCCGGATTGGACGGCGCGAGCCGGCGTCGGAGCGGCTGGTGTTCGGACGCGCGGTCCTGACGCAGCTCCGCTCCCACCTGCTGCCGAAGGCGCCCGCGATCGCGGGCCTGGCCGTCGGATGGTGGATCGCCAACACCTACACCGATTCCCACCTCCGCTCGGCGCTTCGATCGCTGGGCATCGGAAGCGGCGGGACCCGCGTCGTCAGCTCGTCCACCTACGACGCGATGACGTTCTGGCTGCCGCTGCTCGCGGCGGCGCTGTGCGCGTATCTCGGAGAGCGGCTGGGGGCCTACTACCGCGGGCTGGCCGATCGCTGAGCCGACGGTCCGACACGTAGCTCTCGAACAACGCGTCGAGAGCCCGTGCGGGATCGTCACACAGTCCCTCGTGAATCGGCGAGGTCTGGAGCACGTCCGAGCGGGGCGACGTGAGCCAATGGAACCGCTCCGACGGCGGCTCCAGCGCGACCGGGCCGGCGGCCGGATCGCCGGCACAGATCCCCTCGAAGGTCCGCAGATAGCGCCGCAGCAGCTCGTGGTCCAGGCTCGGGGAATCGCTCGCGCAACTGGCCGGATCGCTCAGCGCGCGCATCCCCAGGAACTCGACGGTGCGCGCGTGCACGATCACGCCGATCGGCGTGAACTCCCCCAGATGCACGTGCGGCACCACCCGCAGTACCGCGAAATCATACGACCAGCGATCCGGAGCCGCTCATCGGCGGGCCGATTGCGGGAGGGACGGCATCCGCCGCAGGCGCTCGCGCGCCTCCACCGCCTCGGCGAGAAACGGTCGCGGCGCCCGGAGCCGGGTGCCGAGGTAGCCCCGGTAGCGCGCCCGAAGCTCCTCCGGGCCCGCTTCGCCGGCGTACTCCGGCCCGCTCAGCAGCTCGTCGGGCACCTCGCTCGATGACGGCGCTGAGCGCCGCGTCGTCCAGCGAGGCGGCGAGCGTCGCGTCCGCCTTCTCGATCCCGTCGCTGTGAGCCAGGAGCACGTGGTGCTCGATGAGCGGGAACGGGACTCCGCGCCTTCTCCGGCGTCACGCTCGCCCAGTCGTGATGGGCGTAGAGCGCCGCGCCGTGGTCGATCAGCCACGGGCGGCGCCGCCAGACCAGGAGATTGGGGTTCCGGTGGGTTCGGTCCGGGATTGGTGACCAGCGCGTCGAGCCAGACCAGCCGCGCCGCGAAATCCGCCGTCACCACGTCGGCCGCGGCGGAGCAGTCGAAATTGAACGCGCCGTCGAGGTAGCGAAGACCGACGTTGAGGCCGTGGCTGCGGCGGAGGACGTCCTGGATCTCGGGATCGGGCTCGCTGCGGCCGAACGGCGGCGGGAGGTGCACCAGCGCGAGCTCCGGCACCGGCAGCTCGAGCAGCGACGCGAGCAGCCCGACCAGCAGCTCCGCGACCAGCGCCCTCGGGCCCTGTCCGGCCCCGCGGAACTTGACCACGTACAACCCGTCGTCCGTCTCCACCACCGCGGGCAGCGAGCCGCCCTCGCGGAGCGGCTGCACGTAGCGCAGTCGCCGACACGCGGGGAAGGAGCGGCAGGTTGGCCATGGCGGGAAAGTATAGCGCGGCCCGTGGGCTGTATGTCATCCCGAGCGGAGCGAGGGATCTTGCCGGCTGGCCCGGAAACGCGCCGGCAAGATCCCTCGCTCCGCTCGGGATGACAGTACTACTTACCCTTACTCCTCCAGAAACCGCTCCAGGATCCGGTTGAACTCCTCCGGCCGCTCCATCTGGAGCCAGTGGCCCGTGCCGGTGATCACCCGGTGCGGAAGCCCCGCGCCGAGCGCGGTGCATGCTGTAGGGGAAATCGTTGGCGGGAGTGATGACCGCCAGCGTGGGCCCGCGGAACCGCGCCAGCGCGGGCTTGGGGTCGAACGCCATCACGGCGTTGAGGCCGCGCACCACCGTTTGCCGCGGCGTTTCCCGAAGATCGCGCAGCAGCCGCTCGAGCACCGCCGCCGTCGGAGCCGGCGATGCTGCTCCAGTACCCTTCGATCGTCTCGGTGTAGGCCGGGGAATCGAGCGCCTCGAGGAACGGCCGGACTTCCGCCTCGGGCGTCTGGGTTCCGTCGCCGATCGGGATCGGCGACGAGGAGATGGGTGACGCGCCCGGGATGCGCACCGGCGTAGGCCAGCGCCACACCGGCGCCCATGCTGTGCCCCACCAGCGCGAATCGCTCGAGCCCCAGGGCATCGGCGACCGCGCCCACGTCCTCCGCCTGCGCCTCGATCGAGTACTCGCCGTTCCTGGGCGCCTCCGACCTCGCCGTGCCCCCGGAGATCGAGGGCCACCGCGCGCCGCCGCTGCGCAGATGCGTCGAGCTGCGCCGACCAATGCCTGGTGTTGCCGGCGAGCGAGTGGACGAAGACGATCGCGTCGCCGCTGCCGCCGTCGTCCACGGTGAGCTTGCCCGCCGGCCCGGCGATCCGCCGGCTCATCGCCGCGGCCCTCGCGCTGGGCCTCCGCGCCCAGGGCGGCCGCTGCCGCAGGATCCGCCGATGCACCGGGCAGCTCTCCGCGTGCGCCCCGGGCAGATACCCGATGCTCATCAGGAACTCGCCCACGATCTCGCCGCCGGTGAAGCGGAAGGTGCGCTTGAAGAGCTTCACCCACTCCTCCTTCGATCGCGGATGGTGGGCGGCGAGCCAGCCGGCGAACGACCCGTGGCTCTCCCGCAGCTCGAGGATGCGCGCCGCGTTGGCGATGGCCGCGTCGACCTTGAGCCGGTTGCGCACGATGCCCGCATCGGCCAGCAGCCGCCGCCGGTCGCGCGCGCCGTAGGCCGCGACCACGTCGGGATCGAACCCGTCGTAGGCCCGGCGGAACGCTTCGCGCTTCTTGAGGATGGTGAGCCAGGAGAGGCCGGCCTGGTTGATCTCCAGCACCAGCCGCTCGAACAGCGCCGCGTCGTCGTCGAGCGGAAAGCCGTACTCGTTATCGTGGTAGGGCCCGTGCCACTGGTGGCTCGGCGCGATGTCGCAGTACGTGGTGCCCATTCCAGGTAGCCCGGTCGGCGGGTTCGGGATCTATTCGGGACAGGCCAATGTCGGTCAATTCCCGCCGGCCGTCAAGTCGTGCCTCTTCCTAAGGGCCCTGGCTGACGGGCGTCCACTCTCCGCCGAGCGCCTTGTACAGCGCCGCGTAGGCGGTCGAGGCCTCGGTGCGGCTCTGCACCAGCTGACTCTCCGCCTCGAGCTGCGTGCGCTCGGCGTCGAGCACCTGGAGGAAGTCGGCCACGCCGCCGGTGAAGCGAAGCCGGGCGAGCTCGGCGGCGCGCGCGCTCGCCTTGGCCGCCTCGTCGAACCGCTCCACCCGGCCGAGCGAGGTGCGATAGCGCACCAGCGAGGTCTCCACTTCCTCCAGCGCGCCCAGCACGGTCTGGTTGTACTGGGCCCGCGCCTCGTCCTCGAGCGAGCGGGCCACGTCCACTCTCGCCTTGACCCGGCCGAGATTGAGCGCCGGCCAGCTGATCACCGGGCCGACGGCGTAGCGGAAGGTGCCGTCTCCGCCCAGGTCGCCGAACTCGGCCGAGGAGAAGCCGGCGCTGCCGCCGAGGCTGAGCCGGGGCAGGTACTCCGCCTTGGCGGCGCCCACGAACGCGTGCTCCGCCGCGACCCGCCGCTCCGCCGCCGCCACGTCGGGGCGCCGCCGGATCAGCGAATCGGGCCGGCGCCACCGCGACCGACGCCGGAAGCGTCGGCATCGGGGCCGCCTGGCGTCAGCTCGCCGGCGACCGCCGCGGGCGGCCGGCCGGCCAGGACGCCGATGCGGTACTGCGCCGCCGCGACCTCGCGCCTCGAGCTCGGGGACCGACGCGAGGGTGATGCTCAGCTGGGCCTGGGCCCGCTCGGTGTCGAACGCGGTGCCGCGGCCCGCGTCGAGCCGTTCGCGGGTGAGCTGCAGCGTGCGCCGCTGGTTCTCCGCGTTGCGCTGCGCCACGGCGAGCTGCTCCTGGGCGCCGCGCAGCTCGAAGTACACCCGCGCCAGCTCGGCCGCGAGCGACACCCGGACGTCGCGCAGCTCCTCCTCGGCGGCGCCCAGCAGCGCGCCCCGGGCCTGGACGCCCCGGCGGATCCGGCCGAAGAGATCCAGCTCCCACGAGGCATCGAATCCCGCGTCCCAGATGTCCTGGTCGGGGAAGGTGCCGTTGCCGATGGGGAACGTGGCGCTCGGCGAGCCGCTGTCTGGTGTAGCCGCCGACCGCGGTCACCGTCGGCACGAAGTCGAGGGAAGCCTCGAGCTTCGAGGCCCGAGCGCCCCGGATCCGCGCCTGTGCCGCCTCGACGTCGAGGTTGCCGCGCAGCGCCTGCGGCGAGCAGGCGGTCGAGCGTGGTGTCGCCCAGGGCGCGCCAGTACTCGCCGACCGGCGTGACCGTGTCCTGCGCGGCCACGGGGACCGTCGCCGGGGGCGCGCGGCCGGCGGCGCCAGGCTGTCGAGCCGCTCCCGGAAGGCGGTCGGGGATCTCCACCTGGGGTTGGCGATACGCCGCGGCCGAGGCGCAGGCGTTCAGAAGGAGGGTGAGCCAGATCGCTACCTTACGCATGTGTCCTCACCGCCGGTTCGGCGGGCCCGCTCGGTTGAAGTTGGGTGCTGCGCGCCCGCCGCTCGATCATCAGCTGCAGCGCGACGTAGAACACGGGCGTCAGCACCAGGCCGAAGAAGGTCACGCCAAGCATGCCGGAGAAGACCGCCACGCCCATCGCGTGACGCATCTCGGCGCCGGCGCCGCTGGAGAACACCAGCGGAAGAACTCCCATGATGAATGCGAAAGACGTCATCAGGATGGGACGCAGCCGGAGCCGGCAGGCCTCGAGGGCGGCATCCACGACGTTCCAGCCGCGCAGCTGGAGCTCGCGCGCGAACTCGACGATCAGAATGGCGTTCTTGCAGGCGAGGCCCACCAGCACCAGGAACCCGATCTGGGTGAAGATGTTGTTGTCCCCCCGGGTGAGCCACACGCCGGTGATGGCGGAGAGCAGGCCCATCGGCACGATCAGGATCACGGCCAGCGGCAGCGACCAGCTCTCGTACTGCGCCGCGAGCACCAGGAACGCCAGCACCACGCAGAGCGGGAAGACGAAGATCGCGGTGTTGCCCGCCAGGATCTCCTGGTAGGTGAGGTCGGTCCACTCGAAGCCGATCCCGTTGGGGAGGTTCTCGGCGGCGAGTTGCTCCATGAGCTCTCGCGCTTGCCCTGAGCTCACGCCGGGGGCCGGGCCGCCGTTGATGTCCGCGGCGGGGTAGGCGTTGTAGCGCAGCCCCTGGGACGGTCCGAACGACTCCTGCACCCGGAGCACCGACCCCAGCGGCACCATCTCGCCGCTGTCGTTGCGGCACCTTGAGCTGGGCGATGTTCTCCGCGGTGGCGCGGAAGGGCGCGTCGGCCTGGACGATCACCTGGTAGGTGCGGCCGAACCGGTTGAAGTCGTTGACGTACAGCGAGCCGAGATAGACCTGCACGGTCTGGAACAGGTCGGTGAGAAGAATGCCTTCCTGCTTCACCTTTTCCCGGTCCACGTCGAGATACAGTTGCGGGACGTTGATCTGGAATCCGGAGAAGGCTCCTGCGATCTGGGGCGTCTGGTAAACCTTGCCCAGGAGGTTCTGCGTGGCCTGAAACAGCTCGCCTTCGCCCAGCCCCGCCCGGTCCTCCAGCTCCATCTTGAACCCGCCCACTGGTACCCAGGCCCTGCACCGGCGGCGGCGGGAACACCGCCACGAAAGCATCCTGCATGCCGGAGAACTTCTCGTTGAGCACCCCCGCGAGGGTGAGTCCGTACTCCTCCTTGGTGCGCTCGTCGAACGGCTTGAGGGTGAAGAACACGATCCCGGCGTTGGGTGAGTTCACGAAGCCATTGATGGACAGGCCGGGGAACGCCACCGCGCTCGCCACGCCGGGCTGCTTCAGTCCGATGTCGGACATCTCCCGGATCACGGCTTCGGTCCGGTCGAGCGTGGCCCCGTCCGGCAGCTGCGCGAAGGCGACCAGGTACTGCTTGTCCTGCGTCGGAATGAACCCCGAAGGCACCTTGTTGAACATGAACACCGTGAGGGCCACCAGGACGGCGTACACCGCCAGCGCCGCGCCTTTGCGTCCAAGCATCCGGCTCGACCGCCCGGCCGTAGGCGGCCGAACCACGCCTGAAGTAGTGGTTGAACGGACGGAAGATCCATCCGAGGCCGCGGTCGAGCAGCCGGGTCAACAGATCGGGCGACGCTTCGCGGGGCTTCAGCAGAATCGCGCTCAGCGCGGGCGAGAGGGTCAGCGAGTTGAACGCGGAGATCACCGTCGAGAAGGCGATGGTCAGGGCGAACTGCCGATAGAACTGGCCGGTAAGTCCGCTGACGAACGCCACCGGAACGAACACGGCGCAGAGCACCAGCGCGATCGCGATGATCGGCCCGGTGACCTCCTCCATCGCCTTGTAGGAGGCGTCGCGGGGCGAGAGCCCTTCTTCGATGTTTCGCTCGACGTTCTCCACCACCACGATGGCGTCGTCCACCACGATGCCGATGGCGAGCACCAGCCCGAAGAGCGACAGGGTGTTGATGGAGAACCCGAAGGCCCCCAGGATGGCGAACGTGCCCACGATCGAGATCGGCACGGCGACCAGCGGGATGATCGAGGCCCGCCAGGTCTGGAGGAACAGCACCACCACGAGCACGACCAGGAGCACCGCCTCCAGGAGCGTGATCACCACCTCGCGGATCCCGTCGCGCACGTTGATGGTGGGGTCGTAGACGATCTGGTATTCCACTCCCTCGGGGAAGTTCTGCTTCAGCTCCGCCATCGTGGCGCGGACCGCGCTCGAGAGCTCCAGCGCGTTGGAGCCCGGGGCCTGAAAGACACCGATGCCCACCGCCTCCTTGTTGTCGAGCATCGAGCGGAGGGCATAGCTCCCCGCGGCCAGCTCGATGCGCGCCACGTCCCGGAGCCGGGTCAGCTCCCCGTCCGCTCCGGTCTTGACGATGATCTCCCCGAACTCCTTCTCGTCGACCAGGCGGCCACGCGCGTTCACCGTGAGCTGGTAGTCCACTCGCTGCCGGCATCGGCGGCGCGCCGACCACGCCGGCCGCGACCTGCACGTTCTGCTCCCGGATGGCGCCCACCACCTCGCCCGCGGAGAGCCCGCGCGCGGCGACCTTCTGCGGGTCGAGCCAGATCCGCATCGCATAGTCGCCGCCACCGAACACCTGGACCTGGCCAATGCCCGGAATCCGCCCGATGACGTCCTTGATCTGGAGCAGGGCGTAGTTCCGCAGGTAAACCATGTCGTAGCGGTTGTCGGGCGAGACCAGGTGCACCACCATGATGAAGTTGGGCGAGCTCTTGACCGTGGTCACGCCCGACTGGCGCACTTCCTCCGGCAGCCGGGGCAGCGCCTGGGCCACCCGGTTCTGCACCTGGACCTGCGCCAGGTCCACGTCGGTGCCGATGCGGAAGGTGACCGTGGTGGTGAGCACGCCGTCCGACGTTGCGGTGGACGACATGTACAGCATGTTCTCGACCCCGTTGATCTGCTCCTCCAGCGGCGTCGCCACCGCCTCGGACAGCACCCGCGGGTTGGCGCCGGGATAGACCGCGGTGACCACGATCGAGGGGGGCACGACCTCGGGGTATTCGGTCACCGGCAGGGAGAACATGGAGATGGCGCCGGCGAGGAAGACCACGATGGACAGCACGCCCGCGAAGATCGGCCGGTCGATGAAGAATTTCGAGAGGTTCATGCGGATCGAATCCGCCTTCATCTCCGCCAGTTTCGGCGTGACCTTCGTTCCCGGCCGCGCCCGCTGCATGCCGTTGATCACGATCCGCTCGCCCGGCTTGAGCCCCGAGGTGATCACCCGGAGGCCTCGTCCATCAGCCGGCCCAGCTGCACCGGGCGGTAGTCCACGGTGCTGTCCGGCTTGAGGACCAGCACGAACTTCTTGTCCTGGTCGGTGCCGATGGCGCGGTCGAGGACCAGCGTCGCCGGGTACTTGCCGCTCCCCACCAGCCTGATCCTGGCGAAGAGGCCCGGCGTGAACTCGTGGTTCTTGTTGGCGAAGATGGCGCGAAGCCGGATGGTGCCCGCATCAGGGTTGAGCTGATTATCGACGAAGTCGATGTAGCCCCGGTGGGGAAACCCTTCCTCGTTGGCCAGGCCCAGCTCGCACCGGGCTCCGGTTGTCGCGAGAGTTGGGTCTCGAACCGTTGCGGGCGAGGGCGGTGTACTTGAGGTAGGTCTGCTCGTCGCTCTCGAAGTACACGTAGATCGGGTCGAGCGAGACCACCGTGGTGAGCAGGGTGGCGTCGGGCGGCCCGGCCTGGACCAGGTTGCCGGCGGTCACCTCGGCCCGGCTCACCCGTCCGCTGATCGGGGAACGGACCTCGGTCCACTCCAGGTTGAGCCGCGCGGTGGCGACGGCGGCCTCGGCGGCACGTACTCCCGCGTCCTCCGAGGCGTGCGCGCTGGTGCGAGTGTCGAACTCCTCGCGGGAGATGGCCTGCACCGCCACCAGCCGCCGGGCCCGCTCCACCTCGCGGCCCGCCAGCGCGGCGGTGGTCTGCGCCCGCTCCAGCTCCGCTTCGGCTCGGGCCAGGTCCGCCTGATACGGGCGAGGGTCGATCTCGACCAGGAGCTGGCCCTTCCGGACACCGTTGCCCTCGTTGAAGGCGATCCGACGGATGTACCCGGAGACGCGGGGCCGAATATCCACGGCGTTCACCGCCTGCATGCGACCGGTGAACTCATCCCATTCGGTGATCTCCCGCTCCACGACGGCGGCGACCGTCACCGGAGGCGCCGGTGGGGGCGGCGGCGGCGGATCGCCACAGCCGACGATTGCGACCGAGAGTACCAGACCGCTCACGACTGCCAGCCACCGCATCGACATGCCTTCCTCCTCGGGGCTCGTCAGGGAAACCTGCCGAGCTGACACCTAGCTCGACCAGAGAGTTATACAACTATCTGACCCCGCGCCGAGAAACGGCCGCGGACTGGATACGTCGTCGCAGCGCTCACGATTTTCGGCTGGGGACGGTTGCGGGGTCGACGCCCACCCGGTGCAGGAGCTCGGCGGCGTAGGCCTCGAGCACCTCCCGGCGGACCAGACAATGGAGGTACTGCCCCTCGCGCCGGGCCTCGACCACACCGGCCCGGACCAGCTCCTTGATGTGGTGCGAGATCGTCGCCTTCGACACGGGGAACTGTTCCCGCAGGTGCTGGCAGGCGCAGCACTCCTCGTCGGCGATGGCCTCCAGGACGGCCACCCGTCGCGGATCGGCGAGCGCCTTGGCGACCAACTCGAACTGACCGGGCGCCAGGCCGGCTCGCGGGGAACTCTTGCTGTTCATGAGTTAGATAGTTATCGAACTGCCGAAACAATGTCAACCCGGGATTGGTTGACAGGTCGCCAGGCCCCGTTGGAATATGCTGTTAGCCTTCGCTCCCGCCGGCCAGACCGCGCCGCACCGACGCCGGTCCCCCTCAGCAACAGAGGTATCACGGAATGGCGCACGCGCAGCTCCCGGTGATCCGGCGCCGCTTCGGCGAGACGATGCGACGCGACCGCTGGTGGGTCCAGCCGGCGATCGTGGTGACCATCCTCTCGAGCTTCATCGTCTACGCGACGTGGGCCGCCTTCCAGGGCCGGCACTACGCGCACGGCCCCTACCTCTCGCCGTTCTATTCCCCCGAGCTGTTCGGCAGCTCGCCTCACGCCTGGTTCGGGCCCAAGCCGGGGTGGTGGCCGGGATGGCTGGTGTTTTCGCCGGCGCTGCTGATCCTGCCGTTTCCCGGCCTCTTCCGGGTGACCTGCTACTACTACCGGGGCGCGTACTACAAGGCATTCTGGGCCGACCCGCCCGCCTGCGCCGTCGGCGAGCCGCGGAAGCAGTACCGCGGCGAGGCCGCCTTTCCCCTCATCGTCCAGAACATTCACCGCTACTTCCTATACGTCGCGCTCTTCTTCCTCGTGGTGCTGACCTACGACGTCTATCAGGCGCTCTGGTTTACCGATCCTACCACCGGCCGGACCGAATTCGGCATCGGCGTGGGCACGCTGGTGCTCGCCGCCAACGTGATCATGCTGGGCGGGTACACCTTGGGCTGCCATTCGATGCGCCACGTCGTCGGCGGATATCTCGACCGGCTCTCCCGCTCGCCCGTGCGCCGCCGGGCCTACGATTGCTCCAGCTGCCTCAACCGGGCCCACATGCGCTGGGCCTGGACCAGTCTCTTCTCGGTCGCCTTCGCCGACCTGTACGTCAGGCTGTGCTCCATGGGGATCTGGACCGACTGGAGGATCCTGTGAGGGCTCATGGCTGACTATCAGACCGTCGATCACGACGTCCTGGTGATCGGCGCCGGCGGGGCAGGGCTCCGGGCGGCCATCGCCGCGTCAGCGGCGGGGGTCTCCGTCGGCCTGGTCTGCAAGTCGCTGCTGGGCAAGGCCCACACCGTGATGGCCGAAGGCGGCGTCGCCGCGGCGCTGGGCAACGTGGACAACCGCGACGGCTGGCAGGTGCACTTCGCCGACACCATGCGCGGCGGTCAGTACGTCAACAACTGGCGCATGGCCGAGCTGCACGCCAAGGAGGCGCCGGACCGGGTTCGGGAGCTGGAGGCGTGGGGTGCGCTGTTCGACCGCACCCCCGACGGCCGGATCCTCCAGCGCAACTTCGGCGGGCACAAGTATCCCCGGCTGGCGCACGTGGGCGACCGGACCGGCCTGGAGATGATCCGCACGCTCCAGGACCACAGCATCCATCAGGGCATCGACGTGCACATGGAGTGCACCGTGCTCCGGCTGCTCACCGACTCCGGCCGGGTGGCCGGCGCCCTGGGCTACGATCGCGAGCGCGGCCGGTTCCGCCTGTTCCGCGCCAGAGCGATCGTGCTCGCGACCGGCGGCATCGGCCGGGCCTATTCCATCACCAGCAACAGCTGGGAGTACACCGGGGACGGCCACGCCCTGGCCTACGAGGCCGGCGCGGCGCTCCAGGACATGGAGTTCGTCCAGTTCCATCCCACCGGGATGATCTGGCCGCCCAGCGTGCGGGGGATCCTCGTCACCGAGGGAGTCCGGGGCGAGGGCGGGATCCTGGTCAACCGGCACGGGCGGCGCTTCATGTTCGACGACATACCGGAGAACTACCGGAGCCAGACGGCGGACAGCGAGGAGGAGGGGTGGCGGTACACCCAGGGCGACAAGAGCGCCCGGCGGCCGCCCGAGCTCCTGACGCGCGACCACGTCGCCCGTTGCATCCTCCGCGAGGTGCGGGAGGGACGCGGGAGCCCCCACGGCGGGGTGCTGCTCGACATCTCCTGGATCAAGCAGCGGCTGCCCGACGCCCGCAAGCACATCATCCGGAAGCTTCCCAGCATGTATCACCAGTTCAAGCAGCTGGCCGACATCGACATCACCACGACCCCGATGGAGGTGGGGCCGACCACCCATTACATCATGGGAGGGATCCGGGTGGACGGGGACACCCAGAGCTCCACCCTTCCGGGGCTCTTCGCCGCCGGCGAGTGCGCGGCCGGGCTGCACGGCGCCAACCGGCTGGGCGGGAACTCCCTGTCGGACCTCCTGGTGTTCGGCAAGCGGGCGGGGGAGTTCGCCGCGGCGTTCGCCCGTGAGAACGGGCCCGCGGCGATCGACGGCGAGCAGGTGGACCAGTCGGCCCGCGCCGCGCTGGCCCCGTTCGATCGAGGAGCCGGCAACGACGGGCGGGGACCGTTCCAGGTGCAGCAGGATCTCCAGACCATGATGCAGGACCTCGTCGGCATCGTGCGGACCGAGGCGGAGATGGAGCGCGCGCTGGAGGAGATCTCCCGGCTCCGGGATCGGGCGGCGCAGCGTCGGTGTCGCCGGAAACCGGGAGTACAATCCGGGCTGGCACACCGCGCTCGACCTCGGCAACCTGCTCACCGTATCCGAGGCGATCGCCCGCGCGGCGATCGAACGGAAGGAGAGCCGCGGCGGGCACTTCCGCGACGACTATCCGGAGAAGGACCCGGCCGGGGGGACGTTCAACATCGTGATTCGGAAGGGGCCGGACGGGGCGATGCGGCTCGCGCGCGAGCCGATCCGGGAGATGCCGGCCGAGCTCAAGGCGGTCATCGAGGAGCAGAAGTGACAGTCCGAGGGCCACAGACTGTCATCCCGAGCGTAAGCGAGGGAACTTGCCCAGAAATGGCTCGAGCTCGGCGGCAGATCCCTCGCTGCGCTCGGGATGACACGCATGAGGACCAACATGGCCACTGACACACTGAAGCCCGACCTGGCCGAGACCGGCGCCGTCGAGGCGGAGCAGCCGCGACCGAGCCCGAGCCGCTCGGCCGGGCCACGTTCCGCGTCTGGCGGGGCGACGCGCAGGGCGGGAAGCTGGTGGACTACACGACCAGCGTCACGCCGGGCATGGTCGTGCTCGACGCCATCCATCAGATCCAGGCGGAGCAGGCCAACGACCTCGCGGTGCGCTGGAACTGCAAGGCGGGCAAGTGCGGCTCCTGCTCCGCCGAAGTGAACGGGATGCCCAAGCTCATGTGCATGACCCGGCTGAGCGAGCTTCCCCTGGAAAAGCCGGTCACCGTGGAGCCGATGCGGGCCTTCCCCCCGATCAAGGACCTGGTCACCGACGTCTCCTGGAATTTCGCCGTCAAGCAGGGGATCAAGCCATTCAAGCCCCGGGCGCCCGACGCTCCCGACGGCACCTGGCGGATGGCGCAGTCGGACGTGGACCGGGTGCAGGAGTTCCGCAAGTGCATCGAGTGCTTCCTGTGCCAGGACGTCTGCCACGTGCTGCGCGACCATCAGCTCCACGAGGACTTCATCGGGCCCCGCTTCCTGGTGCACGTGGCGGCGCTGGAGATGCACCCCCTCGACGTCGAGGACCGGGTCGAGGAGCTGCGCCGGGCCCACGGGATCGGCTACTGCAACATCACCAAGTGCTGCACGGCGGTGTGCCCCGAGCACATCACCATCACCGACAACGCGATCATTCCGCTCAAGGAGCGGGTGGTGGACGAGTTCTTCGATCCGCTGGGGAAGCTGCTGAAGGTCTTCAGCAGGAGGGAGGCCGCACCGTGACGTTCGAGCCCAAGCCGATCTCCCGCGAAAGCGTGCGGTTGGCGCTACAGAAGGCGGAGCGATACCGGGTCATCAACGACCCGTCGTCGGCGGAGAGCATCTGCCTCGACGTGCTGACGGTGGAGCCGGGAAACCAGCAGGCGCTGATCACCCTGCTGCTGGCGATCACCGACCAGTTCGCCGCGGGGCCGACCGAGGGCGTGCGCCGGGCGCGGGAGGTGTTGCCCAAACTGGACGACGCGTACAAGCGGGCCTACTACGGGGGCATCATCTGCGAGCGCTGCGCCAAGGCCCAGCTCCGACCGGAGGTGCCCGGCTCGGGGGAGAATGCGTACCACTGGTTCCGGGAGGCCATGGGCTGGTACGAGAAGGCGGAGGCCCTGCGGTCGCCGGGGAACGACGAATCGATCCTGCGCTGGAACACCTGCGCCCGGCTGCTGGACCGGAACGAGGACCTGAAGCCACGGGCGGAGGAGCCGGTGGAGCTGAGCCTGGAGTGAGCCAGGCGCCGTCCCGGACGGCCTTGGTCGGCTATTTCCTCCGCCTCGGAACCTTCGGTTTCGGTGGCCCAGTCGCGTTGGTCGCCGCAATGCACCGGGACCTGGTAGAGACGCGAGCGTGGATCTCTGCCGAGGAGTATCGCGAGGGCATTGCCCTGGCCCAGCTCGCCCCGGGTCCGCTGGCCGCACAGCTCGCCGTCTATCTGGGCTGGGTGCGGTACGGGGTGCTCGGGGCCACCGCGGTCGCGCTCGCCTTCGTCGCGCCCTCGTTCGTGATGGTGGTCGTGCTCGCTGCGCTCTATGTGCGCACGGGTGGCCTACCCTGGATGCAGGCCGCGTTCTACGGAATCGGGGCCGCGGTCATCGCGCTCATCAGCCGAAGTGCCGCAAAGCTGGTGCGCTCCACCGCGGGGCGCGACTGGCTGCTCTGGACCGTGGTGCTCGCCAACGCGACCATCACCGCTATGACGGCGCGCGAGCTGTTGAGCGTCGTCGCCGGCAGCGGGCTCTTCGTTCTCCTGGTACGATGGTGGCAATCGCGACGCCCCACCCTGGGGCCGGCGGCCACGATGCTGCCGGCGCTAGTGCCACTCGGGCCGAGTCTCTGGATGAGCGCGCTGACGGGTCTCAATGGGTTCGGCGACCCGGGTCAGAACCTCCGACTCTTCGGTTTCTTCGTGAAGGCGGCACTCGTCGTCTTCGGCAGCGGGTTGGCCATCATACCGTTCCTCCACGGTGGGGTCGTGGAGCAGTACGGCTGGCTGACGGAGCGCCAGTTTCTCGATGCGGTCGCCGTCGCCATGATCACGCCCGGACCCGTGGTCATCACGGTGGCGTTCATCGGCTATCTCGTCGCCGGCATGGTCGGCGCTAGCCTTGCCGCCCTCGGAATGTTCCTGCCGACCTATTTGGTCGTCGTGCTCATGGCACCCTGGTTCCAACGCGTAGCCGGCAATCGTATGCTCAAGGCCCTGGTCGATGGCGTCACGGCGGCGGCGGTCGGGGCGCTCGTCGGAGCGGTCCTGGTGCTCGGCCGCCAGTCGCTGGTGGACCTCAGCACGATCGCCATCGCGCTGATCACATTCGGCGTTCTCTGGCGAGGGTGGAAGATTCCCGAGCCCCTGCTCATTCTCGGAGCGGGGGCTCTCGGCCTTCTCCTGGTCGGGGTGCGGGGTTGATCGGACTTATTTCCCCTTCAGCTGGTATCCCACCCGCGGCTCCGTCACCAACAGCCGCGGCCCCGCGCCGGATCGGCCTCGAGCTTCTGCCGTAGCTGCGCCATGTACACCCTGAAGTAGTCCGATTGATCGGCGTTGTTGCGCCTCTGGTCTGACAACTAGGAATGTCCGATGAAAGCAGTGATCCTGACCGGTGCAGGCGGCCCCGAAGTGATCTCGATCGGCGAGGTGCCCAAGCCCGAAGTGAAGCCCGGCCACATCCGCGTGCGGGTACGCGCCGCCGGGCTCAATCGCGCCGACCTGCTCCAGCGCCGCGGGCAATACCCCGCGCCGCCGGGCTGGCCCGCCGACATCCCCGGGATGGAGTACGCCGGCGAGGTCGAGGCGGTGCGCGGTACGACGCGGTGGAAGGTGGGCGACCGGGTGATGGGTCTGGTGGGCGGCGGCGCCCAGGCCGAGATGGTCACGGTGCACGCCGACGAGACGCTCGCCGTGCCGGACGACCTGTCGTTCGCCGAGGCGGCGGCGATCCCCGAGGTCTTCCTCACCGCCTACGACGCGCTGGTCACCCGGGGCCGACTCCGCCCGGGTGAGCGGGTGCTGATCCACGCCGTGGGCAGCGGCGTCGGCACCGCCGCCTCGCAGATCGCCAAGCACCTCGGCGCGACGGTGATCGGCACCTCCCGCAGCGCCGACAAGCTGGCGCGGGCGCTGGTCTACGGGCTCGACAGCGGCATCGACACCAGCAGGACGCCGTTCCGCGAGGCGCTGACCGAGCCGGTCGACGTGGTGCTCGACGCGATCGGCGGCCCCGCCTTCGGCGACAACCTCGCGGTTCTCGCGCCGCAGGGCCGGCTGGTTCTGCTCGGCTTCCTGGCGGGGAGCCGCACCACGGCCGACCTCGGACCCATGGTGCGGAAGCGGCTGGAGGTGATCGGCACCTCGATGCGGGTGCGGAGCCATGAAGAGCGGAAGGCGCTGATCGCCGACTTCGCCGAGCGCATGCTTCCGCTCTTCGATCGGCGGATCGATCAGTCCGCGCCGCTCCGCCCCGTACTCCATGCCACGTATCCGATGACCCGGTTGGCCGAGGCCCACCGGGTCATGGAGTCGAACGAGACCTTCGGGAAGATCGTCGCGGAGTGGTAGCGGTCCTTGCGTGTCGGCATCGGTGCGCCGGCTCCGCACCGGGGGTGACATGCCCGCCGGTCGCCACCGCGCCTCGGCCATTCGCTGAGATGTGGGCATGAGCGTGGGGCGCTAACGCTCCCTCTGGGCATGCCACCCCCGGTGCGGAGGGACCTCCCGCCGCACCGCGAACGCAGCTACGCCTTCAGCTTCCGCGTCTTGGCCCTCACGAACGCCGAGTTGAGCGTGGGGAGCTGGTTGAAGTCCGCGGCCTTCCGGAACATCTCCTTGGCTTTGGCCTTGTCGCCCTTGCCCTCGTAGGCTAGGCCCATCCGGTAGAGGTTGTACGGATCCTGCTGGTTCGCCTGCTCGAGATGGGCCAGCGCGCCGTCGTAGTTCTTCTCCTCCAGCGCGATCCTCCCGGCCACCTCGTGACCCAGCCGGATCTGGAAGCTGTTCTTCCTGGCCTGGCTCTCCCGGAGGAAGGCGTCGCCTTCGCGCTTTGCGGTTGCGAGGTCCTTGGTCGGCGATAGCCACCCGGGCCGCGTTGAAGCGGTGGATCAGCTTGGCATTCTCCTTGACCTCGGCGGAGAGCTGCGACGCCTCCGTCACCTCGCACGGCCTGCTCGAACTTCTTCAGCGCCTCCGCGGGCTTGCCGGACTCCAACAGCACGTTGCCCATGAACGTCGCGTCGCCCGCCATCGCCGCGGCGTCGCCGATCCCCTTGCCCAGCGCGTACTGCTTGTCCAGCTCCGCGAGCGCGAGATCGAACTTGCCCTCCTCGGCATACGTCGTCGTCACCGCAAACATTGCCCCGCGCTTCTCGCCGTCGTTCCGGGCGCCGTCGTACAGCTTCTTCGCCTCGGCGCGGGAGGCGTCGTACTTGCCTTGGAGCGCGAGATTGCTGGCGATCCCGAGGAACGACGGCGCGAACTGGGGATTCACCTCGAGCGCCTTCCGGTACTGGGCGATGGACTCGTCGAATCGCCCGGTCTTCATCAGCAGCTCGGCGTAGGAATCGTAGGGGTTGGGATCGTTCGGGATGAGCTCGATGTACTTCTTGAACGCCTGCTCGGCCTCGGGATAGCGCCCCTCGGTGCGGTAGGCATAGCCCATGATGTTGTAGGCGGGCGCGAAGTCGGGTGCGATGGCGGTGGAGCGGCGGTACTCCTCGATCGCCTTGCCGTAGTCCTGCTGGCCGAAGTACGTGGTTCCGAGCAGGAAGTGCGCCCGCTCGTCCTGGGGGAACTCGGCCACGAGCTGCGGATAGTGCTCCAGCTGCTTCGCGGGATCGGCGTTGGCGCCGGCCTGGGCACCGAGGATCATCAGCCGCTCGCCGGCGGACGCCTTGCCGGCCAGCGCGACCGCATGGCCGAGGTGCTCGAAGAACTCCTTGGCCGTCGGCGCGCTGTTGGCCAGGTTCAGGTGGGCCAGCGCGAAGTTGGGATCCTTGGCGATCGCGTTCCGCATGAATTCGCGGGACTCATGGGCCCGCAGGTTCTCCGCGAGCGTCCGTCCCTTGACGAAGTCGGCTCTGGCCTCGGCGGAAACGGTGCTGATTGGAACTTTCCCGGCTGAGTGCGCCGTCTGGGCGCCTGCGGACTGGACGGAGGCGATCAGCGCGGCGAGCGCGAGCGAAGAAAGACGCCGCGCCCGGGCGGTGGGGTGGGACATGGAATCTTCTCCTGGAAGGTGGGCCTCTATCCTCTACACGAGGCCCACCGGAAAAGATTCAGGCGGTGCGGGCCGATCCCGGGGTCGGACGGCCGGGCGAAGACCCGGACGCTGGTCGGCGAGACGAAGACCCGCTGTCCCTTGCTCGAGGGCGAGCTGCTCGTACTGCGCCCGCGGAATGTGGGCCTCGATGCTGCTGCCGTCGTCGGTGCGGTCCAGCTCCAGCCGCACCACGGGCCCGAAGGCGCGGATGTGGCGGACGATCGCCTCGATGCTGGATTTCCCCGAGGACGACGGGGTGAGCTCGACGTCGTAGGTCCGGACGTAGGCCACGCCGGCCTGGTCCCGCGCCTCGGCCCACTCCGGCGCCTCCAGCTCGCTGTCCCCGACCTTCACCAACCCGCGGTCGATGCGGCCGTGGAACAGGTTCACGTCGCCCAGGAAGCCGTAGACGAACGGCGTGGCGGGATTGCTCGTAGACCTCCTCCGGGGTGCCGCTCTGCTCCACCCGCCCCTCGTTCATGATCACGACCCGGTCCGACACCTCCAGGGCCTCCTCCTGGTCGTGGGTGACGAAGACGCTGGTCACGTGCACTTCCTCGTGCAGCCGGCGGAGCCAGCGGCGGAGCTCCTTCCGGACCTTGGCATCGAGCGCGCCGAACGGCTCGTCGAGCAGGAGCACCTTGGGCTTGACCGCGAGCGCCCGGGCCAGCGCGACCCGCTGCCGCTGGCCGCCCGACAGCTCCGACGGGCGGCGATTGCCCAGCGCCTCGAGCTGCACCAGGCGGAGAAGCCCCATCACGGTGTCCTTGATCTCCTCGTCCGAGGGCCGGACCGCGCGGGGGCGGACCCGGAGGCCGAAGGCGATGTTCTCGAACACGCTCATGTGCCGGAAGAGCGCGTAGTGCTGGAACACGAAGCCGACCTGGCGCTCCCGCACCGGCTGGTCGGTCGCGTCCTCGCCCTCGAACCGGATCACTCCCTGATCGGCCGGCTCGAGGCCCGGCGATGATCCGGAGCAGCGTCGTCTTGCCCGACCCGGACGGACCGAGCAGCGCCACCAGCTCGCCGCCGGGCACGTCGAGATTCACGTTGTCGAGGGCGACGAAGCTGCCGAACGCCTTGCGCAGGTTGCGAACCTCGATGCTCATGCCGCGATCCTTTCGGAAGTGCTGTCGGGGTCGGCCTGGTCGGCCACGGAGCGCCGCTGCTGCCACTCGACCAGGGTCTTGAGCGCCAGGGTGACCAGCGCCAGCAGAGTGAGCACCGACGCCACCGCGAAGCTGGCGGCGAACGCGTACTCGTTGTAGAGGATCTCCACGTGCAGCGGCAGGGTGTTGGTCTCGCCCCGGATGTGGCCGGAGACGACCGACACCGCGCCGAACTCGCCCATCGCGCGGGCGTTGCAGAGAATGAGGCCGTACATGCAGGCCCCACTTGATGTTGGGGAGCGTCACCCGGAAGAAGGTCTGCCACCCGCTCGCCCCCAGCACGATCGCCGCCTCTTCCTCCTCCGACCCCTGCTCCTGCATCAGCGGAATCAGCTCCCGCGCGATGAACGGCGCGGTGACGAACGTGGTGGCGAGCACGATGCCCGGCACCGCGAAGATCATCTTGATGTCGTGCTCGAACAGCCAGTGCACCGAACCAGCCGTGGGCGCCGAAGAGCAGCACGAAGATCATGCCGGAGATCACCGGCGAGACCGCGAACGGCAGGTCGATCAGGGTGATCAGGAGGTTCTTGCCGGGGAACTCGAACTTGGAGATGCACCAGGCGGCGGCCACGCCGAAGACCAGATTGAGCGGCACCGCGATGGACGCGGTGAGCAGCGTCAGCTTGGCCGCGCTCAGGGCGTCCGGCTCCTTGATCGCCTCCCAGTAGGCGGGGAATCCCTTGGCGAGCGCCTGGACGAAGACCAGGGCCAGCGGGAGCAGCAGCACCAGCGCCAGGAACACCAGCGCGATGCCGATCAGGGTCCAGCGCACCACTCGGGATTCGCCGGTGGCACGGGTGACCGCGCGCGGCGCGGTCGTGGCGGAGCGGTAGACGGCGGTGGTGGCCATGGCTCAGACCGCCATGCGGCGCCGGGCCGCCCACTGGAGCAGGTTGATGGTCAGCAGCAGCATGAACGACACCACCAGCATCACCAGCGCGACCGCGGTCGCCCCGGCGTAGTCGTACTGCTCCAGCTTGGTGATGATGAGCAGCGGCACGATCTCGGTCTTCATCGGCATGTTGCCGGAGATGAAGACGACCGAGCCGTACTCGCCGATCGCGCGGGCGAAGGCCAGCGCGAACCCGGTGAGCAGCGCGGGCCCGACCGTGGGAAGGACCACCTTGAGGAAGGTCTGCCAGCGCTTGGCGCCCAGGCTCGCCGCCGCCTCCTCGACCTCGACCTCGAGATCGTCGAGCACCGGCTGCACCGTGCGGACCACGAACGGCAGGCCGATGAAGATCAGCGCCACCGTGATGCCGAGCCAGGTGTACGACACCTTGATGCCCGAGCGGCTCGAGGTAGCTGCCCGACCCAGCCGTTCGGGACGTAGAGCGTGGTGAGCGCGATGCCCGCCACCGCCGTCGGCAGCGCGAACGGCAGGTCCACCATCGCGTCCACCAGCCGCCGGCCGGGGAACCGGTAGCGCACCAGCACCCAGGCGACGAGGAGGCCGAAGACGGTATTGACCAGCGCGGCGACGAACGAGGCGCCGAAGGTCACCCGGTAGGACGCCACCACCCGGGGATCGGTGACCGTGGCCCAGAACGCCGAGCCAGAGAGCTCCGCGGTCCGGGTGAAGACGGTTGCCAGCGGGAGCAGCACCATCAGGCTGAGATAGGTGCAGGTGATGCCCAGGCTCAGACCGAACCCGGGAAGCACGCTCCGCGACTTATGCCGCATTCGTCATCCCTTCGTAGGGGTAGACTGACAGCCGGGGCCTACCGCCCCGGCTGATAGATCTGGTCGAAGACCGCGCCGTCGGCGAAGTGCGCGGCGTGCGCCTTCTTCCACCCGCCGAAGACCTCGTCGACCGTGATCAGGCTGACCTTGGGGAACTGGGCCTCGTACTTCTTGGCCACGGCCGCGAGGCGCGGGCGATAGAAGTGCTTCGCCGCGATGCTCCTGGCCGGTCGGGGTGTACAGGTACTCGAGATAGGCCTGCGCCACGGTCTTGGTGCCGTGCTTGCCGGCCACCTTGTCCACCACCGTCACCGGCGGCTCGGCCAGGATGCTGACCGAGGGGGCGACGACCTCGAACTTGCCGGGCCCCAGCTCCTTGATGGCGAGCAGCGCCTCGTTCTCCCAGGCCAGCAGGACGTCGCCGATGCCCCGCTCCACGAACGTGGTGGTGGAGCCGCGCGCGCCGGCGTCGAGCACGGGCACGTTCTTATAGAGCTTGCTCACGAACGCCTTGGCCGTCGCGTCGTTGCCGCCGGGCTGGCGCAGGGCCCAGGCCCACGCCGCCAGGTAGTTCCACCGGGCGCCGCCCGATGTCTTGGGGTTGGGGGTGATGACCGAGACGCCGGGCTTGGCCAGGTCGCCCCAGTCCTTGATGCCCTTGGGATTTCCCTTCCGCACCAGCAGCACGATGGTCGAGGTGTAGGGCGAGCTGTTGTTCGGCAGCCGGGTCTGCCAGTTGGCCGGCAGCCAGCCGCCCTTCTCGGCGATCTGGTCGATGTCGTACGCCAGCGCGAGCGTCACCACGTCGGCGCCGAGACCGTCGATGACCGAGCGGGCCTGCTTGCCGGAGCCGCCGTGCGACTGGCGGATGGTCACCTCCTGGCCGGTCTTGCCCTTCCAGTAGGAGGCGAACTGCTGGTTGAACTCCTCGTACAGCTCGCGGGTCGGGTCGTACGACACGTTGAGCAAGGTCACGGGCGGCTTGGGAGCGCCCTGGGCGGCCGCCACGGTGGTACCCACCGCGAGGGCCAGGGCGATCGTGCCGGAAAGAGCGAGTCGGGTGCGCATGTTCGTCGGAATCCCTCTCATGAGATCGAGATCAGGTCGAGATCAGAAGGAGTGCTGGAAACGGGTGACCACGAAGTCCTCGGATGCGCGGTCGCCGGTGGCGCCCCCGCCGTCGAACGTGGTGTGCTCGTAGCTGACCAGAACCTTGATCTGCTTGTTCAGGTGCCAGTTCACGCCCAGGCCAAGTCCCTTGGCCTTGCTGGCCGAGCTGGTGGGATTGGCGAAGACGGGGAAGGCATCGTCATCGATGTCGAGCTCGCCGTACCGCGCGGCCAGCTCGATCGCTCCGAAGGTCTTCGCCTTCAGGTCGAACGGCTTCTTCGGGGTCGGGCTGCGGAAGCCGGCCTGCTCGCCGGTCAGGAAATACGACCCGCTCGCCTGCCAGGCACGGTGGGTCAGGGTGGCCGCCGTGGCGCCGGCCCGGACTTCCTGCCGGTTCAGCACGTATTCGCCCAGCAGCCCGAACGAGCCCAGGCCGAGGTAGGCGTGGGGAGAGAGCCGGGACCGGCGCCCTTCCGCGATCACGGTGTTCTCCGGCACGACCAGGTCCGTCCGGTACCGGAAGAAGGTCTGCTGCGATGCCGAGCGGTAACCCGCGAGGTCGGTCGCGGTGGCGTTGCCCTGCTCCACGCCGGTGCTGCCGGAGATGCCGAAGCCCAGGCCCTTCAGCGCGCCCCGCTTGAGCGGCTGGACGAACACGCGCGCGGCGAGATCCTTGGAATCGTTCAAGTCGGCGTCGCCGCTCGCGAGGTCGGGCGCGCCGTTGAAGATCCCGACCTGGTACTCGAACGTGCCGGCCGAGACTTCGCCTCCGAGCTGGAGACCGACGTCGCGGCTGGGCACCAGGTTGGTGGGAAGTCCCCGCTCGGCGAAGTTGATGTCGGTGGCCGACTGGAGCCGCTCGTATCCGAGTGGCGGCTTGAACTTGCCGGCCCGCACGTTGAAGGCGGGGTCGAACTTGCCTTCCCAGTAAGCGTCAAAGAGCGCTGACCTGGCCCTGGCCGAAGTCGGGCATGATCCGGAAGCCGAAGTACCGACCGACCGTCACCTCGAGGATCGGGCGGGCTCGCCGGAGGAAGAAGTTGTTGGGGATGGCGGCGGCGTCGTCCGACGGGAAGAACCGACCATCGGCCTGAGCGTAGCCGCGAAGCTTGAGCGTGTACTGCCCGTCGGCGGACTTGAGGCTGAAGCCGTCCTTGGCGTTGGCCGTGGCCGACTGCTTGTCCTTGGCTGCCGTCGCCGCGCTGTCCGCCGCGAGCTCGCGGATGCGCTGGAGGATCCGGATCTGCTGATCGAGTGCGTCCACCCGCGATTCCAGGGAGGACGTGTCGCCGTTGACTCCGTCTGTGGCGGCCACCGAAGTCTGCGCCACGAGCCGTGGCGCGAAGGCCACCGTTGCCGTGGCCAACACGATGCCGCTAACCCATTGCCGGACCGCACTCATGCTCGGATCTCCCTCTGCGTTCGTTTGTATTGGACTTCCGGCGGTCCGGTCGGTCCGGTCGTGCGGCGCAGCAGAGCCGCGCCGCGTGGTGTCTATCCCCGTTTGTACTCCGTGACTGCCTGATCGAAGCGGACTTTTTCTCGGCGTTCCAGTTGAACCACCCGGCCGTCGTGGATCACCAGCTCGATCGCCCCGTAGCGGATGGACCGCAGCGCCTCCACCAGCTCCCGGAGGAGCAGCGGCGGCAGGGGAATCGAGTTCTCGTGGCCGGCGTCTAGGCCGGCCGGCGCGGCTGGGTGAGTAGCCATGACCCTATATAGTCTATCTGACAGATCGAGTAAATAGGCAAGCGATATGCCAGCCTGGCTCGGGCCTGCGGATGCAGCGATGCACGTCAGCGGATATTCAGTAATTACAATGACATACGGTGGATGGATCCGGGGCGTTGCCACGGGGTGGGTGTGCGGGTTCGACGGAGCGTTGGCGTGGCGAGACGCCACGTTTGTGGCGATGCGCACGCTCACTCGACGAGGGACTTGGCCGAAGAGGCCCGCTCGACCTTCCGGCTGAGCGCCGCGAGGCTGGTGCCGTCCAGGATCTTCGCCGTGGCGTCGCGCACTTCCTTCATCGCCAGGCGCACGCCGCACACGGCTTCGTTGGTGCAGTCGGCGCAGCGGACGTAGGCGGTCTGGCTGGCGCAAGGAACCGGAGCGAGCGGACCGTCGAACATCCGCACGATCTGGCCCAGGTAGATGTCGGCCGGGTCGCGGGCGAGGAGGTAGCCGCCGCCCTTGCCCTTCCGGCTCTGGAGCATGCCGTGGTTCTTGAGGCCGAGGAGAATCAGCTCGAGGAACTTGGGCGGGATCTGCTCCTCGCGGGCCAGGTCCGCGATGCGCATCGGCTCCTCGCGCTCGCGGTCGGCGAGCGCCAGGAGCGCCTTGATGGCGTACTTGGCCTTCTTGGAGAGCATGGATGCGCCTTCGTTATCGACGCGCGAATCATAGTCGGGGCGCGCCGCGGGTGGTGAGCGCGGCGAGCTGGCTGCCGCGCGCAACGCCCCGGCTTCCATAGCGGGAACGAATGGCGTCGAGGGCGCGTTGCAGTGGGGCGGAACGGCGGGAATCGACGGCGGAACGGCGGAACGGCGGAACGGCGGAAGTAGCTCCGCTGTCATCCCGAGCGTAGCGAGGGATCTTGACCGCGATCAGTGATGCCGGTGAGGATCGTCTTCCGCCGTTCCGCCGTTCCGCCGTTCCGCACTGTCCCCTCCCGCCCTCCTCCTCCCACAGCTCCAGCTGCCCGCTCGACTCCTCCACTCTGCTCCATCGTCACCGTCACGCCACGCACGGCGATGCGCTTGTGGTTGGCCAGGGCAAAGGCTCTGGCGGGCCGCGTCCCACAGCTCGGCGTCCAGGGCGGACGAGGGCAGAGGGACCGCGCGGGCCGAGTCGGTGTGGTCGGCGTAACCGACCTCGAGCCGGAGCCGCCGGGGGACGAGGCCGCGGCGCCGGAGCCGCCGGCCGAGCCGCTCGGTCAGCATCCGGAGCAACGGGTGCAACACGCCGAGATCGTTGGTGTCGGTGGTGAGGATGTGCGCCGCGCTGAGCTCGGCGAGCCGCTCGGGCGGGAGCACGGGGCGGGGGTCGATGCCCAAGGCGCGCGCGCGCAGCGTGCGCCCGGCGCCGCCGAAGACCGCGCACAGCGCGCTCTCGGGAATCGCCGCTACCTCGCCGATCAGATCGAGCTGATAGTCGTCGAGCCGGCTCCGCATCCTGGGATGCAGGTCGGGAAGGACGATGAGCGGATGCGGCGCGAGGAATCCGGCCTCGATCCCGAAGGGAACGACAAACGCACCATTCTCAGCTCCACCGTCCGCCGTTCCGCCGTTCCGCCGTTCCGCCCTTATCACCGCCTGGCTCACCAGCTTGTTGGCGGCGACGCCGACCGAGAGCGGGAATCGCAGCCGCTCGCGCACCTCGTGCCGCACCCGCGCGGCGACATCGACCGGAGGGCCGAAGAGCCGGCCGGTGCCGGTGAGATCGAGGAACGCGTGGCCGTATCCCCGCGGCTCGATGACGGGCGCGTAGGCGCGCAGGATCTCGTGCAGCGCGCTCGAGGCCCGGGCGTACAGCCCGGGATTGGGCGGGATGAGCACCAGGTCGGGGCAGAGCTTCCGCGCCTGGCGCACCGCCATGCCCCGCTCGATCCCCGCCCGCCGCGCCTCGGTCGAGAGCGCCAGCACCACGGCGCGCTCCGCACCGGGCGGCGCCACCGCGACCGGACGGGTCCGGAGCGCGGGAGCCACCAGGGCCTCGACGGTGGTGCAGAAGGCGGGGGGATCGATGAAGAGGATGGTACGGGGCACGGACCGGCGGGTCTCCGACTTTCGGGTTTTGTTCGGTTACCGATACCAATAATGCCTCCGGTCGAAAGGGTGGTCAAGGCGACTCGCGCCGGCGGCGGGACTTCTCCCGGGTGCCGCAGGTGCGCATCTGACACCAGCGGCGGAACCCGTTGCGGCTCCGGTCCACGTACATCCACCCGCAGTCGTCGCCGTCGCAGACGCGCACGTTCCCCACCTCTTCCGACTTGAGCAGGCCGGCGGCCGACCAGACGACCGGCCACACGACGGCGCGGGGGTCGGAGTCCTGTCCGCGCCAGCGCCAGACGTATCCGGCGTGCCCGTGGCCCCCGGCGTCCGGTGCCACCTCGAGCCGCTCCATCGCGTCCGCCAGCAGCTGGTTGAACCGCGGCAGGGCATCGCCGGGCGGCTCGCCGCGCGCGATCGCGCCGAAGAGATCCCGGAGCGTGTGCCGCGCCCGAAGGGCGTACTCCAGCGCGGCGGCCGCGGCCCGCGGCCGGTCCGCGGCCACGCGGCGGAGCCGCCGCCCGGCGGCCGCGCCCAGCACGCCGGCGCCTTCCGCCCAGCGGGTCAGCTGCTCGTAGGTCCCGAGCCGCTCCTCCTCCGGGCCGCGCGGGGTCCAGTCCACGGTGTTGACCAGGTCGAGGGCCGGATCGCCACCGACGTAGAGAAAGGCCGGCTCGGCAGTGAGGGGCGTGTGTCATGCCGGGAAGATAGCACCAGTATTCGGCTCTTGACAGGTGCAGGCCGAAGTGGTAGGCTGCACCTGTAAGACGGCATATACCGGTGCAGGGTGCCCGGGCCGTGACCAATCCACCGGAGGCAGCATGATCGCTCGCACCTGGGCCGGAGCCACCCGAGCCGCCGACGCCGACGCGTACCTGGAGTACCTCCACGCCACCGGCTTCGCCGAGTACCGCGCGACGCCGGGGAATCGCGGCGTGTTGGCGCTCCGGCGGGTCGTGGGCGACCGGGCGGAGTTCCTGCTCCTCACCCTGTGGGATTCCGAGGACGCGATCCGGCGCTTCGCCGGAGAGGACATCGGGCGCGCGGTCTTCTACCCCCAGGACGAGCGCTTCCTCGTCGCCCGGGACGAGCACGTCAACCACTACCAGGTCGTGTTCCGCGCGGAGGCGCCCACGCCATGACCGCTTCCTTCCGGGCCCGGCTCATCGGCGCGTTCGCCGCCATCTATCTGATGTGGGGCGGGACGTTCCTCGCCATCCGCTACGCGGTGGCCGATGTCCCGCCCTTGATGACGATGGTGCTGCGCTGTGCCGGCGGGGCGCTGGTGCTCTTCGCCTGGCTGGCGTGGCGGGGAACGCTCCAGCGGCCCTCGCGCGGGCAGTGGCTCACGGCCTGGCTGGCGGGCGGATTGCTCTTTCTCGGCTGCCACGGGCTCCTGGCCTGGGCGGAGCAGCGGGTCTCGTCCGGCGAGGCGGCGCTCTTCATGACCGCGATTCCGCTCTGGCTCGTCGCGCTGGAGTCCATCCTGCTTCGGCGTCCGCCCTCGCGTCGAGTGCTGCTGAGCCTCGGGCTCGGCGTGGCCGGCGTCGCGGTGCTCACCTGGGGCGAGGGTTGGGCGGGTGGGATCGCCGACCGTGTGGTGCTCATCGTGAGCGCGCTGTTCTGGGCGGTCGGGACGCTGATCGTGCGCCGGGCGGGTGCGCCGCTCCCCGCCGCGCAGTCCACGGCGATGCAGCTGGGCGCGGGTGCGCTGGTGCTGCTCGCGGCCAGCCTCGCGGTGGGCGAGCCGGCCGGGTGGAGCCCGGCGGACATCACGCCACGCGCATCGCTGGCGCTCGTCTTCCTGATCCTGGGCGGCACGGTGATCGGCTTCGGCGCGTACACCTGGCTGCTTCGCGTGACGTCGTCCGCCGCGGTGAGCACCTATGCGTTCGTGAATCCGGTGATCGCGCTGGGGCTGGCTTGGGCCGTGGGCGACGGCGAGCTGTCGCCCCGCACCGGAGTGGCGGCGGCGCTGGTGGTGGCCGCGGTGATCTTTACCCGGGAGAGCAACGAGAAAGCGCGGGACGGATGTCGAGGAGACGGTCTCTCGAGGGCTCGACGCTGGAGCGGGCGATTCCGGCGCTGGCGGCCCGACGCCGCGGAGGTCTTGCCACGGCGCTCTTCTCCGGATATCTGCGTCGGGCGCGCGCGCCACTGTCATCCTGAGCGAGGACGCGGCGGGTAGCCGATGGCGGCCAGGTCGGCCGTGATCTCGTCGAGGATGGCCGGATCGTCGATGGTCGGCGGGATCCGATACTCGGCGCCGTCCGCGATCTTCTTGATCGTCCCTCGCACGATCTTCCCCGAGCGCGTCTTGGGCAGGCGCTTGACCAGCGTGGCCACCTTGAACGAAGCGACCGGTCCGATTCGCTCCCGCACCAATGCGACCAGCTCCGCTACGATCTCGCGATCGAGGCGCCGGGTCCCGGCCTTGAGCACCACGAGGCCGAGAGGAACCTCGCCCTTGAGATCGTCCGCGACCCCGACCACCGCACACTCGGCGACATCCGGGTGCGCCGCCAATACCTCCTCCATGGCGCCGGTGGACAGCCGATGGCCCGCGACGTTGATCACGTCGTCGGTGCGGCTCATGATCCAGAGGTATCCGTCCTCGTCCTTGTAGCCCGCGTCCGCCGTCAGGTAGTAGCCCGGATAGGCGGTGAGGTAGGAGGCCAGGTAGGCGGCGTCGTTGTTCCAGAGCGTCGGCAGGCAGCCGGGCGCGAGCGGGAGCTTGATGACGACATTGCCGGTCTCGCCGGGCGCCGACTCCCGTCCCTCGTCGGTCAGCACGCGCACGTCGTAGCCCGGAACCGGCGGGCCGCAGGATCCGGGCTTCACGGGGAGCACGCCGAGCCCCACGCAGTTGCAACCGACCGGCCAGCCGGTCTCGGTCTGCCACCAGTGGTCGATCACCGGCACCTTGAGCCGCTCCTCGGCCCAGCGGAGGGTCGCGGGGTCGCACCGCTCACCGGCCAGGAACAGCGTGCGGAAGCCACTGAGGTCGTAGCGGTCCAGGTACGCCCCGGCCGGATCCTCGCGCCTGATTGCACGGAACGCGGTCGGGGCGGTGAATAGCGCACGGACCCCGTGTTGGGAGACGACCCGCCAGAAGGCTCCCGGGTCCGGCGTGCCCACCGGTTTGCCCTCGTAGAGCACCGTAGTGTTCCCGTGAAACAGCGGGCCGTAGACGATGTAGGAGTGTCCTACCGCCCATCCCAGATCGGAGGCGGCCCAGTACACCTCGCCTGGCTCGACGCCATAGATGTGGCGCATGCTCCAGGTGAGCGCGACAAGGTGCCCGCCGTTGTCGCGAACGACGCCCTTGGGAAGACCGGTCGTGCCCGAGGTATACAGAATGTAGAGCGGATCGGTCGCGGCGACCGGCACGCATTCGGCCGGCGCCGCTCCCGCCATGAGCTCGGCCCAGTCGTGGTCTCGACCCGGCATCAGCGGCGCGTGCTCCTCCGGGCGCTGGAGCACGACGCAGTAATCCGGCTTGGCTGAGGCGAGCTCGATGGCCCGATCGAGCAGCGGCTTGTAGGGGACGATTCGATCGATCTCGATTCCGCACGAGGCGGACAAGGATCACTTTGGGTTGCGCGTCCGTGATGCGGGTGGCCAGCTCGGCTGAGGCGAAGCCGCCGAAAACCACCGAGTGCACCGCTCCGATCCGGGCACACGCGAGCATCCCGACGACCGTCTCGGGCACCATCGGCATGTAGATGATGACCCGATCGCCCCGGCCCACCCCGAGCCGGGTGAGAACACCGGCGAACCGGGCGACCTCGTCCCGGAGTTGCCGATAGGTGTAGCGTCGCACCGTCGACGTGACCGGGCTGTCGTAGATCAAGGCGTCCTGGTCGGCCCGCCCGCCCTCGACGTGCCGGTCGAGCGCGTTGTGGCAGGTGTTGACCAGGCCGCCGCGAAACCAGCGATAGAGGGGAGGACGCGAGTCATCGAGAACCGTGTCCCAGGTTCGGTACCAGTCGACTGCTTCCGCCGCCTCGGCCCAGAATCGCTGTGGATCCTTCAGCCAACGGGCGTATACCTCGGGGTACGTGGTCGGCATCCTGAATCCTCGTCAGCTCGCGGCCGCGACCGCGGTCTCCGTGCGCTCCCACAGCTCCTCCGCCAGCGCTGAACTGTCCGCGAGCGGGTTGGGGGGCACCTCACGGCACTTGTCGTAGTAACGGCCGGTCACGGTGGTCAGCTCGGGGGCTGTGGCGCAGTAGAGGGGAGTCCGGGCGCCCTCCTCGTTGGAGAGCATGAACAGCTTCATGACCCATTGTACAGGCCTCGGGATTGCGCGCCAGATGTTGGACGCCACGGCCCCGGGATGCAGCGCGTAGGTGGTGACCCGGCTGCCCGCGAGGCGGCGAGCGAGCTCCTTGGCGTGGAGCACGTTCATGAGCTTGGTGACGGCGTAGGCGGGAAAGCCGCTTCGCACCGGCGTGGTGCGGCGCTCGAGCCCGGACCAGTCCATCCGTTTCACCGTCATGTGCGCTACGCTGGCCACGTTCACGATCCGTCCCTGGGGGACTCGCGCAGCCTGGGCAGGAGCAGGTTGGTGAGCACGAAGGGACCGATGTGGTTGGTCGCGTAGGTGACGTCGAAGCCGTCCTTGGTCAGCGCGCGGGTTCCCGCGATGCCGGCGTTGTTGACCAGGACATCGATCGGGTGACCGCTCGCGACGTAGCGCTCGGCGGCGCGCCGGACCGAGGCGAGATCCGACAGGTCGATCTGCAGGAACTGGGGGTCGCTGGCAGGGTGTCGGCTGCGAATAGCCTCCAAGACCGGCCTGGTCCGCTCCTCCGATCTCGCCGCGAGCACCACCCTGCCACCCTGGTCGGCGAGGGCTTCCGCCATCGCGCGGCCGATGCCGGAGTTGGCTCCGGTGACGACGAACGTGCGACCCTGGAGATCAGTGGGGGCCAGGCGCTGTCCTCCCAGGTGACGGTCGCGCTGGGGTGCGGACCCCGAGCGCGATGGCGAGACCTCATACCCGCGATGAGGATACTCCCGTCGCGCTCAGGGTGACAATAGTAGCGCGGGTTGTTCGGGCGGTCGGGCGCTGGTGCCGCTGCGGCCTTCCAGCTGCGCCCGCCGGAGCCGCTCTTCGTCCACCGGGAATCCGTGCTCCCGCTGCAGCCGGTCCAGGCGCCGGGTGAGCGCCGCCTGGTACTCCCGGCTCACGCCCTCCCGGCCGCCGTAGTGGCGGCGGTAGCGCTCGGCCAGCTCGGGAAACTCGCCCGCGAGGTGGGGAAGGAAGCGGTGCCGCGCCGCGGGGCCGAGCCGGAGCGCCGACCCGACCACGTAGCGGGCACCCGCCTCCTTCGCCGCTGCCATCAGCCTACTCAGTCCTTCGCGATCATCGGTGACACCGGGAACGATCGGCGCGACCAGGAGACCGGCGTGGACTCCCGCGGCGCTGAGCCGGCCGAGCGCGCGGATCCGTGCCGAGGGGACCGGCGAGCGGAGCTCCAGTCTGCGGGCGAGGCGGGAGTCGAGGGTGGAGAGGGAGACGTTGACCGTGACCTCGTTGCGCTCGGAGAGCGTCTGGAGCACGTCGATGTCGCGGGTGACGAGCGGTGACTTCGAGATGATCCCGACCCGGAGCCCGCGGAAACGGGTGAGGACCTCGAGGATGCTCCTGGTGAGCCGGTAGCGCCGCTCGGCGGGCTGGTACGGATCGGTGGCGGTGCCGATGACGAGCGAGTCGCTACCCAGCTTCGAAGGATCGAGCGTGCGCGCCAGCCGCTCGGCGATGTTGGTCTTGACCAGGATGCGCTTTTCGAAGGCGAGCCAGGGGGGCATCTCGCCGTCGGCATCCGCCCTTCCGCCCTCGCTCCGCTCGGGCAGGCTCGTCCGCCCTTCCGCCCTTTCCACTGGCATACCGATGGGTATCGCGCGCGTAGCAGTACGTGCAGCCGAATTCGCACCCGACATAGGGATTGATCGACCAGAAGCCCATGCCGGTGCTGGCCGGCGAGTTGAGAACGGAGCGGGCGCCGAGCGAGAGGAACCGGGTGCCGCGCTCGCGCTCGTCGAGGACGGTGAGCTCTCGCGAGCGGCCGGGGCTAGGGTCGACCGCCAGGGAGAGCTGCGCCGGCTGGTTTACCCGCACTTGCTCCATCCGCAGTACACGCAACTGACGCAGCCGGACGCCGGGCTCAGCGGTCCGGCGCACTCGGGGCACGCCCGGCCCACCGGAACGACCGGGACGTAGTAGGTCGTGGGTTTCAGCGCAGGGGCGGGGTGGCGCTGGCGGAGTTTGCGGAGGGAGTGGAGGAAGAGCATGGGGCCGCCTGTTTCGGTGTTTATTCGGTATCCATCCCGAATATATCCCGCCCAGAAGAGGCGTCAAGCGCATTCTAGGTATTTAGGCGGGAGCGGCGGATGCATCCGCCTAGCGAATCGTGCATCACGTAAGCTGGGAAGCCGGAGCGGGAATCGAACCGACTATAGAATCCCCTCTTCTGTTGGAAGGGCTGGTACATTCCAAACTGCCGCAATCAGCGGCGTCAGCCGAGGACGCGAATGCCCCCGCAATCCGGTTTCCCAATCTCCGAGACGCTGCCTCCCGCGGTCCGAGTGCACGTCCTCGGCGCAGGACCCGTGGGTCTCGTCGTAGCAGCACTGCTCCAATCGACCGACCGGTTCTCCGTCCACCTCTATGAAAAGCGCCGCGACTACAGTCGGACCCGGATGGTCCAGCTCGCGCCGTACCTCGTGGCCGACTCGATTGCGAGCTACTGTACCGACTACATCGATGGAGAGAGCGTCGAGGCCATCTTCGAGCCATCGGAGCTCGCGGAGGGCCTCGCGTTTCGGCAGTCCATTCCGCCGGACCTGATGGGACTGCTGCGGGGATGGACTCTGGGGTTCTGCCCGCTCAACGACATCGAACGCTCCCTCAGCGATCTCATCGATGCGCGTCAGGCGCATCCCGTGCAGCGCACGACGGCCGTGGTCACGGCGCAGGACGCGATGACCCTGCTTCAGCCGGGAGACGTCCTGATCGACTGCACGGGCGCCAAGTCGCTGCTCCGGGATTCGCTGGTGCCCGGGCCGGCGCGGCGGATGAAGAGGCGAATACGTTCAAGCTCCGGCTCGAATACGCGCTCGTCATCACCTTTCTGTATGGCCAGGCGTACGACTGCAACGAGTATTGCAAGTATTACAAGAACATCGATAACGCGTACTACAAGTTCATTCCGGCGGTCAACCGAACCTACAACGACGGCCGCATCACCCACGTGACGGGTATCGTCAACATATCCGCCGAGGACTACGAGCGGATGCCGTCACGGTTCGACGGCCAGTGGCTTCGCGGCAACTTCCCTCATGTCGCCCAGTCGATGGACCGCTTCATCGCGAAGGTCAAAACGGAAACCAACGGCGCGATAGTCGGTGACCTGGAGATCGTCCGGATCCCGCTGGATCTGTACCGGGCCCGCCATGCGACCAGCCTGCAGTTGCGGCGCGCGGGCGTCGGCGACCACCCATTTGCTCGGTCGCCGGTGTTCCTGGTCGGCGATGCCGCCATGGGTTCACCCTACTTCCAGTCGATCTCGCTCGGCTTCGAGTGCGCGATGTTCCTGGCGGGACTGCTGGCGCAGCGTGACCTGCCGCTGACGGACATGCTGGAGCGCTATGAGCAGTACATCTACAAGCAATGGCTTCGGGTGTACATGCGCAGCAAGATGATCAAGCACAACAAGGACCTGTTCGAGTGCGTCGGCGATACCTTCGCACTGCTGGAGAGGCTGCACATCTATTGATCGGGTCCCTCGGCGCGCGGTGAAGGTCCTCCTCAGCGGAGGGCGACGCGCTCCTTGGTCTCCCAGGGCGCGGCCTTCCCCTGATCCTTCGGCCGCACGAGGGTCGCTTGCCCTGGGCTCCAGTTGGCCGGGCACAACTCCCCGCACTGAAGCGCCGCGAGGACCCGCAGCACTTCCCCGGTGCTTCGGCCCACGCTCAAATCGTTCACGCAGAGCCACCGAATCCTCCTCTCCTGGTCGAGCAGGTAGGTTGCCCGAAGCGGGACCTTCTCGATCGGATCCAGAATCCCGAGCTCTTCGGCGACCTCCTTGCCGGCGTCCGCCAGCATCGGGAACTCGAGATTGCGAAGGGCCGGGTTCTCCTTGCGCCAGGCGAGGTGTGCGTGGTGGCTATCTCCACTCACACCGAACACCCTCGCGGCAAGGGCGCGAAACTCCCGAAGCGCGCGGTTGAACTCCACCAGCTCGGTCGGACACACGAACGTGAAATCGAGGGGCCAGAAGAAGATCGCAGTCCACGTGCCCTCCAGCTCGTGCGAATCGACAATGCGGAATTCCGACCCCGGCTCGGCGGAGACGCATGCCTGCAAGGAGAACTCCGGGAATCGCGCGCCCAGGCCGAGCAGTCGTGACATGGTACTCTCCGATGTGTGTTCAAGTCAGGAAACGTGACGGCGGCTCCGCAGCGCGGACTCGACCACTCACGGCATCCCCTGAAATGCCGAACCTCCCAGGGGTCTGTCAAGGTAACGCTGCGTGCAGCGCCGGATGTGTCCGGCCATAAGTGCCGAGGTCGGTCGACACCGCCGCCGGCCCGGATCGATCTTCATCACACTCACGACGGCACCAGGAACAAGGACGTGATCAAGATCAAGTGATCAAATCCGTTCCCGCCATGCCCGTATCGCCCTGGAGTGCTTCGGGTAGTGGCCATAGGCATCGAGCCGCAGACGGCGGCGGAAGCGCGTCTCCTCGGTGAAAAGGTGTTCGGGAGCGCGATGGACGTAGTCGATGAGCCGGGCGTGGACGTCGTCGAGCTGTCGCCGCACCTCGGCGAGCGAAAGATCTCGCTTCCGTTCCGTCATCATGGCGTTGAAGGCGTCGATCCCGCCGTAGGTGGTGGAGTACCGCGGCGGTCTGCCGCCCTCCAGAATCAGCGGCAGATGGGTGAGCGCCTCCTCCTCCCACGTGGTCACGTGCGCCAGAATGTCTCGCACCGACCACCTTCCCTGAACGCCGGGCTCCAGGAGCTGCTCCTCGGAGAGACCGGCGTAACACTCCTTGAATTCCAACCATGCGTTGTGCTGCCGCTGTAGAAGCTGTCGTCTATCCATAGTTCCAGTCCTCGAGACGCCCCGGACTTATTCCCCAAGGGCCAGTCTAGCCGACTGTTCGGCGCTCGGCACTCCGCTACTTGCGCTCGAAGTGGCCCCGGATTTCTGGGCGTCGTCAGAACTTCCTCCCCTTCAAGCACTTAGCGACCGGATTGCCGGCACAGGCTGGAAGCCGACGGCGACCGTGTCGATTTTACGGAGGCTGGTTCGACGTGTATGTAAGAGCCAGGATGCTCCCGTGCCGAGATCGGCCGGAGCCGGCTCCGAAACCGATAACGAAGGAACACCGACAATGCGATTCATGATCCTGGTGAAGGCCAACAAGGACACCGAGGCGGGAGTCCTCCCCTCGCAGCAGCTGCTGACCGATATGGGCAAGTTCAACGAGGAGCTGGTGAAGGCGGGCGTGATGCTGGCTGGCGAAGGGCTCCAGCCGAGCTCGAAGGGCGCGCGGGTCAAGTTCTCCGGAACGAAGCGGACCGTGGTCGACGGGCCCTTCGCCGAGGTGAAGGAGCTGATCGCCGGCTTCTGGCTGATCGACGTCAAGTCGAAGGCCGAGGCGATCGAGTGGGTCAAGCGGGTGCCCAACCCCACCGGCGAGGAGTCGGAGATCGAGATCCGCCAGGTGTTCGAGGCGGAGGACTTCGGCGAGGCGCTGACGCCCGAGCTCAGGAAGCAAGAGGAGCGGCTCCGCGCCCAGACTGCCGCGAAGCGGTAGGTGACGTCGATTCACGACCACGAAATATCAAAAACCAAATGGAGAACCACGATGCGATTCATGACACTCTACAAGCCCGGCAAGGAGTCGGACGCTCCTCCGACCCAGGAGGAGATGGCCAACATGGGCCGCTTGATCGAGGAGATGGCGCGGGCCGGCGTGCTGATCGCGACCGACGGGCTTCAGCCCAGCTCGAAAGGCGCCCGGGTCACGTACTCCGATGGAAAGTTCACCGTCGTGGATGGACCGTTCGCCGAGACGAAGGAGCTGATCGCCGGCTATGCGATCATCGAGGCGAAGTCGAAGGAACACGCGATCGAGCTGACCAAGCGCTTCCTCGAGGTGGTGGGCGGGGGTGCGAGCGAAGTTCGCCTGATGCACGGGGAGCCTGCCTTGGACGCCGCACCTGCGCGCTGGGACCGGAGCGGACGAGAAGCGCCGGCGGGCGGAGGTGGGCGCCACGCGGTAGTACCGTCGGCTTTTCGGCCTCGGTTCAGGCAGGCTTGCACCGAGGGGTGAAGATGGCGTGATTGGGAGCCGTGACGGCTCCCGACACCCATCGTGCGATCGACGCGGTCTGGCGAATCGAATCCGCCAGGCTGATCGCGAGTCTCGCGCGGATGGTGGGCGACGTCGGTGTGGCCGAGGACCTGGCGCAGGACGCGCTCGTCGCCGCGCTGGAGCGGTGGCCGGCGTCGGGCGTCCCGGACAACCCCGGCGCCTGGCTGATGGCCACCGCGAAGCATCGCGCCATCGACCTGCTGCGCCGGAGAACGCTGCTCGATCGCAAGCACGAGCAGCTGGGCCACGAGCTCGAGGCGCAGCAGGAGATGGCCGTGCCCGATCTCGACGCCGCCATCGACGACCACGTCGGCGACGACCTCCTCCGTCTCATGTTCACCGCCTGCCATCCGGTGCTCTCCACCGAGGCGCGCGTCGCGCTCACGCTGCGGCTGGTCGGCGGCCTGACGACCGAGGAGATCGCGCGTGCCTTCCTGGTCCCGACGGCGACCATCGCCCAGCGGATCGTCCGGGCCAAGCGGACCCTGGCCGAGGCGAAGGTGCCCTTCGAGGTGCCCCGCGGGTCCGACCTCGCCGCCCGCCTGTCGTCGGTGCTCGAGGTCCTCTACCTCGTGTTCAACGAGGGCTACGCGGCGACCGCGGGGGACGACTGGATGCGTCCCGCGCTCTGCGACGACGCGGTCCGCCTCGGACGCATCCTGGCCGGCCTCGCTCCACGGGAGCCGGAGGTTCACGGGCTCGTCGCGCTGATGGAGATCCAGGCCTCGCGCGCGAAGGCGCGGGTGGGGTCTTCGGGTGAGCCGATCCTGCTGCTGGATCAGAACCGCGCGCGCTGGGATCAGCTCCTCATACGGCGCGGCCTGGCGGCGCTGCAACGGGCCGAGGAGCTCGGCGGCGCATCCGGCCCGTACGCGCTCCAGGCGGCGATCGCCGCGTGCCACGCCCGCGCGCGCACTCCGGAGGACACGGACTGGCCGCGCATCGCGGCGCTGTACGAGACGCTCGCCGGGATCGTGCCGTCCCCCGTCGTGGAGCTGAATCGCGCGGTCGCGGTCTCGATGGCGTTCGGTCCGGCGGCGGGCCTCGAGCTGGTGGATGCGCTGGCCTCGGAGCCATTGCTCAAGGCGTACTACCCGCTGCCGGCGGTGCGGGGCGACCTGCTCGACAAGCTGGGCCGGCTCGACGAGGCCCGGGTGGAGTTCGAGCGCGCGGCGTCGCTCACCCGGAACGCGCGGGAGCGTGACGTGCTCCTCCAGCGGGCCGCGTCGACGGCGATTGGGGGTCCGAATCCGGCCAGCGGGCGTCGCGGCCGATGACTAGCGTTGTCGACCGAAGAAACAGGAGGAACGACATGACCGCGGAAAACGCCAAGCGGGCCGGCTCGCAGGTGCGAGCCTACCTGGCGTCGTTGCCGCCCGATGCTCGGAAGGGTCTCAAGAAACTGCGTGAAGCGATTCGCGCGGCGGCACCCGGAGCCGTCGACGGATTCAGCTACGGCATTCCCGCCTTCAAGCTCGATGGACAAACGCTGGTGTGGTACGCCGCCTGGAAAGACCACGACAGCATCTACCCGATGAGCGCGGCGGTCAGGCGCGCCCATGCGGCCGAGCTCAAGGGATACAAGACCTCGAAGGGGACGATTCGATTTCCCCGTGACAAGCCGCCACCATCGGCTCTGGTGCGACGACTGGTGAAGGCACGTATCGCCGAGGTACGGGGGGCCGAAGGCTGAACGGTGAGCGCCGGTCGCTGATGAGCGATGCTCAGAGCTGCAAGCGCAGGAGCCCCGCCAGGCGCTCGATCACGCGCTCGCGCCACGGACGCCGGCGCCACTCCTCCAGGGTGACCTGACGCGACTTGGCCTTGTCCTCCTCGAACACCTTCGCCTGACCCTCCGCGAAGCCGGCGTCGAGAATGTTGAGGTTCGCCTCGTCGTTCAGGCGGAAGGAGCGGTTGTCGAAGTTGGTGGAGCCCACCGAGGTCCAGACTTCGTCGACGACCACCACCTTCGCATGGAACATGGTCGGCTGATACTCGTAGATCGCGACTCCGGCCTCGAGGAGCGGCCCCCAGAGCGACCGTGACGCGCGACGGACCAGCTTCGAGTCGATGTGGCGGTTCGGTACGATGATCTCCACCTTCACCCCGCGCCGCCGGGCGGCCACCAGGGTGGAGACGGCGAGCGAGTCGGGCACGAAGTAGGCGTTGGCGATCCGCACGCTCCTTCGCCGCCGAGCTGATCGAGAGCAGGTACATGAGCCGCACGCTCTCGCTCGCGTCGTCGGCCGAGCTCTTGAAAAGCTGGGCGGCCTGCGTCCCGGCCGGCTGGAGCTCGGGGAAATACTCCTCGCCATGCAGGACCTGCGCGCAGGTCTCCATCCAGTTGTCCATGAAGGCGGCCTGCATCTGGGCCACCGCCGGACCCTCCAGCCGGAAGTGGGAGTCGCGCCAGTGGTCGGGATCCTGGGCGTTCCCGAGCCAGTTGTCGGCGATGCCCACGCCGCCGGTGAAGCCCACCCGCCCGTCCACGATCAGCAGCTTCCGGTGGGTCCGGTTGTTGAGCCGCCCGAGACTGTACCACCGCAGCGGATGGTACTTCACCACCTGAACACCGGCCCGGATCATCGTCTCCTGCATCGAGGCGTCCATCTTCCCCGAGCCGACCCAGTCCAGCACGACGTGGACCTTCACCCCGGCCCGGGCGCGCTCGCCCAGCGCGTCGGCGAAGTCGCGGCCGATCGACCCCGACCAATAGATGAAGGTCTCGAAGCAGATCGTGCGCGTCGCCCCGCGAATCGCCTCGAGCATGGCGGGGAAGATCTCGTCGCCGTTGCAGAGGGCGCGCACCGCGTTTCCCGGCACGATGCCGGGGCCGAGCAGCGACCCCATCGAGCGGACGAACTGCGGATCGCCGGCCCGGTAGAGGTGCTCGATCTCGTGCTCGATCTTCTTGGCGCTGGACGAGAGGTTGGCGACGACCAGGACGATCAGCGCGCCGGCGGCAAGAGCCAGAAGAATCCACATGTGACCGGAAAGAGGTGAGGGAGGTGGCGAGAAGCTACGCGGGCCGGTGCCGGCGCGCCACTTCGTGCGGCACGGCGAAGTCTTCCTCCGTCGGGGGACGCACCCAGAGATCGAACGCGAGGAAGAGCGTCTTGGAGAACGGGAAGAACGCGAACGGCGAGACCGCCATCAGCACCACCGTGCCGATCTGGAAAAAGGTCCAGGGAGGAGACGGCCAGGTCCACCAGAGCACTCCCAGCACCCAGACGCCGAACAGCGACTCCACCGCCATCAGATTGAAGAAGTAGGCGCCGAGCCAGTAGCCCTGCTCGCCCCGCTCCAGTCCCAGCCCGCACACCGGGCAGTTGGGCACCAGCCGCGCCCAGCTCACGAAGATGGGTCCTCCGCCACAGTGCGGACAGCGCCGCCGGAGCGCGCGGACCAGCAGCGTCAGAGGTGGGCCACGATCCATCGCTCGACGTCCGTCAGCACGCGCTCGCGGTCCAGATCCGCGAAGAGAACGTGAAAGGCCCCATCATACTCCCGCAGCTCCCGGTCGGGGTGGCCGACTCGGGCGACGAAAGCGCGACTGCCGTCGGGGGGCACCATCCGATCGGCCGAGCCGTGCAGGACGAGCAGTGGCAGGGGAAATCGCGGCGCCGCCGCCTGGACCCGCGCGATCGTTGCGGCCACTTCGGTGGACAGGCGCGCCGTCCCCACTCGATGGAAGAGCGGATCGGCCAGGACGGTTTCGACGACGACGGGATCCCGGGCCAGTCCGGAGAGATCCAAGCCGGTGCGGACGGAGAATCGGGGCCAGACGCGCGAGAGCACGCCGCCCCAGGGCCAGGAGCGGGGCCGGGACGCCGAGCCGGCCGAGCGGCGGGGATGCGGCGATGACGCCCCGGATCCCAGCGGGGTAGTGCAGCGCGTAGTCGAGCACGATGAGTCCGCCGAGACTGTTGCCCAGCAGGAACAGCGGACGATCGAGCTCCTCCTGGCGCACCACCGCCACGAGGCGCTCGAGGTCCTCCCGAAACTCATCCCAGCGCTCGACGTAGCCGCGCTGGCCGGCGGATCGGCCGTTGCCCCGCAAGTCGGGGGCGTGCACGGCGAAGCCGCGGGCGGTGAAATGATCGACCAGCGCGGGGTAGAGGCCGGAGTGATCGCCCAGGCCGTGAACGTTGATCAGCACGGCCCTGGCGGGGCCGGCCGGACGCCACGTCCGGCGAAACAGTGAGAGCCCACCCGCCCCGGTGAACCACCCCTCCTGATGCGCTTGCGCGACGGTGGCCGGCTCGCATCTTCTCCTGCGCTTTGCGGCATCCCGCCATCCTTTATGTCCATCGCTTCCGTCCTCCACTCGCAGCGGCCTTCCCGCATGAGGATTCTATGTCCATTCGCGCTCCGTCTGACACTGGTCCCCGGGCTGGTGCTCGCCGCGCTCGCGCTCGGTGCCCTCCCGTCCACCTCCGAGGCGCAGTTCGGGAAGCGGCTCAAGGACGCGGTGAAACGGACCGCCGAGGACAAGGCGATCCAGAAGGCGACCACCGAGGAGAGCAAGGCGATCGACGACGCCATGAGGCGACGGCCAAGGCCGATACGGCTCCCGGCCAGGCGGCGCCGCACAGCCGGCCGCGGCACAAACCGGTGCGGCGACGAGCGCGGCGCCCACGCCGGCGCCGGCCGCCGCCGCGCCGCGCCGCCCAAGAAGGCGGGCGAGGGCGCCTTCGTGAGCTTCGACTTCGTGCCGGGCGACCGGGTGCTCTTCTACGACGATTACACCAGCGACAACGTGGGCGACTTCCCGCGCCGACTGGAGTTCGAGGAGGGCAATGCCGAGGTCGCCGACTGGGAGGGTGGCAAGTGGCTCCGGGTGAGCAAGTCCACCAAGTTCATCATCACCCTTCCCGAGGTGCTACCCCAGCGGTTCACCGTCGAGTTCGATTTCGTCACCAACCACCGCGCCAGCAACGGGTGGCCCGTGATGCTGAACGTGAGCGGCGCGGAGTCCAACTGGGAGAGCCAGGGGAGCTCCAACCCCACCGTGAGGTGGACCTACAACAAAGGCGGGACCTACGTCGGGAAGATCGAGTCTGAAGGCCCGGCCGGTGGCGAGCTCGAAGACAAGGTGAATCGCGCGCGCATCATGGCCGACGGCAAGTACACCAAGGTCTACTTCAATGGCGTTCGCGTCGCCAACGCCCCCAACGCCGATCTCGGCCGCTCCAACAAGGTCCAGTTCTGGGTGCCGGGCTACGACCCCGAGGGGGTGCAGGCGACGCTGATCGGCCCCATTCGGATCGCCGCGGGTCGGCAAGAAACTGTACGACGCGCTGGCCGAGAAGGGCAGGGTCGCCACGCAGGGCATCTACTTCGATACGGGGAGCGACGGGATCCGGCCGGAGTCGGCGCCGACCCTCAAGGAGATCGGGACGATGCTCAAGGAGCACGCCGACCTCAAGCTCACCATCGAGGGTCACACCGACAACGTCGGCAAGGCCGAGTCCAACCAGACGCTGAGCGAGAAGCGGGCGGCGGCGGTCCGGCAGTACCTCATCGACAACTATCAGATCGACGGCGCGCGGCTGGAGGCGAAGGGGCTGGGCCAGACCAAGCCGGCAGGCGCCAACGACACCGCCGAAGGTCGGCAGCAGAACCGGCGGGTGGAGCTGGTCAAGAAGTAGGATCGGGGCGACGAACCCGACTCACATGCCGGCGCCCTTCAACCGGGCGCCGGTGAGCTCGAGGTCCTTCTTTCGCAGCGCCTCGGCGTTCGGCCTCAGCGCCTCGACCACCTCGGCGGGCACCCGTCCCTCCATCTGCTTGAGCTGAGAGGCGTTCATCTGCCGCATTTCCTCACGCTGGGCGGGGGAGAGTATGGTGGTGTCGATCCCGCCCAGGTGCGGCGCCAGGTAGCCCACCGCCACCGATAGTTCGCTGCGTATCACATTGTAGCGCTCGTCAGCCAGGCCGGCGGCCCGGGCCCCGGCCGGGGTCGTGGTCATCTCCTGGACCCCCATCATCGCCGACAGCGTGTCCTCGCTGGTCTTCGCGCTCTGCAGCTGCGCGCCCGCCGCCTGAACGGCGGCCAGCTCGGCTGCCATTCCTTTCTTCCAGCGCTCGATGTCCTCCACCGAAACCGGCGCGGAATTATCGCTGCCGGACTGGCCGCCCGCGTCGGGCGCGGGCGCGGGCGCGTCCTCGGCGGCGTCCGCGACTGCCTCGTCACGGGACTCGTCCTTGTCCCCGCCGCCACAGGCGGCGAGCATGAGAGCGGCGAGAAGACAGAGCGGGGTCCGGGAGGAAATGGCGCGTCGCATCGAGGCGTCCTCGCTGAGGTACGGGATTGCGCGGTATGGGAAGGGCTGGAGTATAGGGATCGCTCCGGGGGACGTCCAGCATCAACGGACGACGAGCACCCCGGGTCCTTCCTGGAGCCAACCGTCGGGGTCGGCCCGAACCTCGGCCACGGTGCGAGTGAGCGGCTGCCCGGCGCCGGCGTCCGGTGCCCCCGGGCTGGAAGGCGAGCTGGTAGAGCGTGGGTCCCGCGTTTCGCGCGTGCTCGGCGACGAAGCCAGCGAGTGCCACGCGCCACCCGACCCGGGGCTCGGGCGGTGGCGGGATGCGGCGGTGACGCTCGAGCTCGCGGATGATCCTGGCGCGCGGTAGCCCGAGGGTCGAGTAGCGGCGCCGCAGATGGCGCTCATCCTCGCGCGAGTCGGGGAGCCGGGGCCGGACCAGATCGCAGGAACATGCCCCCACCAGCAGGCGCGCGGCGGTCTGGGCGGCAGGGAGCATCGAGCGGAGCCGTAACAGCTCCGACACGGGCAGCGCGTCGGCGGCGATCCCCGGCGGCAGCATGGATCGCACCTCGCTCAGAGTGAGCGGACTGGCGACTGTCAGATCGTAACACACGGTGGGCGGTCCCGGTGAGGGACCTCAGACGGGCAGGTCGTCCCGGATCAGCACGAGGATCGCCGCCTGGGGCACGACGAGGTACTTCTTCTCCTCGAACGAGATCTCCACGGCGGCCTTGCGGAAGAAGATCGCGTGATCGCCGATCCGCGCCTGCATCCCGCGGCTCTTGCCCTCCCGGCGATCGACCTTCCACGGCTCGTCGTCGAGACTGCTGATGTCCGCGACCGGATCGCCGGGCCCGGTCGCGACGATGAGCCCGGTCTGCACCTGCTGCGAATCGATCGCGGTGGCGGGAAGGTAGAGGCCGACGCGGGTCCTCTCGTCGCCATCCTCGGCGGCGATCAGGACCCGGTCGCCAACCACCAGGAGCTGTTTCTTGGGGAAGTCCATAGGGATAATGCGGGAACGGTAAACAGTGAACAGTGAACGGGGGTTCAACCCCGTTCACTGTTTACTGTTTACGGTTCCCGCTTCTCTTTCCATTCCCTTCAGTTTGATGCACCGTCACCAAGTCCGTGATCCGGAGCCGGCGGGTGGCGGTGGGAAGGCGGAGGCTCAGCTCGTCGCCCACCCGGCCGTCGGCCAGCGCGCGGCCCAGCGGAGAGGCGAGCGAGATGTGACCCGCGTCGATGTCCATCATCTCGGCCAGCACGACGATATAAGTGTCGGTCTCGCTGGTCTCGAGGTCGAGCACCGTCACCTTCGATCCGAGCCCCACGCGATCGGTCGGCGCCTCGTGGTTGGCGAGCTGGCCCAGCTGGCTCAAGCGCTGGTGCAGCTGTCCCAGGCGGGCCTGGACGAACTGCTGGCGCTCGAGGGCGGCCTTGTATTCGGAGTTCTCGCGCAGATCGCCCAGCTCGACCGCCTGCGCGATCGCCTGGGGAAGAAGCACGTTGAGTTCGTGGCTGAGCTGGTCGACTTCTCGGCTCAGCTTCTCCCGCATCTCTTGGATCATAGGAAACCAGAATAGGTAGAAGCGCCTGACGATGGTGAAAGATACCCTCAGTCCAGCCGCGCGGAAGATCCAAACTGCAGAAGTGCATGATTTGTAAGCGGTTTAGCGGCCCGGATACCGGGGGCGATGTATCTTGGAACGATGCATACCACTTTCGGGGCCCGGCTCGCCGCCACGGCCCTCCTGGTCCTGGCTTGCGGAGGGCGGCCCGCCGCCGTCACCTCCGCCGAAGCACCACCCCATCCCACCGCCTCCGATGCCACGGCCGAGAGCCTTCTGGTGGACGTGCGGTCGGTGGACAGCACGATCCAGGTGGACGCGCGCTACGCCACGCGCGACAACTTCACCGGTGAGCGGCTGCCGGGATACGAGGCTCCGCGGGCCCTGCTCCGCCGTGAGGCGGCCGCGGCGCTGGGTCGGGTGCAGGCCAGGCTCAGCTCCGGCGGGCTCGGCCTCCGGGTCTTCGACGGCTATCGCCCGGTCCGGGCGACGCTCGCGATGGTGGAGTGGGCCGAGCGCAGCGGACGGCGGGAGCTGGTGGACAGCGGATATATCGCCCGCCGGAGCCGGCACAATCTCGGCGTGGCGGTGGACCTGACCATGGTCGATCTGGTGAGCGGAGCCGAGGTGCCGATGGGCACGCCGTTCGACACCTTCACTCCCGAGGCGCACACGGCGAATGCCGAGGGGCGAGTGCGGCGGTACCGCCAGATCCTGCTGCGGGCGATGGAGTCGGAGGGATTCCAGAACTACGAGAAGGAATGGTGGCACTTCAGCTATCCGGTCGATGGGGCGGTGGCGTTCGACAGCGTCATACGGTGAAGACACTCGTCTGCTGTCTGCTCCTGCTGCCCACCGCCTCACCCGCCCAATCCGGCTCCCCCGCCGGCCCGGTACCGGTGGAGCGACTGGCCGCCCGCAGGGCGGCCCTGATCGACCGGATGGGGACCGGTATCGCGGTCGTCCAGTCGGGCACCCCCCGGAGTCTCGAGCGCGACTACCCCCAGGACAGCGACTATCGAGAGGACAGCGACTTCTTCTACCTGACCGGTCTGGAGGCGCCCGGCGGGTGGCTGGTCCTGATCGGCCGGAAGAACGCTCCCGATTCGGTGCTGCTCTATCTGCCGGAGCGGGAGCCCGGCTCGGAGCTGTGGAGCGGCCCAGCCCTGGGCCCCGGACCCGAGGCGAGCCGGCTCAGCGGCATCGAGGACTTGCGCCCCGCGGCCGAAGCCGAATCGCAGATCGAGCGGGCGGTCATGGGAAAGGGGTCGGCGGCAAGGGCCGGCGCGCTCTTCGTGAAGCGGGGCACCCGGCAGCCGATGTCACCGTTCATCCGCCGGCTCGCCTATCGCGAGGGGGGAGGGAAGGGCCCGGTCCCGGTCCGGGACCTGGAAGCGGAGCTCGCCGCGCTCCGGCAGATCAAGGACCAGGATGAGATCCGGCGGCTCCGCCGCGCCATCGCCGTCACGGGGGAGGCGCTCCGGGAGACCATGCGGGAGGCCCGCCCCGGCATGTACGAGTACGAGCTCGAGGCGCGGGTCGAGTACGGGTTCCGGCGGCGCGGGGCGGAGCGGCTGGGGTTTCCCTCCATCGTGGGATCGGGGCCCAATGGCACCACCCTGCACTATGACGAGAACCGGCGGCAGACCCGGCCGGGCGAGCTGGTGGTGATGGACGTTGGCGCGGAGTATGGGTATTACTCGGCCGACATCACCCGGACCATCCCGATCTCGGGGCGGTTCGATCACCGGCAGCGCCAGCTCTACGAGCTGGTGCTCGGCGCCCAGCAGGCGGCCGTGGATTCGGTCCGTCCGGGCACCGACCTCGCCACCCTCAACCGCGTGGCTCGAGACTTCATGCGGCGTCACTCGGGGAGGCTCTGCGGGGAGTCGGGGTGCGAGCGGTACTTCGTGCACGGCCTGTCCCATTGGCTGGGAATGGACGTCCACGACGTTGGGAGTTTTGCCCGGCGGCTGGAGCCAGGGATGGTTTTCACCATCGAGCCGGGGATCTACATACCAGCCGAAAGCCTCGGCATCCGGATCGAGGACGACATCCTGGTGACCCAGAACGGCGCCGAGGTACTGTCCTCGGGAGTTCCCCGGACGGTGGAGGAGGTGGAGCGGGCGATGGCGACCCCATGAGATAAGGGACCATTCGGCAAGGGTTTCCTTGACCTATGCCGATGAAACTGATAATCTGCGGCCTTCACTCCCTGGTTTGCGTGGATCCTTGCTCACAGGACGCGTAAGTAATGCACCTTAGGACCGCTGCCGCCCGGCGCCAAGCCGGCGCGCTGCCCTCACTCTGCGTGCTGGCGCTCGCCCTCGCGGGGTGTAGCCCGGAGCGATACCCGCAGACGGCCTTGCTGCCGCTCTCCGATTTCGCCCGGATCGGCGACCAGGTACAGGACCAGACCTTCTACTGGGCCCTCGGCGTCTTCATCCTGGTGGAGGGGGCCCTCCTCTACTCCATCTTCCGCTTCCGCGGCCGCCCCGAGGATCCCGAGCCCAGCCAGATCCACGGCAACACGACCATCGAGATCATCTGGACCCTGATCCCGGCCCTGATTCTGGCCGCGATCGCGGTGCCCACGGTGAAGGGGATCTTCGAGACCAACCGCACGCCGCCCGGCGCGATGAAGATCGAGGTGATCGGCCACCAGTGGTGGTGGGAGTTCCACTATCCCGAGGCCGGCGTCACCACCGCGAACGAGATGTACATCCCGGCGGGACGCACCGTGGAGCTGCTGATCAACTCCGGCGACGTGGTCCACAGCTTCTGGCCGCCGCGGTTCGCGGGGAAACGCGACGTGTTCCCCGGCCGGGAAACCCGGCTCTGGTGGAAGGCCGACAGCACCGGACTCTTCCCCGGGCAGTGCGCCGAGTACTGCGGGATCCAGCATGCCCGGATGGCGTTCCACGTCCGGTCGGTGTCCCCCGCCGATTTCGACTCGTGGATCGGCCACATGCAGTCGCTGGGGCCCAAGGCGCCGCCGGCACCGGCCGCCGCGCCGGCCGGCGACTCGCTGAAGACCGCCAGCGCGGGCGGCGAAGGTGCGGGCTCCGCAGGGCGCCGCCGGCGCCGCGCAGAAGGACACGGCTTCGGCCGCCGGGGCGCCCCAGGGTCCCGAGTACGCCAAGGGCGAGAAGCTGTTCATGACCAAGGGCTGCATGGGCTGCCACTCGCTCCAGGCGGTGAAGGCGCCGAAAGGGCTCATCGGGCCCAACCTGGCCAACGTGGGCGCCCGGTCGCACATCGCCGCCGGCTGGCTGAAGAACACGGACGAGAACCTGGAACGCTGGATTCGCGAGCCCCAGACGGTGAAGAAGGGCGTCCTGATGCCGAACCTCGGCGTCACGGAGGACGAGGCCCGGGCACTCAGGGCCTACCTCCGCGCACACAAATAACCGGATTCGGACATGGCAACGACTGCCCTAGACCAACCTCACGCGCACGCGGCGGCCCACGGCGAGAAGACCGGCCTGTGGAGCTGGCTCACGACCGTGGATCACAAGCGGATCGGGATCCTCTACGGCGCCACCGCGTTCTTCTTCTTCCTGCTGGGCGGCGTCGAGGCGCTGATCATCCGGATCCAGCTGTCCCGCGCGGACAACACCTTCATCGATGCGGACACGTACAACCAGCTGTTCACGATGCACGGCACGACCATGATCTTCCTCGCGATCATGCCGCTGAGCTCGATGTTCTTCAACTACCTCATCCCGCTCCTGATCGGGGCGAGGGACGTGGCGTTCCCCCGGCTCAACGCCTTCAGCTACTGGGTCTTTCTGCTGGGCGGTCTGTTCCTCAACGCCGGCTTCCTCTTCGGCGCCGCGCCGGACACGGGGTGGTACGGCTACGCCAACCTGACCTCGCGTCAGTTCTCGCCCGGCCCCAACGCCGACTTCTGGAACATGGGGCTCCAGATCCTGGGCGTCGCCTCGCTGGCGGCGGCGGTCAACTTCTTCGTGACCATCGTCAACATGCGGGCGCCCGGGATGACGATGATGCGGATGCCGATGTTCGTCTGGATGAGCTTCATCACCCAGATCCTGCTGCTGCTGGCGTTCCCGGTGATCGCGGTCGCCCTGATCCTGCTCATGTTCGACCGGTTCTGGGGCACCCACTTCTTCATTCCGGCGGGCGGCGGCGATCCGCTGCTCTGGCAGCACTTCTTCTGGATCTTCGGGCATCCCGAGGTCTACATCCTGATCCTGCCGGCCTTCGGCATCGTCTCCGAGGTGTTGCCGGTCTTCTCCCGGAAGCCGCTCTTCGGCTACGCGGCGATGGTCTTCTCCGGCGTGTTCATCGCGTTCCTCGGGTTCGGCGTGTGGAGTCACCACATGTTCACCACCGGGATGGGCCCGATCGCCGACACCTTCTTCGCGCTGTCCACCATGCTGATCGCCATCCCGACCGGGGTGAAGATCTTCAACTGGATGGGCACGATGTGGCACGGGTCGCTCCAGTTCAAGACGCCGATGTATTTCGCGGTGGGTTTCATCGCCATGTTCATCATCGGCGGGCTCTCCGGCGTGATGCACTCGTCGCCGCCGGCCGACCTGCAGCAGAACGACACCTACTTCATCGTGGCGCACTTCCACTACGTGCTCTTCGGCGGCAGCATCTTCGCGCTCACCGCCGGCGCGTACTACTGGTGGCCCAAGATGTTCGGCCGGATGCTCGACGAGGGGCTGGGCAAGCTGCACTTCTGGCTGATGTTGATCGGCTTCAACCTGACCTTCTTCCCGATGCACATCGTCGGGCTCAACGGGATGCCCCGGCGGACCTACACCTATCCGAAAGAGCTGGGGTTCGAGACGCTGAACCAGATCCAGACCGCCGGCTCGTTCATCCTGGGCTTGGCGTTCCTGGTGTTCCTGATCAACGTCATCAGAACCTCACGCAGGCCGCGGAACGCCGTGGCCGATCCCTGGAACGGCGCGACGCTGGAGTGGGCGATCCCGTCCCCGCCGCCGGAGTGGAACTTCGACACCCTACCGACGGTGGACGGGCGAGACCCGTTCTGGGAGTCGAAGCGGAAGCAGGGCGGAACCATGCCGGAGCCTCGGGCCGGGCAGCGGCGCCGGAATCCACCTGCCCAACCCCTCGTACTGGCCGCTGGTCACCGCGATCGGCGTCGCGTCCCTCTTCGTGGCCATCATGATGTCGCCCAAGTGGGGGCCCTGGGGAATCGTCGTGGCGGTAGCGCTGCTGTTCTTCGGGCTCTACAACTGGCTGTTCGAGAAGGGGTACTCGGAGTTCCGCACGCCGTCGCACGGAGGTCACTGAGTGTCGGATCACGCGCACGCCCTGGACACGACGACCGGGCTCGACAGCCGCAAGCTGGCGATTTGGACCTTCATCGGGTCCGAATGCATGTTCTTCGCCACGCTGATCTCGAACTACCTGGTGAACAAGGGCAGGAGCCTGGTGGGACCGTTCGCCCACGAGCCGTGGACCGATCCCGCCACGGGCAAGGTCCTGGAGCCGATCATCGAGATCCCGCTGGTGACGGTCGGCACCGCGCTCCTGCTCTTCAGCTCGCTCTTCGTGGTGCTCGCGCTCTACGGCGCCCAGAAGGGCAACCGGAAGATGCTGCTGGGCTGGCTCGCCGCCACGCTCCTCTGCGGCATGTTCTTCGTGGGCATGCAGGTCTACGAGTTCACCCACTTCGTGCACAAGGGACTGACGCTCCAGCGCAACATGTTCGGCGCGAGCTTCTTCGTGCTGACCGGGTTCCACGGCACCCACGTGACGATCGGCGTGATCTGGCTGGCCACGATGTTCTATCCTCGCGCTGCGACGGAAGCTGCCGCCCGAGCGGTCGCTCAACCTCGAGATGGCGGCGCTCTACTGGCACTTCGTGGACGTGGTGTGGATCGTGATCTTCCCCGTCGTCTATCTGATCAGGTGAGGACCGGCCGATGACCGCCCACGCACCCGCGCAGGAGCCCGCCCACGATCACCCGACCCCGGGCACGTACGCCAAGATCGGGCTGGTCCTGTTCGTGCTCACCGCGCTCGAGGTCGGCCTCTACGAGCTCACCTACGGCGAGCACGCCGGCCGGCTGGGCCATGCCATCGAGCCGTTCTTCATCCCGCTGCTGCTGCTGCTCTCGGCGGTGAAGTTCGCGCTGGTGGCGATGTACTACATGCACCTCAAGAACGACAGCAAGCTCTTCAGCGGCGTGTTCGTCTTCCCGCTCATCATCGCCGCCGTGGTGATCGTCGCGATGATCGCCCTCATGGCCTACCACTGGGCGTTCTCGCGATCGGGCTGATCCCTGCCGCTGCCGCTCGTGCTGCTCCTCGACGAGCGGGCGCGGCCCACGGGACCGTACGAGTGGGGCTGGTCGCTGCACCCCAGCGTCCTCCTAGGCACCGGGCTCCTCGGTGCCTTGTACTTTTGGGGGATCGGGCCGCTGCGCCGCCGCCTCGACCTGGGCCCGCCGCCGCCGGCCGTGGCGGGTGGCGTCGTTCTGCGGCGGGCTGCTGGTCCTCCTGTTCGCGCTCAACGGGCCGATGCACGACCTGAGCGACTACTACCTCTTCTCCGCCCACATGGTGCAGCACCTGCTGCTCACCCTGCTGCTGCCGCCGCTCCTGATCGCGGGGACGCCCGGGATGGCTGCTCCAGCCGCTGCTCCGGCGCCCGGCCGTGCGCGCCGCGGCCCGGCTGCTCACCAAGCCCGTGGTCGCGGCGGTGCTGTACACGGTCACGATCGCGGTGTGGCACCTGACGCCGTTCTACGAGCTGATGATGCGGAACCACGACGTGCACATCGCCACCCACCTGATGTTCATCGTGGCGGCGACGATCCTGTGGTGGCCGGTCATGAGCCCCGTGCCGGAGCTGCCCCGGCTGCCCTACGGGATCGGGCATGCTCTACCTCTTCCTGGTCGGCATCCCGATGCAGATCGTGGCCGCGCTGATCACGCTCTCCGACGAGGTGCTCTATCCATGGTATGCCGCCGCGCCGCGCACCTGGGGCCTCTCGCCGCTGGACGACCAGCAGCTCGGCGGGCTGCTGATGTGGGTGCCGGGGAACCTGTGGATGTTCCTGGCGATCGGAGTGCTGTTCTTCAAGTGGTCGAGGGAGACGGCATGAGGCGCTGCGCTGGATCGTCATCCTGAGCGCAGCGAAGGATCTTGCCGGCGAGCAATGATGGCCTTCGCTCTCGCCGCGATCCCCGCCGTCTGCGCGGCACAGCAGTCTCCGACCCCCGACTTCGACGCGCTGGGATTCGAGGCGGCCGGAGCGGCTCGGGGAGTACCTCCGGGTCCGCACCGTCAATCCGCCGGGCAACGAGACCGCGGGCGCGAAGTGGCTCCAGCAGGTGCTGGCCCGGGAGGGGATCGCGGCGGAGATCTTCGAGTCCTCGCCGGGACGGGGCAACCTCTACGCCCGGCTTCCGGGCGACGGCTCCAAGCGGCCGATCGTCCTGCTCAGCCACATCGACGTGGTGCCGGCGACCGACTCGGCCTGGCAGGTGAGCCCCTGGTCGGGGGAGACGCGGATGGGCGCCGTGTGGGGGCGAGGCGCGCTCGACATGAAGGGCATCGCGATCGTCGAGCTGATGACGATGATCGCCCTCAAGCGGCGGGGCGTGCCGCTCTCCCGGGACGTCATCCTCGTCGCCAACGCCGACGAGGAGACCAATTCCTCGGGTGCCGAGTGGTTCGCGCGGGAGAAGAAGGCGCTGCTCCGGGACGCCGAGTTCCTGCTGAACGAGGGCGGGCACAACCGGCTGGGACCGGAGGGCCGGACCGAGTACTACGGCGTCGGGGCCACGGAGAAGGTGCCCTACTGGGTCAGGATCACGGCGCGGGGCACGCCGGGGCACGGGTCCATTCCCCGGCCCGGACAACGCGGCCGCGCGGATCTCTCGCGCGGTCGGCCGGATCGCGGCGTACCAGACGCCGATCAAGCTGACGCCGCCCGCCGAGCGGTACTTCAAGGAGCTCGCGACCCGGGAGACCGATCCCCGCCGGCGGCGCTGGTTCGCCGACCCGGCGGCGGCGCTCCGGGATCCCGGCCGCGGTCCGCTTCTTCACCGCGAACCTCTACTACAACGCGATTCTCCGGAACACGATCAGCATCACCGTGCTGCGCGGCTCGGACAAGACCAACGTGATTCCGCCCGAGGCCAGCGCGGAGCTCGACGTGCGGCTGCTGCCCGGCGAGCGGCCGGCCGACTTCGTGCGGCGAGATGCGGCGGGTCATCGCCGATTCGGCGGTGGAGATCACGCCGCTTCGCCCGGAGCGCCAGGCCACGACCTCACCGCTGGGCGGCCCGCTGATCGAGGCGATCCGGGAGGCGGTCGAGCGCGATGGAGCCGGGCGCGCTCATCACCACGCCGATGCTGACGGGGTTCACCGACAGCTACTACTACCGCTCGATCGGGATCGGGGCCTACGGGCTGAGCCCGTTCCGGCTGAGCGAGGAGGACGCCCGCACGGTGCACGGGAACGACGAGCGGGTGACGGTGGAGAACCTGCGGTTCGGGGTGGAGTTCTTCTACCGGATCGTGGAGAGGGTGGCCAGGTGAGGCTAAGTGAGAAGCGGGAGGACATGCCCTCCGATCACCGAGGCGCCTCGAACATGTCAAAGGATTTGGGCAGGAGCGTGCTGCGCTAACGTTCCCTAGGCATGCTGCTCCCAGCGCCGCCCTGGTAACACGCTCCACGGACGCCTGGTCATACCCGGCTTTCACCGGCGCACCGCCAGGATCAGGCAAACCCAGCCGGCGAGGAAGGCCACACCGCCGAACGGGGTCACGGCGCCGAGCCAGCGCACACCGGACAGGGCCAGGGCGTAGAGGCTGCCGGAGAAGAGCAGGGTCCCCGCCACGAACAGCCATCCGGCCCGGACCGCCCACGGCCCCGGCCAGCGAGTCACAGCCCACGCCGCGACGAAGAGACCCAGCGCGTGATACATCTGGTAGCGCGCTCCGGTCTCGAACACCGCGAGCATGTCGGGTGAGAGCCGAGCCCTGAGCGCGTGAGCGCCGAACGCGCCCGGCCCCGACCGAGATCAGTGCCGACGCCGCGCCCAGCGCGAAGAGCAGTCGATCCATCGGCTAGCGCGTCGGGAGCCCGGCCGCGGCGAGCTCCGCGGGAGTGGCGCGGCGGTCGGCCCAGGCCGCGAACCCGGCGAGCAGCAGCAAGCCCAACGATGTCCGCCACCGCGATCGCCGTGACGCTCGGCGGAGGAGGTCCGAAGAGGCTGACGAGATAGATCCGCGACGAGCACCAGCACCAGGCCGGCGAGGCGCCCCGGCCGCACCGGGATGGCGGCGCGAGCGGAAGCCGACGTAGACCGCGACGCCGGCCGCGAGCGTCGCCAGCTCGAGGAGCAGTGTCGCCGTCGGGTTGTTCCAGAGGCCGAGGCCGAGCTTGCGGGAGTCCTCGCCGCCAGACCGGCAGATCGGGCGCGTGGACCACGACAGGTCGAGCGGGAAGTGCGAGAGGATCGCGACTCCCACCAGCGCGGCCGCCTGCCAGTGCCGGCTGGTGTCGCGGGTCGGCCAGGAGTAGTAGACCGCCGCGCCGACCAGCGCCCAGATCGTCATGCCGACGAGGCTGTGGGAGATCGGGTACTCGAGGAACTGGAGCGGCGTCACCGCGGTGAAGCCCGGGATCGATTCGGACCCGCTCCCAGCCCAGCAGCAGGAAGATGCCCCAGAGCAGGTCCGCGAGCTGAACCGCCAGAAAGAGTGTGCCGAGCGACAGCTTCGGCTCGGCGCGCTTCAGCGCGAAGCGCGACGCCGTAGTGTCCGAGAAACATGGGAGCCTCCTCAGCGCCGGTCGCCGGCGAGCCATGACCCGCCGTCCACCACGAAGATCGATCCGGTGATCCAGTCGCCCGCGGGGCTCGCGAGGAACGTGACCAGGTGGCCGATGTCCTCCGGCTTGCCCCACCGGCCCAGCGGGTATCGCCCGGGCGGCGTACTCGTCCATGGCGGGCACGTTCGGGCGCGCCGCCCGGCGGCGTGAACGCCTTCTTCACGCCTTCGGTCGGGATCGGTCCCGGCGCGATGGCGTTCACCGTGATCCCGTCACCCGCCCACTCCAGCGCCAGCGTCCGGGTGAGCGCGTCCACCCCGGCCTTGGCCGCGGTCGCGTGCGCCATGAGCGGCCAGCCGCGGTAGTGCAGCGTCATCGAGATGGAGACGATGCGGCCGCCGCCCTGCGCCTTCATGACCGGGTGCACCGCCTGGGAGCAGTAGAAGGTACCGTAGAGATCGGTCTCCACCACCGCGCGCCAGGCGTTGGGCGACAGCGTAGCCGAGGGCGCGTAGAAGTTGCCGGCCGCGTTGTTCACCAGGAGATCGATCCGGCCGTGCTCGCCGGCGACCCGCTCCACCATCCGGCCCGACCGCCTCGGGCTCGCGCACGTTGGTCTCCACGGTCGTCACCTTGGCGCCGCCCGCGCGGAGCGCGTCTGCCGCCGGCGGCGAGGTGCTCCGGCTTCCGGCTCGCGATGGCGACGGTGGCCCCCGCGCGCGCGAGACAGGAGGCGATGCCGAGCCCGATGCCGGTGCCGCCGCCGGTGATGAGCGCCACCTTCCCCGCCAGCAGGTCGGGCGGGAAGATCCGGGTGGCCGCGCTCATCGGGAGACGAACGCTTCGAGTCTGCGGTGGAACTCGGGGCTCTGCAGCGCCTGGATCTGCGCGGCCCCCTCGGCGGCGAGCGCCTGCTCCAGCGCGCCCAGCTCCTCGCCCGCGGACCAGGCGCTTGATCGTGCGCACGCTCGAGGGCGCCGCCGCCGGCGATGGATTTCGCGACCGCGGCGACCGCCGCGTCGAACTCGGCCTCGTCCCGCACTTCGTCCACCAGACCGAGGGCGAAGGCGCGCGGGGCGCTCATCGTCTCGCCGGCCATGAGGAAGCGCAGCGCGTGACCCAGCCCGAGGAGCCGGGGCAGGGTGTAGGTCGAGCCGCCGTCGGGTACCAGCCCCATCCGGGCGAAGGCGGAGGTGAACGTCGCCCCGGCTTCGGCCAGGCGCATGTCGCACGCGAGGGCGAGGTCGAGGCCGAACCCCGCGACGGTGCCCCGGATCTCGGCCACGACCGGCAGCGGACACCGCGCGATGGCGAGAACGGCCGATTGGAAGTCGCTGAGGCCGCGCTGAAGCTCCGCCGTCGGACGGGAGCGAGCCGAGCGAGCGGAGCCAGTGGAGGTCGAGGCCGGCGCAGAAGTGGCCGCCGGCGCCGCCCAGCACCACCACCCGCGCGGCGCCGCGCTCCTCGATCAGGCCCAGCTCGCCGCGCGATCTCGCTGGCGAGGTCGGGGGTGAGGGCATTCCGCCGGGCCGGCCGGTTCAGCGTCAACCGGTGGACCGGGCCCTCCTCTCGCGACAGCAGATCTTCGGACATGGGGCTCTCTGGTGGGGCCGGATCTCCGGCTACCGGGATGGACGGTGAAGGAGGTATTATACGGTCCCCCTGGCCCAAGCTCCGAGTCCAACCCCGACCTTGTTGACCGCCACCTTGCCGCGGCCCTTCACGCGGCCCGACGACCCGTTGCCCCCGGCAACCGTGGTCGCCGGACGCCTCGCCGTGCAACTGTGGCTCACCTCCATGCTCTGCTGGTGGGTCGTGGGCATCGAGTTTTCTCGGCTCTGGTGGCTGGTCAACGAGCAGCAGCTCGACTGGATCAGGTTCTGCTACGCCTGGGAAGTGCCGGTCGTCGGGTGGACCGGAGCCGTCCTCATCCCCTGGCTTCGCCTTCGCCGGATCATCCGCCGGCTGCCGGAAGACGATCCCCGCACCGGCCGCCGGCTCGCCCGCTATCCACTCTTCGTCTTCTGGCTGGTACTCGGCACCAGCACCTTGGGCTACGCCCTCGGGGCGCTGCAGGTGGACCATTTCGCCTCCCTTCCGACACTGGAAGTCGCCAAGATCATGCTCCAGGGTCCCGCCCTCGGCGGGCTCTTCGCCGTCGCCGCCTACCTCATGGCGGAGCGTGCGATCCAGGATCTCGTCCTGCCGGGGCAGCTCCAGGCGGGAAGCCCGGACGAGGGGGTCGTGGAATCCCTCTACGGAAAGGTCTTTTCGATCGCGGTCGCGCTCACCATGGGCGTGGCGGTCCCCATCGTGCTCCACGGGCTCACCCAAACGCAGCTCCATCGGGAAGAACTGCGCGCCTATGCGCTGGCCGACGCCGTGCGAGGCGGCCTCGAGCGACGCCGGGCTCGAGGCCGCACTCGCGCCGCTGGGGCCCAACACCTACGGGTTCATCGTCCGGCGCTCGAACAACTTCATCATCGCGGGCCGGGGCGCGGGGACGGTGCTGTACGGCGAGGGACGCAGCGACTTCGCGGCGATCCAGCAGCGGGACCGGGGCTGGTTCGCGAGCCGCGACGGGGAGCACAAGGTGGTGGCCTTCCTCCACCGGCCGGGTGTGCTGCCGGACGGCGACGGCGCGGTCTTCGTGGCGGTCTCGCCGCTCCCGGACTACGCGACCGAGCTGGCCGAGGAGGGGCGCACCTCGGCCGCTGTCGCGCTGGCGGCCCTGGTGATCGGGCTGCTGCTGGCCGCGGGGTTGGCCCGGAGCATCGTGCTTCCGATCGACCGTTTGCGCGGAGCTGCGGCGCAGATGGCCCGGGGCGAGGTGGACGTCGCGCGGGTCGGCTTCTCCCGCGGCGACGAGGTGGCCGCGCTGGCGCACGCCTTCGATCGCATGGCGGATCGGGTGCGCACCGACGAGGACAACCTCCGCAATGCGTACGAGGCAGCTCCAGCGCGCCCAGAGCCAGGCGCTCCAGCACGAGCGCCTGTCCGCCATCGGCAGAGTCGCCTCCGGCGTCGCCCACGAGCTCAACAACCCGCTCTCCGCCGTCCTGCATCTGGCGGAGGACCTGCAAGCCGACGGCGCCCGGCCGGGTCACGAGCGGGAGGCGCTGGAGACCATCTCGGATCAGGCCCGACGCTGCCGGACCATCGTGCGCGATCTCCTGTCGTTCGCGCGAGGTCAGGAGCGCCGGCCCGAGCGGGCGGAAGCCGCCCTGGTGCTGGCACGCGCCCGCGCCGCGGCCGAGGCGATGCTGCGCGAGCACCGAACGCCGGCTGGAGGCGAGCCTCGCGCCCGACATGCCGAGCATCCTGACCGACGCCTCGGGTCTGGAGCAGGTTCTGGCCAACCTCATCCTCAATGCGATTCACGCCGCCGGACCCGACGGTCGCGTGCGGGTGGAGGGAACCGCGGCGGACGGCGGATGGCAGTTCGTGGTGGAGGACAGCGGGCCGGGGATTTCGGCGGACGTGTTGCCGCGGATCTTCGAGCCGTTCTTCACCACCAAGGAGAGGGGCAGGGCACCGGCCTGGGTCTCGCGGTCTCGCTCGGCATCGTGCAGCGGCAGGGCGGGACGCTCAGGGTCGAGCCCGGCGGCAACGGCAAAGGGGCTCGGTTCGTGGCGCGGATCCCGCCGGCGCCGATGCCGGCCGCGGACCCAAGGCGGCTCGTGCCATCGCCGGAGGCCCCACCTCGGGAGCCGGACGGCGAAGCCCGGCCGCGAGTCCTGGTGGTGGACGACGAGCGGTCGATCCGTCTCGCCCTGGGGCGCTACTTACGGCGAAACGGTTGGGAGGTGGACGAGGCGGAGGACGGCGCGGCGGCGCTGGGGATGCTGGATGCGACACCGGCGGATGGATACGACCTGGTGATCACCGATTTGCGGATGCCGGTCCTGTCGGGCTTCGAGGTGCATGACTGGCTGGCCGCCCACCGGCCCGGATCTCTTCTCGCGGCTGGTGATCGCCACCGGCGACGTGGCCTCCCAGCCGGTGCGGGAGTTCCTCAACCGCACCCCGCGACCGGTGCTGGAGAAGCCGTTCGAGCTGAGCAGTCTGGCGGAGCTGGTGGGGAAAGTGCGAGGGGTGGCGTACCATAACAGCGTGAACGGTGAAAGGTGAACAGTGAAAGGGATTGACTCCCCTTTTTACTGTTCACCTTTCACTGTTCCCGCTTTTCTGTTGCGGCCACCGCCATCCCCATCGCGTGGTACCCGTTGTCCACGTAGACCACGCTGCCGGTGATCGCGGCCGCCAGCGGGCTGCAGAGAAACGCGGCGGTGTGCCCCACGTCGGTTGCCTGGATGGGGCGGGGCAGCGGCGCGTTGGCGCTGGTGTACTCGATCATCGTGTGGATGAAGCCGATCGCCGTCGCCGCGCGCGAGGCCCAGGGGCCGGCGGAGATCGCATTCACCCGCACTCCCCAGCGTCGTCCGGCCTCGAAGGCGAGGGTCCGGGTGTCGGCCTCGAGCGCCGCCTTGGCCGAGGACATCCCTCCGCCATAGCCCGGGATGACGCGCTCGCCGGCCAGGTAGGTGAGCGAGAGAAACGCGCCGTTGGCCCGCATCAGCGGCGAGAGGCTCCGCACCAGCGCGATGTTGCTGTACGCGCTCACGCTGACCGCCGCCAGGTAGCCGGCGCGGGACGTGTCCACCAGCGGCGACTTCACCTCCGGGCCGTTGGCCAGGCTGTGCACCACGATGTCCAACCCGCCTTCGCCGAAGTCCTCGCGTACCCGCGCGGCCAGCCCCTCGATGGTGAAGTCGCCCTGCTCCTTGTAGCGCTTGTTCTCCCGCACGTCGTGGGGGACGTCCGCCAGGGTGTCCCACGCCGCATCGAGCGGATAGATCCGCTCGAACTCCAGCTTTCTGCCGTCCGAGAGCTTCAGCGAGTCCTCGATCTTCCCGCGCTCGAGCAGCTTGGTGAAGATCCCGAGGGCGGGGGGCCAGCTGCCGAGGCAGATCGAGGCGCCGGCCTCGGCGAGCGACTTGGCGATCGCGAAGCCGAAGCCGCCATCGTCCGACACGCCCGCGACGAGGGCGCGCTTGCCGGTGAGGTCGATGGGAAGCATGGGAGGGAAGTATAGCGGGGCGGGTCGGAACGGCGGAACGGCGGAACGGCGGAAGTGCGGCGTTGGATCCACTTACCCGGACTTCGATGACCGCAGAGAAGATCCCTCGCTTCGCTCGGGATGACCGGCTACCCTCGGCCCGTTCCGCCGTTCCGCCGTTCCGCCGTTCCGCCGTTCCGCCGTTCCGCCGTTCCGCCGTTCCGCCGTTCCGCCGTTCCGCCGTTCCGCCGTCCGCCTGCTACTCCCCGCGCAGCACCTCCAGCGGGGTCCGCCGGATCACCTCTCGACTGTTGACCAGCCCCACCACGACGGTGAGCGCCACGACCCCGAGCACCAGCGCCGCCAGGGAAATCGGCTGCGGCGAGAAGCGCCCCTCGAAGACCCACTTGGCCAGCGCCCACGCCGCCGCCGCCGAGAGCACCGCGGCGACCGCGGCCGCCATCGCGCCGAGGGCGAAGTACTCCGCGAGCACGATGCGGAAGAGCTGCGAGCGGGTGGCCCCCAGGGTCCGGAGGAGCGCGCCCTCGCGGATCCGTTGAAAGCGGCTGGTGGCGAGCGCGCCGATCAAGACCAGGGTACCCGTCACCAGGGTGAACGCCGCCATGAACCGGATCGCCAGCACGACTCGGTCCACCAGACGCTCGAGCGCTTCCTGCACCACCGACAGGTCGAGCGTGGTGACGTTGGGGAGCCGCTCCGCGAGGCGGCGCTGGAACGAGCCCCGCGCTTCCGGCCGCTCGATCCGGGTGAGCGTCACCAGCGTGTGCGGCGCTCCCTCCAGCGAGCCGGGCTCGAAGACGACGAAGAAATTCGGCTCGAACCGGGCCCAGTCCACCTCGCGGAGGCTGGTGATTCGGGTCGGTATCTGGATTCCCTGGACATCCCACACGATCTCGTCGCCCAGGCCCACCTCGAGCTCCTGCGCCAGGCCGGACTCGAGGGAGATGGCAGGGACCGATTCTCTTTTCCCCCACCATCTGCCCGCCGCCAGCCGCTCCGATGCCACCAGCGTGTCCCGGTAGGTGGAGCGGTACTCCCGGCGGAACGCCCACGAGCCGGAACCGGGACCCGTCTCGCTGGTATCCGAGAGGATGCCCCGCACCGGCCGCCCCTTCACGGAGGCGATCCGCATCGGCACGATGGGCACGGGCGCAGCGGACGAGAGCCCGGCCTCGCGCAGCTCGCGCTGAATCGCGGAGAGCTGGTCCGGCTGGATATCGAAGAGCACCAGGTTCGGCCGGGCCGGCCCCCCGGCGAGCCGGAGCTGCTGCAGCAGGTTGAGCTGCACCAGCACGAGCGTTCCCAGGAGAAATGCGCCGAAGCCGATCGCCAGCACGACGGTTACCGTCTGGTTCGAGGGGCGGTGCAGGTTGGACAGGCCCTGCCGCCAGAGATACGGCCAGCCGGGGGGAAGCCAGCGCCGCGCGCTCCGGACGAGTGCCCAGGACGCCGCCCAGAGCACCAGCAGCGCTACTCCCACGCCGGCCGCGAAGATGGCCCCCTGGCGGAGGCTCCCCACCTGGATCGCCGCGAGCGCGACCGTGCTCGCCGCCAGCGCCACAAATACCACCCAGCGCCAGGGATCGCGCGGACGCGGGCTCGGCCTCGTAGTCGCGCCGCAGCGCCGCGAGCGGCGGCACCCGGCGGACCGAGAGCAAGGGGAAGAGCGCGAACACCAGCGCCACCCAGAGTCCCATCCCCACGCCCAGCGCGATCGCGGACCAGGACACCGAGGTCTCGACGTCCACCGGCAGCAGGTCGGCCAGCAGACCCGGCAGCGCCTGCTGGAATCCGACGCCGACCGCCGCACCGGCCAGGCCTCCGGCCAGCGCCATCCCGGCCGCTTCCACACCGTAGACCGCCAGGACTCGTCGCCCGGTCGCCCCGAGACAGCGAAGCACGGCGATCGTCTCCATCCGCTGGCGGATGAACACCACGACCGCGCTCGCCACGCCGATCCCTCCCAGCAGCAGGGCGATCAGCGCCACCAGGCCGAGATAGCCGGTGAGGCGCGACAGCGTCTCGTTGAGCCGCTCGCGGTCGTCGGCCACGGTGCGGACCCGAACCCGCTCGCCTCGCAGGCGAGTCTGGTGCTCCTTGGCGATCGCCTGGGCGGAGACGCCGGCCGGCAGCCGCAGATAGGCCTCGTACTCGGCGCGGGCGCCGAAGCCGAGCAGCCTGGTCTCTTCGAGGAATCTGCGCCGGGATGAAGATGCGAGGCCCGAACGCCGCGCGCAGGCCGACGTTGCCGGGCGCGCTCACCACCGCGCCGCTGATGACGAAGCGCGCTTCGCCCAGCGCGAGCGTGTCTCCCACGCGGGCTCGCAGCGCGGTGAGCAGCGAGGGGTCCACCACCACGTGGCGGCCACTCTGGAGGCCGGACCAGGCCGCGTCGGGCGCGGTGCGGATCCGCCCGTAGAACGGATAGCCGCCTCGAATCGCCGCCACCTGCACCAGCCGCGTGCCGTCCGTGCGGGGCACGTAGGCCATCGCGGAGAAGTTGGTGAGCCTCGCCTCCTCCGCGCCTTGGCCGACCAGGGTATCGATCAAGGCCTGCGACGCTCGGCGGAAGCGGCTGCCGGCTCTCCAGCGAGAGATCGGCGCCGAGCAATGCCTGGGCCTGCCGGCTGCACCGATTCGCGCAGGTTGGCGGTGAAGGAGTTGATCGCGACCAGCGCGGCGACTCCCACCGCGACGGACGTGGTGAGGAGGAGGAGACGGCGAGGCGACGCACGCACTTCGCGCATCGCCATGCGGAGGACGAACCCGAGCGAGGTCACGCGGCGGTGTCGGACGCGATCCGCCCGTCGGCCAGCCGGATGGTGCGCCGGGCGCGGGCGGCGAGATCGAGGTCGTGGGTGACCAGGACGAGTGTGGTGCCGAGGTCCCGGTTCAACTCCACCATGAGATCGATGATCCCGGCGCCGGTGCGCGCGTCGAGATTTCCGGTGGGCTCGTCGGCGAAGAGGACCTTGGGGCGGGTGCTGAAGGCGCGGGCGAGCGCGACCCGCTGCTGCTCACCGCCCGAGAGCTGCGCCGGGTAGTGGTGGCCGCGATCGCCCAGTCCGACCCGGGCCAGCAGGTCGGCGGCGCGGCCGTCGGCCTCCTCTCCCCGGAGCTCGAGCGGCACCTGCACGTTCTCCCGCGCGGTCAGCGTGGGGATGAGCTGGAAGGACTGGAAGACGAACCCGATCTTCTCGCCACGCATCCGGGCTCGGGCGTCCTCGTCGAGCGCGCCGAGCTCCTGACCGTCGAGGTGGACGGTGCCCGACGTGGGCCGATCGAGTCCGGCGAGGAGCCCGAGCAGCGTGGTCTTGCCGCTGCCGGAAGGCCCGACGATGGCCGCAAAGCCGCCCGGCTCCACCGAGAAGGTGATATCGTTCAACACCGTGAGCTCACGGCCGGCGGAGCGGTAGGTCTTGGTCAGCGATGCGCATCGGAGCATGGTCTGAATGATATCAAGGTACGGATGGCGGGGTCTGTTGGTTGCACTGGCGCTCGGCGGATGCGGAGCGGATGAGCGTGCCCCCGCGCTCGACGACGCGCCCGGAGCGCCGGCCGCCGTGGCCGGCGGCCGGATCGTCTTTCTCGGCACCAGCCTCACCGCGGGCCTCGGCCTGGATCCCGATCAGGCCTATCCGGCGCTGATCCAGCGAAAGCTCGACGCCGAGGGGATGCGGTTCGAGGTGGTGAACGCCGGGGTGAGCGGAGAGACCTCGGCCGGCGCCCGCCGGAGAGTCGAGTGGCTGCTGCGACTGCCGGTGGCGATGCTGGTGATCGAGACCGGAGCGAACGACGGACTTCGTGGCCTCGAGGTGGACTCGCTCCGCGCCAACATCCAGGCGATCATCGACCAGGCGGGAAAGCAGACGCCGAAGCCCAGGATCGTGCTGGTGGGGATGCGGGCGCCGCCCAACCTGGGCTGCGAACTATTCCCGGCGAGTTTGGACGGGTATACACCGAGCTGGCCAAGAAGAACGACGTCTGCCGCTGGTCCCCTTTCTCCTCGAGGGCGTCGCGGGAAGACCCTCGCTCAACCAGGCGGACATGATCCATCCGACCGCCGACGGCCAGCGCCGCATGGCCGAGACGGTGTGGGAGGTGCTCGAGCCGGCGCTCAAACGCGACTCCTAGAGCCAAGCATAGCTTCAGGTCTGCCGAGCGCTGGCGCTCCCAGCTCCTCCGCGAGCGCCGCGACCGCGCTGTCGATCTCGTCCGCCGTGTTGTAGTAGTGGGGCGAGACACGCAGCGCGGACGCGGCGCCCTTTTCGTCCATGTCGATCACGGCGTCGTCGCGTGCGGGAGAGCTGGTGTTGATCCCCCGCGCACGCAGCGCGAGCTTGACCGCCTCCGCGGAACGGCCGCCCAGCTCCGCGGTGGCGATGGCGCATAACGTCGGCCCGCGATCGAGCACCCGCACGCCGTCGATCGTCGCCAGGCGCTCGCGCGCGTAGCTTGCCAGCGCCCAGCTCCGCTTGCGATACGCCTCGACGCCGACCGCCAGCGCGTATTCCGCCGCGGCGCCCATTCCCAGCACCAGCGCGTAAGCGTTCTCCCAGCTCTCGAAGCGGCGGGCATCCGGCGTGAGCGCGAACTCGTCGGGCTCGGTCCAGGTGGCGCCGTGCATGTCCACGGTGAGCGGGTAGGCGCCGGCCGCGATCGCGCGGTCGGAGACGTAGAGAAATCCCGCTCCCCGCGGCCCTCGGAGGAACTTCCGCGAGGTGCCCGCGAGATAGTCGCAGTGCAGCCGGCCCACGTCCACCGGCATCTGCCCCACCGCCTGGCAGGCATCGAGGATGTACGGCACGCCCGCGTCGCGACAGATCTCGCCCACCGCCTCGGCGGGCTGCACCAGCCCGGAGTTGGTGGGGATCCAGGTCAGCGCGAGCAGCGCGGGCCGCCGCCTGGCCACCAGCTCGCGCACGGCCTGAAGATCGATCCCTCCCTCGGGGGCGTCGGGCGCGCGGACGATCTCGACCCCGCGCCGCCGAGCGAGCGCCAGATACATGATCTGGTTGGAGGCGTAGTCGGCCCGGCTGGTGAGGATCACGTCGCCGGGGCCGAGATCGAAGGCGGCGAAGGCCTGGGCGAAGGCGACCGTGGAGTTCTGCTGCATCGCCAGGTTCCGCCGCGACGTGCCGAGCAGCCGCCCCAGCGCGGCGTAGGCTCCGTCGAGCGCTTCGGCACGCGCCTCGGCCGCCTCGTACCCGCCGATCTCGTTCTCCAGGGCGAGATGCTCGGCGATCGCGTCGCGGACCGGTGTGGGCGTCAATGCCGCCCCGGCGTTGTTCAGGTGGACCACCCCCTCACAGCCGGGAGTGTCGGCGCGCCAGCGGGAGAGCGCGGCGGGATCGGCGGGCCGGCTCATGGGAGCGCGCTCTCGATCTCGTCCATGCCGCGCCGCCACTTCCGCTCCAGGAGCTGCCGGGCGCCCGTCCGGTCTCCCTTCCGCAGTGTCTCCGCGATCCTGGAGTGCTGAAGACTGGAGAGGCTCACCCGCCCGCCTCGCTCGAGATAGTGGTGGAGATAGCGCCGAAGGCTTCGGCGGAGGGTGCCGACCAGCGCCGAGCAGCCGCCGGTTCGGGCAGTCCTCGAGCAGGATCCGGTGGAACTCCTCGTCGAGCTAGATGCAGCCGGCCGATGTCGCCGCGGGTCTGCTCCAGCCGGCGGACGATGTCGGCCAGACGCTCGAGCCGCTGGGGGCTCGGGTCGGGCGACTGGTCGAGCGCGAGGGGCTCCAGCGCAGGCCAGTATGGAGCCGATCTCGCGCAGCTCGGCGGGATCGAGCGGGGCCAGGCGGAACCCTCTCCCTGCCTCGGCGGACAGCAGGCCTTCCCGGGAGAGGCGGAGGAGGGCCTCCCGGACCGGTGTCCGGCTGACGCCCAGCTCGGCAGCGATGGCGGCATCGCGAAGCTTGGATCCTGCGGGCACGGTGCCAAGCTGAATGCGTTGCAGGATCTGGAGATAGACCTGCTCGCCGAGGGGGGTCCTGTCGATTGATGTCCGGCATATTCTGAGTCCAGAATGAAGAATTATGAATACAGTATGTAATTCACGTGGACTTGGCAACCACCCGATACCTGTCATCCCGAGCAGGAGCGAGGGATCTGCGACACGCCCTCTCCTGGACACGTGCTCCGCTCGATTTTCTCTTCCTCCCGCGACACCTTTGCCCACTTCCATCCATACGCAGCAACCCCCAGCCGCCGGTCGCCGGCGGAGGATGCGATGATCGCCACCTGGCGCTTGGCGCTGCTGCCGCTGCTGCTTGCGGACCGCGCCGCTCCAGGCCCAGTCGGAGGCCGAGCTCAAGCACTACTTCGAAGGGAAGCGGGTCACCCTCAAGATCGCGATGCCGGGAACGGAGGAGGGCGTGGATATCTATCCCGGCACCGACCGGCCGCTCGACTATCCCCGGTACGCCGACCGGCTCAAGGACCACGGCACCGCGATTCGGGCGGGCGACGACGCGATGATCACCAAGATCCGCGTCAAGTCGAAGCACATCGAGTTCCAGCTCGACGGCGGCGGCTACGGCACGATGAGTGACGAGACCTCGACCTCCGTGAACGTGGCGTCTACCCCCAAGAGCAGGCGGGAGAAGAACCTCGAGGCCGAGCTCAAGCGGGAGAAGGACCCGCTCAAGCGGCGGGAGCTCAAGGAGGAGCTGGACGACCTCCAGAACGATCGCGAGCGGGAGGATGCCCGCAACCGCGCCGAGGTGGCGGACGCCGAAGAGCAGAAGAAGCAGAACATCCGGCAGCGGCGGCTCGAAGGCGGCTCACGGTTCAACGTCCGCTATCGCGACCTGCATGCCCGAGGCGGTCCTCACGCCGAAGGGTCTGGAGGCCGCGCTCGCCGAATACGTCACCTTCCCATCGCTGCCGGTCGACGCATTCGCGTCCACCGAGCGCGACGCGCCCGTGGAACGCGCGGACTCGGCCGCGAGCGCCGGCGCCGCGAGAGCGGACTGCCTCGGAAGGGAATGACCGCCGGTGAAGTGGAAGACCTGCTGGGCAAGCCGGTCGAGAGCGCCGAGCGTGCCGGAGGGAAGCCTCCGAGTCGTCACCCGCACCTACGGATCGGTCGACGGCAAGGTCACCGCCGAGTTCGTCGAGGATGTCCTGTTCCGATATTCGATCACGTCGAACTGACGGACGCGTCCGAGAGCCACGGGCTCACGGGCCTGGAAGCGTCACCGGGATCGAGACCGCGCCGATCGGCGCGCCGGGCGGGTCGGAGTAGCGCAGGTCCACGATGTGGACCACGAAGTCGCCGCCGCCGGCCGGCTCCACCTGAAAGGCGGGGAAGCGAGCCCAGCCGAGGAACCGCCGTCCCACCGTCGTGGCGGCGGCCGCCTGGACCGCCGGGTGGTCGGCGCGTCCCTTGGGGAACATCCGGATCGAGGCCGGATCCAGGTAGGCATGGTCCAGCCACCGGAATCTCGCGCGTCCGATAGACCTCGCCCTGCTCCACCACGACGCTCCGCACGAACGGATTCACCGGAAACGGTGAGACCATCAGCCGCTCCACCGGCTCGCCCGAGATCGCGGCGATCTCGCGGCTCGGCGATTCTCCGGGCCGCGAGCGCGGAGACCGCCATCGCCAGCGACGTAGACGAACGGGAGCCAGAGCGCGATCCGCGCCGGCCCGGTGCCGTCCCCGCCGGGCCGGCTCAGCAGCACGCCGACAGCCCAGCGCGAGCCAGAGCCACGGATCCACGATGAAGAGGGTGTCGCCGTAGAACCAGCGGCCGCTGAACGGCATCAGCCAGCGCATGCCGTAGGTATTCAGGGTGTCGAGGATCGGGTGCGACAGAATGGCGACGGACGAGAGGAGGAGCAGCTGGCCCGGCGCCACGCCCGACGGCAGCGATGCTCGGCGCGCCCGCCGGAGACCCCGGTCCAGCAGCAGCATGGCGCCGGTCGAGCAGCGAAGGGCCACAGCGCCAGCGCCAGGATGCCGTGGGTCCAGCCGCGGCGGAAGGCGAGGTCCGCGGCCGGTCCCCAGAAGTACGCCAGCGACATCCACATCGGGCAGGTTGGCCCCGATCACCAGCGTCGTCGTCCCGAGCGCGGTCCGCCGGGCCAGTCCGCTCCGGGCGAGCCCGGCGCCGACCAGCGTGTGGCAGATCGGATCTATGCCAGCCTCGCGTCGAGCTCGAACGGCACGTTGCCCTTGAGCGCCTGCGACACCGGGCAGCCTTCCTTCGCCGCCTCCGCCGCCTTGGCGAACGCCGCCTGGTCGATCCCGGGGACCTCGCCCCGCACCTCGAGCCGCATGCGGGTGATCTTGGAACCCGTCGCCGACCTTGTCGATGGTGGCCGACGCGGTGGTCGTGATGCGCTTGGGCGGCGTGCCCGCGGCCTCCAGAGCCCGCGCTCAGCGCCATGCTGAGGCAGGAGGCGTGCGCCGCCGCGATCAGCTCCTCGGGATTGGTGCCCTTGGCGCCCTCGAACCGGGTGGCGAAGGAATAGCTGCCCTGGATCACTCCCGACTTGCCGTTGAACTGCCCTCGACCGCCGCGAAGTCCGCCTTCCCACGTGGCGGTGGCGCTGCTGGTCGTCATGAATGCCTCCTTGTCACAGCCGATACAGGAAACCGAGCGCCAGGCGGAACGGGCTGGTGTCGTCCACGAAGGTCCAGCGGAACTCGATGAAGCCCTTGGTTCGTTGGGCCGGCGGCGCGGTGCTCAGGCCGAAGAAGAGATTGTAGCCGGTTTCGGTGTCCGAGTCATCCGGGTGCACGAAGGCAATGCCGCCGCCGCCGTAGAGCCCGCCGCCCTGTCCGAACCGGATCGCGGCATCCCCGTTGAGCTGCCAGCCCATCCCGTCGTCACGGGGAAAGAAGAGATCGCCGCTCGGCCGGAGCTCGAGGTTCCGCCCGACCGGAGCGGCGAGCTGCCCGCCGAGACTCCACGCCTTGTTCCCGAAGTCCCGGCCGACGCGCGGTCCGGCCTGCAGCGGCCCGCTGAAGAAGCCGGTGGCGCGGCGCTGCGCTACCGCCTGCGCCGGGCAACAGCGACAGCGTGGCCAGCAGCAACAGCGGCCAGCGGCCGCTCACGATGCGCCCAAGCGGCTTCCCGTCCGCGTCGATGAACCTGATCTCGCCCAGCTTGAGCTCCCGGATGCCGGCCTCGATCTTCGACCGGTCGCCGACCACGACCCAGACCAGCTTGTCGGGGTGGATCACCGCCTTCGCCGCCGCCCCGGTCGAGGCCACGGTCTGCGCCCGCACCTTGTCGCCGTAGGTGTCGTAGTAGCGGTCGTCGAGGCCGAAGGTGACGATGTCGGCCAGGGTGCCGGAGATCGCTTCCATCGTCTCCCAGGTGCCCGGCAGGGTGAGGGTGAGCTCCGACTTGGCCCGGGCGATCTCCTTCGGCCGTCGGCGGGCGGTCGGTCAGGATTCCGCGCAGCTCCTTCTGCAGCTCGACCAGCGCCTCCTTGGTCTTGTCGGTCTGCACCGGCGCGTAGGCGACGAACGGCCGCTGCCCCTTGGCGTCGCGGAAGAAGGTGAACGCCCCGTAGGACCAGTGCTTGTCCTCCCGGAGATTCATGTTGATCCGGGCGGTGAACGAGCCGCCGAGGACCAGGTTCATGGTCTCGATCGCGGGCTCGTCGGGGTTGGCCTTCGGGGGCGCGACGTTGCCCACCAGGATCAGCGACTGGGTGGCGTCGGGGCGGTCGAGCAGGTACACGGTCGAGCGGGGCTGCTGCTCGACCGTCGCGATGTTCTTGACCGGCACGTCGCCCTGGGCCCACCCCGCGAAGGCCCGCTCCAGCTTGGGCCGGATCTCGGCCATGGTGGTGGCGCCGACCACGATCAGCGTAGCGTTGTTGGGCTTGAACCAGGTGCGGTGGAACTTCACCAGGTCGTCGCGGGTGATGCGGCTGATGGATTCCTCGGTGCCGGAGCCGGTCCAGGGGTTGGCGTACGCGTGGCCGGCGCCGTAGAGCAGGCCGGGGAAGACCCGCAGCGCCATGCCGACCGGGTCGGCCTTCTCCTGCTGGATCTGGGCGAGCCGCTGCCGCTTGAGCCGCTCGAAGTCGGTGCGGGGGAACGACGGATTGAGGATCACGTCGGCGAAGACCGCGAGCGAGGCGTCGAGCTTGTCCTTCAGCGCCTCCAGCGTCACACCGGACATGTCGAGGCCCGAGCCGGCGCCGAGGTTCGCGCCCAGCGCGGCCAGCTCGTCGCTGATGCCGATCGAGCTGCGGGTCCTGGTCCCCTCGTCCAGCATCGCCATCGCAAGGCTGGCGGTGCCGGGAATGCCGAACTGGTCCGCCGCGTAGCCGGCGTCGAGCAGCAGGCTGAAGCGCACCTGCGGGATCGAGGTGACGCGGGCGAGCACGATCTCGAGCCCGTTGGAGAGCGTGGCGCGCTCGAACTGGGGGAATTTGGCGTCGGGCGGCGCTGCCGGTCTCCGGGCAGCTTCGAGCGGTCCACCCCCGAGGCCGCGACCTGGTGCTCGCCGAAGGGCCGCACCTCGAGGGTGTAGTCGCCGTCCGAGAGCCAGCGATTCGCCACCGTGCGGATCTGCGCCGGGGTCGCTCCCGCCACCCGCTGCAGCCGCGTCTTGTAGAAGTCCGGCCGGCCGGCGAAGACCTCGCCCTGGGCGAGCACGTCCGACTTGCCGCCGAACCCGCCGATCCGCTCGACGCCGCGCACGAAGCCGGCGCGGAACCCGGTCTTCACCCGCTGACAACTCGGCGGGCGTGGGGCCGGTGGCAAGGAACCGCGCCAGCTCCTCGTTCCAGCGCCTGCTCGACCTTGGCGAGGTCGCCGCCGGGCCGCGCGGTCGCCTCGATCACGAAGAGCCCGCCGATCTCCCGCAGGTCGCCGTAGGCGCTCACGCCGGTCGCGATCTGCTCGTCGTAGACCAGCCGCTTGTAGAGCCGCGACGACTTGCCGGTGGAGAGCAGGCTGCCGATGAGGTTGAGCTGCTCGGCGTCCGCCGAGCCCCAGCCGGGCACGTTCCACACCTTGTAGACCCGCGCCTGCGGCACCCGGTCGTACATGACGCCGCGCTGGCTCCCGGTGCGCTTGGCGATCCATTGCTCCTGCCGGGCGGTCGGCGGGCCCGGCGGGGATGTCGCCGAAGTACTGCTCGACCCGGGCCTTCACATCGGCGGGCTCGACGTCGCCGGCGACCACCAGCACCGCGTTCGCGGCGCCGTAGTAGGTCTGGAACCACTCCTTCACGTCCTCCAGCTTCGCGGCGCGCGAGGTCCTCCATCGAGCCGATCGCGGTCCAGGAGTAGGGATGGTTCGCCGGGAAGACCCGGGGCGTGAGGAAGTCCCAGACCCGGCCGTAGGGCTCGTTCTCCCCCTGGCGCTTCTCGTTCTGCACCACGCCGCGCTGCTCGTCGAGCTTCGCCTGGTCGATGGCGCCGAGGAGGTGCCCCATCCGGTCCGACTCGAGCCAGAGCACCAGGTCGAGCGCGTTGGTGGGCACGTTCTGGAAGTAGTTGGTCCGGTCCTCGTTGGTGGTGCCGTTGATGTCGGTCGCCCCGACCTGCTGCAGCGGGCCGAAGTACTCCTTGTCGTGGTTCTCGCTGCCGTTGAACATCAGGTGCTCGAACAGATGGGCGAACCCGGTGCGTCCCGGCCGCTCGTTCTTCGAGCCGACGTGGTACCACACGTTCACCGCCACGATCGGGGCCTTGTGGTCCTCGTGGACGATCAGCGTGAGCCCGTTGGGGAGCACGTGGCGCTGGAAGGGGATCTCGATGGGAGCGGCCTGCGCCGCGGCGGCGGAGCGGCAGGAACAGCGGAACGGTCGACCAGGAGAGCGAGCAGTGACGGCAGCGCGGAGTCGGAAGTGGCACCGCGATCGGTCCTGTCGGTGTGAGTCGGACTTGGCGCAATGGAACGTCGATTCGGAACGGTAGGACGGCAGCGGCGAGCGAAAGTGTCACGTGTCCGCCGGCCCGCCGGCCCGGCTGCCCCGCCCGCCGCGAGCGGCGGCGCCAGGTTCTGCCCCAGCCAGTAGCGCCCGACCATCTGGATGGTCTCGTAGAAGCGCTCGAACTCCACCGGCTTCTGGACGCAGCTGTTGGCCCCGACCTGGTAGCACTGGGCCAGCTCGCGCGGGCTCGCCGGCGGGGACGAGCACGACGACCGGCGCGGCGCCGGCCCGGGGGCTGGAGCGCAGCGCCCGCAGCACCTCGACGCCGTCCACCCGGGGGAGCCTGAGGTCGAGCAGGACCAGACGGGGCAGGGCGGCGCCGAGCCGGTGGCGGATAGGCGCCGCGGCCCAGCAGGTAGTCGAGCGCCTCCTCGCCGTCGCGGGCCACGCCGATCCGGCATGCCGGGTCGAGGTCGCGCAGCGGACGCAGGGTGAGCTCGACTTCCAGCGGATTGTCCTGCACCAGGAGCACGTCGGTCTCGTCAGGAAGCATGACGCACGTCGGGGCCGCCGAAGGTGATGAAGAAGGTGGCGCCCTCGTCCACCTCCGACTCGGCCCAGACCCGGCCGCCGTGCCGCTGCGCGATCCGCTGCACGAACGCCAGGCCCGCCCCGTCGCCCTCGAACTCGTCGCGACCGGTGCAGCCGCTGGAAGAGGCCGAACAGCTTCCCGGCGTAGGCCATCTTGAAGCCGACGCCGTTGTCCTGGACCGCGATCCCGTCCTGGTCGTCGGCCCGCACCGGCCGGATCCGGATGCTGGCGCGGCCGCGGGTGCGGGTGAACTTCACGGCGTTGGAGACCAGGTTGGTCGACCGCGATCTTCGCCAGCGTCGGGATCGCACTCCAGCATCGGCAGCGGCTCGACGGCCCAGTCGATGAGCCGGTCCTCGGTCTCGGACTGGAGCAGGCTCACCACGTCCTCCACCAGCGTGTTGAAGTCCACCGGGCGGCGCAGCATGTCCTGCCGGCCGAGCCGGCTGAGCTGGACCAGGTCGTCGAGCATGCCGCCCATGCGGGAGGCGCCCTCGCGGATCCGCGAGGCGTAGTGCCGCACCGCCGGGTCGAGGCCGGGGCCGCCGTCCTGGAGCAGCAGCTCGGCGAATCCGCCGATGTGCCGGACCGGCGTGCGCAGGTCGTGGGAGACCGAGTAGAGCAGGGTCTCCAGCTCGGCGGTCGCGCCGCGCAGCGCGGCCCCGCGCTCGGCCATCCGGCGCTCCAGCTCGGTGCTCTTCTGCGCCAGCTCCTCGCGCAGCCGGGCGTGCTGGATCGCGATCGCGAGCGGCGCCGCGACCTCGAGCGCGATGTCCCGGTGCTCCGAGTCGAACGCGCCGGCGGTGTTGGACGCGAGGTTCACCTCGCCGATGGCCTCGCCGTCGACCAGCAGCGGGACCGAGAGCACGCTGTGGAGGCCGTCCTCCAGGAGCTGCCGGAAGATCGGCGGCGGCGCCTCCATGGCGGCGATGTCCTCGATGTAGCGCACCGTGCCCCGGCGGAGCACCTCGCCCGGGCGAGAGAGTGTCGAGCGGGATCGGCGCGGTGGAGAGCGGGTTGCCGCCGGCGTAGCCCGCGACGAGCTGCGCCTGGCCCTTGGGGAAGTCGAACAGCACGATGGAGCACCGCTGGCAGGGCACCATCCGCCGGATCCGCCCCAGCGCCGCCCGGCCGATCTCCGCCGGCGAGCGGGCCGCGAGGATCGCCTGCCCCATGTCGTGCAGCATCGCCAGCCGCTCGGCGGAGCGGCGGAGCCGCTCCTCCGCCTGCTTCCGCTCGGTGATGTCGGTGACCATCCCGACGGTGCCGACCAGGCCGCCGTCGCGGCTCACGATCGGGCTGGCCGAGACCAGCCCCCAGAGCTCGCCGCCGTCGCGCCGCAGGAAGCGCAGGTCGCGGCTCTCGCCGCCCGAGGCCGAGGGACGGGCCAGCGTCCGCTGCGCGCCCGGCCCGCGACGCCGCGTCGATGAAATCGTAGACCCGGCGGCCCGAGCATCGCGCCGTTCTGGTAGCCGAGCAGCTCGGCCATGCGCTGGTTGACGTAGGTGATCACGCCGCGGTCGTCCGCCAGCCAGATGCCTTCCTGGGCCGACGTCCACCAGCTGCTTGAACCGCTGCTCGCTCTCCTGGAGCGAGCGGGTCCGCTCCTCCAGCCGCAGCTGGCGGCCCTCGTACGCGGCGGCGTGGCCCAGCGCCGCGCCCATCGAGCCCGCCCAGCAGCCGGAGCGCCTTCGCGTCGCGGTCGGTGAAGGCGTTGGGGCGGGTGGCCACCACCTTGAGCACGCCGAGGGTGCGCTGCTCGTCGTTGAGCGGCACCGCCAGCAGCGAGCGGATGCCCAGCTCGCGATAGGCGTCGTGACCGATCCGCGGATCGTTGAGGACGTCGTCGGAGCGCTGCAGCTCGCCGGTGCGGACGCAGAGGCCGGAGAGGCTGTCGGCCAGCCGGAGCCGCGGCGCGTCGACGCCGATGTGGACCTGGGGAACCAGCTCGTCGCCCTCGATCGACTCGATCACCGCGCCGTCGCGCCGGTGAGCCGCATGCCGCGGTCGGCGATCACCCGCATCACGGTCTGCGAGTCGAGCCCCGCGGCGGCCACCGCCTGCTGCACCTCGATCATCGCCTGGAACAGCTCGGTGTCGAGCCGCATGGCCTCCTCGGCCAGCTTGCGCTCGGTGATGTCGAACTCGGTGCCGAGGTAGCCGATCTGCCGCCCGGACTCGTCGCGCAGCGGCTCCCAGGAGCTGGAGGACCAGCGCTCCTGCCCGCCGCGGGCGACCACCCGGTACTCCTGGTCGCGGAGCGAGCCGCCCTGGGCAAGGCGCTCCCACTCGGCGGTGAGCGCCGGGCCGGTCGTCGGGATGGATGTACTGGAGGAACTCCTGGTCGCGGAGGTCCTCCTCCGGATAGCCGGTCAGCCGCTCGAAGGCCGGGTTCACGAAGGTGAGCCGGAGCTTCATGTCGTAGGCGACCACGCCCTCGCGCATCGTCGCCGGTCACCGTCCGAAGCTGGCCGCGCGCCTCCGCGGCCGCCCGCTGCGCCCGGCGCCGCTTGCCGAACTGCACGCCGAGCGCGACCAGCAGCGCCAGCGCCAGCAGCGCCGCCGCGGCGGCGGCGATGCGCCAGCCGCCCGGGCGGGATGCCGTCGATCAGACCAGCGAGCGTTGCGCCCACGGCGTGGCATCCTCGGCGGACAGGTCGGCGCCCAGCACCTGGCGGACCTTCCGCAGCAGGTGGTCGAGCGAGAAGGGCTTCTCCAGGAACTCGATGCCGGGCTCGAGCATCCGGTGGCGGGCGATGGCGCCGTCGCTGGTGCCGGAGACGTAGAGCACCTTGATCGCCGGGCGGTGAATCGCCGAGCCGCGCGGCCAGCTCGCGGCCGCTCACCCGCGGCAGCATCACGTCGGTCACCAGGAGGTGGATGTGCCCGGGATGCCGGTCGGCCGCCGCGATGGCCGCCTCCGCGTCGCCGGCGGCGAGGACGGTGTACCCGGCGCGCTCGAGCGCCCGGCGGCCCACGTCGCGCACCTGTGGCGTCGTCCTCCACCAGCAGGATCGTCTCGCTGCCGCTCGGGCACCGCCTCCGACGCGCCCGCGGCTCACGACCGCCGCCGTGCAGCCGGGGGATGTAGAGCGTGAAGGTCGTGCCCGCGCCGGGTGTGCTCTCGACCGCCACGTGGCCGCCGCTCTGCCGGGCGATGCCGCGCGACCGACGAGAGGTCCACGTCCTGGCCCGCCGCGGCGCCAGCGGCCGGCGGGTCGAACACCCGCGCGAGCGCCTCCGAGCCAGGTCCGGGCCCGTGTGGCTCACCTCGAGGGTGACGTACGAGCCCGGCCGGAGTCCCGGCCGGTCTCGCCGCGAGCGCCTCGTCCACCTCGGCTCGGCCGGTGCGGAGGCGGAGCTGTGCCGCCTCCCGGCATCGAGGCGCGGCCGTGCGCGCCGAGCTGGATCAGGATCTGCTCCAGCTGGCCGGGGTCGGCCAGCACCGGCTCCAGGCCGTCCTCGAGCTCGGCAGTCCACCTCGACGCCCGATCCGACGACCTGGCGGAGGGCGCTCATCGGTGCCGGAGACGAGCTGGTTCAGGTCGAGGGAGCGGGGCGCGAGGTGCGGCCGGCGGCTGAAGGCGAGCAGCTGGCGCGAGAGTGTGGCCGCGCGGTCGGCCGCCTGCCGGATCTGCGCCAGGTCCTCCCGCGCCTCGGGCGGCCAGCGAGCTCTCGTCCTGGAGCAGGGCGACGTGGCCCAGGATACCGGTGAGCAGGTTGTTGAAGTCGTGCGCGATGCCGCCGGCGAGCTGGGCGATCTCGCGCGGTGCGGCCCAGCTCCGCCAGCCGCTGCTCCAGCGCGCGCCGGTCGGTCACGTCGGTGGTACAGCCGCTGTAGCCGAGGAACTTGCCGTCCGGCGCCGTAGCACGGCTCGCCGGTGCCCAGAAACCAGCGGTACTCCCCGTCCTGGTGCAGCATCCGGAACTCGAGCCGCATCGGGCCCGCTCGCGGCCACCGAGCCGCCGTATTCCGCGACCACCCGCTCCCGGTCGTCCGGGTGCACGCAGTCCAGCCAACCCCATCCCAGCAGCTCGGCTCAGCGGGCGGCCGGTGAGCTCGCTCCAGCGCTCGTTCAGGTAGTCGCACGTCCCGTCCGGCGCCGGCGGTCCAGATGAGAACGGGGAGACTGCCATAGGCGAGTCGGGGGTCCGTCAGGGTCATGCCGGTCGGCCTGCCAAGCAAGAGGGTGAGAGAGCCAATCTCGCGGCCGATTGCGGCGGGGGCAAGAGCGTCGCCCTTCGGCTCGCGCTGGCGGCGGAAGCCTTTGCGGCATACTCTTTTCGGATGCCGTTCCTGGATACCGAACGACAGCGCGCCGCCTGGCTCGTCCTGGCCCTTGGGCTCGCCCTGTTCGTCGCCCTGTGGCCGTTCAGCACCGGGCTGATCGGCGCCCCGGTGCTCTACGTGGTGCTCGGCGCCGGTGCATCGGTGGCTGACCCGCTGGCTGCCGCCCCGGATCGCGGCGGCGGTCGTCGTCGTCCTCGGCATCCTCCTGATCCTGGGCCCGGGGCTCTCGGTGCTCGGCCTGGTCGCCACCGAGGCCCAGGACATGGCCACCGGGGTGATCCGCAGCCCGCTCCTCGCCAGGATCAGCCGGATCCGGGTCGGCCCGTACCAGGTCGGCGCCCAGCTGGAGCAGATCGGCTCCCAGGTCGTCTCGTTCATCGGCGCCAGCGCGCTGGGACTGATCGGCACCGCGACCCGGGCCGGCATCCAGCTCACCATCGCCTTCTTCGGCCTCTACTACCTGCTGATCGCGCCCGAGGCTACCTGGCGGGCGGTCCGCCCCTTCATCCCCTTTTCCGCCGCGAGCGCGGAGATCCTGCGCAGCGGTTCGGGGACGTGACGATCTCCACCCTGGTCGGCACCGGCGTCACCGCCGGCGTGCAGGGCCTGTTCGTGGGCCTGGCGTTCTGGGTGGTGGGGCTTTCCAACCCGCTGTTCTGGGGTGTGGTGACGGTGATCTTCGCCATCCTGCCGGTGGTCGGGAGCGGCCTGGTCTGGGGGCCCGGGGCGGCCGCGCTCGCCATGGACGACCGCTACGGCGCCGCGATCGGGCTGGCGGTCTGGGGGATCGTCGTCGTCGGCAACGTGGACAACGTCATCCGGCCGATCGTCTTCCGCCGCTGGGCCCAGATCCATCCGTTCGTGACCGTCATCGGCGCGTTCATGGGGCTCCGCTACTTCGGCCTGCTGGGACTGCTGATCGGCCCGCTGGCGATCTCGTACTTCTTCGAGCTGATCCGGATGTATCGGGTCGAGTATCTGGAGGACGAGGACGTCGAGGTCTCGGCGGAGCAGCTCGCCGCGGTGCAGCGGAGGTTGACGCCCGAAGGGACTCGGCAGCCGAGGCGTAGCGTGAGACGCGCGAACGAGTGAAAGGTGAACGGTGAAAGGGAATCGAGCCCCTTTCACCGTTCACCTTTCACTGTTCGCGCGTTCTACTGCCTGCCGGCGGCTAGTTGAGCCTCGTCAGCTCCACGCGCCGGTTCTGCGCGCGACCGTCGGCGGTCTTGTTCGAGGCGACCGGCTGGTCCGGGCCGAAGCCGCGGGCCGTGAGCCGATCCTCGGCCACGCCGCGCGAGATCAGATACGTCCTGACCGCGTCCGCCCGGGCCCGGGAGAGCCGCCGGTTGACCGCGAGGCTCCCGGTGTTGTCGGTATGGCCGGTCACCTGCACCCGGATCGAGTCGTTGGCCACCAGGGACTCCGCGACTCCGTTGAGGATCGTCTCGGACTCCGGAGTCAGGGTGGACTTGCCGGTCTCGAAGTTCACGCCCTCGAGGATCAGCGTCTTCTTCGTCGGCTGGAAGAGCACCTGGCACCCCTCGGCATCCACTTCGACGCCGGACGGCGTGCTGGGGCAGCGGTCGGCGGCATCGTTGACGCCGTCACCGTCGCCGTCCCGCTGGCCGGGGCCGCAGCCCTTGGCATCCACCTGCTCGCCGGCCGGCGTGTCGGCGCAGGCATCCACATCGTCCGTCACGCCGTCGCCGTCGGCATCCTTGGGCAGCGAGCAGCCCTTCTCGTCCACCTTGTCGCCCTTCGGGGTGTCGGCGCAGCTGTCCGCGTTGTCGAGCACGCCGTCGCCGTCGGCATCCTTGGGCAGCGAGCACCCCTTCGCATCCACCTGGTCGCCCGCCGGCGTGTCGGCGCAGGCGTCGGTGTCGTCGAACACACCGTCGCCGTCCGCGTCCTTGACCGTGCAGCCCTTGGCGTCGACCCGGTCGCCCGCCGGGGTCTTCTTGCACTCGTCCACGTCATCCGGCACGCCGTCGGCATCCCGGTCGCGGGGACCCGGCCGACCGACCGCCGAGCAGGAAGCTGAGTCCGGGCTGGATGCCCCAGTGCCAGTTGTCGGCGGAGCCGTTGTCGGGCGACGGGATGTAGTCCACGTAGGTGTCGATGCGGATCGAGGTCACGTCGCCGAGACCCAGCCGGATGCCGGCGTTGCCGGTCACGCCGTGGTCGGAGAACTGGTAACCGTCGCGGAATCTCGTGGTGGGTGTACCCGCCGCCGAGCAGCACGCCGACGTGCTCGCCCGCAGGGAACGTTGAGCACCAGCCGCGCGTGCAGCGGCATGTACTTCACGTCCACGTCGTTGGGCGCGTCGGTGGGGACCCACGACCCGTCGGCCTCGATGGCGAGCCTGTCGGACAGGAAGAATCCGATCCTCGCACCCGGCCCGGCCGTGGCCTGGTTCAGCCGCAAGGCTCGGTCGAAATAGGCGATGGTCGGGAAGAGTCCGACCTCGAAGGTACCGGCTCGTTGGGCCCGAGATTCGGACGCGGCGACCAACGCCACGGCGAGGGCGACGAGCGAACCTGCGCATCATGCCTCCTCCATAGGTGGGACCTACGGCGTCGATCGACTTTCCAGATTGAAACAGTGCTGGACCTGCGAGCCACAATATAGGAAGAAGCCGGTGCAAATATCTACACTATCTTGGTTCATGATCCCCTCACCAATCGGCGTCACTCAAGCTGTTGGCCGCGGCCGGCCTACTGCTCGTGGCGGACCCCGCGCCGGAGTTGCGGGTGCTGCGGGTCGTCCCGGCGGAAGACGCCGCCCCGACGGCCGCCGTCACCATCACCTTCGACCGGCCGGTCGCCGGGCTCGCTGGATCGGACGGTGGATCCCGAAGGAATCTTCCGCATCGAGCCGTCCCTGGCCGGGCGTGGTGGACTGGCGCGATCCGGTGACCCTCCGGTTCCGGCCGGCCGCCCCGCTGCCCGCCGAACCGCTCGTTCACGGTCACGGTCTCCGATCGGTTCGAGGCCATGGACGGCAGCCGGCTCGCCGCTCCGTTCGTCCACTCGTTCCGGGTCCGCGGCTCTCGGATCCTGGCCGGCATCCCCGGTCGGGCCGTCGGAGCGCGGCCGGTATCTCACGCCGGACAGCCGGTTCGAGCTGGTGCTGGATGCGCCGGTGGACTCGTCGGTGGCGAATCGCTCGGTCTACCTGGAGTTCGACCGACTGTGCCGCGCGCCGGGTGTCGTCCGGCTTCGGGTGGAGGAGCAGCGGGCGATCACGCCGGACGATCGGTGGGACTTCCGCGAGGCCGGCGGCTGGGATCGCGATCGCGCCGCCGACCCGCTTCGACGAGTGGTGCGGCTCGCGCCGCGCACGCCGCTGCCGCGCGGATGCCGCGGGCCATCTCGTCGTCCCGGCCTCGTTCGACGACCGCGGCCGAGCCCAGCCGCAGCGATGGGAGCTCTCGACGTACGGCGCCTTCCGGCTGGTGCGGGCTGCTGCAGCTGGGGTGGCGCCGTATGTCCCACCGGGCCGCTGACGGCCCACTTCGGCACTCCGGTCCGCGGCGCCGAGGTGCTGCGGCGCGTGTCGATCCGTCCGGCCGTGAAATTCTCCATCGCGGACACCGCCGACGCTCCGTGCCGACTGGGTGCTCGAGGCGGAGCTCAAGCCGCGGACCGGGTACGCCGTAGTGGCGGACCGCGAGCTCACCGATGTCTTCGGCCAGAAGCTCTCCGGCAACCCCGTCGTGACCATGAGCACCACGGGCTACGCGCCCGCGATCGACTATCCCTCCGGGCGCACGCTGGTCGAGCGCCGCGGCGCCCGAACGTTCGGGCTCACCTACGTCAACGTGGACACGCTCGAGGTGCTGGTCGCGCCGATCCCCGACTCGCTCGAGCCGTCCTTCCTCGCCCGGAGCGAATGGAATTGGCGCGAGCTCTGGCCGTCGCTGCTGCCCGGCGCCGAGCGGCGCCGCATCGCGGTAGCGCGGCGAGCGCGACCGGGTACGGGTCTACGGCGTGCCGCTCGATCCGCCGGCGCGCGCCGGCGGATCGCGCCCCGCGCTGATGGCGGTGCAGGTCAGCAGCACCCGGCTCGATTCGGCGAGCCGGGTCTTTCGCCCCATCGCGCTGGTCCAGGTCAGCGACCTGGGCGTGCACGCGCGGGTAGGAACCGAGGCCGCGGCGGTCTGGGTGACGGGCGCCGAGGACGGGCGACCCCGCTCCGGCGCCTCGGTCACCTTGCACGACGCGAAGGGACGCGTCCTGGGCCGGGCCCGCAGCGACTCGGCGGGGCTGGCGCGGATCGATGCGCTTCGCAGCGCAGCCGGCCGACACCGCCGATGAGGGCGACGAGCCGCGCTGGTCGGGCTTTCAGGGCTACGTCTCCGTGGTGCTGGGCGATGACCGCGCCGTCCTCGGCATCAACGACTACGATCCCGACCTGAGTCCCTGGCGCTTCAACGTCCGGTCCGCCTGGGGGAGCGACCGGTATCCGGCGGCCGCGGCGCTCTTCACCGAGCGCGGCATCTACCGTCCGGGCGAGCCCCTCTTCGCCAAGGCGATCGTGCGCACCGGTCCGCTCGGCGCCCTCGAGCGGCCGCGCCCCGCCGACTCGCTGCGCTGGCTGTTTCACGACCGCGCCGACGAGACCGGTGAGGCGGGGACCCTGCGCGACACCACGGTGGCCCTGTCGGGGTTCGGCACCGCCGAGCAGCGGTTCGAGATCCCCGGCGACGCGGCGCTCGGCGAATACCGCATCGTGGCGCAGCTCCGCCGCGAGGGGCGCTGGACCGATCTCGGCCCAGGCGTGGTACCGGGTGGCGGAGTATCGGCCGCCGGAGTTCCTGGTGGACGTCGCGACCGACAGCGGGGCGCGCTTCGCCCAGGACTCGGTCCGCGCCGCGGTCGAGGCGCGCTACCTCTTCGGCGCGCCCGATGGGCCGCGCCGCGGTGCGCTGGAGCCTGCGGCAGGAGTCGCTGCTGTACGGTGGGGACGAGATCCCCGGCACCGAAGGGTTTCAGGTGGGCGACGGCGGATGGTGGTACGAGGAGATGTCCGAGCCGCGCGCGCCGGTGCAGATCCCGGCCAGCGGCCTCGACACGCTCGACGCGGGCGGCAGACTCGGGCTCCGGCTCCGCCTGGGCGACACCGAGCGCGGCCGGCCGTCGCGCGCGACGATCGAGGCCACCGTCACCGACGTGAACCGGCAGACGGTCTCGGCGTCCGCTTCGCTGGTGGTGCATCCGGCCGCCTTCTATCTCGGTGCCAAGCCGGAAGGCGAGAGCTGGTTCTGGTCCGCCGGCAAGCCCGCGAGCATCGGCGTGATCGCCGTGCGGCCCGACGGTGAGCGAGTGAGCGGTGTGACGGTCGAGGGTGTGGTGATCCGGCGCGAGTGGCACCAGGTGCGGCGGGAGCGGGCCGGATACGCCGAGCTGGTGGGAGAGTGGGTGTCCGACACGGTGGCGCGGTGCTCCGTCACCAGCGCGGCCGACGCTCGCCCGTGCCGCTTCACGCCGCCCGCCGGCGGCTCCTACATCGCGAGCTTCCGGGCCGAGGACGCCGCGGGCCGGAGCGTGAACACCAGCCTCTACCGGTGGGCGGTGGGAAGCGACTGGGTGCCCTGGAACGACGAGAGCCAGTTCAAGATGGACGTGGTGCCCGATCGCAGCCGGTACGCGGTCGGCGACACCGCGACCGTCCTCTTCGCCTCGCCGTTCACCGGCGCGGAGGCGTGGATCACCCTGGAGCGCGAGGGGCTGATCGAGCAGCGCCGCATGCGGATCGAGAGCGGCACCACCACGCTCTCGATCCCGATCACCGAGGCGCTCGCGCCCAACGTCTTCGTCTCGATCGTGGTGGCGCGCGGCCGGAGCGCACGTCCGGGCCCGCTGGACGATCCCGGCCGGCCCACCGTGCGGGTGGGTTACGCCGAGCTGCGGGTCACGCCGGAGCGCAAGCGCCTCGCGGTCCAGGTGGCGCCGCTCGCGCCGGAGTACCGGCCGGGCGACACCGCGCGCGTCGCGATCGAGGTGCGGGACGGCGCCGGCGCGGGCCATCGAAGCGAGGTCACCCTCTGGGCGGTGGACGAAGGAGTGCTCGCGCTCACCGGCTATGACACTCCCGATCCGCTCGACCTGCTCTATCGCCCTCGCGGACTGGGCATGCGCCTGGCGAGCACGCTCACCACGGTGACGCCGCAGGTGCCCGAAGGGGAGAAGGGAAAGCGGGCCCCTGGCGGTGGCGGGGGTGCCGACGCCGCCGACATCCTCCGCAGCCGCTTCCAGACCACCGCGTTTTTCCTCGGGTCGCTGATCACCAACGCCGAGGGCAAGGGCGTCGCCTCCGCGCGCCTCCCCGACAACCTCACGACGTTCCGCCTGATGGCGGTCGCGGTGACGGCGGGCGATCGCTACGGCAGCGGGCAGTCGTCGCTTCTCGTCACCCGTCCCCTGGTGGCGCGTCCGGCGCTGCCGCGATTTCTCCGCGAGGGCGACCGGTTCGCGGCGGGCGTGGTCGTCAACCGGCGCGAAGGTGGGGAGGCGAAGGCGAATGTCGAGGCGCGGGCGACCGGCGCGAAGCTCGAGGGGCGTCGCAAGCGGGACGTGACTCTGGAGCCGGGCCGCGGGCGCGAGGTGCGCTTCGAGTTCCTGGCCGGCCCCGGCGACAGCCTGTCGCAGGCGGGGTTCCGTTTCACCGCCAAGTCCGGCGGCGATGCCGATGCCGTAGCGGTCGTTCTCCCGGTGCGGCCCCCGCATCATCCCCAGTCGTTCACGGTGGCCGGTGTGCTGCACGACTCGGCGACGGCCGAGCTGGCGCTGCCCGACGACGTCGACCCGGCGCGCTCGACGCTCCATCTCAGCCTCGGCACCTCCCCCCTCGCGATGATCCGCGGCGCGGACCAGCGCTTCCGGATCTATCCGTACTGGTGCTCCGAGCAGATCGCCAGCGCCGCCGAGCCGCTGCTGGCCCTCTACCGCGCGGGCCGCGAGCTCGGGGCCGACTCCGCGGTTGCGCGACGGGCCCGGCGCGGACCTCGAGCGCGTGATCGCGACGCTGGTGCGCCGCCAGCGGCCCGACGGCGGCATCGGACTCTGGAGCGCCGCCGACTGGACCACGCCGTGGCTGACTGCCTATGCCGGGGCGGTGCTGCTGGACGCGAAGGTCGCCGGGCTCGCGGTGGACGACTCGGTGCTCGCCCGGCTCGGCGGGTACCTCCAGCGCTCGCTCGCCGAACGGGGCCCGATCATGGCTCCCGTCGCCGCGTGGTACGACAGCAGCGAGGTGCGGCTCAGCGACCGGGTCATGGCGGTGGACTACCTGAGCCGGGCCGGCCTGCGCGACCGCGCCGCGGAAAACGAGCTGCTGCGGCTGACCGCGCAGCTCGCCTGGGAGGACCGGATCAGGCTGGCGCACGTCCTCGGACGCAGCGGCGACCGCGCCGCCGCGCTGCGGCTGTTGGAGCCCGCGTGGGACGCGGTGAAGGTGGAGGGACGAACCGCTACACTGCCCAAAGCGTCCCGCCGCGCCTTCTACTTCTTCTCGCCGGTCCGGCCCATCGCGTGGCTCCTGAGCGCCACTCTGGCGGTGAATCCCGCGCATCCGCTGGTCGGCCCGATGGTGGAGACCCTGGTGCAACAGGGCCGGGCGGCCGATTGGACCTGGAACACGCAGGATCTCGGCACCGCGGTCTCGGCCCTGGCCGATTTCCAGAGGCATCAGAGGGCGGGCGCGGCCCGGGGCGTCCGGGTGCTGTCGGGCAAACAGACGGTTTTCGACGTCGCGGCGCTCGGCGCGGCGAGCGAGAAGAGCGTCGCTCTCGACCGGATCCTCGGCGGAGCCGCCGGCGGAAAGCTCCGCCTCTCCCTCGCGGCCCGCGACACGGCCTCCGGGGCGCCGGTTTTCTACTTCCTCACGGCGACCGTCGTTCCCAAGCGGGCGCCGGTGCGTCCCGGAGATCGCGGGATTCAGGTCGAGCGGTGGTATGAGAGCTCTCCATGGTGGCCGTCCCCTCACCGAGGTGGCCGAGGGGGAGCTGGTCCGGGTGCGGCTCCGGCTCACCGTGCCGTCCGAGCGCCACTTCGTCATTCTGGACGATGCGCTCCCCGCTGGTCTCGAGGCGGTGGACCTGAGTCTTCGCACCGTCGGTGGAGTGGCCGGACCGGGCGCCGCCGACTCGACGGCGGCCGAGCCGGCGGCCGAAGGCGGCGATGGGTCGTTTCCGTGGCTGTACGGTAGCTGGGATGCCGGATGGTGGTCGCCATTCGATCACCGCGAGATGCGGGACGACCGGGTCGTCTTCGCCGCCACGCGGCTCTGGCCCGGGAGCTACACCGCGACTTACCTCGCGCGCGCCACGACACCCGGGAGCTTCATTCGCCCTCCGGCACACGCGGAGGAGATGTACAACCCGGCGGTGTTCGGCGAGAGCGACGGCGGAGTGTTCACGGTGCGGGCGTCCGGCCCGTGACCGGCGTGACGACGCCCGCGGCGAAGCGGCGCGCGATCGGGGCGAGCGCGGCCCTCGCGCTGGCCGCCGGCGTATTGGTGGCGTGGATCTGGCGCCCGCTTCCCGCGGGGATGCTCGATGCGGGCGCGCAGGTGGTGACCCTGGAGGACCGCTTCGGCCGCGAGCTGAGGACGACCCGTGCCCCGGACGGGAGCCGGGGCGGCTGGCTGGGATTGGCGGAGATGGATCCCGACCTGATCGCGGCGTTCGTCGCCGTCGAGGATCATCGCTTCTACCGCCACGGCGGCGTGGATCCTCGCGCGGTGGCGCGGGCGGCCTGGGCCAACTTGCGGGCGGGTCGAATCGTATCGGGCGGGTCGACCATCACGATGCAGGTCGCGCGGATGCTCCGGCCCACGGCTCGCAGCTGGGCCGGCAAAGCGGGCCAGGTGCTCTGGGCGCTCCGGCTGGAGCGGCACCTCGGCAAGCAGGCGATCCTCGAGCAGTACCTCAACCGGGTCCCGCTGGGCCAGGGCGCGGTCGGCGTCGAGGCCGCGGCGGCGCTCTACTTCGGCCGCGGGGCGCGACAACCTGAGCCTGGGCCAGGCGGCGCTGCTCGCGGGGATGGCGCGCGCGCCTTCGAGCGACAATCCCGCTGGTCTCCCCCGAGCGCGCCGGCGCCGTCGCGACCAGGCGCTCTCCCGCATCGTCGCCCTCGGGTTCGCGCCGGCCGTCGCGGCCGAACGAGCGCGCGCCGAGCCGCTGCTCGAGCGCCGCCGCACCACGCCGTTCCTCGCCCCGCATTTCACCACCCGCATCCTCGATTGGGCCGAGCGGGACGGCGCCGTGGCTCACGGCACCTGGCGCACCTCGCTCGACCTGTCGCTCCAGGTGGAGCTGGAGCACGAGGTCAGGCACGCGGTGGAGACGCTCGCCGACCGCGGTGCGCGCCACGCCGCCGCGGTGGTGCTCGACAACCGAAGCGGCGAGATCCTCGCCTGGGTCGGCTCGCCCGATTTCTGGGCCGACACCGCGGGACAGGTGGACATGGTGCTGAGCGCGCGACAGCCGGGGTCGGCGCTCAAGCCGTTCCTCTATGCGCTGGCGTTCGACCGCGGCTGGAATCCGGCGTCCATCCTTCCCGACATCGCGCGAGTCTACCAGACCGGCATCGGGCCCTATCGGCCGCGAAACTACGACCGCCGGTTCCACGGCCCGGTGCGGGCCCGCGAGGCGCTGGCCAGCTCCTACAACGTTCCCGCGGTCGAGCTGGCGAGCCGTCTCGGGGTCGGCAGCCTGCTTCACGTGCTCCGCGGCGCCGGATTCGCTTCGCTCGGCCGCGAGCGCGGATCACTACGGGCTCGGGCTCGCGCTGGGCAACGGCGACGTCACCCTGCTCGAGCTGGCCAACGGTTTCCGAGGCGCTGGTCAACCTCGGCGTGTGGCGGCCGTATACCTGGCGAGCTGGCTACCCCGACCGGGCGCCGGAGCCCGGCCGTCGCTTCGCGACCGCGCGCTCGGCGGCCCTGGTGCTCGACATCCTGGCCGACCCCGTCGCCCGCATTCCCGGGTTCGGGGTCGAGGGACCGCTCGATTTTCCCTTTCCCGTCGCGGCCAAGACCGGGACCAGCCGGCACTTCACCGACAACTGGGCGGTCGGAGCGGCGGGCGGATTCACCGTCGCGGTCTGGGTCGGAAACTTCAGCGGCCGCCCGATGGATGGCGTGAGCGGCGTCAGCGGCGCCGGGCCGCTGCTGCATCGCGCGGTGCTCGCGACGGCGCGCCGATATCCGGCCGGCTCGCTGCCGGATCCGCGGGCAGCGGGAGCCGTGGCCGCCACCGTCTGCCGCCTCTCGGGCCTTCGCCCCAACGCCTGGTGTCCGGTGACGCCGGAGTGGTTCGCCGCGGACAATGTCCCGAGCGATACCTGTAGTTGGCACCAGGCTGAGGGCGGCGTCCAGCTGCCGGTCGAGTACGCGGACTGGGCCGACGAAACGGAAATGCCGCGGCCGCCTCGCGGTGCCGCATCCGCTCCGCCGCAGGCATCCGATGCCGGCTTCCACATCGTCTCGCCGCGCGAGGGGGACGTGTATCGCCTCTCGCCAGGCGTGGAGTCCCGCTACGCCACCGTCGCCCTCCGCGCGGCCGGCGGTGGCGCCGCGGTGCGATGGACGGTTGACGGCGTTCCTCACGCCGCGGGACGGTGGAGCCTCCAGCCCGGTCGGCACCGGCTCCGCGCGGTCTCGGCCTCCGGCGATTCGGCGGAGGTGACCGTGCGCGTCGAGTGACGGGGCTACATTTGTCTCAGGGAGGCTCGATGCACACGACATTGACGACCCGCCGGAGGTAACGGCATGAGCATCCATCATGTGACCGCGATCGCCCGCGAGCCGCAGCGCAATCTCGATTTCTACGCCGGCACGCTCGGCATGCGGCTGGTGAAGCTGACCATCAACTATGACGACACGGGCACATACCACCTCTACTACGGCGACGACCTCGGGCGGCCCGGGTCGCTCCTCACGTTCTTCCCCTGGACCGCCGGGAGGCCCGGCCGCCAGGGCACCGGACAAACGAACGGAATCGGGCTCGCGATTCCGCCGGCTTCGCTCGGCTTCTGGATCGAGCGCCTGCTGTCGCGTGGGGTGAAGTACGAGGGGCCGACGCGCCGCTTCGACGAGCAGGTCCTCGCCTTCGCCGATCCGGACGGGCTGCTGCTCGAGCTGATCGCCACGCCCAGAGTCGACCAGGTCGAGGGTTGGCGCGATGGGCCGGTGTCCGCCGAGCACGCGGTGCGTGGGGTGCACGCCGTCACGATCTGGGAGGATGGCGACGCGGGCTCGGCCGAGTTCCTGACGCGGACGATGGGCTTCCGGGCCACCGGTGAGGAGGAGAGCCGGCTTCGCTTCGAGTCCGGGCAGGACGGGCTGGGCACCGTGGTGGATCTGCGCCGGACGCCCGGCTTCTGGCGTGGAACGGACGGCGTCGGAACGGTGCATCACGTGGCCTTCCGGGCGGCCGATGACGCCGAGCAGCAGGCGCGGCAGAAGCGAGATCCGGCGGCTCGGGCGTCGGCGTCACCGAGGTGCGAGACCGGCACTACTTCCGCTCGATCTACTTTCGTGAGCCGGGCGGCGTGCTGTTCGAGATCGCCACCGACGGGCCGGGATTCACGGTGGACGAGGCCGCCGGCGGAGCTGGGGACGACGCTGAAGCTGCCGCCGCAGTACGAGTCCATGCGCGGGCGGCTGGAGCGCGCGCTTGCCGCCGCTCCGTCTCCCGCACGCCGAAGCGATGGAGGGCTAGATGGCTGCCCCCGACCTCGGGTTCGTCCACCGCTTCCTGCCCGGCGCGCCCAGCATGCCGGTGCTGCTGCTGTTGCACGGCACCGGCGGTGACGAGAGCGACCTCTTGCCACTCGGCGAGGCGCTGCTTCCCGGCGCCCCGCGCCTGAGCCCGCGCGGCAAGGTGCTCGAGAACGGCATGCCGCGCTTCTTCCGGCGGCTCGCCGAAGGCGTGTTCGATCTCGACGACCTGCGGAAGCGGACCGACGAGCTGGCCGACTTCGTCGAGGCGGCCGACCAGGCGTACGGGCTGGACGGCCGGCAGCCGATCGCGCGTCGGCTTCTCCAACGGCGCCAACATCGCGGCCTCACTGCTCCTGCTGCGGCCGGGCACCCTGGGCGGCGCGCTCCTGATCAGGCCGATGGTGCCGCTGGTTCCCGAGCCGCTGCCCGATCTCGAGCGGTGTTCCGGTGCAGATCAACGCCGGGCAGATGGACCCGCTGGTTCCACCGCCGCAGAGCGAGGAGCTGGCCAAGCTGCTCACCGACGCGGGGCGCGAGCGTGAAGCTGCGTGGATCGCCGGTGGGCACGCACTCACGCGCGAAGATCTCGAGATCGGGAAGGAGTGGTTCGGTTTTTCTTCTCTTTCGCGGGATGCCGGCCGACAGCAATGGTAGGAATGCCAGCCGCGCTTCGCGCGGTCCACGGGCGCTGACGCCGCCCAAGCCATTCACACGCCGGCCGCGCCAGACAGGGCCGGTACGCACAGACGAGGGGATATGTGATGCTTCCTGCCGCCCTTGAGCAGGAGCGCCTGCTGCTCGCAGAGCGCCTCCTCACCGAGATCGAACGCCGCCACGGCCTGCCCCATCCCATCAATCGCGAGATTCACCCCGTCATCACCGACCGCTTTCTTGCCGCTTACCTCCCCGAGGCCCGGGAGGGCGAACCGGCGCCGCTCGCGCTCGAGTACGCCTTCGCCCCCAGCCTCACGGAGTCGCTCAAGCTGTTACAGGAGGTAGTCAGCGAGTCAGCCGACGGCCGAGGCGCCGCGCTGTACGTCCACGACCTCGATACCGGGGTCATCGCCGACACGAACTTGCACTGAAGACACTACTGCTGCCGCCGGCCTCTCTTGCGCCGCCACGACCGTGGCGGCGCAAAGCGCGCCCGGCCGGTGGATCGACTCGCGCGGCGCCTGGCCGGCATCGCCGCGGTCACCGGGCTCGAGCAGCAGCTGGTGGACACGCTCCTCTCCCTGCTTCCGGGATCCAGGCGCGATCGGGCAGGCAACGCCGTGCTCACCCTCGGCGCGGGGACATCCCGCCGTCTCGCGGTCTGTCCGGTGGACGAGCCGGGATACGTGGTCGGCCACGTGCGCGAGGACGGGTAGTTGACGCTCGGCGCTCACCCGGGAGCTCGTCGACGTCGAGTGACGCGCAGCTCGAGGGCCAGCGGGTCACCATCTAGCACGTCAGGCGGGGATGGTGCCCGGGGTGGTCGCCGTGCGGTCGATCCACCTGACCCGCGGGCGCGGCTGGCGCCACCCGCGGGTTCACCGCCGACAGTGCGCTGGTGGATGTCGGCGCCGCCACGGAGGCCGAGGCCGGCGTCGCTGGGGATCCGGGTGCTGGCCCCGGTCACCCTGCACAAGCGGCCGCATCGCTACGGCAGGGATCTGCTGGCCGCGCCGATGGCTGGCCGCCGTGCCGCGTGCGCGGCGCTGCTGGTGGCGGCCCGCCGGGCCGCGGCGGAGCAGGGGATGATCCCGCGGCGGGAGTCCGTCGTGATCGCCTTCGTGGTGGAGCAGGAGCTTTCCGCCCGCGGCCTCGGCACCGTCGCCAACTCGGCCGGGCCCTTTCGAGGAAACGATCCTGGTGGATGGTGAGGGCGAGGCTGCCGAAGATCCGGTGGAACGCTGGCCGTCGCTCGGCCGCGTGGTGACGAAGCGGCTGGCCGGTGCGCTACCCGGGCACGCCGGTGGAGACGATCGCGGCCTCCGACGCCGAGCAGTTGGCGTCCGAGCTCGCGGCATGGATCCGGGGGGTCACGATGAAGGCGTCGCTGGCGCTTCTCGCCTTGCTCCCGTTCACGGCCGCGGTGGCGCAGGATGCCGAGCGGCCTCCGGGAGACCGAAGCCGTGCTCAAGACGCTGGTGGAGACCTACGGCGTCTCGGGCGGTGAAGCGCCGGTCCGCGAGGCGGTCCAGCGGATGCTGCCCCCGTGGGCCCGGCCCCAGGTGGACAGCGCGGGAAATCTCTGGGTCACGGCCGGCAGGGGCGAGCCGACGGTCGTCATGGTCGCCCACCTCGACGAAGTGGGGTTCGAGGTGACGGCGATCGGGGAGGACGGCATGCTGGAGCTGGCCCGGCGCGGCGGGATCTTTCCCTGGCTCTGGGCCGGCCGTCCGGCGCTGGTGCACGGCGGTCGGTTCCCCGTGCCCGGGGTCTTTCTGCCGCTTGGATTCCGCCGTCACGACGCACGCGCGATTCCGATCGGACTCAGGCTGGACGTCGGGAGCCACCGCCAGGCAGCAGGTCGAAAGGCTCGGCATCCGGGTGGGCCACACGGTCACCAGTCCGAAGGAGTACGTGCGGCTCGCCGGGCGAGCGCGCGACCGCGCGCTCGTTCGACGACCGGGTCGGCTCGGCGGCGATGGTGATGGCGGTCCGGCGTCTCGACCCCGAGAAGCTGCGCGCACACGGTGATCTTTCTCTGGAGCGTGCGCGAGGAGATCGGGCTGGAAGGCGCGCTACGCCGCCGCGCGGGCGCTGGGTCTGCGGGCGGCCCGGGTGCACGCCGTCGACACTTTCGTTTCCGCCGACTCGCCGCTGGAGCGCCGGAATTTCGCCGTGGCGCCGCTGGGGCAGGGACCGGTCGCGCGGGCGCTCGACAACAGCTCGGTGACGCCGCCGGCGCTGCTCGACTCGCTGGTCGCGGTCGCGGGAGCGCGGGGGATCCCGCTCCAGGTGGGCACCACCAACGGCGGCAACGACGGCTCGGCATTCGCGGAGTTCGGCGTGCCCGACGTGCCGATCGGCTGGCCGCTGCGCTACTCCCATTCGCCGGTGGAGGTGGTCGACCTGCGCGACGTGGCGCACCTCGCGGAGCTGGTGCAGGCGGTGGCGAGAGTGGTAATGGCAGTCTCGGGCCTGGGGGCGATCCCGTGCGCCGCTTCTTCTGGCCTTCCGTGCCCTTGTGCCCTCGCCAGTTATCGCATATTCATGCAATATGCAGACTCGCACCATCGCCCTCGCCTTCTCCGGCGGGCTCGACACCTCCTACTGCGTGCCCCGCCTCGCCGAGGACGGCTGGACGGTCCACACCGTCTACGTGGACACCGGCGGCTCCAGCGCCGCCGAGCGCGCCGCCATCCGGCGGCAGGCCGACGCGGTCGGCGCCGTGGCGCACCACGAAGTGGACGCGCGGGAGCGGGTCTACCAGCGGTTCGTGCGCTTCCTGATCCAGGGCAACGTGCTGCGGGGCGAGGTCTACCCGCTGAGCGTCGCCGCAGAGCGCACCCAGCAGGCGCTGGCGGTGGTGGAGGTGGCGCGCGGTATCGGGGCGGAGGCCGTGGCCCACGGCTCCACCGGCGCGGGAAACGACCAGGTGCGGTTCGACGTCGCGCTCCGCGTGCTCGCGCCGGAGCTCGGCGATCGTGACGCCGATCCGCGACGCCGGGCGTCAAGCGGGAGCAGGCCATCGCCTACCTCGAGGCGCGCGCGGCTGCCGGTGCCGTCGCGCGCCGGGAGCTACAGCATCAACCGCGGCCTCTGGGGCACGACCTGGGGCGGCGGATGGACCCACGACACCTGGGCCGGCCCCCCCGCGGAGCTGGTCGATCCCCCGGCCGACGCGCCCGCGCCGGCCGAGATCGTGCTGGGCTGGGAGCACGGTCTGCCGGTGTCGCTCGACGGCGTGCCGCTCGGCGGTCCCGCCCTGGTGGCGCGGCTGGGCGAGCTGGCGGAGGCGTACGGCATCGGGCGCGGCATCCATGTCGGCGAGACCGCGCTCGGCATCAAGGGCCGGATCGGCTTCGAGGCCGGCGCCGCGCTCATCCTGATCGGCGCCCACCGCGAGCTGGAGAAGCTGGTGCTCACCAAGTGGCAGACCTTCTGGAAGGACCAGCTCGGCCGGTTCTACGGCGACCGGCTCCACGAGGGCCACTACTTCGATCCCGCCCTCCGCGACATCGAGGCGCTGATCACCAGCTCCCAGGCGCGGGTCACCGGCGACACCCGAGTGCGCCTGGCGCCCGGCCGGTTCCAGGTCGTCGGCACCCGGAGCCCGCATTCCATGATGGATACGTCCATCGCGACCTACGGCGAGGAGAATCGGCTCTGGACCGGCGACGAGGCGCGGGCGTTCGCCCGGGTCTCCGCCGTGCCGTCGCTGCTGGCCGCGCGGGCCGGGCGGGGATAAGGAAGAGCATCACCATGGTCGTAACCACCCGCGTCCGGCTCGACCGGATCGCCTCCGCCACCCGCAACGCCGCGCTCTCGCCCGAGGTGATCGTGGGCGACGAGATCATGCCGGCGGAGGGATACGTCCTGGCGGTCCGGATCCTGGAGGACAAGTCCACCTACAACACGGTGGAGGACGTCACCGGCCGGATGCTCTCGCTCCGCGCGGGCGACGTCGCTCGCCGGCGTGCTCGGCACCCGCCGGGCGCTGCGGGGCTACGCCGGCGTGGTGCCCACGCACCTGGCCGTCGGCGACACGATCGAGGTGCTCAACCTGGGCGGGATCCTGGGTCGCTGCACCTCGGTCAATCCCGACATCGGCCCGCCCTTCCGGGCGGAGGTGCTCGGGCGCCATCCTCGCCTTCCCCGAGCTGGGCGACCGGGTCGGCCGGCCGGCGCACATCCGCGACCGGGCGGTGCCGCCCGGCCGACGTGCTGGAGAGCCGGGTGCCCGTCGTCTATGTCGCCGGCACCTGCATGAACGCCGGCAAGACCGTCGCCGCCACCGAGCTGGTGCGCGGCGCTGGCGCGCGGCGGGCTGCGGGTCGCCGCCGCGAAGCTCACCGGCGTCTCGCTGATGCGCGACGCGCTCTCGATGCTCGACGCCGGCGCCGTCGCCGCGCTCACCTTCAACGACGTCGGCATCGCCAGCACCCACCCCGGCGTCACCGTCTCCACCGCGAAGGGCATCTTCAACCGTCTCGCCGGCTCCAAGCCCGACGTCATCGTCGCCGAGCTGGGCGACGGCATCCTCGGCGAGTACGGCGTGCAGGACATCCTCCGCGATGCCGAGCTGATGTCGGTCGGCGCCGCGTACGTCATGGCCGCGCCCGATCCCGGTGGCCTGCTGGGGCGCGGCCGAGCTGATGCAGCGGGAGTTCGGCCTGCCCGTCACCGCCATCACCGGCCCCGCCACCGACAACGAGGTGGGCCAGGTCTACATCACCGGCGGGCTCGGTCTCCCGGCGCACAACGCCCGGCGCGATGCGGCCGGCCTGGTCGGCGACGGTGCGAGCCGCGATGGCCGAGTGGGCGGAGAAGTCGGAGAGCCTCGCCGCCGCCGCGGTCTCATGAACGTCGCCGTCGTCGGGGCCGCCGGATACGCCGGCGGGCGAGCTGCTGCGTCTCCTGTATCAGCACCCCGAGGTGCGCGAGTGCGTCGCCACCAGCCGGAGCCGCGGCGGCGCGCCGGTCGCCGACGCCCACCCGGCGCTGGCGCCGATCACCGACGCCCGGTTCTCCAGCGCCACGCCCGGCGAGATCGCCCGCGGCCGCGACGTCGTCTTCCTCTGCCTGGAGCACGGCGAATCGTCCCGCGTGGCCGGCCGAGGTGTTCGCCGCGAAGCCGGGGCTCGTCGTGGACCTCGCCGCCGACTTCCGGGTCCGCGACCGCGCACTCTACGAGCGGTACTACGGCCCGCACGCGGCGCCCGAGCTGCTGCCCCGCTTCTGCTACGCCCTGGCCGACGTGCTCGGCGCCGGCGCTCCGGGGTGCCGGGGCGCTCGCCGCCCCCGGGCTGCTTCGCCACCGCGGCGCAGCTCGCGCTCTATCCGCTGGCGCGGGCGGGGCTCGACGTGTCGCCCTCGATCTTCGCGGTGACCGGGTCCAGCGGCGCCGGCGTCCAGCCGAAGCCCACGACCCATCATCCGATGCGGGCGCACAACCTCTTCGCCTACTCGGTGCTCGGCCACCGGCACGAGGCGGAGGTGCTCCAGTCGTGGCGCGAGTGGATCGGCCGGCCCGACGCGACCGCGCGGCTGCATGACTCACTCGGGGCCGTTCGTCCGCGGGATCTACCTCACGCTCCACGCCTATCTGCCGCGCGACTCGCGCGATCAGCGCCGGCGACCCCGGCACCGTCGCGGCCGGCTGGTTCCGGGAGGCCTACGCGGGCAGGCCGTTCGTCCGGGTGCTCGACGCGCCGCCCGAGCTCACCCACGCGGTGGGGACCAACTACGCCCTGATCCACGCGGCGGAGAGCGACGACGGGACGGAGGTGCAGGTCACCGTCGCGATCGACAATCTGGTGAAGGGCGCGGGCGGCCAGGCGATCCAGGCGATGAACCTGGCGCTGGGCATCGAGGAGACGGCGGGGCTCAAGGGGGGAGGGATGTTTCCATGTTGAAGCGGGAGCGAGGGCGGACGGGCGGAAGGGCGGAAAGGCGGAAGGCTCGCGAGGTTTCGACTGCCGGCGCTTCGGCGAAGCCTTCCGCCTGTCCGCCCTTCCGCCCGTCCGCCCTCCTTCCGGTCTACGCCCAGTTCCCCATCCGCCCCGTCAGCGGCCGTGGATCCTGGCTGGTGGACGAGGACGGCAACGAGTGGCTCGACGCCTACGGCGGCCACGCGGTGGCCGCGACGGGCCACTCGCATCCCGACGTCGTGCGCGCGATCGCGGCGCAGGCGGAGGCGCTGCTCTTCTACTCGACCGCGGTTCCCCATCCGCTTCGGGAGAGGCTGGCGGAGCGGCTGGCGGCGCTCTGCCCCGAGCCCTTGAGCCGGGTCTTCTTCTGCAACTCCGGCGCGGAGGCGAACGAGAACGCCCTGCATCTCGCCCGGAAGTGCGACCGGCCGCAGAACGGTCGTTTCGCTGCTGGGCGGGTGGCACGGCCGCACCGTCGGCGACCCTCGCGTGCACCGACGGCGCGCGCTACGAGGAGGCGGCGGCGCGGAGCGGAATCCCGCTCTCGCGCAAGGTGCCGGCCGACGACGTGGCCGCGCTCGAGGCCGCGGTGGACGACGAGCGTCGCCGCCGTCATCATGGAGCCGGTGCAGGGGCTCTCCGGCGCGCGGGACCTGAGCGCCGACTTCCTGCGCGCCGCCCGCCGGGTCTGCGACGCGCAGCGGCGCGGCCCTGATCTTCGACGAGGTGCAGTGCGGCGTGGGGCGCTGTGGGGCGTTCAGCGCGGCAGAGGCGGTCGGCGTCGTCCCCGACGTGCTGACGTTCGCCAAGGGTCTCGCCTCGGGACTGCCGATCGGCGCGGTCGTCGCGACGCCGGCCGTGACCGCCTCGATCGGCATCGGCGACCTCGGCAGCACCTTCGGGGGCGGCCCGGTGCCCTGCGCGGCGGCGCTCGCCACGCTCGACGTGATCGAGCGAGAAGGCCTGATCGAGAACGCCGTTCGGATCGGCGCCCGGCTCGACCCGCGGCGCCCGCGCCCTCGGCGTCCGGCACGTGAGCGGGCGCGGCCTGCTGCTCGGTCTCCATCTCGACCGGCCGGCCGCCGAGGTGCAGCGCGCGCTCTTCGGCCGGAGGATCATCACCGGCACGGCGTCCGATCCCGCAGGTGCTCCGGCTGCTGCCGCCGCTCTCCTTCTCCGCCAGCGAGGCCGACCTGCTGCTGGCGGGACTCAAGGAGGTGCTCGCGTGACCAAGCGCGACTTCCTCGCGCTCGAGGACTGGTCCACCGACGAGGTCGACGCGCTGCTGGCGCTGGCCGGGCGGGTCAAGCGCGGCGAGATCAGCGGCGGCCTGGAGCGGAAGGTGCTGGCGATGGTCTTCATGGATCCGAGCCTGCGCACCCGCACCAGCTTCGAGACGGCGATGTTCCTCCACGGCGGCCACGCGGTGGTGCTGGAGCCGGGGCGGGGAAGCTGGCCGCTGGAGACCGAGCCCGGCGCGGTGATGGACGGCGACAGCGTCGAGCACATCGTGGACGCGGCCCGGGTGCTCGGTCGCTACGCCGACGCGCTCGGCGTGCGCGTCGTTTCCCCGGGGCCGCGACTGGTCGGTCGCCCGGCAGGACGCGATCCTTCGGAGCTTCGCCAGCCACTGCGAGAAGCCGGTGATCAACCTGGAGTCGGCGCGTCGGCACCCCTGCCAGGCGCTGGCCGACGCGATGACGCTCCGCGAGAAGCTGGGAGAGACCTCGGGCAAGCGCTTCGTCCTCACCTGGGCCTGGCATCCCAAGGCGCTCCCGACCGCGGTGCCGGCCAGCGCCGCGCTCGCCGCGGCGCGGCTCGGCATGGAGATCGTGATCGCCCGGCCGCCCGGGTACGAGCTCGACCCGGAGGACACCGCGCTGATCCGCCGGATCGCCCAGCAGTCGGGCGGCGAGTTCGTCCACATCATCGACGACCCCGACGAGGCCACGGTCGGCGCCGACGCGGTGTACGTGAAGTCGTGGGGCTCGGTGAAGCTCTACGGCAACCCCGAGGAGGAGGCCGCCCAGCGCGCGGCGCTGCGCGACTGGCGGCTCACGCCGGGCGGGTGAAGTCCACCCGGGGCGGCAAGGGCATCGTGATGCACTGCCTCCCGGTCCGCCGCAACGTCGAGATCGACGACGCCGTGCTGGACGGGCCCAACTCGGTGGTGGTGGACCAGGCGGAGAACCGGCTGCACGCGCAGCGGGCGCTGCTGCTGGAGCTGCTGGGCGGACGGCGGACCGGCGGAGACGGACGGCGACGGCGACGCCGACGGTCCGCCGGCCACCTCCGCCGTTCCGCCGTTCCGCCGTTCCGCCCAAGGGGAATACTGGTGACCATCGACACTTCAAGGGCATCGCGGGGCTGAAGGGCGCCCTCCGCTACGTCCGCGCCTACCGCGACCAGGTCTTCGTCGTCAAGCTCGGCGGCGAGGTGCTGGCCGAGCCGGAGGTGCTCGAGCAGGTGACCGGCCAGCTCGCGCTGCTCTCCTCCCTCAGCATCCGGCTGGTGGTGGTGCACGGCGGCGGGCCCCAGGCCACCGCACTGAGCCGCCGGCTCGGCGCGGAGCCCCGGATGGTCGCGGGCCGCCGGGTCACCGACGACGCCGCGCTCGAGGTGGCGAAGCTGGTGTACGCCGGCCAGCTCAACGTGGACCTGCTCGCGGCGCTCCGGGCACACCGGGTGCAGGCGGTGGGGCTGAGCGGCGTGGACGCCGATCTCATCACCGCCCATCGGCGGCCTCCGGTGCAGGTGGTGGACGACGGCGGGCAAGACGGTGCAGGGTGGACTACGGCCACGTGGGCGACGTGGATCGGGTGGATCCCCGGGTCCTCAGCACGCTGGTCGAGGCGCGCTTCGTGCCGGTGGTGGCGAGCCTCGCGGGCGGCGAGGACGGCGAGGTGTTCAACGTCAACGCCGACACCGTCGCCGAATCGCTCGCGGTCGCGATGCGGGCGCAGAAGCTGATCTTCCTCACCGGCGCGCCGGGCGTGCTCCGCGACCGGAACGACCCCTCCACCCTCGTCACCTTCGCCGATCCCGACGACCTGGCCGGGCCTCATGGCGAGCGGCGTGCTCAGCGGCGGCATGCGGCCCAAGGTCGAAGCCTGCATCCGGGCGGCCACCGGCGGGGTCGAGCGGACCCACATCATCGACGGCCGCGCGCCCGACGCGCTCCTCCTCGAGGTCTTCACCGGCGCCGGCTGCGGGACGATGATCGTCGGCCGCAAGGAGAAGGCGACGTACCTCGGGGTGGATCTTGCCGGATGAGCTGAAGCTGCTGGAGGAGCTGGTCGCCATCCCGTCGGTGAGCGGAGAGGAGGCGGCGGTGGCCGCCTTCGTGGAGGACACCGGCCCGCGGGTGGGGGCTCGACACGGTGCGGGACGACACCTCGGTGCGGATCGAGGTGCGCGGCCGGCCGCCCGGGCCCGACGCTCGCCCTCGTCTCCCACCTCGACGTGGTGCCGCCGGGTGCCGGCTGGACCCGCGATCCCGTTCACCCCGGCGATCGAGGGCGACCGGCTCTACGGCCGCGGCTCGGGCGACGCCAAGGCCTCGGTCGCCGCGATGGTCACCGCGGCGAGGGATCTGGCCGAGAGAGACGGCGATCGAGCGCGGCCGGCTGCTGGTCATCCTCGGCTACGGCGAGGAGACCAAGAACACCACGATGGAGCGGGCGGTGGAGCGGGCCGGCCCGATCGACGCCGCGGTGGTCGGGCGAGCCCACCAATCTCGACATCGCCACCGCGCAGCGCGGGCTCATGATGGTGGACCTGGTCGCCCGGGGCGACCAGCGCCACGCCGGCTACGCCGCGGACGACGGCGAGTTCGTCAACGCCGCGCTGGTGCTCGCGCGCGATCTGCTCCGGCTGGAAGCGCTGTTCCAGGACCGCGCCCACCCGGTGCTCGGCCGCACCACCGCGACCCCCACGATGCTCGACGCCGGGGTGAGCCGCAACGTCACCCCGCCCGTCGCCACCGCGATCCTCGACGTCCGCAGCACGCCCGATTGGACCCACGACGAGATCGCCGACCTGCTCCGGGATCGCCTCGACTCCGAGGTCGTGGTCACCTCTCGCCGGCTGGTGCCGTGCGAGACGCCGGCCGACTCCCGCCTGCTCGCCGCCGCGGCGCGGGCGCGCCCGGAGGCCGCGCGCTTCGGGAGTCCGACCTGCTCCGACTGGGTCTTCCTTCGCCATGCGGACGCGATCAAGGCGGGGCCCGGCACCAGCCGCCGCTCGCACACGCCGGACGAATACGTGGACCTGCCGGAGGTGACCGCCGCGCGCGGGTTCTACGCGGCGCTCGCCCGCGACTACCTGGCGGAGCGGTAGAGCATGGCGCCCGAGAACGCTGTGGGGATCGGGCACCGGGCTCGAGCGGCGGCTGCTCGATCTCACCGCGGCCGACGACCGCGCCTGGGACGCGCGCCTCCTGCGCTGGGACGTGCTCGGCAGCCTCGGGCACATCGAGGGACTGCGCGCCTCGGGCCTGCTCGGCGTCCGCGAGCACGCGCGGCTTCGCCAAGGGCTGCGGCAGGCGCTGGCCGCAGTGGAGCGCGGGCGGCTCAGGCTGCGCCCCGACCAGGAGGACGTGCATACCGCCGTTGAGCAGTGGCTCACCCGCCGGCTGCCGGGACTGGGCGAGCGGCTGCACACCGGCCGGTCGCGCAACGATCAGGTCGCCTGCGATCTCCGGCTCTACCTCAAGGACCGGCTGCTGGCGCTCCACGCCGCCGCGCTCGACCTGACCGTGGCGCTGCTCGCCTTCGCCGCCTCGGCACCGGCGCGTGCTCTGGCCCGGATACACCCACCAGCGTCGGGCGATGCCGTCGTCGGTCGGCCTGTGGGCGGGGGCGCTACGCCGAAGGTCTGCTCGACACCGATCGAGTCGCTGGACGCCGTCTGGCTCGGGTGGATCGCTCGCCGCTCGGGAGTGCCGCGGGCTACGGCGTGCCCGCTGCCGCTCAGGCGGGAAGCGGCCGCGAGGGCGCTCGGCTTCGCCGGGCTCGACCGGAACGTGGCGACGGTGCAGGCCGGACGGGGGAAGCTCGAGGCGGCCGTGCTCTTCTGGTGCACGCAGCTGGGGCACGACGCTGGCCCGGCTGGCGCAGGACGTGATCCTCTTCAGCGCCGAGGAGTTCGGATATCTGCTGCTGCCGGCGGAGCTGGCGACCGGGTCCAGCATCATGCCCCACAAGCGGAACCCCGATCTCTTCGAGCTGACCCGGGGCCGGGCCGCCGCGCTGGAAGGCGATCTCGCAGCCGTGCTCCAGGTCAAGTCCAAGCTCTCCAGCGGCTACCACCGCGACTTCCAGCTGCTGAAAGAGCCGCTGATGCGGGGGCTCGACCGCACCGAGGCTCATGCTGACCGCGTTGGCCGCGGCGGTGCCACGGCTGGGTGTTGACCGGGAGCGCTGTGCGGAAGCGCTCGCCGGCGGCTCGCTGGCCACCGACGAGGTGATGCGGCGGGTGGAGAAGGGAAGCGCCTTCCGGATCGCCTATCGGGAGGTAGCGGCGGCGATCGGCCGGGGCGATCGCTTCGACCCGCCGACGCAGCGACTCATCCTCGCAGCGCCGGGCCGGCACCGGCGGGCTCGGCAATCTCGGCCTCCGGGAGGCGGGCGCGCGGGCAAGGGCGGAGCGCCGGTGGGGCGAGCGGGAGCGGCTGCCGGTTCGAAGGGGCAATGGCGCGCCTCGCGGGCCGCGCTGGACGGCGTCGTGGGGCGGCCCGGAGATCCGAGCGGTGACGGCGGACCGGCGGAAGCGGCACCTCAAGATCCTCGAGCTCATCAGCACCCGAGCGATCCATACTCAGGAGGACCTGGCGGAGGCGCTCGCGGCCGAGGGGTGGGAGGTGACGCAGTCTTCGATCAGCCGCGACATCGCGGCGCTCAGGCTCGTGAAGGTGGACGGCGCGTACCGCCGGACCCCTCGCGCGCCGGTCGCGGGCGACCCTGACGAGCGACGTATCGCCGAGGGTGTCCTGACCTGCGAGCCGGCCGGCGACGCGCTCATCGTGCTCCATACGCCGCCCGGAGAGGCGAATCGCGTGGGCGTCGCCCTCGATCGGCTAGCCTGGCCCGACATCGTGGGGACGATCGCGGGCGACGATACGATCTTCTTGGCGATGAAGGATACGACGGCCCAGCGCCGGGTGCTGCGGCAGATCAGGAGGCTGATTTCCAGCTGAACTTCCAGACCCACAGTGCAATTTCTGTCACTTGACCGATCGTGTACCATCACCCAATCTCGTAGTACTCACTCACGTCCGGTGCTATAGAAAACACATACAACTGACTCGGCAGGATCGCCCCTCCCTCCGGAGGGTCGCGACAAAGGCACACCCGGCGAAAGTCGGGGCCGCAAAGCCACGAGGCTACCGCTCGCGCACTGTCGCGGGTCACGCCGGTCGGGCCGCCGAACGAACCCACGGAGGGTTTATGCTGCCTGGCGGCCGCTGTATCCCGCGCAAAATCGTGTCGATCTGTCTCTTGCTTGGCTTGGCGGCCCTGATGTTGGCGGGGTGCACCGGCGACGGCTCGCCCGTGGAGCCGGACCGCGAGGCCGACCTCGCCCCGGTCGCGGGGTGGACTGCACCGGCTGCCTCGGCCGCCATTCCGGGCAGCTACATCGTCGTGTTCAAGCGCGACGTCGCCGATCCCCCGGGGCTCGCCCGGAAGTTGGCCCTCGAGAACGGCGGAGCGCTTCGCTTTAGCTACACGGCGGCGCTCAAGGGTTTCGCGGCGGATCTGCCCGACCGGGCGGTAGCGGCCCTGCGGCGGAACCCGAATGTGGCGTCGGTCGAGGTGGACCAGCGGGTGGAGCTGTTCGGAGGCGGAAGTCAGCCGGCGCCTCCGGCTCCCTGGGGCCTCAACAGGATAGACCAGCGGAAGCTTCCCATTGATGCTACGTACTCGTGGGGCACGACCGGTGCCGGAGTCAATGTGTACATCCTCGACACCGGGATCCGCACCACGCACATGGAGTTCGAGGGTCGAGCGGTCGGCGCCTTCTCCAGCGTGAAGGGGAAGAGCAGCACCGATGACTGTCACGGGCACGGCACCCACGTCGCCGGCACTGTGGGCGGGAGGACCTACGGGGTCGCCAAGGATGCCAAGCTCTACGCCGTACGGGTGTTGGACTGCGACGGCTCGGGCGCATACAGCGGGGTGATCGCCGGCATTGATTGGGTGACCCGGAACCGCCAGCTCCCTGCGGTGGCCAACATGAGCCTCGGCGGCGGCAAGAGCCAGGCATTGAACGACGCGATTGCCGCCTCGGTCCGCGCCGGGGTCACCTACGCTGTGGCGGCGGGGAACTCGAGCTACGACGCCTGCTCCTTCTCGCCCGCGAGCGCCCCCGAGGCGCTCACGGTGGCCGCGACCACACGCCAAGATGCGCAGGCCTACTACTCGAACTGGGGCAGCTGCGTCGATCTCTACGCCCCGGGCGACTCCATCCTGTCGGCCTGGAACACCGGCGACGACGCGACCGCCATCAAGCGGGGAACCTCCATGGCCGCCCCTCACGTGGCAGGGGCTGCGGCGCTCTATCTGGAGAGCCACCCGCTCGACAGTCCGGCCACCGTCGCCGCCGCGCTCGCCGCGGCCGCGACACAGGGTCAGGTGACCAGCTTCGGGACCGGATCGCCCAATCTCCTGGTCTTCACCGGCGATCCCGCCACGCCACAGCCGTCGCCGGTCAGCGGGGGTGGTGGGTCGAAGGGTTGCGGCAATGCTTGGTGGAAGAAGTGCACGTGAAGAAGTGGCAGAAGCTCTAGGACTTGTGGGGGAAGGTATGAACGGCCGGGTGCGATCTCTCAGATCGCACCCGGCCGTTCTCTCATCGCCGAGCGAATCTTCGCTTCCTAGAACCCGCCGACCGAGATGGAAGCGCCGCTCGTCAGGTCTGTGATACCGGCATCCGGCGTAAAGCCGCCGCTGATCAGGGTGGCCGTCTGCCCCCCGGGGCAGGAGAGACTCGTCGGCGGCAGGGAGACGGTCAGACTTGCAACAATGTTCCCGTTCCTGTTGGCGGTGAATTCGCCGCTGAAGGTCACCAGTGCGGCGGTGGTGGTCTTCTTCGGGTCAGCGGGGATATTGCCCCCGTTGTTGACGCAGGAATCATCCCTCGACGCAAAGACCGAGACTTGGATGGTCTCCACCGCCCCCGATGCGAGGCCCGTCTCCTTGAAGGAGCATACCAGGGTAAGTCCCTGTTCAGTGCAGCTGGTCGCGTTCTTGATGAAGTGGGGGCTTCCGCCGGCCGCCAGTGGGTCATTGACCTCGACAAGATTGGACGAATTCTCAGTACAGGCCGCCAGAAGGAAGAGGGCAGCGGCAGGGATAAAGAAGGCGCGCTTCATAGGGGGTATCCTCCGGTTCGACCTCTAAAGACGTGTGCTGCTGAAGAGATCAGCCGCCCCGTTCCGGTCCTATCGGAGACACTCGACCCCGGGGAGTCCACGAACTCTCGGAAGGGCGACAGCGGCTGGCCGACGGAGGAGGCTGGAGGACGGAAATTCACGATAAGGCCGAGACGGATCACGTGAGTTTCACGCGCGCCGCACAACTTCCGTCCATGGTACCCAGCCTTGTGGGCCCAGGGTACCGTGCACTAAAGTAGGCGCTCACGGATAAAATTCGGTTAAACCTTCCCCCGCGGCAGTCGGTCATGATCGGCCTGCGTACGTTCGGCGGCTTTGACCTGGACCTGCCCGGAGCCCATAGTGGGGCTCCCGGTTTCCGCCCGCGCATCATGGCCCTCCTTGCCCTGCTCGTCGGGCACGGTCCCCGGGGCATCAGCCGGGACAAGGTCCTCGCCTATCTCTGGCCGGACAGCGACACCGATCACGCCCGCAACAGCCTCAAACAGGCACTGTTCTCCCTCCGTCATGCATCCAGCGGTCCCCTCGTCCTCTGGGCGCCCGGTCTTCTTCGGCTGAACTCCGAGGTGGTCGAGGTGGATGCCTGGCTCTTCGGGTCGGGCCTTGCGAACGGCCAGGAGCAGGCGGCCGTGGGCCTCTACCATGGGCCCTTTTTGGATGGGTTCTACGTCTCGGGACTGGCGGAGTTCGAGTTGTGGACGGAGCTCGAGCGGGAGCGGCTGGCTGCCGCCTACCGAGGCGCCCTGAAGACCTTGGCGGTCCGGGCCGAAGCCGCGGCCGACTGGCCGGCGGCGATCGCCTGGTGGCGTCGCCTGTCGCAATGCGACCCCTACTCCACCCCGGCGGCGCTTGGTCTCATGAAGGCGCTGGAGTCGTCCGGCGACCCGACCGGAGCGGTGGAGCACGCCCACCGTCACGCGGCGCGGCTACGGACCGAGCTGGACTGTCCGGTAGCCGGCGAGGTGCTCTCGCTGGTCCAGCGGCTGGGCACCCTCTCGCCGGTCCACCAAGTGAAGCAGCGGGCGGTGGCCGTCGTGCCCGGAGCCGAGGGTTCCGCGCGCACTCCGGACGAGCCGAGGCAGAGGTGGGTGGTGCGCGAGCGACATCGGTCGGAGACGACCTGAGCCGCACGGTCCATCTGAGGCCCGAGCGAACACACGAAGGGGCGGCTCGCGTGAGCCGCCCCTTCCTTTCCCTGAAAGCGCCGAGGGCGGCCCCTGAGGGCCGCCCTCGTTCGCTCGCTCGATCGCCCTAGTGCGACTATGGCTTGATGTTGGTCTTCACGATGGCAGTGTTGACGAATGTCTGCCCATCGCGTTCGATCACTCCGGACTTACCCGTAGCGTCGACGCTGCTCCCGCGGATGCTCAATCCCCCGGTCTTGGTGACGCTCAGCGCGAATTCGGCGTACCCGGAAGAAATCACATTGTTTCCCACGTTGATCGACTTCGTGATCACGGAAACACTGCCCGGGGGCTCGTTGTCGCATTCATGATTGCCGCTGAGGGCGGTATTCTGGCCGTTGTTGTTGGTGCCGGTGAGATAGATGCACGTGCCGTTCACGCCGGTCTCGACTCCATCCACCAGTGTGGTCGCCCGCACCTTGACGACGTACGGCATCTTGCTGATGAACAGCGTCTTGGGTGGGGTGAAGTTGGGGTCGAAGGCCAGCTTCACCGTCTCCACCGGCCTCGTCTTGAACTTGCTCTTCACCGTCGTCACGGTCCCGCCGCTTCCAGTCCTGACGATGGCCGCCTGGAGCGTCGTCGGTGTCAGCAACCGGGCGAGCCGGGTCGCGAGGGCGCGAGGACCCCATCCGGCGTCCCGCATCACCGTGGTAATGGGGGACGTCGCGCAGATCGAATTGCCACTGGAGTACTGGAGCACCCCGATGTTGGATTCGTGGACCATCGCGGTGGTCGCCGTGTTGCCGTCGCAGACCGCCACGATGGCGCCCGGGGTCGAACTCCGCGGCCGGCGGAATCGTGGCCCATTCGTACACCAGCGGGGGGTCCACCGGATAGCCGTAAATGAGCACCCGCCCTTCGCTTCCCGCATTCGGCGTTCCGTCTAGGAGGTCGGCCCAGGTCGGTTGCGAACCCGGCGGTATCGCTGGAGGCCGCGCGACGCCGGACAGCACCGTGACGTCCGTCCCCGCGATCAACGCGCCGACAACGGTGCCGGTGCCGCCACTGGTCCCGCCTCGCACGTAGAACGCGCCGCCGTCCGCATGGGCGAGGGCAGGGGCGAAGTCGTAGATCACATCGTCTGGGAACTCGGGCGAGAAGTCGCCGGCGTCGAACATGCACTTGATGATACCCTGGGCCAGGTCGGATCCTGCCTCCGGGTCCGTCGTCACGTTGAGATTGCGTGACAGCTTCCCGATCTCCTCCAGAATCGCGAACCCGTTGTCTCGCTTGCCCTCCCCTGTCGCTGCGGCGAGCATCGCATCTTTGAGCGTTTTGATCGGGTTGCCGCTGCTCCCCGGGAAGTAGCCGGAGATCAGGCTGTTCAGCGAGGTGGGATCGCAGGCGGCAGGATTGGGCGGCGGGCCAGGCGCGAACTGCGGGCCCGTGACGCCGTCCGGCTGGTCATGCTCGTTGCAAGCCATGGCGACCGCCACCGCGAGGAGCAGCGAAGCGTACCGACGGGTGCCCATGGGGGAGGGCTCCTTAAAGATGAGTTGGCCCGGAGGCCGTGCAGGGGAAGCCACAATAATACGGCCGGCTGACCGAATTCTCAACAGTGTCAGCAAATTCTACGCCCCCTAGGGGGGCGCCCACCTTCATGATAAAGCCTTGCCAGGCTTCACGTGCAGTAAATTGCAGTGCCCGGACGTGTCCGGGCTGCCACGCCATCCGTTGCAGCCCCACCTCACCTCAGTTCGGCGTCCCCACCACGGTGGCGAAGCGCGGATCGCTGCGGAGGTCCCGCATCGTCCAGGTGTCGTCCCGCGCGAGGCCGTCGCGCCGCTGCGGATTGGCGGCGAGATAGACCCCCAGGAGCCGAAACGCTTCGTCCCGGTCGCCCAACTGCGCCCGGAGCTGCGCTTCGTAGTACGCCAGGTCGTGCGTCGGGTCGATGGTGACGTTACCTCGCGAGCGCAACGCCACCGCGCGCGCGCTGTCCGGCAGCTCCGCGCGCACCAGCGCCATGCCCACCAGCATCTGTCCATACAGGGTGTGGAACGGGCGCCGGTTCGCCGGCGTCACCCGCACGAATTGCCCCTGCAGCTCCCACACCTTCGGAATGTCGGGCTTGTCGCCTCCGGGCATCCCCAGCAGCGAGAGCTGGCACTCGGTGAAGCGGATAGTACTCCGGGAAGCGGCGGTATCCCTCGTCGCACCAGTGGCCGGCCTCCACCCGGTCCTCGCTGTCATAGGAGGTGGAGAACAGCCGGTAGAGCGTCTGCTTCGCGCTCGACAGGTAGGGGTCCGCTTCGTAGGACCGGAGCGCCGCGAGCTTCGCCTCCGCCGTCTGGCCCTGGCCGATGAGCAGGTGACTCAGCAGCGACCAGGCCCGGGCCGCCGCCGGCTTCGCGGTCACCGCGGCCCGCAGGTCCGCCTCGACCCCCGCGATCAGGGTCCTGGCCTTGGTCGGGTCGGGCTCGAGATTGAGCAGCCAGCGGAAATAATTGAGCGTGCCCCTGAGCTCGAGGCCGTCGGGATCGTCCGGCTTCACCTTGAGGGCCCGATCGGCATGCACCAGCCCGCGCTCGGTCCACTTGTCGTAGTGGTCCTTGTCGAAGTCGGGGATCAGATCGGTCTGATGGTAGGCGAGCCAGCCCCGCTCGACCGGCAGGGCCACCCAGGTGGGATCGAGCTTCTCCGCCCCCGCGATGATGGAATCGGCCTGAGCCAGCCGGCGCCCGGCGGCGGCCGTGTCGCCCGCCGCCAGCAGCGGCTCCAGGTCCTTGCTCAGCTTGCCCGCCTGCTGCAGCAGCTCCCACGCCTTGGTGTTGCTGGTTCCGATTCGGGCCTGCTCCAGCGTGATCTCCTGCCCGATCCGCTCCCGGAGGAAGACCGAGACCTCCTTCGCCAGATCATCCTGGAGCGCGAAGATCTCTTCGCGCGGCCGCTCCAGCGTCCTGCTCCCGATGACCTCCCCGGTGCCGGCGTTGAGCAGGGACACACTTACCCGCAGGCGGTCGCCCGATTGCGCGATCGTGCCCTCCACCAGCGTGCCGACCTTGAGCGCCCGGCCGATGCTGTCGGGGGGAACACTGGTGTTGCGGAACGGGGTGACGCCGTTGCGGGAGATCACCTGCAGCGGCTTCACCTCGCTCAGCTCCTGGATGAGCGCCTCGGTGAGGCCGTCGGCCAGGTAGCTCAACGAGTCCGCCCCGCTTCGGTTCTCGAAGTAGAGCACCGCGATCCGGTTCTTGTCGACGGAGGGATCCGCGGCGGCGCTCGTCCCCCGGGCCGAAGCCGAACTTCCACACCGCGATCCCGCCGCCCACCAGTGCGGCGACCAGAAGTCCCGCGATCGACCACAGCCGCGCGCCGCTGCCCCACTTCTCGTCGCAGAATGGCCACGGGAGTGGTAGTGCTGACCGCCTTGACTCCCCCCGAGGTCGACCGGCGGACGGCCGGAACGCCTCGCGAGGCGGTCCGCCGGGTGGCGACCGTCGTCTCCAGGTCCGCGAGGACATCGGCCATCTCGCTCATCTTCTGGAACCGGTCGGCCGGCGTCTTCTCCAGCGCCTGCAGCACCGCGTCCTCGAGCTCTTCCGGCACCGACTGGCGCACGATGCGGATGCTCGGCACCTGCTCCATGGCATGCCGCGCGAGGATCGCACGCGAGTTGGGGCCGTCGAACGGCGGCTGGCCGGCGAGCAGCTCGTAGAGCACGCAGCCCAGGCTGTAGATGTCGCTCCGGCCGTCCGCGTGGTCGGCGCCGAGCGACTGCTCCGGGCTCATGTAGTGGGGGGTACCCACGGCCATCCCGGTCTGGGTGAGCTTCTCCCCGGCCGCGTCCAGCGCCCGGGCGATCCCGAAGTCGGCCACCACGGCATGGCCGTTCTGGAGCAGGATGTTCTCCGGCTTGATGTCGCGGTGGACGACGCCGTGCTCGTGGGCGTAGGCGAGCGCCTCGGCGGCCTCGCGGGTGATCCTCACCGCGTCGTGGAGGGGGAGCTGCTGCTCGCGGTTGAGTCGGCCCCGGAGCGACTCGCCTTCGATGAACGGCATGACGTAGTACAGGATGCCGTCGGCCTCGCCCGAGTCGTACAGCGCGAGGACGTTGGGGTGCTGGAGGTTGGCCGCGAGCCGAATCTCCCGGAGGAACCGCTCCGCGCCGATGGAGGCGGCGAGCTCGGCCCTCAGGGTCTTGATGGCGACCTTGCGGCCGTGGCGCAGGTCGGTCGCGAGGTAGACCGTGGCCATGCCGCCTTCGCCGACCAGTCGCTCGACCTCATATCGGTCGCCGAGCGCGGCGCGAAGCTGCTCCAGTACGTCTGCCAATCACTGCCTCGAAGGGGAGGGGTCCGGAACCTTCAAGATAAGCGGGGGGAGGGCTTCGCTAGACCCTCGCGCCGGCCAGCGACTCGCGCATGGCCGCGGCGGTCTGCCAGCGGGCCTCGGGCGCCTTCTCCAGCGCCCGCGCGATCCCCTCGGCCAGCTCCTTGGGGGTGTCGGGCCGGAGCGTGCGAAGGTCGGGCGCCGGCTGGGTGAGGTGGAGCTGAAGCACCACCGCCTCGTTCCGGTGGGTGAAAGGGGGCTGACCCGCCAGGCATTCGAAGAGCACGCAGCCCAGCGAATAGACGTCGCTGCGGTGGTCGATCTCCTTGAGCGCCGTGATCTGTTCCGGGCTCATGTAGGTCGAGGTTCCGACCGCGATCCCCGAGCGGGTGAGCCGGTCGCTCCCTGAAGCCGCCACGGCGCGGGCGATCCCGAAATCGAGCAGGACCGCGCCCTCGGCCGACATGACCACGTTCTCCGGCTTGACGTCGCGGTGGACGATCCCGTGGCCGTGGGCGTGGTCGAGCGCGTCGAGCAGGTCGTCCGCCAGGCGGACGGTCTCGCCGAGGGGGAGCCGGACCACCCGGCCGAGGTGTTCGCGCAGCGTCGGACCCTCGACGTACGTCATGACGTAGTAGACGATCCAGTCCCGCTCGCCGGAGTCGAGCAGACGGGCGATATGGGGGTGCTGGAGCTGGGAGCAGAGCCGGATCTCCCGCAGAAACCGGTCGGCGGCGACGCTGACCAGCAGCTCGGGATGCAGGACCTTGAGGGCGACCTGGCGGCCCTGCCCGTCCCGCGCCAGATAGATCCGGGCGTTGCCGCCCTTCCCGATCTCGCGCACGACCTGGTACTTGCCTTCGAAGGCCCGCTGTACCAGCGGCAGCATGTCCCGCGGAATGGCTTCGTCCCGGTGGAGTATTCTCCAATGGTCGCGCCGGGGGCCCCGGCGCGCAAGGCGCAATGCCGCAACGGCCTCAGAGCAGCACGTCGGTCCGGATCCGGCTCCGGATCGCCCACCAGAGCGCGCCCCAGGCGTTGCTCTGCCGAACGGTGATGCTGGCCTCGCCGGTCATTCCCGGCCGCGAGCGCCTCGGCCCCGGCCAGCCGAACCCGGGACTCCACCACGCCGCCGGGCGACGCCGACGCGGCGACGCTCGCCACGGCGGCCTCCACCCGGTAAGCCGGGATCGCGCGTGGGCGATCAGCCGGGCCGGCTGCCCCTCGCGCGCCAGCGACGGCCCCGGCGCCCTGCAGGGCGATGCGCGCCTCGACTCCCGTCGGGCCCGCCGAGCCGGAGCAGGGTGTCGCCCAGCGAGACCGTGCGCCCGACCAGGGTGTCCGGGCCGCGGGGATCGCCACCACCCCGGCCTCGGGAGCGCGGATCGCCAGCGCGCGAACCCGGTCCCGCATCCCGGCGAGCCGCGCGGCCTCCGCCCGCAGCCTCGAGCCGCGATGCGCGCCACCTCGCCCTCCCGGCCCGCCGGCTCGCGCCTGGGCCTCGCGCAGCGCCAGCGAGTCCACCGCGAGCGCGGTCGCCGCCGCGCTCCCGCTCGAGCTCGAGATTCCGGATTCAGGCGAGCGCGGGCGCCGGCGCCGACCGTGCTCCCCTCCCGGACCAGCACCTCGAACACCACGCCGCTGTCCGGCGCCACCAGGACCCCGCTCGTGGCGGGGGAAACGACGAAGGGCCCGGTGACGGTGATCGGCCAGGGGGCGCAGCCCCGCCAGCGCGATGCCGACCGCGACGACCCCGAGGCCGTACCCGGCCCGCCGCGTCCGCCGCTCGCGCGCCCACCCGCCCGCAGCTCCCGCCAGGCGTCGGCCACGGCCCGGCGCAGCGTTCCGGCGCAGCGGCCGGGTCGTCATCCAGACGACGAGCACCAGGAGCGCGCGACGCCGATGGCCCCGAAGATCGCGCGACAGCCAGCCGTAGGCGACCGCGCCGGCGACGACGAAGATCAGCCCGGTGTATGCAGCGGCCAGTGTGCCGTACAGGAGGAAGATCCGCTGCTCCCGCTCGTCGGCCGGCGGCATCGGCAGGTCCAGCCCGAGCCACCGGGTCTTGACGATCCAGGCCAGATGGGCGAAGGCGCGCTGGCGGAGGTTGGGCACCTCCAGCCAGTCGCTCAGGGCATAGTAGCCGTCGAGCGGAATCAGCGGATTCAGATTGACCAGCACCGCGGCGAACCCTCCGACCAGGAACGACCGCCAGCGCCACATCGGAGGGAACGTGCCGGGGGCCGCGACCCACCAGACGATCGCGGCGAGGCTCGCCAGCACCATCTCGATCCAGGATCCCGCCGCGGTGACCCAGAGCCGCGCCTTGCGCTCGGGAAAGGTCCAGGCGTCGTTGACGTTGCAGAAGAAGGCCAGCTCGAAGTAGAACATCATCGCGCCGATCTCGTGCACCTGTCCCGCCGAAGATACTTGCAGGTGTAGCCGTGGGCCAGCTCGTGCACGGCGACGATGACCAGCTGGTCACCACCCAGAGCAGCACGTAGTCCCCGAGCGAGGCGCGCAGGAGATAGACGTCGCTCATCGCCCGGACGAACTCCGGCCACTTGAGCGCCAGGATGACGAAATACACCGCGAACAGGGCGACGGACGCGATCAGGAATCCGCGGGTGAAGAAGAACCGCAGGTAGGGCAGGGTCCGGTCCATGAACTCGTCGGGATCGCCCATGGACCAGCGCAGCCGGAGGATGTCGCCCTTGAAGCGGCCGCTGCGCAGCCGGGCGCGCCGCTGGGCGCGGAGCCGCTCCATCAGCAGGACCGAGCTCTCGCGCAGGGTTCGCTCGCACAGGCCCATCGCCTTGAGCTTCTCGGCGAATTTGCCGACCGCCGCCGCGCTCACCTTCGAGTCCCTGGTCCAGCAGGGCGGCCGCGGCCTCCGCCACGGTGCGCTCGCCGTCGAGCGATCTGCATGACGGCGACCTCGACCGGGCGGAAGCGGAAGTACTTCCGGGTGGTGGGATCCTTGACGATGAAGCTCTGCTCGCCCGCGGTAGGTCTGCTCGACCAGGACCAGGTCGGTGCGCAGGCGGGGGCGCTCGCTCATGGCCCGGCCCGGACCACCTTCTCGCCCGGCGCCAGCCCGCTCACCACCTCGACCCGCTCGCCGGGCAGCTCGCCGCCGACGGTGACCTGCCGGAGCGAGGTCCGATCCGCGTCCCAGACCAGCGCATACCCCTCCCCGATCGCCTCGCGGGGCACGGCGACCACCCGGCGCGTCTCCGAGCCGATGCTGCAGCGTCGACGCTGCTGCCCGGCGGCAGCCGGTCGCCGCCGGCGAGCTGGAGGACGACCTCGCGGGTGCCGCTCGCCGGGTCGATGACCGGACTCGCCCGGATCACCCGGGCGCGCGCCGCTCGCCGCGGGGGCCCGACACCTCGGCCTCGGCGCCCAGCTTCACCCCGAAGGCGGAGGCCTCGGGAAGCCGGACCGCCGCGAGCACGGGCGCGAGCGCGGTGAGATGGAAGAGCGAGTCGCCGTCCGCGACCAGGCGGCCGATCCGGGCGGTGCGGCCGGTCACGACGCCGCCGAACGGCGCCACGATCCGGGTGAGGTCGTAGTCGCGCTGCGCCTTCTGGAGGGCCAGCGCCGCCTCGCGAAGATCCAGCTCCACCCGCTCCGAGTCGGCCTGGGTCACCACGCCCGGCGCGTCTTGAGGGCGCGCTGCCGCTCGGCCTGCACGCACCGCGTTGGCGTGGCGGTCGCGCGCCTGGGCCAGGGCGATGGACTGGTCGGCGCTCTCCAGCCGCGCGAGCAGCTGGCCGGCCGCGACCCGGCTGCCCAGGTCCACCAGGATCGACTCGACGATTCCGGTGGACCGGGCGTAGATCGCCGCGTCGTGCTCCACGTAGAGCTGGGCGGGCAGCGAGAGCGGGAGCTCCACGGTGACGGTATCGGCGGTGACCAGGCAGTGGCCGCCGATCGGGCGTCAGCGCGACGCCGCTCGCCCCGCTCTCGACCGGTGCTCGGTCGCCTCCGCTTCGGGACCGCCCGCAGGCCGCCAGGTCACCGGCGAGGACGATGCCAGCGCAATTGCGCCTCATGACCAGATCCTCCACCAGAGCAGCCGGGCCCAGCGGACCGGCGCCCGCGAAGCGCCCGGGTCACCGTGGACGCGGGATCGGTGAGCACCCGCGCGTGGGCGGCCATCTCGGGCTTGAGCAGGCCGTCGGGATTGGGCACGGCTCGCCCGGACCGGATACCGCACCTCCCCGTCCTGCTCCAGGGGCAGCTGGGCGATCGAAGTCACCCGGCCGCTCGAAGGTGCGGGAGGGCAGGGCGTCCACCCGGAGCCGGACCTCCTGCCCCGGCCGGACCCGGAGAATGTCCTGCTGAGCCACTCCGAACTCGAGCTCGAGGGTGTCGGTGCGGCCGAGCACGAGCAGCAGGTCGCCCTCGGCGAGCGAGGTGCCCGTCCGCTCCTCCATCCGGGGCGTCAGGACCAGGCCCGCCGCGGGCGCGCGCACCGTGGTCAGGCCGAGCTCCTCGTCGAGCAGCGCGAGCTCGCGGCGCAGCGCCTCGCCCCGGATGCGGTGCAGCCGCTCCTCCGCCGCGTCGCCCCGGCTGGCGGCGAGCGACGCGAGCCGGTCGGCCGTGGCGGCGTCGGCCGCGGTCGCCCTCCCGCTCGGCCGCGAGCGACGTGGCTCGGAGAACCGCGAGCAGGTCGCCTCGCTGGACCCGGCTTCCCTCCCGGACCGCCGACCCGCTCGATGGTGCCGTCCACCAGGACCCGCACCGGCGTGTACGCCGTTGGGACGGAAGCACCGGGTCGTCTCCCGAGACCCGGAGGGGCCAGCGGATCAGGGTCACGGCCGCGAGGAGCAGCAGGGCCGCGTCGCCGGCATACACCTGGACCCGCCGGCGGGGCAGCGCGAGCAGCGCCTGCTTGCGGGCCGCCAGGGCGCCCAGCGCGTCCACCATCGGCACCTGGTGGTAGAGCTGCGCGTTGCGCAGGGCGACGCCGGTCTGGTTGGCCAGGATCGCGGCGACCTCCCGCTGGGTCTCGCCGGCGAATTCGGGCGAGCCGACTCGAAGAGCAGGACGCCGAGCACGCCCTCCTCGTCCTTCAGCGGCAGGTAGAGCGCCGCTCCTCACCTGGTCCGTTCGCCAGGTCCTGCCCGAAGATCGTGACGAAGAGCCGCTCCGCGTCGGACGCCGGATCCTCCCGGTCGGTCAGGTAGAGCGGCTCACCCCGTCCCGCCGCCCACTCCGCGCGCGCGATGAGGTCGCGCAGAGCCGGGGTCGTCCGGGTCCACCGTCTCCTGCCCCGCGACGGCGCGGATGTCGCACTTGCCCTTCTCGTACAGACCCACGGCGCCGCGATCGAAGGTCGAGCGCCTTGGAGGCGAGGTTGACCACCGACTGGAGCACCCGGTCGATGTCGAGAGTGGCGGTGATCTCGCGGCTGATCTCCAGCAGCACGGCGAGGTCGCGCGCCCGGCGCTCCGCGCCGTGCAGCTGGGCGTTCCGCAGCGAAGCGGCCGCGGCCGCGGCGAGGCCCTCCAGCAGCTCCCGGTCGTGGGCGTCGAAGGCGCCGGTGCCGGTGCGCTTGTCCACCACCTGGACGGCGCCGACGGTCACCCCGCCGGCCACCATCGCCGTCGCCATCACGGTGTTGGAGACGGTGTCCTCGGTCGTGTCCGTGGCCGCCTGGAACCGCGGGTCGCGGACGGCCTCCATGACCATGGTGGTCCGCTGCTTCTGGGCCACGTCGCCGATGAATCCGGTTCCGACCGGCATCTGGGCGCCCACCAGCCGGGCGGCCGACCCTCCGACCGCCAGCCGGCAGTGCAGCATGTCGCCCTCGGCGATCCAGAGCGACCCGCCGCCGGCGCCCACGGCCGTCGAGGACCCGGTCGAAGACCCGGGGAAGCAGCTCGTCGAAATCGAGGGTTGCGTTGAACTCGAGGGTGATCGAGTGGAGGAGGCGAAGCCGCTCGACTTCCCTGCGCAATTCCTCCACCGAGGCTGGCGGGACGCTCAGGACGTCGGGCATGCCAGAGTATGCGGCGCGGTGCACGCGGTTGCGAAGAGGGGACGCCCGGGCACGCGAAGCGCCGGCCCCGGGTACCCGGGAGCCGGCGCTTGGGCCGCAGGAGAGCCTACTTGGGACTCGTGCCGGACTTACTGCCGCGGGGCGATCCTCTCCTCCAGCTCTTCGACGGAAAGCTCGACCGCCTCGGCGTCCTTCCCGGTCGCGTTGCGGACTTTGGCCTTCTGCTCGGGAGTCAACTCGATGCGGAACTGGCCCTTGGAGCTGTCCATGGTACCCTCCGAAAGTTGTTGCGGCCACGGGACGAGCGAAAGAACTCGGAAAGCAATGTCGAACAGGTGCGTGAATCTGCGCGTGAATCGCCATCGGCCTTCCGTGAATGCCAGGGCACCCGGGAGATGGTGCCCCGCAGACAGCGCGAAGCGCCGGCCCCGGGCTAGCGGGAGCCGGCGCTCGCGAGCCGCCGGGAGAGTCTGCTAGCTTAGACTTCGCCCGCGGGGCGATCCTCTCTTCCAGCTCTTCGACGGAAAGCTCGACCGCCTTGGCGTCCTTCTCGGTCGCGCTGCGGACCTTGGCCTTCTGCTCCGGAGTCGACTCGTTACGGGCCTGGCCCTTGGAGCTGTCCATTGTACCCTCCGAAAGTTGTTGCGCCCAGCGGTGGTCAGGAAAAAGAACTGGAGGCAATGTCGGGCCAGCGCCGTGAATCTCCCGTGAATTGCTATTGCCCTTCCGTGAATCGGGCGTAGGTTGCAGCCTGAATCCCCCCGAGGACAATTGCGTGACCGGGTGCCGTGCTGACCTTGATCGGCTCTCCCACCGTCGGCCGACCCCGACGGTGAGCGGGTCACGCCCCAGCCCGGCGCCAAGGCGCTCGCCCTCCTCGCCTACCTCACGCTCGAGCCCCGTCCCCACACCCGCGAAGCGCTCGCCGACCTCTTCTGGGGCGAGTCGCCGGAGGCGGAGGCGCGCGCCTCCCTGCGCCAGGCGCTGAAGCAGCTCCGTGACTCGCTCGGCGAGGTGGTCCACTGCGACCGGCAGGCTGGTCGAGCTCGCCGAGCCGGTGCGCTGCGATGTGATCGAGTTCCTCCGACAGGCGGAGCCTGGACCCCGAGGCCGCCGTCGCCATCGACATTCCCCGGTTCCTTGCCGGGTTCTCCATCCGCCACGCGCCCCAGTTCGACGACTGGGTCGCGGAGACCCGGTCGAGCCCTGCTTCAGCGATACGCCGGCGTCCTCGGCACGCTGGCCCGGGACGCGATGGACCAGCGGCGCTGGCGGGAGGCGGCGGAGCGCGCCGACCGGTGGCTGGCGTGCGACCGCCTGTCCGAGGAGGCGGCCCGGGTGGCCATCGAGGCCAGGTATCTCGCGGGCGACCGGGGGCGGCGCTGGCCAAGCTCGCCGAGTATCGGACCGCGCTGCTGCGGGAGACGGGCTGCGAGCCCTCCCAGCGCCTTGATCGGCCTGGGCCGGCGGATCGAGACCGACGCCGGGCCGGCTGCGCCCCAGCCCGGGCAGCGACGAGTGGTACGCCCGCGCTCCCACCTTCGAGGCCAGCCTCATCGGCCGCGAAGGACGAGTGGAACGCGCTGGTGAAGGCCTGGAAGGGCGCGGCGAAGGGCGCCCGAAGGATCGTGCTGATCGAGGGTGAGGCGGGCATCGGGAAGTCGCGGCTGGTGGATGAGTTCCTCCGCACGGTCGTGGCCGGCGGCGCGACCGTGCTCAGAGGCCGCGGTTACGACGCGACCGCCGGAATGCCGTTCGCCCCGATCGTCGAGGCGCTCTCGCGGCGCGCTGGAAGCGCCGGGTCTGGCGGGGACCGACCCCGAATGGCTGACCGAGGCAGCCAGGCTCCTGCCCGAGCTGCGGCAGCGATTCCCCGGCCTCGCCGAGCCGGAGCCGGCCGCCGACCCGACCGATGCCTGGCGGCTATACGAGGGCATCGCGCAGCTCATCGCCGTCGCTCGCCGCCGAGCGGCCGCGTGGTGATCTCGGTGGACGATCTCCAGTGGTGCGACGAGGACAGCTGCAAGCTGATCCAGTTCCTCGCCCGGCGGCTGGACCGGGCGCCGGTCCTCTGGCTGGGGGCGATCACGCTCGGCGAGCTGGAGCGCGACGCACCGGCCGCCCGGCTCTGCCGGACGCTCCGCGCCAAGGCCGGGGCGGAGACCGTTTCGCTCTCGGGGCTTGGCGAGGAGGAGGTCTGGCGGCTGGTGCGGGAGATGGGCCATGTGAGCACCCCGACCGGCGGGCGCCGCTTCGCCCGCCGGATCTATCGCATCACCGGCGGAAATCCTTTCTACATCTTCGAGCTGATCAAGACGATGTTCGTGCAGGGGCTGCTCGCGGCGGACGAACAGAGCGGCGAATGGACGGCGGCGCCGGCGGCGCTGGAGGCAGGGAAGGAGTTTCCGCTCTCCCGCACGGTGCACGACGTCATCGCCGAGCGGGTGGATCGGCTTCCCGAGGAGCTGGGTGAGATTCTGATCACCGTGGCGGTGGCCGGCGGACCGGGCTGCCGGCCGGAGGTGCTCTCCCACGTGCACGGGATCTCGCGGCTCCATGCCGCCGCCGTGTGCGACGCGCTGGCCGAGCGCCGCCTCCTGGTCGAAGCCGCCGGCGGGTATCGCTGCCTCCATCCGGTGATCGCCCACGTGGTGCGCGACGGGCTCATGCCCACTCGTCGCCGGGAGGTGCACCGCGCGCTGGCGGCCTCGCTCGAGGTGGTCACGCCCGCGGCCGAGGCGCGGAATGTCGCCGGAGAGGTGGCCCGCCACGCGGAGCAGGGCGGCGACCGGGAGCTCGCCTATCGCTCGGCGCTGCTCGCCAGCGAAGGCGCGCTCCAGCGCTTCGCCTTTGCCGAGGCGCTTTCCTGGCTCGACCTGGCCTCGGCCGTGGCGAGCGATCGGGCCGAGACGGAGGAGGTCGATCGGCGACGGCCGCGCTGATGGAGACTGGCGGGCTGGAGCGAGGCGCCGCCGGGACGCGGCGGGCGGCCACCGGTCACCCGGGAGATCGTGGGGGAGGACCTGGATCTGCCGGTGCGGGGCTGAGGCGGGGTGAGGCGGCCCCCGCGTACCGAACCGCCGTCATCTCCGCCAGAATAGCCAGCGCCGTCTCCGCCGGCTGACGTCCGCCCAGCTCGAGCCCGATGGGTCCGTGGAGCCGCGCGATCTCTTCCTCGCTGAATCCCTCCGACTGCAGCCACCTGCGCCGGGTTGCCTGGGTCTTCCTGGAGCCGATCGCCCCGACGTACGTTGCGGGCGACCGCAGTGCGACCTTGAGCGCGGGCTCGTCGAACTTCGGATCGTGGGAGAGAATGCAGACGTAGCAGGAGCGGTCGAGCCCGATGCGCTCGAACGCCTGTTCGGGCCAGGCCAGAATCAGCTCATCGGCGTCGGGAAAGCGCTCCCGGGTCAGGAACGCCTTCCGGCCGTCGGCGACGATGGTCCGATAGCCGAGCATCCGGGCCAGCGGAACCAGCGCGACGGCGATGTGGACGCCGCCGAAGATCACCAGTCTCGGCTGGCGGGGAAACACCTCGAAGAACACCGACACCGCCCCCGCGGGCGTCTCCAGCGTCCGGGTCGTGCTGCTCTCCCTCTGAAGGGCGGCCATCGCGGCGTCGCGGACCACGTCGGACGGAATGTCGGGTCCGAGGTCGCCGTTCATTCTCCCGTCGTCGAACACCAGCGCCGCGCGCCCGAGCGACGCCCCCTCGACCACGGTTGCCACGACCTCGCCTCCCGGGCCCCGGGCCGCGGCCAGCACCTCCGGGCGGACCGCCGGCTCGACGAAGACCTTGATCGTCCCGCCGCAGGCGAGTCCGACCTCCCACGCGCGCTCATCGCTGACCCCGTAGGTGACGAGCTTCGGTGTGCCGCGCTCCAGCGCCGCGCCGATCTCGGCGGCGGCGGCGCCTTCCACGCAGCCGCCTGAGACCGACCCGGCGATGGCACCATCCCGAGTGGCGAACATCGAGGCGCCTTCGGCCCGCGGGGCGGAGCCCCATACGCTGGTCACGACCGCACGCCCGAAGGCCTCGCCCGCCGCGGTCAGTCGCTCGTAGTCGGGAAGCAGCTCTCGCATCGGTCCTCCTACAGATCGCCCAGTCGTTCCGCGAGCGCCGCCAAGGACGCCACGCTCGCGGCGGCCACGAACTCGTCCACGTGGGGGAGGGCCGCCCTGAGGCCCTCGGTGACCGGCTCGAAGCCCGCCCGCGCCGCGAGCGGATCGATCCAGATGAGCCGGTGGCACGAGCGACGGAGCGTCGCCATCTCCCTCGCGAGGACCGCGGGATCTCCCCGTTCCCAGCCGTCCGACATCAGCAGCACGATCGCGCCGCTCCGAATCGTCCGCCGCACCCAGCGGCGGTTGAGCTCTCGCAGGCTCTCACCGATGCGGGTTCCCCCGCTCCAGTCTACCACTCTGTCAGCCACCCGACGCAGGGCCGCGTCGGGGCGGCGCACCCGCAGCTGGCGGGTGATCCGGGTGAGTCGGGTGCCGAAGACGAAGACCTCGACTGGCGCGCCGCATCGCTGGAGCGCGTGGGCGAACCGAAGCATGAACCGGCTGTAGCGCTCCATCGACCCGCTGATGTCGCAGACCAGGACGATGGGGCGCGGGCGGGTGGACCGGCGGAGCCAGCGCCAGCGCAGTGCCTCGCCGCCGGTCGCCAGAGCGTGGCGGAGCATGCTGCGGGCGGCCGGCCGGTGCCCTCCCCGGCCGACCCTGCTGCGCCGCGAGCGGCGCAAGGGCAGGCGGGGTCGAAGGGCCTCCAGCATCGCCTGTGCGTCGCGGGTCTCCGCCGGGGTGAGCGAGGCGAAGTCGGCGGTCCGCAGCACCTCGCGGGAGGTCGCGCTGCCGGGCCGGACCGTGGTCACCGCCTCGTCGCTGGAGCCGTCGGCGGCTTCGGGCGGTCTCTCGCCCGAGGCGCCGCGCTCGCGCTGGGTGATGCGTGGCAGCCGCCCGTCAACTTCGCTCCCGGCCTTGTGGCGGCGCCAAAACAGGTCGAAGGCGGCGTCGTAAACCGGGCCGTCCTCCCGGCGGCGGACGAAGATTGCACGCCCTCCCGCGCGCACATCGCCCCGGCGGTCGAAGCCGAGCAGCACCAAAGCGTTGAGGAAGGTAGCTGTCTGACCCGGCTCCACTTCGAGGCCCGCGCGCCTGAGGATCCGGACGAACCGCGCCACGTTGGCGATGAACGCGACTCCGTCCAGGGCCAGGGCGCCGGTCGCGGTGGTCACGTCGAGGCGGGATGCGGGGAGCACGGTCTCAAACCTGCGGAGAAGGGTGAAAAGCGGAAGCCCCCGCCGCTGGCGGGGGACCGATTCCGAGGCTACGATATGATCTCACCCCTGAGTGACCTCATTCATGCACTCGCTTCGTACGCTCAGCCTGAGCGCCCTGGCCGCCTCGGTGCTACTCCTCCCGGCTTGCGACGGCCTGCTGCCGGATCGCCGGCAGCCTGGCCTTCAGGCCGCGACCTCGGTCGATCCGGCGGCGGCGCAGGCCCAGCGGCCCAAGCCAAAGCGCAAGTCCGTCGCCGACGCCCGCCCGGATGAGGCGGCGGCGTCGGAAACCGCCACGGCCTTCGATCAGGTCCGGAGGAGCCTCCGGATGCTGGTCGCGGCGGAGCAGGGGTTCTATGCCGAGAACGGCACCTTCAGCGAGGACCCGAACCGCCTGGGCTTCCGGCCGTCGGGGCAGAGCCAGGTGAAGTTCCTGTGGGTCACTCGGCGGGGCTGGGCGGCCAGTGGGACCCACCCGGGCTTGCCGGGCCGAGATTGCGTGGTGTTCGTAGGCGAGGCGAACGCGGCGCCCACGACCCTGAAGTTCACTCGGAGCGGCGGCGAGGGAGTCGTGGTCTGCGACGTGCAGCGCGGCCCCAGAGCCAGCGTGGACAGCGCGGCTCCGGCGCCGCCCTCCGTGGCCGACACCGGCAGCGCTCTCGATGCGGTCAATCCCGCCGTCCAGATGAGGGTCGATCTTCGGAACCTCGCCAACGCGCAGGCGGTCTACTTCGCGACCCAGGGGATCTACTCCCTCCGAACCGAGCAGTTGCAGCTGCAATTCGCTTGGCAGCGCGGGGTCAACGTCACCCTGCTGAGCGCCGACCGGAGCTCGTGGTCCGCCCGGGCGAGGCATACCGGTCGCCCGGGCAAAAGCTGCGTCGTGTGGTACGGCACGCCGACCACCCGCCCCGCTACCGACGCCCAGCACAGGGTTCCGGCTCGGTCGGGCGTGCCGGCCTGCGACGACTAGCCGGGCTTCGGTGCCAGCATCTCCCGGACCCCTCGGCCCCGCATCGCTCCCAGATCTTCCTGATATTTGAGCAGCACGCCCAGCGTCTGATCCAGACGATCGGGGTCGAGGTGGTCCGCCCCCAGGGCCAGCAGCGCGGCGGCCCAGTCGAGGGTCTCGGCGACGCCCGGGGTCTTGGTGAGGTCCGCCTCCCGGAGACGCTGGACGAAGGCTACGATTTCCCGCGCGAGCCGCTCGGGCACCTGCGGCAGGCGGGCGCTGCAGGATGGCCAGCTCACGATCCGGGTCGGGGTAGTCGATCCAGTGATAGAGGCACCGCCGTTTGAGCGCGTCGTGCACCTCGCGCGTCCGGTTGCTAGTGAGGATCACTCGCGGCGGCCGATCCGCCCGGACCGTGCCGATCTCGGGGATGGTCACCGCGAAGTCGCTCAGGATCTCGAGCAGGAACGCCTCGAACTCCTCGTCGGCTCGGTCCACTTCGTCGATCAGCAGCACCGGCGGCTCATGCGTCCGGCTCTCCAGGGCCCGAAGCAGAGGACGCCGGATCAGGAACTCCGGGCCGAAGATGTCCCGGGTCGCCGCGGACTTGGCCTCACCCCGCGCCTCCAGCAGCCGGATCTCCAGCATCTGCCGGGGATAATCCCACTCGTAGAGAGCGGTGCTGGCGTCCAGCCCTTCGTAGCACTGGAGCCGGATCAGTTCGGCCCCCAGGGCGGCCGCGAGGGTGCGGGCCACCTCGGTCTTGCCGACCCCGGCCTCGCCTTCCAGCAGCAGCGGGCGACCCAGGGCCAGGGCGAGGAAGATGGAGGTGGAGAGCTCGCGGTCCGCGACGTAGCCTTCGCGGGCGAAGGACGACTGCACGGCGTCGATGTCGGCTGGCCCGGTCATGTCGAGCCCTCACCCGGCGCTGACACGCCGGGCGAAGTCGGTCCAGAACTGCTCGGTGAGCCGCCGGGCGATGCCTTCGAGGAGCCGAGCGCCGACGCTCGCCACGGTGCCGCTCACGTTGCTGGTGGCCGACCAGTTGAGACGGGTGCGGCCGTTCCCGGACTCCTCGAGTCGAAGACTCGACACCACGTCCACCGCCGATCCCGGCGCCTTGCCTCGGGCCGCCATCTTGAGCCGTTCCGGCTCGACCATGTCGGACAGCTCGACGTCCAGCTTGAACTTGACCTGCACGGCCCCGACGCCGAGCCCGCTGATGACGTGGAAGTGGGTCGGATCCACCGCCTCGACCGACTCGACCCCCGGCGCGGAGGCGGCGACGAAGTTCGGATCCATGAGATGCCCCCACACTTTCTCCCTGGACGCGGTGATCTCGGGTGCCCCGGAAAACTCCAGCTTCATGCGATCGATCCTAGGGAGAAGGAGAAATCTTCGGTCATCCTCTAGCTCGCCCGCTCCAGCGCCTTTTGCAGCGCCCGGCGCACGATCACGGTAGCCAGGTGCCGCCGATACTCCGCCGACGCATGGATGTCACCGGTGATCTCGATGCCCTCCACCGAACCGGCGGCCACCCGCCCGAGTACCTCGGGCTCCCCTTTGGTGCCGACCAGCAGATCGGCCGAGGCGACCAGCCGTGACACGTCGCCCACGCCGGTGAGCGCCACCGCCGCGTGGCTCACCGTCTTCCGCGTACGGGCGACCACGGCGGCGGCGCCGGCCAGCGAGTATCCCGAGGCCGCCTGGTCCTGGCTGACGTATGCGGAGCCCGCGCCCTTCGGCGTCGCCGGCAGCACGATGTCGATCAGCATCTCGTCCTCGGCGAGCGCGGTCGCGAAGGGACCCTGGAAGAACTCGCGGGCGGGCACCGAGCGCCTGCCTCGCTTCGACCTGAGGTTGAACGTCGCGTCCAGCACCAGCATCACCGACGGGAGATCGGACGCGGGGTCCGCGTGCGCCAGGCTGCCGCCGATCGTCCCGCGGTTGCGGACCTGAAGATCGCCGATGTTCTCGGTGCACTCGATGACCAGCGGAAACCGCTCGTGCAGGATCGGGGACTCGAGCAGATCGCGGTAGGTCGTGGTGGCGCCGATCCGGGCGCCCTTGCGGTGCTCGGCCACTCCGCGGAGCACCGCGAGATCGCTCACGTCCACCAGCCGCGCCGGCTGCGCCAGCCGGAAGCGCATCATCGGCAGCAGGCTGTGGCCACCGGCCAGGATCTTGCTCCCGTCGCCCGCGGCCAGCGCGTTCAGCGCGTCGCGGAGCGACACGGCCCGCATGTAGTCGAAGCTCGCGGGAATCATGGGGTCGCTCCCTTCGCCGCCTTCATCGCGGCCCACACCCGCGCCGGGGTGAGCGGCTTGTCGATGTGGCCGATCTTCAGCGGCGAGAGCGCGTCGCACACCGCGTTCACCAGGCACGCGCCCGACGCGATCGTCCCCGCCTCCCCGCAGCCCTTCACGCCGAGCGGGTTGACCGGCGACGGTGTCACCGTGCTGTCGGTCTCGATCCGCGGCATCTGGCTCGCCTTGGGCACCGCGTAGTCCATCATCGTGCCGGTGGCCAGCTGGCCCGAGTCGTCGTAGATGCAGATCTCCTGCAGCCCTTCGCCCAGGCCCTGAATGACGCCGCCGTGAATCTGCCCTTGCACGATCATCGGATTGATGTGCGGTCCGCAGTCGTCCACCGCGATGTAGCGCAGGATCTTCACCTCGCCGGTCTCTTCGTCCACCTCGACGGTGCAGACGTGGCTGCCGAACGGAAATACGAAATTGGAGGGATCGAAGAAGGCCGTGGCTTCGAGCCCCGGCTCGACGCCCGCCGGCATGTTCCAGGCGACGTTCGCCATGAGCGCCACCTCGGCGAAGCTCTTCCCCTGGTCGGGGGAACCGCGCACGGCGAACTTGCCGTCCTTCCACTCGAGGTCCTGCTCGTTCGCCTCCATGAGATGCGCGGCGATCTTCTTGGCCTTCTCCTTCACCCGCTGCGCCGCCACCTTCACCGCCGACCCGCAGACCGCGGTGGAGCGGCTGCCGTAGGTGCCCCAGCCCTGCGGCGTGGTCTCGGTATCGCCGTGGACGATCTCGATGTTCTCCACCGGGCAGCCGAACTCCTCGGCCACGATCTGGGCGAAGGTCGTCTCCTCGCCCTGGCCGTGCGGTGAGGCGCCGATGTAGACCCGCACCACGCCGGTGGGATAGACCCGGACGATCGCCGAGTCGTAGAGCCCGCCGCCGAAGCCGACCGCACCCGCCACCTGGGACGGGCCTAGCCCGCAGATCTCGAGGTACGACACCACCCCGACGCCGAGGTATCGGCCCTGCTTCCGAGCCTCTTCCTGCTGCCGGCGAAAGGCGGGGTAGTCCAGGATCTTGAGCGCCTTGTCGAGCGCGGGCTCGTAGTTGCCCGAGTCGTACACCAAGCCGGTGGCGGCGGCGTAGGGGAACTTGTCGGGCGGGATGAAGTTCTTGCGCCGCACCTCGACCGGGTCCATCTCGATCTTGCGGGCGTAGATGTCCACCAGCCGCTCGATGAGATGGGTCGCCTCGGGCCGTCCCGCGCCGCGGTAGGCGTCCACCGGCGTCCCGGCGGTGTACACCCCGTAGATCGTGCCGTGGATGTTCGGGATGGTGTAGCAGTCCCGAGTACACCAGTCCGTGGAGGATCGTGGGAATCCCGGGCGCCGCGGTTGACGCGTAGGCGCCGAGGCCGGCATAGACCTTGGTGCGAAGCCCGGTGATCTTGCCGTCCTTGGTGCCGCAAAGCTCGACATGCTGCACGTGGTCGCGGCCGTGGATCGAGGCCTTGTAGTTCTCCGACCGGTCTTCCGTCCACTTGACCGGCCGGCCGAGATCCATCGCGGCGAGACTCACCAGCGCTTCGTCGGGATACGCCGGGATCTTGCTGCCGAACCCGCCGCCCACCTCGAGCGCGATCACCCGGAGCTTATGCTCCGGGATCTTGAGCATCAGCGAGCAGAGGAACCGGTGGATGTGCGGGTTCTGGCTGGTGACCCAGAGGGTCAGTTGACCGCTTCCCTTGTTGTAGCTCGCCACGGCCGCGCGGGTCTCCATCGCGGTCGGCAGCAGCCGCTGGTGCACAATGCGCTGCTTGACCGTCACCTCGGCGCTCCGGAATGCCGCGTCCGCGTCGCCGCCGGCCACCACCCAGGTGAACGCGAGGTTCCCTGGCACGTCGTCGTGGAGCTGCGGCGCGCCACTGTCGGCCATCTTCTCGGGGTCCACGCCCCCCTCGAGCGGCTCGTAATCCACGTCGATGAGGTCGATCGCGTCGCGGGCGGCGCCGCGGGTCGTCGCCACGACCATCGCCACGCCGTCGCCGACGTAACGCACCTTGTCGTAGGCCAACAGCGGGTGCGGCGGCACCTTGAGGTCGCAGTTGGGCACGTTCCAGGCGCAGGGAACCGGGGCCACCCGGTCCTTGATGTCGGCGCCGGTGTAGACCGCGATCACGCCGGGCGAGCGCTTCGCCGCACTCAGGTCGATGCCGGTGATCCGCGCGTGGGCGTAGGGGCTCCGGAGGATCGCCGCGTAGGTGAGCCCGGGAAGCTTGACGTCGTCGGTGTAGGTTGCGGCGCCGGTGATGAGTCGGGGGTCCTCCCGCCGCTTGATCGCGGAGCCGAAGATGGTTGCCATGGCGGGCGGGGCCTCAGACGGCGGCGGACGTGGATCGCTGAGTCGCGGCAGCCGCCTGAATGGCCGCGACGATGTTCTGGTAGCCGGTGCAGCGGCAGTAGTTCCCCTCGATCGCGTGGCGGATCTGCGCCTCCGTCGGGTCCGGGTTGCTGGCGAGCAGGTCCATCGCGGTCATGATCACGCCCGGGGTGCAGAACCCGCATTGCAGACCGTGCTTGTCCCAGAACGCCTGCTGGAGGGGGTGGAGGTCGCCGACGCTGCCGATTCCTTCGATGGTCGTGATCGGGTGACCCTCGGCCTGGAGCGCCAGCACCGTACAACTTTTCACGGCGCGGCCATCCATCAGGATGGTGCAGGCGCCGCACTGACTGGTATCGCAGCCGATGTGGGTCCCGGTGAGGTTCAGGTCGTCCCTCAGGACGTGGACCAGGAGCGCCCTGGGCTCCACCTGCACGTGGTGCTCCGTGCCGTTGATGGCAAGGGTGACGGGACGAGTCATCAAGGTGCGGCTCCTTCCGATCCGGGGAGGACGCGGCCGGGGCATCTGTGGGGCGGCGGGCGCGAGATTGTGACAACTTTGTCTGCCCCGGTGAAGCGGTCAAGGTTTGTGCTCACACGGCCTTGACCGGTCCCATCATGGGCGTGTAAAGTGACTGTCCCGCACTGACCCGAACCTTGGGGTGTAGCTCAATCGGCAGAGCGCCCGGCTGTTAACCGGGAGGTTGCTGGTTCGACCCCAGCCGCCCCAGTCGCCCGTCCGCAGGGATGTCAGAGGGAGTAATGCAGGCGAAAGCGTGAAAAGTGAAAAGTGAACAGTGAAAAGGGGAACGGCTTCTCCCTTTCAGTGTTCACTTTTCACTGTTTACGGTTTTTTGGGCCTTACCTCTCGCCTCCCACCCTCAACTCAGCTTCTCGTACGCCCCCAGCGTCAGGAACTCCGGGAATTCCTTCGCCGCCACCAGGTTTTCCAGCAGCTCCGCGGCCTCCGCGAGCCGGTTCTCCCCAACCGCTGCGGCGCTCGAGCCGCGCCACCTCCTCGCGCAGCAGCCTCCGCACCCGATCCAGCGTCACCGGCGCACCTTCCTCGGTCTTGACCCCGTGCCGGATCCATTGCCAGAGCTGCGCCCGCGCGATCTCGGCGGTGGCGGTGTCTTCCATCATGTTGTTGATGGCGACGGCGCCCGAGCCCCGGAGCCAGGCCTCCAGGTACTGGAGCGCCACGGAGACGTCGCTGTGCAGGCCCGCGTCGGTGATCCGGCCGCCGGGCACCTGCGCGTCGAGCAGCGCCTTCCCAGTCACCCGGACGTCGTCGCGCTGCCGTTCCTTCTGATGGGGACGCCCGCCCAGCACCCGTCGAACACCTCCTGGACCACCGGAACCAGGTCGGGGTGCGCGACCCACGCGCCGTCGTAGCCGTCGCTCGCCTCGCGGCCCTTGTCCTCCCGCACCCGGGCCAGCGCGTTGGCATTCACCTCGGCGTCCCGCCGGCTGGGGATGAACGCCGCCATGCCGCCGATCGCGTGCGCGCCGCGCCGGTGGCAGGTGCGCACCAGCAGCTCGGTGTACGCCCGCATGAACGGCACCGCCATCGTGAGCTGGCCGCGATCGGGCAGCACGAACTCGGGACGCTCGCGGAAGTTCTTGATCATGCTGAAGAGGTAGTCCCAGCGGCCGGCGTTGAGCCCGGCCGCATGGTCCCGCAGCTCGTACAGGATCTCCTCCATCTCGAAAGCCGCGAGGATCGTCTCCACCAGGACCGTAGCCCGGATGGTTCCGCGCGGCATGGCGAGCGCGTCCTGGGCGGCATTGAAGACGTCGTTCCACAGCCGGGCCTCGAGGTGGCTCTCCAGCTTCGGGAGGTAGAAGTAGGGGCCGCTTCCCCGAGCGAGCAGCTCGCGCGCGTTGTGGAAGAAATAGAGGCCGAAGTCCACCAGGCTGGCGGAGACGGGCCGTCCCTCCAGCAGCATGTGCTTTTCCTGGAGATGCCACCCGCGCGGCCGCACCACCAGGGTCGCGAGCTGCTGGCCCAGCGTGTAGCGCTTGCCCTTCGGGGCTCACGTACTCCAGCGCGCGGCGCACGGCGTCCATGCAGTTGGACTGGCCGCTGACGACGTTGATCCACGGCGGCGACAGTGCATCCTCGAAGTCCCCCATGAACACCCGCGCGCCCGAGTTCAGCGCGTTGATCATCATCTTCCGCTCCACCGGGCCGGTGATCTCCACCCGGCGGTCGGTGAGATCGGGCGGCGAGGGCGCCACGCTCCATTCGGCGGCGCGGACGTCGGCGGTCTCCTGCAGAAAATCGGGCAGGCCGCCGGAACGGAGCCGGCGCTGGACTTCGAGGCGGCGGGCCAGCAGCTGCTCGCGCCGGGGTCCGAACCGGCGAATCAGCTGCTCCACGAACTCGATGGCGTCGGGTGTGAGGATCCGGTCCTGGCCTGGAACGTCCGGTCCACGGATCTCGAGGGATGTGGTCACTCTGCAGGCCCCCATCGGGAGGTCGGTTCGGGGCGGAGTGTAGCCGGGTCGATCCCGCCGCCGACAGGGGACTGCCGGCTAAGTCTCAGCCTGAAGCAACGTGCAAGGCGATGAAGGCGAAGTGACAGGCGCTTCCGGCGAGCACCAGCAGGTGCCAGAGCCCGTGGTGTCCGAAACGGCCGGGGAAGGGGTCGGGACGCTCCGAGGCATAGATCACCGCCCCGACGGTATAGGCGATGCCACCAGCCACCAGCCAGGCGAGCCCGCCGGCGCCGACCGCCCGCCCCAGCGGAACGACCGCCACCAGCGCCAGATATCCCATGCCGAGATAGGTGACGGTCGAGATCCAGACCGGCGCGTCCAGCCAGCGGATCTTGAACGGGATCCCGGCCGCCGCGATGGCCCAGCTCGCGGCCAGCAGGATCGGGCCGCCCGAGTCGTGCAGCGTGATCATGGCGACCGGGGTGTAGGTGCCCGCGATCAGGAAGTAGATGGCGATGTGGTCCAGCGTCCGGAGTCGTCGGAGCCCGGCCTCGCCGAGCGCGAGGCCGTGGTACACGGTGCTGGCGGCGTAGAGCAGGATCAGCGTGGCGCCGTAGACGGCGAAGGCCAGGAGCTGGGTGCGCGTCGTTCGCTACCCGGAGCAGGAACCAGGTCCCCACGGCGGCGAGGAGCAGGCCGACGAGGTGGGAGCCGGCGTTGAAGGGCTCGCGGATGCGCATGGTGGGAATCTAGCGGGGCATGTTACCCGGGGATGGGTTCGAGCGGAGTCTGAGCGATCGGCCGAGCTTGAGCCCTGTCAGCCCGAGCGGAGCCCTGTCACCTGCGCATGCCCGAGCCGATCCTCACTCCGCTCGAGACTCGGCCGGCATGACGCTCGCTCCGCTCGGGATGACACGCCCTTGGAGGCACTCCCCGACCTTGTCGCCCGCAGGGCTCGGGAATAGGGTACAAGGGCCTGCCGGACCCCACCCCGGCATGCAGAATCGTGACCTGTGAGGCGACACTAAGCTCATGCGTATCGCGCTCTTCTCCGAAGTCTACTGGCCGATGGTGAGCGGAGTCGGCGTCACCCTGCTGCGCCTCACCGAGGCGCTGCAGGCGCGCGGGCACGAGCTTCGGGTCTACTCGGCCACCTACCCGCTGCCGCCTGGGCAGGCGGACCGGCCCGAGGTCCATCGCTCGCCCAGCGTTCCGCTCTTCCTCTATCCCGATGTCCAGTGGGCCTTCCCGCGGATGCGGGACGTCGTGGACGACCTGGCCCGGTTCCGGCCCGACGTGGTCCACGTGGCGACCGAGTTCTCACTCGGCATCGCCGGGGTCAAGGCCGCGCGGCAGCTCGGGCTTCCCCTCATCGCCTCGGCCCACACCGACTACGACCAGTACGCCGCGCGCTACGGCGTGACCTGGGCGCTCCGGGCCGGCTGGCACTACCTCCGCTGGTTCTACGGCCAGGCGCACAAGGTCCTCTGTCCGTCGCGCATCTACGAGCAGCACCTGCACAGCCGCGGCGTGTTGCACACCGGCGTCTGGAGCCGGGGCGTGGATCCCGAGTGGTTCCATCCGCGGTTCCGAAGCGAGGAGTATCGCGCCCGATTCGGGGTCGGGCCGGGCGACCTGCTGGTCACCTACATCGGCCGGATCGCGCGGGAGAAGAACCTCGAGCTGCTGCTGCACGCCTGGGAGGCGCTGGCGCCGGTCCGGGGGACGGCCAGCTCGTGCTGGTGGGCCGCGGTCCGCTGGAGGACGAGATCCGCCGCCGGGAGATCGCCGGGGTGCACGTGACCGGCCTGCTCCAGGGCCGCGAGCTGTCCGCGGCCTACGCCTCGGCCGACGTGTTCACCTTCCCGTCGCCCACCGAGACCTTCGGCAACTCGCTGCTCGAGGCGATGGGGTCGGGGCTGCCCTCGCTGGTGGCGGCCTCGGGCGGCGTGCTCGAGTTCTCCGAACACGGCCGCAACGCCTGGCTGGTGGCCCCGGACAGCGCCGAGGCGATCGAGGAGGGCCTGGAGCGCCTGCTCACCGATCCCGCCCTGCGCCGGCGCCTCGCCGACGGCGGGCTCGAGACCGCCCGCGGCGCGCGACTGGGACCAGGTATACGACCGGCTGGTGGCGGACTATCGAGGCGGCGGTGGAGGGGAAGAGGCTGACGCGGGCGGCGTAGCAGCCGGGCCGGTCGCTGCTCACGATGCACGCAGCAGCAGGTAGGCCACCGCCGCGATCGCGGCGCTCATCGGAATGGTCAGGACCCACGCCCACACGATCCGCCCCGCGACACCCCACCGCACCGCCGACACCCGCTGAGCCGCGCCGACCCCGACGATCGCGCCGGTGATGGTGTGCGTGGTGCTCACCGGCACGCCCAGCGCTGGTCGCCAGCAGCACCGTGATCCCGCCCGCGGTCTCCGCGCAGAACCCCCCGAACGGCCGGAGCTTGGTGATCCGCGATCCCATCGTCTTCACGATCCGCCAGCCGCCCATCGCGGTGCCGAGCGCGATCGCGATGTGGGCCGCGAGCACGACCCAGAGCGGGACGTGGTCCGCCGTCGGCAGGTAGAAGTGGCGCAGCCAGCCGGTGGCTCGGCGAAGTCGGCCTGCGATGGCCACCAGCAGGCTGACGATGATGCCCATCGTCTTCTGCGCGTCGTTGGCGCCGTGCGAGAGCGAGTAGAGGCCCGCGGAGAGGAGCTGGAGCCGTCGGAACACGCGGTCGAGCGGCCCGGGCGACGCGTTCCGCAGCGGCCAGGAGAGGCCCACCGTCAGCGTCAGCGCGATGGCCATGCCGAGCAGCGGCGAGACGATGATGAAGAGGAGCGGCAGGGTCCAGCCGCCGGGGATCAGGGCGCCGAATCCGGCCTTGGCGATGGCCGCGCCGGCGTAGCCGCCGAGCAGCGCGTGGGAGGAGGAGCTGGGCAGGCCGCCGTACCAGGTGATCAGGTCCCAGACGATCGCGCCGAGCAGCCCGCCGAGGATCACGCTGGGATCCACGATGGCGATGTCGATCAGCCCCTTGCCGATCGTCTTCGCCACCGCGGTGCCGACCACGAAGGCCGCGATGAAGTTGAAGAACGCGGCCCAGAAGACGGCGACGCCGGGGCTGAGCACCCGGGTCGAGACCACGGTGGCGATCGAGTTGGCGCTGTCGTGGAAGCCGTTGATGAAGTCGAAGACCAGCGCGATCAGCACGATCACCAGGACGTAGACGACGGCTGCCTTCCATGCTCAGGCGTGCTTGATGGAGATGGACTCCAGCACGTTCGCCGCGTCCTCGATGTCGTCGAGCGTCTTCTCCAGGTTGTCGTAGATCTCTTTCCACTTGATCACGTTGAGCGGGTCCGGCTCACCCTCGAACAGCCGGCCGAGCCACTCGTGGTAGAGCGAGTCGCCCTCCTCCTCCAGCCGCTTCACCTGCACGCAGGCCTCGAGCACCGTGCCGCCCTTGTTCTTCTCCAGCGAGCGCACCGCCGACCTGGAGCTGGGCCACCGCCCGGCCGATGACGTCGGCGATGAGCACGGCCCCCTCCGGCGCCTTGCCGGCGCGGAACATCTGGAGCCGCCGCGCGGTGCCGTCGATCAGGTCGATCACGTCGTCCAGCCGGGAGGCGAGGAGGTGGATGTCTTCCCGGTCGAGCGGGGTGATGAACACCCGGTCGAGCCGGGTGACCACCTCGTGGGTGACCTGGTCGGCCTGGTGCTCCAACCGCTTGATCTGATCCACGATAGCCGTCCGCCGGGGGGCGTCGGCCCGGAGCAGCTCCTGGAGGAGGGTCGCGGCTTCGACCGTGAACGCGGCGACCGCGCTGAACAGGTCGAAGAACTTCTCGTCGCGAGGAAGCAGCCGCATGTGTCACGTCCAGGTAACGGGATTGGGCGGTCGGGAAGATAGCAGGGGGCCGGGCTGTCAGCTATCAGCGACCGGTGGTCGAGGCTGTCGGCCCGCTGGCCCCGATATTCGCTGATAGCCGATGACCGAAGCCGGTGATAGTTCTGCCACCTATGCCCGCTCCCGACCGACGCCCGCGAGCGGCTCGCCGCCGTGACCCGGACCGCGCTGCTGGACACGCCACCGGAAGAGGCCTTCGACCGGCTCACCCGGATGGCGGCCCGGCTGCTCGGGCGCGCCGGTCTCGCTCATCACGCTGGTCACCGAGGACCGGCAGTTCTTCAAGAGCGCCACCGGACTGCCCGAGCCCTGGGCCAGCCGGCGCGGCTCCCCGCTCAGCCATTCCTTCTGCCGCCACGTCGCCGTCTCGGGCGAGCCGCTGGTGGTGGAGGACACCCGCCGCCATCCGCTGCTCCGGAGCAACCCCGCCGTGCGGGAGCTGGGGTGGATCGCCTACGCCGGGCGTGCCGCTCGTGACCGGCCAGGGGTACGTGGTGGGCGCGTTCAGCGTGGTGGACGGGATGCCGAGGCTCTGGTCGGATCGCGACGTCGCGCTGCTGCAGGACCTCGCGGCGTGCGCCGCCTCCGAGATCGAGCTGCGGACCCTCGAGGCCGGGAGCAGTCGCGCGAAGGCTCCGGTCGACAACGGCGGCCCCCGTCCGCCGGACGTCTTCGAGGATGCCGGCATTCCCGATGGGCGTGGCCTCCCCGGAGGGGCGCTGGACCCGGGTGAACCGGGCGCTCTGCGAGCTGCTCGGGCTACCGCGAGGAGGAGCTGCTCGGCGCGCTGGCCGAGGGGATCATCCACCCCGACGACCGGCCGGTCCAGCGGGAGGCCGTGCGGCTCCTCCTCGCCGGCGAGTGTCCCAGCTACACCTCCGAGCACCGCTGCCTCCGGCGGAGCGGTGAGCCGACCTGGGGCCTGGTCACCGTGACCCTGGTCGCCGACGCGGATCGGCCGCCCGCGCCACTTCGTCTTCGCCATCCAGGACATCAGCGACCGCAAGCGCGCCGAGACCGAGCTGCGCGAGAGCGAGGAGCGCTACCGGCTCGTGGTCCAGGCCACCCGCAACGCGGCCTGGGACTGGGACCTGGTCACCAACCGCGTGGTCTGGGGCGAGGGGCTGGAGACGCTGCTCGGCCACGCGCCGACCGGTCTCGCCACCACCGCCGCCTGGTGGTACGAGCACATCCACGCGCGAGGATCGCGAGCGGGTCGTCGCGGGAATCCAGGGCGCGCTCGGCCGGGGCGAGCGGGCCTGGGAGCAGGAGTATCGCTTCCGCCGGGGCGACGGCACCTACGCCCGCGTGGCCGTCCGCAGCTACGTCGTCACCGACCGGACCGGGCGAGCCGGTGCGCGTGGTCGGCGCGATGGCGGACGTGAGCCGCGCCCGGGAGGTCGAGGCCGAGCTCCGGTCGGACATCGCGGACCGCCAGCGCGCCGAGTCGCTGGCCGCAGGGCAGAGCCGGCTGCTGGAGCGGATCGCCGCGGGGGAAGAGCCTCGAGCGAGGTCCTCGACGGCATCCTCCGTTTCGCCGAGGCAGCACGGCAGCGGGTTCGCGCGCATCGCTCATGCTGCTGGATCAGGGCGGCGAGCAGCTCCGGCTGGCCAGCGCGCCCTCGCTGCCCGCCGAGTACCTGAAGGCGGCGCAGGTGGTGCCGGTCGGTCCCGCGCACGGCAGCTGCGGCACGGCGGCGTACCGCCGAGCTCCGGTCATCGTCCGCGACATCGCGACCGACCCGCTGTGGGACTGGCCCTCCCGGGACGTCGCGCTCAGCGGCGGGTCTTCGCGCCTGCTGGTCGGTGCCCATCTCCTCCACCGTCCGGCGCAGGTGCTCGGCACCTTCGCCAACTACTACCGGAGCGCCGGGAGCCTACGCCCGACGATGCCCGGATCGTCGAGATCGCCAGCCACCTCGCCGGGATCGCGATCGAGCGCTCCACGCAACCTGGAGGCGCTGGCGCCAGTCCACCCGGCTGCTCCAGCAGGTGCTGGAGACGCTGCCGGTCGGCGTCTGGGTCGTGGGACCCAGCGGGCGGATCGTGTACGGTAACGCGGCGGGCCAGCAGCTCTGGGGCGGCGCGCGCTACGTCGGGATCGACGGCTTCGACCAGTTCAAGGGCTGGTGGCTCGAGAGCGGCCGGCCGATCGCGCCGGACGAATGGGCGGCGGCGCGCGCGCTGCGGCAGCGGCGAGATCTCGCTCAACGAGCTGATCCGGATCCAGGGCTTCGATGGGTCGGAGCGGGTCGATCCTCAACTCCGCCGTGCCGATCACCGGCGCCGGCGGCGCGGATCGAAGGCGCCATCGTCCTCAATCAGGACGTAAGCGAGCAGCGGGCGGCGGAGGAGGCGCTACGCCGGAGCGAGGAGCAGCTCCGCCAGGCGCAGAAGATGGAGGCCGTGGGCCAGCTTGCCGGCGGAATCGCGCACGACTTCAACAACCTGCTCACCGCGATCCTCAGCTACTGCGATCTCCTGCTGGATGAGGTGCGCCAGGGCTGATCCGATCCGGGGCGACATCGAGCAGATCCGGCAGGCGGGCCAGCGCGCCGCGGGCCTCACCCGCCAACTGCTCGCCTTCAGCCGGCGACAGGTGCTTCAGCCGAAGGTGCTCTCGCTCAATCACTGTGGTGGCGGAGACCGACGGCATGCTGCGCCGGCTCGTCGGCGCCGACATCGTGCTCGAGGTGACCAGCGACCCCGCGCTCTGGTACGTGCTGGCCGATCCGGGCCAGATCGAGCAGGTGCTGATGAACCTGGTGGTGAACGCGCGCGACGCGATGCCCCAGGGCGGGCGACTCGCGATCACCACGTCGAACCGGGAGCTGACCGGGCGACGTCGGGCGCCCGGCCGAACGGCGTGCGGGCCGGCTCGTACGTCGCGCTCGAGGTGAGCGACACCGGCGTGGGGATCGACCCGGCCAACCAGCCCGCGTCTTCGAGCCATTCTTCACCACCAAGGACCCCGGGAAGGGCACCGGACTGGGACTCTCCACCGTCTACGGGATCGTGCAGCAGAGCGGCGGTCACATCACGCTGGAAAGCGCGCCCGGCCGCGGCGCGACGTTCACCGTCTTCCTGCCGCGCCACATCGGCAACGAGCCGCCCGCCGCTTCCAAGGTGGACCGCCGCCGGCTGCCGGGAGGAACCGAGACGCTGCTGCTGGTGGAGGACGAGGCCGCGGTGCGAAGCTCGGCGCGGCGCCTGCTGGAGCGCCAGGGCTACAGCGTGCTGGAGGCCAGGCACGGCGCCGACGCGCTCCGCATCGTGGAGGAGAGCGGCCGCCCCATCGACCTCGTCGTCACCGACCTGGTGATGCCGGAGATGGGCGGAAAGGAGCTGGCCGAGCGGCTGCGGGCGCACCGTCCCGGCCTCAAGGTGCTCTTCATGTCGGGCTACACCGAGAAGGTCGATCGCCGCGGGGGGCGTCATGCCGCCCAACACCGGGTTCGTGGAGAAGCCGTTCACGGTGGAGCAGCTGATGCGGCGGCTGCGGGAGATTCTGGATCAGTGAGTCACAGAAAAGCGTGAAAGGTCAACGGTGAAAAGTGAACGGGATCGACCTCCTGTTTACCGTTTACCGTTCACCTTTCACGCTGTTCCTCCCGGACGACCGCCAGCAAGTCCGCCGGCCTTTCCAGCCAGTAATCCGGCTGCGGCTCCCTCCAGATGCCCCCGCCCGAAGGGCCCCCACAGCACCGCCGCGGTGCGCACCCCGGCCGCCCGCCCGGAGCGCATGTCGTGGATGCTGTCGCCCACGTAGACCGTGGTGGCCGGATCGGCGCCGAGCAGGCGCACCGCCTTCTCGACCGGCTCGGGATGCGGCTTCGGGATTCTCCACTTCGTCGGCGCAGACCAGCACGTCCATGAGCGACTCCAGCTGCGCCAGCGCCAGTCCGCGAAGCGCGCCCGAGCGGTTCTTGCTGGTCACGAGTCCGGTGGCGAGACCGTCTCGCTTGAGCTCGCTGCACCACGTCCACCACGCCGGGATAGACGGTCACCATCCGGTCGTGATGCTTCAGGTTGTACTCCCGGTAGGTGGCGATCAGCGCGTCGAGCATTCCGGCGGTGTCCTGGCATGCGACGAACTGCGCGGTGAGGGGCGTGCCGACCCCCTCCAGCCACTCCTGCGTCGGAGCGAGGAGGGAGACCGTGCGCCGCCAGGGTGTGGTGGTAGCTGTCCAGGATCAGGCGGACCGAATCGATCAGCGTGCCGTCGAGGTCGAAGAGCACCGTGCGGAGCTTGTGCCATGGCGGAATCTATCGGGGCTGGCCCGCCGCTTGCGGAGCGCTCCCGTCCGCTGTACCGGCTGGACACGGATCAGGCCGGGACGAATAGCAGCACCCCACCCAGGCGCGCTTCCATCGCGTTCGTCCGTGCGCCTGGGCTGGGGAGGTGAAGCACCGCGCGGCTGAACTCGCCGTCCGGCATCCCGGCCAGCCGCTCCAGCTCCGCCGACTCCCCCGCCGTGTGACCCCGGCCCACGAACGCGAGCGCACGCTCCAGCCCGCCAGCGCTTCCAGGTCCCGCCGCCGCGCCGCCTCGCGAATGCCCTGGTGCAGTCTGAGGGCTACCCGGTGCGAACTGGGGTCCGCGGCTGGCGCCGTCCACCGACTGCCTCGGGCGAGCGCGAGCCTCGAGCGGACGGCACCGGCGATGAGCGACAGCGCATCACGGAGGCGAGCCGGGTCAGGCGCCGCGGCCCGGGCAGTCGCCGCGTCGGCGAGCCTGGCAGCGACGATCGCCTCTTCTTCGGACCAGGTGCCGCCGGGCTCGATCCAGAGCAGCACCGAGGAGAGCCTGCGCTCGACCCTGGATCCGACATCGTAGAGCTCGAACCCGGCCAGGACCCCCGGCGGACCCATGGGTACTACCGCAACTCCGATCGCTGCGTCGCCCTCCGCGTACGTGTCGGCCAGTTCCGACCGCCATCGCCAGAGCCCGCGGCCTCCGACGCCGAGCCCGGCGGCGGCGGGCAGCCGAGCCTTCAGTCGCGAGGGCCTGCGTGATGCGCAGCGCCCGATCCATGGCGGGTGGCGGGCGGAATGTGACGACCTCCACCTCGCGATGAGCCGAGCCGAGTCGCACGGCCCTGCCTTCCCGTTGCTCCATCCGCATCGGCGTCCAAGGCAGATCGTAGTGGACGACTCGCGCCGCTCGCTGGAGATCGAGGCCTTCGGCGGCGACGTCGGTCACCAGCAGATGGCGCGCGCGGGGCGAATCGAGTCGGTCGGGCCCGCGAAACCAGCCGAGCACGCTCGCCCGCGACACGGGAAAATGGCCGAGGCCCGGCCCGCCGCCCGGTGCACCACGCGAGCGGAGGCGGACCGAGCCGGTCGCGGAGGTAGCGGACCGTTTCCTGGCGTGAAGTGAAGACCAGGGTTGGACGTCCGTCCGACAGCAGCGACCGCAGCCGCTCGACTTTTCCGTCCGGCTGTGCCTCGGCGCGGGTGGCTTCACGAAGGACGTCGTCGATCCGGTCGAGATCGTCGAGCTGGAGGTCCTGGGGATCCTCGCCGGCCGCCATCAGCTCCCACCAGACGAGCTGGTCCTCCATCTCGCCGGTGAAGCGTCGAATCGCGGCGCGGTCGAGCGGACGTCCGGCGCTGGCGGCATCCCGGGCGTGGAGCAGAAGATTGCGATACCGCCGGAGGGCCGCGGCCAGCGCGGCGGGGCTCGACGCCGCGGCCCGCCGCAGCACCGTGCGCACCAACGCCTCGGTGCCCGGCACCCGGGATAGCCTCAGCCGCTCGATCGATGCGAGCGCCGCCTCGGCGGCCTCGCATTCGGCGGACCCCGCTGCGCTCACGGTGCCGCGTCGCTCCGGTCGGAGCCCTTCGGGACACGGCGATTCGACCACCAGCCTGCCGAGCGCGGGCGAGCCGCATCCGCTGCCCAGCAACGCTCCCAGTGACGCCACTCCGTCGGGTGCCAGCGCGTCGTCGCGAATGCCGAGCAGGAGCTGGTGCAGCAGATCGTCGAGCCGGTTCACCACGGGCGTAGCCGTCACCAGCAGCACCGGACGGCCTACCAGCCATGGCGCGAGGTTCCGGTAGCGCCAAGTCGCCGGATTCCTGAAATGGTGTGCCTCGTCGATCACGACCAGGCCGCGATCCACCTGCGGCAGGCGCCCGCGGCTCGCCGATTGATGCGACACGGTGACCAACGCCAGGCCGAGGGCGCGTGCCGTCGCCATCCATTGCTCGACCAGCGTGGCCGGCACCAGGCACGCCGTCGGGCGGCCGCGATTGAGCGACGCCGCTGCAGCCAGCGCTACGTAGGTCTTTCCGCTGCCCACCGGGTCCGCCAGCAGCGCGCCGCCATAGCGGCGCAGCGCGTGCAGAATACGGCGGAAGCTCCTGCCCTGCTCGGGGCGGAGCCATCCGGGCGGCGCATCGGAGTCCTCGTCCGGCGCGAGCCGCCGCGCCATCGCGCGGGCCACTTGCGGCGCGGGCATCCAGTTTCCCGGACGCAGCGCCGTCGCGACCGGATCGGAGACGGGCTCGAGCGCTTCAGCCACGATCCTCGGAACCACCGCCGAGCGAGCCGAGGAGAGCGGCCCGGTGAGGTGCACCGAGATCGAGGTGTCTGGCAGCGATGTCATCGAGGTCGGCCTGTACCCGGCCGCCGTTGCGGGCCGAGTGGGTGAGGGCGGAGAGGTCGTCGTCGGACAGCACAGCCGGCGGAAGTGGCAGCGCTCCGACGGTGCTCGCGGTGTAGCGGGCGCAGCCGCCCGCGGCAGGCACCGCGCCGGCCCGCGCCGCGGCCCGAAGCCAGCTGCTGTTGAGCCAGGCAGCGATCCGGTCGGCCTCCGCATCGCTATTTGCCGGTGCCACATAGCAGCTGTTGAGCGGAATGGTGTCGGGCATTGCGGCGAGCGAAGCTGCCCGGAGCTCGCGCGCCAGGTCGGCCCACACCACCCGGTGCCTGGCCGCCGCTGCCCGCGCACGAAACAGGGTCCATGCCGGCCCGCCGGCGTAATCGGTACGCGAGCGAAGCAGCGCCGTATGCGGCGCGAGATATGCTCCGGCCCGCGGAGGCAGGCAGGGCAGCGCCGAACCGTCGGGCCCATGGGTCCAGAGGAGCCGCGTGCGATGGCGCGGCGTGAACGGCGCGAGATCCCGGCCCCGGAGCGCCCAGCGCAACAGCTCGCTCTCCACCTCCGGAGGGTCGAGGAAGATCCGGTTAGCGCCTGTCTTGAGACCGAGATGACAGGACACCACCGAATCGAGCCTCGGATGTCCCTGCCGCAGGGCGGCTAACGCATCGCGCAGTGGCTGTGGCGCGAGAAGCCACGGGCCGCCGCCGCCAAGGCTCGACTGCGGAACGGTGGGACCCGCGCCCAGCGATACCCGAACCCGATGCCTGGGTGGCGCGGCCGCCTTGCGGGCAATCAGAGCCAGCGGATAGACCGTGGCCTCGAACGAGGCATGAGAGCTGTCGGTCAGGTCGGCGACGGTCACGAGCGTGGTACCAGCAGCGAGCGCGTGGCGGCTTGCCGCGGCGTATCCCGCCGTCGCAACCTTGGCGGGCACCAGAATCGCGACCACGCCTCTTGGCCCAATCAGCTCCAGCGACCGCTCGAGAAACGCGACGGCCAGGTCCGGGCGATTGGCATAGCCGCGGCTCCCTGAGCGCCACCAGCGGTACCGCCCCGCGAGCCGGCGTCGCAGATCGGGCGGCAATTCCTCCGCTCGGAGCCACGGCGGATTCCCCACCACCAGGTCGAAGCCACCGGCGGCGAACACGTCCGCGAACTGAACTCGGTAGTCGAACCACGGGACCTCCCCTTCGCGAGCCAGCGCCCGTTGCAGGGACCTGACCTGGCGGAGCTCGCGGCGGAGCTCCGCCAGCCGCTCCGTTTCCTTCACGCCGAGCCCTCTCCGCGCACCGAACAGATCGACGCACCGGGCCACCCGTAACCACTCGGCGATGGATTCCCGGAGCGCCTCGCTGGTCACGGCGAGCGACCGCTGGGCGATCTCCGCCTCTACCCGCACGAGCCGGCGAAGGATCCCTCGCTTCTCTCGTCCTGTGGCGGTGACGACCCCGCTTCGGAGGTGGGCCAGCTCCCACGCCATCCGGCGATCGGCTGGAGCGCGGAGGCCGGAGCCCGCGGGATCGAAGAGGCTGTCGCCCTGGCGGATCAGACGGTCGAGGTTGGGAAGTGGATGCACTTCCGCTGGCCGCTCGGTGCCGTCGTCCGCGATCACGGCGAGCCAGAGCCGCAGCTCCGTAAGTCGAACCGCGGCGCCGTTCCGGTCCACGCCGAACAGATTGCGCTGAAGGATGCGCCGTCGCGCCGCGGCCACCGAGCCTTTGATGGTGCCGAGCGCTGAAAGTCGCTCGAGCGCGCCGAGCAGGAAGGCGCCGGAGCCCACCGCGGGGTCGAGGATCCTGAGCCGGCGGATGGCGCGCCGGGCCCGCTCCGCTCCATCGGCGATACGCCGCTCCGCCTCGGCCAGAGAACATGCGAGCCGATCGGATACCACGGCCGCGAGCCCTTCGTCCAGCAGTTGGCGAACCAGGGCCGAAGGGGTGTAGTACGTGCCCGAGGCGCGGCGCTCCTGCGGCGCCATGACGCCTTCGAAGACTCGGCCGAGCATGTCGGGAGCGATACCGCCCCGCTCACCCTCGGTGATGGTGAAATGAAAGCGCTCGAAGAGGCGGTCGAAGGCGTCGCGCCACAAGGCGTTCTCGATGTCGCCCCGAACTCTGCGCTCGAGTGGGTGCGGCTCGAACAGGCCGCCGTTGAGGAAGGGAATCGGGCCGAAGGCGAGCGCCGTTCGGCTCCGCTCGGAGATGGGACAGTTGAGGGTGCCGAAAAAGAGCGGCCGGAGCAGGTCTCGATGGACTCTCCTGCCTCGGGAGAGGCAGCGGTCCACCGCCTCGGCTAGAAACCGGCCGTTGCCCGAGAGCCAGCCCTTCGCCTGGACGAAGTAGAGGAAGAGGACGCGGGTGAGCTGCAGCAGGGCAAGGGCGTGCCGGTCCTCGGCAGGGAGCGGGCCGGGCAGTCCGGCGGCCATGCGTTCCAGTGTTGCGCGGAACTCGCGGAAGAAGCGCTGGCCGACCGCTTCTCCACCGAGTGCGTCGGCCGCGTGCGCGGCGTAGCCCGTAGCGCCGGCAGTGCCGCCGGACCCGAGTCTCCCCAGCGCAGCGAGCGCCGAGCGGTCGGGAGCGTCGAGATCGACCGTGAGCCTCGGCGAGCCCTCCAGGGACAAGGCGACGGTCAAGCGGCGTGACACGGGGTCCAGGCCCAGCGCGCCGCAGAGCCGTCCGCGTGCGGCCAGCCTTCGGGCGAGCGCAGCGCCCTCCGCTCGGCGCGCTCGCCCGAAAGCGCGTACCAAGGGAACGCCCCGGCCCTTCCGATGACGATGATCGGTTCGCGGCCCCCGGGCACCGGGTCCCACAGCGGCTCGTGGCCCCATGCGCGCTGCGAGGGCCGGCAGGTCTTCCACCGAGCGGATGCTCTTCAGCAGCGCCGCGAGTTCCACACTGGCTCCGGGTGAGGAAGGAAATCACCCTAGCCCTCGGGCTCATCCCTTGCGGAACCGATCGGCCGCGCGAAGGTACCGAATTGCGTTCGCTCGATGCGAGAGCTACCATCCCCCGTCGCCCGGCGCTGGCGCTAAACCCCCAATCAATTGTGTGGCAATGAGATACGTGAAAATTCCCAGCTTGCTGCTGACCCTGCTTCTAGGTGCCACCCTCCCGGCCGCGGCTCAGGCGGTGGCGGACAGTGGCACGTTCGTCGTGCGTCACTCCGGCGACACCGTGGCCACCGAGACCTTCTCCCGCCAGGAGACCACGATCCAGGGAACCCTCTCCCTCAACAACTCCAACCACACCTTTCACCGCTACACCGCGGTGCTCGCGCCGGATGCCTCCGTCCCCATGATCGACGTCGTCGGTGCGAGAGGATGCCGACAGTGGACGGGTGAAGGCGAAACTGGTCCAGCGGGCGAGGGTGATCTTCAAGGAAGACAGCGCCGCGGTGGACGCCATCATCGGGCAATCGATCGAGACCCGCGTGTTCGGCACCCAGGCCGGCGCGATTCCCTATCTCAACATGTCGTTCGCGCTGCTGGAGCAGGCCATTCGGCGCTCCCGGGCCGGCGGCGCGACGCCCGGGCAGGTCCCGTTCTTCAATCTCGGGGGCGGGCAGACGGTGCGCGGCACCCTCAAGCCGGTCGGAGCGGATTCGATGGCGCTCGCCATCGGCGAGGTCGAGTTCCGGCTGAAGGTCGATCCAGTGGGACGGGTGCTCGGCGGGGCGATTCCGAAGCAGAATGTGGTCGTGGACCGGCGATAGGTCGACTTCAACCCGAGGAGGACCGATGTCCATCGAGCGTACCCGGGAGGCGCTGACCCGGTACCTGGATTCCGAGCACAAGGACCTCAGCATGATGGCCGAGGACGTGGTCTTCACCAACATGGCCACCGGTGAGGAGCACCGCGGCGTGGACGGCGTCCGGCGCATGCTCGATTTCGTGTACCACACCGCCTTCGACGCCACGGCCGAGACCCGGAATCGCATTTTTGCCGAGAGCCAAGGGGTGCTGGAGGCCGATTTCGTCGGGACTCACATCGGCACCTTCGCGGGAATCCCCGCGACCCGGCGCGAAAGTGCGCGTGCCGCTCTGCGTGGTGTACGATCTGGAAGACGGGAAAATCAAGCGGGGACGGATCTACCTGGAGGTGCCGGTGCTGCTGCGGCAGCTCGGCGCCGCCCCGGCGGAGCGCGAGGTGGCACAGCGGTAGGCCCTAGTTTTCCATCCCCTCGTACACCCGGCCCCTCCATTCCACCCGCCGGGCGCCGCGCCAGGTCGAACGCGCGCCGATGTACAGGGCGATCAGGGCGCCGAGAGGGTAGAGCAGACCGTACCACGGCGGGATCTTCATCCCGTAGCTGATCAGCATCCAGAAGATCGCGGAGAGAGCGGTCGCCATGACCGCCGCCGCGCCCAGTCCTCCGGTCGTGCCGGTCACCGCGAGCACCGCAGGCGGAACCAGCCAGAACAGGAAGGCGGCGCAGAGCATCACCGGCACCAGCGCCCGCAGTATCGGCTCCCGCGGGAACGAGCGCCGCCCGCCGAGGTAGATGTTCTTCGACCACCCCTCGACCAGGTGCGGCAAGCTCCGGTACATCCGGGTCTCCATCAGCCGCTCGGCGAAGGCGAAGTGGATCCTTCGCCCCGCCCGGTGGACCGCCTGCGCCAGCGCCAGATCCTCGGCCACCTCGTGGCGCACCACCTCGTGCGTGCCGACCGCCTGGTAGCTCTCCCGCGGGAACAGGATGAACTGCCCGTTGGCGATGACGTCCCGCTCCCGCCGCGCCCGGTTCACCCTCGACGGGTGATAGCGGACGCCGAGCAGCAGCCAGATCTGCGGCATGACCAGCCGCTCCCAGAAGGTCACGCACCGCTGCCGGGGCGCCACGGTCACCAGATCGGCCCGCTCCGACCGGAGCGCGCCCATCGCGCGCGCCAGAAGCTCGGGCTCGTGCCGGGTGTCGGCATCGGTGAAGAGGAGAAAGTCGCCGCGCGCCGCGCGATAGCCCTGGAGGCAGGCCCAAGGCTTCCCGTACCATGCCTCGGGGAGCGGCTCTCCTCGAACCAGCTGGAGCCGCGGATCCTCAGCGGCAAGCCGTTCGACGATCGCGGCAGTGTCGTCGGTGCTGCGGTCGTCCACCACCAGCAGCTCGAGGGGCCGGTAGGTGGAGGCGAGCACCGATCTCACCACGGTCTCGATGGCGGCAGACTCGTTCCGCGCGGGGACGATGACCGACACCAGCGCGCCGGCGGCGGGAGGAACGTCGGAGAGGTTGGGGCGATTGCTCGCCAGGCGGAAGAGGCTCGCGAACGGCACGAGCCAGGGGAGGGCCGGCAGCAGCTCGGACACGGACGCCATGCGGCGGGCCGCGCCAGCTTATCGCTGTGGCTGCTTGATGAGCGAGGTGAGTTCCTGTTCCAGCGCGTCCAGCTGCCGCTCCACTTCGGCGCGATCGTATTCGGCTCCCGAGGTCGGCACCCCGTTCTGGGCGAAAAGCGTCGCGACCAGGGCATCGGTGTAGCCCACCACGGCCACGGCGATGCCCTTGTCGATGACCCGGTTGAGCCGGAGCATGATCGCCATGCCCTGGCGGGCGCGCATGGCCGCAAGCACCGGTGCCAGCGTGCGGGTGAGCAGCTCGCGAAGGAACTGGAGCTCTTCCACGACCTCGCCCGCCGCGAGTCCGCGAGCGGAGGCGACGCGGCCGTAGTGCTCGCACACGCGAAACCAGATGGTGTTGACTTCACGCCGAAGCGGACCGACCATCTCGGACACGACGTCGAGCAGGAGCCGGAACTCCCGCTCCACCGTGCGGCGCGGTATCGTGGGGGCGGCGGTAATGCGGTCACCCAGCCAGTCGGCCCATTGGGTGACCATCGCGTCCCGCATCTCGACGATGACGCGGCCGGCGGCGAGCAACGCGGGCTGCGAAGCACGCACTACCAGTCCCCTTGGTGAGAGTGTCGGCAATCTAAGGCGGAGCGACTATGGGGTCAAAAACGTGATTCGACCACCCCGACTCGCGCGCGGCGACCGCGTCGCACTGGTCGCACCCGCGGGACCATTGCTGGAACGAGATGATTTAACCCGGGCCGAGGCGCTCTGCCGTGCGCTGGGTTACGAACCGACGTTGGGCCCCAACACCGCGGCGCGCCATGGATATTTCGCGGGCACCGACGATCAGCGACTGGCCGATCTGAACGGCGCTCTCCGCGATCCCGACATCGCTGCGATCTGGTGTATCCGGGGCGGCTATGGGACGACGCGGATTCTGGATCGGCTGGATTTCGACGCGCTCGCCAAGGCGCCGAAGCCGGTCATCGGATACTCCGACATTACGGCCGTCCTCAACGCCGTCACCCGGCGCACCGGCGTGGTGACCTTCCACGCCCCGATGGCGCGCGCCGCGATGCCGCCCTTCTCCCGCCGGCACTTCGAGCGGGTCCTGACCTCCGCCGAGCCCGCCGGCCGGCTCGAGCGCCTGCCCGAGCCCGCCGAGGTGCTGTTGCCCAAAATGAATCGTATCGCGACGCTGCGCGGCGGCGTGGCCGAAGGGCCGCTCGCGGGCGGTAACCTCACGCTGCTCCAGTGTCTCGTCGGGACCGCTCACTTTCCCGATCTCGACGGCGCGATCCTGTTCCTCGAGGACGTGGGGGAAGATCTCTACCGGGTGGATCGCATGCTGGCGCACCTCCGCATGGTCGGCGCGCTCGACCGCTTGGCCGGCGCCGCCGTCGGCCGCTTCACCGACCTCAACCGCGCCATGACCGACGGAGCGCTCGGGTTCGACGAAGTGCTGGCCACCTACTTCCTCCCGCTGGGCATCCCGGTCGCCCACGGGTTCCCCATCGGACACATCGACGAGCAGTGGACCCTCCCGCTGGGCGTGCGCGCTCGGCTCGATGCCGATGCGGGGGAGCTGGAGCTGCTCGATGCCGCCGTCTCGGGATGACAATTCCCCGGACCGCGGCGATGTTCCTCTGATGGCCACGCCGACGCTGACCAAGCACACCCTCGACGGCTCACTCGGGGAAATCCTTATCGATGTCCGCGCCGCCGGCCGCGAGTCTCCGCGGCCGGCGATCGTCGTCGTCCACGGCTTCAAGGGCTTCAAGGACTGGGGGATGTTTCCGCCGCTGGCGGAACGGCTGGCGCGCGCGGGCTTCGCGACCGTCACCTTCAACCTCAGCGGCAGCGGAGTGGACGACGCCGGCGAATTTGTCTGGCCCGAGCGCTTCGGGCACGACACCTTTTCCGCCGAGCTCAACGATCTGGGCCTGGTGATTGATGCGCTCGCGAGGGGCGACTTGGGAGTGCGGCCGCCCACCACGATCGGGCTGGTCGGCCATTCCCGTGGCGGAGGGATCGGAGTGCTCCACGCCGCGCGCGATCGAAGGGTTCAGGCCCTGGTGACCTGGTCCGCGATCTCCAGCGTCGAGCGCTGGTCCCCGCGCGAGGTCATGGAGTGGCGGGAGAAGGGCGTGACCGAGATCCTGAACACCCGGACCGGGCAGCGCCTTCCACTATATGTCGACGTTCTCGACGATGTCGAGCGTCACGCCGCGGGTTCGCTGGACGTCCTGGCGGCTGCGGCCCGCCTGGCGATCCCCTGGCTCATCGTCCACGGCACCGAGGACGAGGCAGTATCGCACTTGGAGGCCGATGCGCTGCGCGCGGCCAGCCCGCTCCCGACGACCAGGCTTCTCGCCATCGAAGGCGCCGGCCACACCTTCGGGGCAGGGCATCCGTGGGATGCTCAGAAGCACGACACGCCGGCCTTGCGGCGCGTGTTCGACATGACGCTGGCCTGGTTCGCGGCGCACCTGGGGTGACACCCCACCATCTTGACCCCGCCGACCGGATCGGCGAATCTCCCCTCATGCCGATCTACACCTACCGTTGCAACGCCTGTCATAACGAGTTCGACCAGCTGGTACGGTCGGAGACCAAGGTCGCCTGTCCCGAGTGCAAGGGCCGGAAGCTCGAACGGCTCATGCCGCTCACCGCGCGTCCTGCCTCCGGCGGGAAACCGGCGGACCTGAGTCGCCTCGGACCGCCGCCGGGCGGGGGATGCTGCGGAGGCGGCTGCCACACCCACAGCCACTGACCTCCCGGCTCACTCGGCTCCGCGATCATCTCGCCAGTCCACCGGCCTCGGGTGGACGGGCGGGACGAACCACTCATCTGGGCCGCGGTCGCGGTCATCCTCGCTCCCGACCCCGATGCCGTTCTTCTGATCCAGCGGGCCGACCGGGCCGGGGATCCCTGGTCAGGGCACATGGCACTTCCCGGCGGCCGGCAGGACCCCTCCGAGCCCGACCTGGTGACTACGGCCGTCCGCGAGACCGCCGAGGAGGTGGGCCTGATACTCCGGCCCGAACACCTGCTCGGCAGCCTCGACGACGTGGTGCCCCGGACGCCGTTGCTCCCGCCCATCGCGGTCCGACCCTACGTCTTCGCTCTCGACCGCCGCCCGGTCCTCACGCTCAACTCCGAGGTCGCTGCCGCGCGCTGGGTCCCCCTCGATCTCCTGCTCCATCCAGACACCTATAACTCCGTCCGGCTCGAGATCCGGGGGGAAAGCCGCGAGTTCCCGGCCTACCGTCTCGATGACTCGGTGGTCTGGGGGATGACCGAGCGAATCCTATCCAGCCTGTTGGAGCAACTAGGACCCCCAGGCGTGTGAAGCGGTAAGGCGCACACCTCCCGCGCTTGACATTCGGAAGTATGTACTTGGCGCAAATTTAGGCGTCCCGAATGAGAGGGGTGTGGCCAGTGCTGTACGAGGACCGTAGACTTGGGGGTGAGCCCATCCTCACGGTAGGCGAGCCCAAGGACTACCGAATGCGCATCCCGGATCGCGTCCCGCAATGCATCTGTTTCCTGTACGTCTATGGAGCCGAAGAGGGTCCGGTGAAGCCCGACATGGGCGGCACTGGATTCTTTGTGTCGGTTCGGGGAACGACGGACCATACCCTGCTTCACATCTATCTGGTTACCGCAAAACATGTGATCGAAAACAGCCGAAAGTATGACGGCCTGCACATGCGGTACACGGACATGCAGTCGCGACAACCGGTGGACCGGGAAATAGTCGGGGAGTGGAGATTTCACCCTGACCCATCCGTGGATTTGGCCGTTCTCCCGTTTACGACGTTTCGGGACGCGGGGGACAATCCGCTGCATATCCCTCGTCCGCTGGCCTTCGACTCCTCGTTCTTGACGCCGGAGAAGCGGAAGATTTTTGGCGTGGGAGTGGGGGACGAACTATCCATCGTCGGTCTCTTCAAAGACCGCCCCGGCACGTCCAAGAACATTCCCATCGTTCGTACCGGCAACATCGCCGCTATGCCAGATGAGCCGATCTACGACCCCAAGCGCAAGGAATACTTTGAGGCGTATCTGGCAGAGGTTCGCTCGTTCCGCGGACTCAGTGGATCGCCGGTGTTCGTGAGCCTCGCGGCTGGGCGCGAAGATGACGGCGTGCTCAATGAGCGGGGCTACCTCTTACTGATCGGGGTAATTCGGGGCCACTTTGAGGCTACACAGAGGGCGCGGCGGGCACTCTCCGAAGAGGAGCTCGACCTGATGGCACTCAACACCGGAGTCGCTTACGTCACGCCTGTGACGTATCTCGCTGAGGTGCTAGCCAGCAATCCACTGGCGGACGAGCGCCTCGCATCCGAGCAAAACCTCACATCTGACAGCATTCAAACGATGGACGCGGGTTTCGGGGACGCCGGGACCGACTCCGAGCGCGGCGAACGGCTGAAGGTTGACCTACCGATGGACGAGGCGGTGAGGAAGATGTTTGGGGCGGGGAAGCCGCCGGGACATGGAGTTACATGAGCCTTGGGATAGCCGGAGGCGGAACGGTTGGCCCGTCTGATGCGTTCCTCTGTCAGGCCAAGGCTAGTTCGGCGGTCGCCGGAATTGTCGCCAAATGATTCTGTCGCCTAGGGTTGGATGGGGCCGCCACGGAAGAAATTGCCGGGTCCTACCCCCTTGCGGATGGTGCCTTTTGGCGACATATGCGGTGAATGGAGCGGTATTTGGTGGTGGACGTGGTCCTAGCGGCCGCCCTCCCGCTCGGGATGGCACTACTGCTAGGTTTGCTCACACGCCACAAGCCAGACGTTTATGATTTCCTTGGGGACGGGCAGCTCTGCCTTTATGCGGCGAGCCTTGCTTTTGCCGCCCTTTGGGACCTTGGGTTCACGCAGAACGCTCCGACCCTGCCCTGGTTTAGTGAGAAGGGCTGGGGATATGCGAGCTTGACGGCCATGATGCTGGTAGCCGTGTTGGTTTGGGTGGGATCGGTGGATGACCGGTCCCGAGAAGATATTCCGGAAGATTTGATGGAGGACCTCCGGAAGCGCGGTAATAGGGCGGCGACGCTATCGTCTCTGATCGTGGCACTCATCACCGCCTCTATCGTGGGCTATTTCCGCTATTCGTGGAAGCTGATGTAGGGGGAGCCATGCACAAATCCAATCGCTACGAGGACATTAACCCGACCCTCAGGATGGGTATGTGGGGGAGCGTGGGCGCTCTCGCCGGTGGTGTCGCTGGTGTGGTATTCGCCCTCCTGGCCGGCGTTGGGGCAGCCGTTCCGCTGGCCCTTGTGACCGTTGGGGCGTTAGGGGGAATTGCCGCTGCGCCGTTGGCAGCGCGAAAGCACGAACGACAGACCCAGAAGCACGAACCAGACAATCGGGTCCGGATTAATCACACCAAGGCAACGGTGCGATCACAGGCCAACGCCCCCAACGAAGTGGCGAAGGTGAGCCGGGGTTAGACGCCTCTATGGGTAAACCGCCCCCTCAGTCAGCCCATGTGCCGCCTCAAAAAGGCGGCACTGTGCTTTTCAGGTATAGGCGACCTGCTGCTTGTAGGTGAGCCGCTTTCCATCTGCCGCCTGAATCGCCAACGCCACCCGGTGCCCATCCTCAAACCATCGGGTGTTGTAGCGAAACTCGAACTCGCCCACGTAGCGGTGCAGGTGCTTTTTGCTCACGCTGTGGAAGGTGCCGTAAACGCCACGCTTCAAGAGAGAGAAGAAGCCTTCTACGCTGTTAGTGCAAACATCACCACGCGCGTACTCGCCGCGCCCGTGTGCCACCGTCTCGTGACTCGCCATCTTCCGCCCAGCCCGCTTATAGGACGGTGACTCGTCCGTCATGAGCCGGGCGGTCGGGTCGATGTGTTCATGAATGGCTGCCGCCAGAGTATGGGCGGTAACGCGGGGCATCACCATCGCCCGCACGTCACCATCACGCTGTACCATCGCGACGACGGGTGTCTTCCGGTCCTCGAAATCGGGCGCACGTCCGGGGCGGTGTTCGTACCCGCCACTTCTTCTCCCGCCGCGTCTTCTTGCGGGGCACACCGCCCACATACGTCTCGTCTACTTCCACGGTGCCGTCCAGTTTGCCGCCCGACCTGCCGCCGCCCATCGCCCACCGGATGCGGTGCATCATGAATAGGGCGCTCTTGTAGCTCACCCCCGTCATCCGGCGAACCTGAAGCGCCGAGACACCCTTCTTGCTGGCACACGCGGCAGCGAACGCAAAGCACCAATGCTGAAGCGGGATCGCAGAGTCCTCCATGATCGTGCCGACCCGGACGGTGTACTGCTGCTTGCAGCCCCGGCAACGCCAGAGCCACCGCTTGCTCCGCGTGCCCGTCTTGGCATCGCGCATCTGGTACACGGCCATGTCGCCGCAGCGCGGGCAGGCGGGGGAATCCCCCCACCGCTGGCGCTCCATGTACTCCACCGACGCCTGCTCACTCGCCCAGGCACCTGGTAAGTCGGCCACATTCTTGGACTTAGCGGCGGCAACGGGGCCGGGCTTCTTGCGAGGTTTGCGCATACATCATGATACTACACTCAAGGCTTTGCGTCAAGTACATACTCCCCTTGACATTAGACCTGCCTCACCTCAGATTTAGGCCCACCTAATTCTTGGTTTCGTATGAACGCAGCCCTACAGCACGAAACACTTACGCGCTCGGTCGAAGACTACCTCAAAGCCATCTACCGGCTTTCGCCTCCCGGCCGGGCGGCGTCGACCAGCGAGATCGCCCAGCGCCTCGAGCTGTCACCGGCGTCGGTAAGCGGCATGGTCAAGCGTCTCTCGGAGCACGGCCTCCTGGAGCACGTCCCATACAAAGGCGTCCAGCTGACGGCCGACGGCCGCCGCGCCGCGCTCCGGATGCTTCGCCGGCACCGGCTGATCGAGGCCTACCTGGTGGCGTTCCTGGGATACACCTGGGACACGGTGCACGACGAAGCCGAGCGGCTCGAGCATGCGGTCTCCGACACCCTGGTCGAGCGCATGGCCGCGGTGCTCGGCAATCCAACGGTGGATCCGCACGGCGACCCGATCCCGACGCCCGACGGTGAGATCTTCGAGCCCGCCAGCATCCCGCTGTCCCAGGTGCCGACCGGCGCCAGAGTCGAGGTCCGGCAAGTCGAGGAGAGCCAGCCGGACCGGCTGCGCTACATCGCATCGGTGGGGCTCAGGCCCGGGGTGCATCTCACCGTCGTGGACCGCCAGCCTTTCCAAGGTCCCATCACCATCGAGGTGGCGGGGGAAACCCACGTCATCGGCAACGAGCTGGGGCAGGTGGTTCGCTGTGGCAGTGACGGGGATGCATGACCGCCTCGAAGGAATTTCCGATCAAAGGAAGCACCATGTCCAACCGAAAAGTCTCCCGTCGTGACGCGCTGAGGGCCGGTGCGCTGGGCACCGTCGGGCTGGCCGCGGGTGCCGGCGGACTCTCGCTCCAGGCGCTGGGTCAGGGCACCGCGGCGCAGTCTCCCACTCACGGCTCGCACCACGACATGGTCACGGTGGGCCAGCTCCGCCCCGGCTCCTTCGACCCGACCGCATTCCTGACCCGGTTCGACGGCGGCAACGTCTCCCGCCTCTCCTCGGGTCGGGTGCTTCGCGAGTTCGAGATCGTGGCCGAGGACCGCGAGATCGAGGTGGCGCCCGGGGTCTTCTACCCCGCCTGGACCTACAACGGCCAGGTGCCCGGCCCGACGATCCGCTGCACCGAGGGAGACCGGCTCCGGATCCGCTTCAGCAACAAGGGCAGCCACGCGCACAGCATCCATTTCCACGGAATCCACCCGGCGAACATGGACGGCGCCTTCGAGCCGGTGCACCCCGGCCGGAGCTTCGTCTACGAGTTCGACGCCGAGCCGTTCGGGCTCCACCTGTATCACTGCCACACCGTGCCGATCAAGCGTCACATTCACAAGGGCCTCTATGGCGCGTTCATCATCGATCCCAAGGAGGGCCGGCCGCCCGCCAATGAGATGGTCATGGTGATGAATGCGTTCGATACCAACTTCGACAACGAGAACGAGATCTACGCGGTCAACACCGTCGCGTTCCACTATCAGAAGCATCCGATCCCGATCCGGCAGCACGAGCTCAACCGGATCTACGTCGTGAACGTGACCGAGTTCGATCTGCTCAACTCGTTCCACATCCACGGGAACCTGTACCGGCTCTACCGCACGGGAACCGACCTTCAGCGCTACGAGTACACCGACATGGTGTCGCTGGCCCAGGGTGAGCGGGCGATTCTGGAGTTCACCTACAAGCATCCGGGCCCGTTCATGTTCCACGCCCACCAGAGCGAGTTCGCCGAGCTGGGGTGGAGCGGCGTCTTCCTGGTGCAGGAGGTGCCCAATGCCTGAGCTCGAGACACCTGCGCATCCGGGTCGCGCCCCGGTGCCGCCGATCGCTCCGGAGCCGGCCGGAGGTGGAGGGATGCCGCTCTGGTTCAAGGGGCTGGCGCCGCTCGTGCTGCTGGCAGGTCTCGTCTTCCTGTTCCTCCGCATCGGTCCGGTCGGCGTGTTCCGCGCGACCTTCCCGCCGGTGGAGGAGCTCACCCTGGAGCGCATCCGGCTCCCCGAGCCCGGCGTGATGGAAGTGAGTGTGGTGAACGGCGGGCCCGAGGCGGTCACCATCGCGCAGATCATGGTGGACGATGCCAACTGGGTCCACACCGTGAACGGAAGCCGGAGGGTGGAGCGGCTGGAGCGGCGGACCGTGCGGATCCCCTATCCATGGGTCGAGGGGGAGCCTCATACGGTCGCGCGTGGTGACCAACACCGGGCTCACCTTCTCCACCGAGATCGCGGTCGCAACCCAGTCGCCGGCGGTAGACGCGCGCTACCTCGGCACGTTTGCCCTGCTCGGGGTGTATGCGGGAGTGATTCCGGTCTTCATCGGCCTGCTCTGGCTGCCGTTCGTCCGGTCGATCGAGCGGCGCTGGATCGACTTCTTTCTGAGCCTCACGATCGGCCTGCTGGTCTTCCTCGGCGTCGATGCGTTGGAAGAGGCGTTCGCCACCTCCGCGCTCGTCCCCGGCGCCTTCCAGGGACCGGCGCTCGTCCTCTTCGGCCTGCTCGGTACCCCCCTCATCATCGGTGCGCTCGGCCAATGGCGCGCGCGCGCCCGCGGGGAGCGCTCGCCGCTCTGGATCGCCGTGCTCATCGCCTTCGGCATCGGCCTGCACAATCTGGGCGAAGGTCTCGCCATCGGCACTTCGTACGCCACCGGCGAGATCGCTCTTGGCACCTTCCTGGTGATCGGATTCCTGCTGCACAACACCACCGAAGGACTGGGCATCGTGACCCCCCTCGCCGACGAGCGGCCGAGCCTCCGCACACTGATGTTGCTCGGCGCCCTGGCCGGCGTGCCTACGGTGATCGGCGCCTGGATCGGCGGGTTCACCTACTCGCCGATCTGGACCACGCTGTTCTTCGCCATCGGCGCCGGGGCCATCGTCCTGGTGGTCTATGAGCTGTGGCGGCTCTTCGCGAAACGCTCCCCCGGCGGCCTCCTTGCGCCCCTCAACGCGGCCGGGGTGCTGACCGGGATGCTGATCATGTACGCGACGGGGCTGCTGGTGACGGCGTAGGAGGGTGGTTGGAAAAGTGCCCGGCCCCACTGAGAGGAAGCCCTACGTGCTCCAACACCGCATTTTCCGTCACCAGGGCCTTCGCCCCTTTCACCTTTCACTTTTCACCGTTCCCGCTTTTCTGGTCCTGCCTCTGTCGCTGCCGGCCCAGAGCGCGCACATCGCCGACAACAGCTTCCTGATCGAGGAGGCCTACAACCAGGAATCGGGCGTGGTGCAGCACGTCAGCACCTTCTCCCGGCCCGAGGGCGGCGGCGCGTGGGACTTCGGCTTCACCCAGGAGTGGCCGTTCCGGGGGATGCGGCATCAGCTGAGCTACACGGTCCCGGTCCTCCAGGCCGACGGCAGCGGCACCGGCGTCGGCGACATCCTGCTCAACTATCGCTACCAGCTGGTCGGCGACGGCGAGATCCCGCTCCACGTGGCACCCCGGCTCTCCCTCATCCTCCCCACCGGCAGCGAGGACGAGGGACGAGGCACCGGATCCGTCGGCTTCCAGACCAACCTGCCGGTGAGCTACGTGCTGAGCGACGCGTTCGCAGCCCACGGGAATGCCGGTCTCACCCTCGAGAGTGAATCGGGCGACGTGGACGCCAATCTCGGCGCCAGCGCCATCTGGCGGGTTCGTCGCTCGGTGAACCTGATGGTGGAGACGGTGTGGGAGAGCGCGCAGGAGGACGTCGTTCTCCTGAATCCCGGAGTCCGCTGGGCCTTCGATTTCCCCGGCGGGCTCCAGATCGTCCCCGGCGTGGCCTACACCTTCGCGCTCGGCGCCGACGCCGCGGACGCTCTCTTCCTCTATCTCAGCCTCGAGCACCCCTTCCGGCGGCCGATGTCACCCTGAGCGCAGTGACGGGGCCCGTATTACTGTCCTTCGTGCCCCTTCGTGTCCTTCGCGCCCTCGTGGTGAATCGTTGAACGTGAGCTCCCTGTTCTGTCTCGCGCTCGCACTGGCCCAGACGCCTGCCCCAGTCGCGCAGGCGCCGGGACTGGCCATCGAGAGGGCGCTCGCCGAAAGGCTCGATCTCGCCGTCGGCGATACGGTCCGACTCGGCGCCGCGCCCGATTCGATCCAGGGCCTCGCCATCGTATCCGCGATCTACGAGCCGCGCCCCGATCCCGCGGAGATTTCCCGCCAGGCGCTCCGGGTCCGCCTGCACCTGCCCGATCTCGCCCGACTGCTCGGCGCCCCGGATCGGGTGGACCGGTTCGGCATCGGGCTCGCTCCCGGCGTGTCGACCGACAGCGCGGTCGCGGCGGTCAACCGGGCAGCGTTCGGCTTCCGCGCCCACCCCTCGGCCGCCATCGCCTCGGAGTCGTCCCAGACCTTCAAGGTCGTGAGCCGGTTCCACCGGGCGATCGCGGTCATCACCATCGTCGCGAGCGCGGTCTTCCTGCTCTGCATCATGCTGCTCAAGGTGGAGGAGCGGCGAATGGATGCCGCGGTGATGCGGTTCGTCGGAGTCCGGCGGCGAACCATCTTCGGCGCGCTGGTGCTCGAGGCCGCCCTCATCGCGGTCCTCGGGTCGGCCCTCGGCGCCGGGCTCGCCTTTCTCGCCGGCGCGGCCACCAACGCCTATTACCGGAGGTTCTTCGACACCGAGCTGATCTTCTCCCTCATCACCCCGCGAATCGTGCTCTTCAGCGTCTGCCTCTCGCTGCTGCTCGGGATCGCCGCCGGCGCCATCGCCGCCTGGCGGCTGGTCCGCACCCGGCCGATGGTGCTCTGGGGCAGGGCATGACCGGGCTTGGCTGGGGGCTCAAGAGCCTGCGCCGGCGTCCGCTGCGGACCGCGCTCTCGCTCGCCGGGATCGCGGTCGCGTCCGCCATGCTGCTCGACATGGTGATGCTGAGCGGCGGAATCGAGAAGTCGTTCACCGAGCTTCTCCTCGCCCGGGGCTATCAGATCCGGCTCACGCCCAAGGGCACCCTGCCGTTCGACACCGAGGCCTCGATCCGCGGGGCCTCGACCGTCGTGCGGTGCCATCCGTGCCTTGCCTGGTGTCGAGGCCGCGGGCGCGGTGCTCGGCACCTCGATCTACGGCCGCATGCCCGACACTCTGGTCACGCTGTTCGGCTACGGCATCCAGCCCGAGGCCCAGGGGATCTACCGCGTGGACGCCGGGGCCGATCTCGCGCCCGGCGACACGCTGGGCGTGCTGCTGAGCGAGACCGCGGCCGCGCTGCTTCGAGCCGGGCCGGGGGACACGGTGGCGCTGGTCGGGCGGCTCGACCCCCAGATCGCCGGCGAGGGTGCGGCTCGCCGGCTGGTCGTGCGCGGCCTGGTCCGCTGGATCTACGACCACCGGGGCCAGCCCTCCGTCGGCACGACGCTGCCGGTCATGCAGCGGCTCGGCCGGGAGACGGCTGCGGACCAGGCCTCGCTGCTCCTGGTCAAGGCCGCGGATGACCGCGCCGTGGAGGACCTCGCGACGCGGCTGCGCGCGCGGTTTCCCGAGCTCGAGGTCAACAGCGTGGCCGACCTGGTGGTACAGGCCAAGCGCCGGCTGGTCTACTTCACTCAGCTCTCCTACGTGCTCGGCGGCATGAGTCTCGTGGTGGCCGTGTTGTTGGTCGGAACGCTGCTGACGATCACCGTAAACGAACGGCTGGGTGAGATCGCCACCCTTCGCGCGATCGGTGTGAGCCGCGGCACGATCGTCCGCCAGGTGCTGGCCGAAGGCGTCGCGCTCACCCTGTTGGGCGCGGGGATCGGCATCCTGCTCGGTCTGGGCACCGCGGAATACCTCGACGCGATCCTCACCAGCTTCCCGGGCCTGCCCGAAGCCTTCTCCTTCTTCGTGCCCCGGGCCGGCACCCTGAGTCTCGCCGCCGTGGTGCTGCTGGTGACCGGATCGCTCGCGGGACTCTACCCGGCGTGGCTCGCCTCCCGGGCCCCGATCGCCGCGACCCTCCGCGCGGAGGCCACGTGACCCGGGTCCAGCCCATCCTCGTCGCCGCGGATCTGCGCAAGGACTACCCGATGAATGGCGAGACCGTGCACGCGCTCCGCGGCGTCTCCCTCACCGTGGAGCCCGGAGAGTACGTCGCCATCGTGGGCCCGTCGGGCAGCGGCAAGTCCACCTTGCTCCAGCTGGTGGGGGGAATCGACTCGCCGAGCGGGGGGACCGTGCAGCTTCTGGGAACCGGGCTGGAGACGCTGAGCGACCGCGAGCTGACCCGGCTCCGGCTCACCCGTCTCGGCTTCGTCTTTCAGCGCTTCCACCTGCTGCCGGTGCTCACCGCGCGGGAGAACGTGGAGCTCCCGATGGCCGAGGCCGGCGTAAAGGGCCCTCAGCGCCGGGCGCGCGCCCGGCAGTTGCTCGAGTACGTCGGCCTCGGCCACCGTGAGGGCCACCGGGCCACCCAGCTTTCCGGCGGAGAGATGCAGCGCGTGGCCATCGCCCGCGCGCTGGCCAACCGGCCCGCTATCCTCCTCGCCGACGAGCCCACCGGCGAGCTCGACGCGGCCACGGGGCAGGAGATCCTCGACCTCTTCCGCCGACTCAACTCCGACGGCACCACCCTGCTCGTGGTGACCCACGACGAGCGGCTCGCGGCGCAGGCCGGCAGGGTGGTCCACATGCTCGACGGCCGCATCGTTTCCGAGGCCGACTCGCGAGTGGGCGCCTCGCCGTTCCGCCGGCCGGCGGCGTCACCGTGATCACCACCCTGGCCTTCCGTCATCTGCTGGTCAGGAAGATCCGTGCGCTCTTCCTCCTGCTCGGCTTTTCCATCGGCGTGGGGGTCATGGTAGTGCTGCTCTCGGTGGGCGAAGCCATGCTCGACCAGTCTCGCGACGTCTCCCTGGTGGGCGGCGGTGAGGTGACGATTCTGCCGCAGGGGATCGATGTCGAGGCGATGCGCACCGGCGGGCTCGGCGCGATGTTCTTCACCATCGAGCGGGCCCGGTTCCTCACCCGCCAGGCCCTCGGCGGCGAGCGCTACGCCGGCGTCGTCCGAACGGTCGCACCCGCGATCGAGGGAAAGCTGCTCTATCTGTGCCCGGCGAAGGGCCGGTGCCGACCGACCGCCGTCCGAGCGGGCGGCGAGATCCCCAGCCGCGCCGCCGCGCTGGGCGCCGGGCTCGAGGTGCTGGAGGGCGGCTGGAGCGACTCTCCGGCCGATTCGGCATACGTCGCCCCCACCCCGCAGCAGCTCTACGACGAGATGGACCGCTTCCACCTGCCGCGGCGGGCGGACTCGACCTGGGGCGAATGGCACTATTTCAACCTGGTGACTGGGCCGGACGAGTGGTGGTACCTCACCTTCCTCGTCGGGGGGGAGGTGAGCTTGACCCAGCGCGGCGATCGGTGGGGCGGGCGGATGCTGGTCACCCATCGCCGCCCCGACGGCCGCCACGACCGCTACACCGCCGACGTGCCTGCGGCACGTGTCGCGTTCGATACCGCCGCGGCGGACGTTGCGATCGGCGAAAGCTTCGTCCGCCAGCGGAACGGCGAGTACCGACTCCGCGCCGTGGCGCGCGGCGGCGGGAGAAGCGCGCGGCTCGACCTGACGGTGCGGCCCGAGCTCAACCGGTACTTCCCTCCGGTCGAGCTGCGAGACGACGAATTCCTCTCGGGCTACGTCGTCCCGGCGCTCGCGGCATCGGCCGGCGGGCCGGATCTGCGTGGCCGGCCGCTGCTCGGAGGTGAGCGACGTCCCGGCCTACCACGACCACAACTGGGGAGTCTGGCGCGACGTCACCTGGGAATGGGGATCGGCCCGGGGCGGGCGCCTCAGCCTTCTGTATGGCGGCGTCTACGGTCCCGAGCGCAGCAGCACGTCACCATTCTTCCTCACCCTCGCGGACTCCCTCGGCGTGCTCCGCGTGCTCCGCTTCGGCAGGATCGAGTACGAGGGGAGCGTCCCCGCCGACGGGGTGCCGGGGGCGAGTGCGCCCAGCCGCTTCACCCTGACCGGTACCTGGGAAGCCGACACGGTGAGTCTTGTCGGTTGCGGTGGAGCATGCGCTCGCGAGCGAGATGGGGGCGGCGTCGTTCCGCCGCCTATTCCTTCAGATGCGAGGCGAGTTTCGGCTGCGGGGGACCCTGCTGGGCGGCGAGGTGGCGGATTCCGGGCGGGGGTTCTTCGAGACCTACACCGACCGACCGTAGGGGCTGGGGTTCTTGGAGACCCATCGGACTCGGTAGATTCCCTGTCTCCAATGACCGACTCCTTCCAGCGCCTGACGGACGCGCTCGGCGAACGCTACGCTCTCGAGCGCGAAGTCGGCGCGGGCGGGATGGCGACGGTCTATCTCGCGAAGGACCTGCGCCACGGCCGCCACGTCGCGATCAAGGTGGTCCGGCCGGAATTGAGCGGGCCCGGCGGGATCGCGCGATTCCTCCGCGAGATCGAGCTCGCCGCGCGGCTCCAACATCCCCACATACTCCCGGTCTTCGACTCCGGCACGGTGGACGACGACGCGGGCGGCCAGACGCCCTACTTCGTCATGCCGTTCGTCGAGGGCGAGACCCTGCGCGGCCGGCTGGGACGCGAGAAGCAGCTTCCGGTGGACGACGCGATCTCGCTCGCCGCCGAGGTCGCCGACGCGCTGGCGTACGCCCACGCGCACGGCGTGGTGCACCGCGACATCAAGCCCGAGAACATCCTGATGAGCGGCGGGCACGGCGTGGTCGCCGACTTCGGGGTGGCCAAGGCGATCGAGAGCGGTGCCTCTCCCTCGGGCGAGGCCGAGCCCGGGCTCACCTCGGTCGGTTTCGCCATCGGAACCCCGCACTACATGGCGCCCGAGCAGGCCACCGGGCGGGATCAGGTCGACGCCAGGGCCGACCAATACAGCCTCGGCGTGCGTGCTCTACGAGATGCTGGCGGGAGAGCCGCCGTTCGCCGGCGGCGCGGCCCAGTCGGTCGTCGCCAAGCACATGACGGCCCCGCGCCCGCACGTGGGCAAGGTCCGGCACGATGTCTCGGACGCCCTGGAAGACGTCATCATCCGGGCGATGGCGATCGACCCGGCCGACCGCTTCCCCGACATGGGCGCGCTGGCCGCCGCCCTCAGGCAGGCGCGGGCGACCACCCGGCCGCGCAAGAAGACGATGGCCGTGATCGCCGCCGCCGCCATCGCGGCGGGCGCGGCCGGCGCCGTCGCCTGGCTCGCCACCCGGCCCAGTGCGATCGCGGTGACCGAGGAGGCGGAGACCATCGCGGTGCTCCCCTTCAGTGCCTCCGGCCCGGGAGTGGAGGTGCTGGGCGAGGGGATGGTGGATCTGCTCGCCACCAACCTCCAGGGTGTGGGCGGGATCAAGGCGGTCGATCCGCGGCTGGTGCTGAAGCGCTGGGCCAGGCGGCCCGGCGGCGATGCCGGCGGGCTGGACGAGGCGCTGGCCCTGGGCCGCGACCTCGACGCTGGCTCCGTGGTGACCGGGAGCGCCGTCTCCACCGGAGGCACGCGTGCGCCTCGCTGCCGACCTCCATTCGGTGGCCGGCGGCGAGCGGCTCGGCCGCGCGCAGGTGGACGGGCCGGCCGACAGCATCCTGCCGCTGGTGGACCGGCTGAGCGTGGCGCTCCTGCGCGACGTGTGGCGCTCGCGCGAGCCGCTGCCCAGCCTCGACATCGCCTCGCTCACCACCGACTCCATCGCGGCCCTGAGGGCCTATCTCCAGGGCGAGCGGTACTATCGCCGCTTCGCCCTCGACTCGGCGCTGGCGGCGTACACCCGTGCGGTGGAGGTGGATTCCACCTTCGCGCTCGCTCACCTCCGCCGCGCGCTGGTCTACGGCTGGACCGGCGGCTACGGGAGCCCGGCCTCGCACGAGGCGGCGGCGGCCGGCTTCCGGTTCGCCGGGCGGCTGCCGCCCCGAAGCCGCCGGCTGCTCGAGGGGTACCGCGCCTTCGAGGAGGGGTCGCCGCGAGCCATCGATTCGATGCGGGCGTACGTCACCGAGTATCCCGGAGACCTGGAGGGGTGGTACACCTACGGGGAGGCGCTCTACCATCTCCGGGAGCTCGAGCCGAACGACCCGGACACGATCATCGCGGCGTTCGACAAGGTGATCGCGGGCGACTCGACGCTCACGCCCGGCGGTGATCCACCCGCTGGAGCTCACCCTGATGTACCGGGACAGCGCCCGGTTCGGCCGCTACCTCCGGCTCTTCGAGCGGACGGCGCCGCCGCGTCACGTCGCCGCCCACCGGGTCGCGGCGGAACTCGCGTGGGGTCCGCCGCCGAGCGACAGCGCGCTCCGGGCCGCGCTGGCCAGCGTCGCCGTACGCCGGCTTCCACGCGGTGGCCTCCGTCTATCGCGACGAGACCGCGACCTCCGACACGATCCTCGCACGAATGGAGCGGCTGCGGGACGCCTTGCCCGTGAATTCACCGGGTCGCCGCTTCGCCCCGATCGGGCGAGGCTTCGCGCTGGTCGGCTTCGGCCGTCTGCGCGAGGTCCAGGCCCTGGTGGACACGGTGGCCGCGATCTCGCCTGGCGCGGCCGTCGGCCTGCTCGGCTGGCCCATCGTGCTCGGCCTCGCCCCGCCGTCGTCCGGTGGAGCCCGGCTGGACTCGCTCTTGGCGCTGGATCCGGAGGTGGCCGGCAATCCCGGCGCAGGGTCGCCTATCACGGAGGCCATCAGGGCGATGGCCCGGGGCCGGCCGGACGACGCGATCCGGACGGCGTCCGAGGGCATGCGACCTGCCGGACGAGATCGCCTGATTCGACGAGGAACCGCGGGCTGCTGGAGGCGACCGTCGGTTGGGCACGGATGGCCGCGGGAGACACGGCCGGCGGCATCGACCGATTGCGCTCCGGGCTTGGCCAAGGCCGGCGGGCCGAACACCGCCGAGACGACTGCGTTCCTGCGGTTCCAGCTCGCGCTCGCGCTCGCGGCCGACCCGGATACCCGGGAGGAGGGGATCAGTCGCCTCCGGTACAGCTTCGACAACACCGCGCTGTACCTGCTTCCGCTCGCCTATCTCGCGCTGGGCCGGACCTACGAGGCTGCCGGGAAGCGCGACTCCGCGGCCATCGCCTACGGCCGGTTCGTCCGGCTCTGGGACAAGGCCGATCCCGAGCTTCAGGGCCGCGTCACCGAGGCGCGGGAGGCGCTCCAGCGGCTCACCGCCGAGCCGCGCTGATCCGACCGTGGACACCCGCGAGCTGGGCCGTGCGCTCATCGACGATCTTCGGGCAGGGATGGTCGAGGGGCAACGTGGACCTGCTGATGTCGGTCTTCGCGCGGCGACATGGTCTTCGTCGAGACGCCGTTCTCCGAGCCGCTCCGCGGCGCGGAAGCGGTCCGCCGCTACTGGCTCGAGGTTCCCCTCCATCAGTCCGAGTCACCTTCTCGTCCGGCGAGATCTTTGCCGCCGGGCCCGTGGTTCAGCACCGAGTTCAAGTGCGTGTTCCGCCGGAAGCGGACCGGCGAGTGGGTGGACGCCCGAGGGGCCATCTTCTGCGAGACCGATGGTGCCAAGATCACGGAGATGCGGATGTACTGGCACCGCTGGAACGGGGGGAGGGAGACGAGCAAGCCATGATCCGGGCTGGTTAACCAACCCGGCCCGTCGGCGTCCCCTAACTGTCCTCCGCAGAAGGGAATGGAGCCTCCGCCGGAGGACGATCCGGGAACGAACCCTGGCGCTAAGTGGTTATGGTTACAAGTAGGTGGACGGTGGCACGCGGTTCGCATCCTGGCGGAGCTACTAGCCTAACGCAGTGCCCCGTCACAGTTTCCAAGAAGGCAACAGCAGTTCCGGGAGGCGCCATGTACCACGCTCTGCTCCTTCCACTCCTCCTCGTGGCTGGCCCCGACAGGCCGGCCGCCGCGAGCGCGGACGATCCTCCGATTCAGATCTGGATCAACAACGACGGGCGTTTCCTCCGAGGGCGACCGCGCCAGGGTCCACGTGCGGACCGAGGACGACGGCTACCTGGTCGTGCTCCACGCCGACGCCGAAGGGCACCTGCGCGTCCTGTTCCCGCTCGACCCCACCGACGACAACTTCGTCCGCGGCGGCAAGAAATACGAGGTCGAGGGCCGCGGCGGCCGCGACGCCTTCGACGTCGGCGACCGGTCGGGCCGCGGCACGGTCTACGCCGCCGTTTCCCGCTCGGCGTTCCGCTTCGACGAGTTCGTGCTCAGCGACCATTGGGACTACCGGGCCCTCGAGCCCAGGCGGCTGGCGGAGGACCCCGAGCCCGAGCTGACCGAGCTGGTGCGCCGGATGGCGCAGGGCAGCTTCGACTACGACGTCATGAACTACTACGTCGTGGATCGGGGTCTACGCGAGCGACTACTCCTACGACCGGTCGTACTACAGCAGCTTCTACTACGACGATTTCGGCTGCGGGTATTACCGGAGCTGCGGCAGCGGGCTCTCGGTGAGCCTGTTCTTCGGCCGGCCCTTCTACCGGCGGCACTACTACTCGCCGTTCCACTACGCGTACGACCCGTTCTACGATCCGTTCTTCTACGACCCGTACTACTACCGGCCGTACTACTACTACCGGCCGTACTACTATCGCCCGGCGTACTACTCGCACTGGGGTTATCCGTACCACTACCGGAACGTCGGCTACTACGATCGTTGGAACCGGCCCTACACGCCCTACCGGTTCCGCGACCGCACCCTGGCGGGCACCGACTATCGCGACCGCCGCTACACGTTCGGCCGCGCGGTGAACACGGTCTATACCCCGCCGATCTCCCGGTTCTCCGAGCCCGACAATGCCTCGCCGGTCCGCCGCGCGGTGGACCGTCACGAGGTCGAGCGTCCGGAGGCGACGGTGGCCAGGCGCACCACGGCCCGGACCGATTTGGGCGACCGCCGGAATACCGCCATCGGGTCCACCGAGCCACGGCGTTCGGCTGAGCGCCACCGGAATGAGTCGACGGCGATCGAAGCCCGCCGGGCTCGGCCACGAGAGACACCCGCGGGCGGTTCCCGATGCCCGCGAGCGGCGGGAGAACCTGCCGGTGGACCTGACTCCGCGCAGGACGACGGACGATCGGGGCCGAGGCGATGCGGCGCCGGCGCGTGCGGCCTCCCCGGCGCGCGAGTCGCGCCCGGAACCGGAGGCGCGTCCGGTTCGTCGCTCGGACGACTCGCCGCGGGAAACGCGGTCGGAGCCCCGGTCGTCTGACCGCGGCGACCGCGGCGGCGATCGCAGTAGTGGTGGCGGCGGGCGAGTCGAGCGGGCGCCGTCCTCATCGTCGGGGTCGAGCTGGAGCGGTGGCGGCGGGGGTGATCGCCGAGGTGGAGGCGGGAGCGGTGGCGGAGGCAGCCCGTCGTCGGGCGGCAGTCGCCGGCGCTGAGCGAGACTCAGTCAGGAAAACGAGCGGGCCCCCGGATCATCGGGGGCCCGCTCGTTTTTGACGTCTCTCAATTCCCGACGCACCTCCCGGCACCCCCCATCACTTGCTGGCAGCTCCCCCCGTGGCGGCGCATCCTGAAGCGGGCCTGGCACGAGGGCGCTCCGTACTTGAGCTCGAGCGGTCGGCTCATCCGCTGCTTCAGGGCCGTGAGGTCGTCTCGCTCCGGTGGGATACCCTCGTGCCCGCGGCCGTCCGGCTCGATCGTCGCCGTGCCGGTCTTCGAGAGCCCCGGAAACAGCTTCACCTTGCCGCGCACAACCTGCCAGTGGTCGGCGGAAACCGCGATGCGAGTCTGTTTCAGGTCCGGCCTGCCGATCACCGCGAACACGGCGGAGAGGAATCCGATGGGCCGCACCGAGATCCCGCTGACCTCGTCGAACACGAGCATGTCATCGTACTCGAGCAGCTTGAAGCGGACGATGCGGTCGTCGTATACCACCATCCGGGGGACCGAGAGCGTGTCCTTGTAGCTGAACCCGGAAGGGGCGCCCGCCGAGTCGGGCCAGAAGATCGTGACGTCCAGGGCCCTGCGCGGCAGGGGGCCTTCCACCGCCTGATCCACCACCTGCGGTCCGTACTCCACCAGGGCGTCCTGATGATGCTCGAAGGCCGCCCGCGCCGACGCCGACATCTCGGCATAGGTCACGCCGGCGGTCTCGAGGTGCGCCGCGAACCAGTCCGACTGATGGATGAGGAACTGCCCACTTCCGGGATCGTCCTGCTCTCTGCGTCGAACCATCGCGAGGAGCGTCTCGGCCCCGAAGAGCATCGAGGTGGTAGTGCTGGTGATGCTGTACCCGCCGTGGGCCCTCATCGCCTGGAGGATCTCCGCTCGGGAAGCTCGATCGGGCTCAGCGCAGACTTGCGCCGTCGGGGCGGGAAGAGTGCTGAGTGCCTGCGCCAACAGCAGAGGTACGACCATAGCGCGCAGGGATCAGATGGACTTGCGTCTGGCGTAGTCGAGCCCCCACTCCAGCAGGTCGGCGCTCCGGAGCCCGACCCGCATCGCCTGGGCGATGGCGTCCTCCTCCTCGAGTCCGTGTTCCAGCATGAGGTAGGGGAGCAGCGCGCCACCCACCCGGCTGCCGCTGCCGCAGTGGATGAACAGCGGCCGGTCGCCGGCTTCCCGCAGAATCGCAGTGAATGCGCTCGAGCGTCGCATCGGTCATGGTACCCGCGGAAACCGGGACGACCACGTACTCCAGACCCAGGCGCTCGGCGGTCGCGGACTCGTCGAGCGGCCGGGGCTCCATGGGGTCCCGGAGATCGAGCACGATCCCGCCGCCCGCGTCTCGAAACGCCTCGAGATCCGCGGTGGATGGCTGGCCTCCGGTCACGACGTTGGGGAGGAGCTGGCAGGCGTTGGGAACGCGCTCGAGCGCCTGGAAGGTCGTGGGCATGGTGGTCGTAATATTACACCCGTATCCACCCGGGCGAAGCAGGTCCAGGAGGTCGCGCCCGCCTGTGCGCCCACCGGGCGGCGATGTACCGAAGCATGCGCGAAAGCTTACATTTCCGGTGTGCTCCGCCTTGCCATCGCCCAGCTCCGGCCCCACAAGGGCGCCTACGAAGAGAACCTCTGCCGGCTGGGGGTCCTCTTCCGGGAGGCCGGCGGCTGGGCCGAGCCGCCGGACCTGATGGTCGCGCCGGAAACGGCGCTCACCGGGTATTTCCTCGAGGGAGGGGTCCGCGACCTCGCGATCTCCGCCGACCATCTGTTCGACGATTTGGCGGGACAGCACCGCGACGCGAAGGCGCCGCCGTTCGACGTCGCCCTGGGCTTCTACGAGGTCCACCAGAACCGCCTCTACAACTCGGCGATCTACGCCAGGCTGGGCGGCCCCGATGCCGGGATTCGCCATGTCCACCGGAAGGTGTTCCTGCCTACCTACGGTGTCTTCGACGAGGAGCGTTTCGTCGAGGCCGGCCGGAGCGTCCAGGCGTTCGACACGGCCTGGGGCCGGGCGGCGATCCTGATCTGCGAGGACGTCTGGCATTCGTTCACCCCGATGCTCGCGGCACTGGATGGCGCCCAGCTCATCATCGTGCCCAGTGCCAGCCCCGCGCGCGGGCCGGTGCCAGGAGACGACAGTAGCCCGGGCCGCCCTGCGAGTCTCGGCCGCTGGAGCCGCATCGTCCAGGACATCGCGAGCGAGCACGGCGTCTACGTCGCCCTCGCGCAACTGGTGGGGTTCGAGGGAGGGAAGGCATTTGCCGGCGGATCGATCGTGGGGTCGCCGCGGGGCGACGTGGTGGCACAAGGGCCGATCTTCGAGGAGGCGCTGATCCCGGCGACGCTCGACTTCGAGGAGATCACCCGTGCCCGCGCCGAGCTGCCGCTCCTCGCGGATCTGGAGATGCGGCTGCCGCATCTGCTGGGATCGCTGCACGCGGCGCAGGCGGGAAAAAGGGCGGAACGACGGAACGGCGGAACGGCGGAAGGGTGCAGGCGAAGCGACCGCTGTAGAAGCGAGCCAACAGGATACCCACGCGCGAAAGCCCCGGGGCCGCGTCCGCCGCGCTCCGCCGGTCCGCCGCTCCGCCGTTCCGCCCATCCGCCGATCCGCTCGCCATCGACCCCGAGCTCACCCGGCGCTGGCTGGTCGAGTTTCTCCGGGACGAAGTGCAGCGCCGCCGCGGATTCGAGAAAGTGGTGATTGGTCTATCCGGCGGCGTGGACAGCTCGTTGGTCGCGTTTCTCGCGGCGGAGGCGCTCGGGGCGGAGAATGTGATCGGCGTGCGGATGCCCTACCGCACTTCCAGCCAGGAGAGCCTGGCGCACGCCCAACTGGTGATCGACGCGCTCGCCATCGAGGGTAGGACGGTCGAGATCAGCGCCGCGGTGGACGGCCTGGCGTCCGCGATCGGCGGCGCGCCCGACCCCGCGCGTTTGGGCAACATCATGGCCCGCGCGCGCATGATCACCCTGTTCGACATCTCCGCCGCCCAGCGCGCGCTTCCCGTCGGCACCGGCAACAAGACCGAGCGGCTGCTCGGCTACTTCACCTGGCATGCCGACGACTCACCGCCGGTGAACCCGATCGGTGACCTGTTCAAGACCCAGGTCTGGACCCTCGCGCGGCACCTGAAGGTGCCGGAGGTCATCGTCTCCAAGCCCGCGAGCGCCGACCTCATCCAGGGCCAGACCGACGAGGGCGACTTCGGCATCTCCTATCCCCGGGCCGACGCGATCCTCCACTGGATCCTGCTCGGCTACCGCACCGCGGACATCATTCCGCTGGGGTACACCGAGGAGGAGCTGGACCTGGTCCGCCGTCGCCTCGACTCGACCCACTGGAAGCGAAGACTGCCGACGGTGGCGATGCTGAGTGCGACGGCGATCGGGGAGTATTACCTGAGGCCGGTGGACTACTAGACGTGAACTGCGTGAACGGTGAACAGTAAAAGGTAAAAGGGAGAGCTCTGAACACCCCTTTCACTTTTCACCGTTCACTGTTCACGCTGTTGCTTAGACATTCCCGCCGCGCATCTCATGACGCGTAGCCGGCTCCCGACAGCCTCCGATCGAGATCGTACGCCGCGCTGATCATCGCCAGGTGAGTGAGCGCCTGCGGGAAGTTCCCCAGGTGCTCTCCCGCCGGTCCGATCTCCTCGGCGTACAGCCCGACGTGGTTGGCGTATCCCAAGCATCTTCTCGAACAGGAAGCGGGCCTGCGGCAGGTCGCCGGATCGGGAGAGGCACTCGATGTACCAGAAGGAACAGAGCGAGAAGCTGCCCTCCGCCCCCTCCAGCCCGTCGGTCTCGATCCCCTCGATCTCGTAGCGGTAGACCAGGGAGTCCTGCACCAGCCGAGCTTCCACCGCTCGGAGCGTCGAGAGCCACCGCGGATCCGTGGGCGAGATGAACCGCACCAGCGGCATGATGAGGCAGGCGGCGTCGAGCCGGGTGGTGCCCTTGACCCCGACAAACGCCTCGATCTTCGGATCCCAGAAGCCCTCGTGCACCTCCCGATAGATGGCGTCACGCGCTTCGCGCCACCGGGCCAACGGCGCCGGGAACGACCGCTTGACCGCCATGCGGATGCCGCGGTCGATCGCCACCCAGCACAGGATCCGGGAGTAGAGAAACTCGCGCCGCCCGCTTCGCACCTCCCAGATCCCGTCGTCCGGAAGCCGCCAGTTGTCGGCGACCCAATCCACCAGTGCGGCGATCCGTCCCCAGAGCTCGTAGCTGGTGGACTCCTTGTACTTGTCGTACAGGTAGATGGCGTCGAGCAGCTCGCCGTAGATGTCGAGCTGGAGCTGATCGGCGGCGGCATTGCCGACCCGGACCGGGCGCGAGCCCCGATAGCCCTCCAGATGATCCAGCGTCCGCTCGGTCACGTCGGCTCCGCCGGCGACGGTGTAGAGCGTCCGGAGCGTCTCGGGCCGGCAGGACTCGAAGCGGCGGGCGAGCCACGCGATGAACGCGCCGGTCTCGTCGGCCATACCCAGTCGGGTCAACGCGTAGAGGGTGAACGATGCGTCTCGGATCCAGGAATAGCGGTAGTCCCAGTTGCGCACCCCGCCGATGGTCTCGGGCAGCCCGAAGGTGGCCGCGGCGACGATCGAGCCGCTCCAGCGGGCAGTGAGCAGCTTGAGGGTGAGCGCGGAGCGATTCACCGCGTCGCGCCACCGGCCGGTGTAGCTGGAGCGGCCCATCCACTCGCGCCAGAAGTTCATCGTCTCCTTGAACGAGCCGGTGACGTAGGCATCGAGGTCGGTGGGATAGGCCGAGTTGCCGGTCACCTGCTCCAGGATGAAGGTGGCGGTCTCCCCGGCGCGCAGGGTAAAGTCGGCCAGGGCATCGCCCTGCTCCGAGCGGAGCGGCACCGTGGATGACAGCCGCAGCACCAACCCGTCGGCCCCCGTGAACCGCGCGCCACCCGGCTCCAGCTCCAGCGTGTGCTCGATCGCGGGCGTAGTCGAAGCGCGGGGCGCACCGGACCTGGAAGCGGATCTCTCCCCGGACCGTCTTGACCCGGCGGACCAGCCGGGAGGTGTGCTCCAGGGGATGGACCGGCATGTAATCGGAGATCTCCACCACGCCCTCGCTGGCGAGGAACCGGGTCAGCAGCACGTTGGTGTCGGGGAGGTAGAGCTGCTTGTGGCGCGGCTGGTCGAGGCGAGGAACGATCTTGAAGCTTCCACCGTTGTCGGCGTCGAGAAGGCCGGCGAAGACCGAGGGTGAGTCGAAGTGGGGGAGACACAGAAAGTCGACGCAGCCGTCCAGCCCCACCAGCGCGACGGTCTGGAGGTCGCCGATGATGGCATGGGACTCGATGGGTGGATACCGTCCGTCCGCTCCCCTCATCGCACCTCCGCCGCTGCCGTTCCCTCGATCATCCCCAAGGTATGCACCCGGTGATCGATCTTGCAAAGTCGACAGGTCGGACCAATCTTCGGCCATGCGAATGCCTCGACTGCCATGACCGCCGACTCCCGCCCGATGTCCGCTTCCACCGGGACGATCACCACTTTCGTCATGCCGCACATGCAGAATGTGCGGGGCGATCTGTTCGGCGGCGAGCTGATGGCGCTGGTGGATCAGGCCGCGGCGGTGGCCGCGATCCGGCATGCCGGCGGACCGGCGGTGACCGCGAGGATCGACCGGGTGGACTTCAAGGAGCGGATCCCGGTGGGCGCGTTGGTCACCTGCGTGGCGACCGTGGACTTCGTCGGCAACTCCTCGATGGACATCACGGTGGACGTGTACGCCGAAAAGGTGAGCACCGGCGAGCGACGGCACACCCACACCGCTCACGTGGTGTTCGTGGCCATCGATGACGACGGGAAGCCCAAGCGGGTGCCGCGCCTCCTGCCGGAGACCGACGAGGAGCGGGAGCGCTACGCGAGAGCGGAGGAGCACCGGCGGGGGCAGAAGCGGGCGTGAGCGCGCCGGGGGTCACCCTGGTGCTGAGCGGCGGCGGCGCCAAGACCGCCGCGCATGTCGGTGCCGCCCGGGCGGTCGCGGAGGCCGGACTCGCTCCGGTGCGATACGTGGCCACTTCGATGGGGGCGGTGGTCGCGGCGGCGCTCGCAGGGGGAGCCGACCGGGAGGCGCTCCTGGGACGGCTCGCCGGGGTGGGGAGGACCGGCGTGGCGCGGGATCCGCTCGCGCTGGTGAAGGGACTCTTCGCCCGGTCGCTGCTCCGCGCCGCGCCCTTCCGGCGTGCGATCGAACAGCTCGTCCCCGCCAGGCGGTTCGCCGACCTGTCCGTGCCGATCACCATCAGCGTCGTGGACCTCGATACCGGCGGGCTACTGCTCTTCGGCGAGGGGGGCGAGGATGCGCCATTGGTGGACGTCCTCTGCGCGACCTGTGCGCTCCCGGTGTATTTGCCGGCGGTAAGACTGGCGGGCCGCCGCTGCGGGGACGGTGGGCTGCGCGGCCCGCTCCCGCTCGATGTCGCCGCGAAACTGGCGCGTGAAACGGTAGTGGGGGTGGACGTCGGGCCCGGGTTCGACGCGGTGGACGTGGGTCCCGAGTCCATCCCGCCCCTCGTCCGGGCCCATGACGAGGCCGTCGGCCCCCTCATGGCCACCGCTACTGCCGCCCAAGTGGCGCTCTGGCGGGCGGACGCCAGCAGGCCGCCGCTGGTGTACGTGCGGCCGCGGGTGGAGCGGCGCGCCACTTTCCGGGTGGATCGCGCGCGCCAGTATGCCGATGACGGGTATCGCGCCACGCGCGACGCGCTCGCGGCCGTGGGACGGCCTTGACCCGTATGCCTCAGGGGGCAAATTGAGCCACATGAAAGCTTCGGAAGCGATGGTCCCCGATCCGCACGTCGCGGTCGCCGGCGCGATGGCCAGCGAAGTGGCGATCATGCTCAAGACCCGCAACATCTCGGTGGTCCCCGTGGTGGACGACCACCGCACCCGCCGATTCCTCGGCACCCTGAGCGACCGCGACCTGGTCACCCGATGCCTGGCGGAGGGAAAGCATCCCTGGCACACCAGGGTCGACACCCTCATGCGGACCAACTCACCGGTGGTGGAGCCGGATCAGGAGATGGAGGGCTACCGGGTCCGCATGGACCTGGACCCCAACGAATCGCATCTCAGGCCCACCATCACGGTGGTGGACAGCGACCGGAGGGTGGTAGGCTTCATCAGCCACCCGGAGCAAGTGGCGGGGGTGGAGATCGTGTGGGGGCATGAGGGCGGGGGCGAGAAGGACAGAACAGCGTGAACAGTGAACAGTGAACGGTAAAAGGGAAGAAGCTCGGCCAGCTGCCCCCCGTTCACCTTTTACCTTTCACCGTTCACGCTCTTCTGGGGACGCAGCAGTGCATCATCAAGGAACCTGTGCATGCCCGATTTCAAGCTCTTCAGTCTCAGGGAAGCCGAGCGCACGTTGCCGCTGGTGCGACGGATCGTCGAGGATCTCACCCACGAGTATCCGGCCTGGCGCGCGGCCGTATCGCGCTTCGAGCTGCTGACCGGCGGCGCGCGCGCCGACTGGGGCGAGACCGGCGAGCTGCTCGCCGCGCGGGAGGATGTGGCCCGCCACGCCGATCAGATCAACCGCTATCTCCAGGAGCTTGAGGCGGTCGGCTGCGTCTTCAAGGGATTCGACGCCGGGCTGGTGGATTTCTACTCCCTCCGGGAAGACCGGCCGATCTTTCTCTGCTGGAAGCTGGGCGAGGAGCGCATCAGCCACTGGCACGAGATCGACGCGGGCTTCTCCGGACGGCAGCCGATCGACGATGCCATCCTGTCCGCGATGTCCTCCTCGTGATCCGTCTCTGGGTCTTCCTGCATCTCATAGGCTTTACCGTGTGGATCGGCGGGGGACTCGCGTCCATGGTGGCCGGCATCGTCTCGAGGGACGAGGAGCGGGCGCGGCTGGGCGCCGTGGTTCGGGCACAGGCGGCGGTGCAGAAGGTGCTGGTGGCGCCCGGGGCGCTGCTGACGGTGTTGTCCGGACTGATGCTGACTTTCGCGATGACCAGCCTGCAGGGTGGGCAGGTCGGGTTCAGCCTGTGGCTCGTCCTGATGCAGGGCGCGGGTGTCGTGGCGGCGCTGATCGTGCTGCTGGTCGGGCTGCCCACCTCGTCGAAGCTGGCGCGGATGGATCCCCTGGGTCCCAATGCGGCCTACTTCGATGAGCTGCGGCAGCGGCAGCGGCTGACCGGCTCGATCGCGGGGGCGTTGGCGCTGGCGGCGTTGGTTGGGGGGGCGATGCTCGCAGTACCTTGAAAAGCGTGAAAAGTGAACGGTGAACGGTAAAAGGGAACAACGAATCGGGCTTGCGGTTCCCAATTTCCCTTCGTGCGAGATCACAGGTCGCTTCGGGCGTGGCAGGAGGCACATTCGGTCAGTTTGGGAGTGATTCGGTTGAGCAAGGCCTCGTGGAAGCCCCACGCGGCCGCCCTCTTTAGCCAGCTTCAGCGGGCATCACTGAGCGTCGAGCTCAACATTGCTGAGGGATACTCGTTCGGCGATAGTCCTAACTACACTCGCCACCTGGGTATGGCCTATGGCTCAGCCGTCGAGACAGCGGAGATCCTGAGGTTGGGGGTAGAAGCGGAGGTCTTCCCGGAGGACCCCGGTGCGGGCCTTCTCCGGCACGCGAACCACGCTTGTCGCCTCCTGCTCGGCCTGCTCAAGCGCCGTCGCCGCTTTCCTGGATAATCCCGTTCACTGTTCACTGTTCACTTTTCCCGCTGTTTCTCTCTGCACCCGCCTTCCGGTCTCACACCAGCCGCTGACCGGGCAGCTCTCGCACCGGGCGGCTCTGGCCGTGCACACCAGCGCGCCCAGCTCCATGATCGCCTGGTTGAAAGCCCAGGCACTTCCAGCTCGGCGGGGGACGAGTGCCCCGGCGGTCTCCCAGACCCGGCGGGCCGCCGTCGCGCCCCGCAGCCTGGGATGGAACGCACGCCGGATCACCCGGGCGACGTTGGTATCCACGGCCGCGCGTCGGGCGCTCGTACGCGAAGCACGCCACCGCTCCCGCCGTATATCTGCCGACACCGGGCAGCCGCACCAGCGCCTCGAGATCGTCCGGCACCCTCCCGCCGTGCTCCGCCACCACCGCCTGTGCCAGCCGGTGGAGGTTCGCCGCACGGCGGTAATAGCCCAGCCCTTCCCAGCTCTCCCGCACCATCGCCGCGGGGGCCGCCGCCAGGGTCTCGATGGACGGGTAGCGCTCCAGGAACCGGTGGTAGTACGCCTCGACTCGTGCCACCTGGGTCTGCTGAAGCATGAACTCCGACACCACGATGCGGTACGGATCCCGGGTCCGCCGCCAGGGCAGGTCGCGGCCGTGGCGCCGGAACCAGCGGAGCAGGCGCCGGCGGAACTCCGATGCCTGGAGCTTGCGGTCGGCCCTAGACTTACGCGGCATGGGGGGCGAAGATGTAGCAGCCCTCGGTGATCAGTCATCCGGCATCAGCATCGAACGGTAAGCTACCTAGCTCCTCGCCAAATGGACGCCCAGACTCTCGACCTCCGCCGCTTCGTCGGCCGCTGGACGCTCAACGCCATGTCCCACGTCGGCCGGGTCTCCCTGCTGGTCTGGGACGCCCTCCGGAGCCTCTCCGAGTGGCGGGTCTGGTTCCCCCGGACCATGACCGAGGCATGGAACATCGGGGTCGGCAGCCTGTTCATCGTGCTCCTCATCTCCGGCTTCGCCGGCGCGGTGACGGCGCTCCAGGCGCGGTACCAGTTCACCGGCACCATCCCGATCTACTATCTCGCCGGCGTGGTCGTCGAGTCCATCGTGCTGGAGCTGGGTCCGGTGCTCACCGGGCTGGTGCTGGCGGGCCGGATCGGCGCGCGCTATGCCGCCGAGCTGGGGACGATGCGGGTCACCGAGCAGATCGACGCGCTGGAGAGCCTGGGCCGGTCGCCCGGGTCCCACCTCATCCTGCCGCGGGTGCTGGCGGGGTTCCTGATGATCCCGGTGCTCGTGATCCTGGCCGACGTGATGGGAATCTTCGCCGGCTGGTTCTCCATGACCATGGTGCTGCCGATCACCAACGAGGACTTCACCTACGGCGCCCGATACTTCTGGCGCCCGTTCGACGCCACCTACTCGGTGATCAAGGCGTTCTTCTTCGCCGGCTCCATCACCATCATCGCCTGCTACATGGGATTCAATACCCAGCAGGGCGCCGAGGGGGTCGGCCGCGCCACCACCGGCGCGGTGGTGAGCAGCTCGGTGCTCATCCTGCTGCTCGACGTCCTCCTCGCCAACCTGCTCCTCAGCAAATGATCGTGCTCCGGGACGTCCACAAGCGGTTCGGCAGCCAGGTCGTGCTCGATGGCGTGAATCTCGACGTCCAGGAGGGGGAGACGCTGGCGTTGCTGGGCCCGTCGGGCACCGGCAAGAGCGTCCTCCTCAAGCACATCATCGGGCTCATCCGCCCCGATTCGGGCACCGTGGTGGTGGACGATCAGCACGTCGGCCGGCTCAAGCGGAAGGAGCTCGCCGAGCTCCGCTCCCGGATCGGCTACGTCTTCCAGAACGGCGCCCTCTTCGACTCGATGAACGTGCTCGAGAACGTCCGCCTCGGCATCACCGACGGCGACAAGTACCGGGACGAGGACTACGCCCGGCAGCGGGTGGCCGAGTGCCTCAAGCTGGTCAACCTCGCGCCGGAGGTGATGGCGAAGTTTCCGGCCGAGCTGTCCGGCGGGATGCGGAAGCGGGTGGGGATCGCGCGGGCGATCGCGGGGAGCCCGAAGTACCTGCTCTACGACGAGCCCACCTCGGGCCTCGACCCGGTCAACGCCGACGTGATCGACAGCCTGGTGAAGCGGCTCGACAACGAGCTGGGGGTCACCAGCGTGATGGTGACGCACGACGTACGCGGCGCATTCCGCACCGCGGACCGGCTGGCGCTGCTCACCGGGGGGAAGATCGTGCAGCAGGGCACGCCAGGAGGAGTTCCTGAAGTCGCGCAATCCCAAGGTCCAGGAGTTCCTGGAGCGCGACTTCCCGGACGCCACTTTCGCCGCATGAGCAGCGACATGGATTTGAGCTACAAGCGGGAAGTCACCGTCGGCAGCCTCGTGATCCTCGCGATCGTGCTGTTCGTCGTGGGGTCGAGCTGGCTGAAGGGCAGCTCGATCGGCGCGGACGAGGACGAGTTCTGGAAGATCCAGTTCAAGACCGCCGGCAACCTCAAGGCCAGCTCGGTGGTGAAGATTTCCGGGGTGGCGGTGGGCACGGTGGAGCGGATTCGTCTGGCGGACGTGGGCAAGGTGATCGTGTCGGTGACGCTGCCGGATAAGATCGTGCCCAAGGTGGACGCCACCGCGCAGATCGTGGCGGTCGGCTTCGTGGGCGACGCGGCGATCGATTTCGATCCCGGCGACGCCGCCCAGTCGCTCACCCGCGACCGGATCATCATCGGCAGCCAGGCGGCGGGTCTCACCGATCTCGCCCAGACCCTGGGCGACCGGGCCGACAGCGTCCTGCTCGGCGCGCAGCACATCGTCAACAAGCGCACGGCGGACGAGCTGTACGCGACGCTCACCGCGCTCCAGGGCACGCTCAAGGCGGCGGAGCGGACGATGGGGGTCTACGGCGACGCGAACAAGGGGCCGACCGCCCAGCTCACCCGGACGATGGCCTCGCTGGAGCAGCTCACCACCCGGCTCGACAGCACGCTCGCCAATCCGGCCCTGTCTCGGACGCTCAACCGCGCGGACACGCTCACCGCCAACCTGGCCGAGCATGACGGCGCAGCTCACTTCCACCGGCGCCCGGCTCGACACGCCTGCTGCTCGGGATGAACCAGGGCCGCGGCACGCTCGGAAAGTTCGCGACGGACACCGGCTTCTACACCGACATCCGGAAGCTGTCGCAGTCCATGCAGCAGCTGCTGGACGAGCTGAAGAAGCATCCGGGAAGGTCCCGGTGACGGTGAAGCTGTTCTGAGAATGCGTGAAGTGAAAAGTGAAAGGGAGAGACGAGTCGCACCGTCTTCTCCCTTTCACTTTTCACTTTCACCTTCACGCTTTTATTAGGTCCCATGCTGACCGCCACCTTCCTCGGCACCGGGGCCGCCACGCCCACGGTCGATCGCAACGTCGCCGGGCTCGCCGTCCAGCGCGAAGGGGAGACGCTGCTCTTCGACTGCGGCGAGGGCAATCAGCGGCAGATGATGCGGTACGGGGTGGGGTTCTCGCTTCACCGAGATCTTCTTCAGCCACTACCACGCCGACCACATCCTCGGCGTCACCGGGCTGCTCCGGACCATGGGCCTCCAGGACCGGACCGCGCCGGTCACGCTCTACGGCCCGCGCGGCGCCCAGCGCATTCTCGGCGCGGCCATCTCGCTCGGCATCGAGCGCAACAAGTTCCCGGTCGAGATCCGTCGAGATCCGCCCCGGCGACCGGCTCGCCCGCGACGAGTACGACATCGTGGTGTTCGAGACCGACCACCGGCCCGACACCGTGGGTTATGCCCTGGCCGAGCACACCCGGCTCGGCCGGTTCAACCCCGAGCGCGCGCGCGAGCTGGGCGTGCCCGAGGGCCCGCTCTGGGGCCGGCTGCACAAGGGCGAGACGGTCGCGCTGGAGGACGGGCGGACCATCTCGCCGGCGGACCTGGTGGGCTCGCCGCGGCGCGGGCGGACGCTGGTCTACTCGGGCGACACCCGCCCCAGTCTCGCGGTCGTCGAGGCGGCGCGGGGCGCGGATCTGCTGATCCACGAGGCCACCTTCGGCAGCGACGAGCTGGAGCGCGCGAAGGAGACCGGCCACTCCACCGCCGCCGAGGCTGCGCGTGTCGCGGTCGAGGCCGGGGTGCGGCGACTCGTGCTCACCCACATCAGCCCGCGCTACACCCGCGACGCGCCCGAGCTGCTCGCCGAAGCGCGGGCGATCTTTCCGGAGACCGTGGTCGCGCGGGACGGGATGGTGGTGGACGTGCCGTATCGCGGAGTAGGCTGGCCATTAAAAGCGGGAAAGGTGAAAGGAGAAAAGTGAAAGGGGGTCGGGCCGACCATCCCTTTCACTGTTCACTGTTCACCTTTCACGCAGTTCATTACGGAGGCCATTCGATGCACCAGGGCCCTGCCCGCTACGAGACCGCTCTGCTGGTCGCCCTGGCCGCCGTGCTGCTCTGGTCCGGCATCGCGCCGCACGACCGCTTCACCTGGTTCCTCGAGGTGGCCCCGGTCCTGATCGGCGTTCCGGTGCTGATCTTCCTCTGGCCGACCCTTCCGCTTCACCCGCCTGGTCTACACCCTCCTCTGGATCCACGCCGTCATTCTGATGGTCGGCGGGAAGTACACCTATGCCGAGGTGCCGTTCGGGTTCTGGCTCCAGGACCTGTTCGGCTTTGCCCGCAACCACTACGACCGCATCGGCCACTTCGCCCAGGGCTTCATCCCGGCGATGCTGGCGCGGGAGGTCTTCATCCGCAGGTCGCCGCTCCGGGGGAGCCGCTGGCTGCCGTTCGTGGTGGTCTGCTTCTGCCTGGCCTTCAGCGCGCTGTACGAGCTGATCGAGTTCTGGACCGCGCTGGCGTCGGGAGAGGCCGCGGAGGCGTTTCCTGGGAACTCAGGGAGACGTGTGGGACACGCAATGGGACATGCAGATGGCGCTGGTGGGGGCAATCATCGCGCTGGTGACGTTGTCGAGGAGTCAGGACCGGGAGATCCGGGAGTCTGGAGGGCAAAGCCGGAAAAGCGTGAACGGTGAACAGTGAAAAGTGAAAAGGAGGGTCGGTGCGCTACCGTCTCATCCCTTTCACTTTTCACTGTTCACTGTTCCCGCTTTTCGGGTGTATCTCTCGACCACGCTCCGCACATCGAACTTCTTCTCCGCAGCCTTGAGCGACATGTACCGCACCGTCCCGTAGATGGGCCGCCGATAGAACGGCCGGTCGAACTTGCCGAACACCCAGAGGATGTTGAGGTAGGAGCTCGGATCGCGGCCGTCGAGTGCGTACTTGTTGTTGAGATGCTCGAGGATTGCGAGCGCCTGCTCCGCGTTCCGGGTCCACTGAATCACCGACTTCCCCCACAGCATTCGGAGCGGATTCGGCATCCACCCGTCCCGGACGTACGCCGTCTGGGCGGCGTTCCAGAGCGGCTCGCCGGTGCGTGCCTGCTCCAGTTCCTCGGCGGTGTAGAGCGCCGGACGATCGTCCGATTCGCCGGTGCGAAGCTCGCGCCGCGCCCAGTCGGGAATGGCCTCGACCTTCCGATGCCGCGGGTTGAAGTGGGTGAAGTTGAACGCCAGCTCCCGCCAGGTGAGGATCTCGTCCTGGAACTTGGCGAACTGCTCGGACGGCCCCGCCTCCCTGGCCCGCAGCACCACCTCCACCGGCGAGATGTTGCCGAAGTGGAGGTAGGGCGACAGTCGGCTGGTGGCATCGGCGTTGGGGTCGCTGCGCTCCTCCGCATACCGAGGCAGACCGGTCTCCAGGAAGCGCTCCAGCTGCTCCCGTGCGGCCTTCGGCCCGCCGCGGATACCCGGCGCGGGAGCGACGGAGTGATCGATGTCGCACGAGGCCACCAGGCTCCGCGATCCCGCCATCCGGGACCGTCGGCTCGAACGGCAGGTCGACACGGTGCCGCACCTTCAGCTCCGGGCTGGGCGAGCGGTGGAGGTAGTGCGGCAGCGCCGCCATGAGCCGGGAGCGAAACGGCGCGGCGGTGGGATACTCCCGCTCGTGGTATCGGATCGGCACCACCGTAGCGGAGTCCACCGCGATCACGGGCGTCTCCACCTTCCGGCGAAGAGCGCGGGTCTGCCTCGGCGCGAGGAAGGTGGGGAAGTAATCCGTCACCACGAGCGCCGCGCGGCGGGCGAGGTCCACCAGCGGCGACGGCCGTCCCGCCGCCCTTCTTGCGACTGCGTCGTCGCCGTCCCGCTCGAGATAGAAGGCGTACTGGATGCCAAGCTGGTCGAATTCGTGGTACAGGTCGGCGACCGATTGGAGCAGGAAGGTGTGCAGCCGGTCGCTCGCCCAGGGGTAGTCGTGCCTCAGACCGTGGTAGACGAGCAGCGGGAGTCCGAGGCGGTTGGCCTGCTCGATCCCGAAATCGAGAGCCTGATTGTCCCGCGTGCGAAACGTGCTCTGCATCCAGTAGAGCACGTGCTCGCCGCCATGGCGGGGTGCCGGCTCCGCGGCGGCATGGATGCGGAGATCGTCGGTCATCGGGGGCACGGCGGGGAGCCTCAGGCGGCGGATCGCCGGCGGGATGAGTCCTTGGCGTCCGAGGAGTCGGACAGCGCACGAGCGGCACCGACGATGCTGCGCAGCATTCCGGCAAACACCAGCTGGTGGATTCCCCAGAGGCCGTACCAGTACAGGAGCCCACCCACCCCGACGGGATCGAAGAGCGCCGTCTGACGGATCAGGCTTCCGCCATTCTCCGGCGTGACCTCGAACTGAAGCCAGGCCCGGCCCGGAAGCCGCATCTCGGCGGCGAGCCGAAGCAAGCGGCCGGGCTCGATTTCCTCCACCCGCCAGAAGTCCAGCGCATCGCCCACCATCACCGATTCGGGGTCCCGGCGTCCGCGGCGCAATCCCGGACCGCCAACCGCGAGGTCGAGCAGGCCGCGCAGGCGCCAGAGGCGATTTCCGTAGTACCACCCGGCGTCGCCACCGATCTGCGCTATGGGGCGGAACGCCTCCTCCGCGGTGCAGTCCACCCAAGCCGCCCGAGAGTCCACCCGGCGGGAGCCGAACTTGACCCCGCCCCAGGCCCGAGGCGCCCGCTGGGACGAGAGCGCGTCGGACCAGCGGGTCGCCGGCGAATCCCAGATCCTCGTTGACCAGCGCACGGGCGAGTACCTCGCGAATCCCGCGTGGCCGCACGCTGAAATCGCGGAGTGCCCGGTCGTCCTGAACCACCGTCGCATTCCGCACTCCGTCGATCAGCTCGCGTCCCACCTGGGCGTACACCGGCGAGACCAGCGCCAGCCAGAGGCTGGAGAGCCGCGGCGTCAGCAGGGGCACGGGGACCATCACCCGCCGGAGCCCTCGGAGCCTGCCGTACTCCCGCATGAGGTCGCCGTAGGACACCCGGTCGGGCCCGCCGATCTCGTAGCACACGCTCTCCCCGGCGGGCAAGTCGAGCGCAGCGACCAGGTAGGCCACGAGATCCTCGATGCCGATCGGCTGGGTGGGCGTGTCCACCCAGCTCGGCGTGACCATCGCCGGAAGCTTCTCCACCAGCGCGCGCACCAGCTCGAACGAGAGACTTCCGGACCCGATGACGATCGAGGCGCGAAACTCGATCGTCGGAATGCCCGATTCGCGGAGGATGCGGCCGACCTCCTGCCGGCTCGCGAGATGGCGGGACAGCTGCTCGCCCTGGCCGAGCCCGCCGAGGTAGACGATCCGGCGCACTCCCGCGTCACGGGCTGCGTTGGCGAAGGACCGGGCGCCTTTCCTGTCGTTCTCCGCGTAGTCGCGGGAGGAGGCCATCGAGTGGATCAGATAGTACGCCGTGTGCACGCCGCGGAGCGCCGACGCCAGCGAGTCCGGATCCAGCACGTCGCCTGCGACCACTTCGGTGCCGGGAGCGACTCTGGAGCGGAGATACTCCGGCCGCCGGGCCATGCATCGGAGTGGCCGGCCGCCCGCCTCGAGCGCCCGACGCAGCCGGCCTCCGACGTAGCCGCTGGCGCCGGTGAGCAGGGTGATCTCCTGTCCGGGGCTCACTTGGCGTCCTCGGACGCCAGCCGGTCGAGCAGCGCGCGGAGGTCGGGTAAGGAGTCGACGACCACCGCGCCCGCGGCTTCCGCCTGGGCACGGATCTCGGGCGCCGCGGCGCCTCCCAGTAGCAGCGGGATCCGCTCAGGCAGCCCGGCCCGGGTGTCGCGCAGCGCGACCAGAAGGTCGCGGTCGTCTGAGATGTAAACGACGCTGATGGCCACGGCCCGCGCGCCTGCCTGCCCGACGGCACTCAGCAGGTCGGCGACGGGCAGGTCCGGGCCCAGATAGGTCACTCCCCATCCCTTGGCGGCCGCGCTGACCGCCACCATCAGCGCTCCCATCTCGTGCACCTGGCCGGGCGGCGTGGCCACCACGAGCCTCGGCGCGGGCCCGCTCACCTCATACACCCGGAGCAGCCAGCCGAGCACCCGGCGAAACACGGTGGTCGCCAGGTGCTCCTGCGCGACCGATACGGACTTCTCGGCCCAGCCGTGCCCGATGTCCTCGAGCGCTGTCGCCACTACCTGGTCGAGAAAATCCGGGACGCCGAGGGTGACCGCGGCGCGCTCCAGCACAGCCTGGAGATCCGCGGCGTCGAGCCGGCGGGTCGCCCGCAGCGCCGCCAGCGTGAACTCGCGAACGGTCTCGGCATCCGAGCGCTCCTCCGGTGCGATTCCACCGGTCTGCGCGTCGGCCTCGGCGGTCTCCGCATCCAGCCGGGCGAGCGCGTCGAGGGAGAGCGAGCCGATCCGGCCGATCGCGTGGCCCCGATCGGTCAGCCGCCGGAGCCGGCGCAGGCGCTCGATGTCCAGCGGGGAATAGAGCCGCTGCCCGCCTTCACTGCGGCTGGGTGTCACGACGCCGTAGCGCCGCTCCCAGGCCCTGAGGACGTGGGGGGTGAGGCCGGTGCGGAGCGCTACTAGACGAACCGGATAGCGGGGGATCTCGAAATCGATGACGTCGTTCACGAGACCAAGCTAGACCAATGTCTATATAATGTCAAGGAAATTACTTAGACATTAGCTTGACAATCAGGTAGTATCGTGCCTATCTTGTTAGACAGGCATTAGACAAACAATCCTTTACCGTGAGGTCGATATGAAGAAGCTGGACGTAATCGCCGCCGTGCTGCTGGTCGTGGGCGGCATCAACTGGGGCGTGGTGGGAGTGACCGGGTCGGATCTCGTCGGGACCCTGTTCGGCAATCTGAGTCCGATCAGTCGGGCGGTCTACATCGTGGTCGGTCTAGCCGCGCTGTATCAGGCGGTCCAGTGGAAGGCGATCCAGCACCGCTGGCAGCCCGCCTTCGCCAAGTAAGGCAGACCGTGGCCATCAGACCCGAAATCACTCGAGCCAGGACGCTCTCATGAAGCTGAAGCTGCTTTCTCTCTTGTTCGCCGCGGGCGCGTTGACCGCCGCCTGCAGCGATGACGACGACAACACCGGCCCCGACGGCGAGGCGAGCGTGCGGATCGTCCACGCCTCTCCCGACGCTCCCAATGTGGACGTCCTGGTGGACGACGCGGAGGTGCTGGACGACGTGCCGTATCTGACGGCCTCGGACTACCTCGGTGTGCCCTCGGGCGATCGGAACCTGAAGGTCAACGCGGCAGGCACCACGACCACGGTCATCGATGCCGACGTGACTCTCACGGACGGCGCCGACTACACGGTGATCGCGAGTGGCCTGGTGGCCGCGATCGAGCCGCTGGTGCTGGAAGACGACAACAGCGAGCCCGCGGCCGGGAACGTGAAGGTGCGGGCGATCCACGGGGCGCCGAGCGCGCCGGCGGTGGACATCTACGTGACCGCGCCCGACGCGGACCTCGCGACCGAGATTCCCGCTCTAGGCGACGTGGAGTTCGGCGACGTGGCCGACTACGTCGAGGCGCCGGCTGGCGAGTACCAGGTGCGCGTCACCCTGGCGGGCAGCAAGACCGTGGTGATCGACAGCGGCGCACTCACCCTTTCGAGCGGGCAGGTACGCACCGCGATCGCGGTGGACGCCCCCGGCGGCGGTGCGCCGTTCGACCTGCTCTTGCTCCAGGACCTGAACTGACCAACCGTCACGACCACTAAGGAAGACAACGATGAGAAGGATTCGATCCGGGGCCGCGCCGGTATTCGGTCTCATGCTCCTCGGGATTGCCTCGACCGCCCAGGCTCAGTGGACGGAGCGGCGAGTTACGATCGAAGGGCGAGGTGGGTTCAACGTGCCGACGTTCGATATCTCGGACGCCGTCGATGGCGGGCCGAGTGTCGGGGTAGGGGCGGCGGTGCAATTCGCGCCCAGGCTCTGGCTGATGGGAGACGTGGACCTCGGCTTCCACTCGGGGGCGGACCTGGCGGGAGGCGGAGAGGGTCCCGACGTGAACGTCTACCACTACGTCGCGAAGCTCGGCTACGAATTGCTGTCACCCGGGCAGTCGCCGTGGTCGGTGATCGTCAATGCCGGGGCCGGCGCGCTGACGTTCGACGTGGATGGGGCCGGATCCAACACGTATCCCGCGATCAACGTCGGCGCGAAGATCGGCTATCGGCTGAGTCCGCGGGTGACGCTGCTTCTGAGCCCGCAGGGGGACATCGCGTTCGGCGACGAAGAAGAGTTGGGGACCAGCAACGCCTGGGTGTGGCCCTTCACGGCCGGCGTCCGCATCGGGCTCTAGCCGTCAGCGTCAGGGGCCCTGTCGGCTGCCGATTTTGGGGAGCCGGCAGGGCCTTTCGCGTATCCCGAAGCGGCTTGGCACAGCCCCCGCCCGCGACTACCATGCAGTTCGCATGCTTCGCTCCCCCCTCGGCGTTCTCCTCGTCATTATCGGCTCGACCAGCAGCTGCGGCGACTCGCCGCGCAAGGTGGCCGATGCCGGCGCATCCACGCCCGCGCCGCCGCCGCCGAAGCCCAAGGTCTGGGAGCCACGGCCCGTCGTCGCCCCTCCCGACACCACACGGAAGGACAGCCTGGCGGCCGACACGGCCGCGGCCGATTCGGTCTCCGACAGCTCCGCGGCCAAGCGCGACAGCCTTCCCCCGCGCACCCGCGCGCGCGGCCCCCGGCCGTTCGTCCTGAGCCCGGCGGACTCCGCGAGATGGCCGGTCAAGGGCGCCGAGCCGCTCGCCGGCTCGCTGCTCCCCGAGCATCGCATCATCGCCTACTACGGCAACCCGCGCTCGACGCGGATGGGCATCATGGGCCAGGTCCCGCCCGACTCGATGCTCCCGCGGCTGGAAAAGGTGGCGATGGCGTGGGCGCTGGCCGACCCCGAGCGAAAGGTGATGCCGGCGCTGCACCTGATCGCGACCGTGGCGCAGGGGAAGCCGGGGGCGGGGAACAAGTATCGGCTCCGAATGGGCGACAGTCTGATCAACACGGTGGCGTCGTGGGCCGAGGAGCGGGGCTGGATCGTGTTCCTCGACATCCAGACCGGCCACAGCACCGTCGCGGCGGAGCTGGAGCCGCTGGTTCCGTTCCTCCAGCGGCCGTACATCCACCTGGCGCTCGACCCCGAGTTCGCGATGAAGAACGGCGGGGTGCCGGGGCGGCGGATCGGGACGCTCGATGCGGAGGACGTGAACCACGCGATCGATGTGCTCGCCGAGGTGGTGACCGAGCACAAGCTCCCGCCCAAGGTGCTGGTGGTGCACCGGTTCACCCGGAAGATGCTGACCAACACCGACAGCATCCGGCTCGATCCCCGGGTGCAGGTCGTGATCCAGATGGACGGGTTCGGCGCGGCGGCGCACAAGCAGGATGCCTACCGCTTCTGGATCTCGCCGCATCCGGTGCAGTACTCCGGATTCAAGCTGTTCTACAAGAACGACCGGGACCCGCGGACCAAGGTGGCGGGGTTCGAGCCGAGTTGCGACCGGGTGACGTACGAGCTGGTGGGATGCGGGGACGACGGGCTGATGACGCCGGAGCAGGTGATCGGGGGGCTGTATCCGGTGCCGTTGTATATCCAGTATCAGTAGACTAGCAACCGGCGAAAAGAAGCGTGAACAGTGAACGGTGAAAAGTGAAAGGGAGGATGCCCCCTTTCACTTTTCACCGTTCACTGTTCACGCTTCTTTCGCTCTTTACCGCTTCGCTGCTCTCCGCTACATCCCCACCGCCAGCGGCTTCACGTCCGCCTTGTCCCAGGTCTTCCGGTACTGCGCATCCACCTTCCCCGCCTCCGCGGTCTTCTTCTGGGCCTCGAGGCTCCGCGCCAGCCCGTACAGCGACCACCCGTTATTGGGATAATGCACCAGGTCCTCCCGGTACAGCTTTTCCGCCACCGCCGCATGCCCCATGGCGAGGTGCACTCCGGCCAGCTCCTGCCGGATCGGGTGGTACCACGCGGGCGGCTCGTCGTAGAGCAGCCCGTCCTCCAAGGGAATCGCCTGCTCGAACGCCTTGATCGCCCCGGCCGTGTCGCCCTTCGCCAGCGCGAGCCGTCCGGCCAGGTGCCGCTCGGCGAGCGAGAGCATGCTCTTCTGGGAGTTGATCCCGGCCATCGCGTCAGCCGGCGTCGCCGCGGCGGTCGCGGCCACGCTGTCGAGCTCGGTCTGCGCCTCCGCGGTCTTGCCCTTGGCCGCCAGGGCGATTCCCCGGCTGTAGCGCCACATGGCGTTGGTGTACTTGAGCGACGACGCCGGCGCCGGCTCGGCCAGCATCTCGTCGTACTTCCCGAACCGCACCAGGGTCCAATAGGGCGGGGGGAAGTAGAGCTCGAGCGGCGGCACCGTCCCCACCACGTCCACCGGGATGACCTTCACCAGCTCGCGCGACGCATTGATGGCCTCCGCACCCCGGCCGAGCTGGATGAGGCCCATCCACAGCATGTGCCAGTTGTGCGGGTAGTAGGTGTACTTGTAGAAGCCGGTCGGCTTCCGGTCCTGGAGGTAGCTCTGGTCCTCCGCCACCGCCTCGTGGTTGTGGTCGGCGACGAGGTCGTAGCGGCCGGTGCGCATGTAGATGTGCGAGGGCATGTGAACCAGGTGCCCGGCGCCCGGCATCAGCTTGGCCAGCCGGTCGGCGCAGGGGAGGGCGCGGGCGGGCGTGGTCGAGGCCTCCACGATATGGATGTAGAAGTGGCAGGCGCCGGCGTGGTTGGGCAGCCGCTTGATGGTGCGCTCGAGGGTCGCCACCACCTCCAGCGTCCCGGCGCGCGGCTTGGTCCCCCGGCCGTCCCAGTAGTTCCAGGGGGTGAGGTCCATCAGCGCCTCGGCGTAGAGGGTCTGGGCCTCGGGGTCGCTCGGGTACTTCTTGGCCACCGTCTTCATCGCCTTGGCGTACGCCGAGTCGAGCGGGGCGCGGTTGGCGACGGGCTCGGGGCCGTAGCGCTTGGCCATCGCCTGGATCATGTCGCGCTCGTAGGGCGTCGCCTTGGGCGACAGCTTCACTGCCTTCTGGATCGCGGCGTACGCCGGCCTGTAGGCCGCGGTATCCATCGGCGCGTTGATGTTGGGCCCCATGGCGTAGGCGATCCCCCACCAGCACATGGCGCAGGTGGAGTCCTCGCGGGTGGCCGCGGTGTAGGAGGCGATCGCCTCGTCGTGGTTGAAGGCGTAGGTGAGGCGGAGCCCCTGATCGAAGTACTTCTGGGCCGCTGTCGAGGCGGTGGTGACCTTGTGGTGCAGGTCGCCCAGGTTGTCGTACAGCGGCACGGCGTCGCCGACGTCAGTGGCGGTGGGCATGCCTGGCTGATGGTGGTGGACCTCCTGGGCAACCGCCGGGGTCGACGGCGAGGCCAGCCGACGCGAGTGCCGCGGCCAGGGCCAGGCCGAGCGACCGGCGGAACATCGATTCCCGCATGCTGTTCTCCTTGGGAGAGTTACGCGACCCCGAAGGACCTTTTCGGGCGGCGGTTCCAAGTACCGGGCCAGCGAAGGCCTTCGGGGACGCACCGGGTATTGCGTGGGGGACGGGAAAACCGGACACGCGATCGCGGGCGGCTGGCCGAAGCTGGTGGGCACAATCTAAGGATCGGGGCCGAGGGCCGCCGTAGGTCGGTTGATGGGAGGGGGTTGGGGTGCTAGTTTACCGGTCCTTCGGGGCTGTAGCTCAGCTGGGAGAGCGCTGCAATCGCACTGCAGAGGTCAGGGGTTCGATCCCCCTCAGCTCCATGGTCGGCGTCCAGGGCCGGCTGCTCGTATGAATCTGTTGCGGTGAAAAATTGGATGCGGTGCCCCTTGGTGTAACTGGCAACACGCCTGACTCTGGATCAGGAGAGTCCTGGTTCGAGCCCAGGAGGGGCAATGAAGCCCGGCAACGACTTAGGTGTTGCCGGGCTTCGTCTATTTACCCACCTGCCGTAGTTTTGCCGTAGTTTCTCGGCTCTAGCCTACCCCACACCCCGCACCTTTCGCGGAGCCTCCATTACCCGGAGCATCGAGGCCTCATCGGTCTGCTGGTAACACGTAAGAAGCGTGTTGGTGTCTCTCCAGCCGCCCGTTGCCTTTACGTCGACCAGCGGAAGATCCTTTCGCTCGGTGGCCCATTTCCGGCGGAACGGATGCCAGGCGCGCGACTTCTGCCTCCTTGCCAGGCTTGGCTTGGAGACGCACGAGAAGGGCTGTACGGACCTTGGCAGCGGCCTTGGTTGCGGATGGCATATCTTGGTCTCCTGTTGAGGAATCTTCATGAGGAGGGTCCTGTCCCCTGCGGAAAGCCGGTCCCTTATGATCTGCATGCGCGAGCTAGGCGGCGGCGAAGCTCGCTCGGCCGCGCCAACAGCCCTCGCAGTCAGCGCGCTAGAGCTCTCCCGGCAAGGATCGTCCCGATCAGGAGGATCCCCGCATCAAGGTAGATCAGTCCGAGATGGCCGAACGTGCCGATACCGTAGATATAGTGCAGCGGCAGAGCCAGCCCGACTCCAATGACCGGGGCAAGGAAGGCCGTCCACAGGGCCCAGCGTTGCCCGGTGCGAATTCCTCGCCAGGCGAGGGCGATGACCGCCACCCCAAGGGCGATAATGAACCCCGCCACGGCGACCTGTAGGTGACTGATGTAGTTGTAGAGCCGTGGGCTGAACGCTTGGATCTGCTCCGGTGTTCCGCCTACGTGTTCCGGCGTCAGCCCGAGCTCGATGAAGCCGGTGAAGTTGCGGACGAGAAACATGAGGCCATAACCCACGAGACCAATCCCTGCCAGGGTGACAAGGCTGGCCCCGAGACCAGCTGCGGAGGCGGACGTTGCGCCAGATGCTGCGGTGGTCGAGTAGGCTGCCATGGTAGGGTTCCTTCACTCTGGGTAGGTGTCAATCGGCCCGGTGACCAGGAAGATCACAGAGCTTGCGCGACGACGATGCCGCGTGAAAACTCGCTACCAGACTAACGTTCTGTAGGGAGACGGTGTGCTCGGTTCCTACAAGATGCTTCACGTTCCTAGGGGCTAGTCGAGAGGGCGCCAAACCAACTTCGACACTTGAGCGAGTAAAGTACGGCAAAGTCCGGCATGAAGTCATCAAACCCCGGTAGCAGGTGGCACGAATGGGCAGCTGGAAGGCCCAGCGCCACTTGGGTGGTGTCTGGCCTCCCGATTTTTTTCCGCCCTGTCCTAGTTTCGCCCTAGTTTACCACATTTCACGCCTCCATCGTTGATCAGCCCCACACAAGGCGATACGTGATGCCTCAGGAGGCGACCGGCACGCGCCTCAGTCATTCGTCCGGCCTCAACCGTAACGGCGCCGTTCACGACAACGTAGTCTACCCCCTCCGGGTACTGATGGGGCGCCTGGTATGTCGCGCGATCGGTAATCGTAGCCGGATCGAATACGACTATGTCAGCGTGGCTTCCTTCAGCGATTCTTCCGCGATCCCTGAGACCGAGCCGATCAGCTGGCATGGTGGTCATCTTGTGAATGGCAAGCTGCAGCGTGAGCACGTGCGCCTCTCTCACGTACCGGCCGAGGACCCGTGGGTAAGTGCCGTACGAGCGTGGATGGGGCTGGCCTTCACCGGGAACGATCAGTTGCCCATCGGAGGCAATCATCGTTTGCGGATGGCGCATAATGCGGCGGACGTCGTCTTCATCCATCAAGTGGTAAATGGCCGTCGCACCGCCACGCCGCAAAGCTTCAAGGATCAATTCGGCCCCTGTCTCGGCTGTGGGAATCAGTCCACGTTCGATGGCCCAGTCAAAGAGGGGTTTCCCTTGCAGCTCCGGCATCCAGTCGACCCTGGCCATCTGCACGAGGCGGAGGTCCCCGCCAGCGTGCCCCATAAGGTACGCCGCGGTTCCCCGGAGCAGACTGTCTCGGAGTGGTGGGCTGGCGAGCCTGCGGGCGAATGCGGTGTCCCCGCCGGCGAACGCCCACGCCGGTACCATCGAACCGACGGTCGTAGAGGCCGCGATGTATGGGTATTGGTTCATCATGACGTCCACGCCGGCCGCGCGCGCCGAATCCACCAGGGCGAGTGTGCGCACACTGGCCCCCCACGACTTCTTTCCGAAAGCCTTATGGTGGTCGATCACGACCGGGATGCGCGCGTTACGCCCAACGTTGATCGCCTCAGCGACGCTCTCGAGGAGACTATCGCTCTCGCTCCGGATGTGTGAGGTGTAGATACCGCCAGAATCAGCGGCGACGCGGGCGAGCGCGACAATCTCGTCGGTTGTGGCATAGGCTCCCGGTGCGTACGCTAGTCCAGTCGACAGGCCAACTGCGGCGGCTCCCATCGCATTGGCTACAAGCGACCGCATTCGTGCCAACTCATCGCTCGAAGGCGCTCGGTCCGCCAATCCCAATACCTCGCGTCGCACCGTATTGTGTCCGACGTAGTAGGCCACGTTCGGAGCCAAGCGCGCAGCCGCTACGGAATCCAAGTATGGGCCGAGCGGCCAAGGTGATGGCCGGTGGGGGAGCCATCCACCATCCGGGTTTCCCACCAGGGTGGTGACGCCCTGGCGCAGGTAGTGCCCAGCCGCTGGTATCTGCAGCAGGCGCTCGATATGGGCATGCAGGTCGACGAATCCCGGCGCGACCACCTTCCCGGCGGCTTCAATGACCCGGGTAGCACTCGAGGGTGCGAGGTGCGCCCTGGCGACACGCACGATTCGGTCGCCCTGCACGGCGACATCCGCCTAGAAGGCAGGACCGCCCGAGCCGTCGACCACGGTTCCGCCAGTGATCAGCAGGTCGTACTGTTCCACGCGGGGATCGGGCTGGTGTGGCCTGCACAGCCCAAGAGCAGTACCAGCAGGTAGGTCACCCGCAATGCGCGGTCATTCATGAGGCTTCCTCGCCCAGGTCCGCCTCCACCTGCTGCTTGCGCAGCGTAGGCACCGTTCCTGGAGATCGAGTCACGACTCCAGCCGCATCCGCCTCAAGGCTCGAGTGAACCTCGGGTCGGAGCGCAGGGGATCCCAGAGTGGGTCGAAGACACCGAACAGTAAATTAGGGTCATGCGCGTCCACGGCCTTGTCCAGCCACACGAATGCTTGGTCTTTCTCGCCCAGCCCCGTGGAGATTCGCGCGAACGCCAGGGGCGAGACGTACTGACGCCGCGACCGCTCCTCGAGCTCCTCACGGATTCGGATGTGCCTGCTCCCTCCTTCCGTCACAGCGTATACGTAGGCGAGGTTCACCAACTCCAGCGAGCCACGTCCCGTGAGGCTCACTGCTGTCTCCATTTCGGCGAGTGCCTCAGCGTGCCTCCCCTTTAACAGATATGTCCGTCCGAGCCAATCATGGGCCTCGGGCGGAACGCGGGTACAGATCGAGCGTCTGGCGGAGTTGCGCGATGGCTGCGTCATAGCGACGCATCCGGTAGAGCTGCAAGCCCGTCTGGGCGCGAATCTGAGACGACAGCGGGTCCAGGCTTAAGGCCTGCTCGAGCTCGACCAGGCCTTCGTCTGGACGTCCCGTCAAGCTCAAGCATTCGGCGTACCAGTGATGTGCGGTGGCATAGCTCGGATTGAGCGCGATCGCGCGCCGGAACGCCTGCTCGGCGCGCCGCCACTCCCAGCTCCTTGACCTCCAGGACGTAGCCGAGCGAGGTGTGCGCCTCAGCGAGGGTGCTGTCCAGCGCCAGTGCCCTGAGTGCGGCCGCCTCGGCCTTGGGGTACACCTCGGCTGGCCGCGTGGGCCCGCGCTCGGGGAGGAGGACATAGGCGTCGGCGAGCCCGGCATATGCCTGGGCATAGCCCGAATCCATGGTGATCGCCTGCTCGAAGTAGCGGACCGCCTGCTTGAGCCCGGCTTCGGTCCGCTGGTTCCACGAGTAGCGGCCCTGCAGGTAGAGGTTATACGCCTCCAGACTCTGGGTCGGGCGACTGACGAGAGGCACGTCCTGGTCCCCAGCAAGCGTAACCTTCAGCGCACTCACGATCGCTCGCGACAACTCATCTTGGACGGCGAACACGTCGGCCAGCTCGCGGTCATATGTCTCCGACCACAGTTGGACGCCCTGCTCGGCGTCCATGAGCTGCGCCGTGACGCGAAGCCTCGTTCCCGAGCTCCGCACGCTCCCCGCGAGGACAGTCGCCACCCTGAGCTTCTCCCCGACCTCCCGAACATCGGCATCCTTGCCTTTGAAGGCGAAGGCCGAGGTGCGGGCAGCCACGCGCAGACCCTCCACCTTGCTGAGCGCGTTGATCAGCTCCTCGGTCATGCCGTCCGAGAAGTACTCGTTCTCCCGCTCGGCGCTCATGTTCACGAACGGGAGCACAGCAATCGACTTCGCCGTCCCGGCACTCGCTGGCACCGACGGTGCTGCCCGCCGCGTTGACGGAGGGCTCGCGGCCCGGCTGCCCGTCGATGATGCGGGCGACGACGGCGTAGCCCGCTAGTCCCAGCAAAGCCGCCAGTCCCACGTAGACGGCCGCGCGGTGGCCGAGAGGACCCCGGCGTGCCGTTATCGCCTGCGCTGCGGGCTCGGCAGGTTGCGCAGCGACCGTCCCGCCGCTCGCCGCCACCACCATGGCATCCAGCTCGTGCAGCACCTCTTCGGCTGACTGCGGCCGGTCGGCTGGCCGTTTTTCCAGTAGGCGCATGACTAGCGCAGCGAGCGTCCCAGGGATGCTGGAACGGTACTGCGCGACCGGCTCGGGGATCTGCGTCAAGTGCGCGCCGACGAGCTGCTGCGCCGTATGGCCGCGGAAAGGCGGGTCGCCAGTCAGGACCTCGTAGGCGACCACCCCGAGCGCATAGAGGTCGGCCCGGTGATCAACGTGCGGGTCTGCCGCTGCCTGCTCCGGGGCCATATACGTGGGCGTCCCGACCGCGAGACCGACGGAAGTCATCGCACCACCCGCGCCTAGACGAGCGGTGAGCGCCTTCGCGATGCCGAAGTCGGTGACCAGCGCGTGCCCGTCCTCGAGCAGGATGTTCTCCGGCTTGATGTCACGGTGGACGACGCCCCGCCGGTGTGCGTAGCAGAGCGCGTCGGCTACCTCCCGGAGCAGTTTGACCGCCTCACCCACCGGCAACTCCCCTTGACGGTCGAGGTAGGTGCGCAACGATGCTCCCTCCACGTAGGGCATCGTGTAGTAGAGCAGGCCACGGCCCTCGCCGGCGGTGAGCAGAGGGACGATGTGCGGATGGCGGAGCTGGGCGGCGAGCTGGACTTCGCGGTGGAAGCGGTCGACGTCGATGCCCCCGGCCAGCTCGGGCGGGAGCACCTTGACGACCACCTTGCGGCCGAGGGCGGTCTCCTGAGCGACGAAGACGCGACTCATCCCTCCGGCACCTAGCTCGCGCTCCACCGCGTAGGCGGCGCCCAGAGTGACCTGCAACTGGTCCAGGAGGTCGGTGGTCATGACATGGCTCGGGGAGGCGACCGCTCTGGCTAAGGGCGAGTCGACCGCGATCACAAAGCCGATGGGGACGAGTGGAATGTGCCGTGTAAGACCGGCGAATGCTAGCAAGAGATGCCGGCGTATCGGCTTAGGCGGAAACGTGAGGTACCGGCTCCTTATCTCCATCCCACGAGCGTTCGAAGGCTGGTTGAACGTACCGACACTTTTCCGGATTATCTCTCTACCCTTCAGACCTATGAGGGGCGGTGAAAGCGTGTGGTAAGCCGGTGGTACCTGTTCTCCATGGCGCTGGTGTCGGGAGTCCAGTGCTCTCCAAGGGTATCTAGGAGGCACCGGCGTGGTGGGCTACCGCCGAGGGTGCCGTAGTTTTGCCGTAGTTTCTCCGGGCACGAGCGGGCAAACTACGGCCGGGAAGCGGGCACCGATGCTCGGGAAGTGGCCGATTCCCAACAAGTTGTCGGAAATGTCTGTCTGGGCGACAGGACTCTGGATCAGGAGAGTCCTGGTTCGAGCCCAGGAGGGGCAACTCGAAGCGGCGTAAGCAATTGGTGCCTACGCCGCTTCGTCATTTCTTGACGCAATCTGCTGAGTTGTGTGCCGCTTTGTGTGCCGCTGGGCCAGCCCTGGATCGTCGCGGTTGTCACCGGGGTGAGCTAGTATGAATGGCCAGATCGCGCGTGCCCACCTGAGGATGGACGTTCAAGCTTCCCAGAGCATCCTGAGACCAACCGCATCGTCCTCCTGGCAGGGTAGCCTGGCCGCTCGTAGGTCATTGTCGCGTGATACGCGACATTGCCGGTGCAGAGCTCGTGATGTTGTCCGTAACAGCACTCCCACAGAAAGCCCAACCGATGAAGCCTTCCGGAAGCCCACAACAGCAGCGCGCAGGCTACTCCCATTGAAATTGGACGACCTCCAACCCGACGCTGCGGTCCGTGGCATCCTTCCGGACGCAGTGGTCACCGTCATCAGCTTGGACTGGCACGGCTCTAACGCTTTGACCATCGTGCTCTCCGCCGAAATATCGTGTTCTTGGTGGCCTCCATGGCATTATCTGAGAGCCAACTCAGGGTCTTCTCAAAGCGAAGCCTTGTTTGACGCTCTTCCTGAAAACTGTCTTCGTGAAGTTCGTAAAAACGGTCAAGAGACTTCTTCTTATCCTGCAGACCTGCCATGATCCCAACAAGTAACTCCGACACGAGTTCGGCGTCGGCCATACGAGCGACGTTCTGGTCGCTGAGAATCCGGCTGTTTGTCCAAAACGCAACGTGTGAGCTGCCAAGTTCGTATGCGAGTTGCTTGAAGAGTCCGAAGAACTTGGCGTTTCGCTTTTCCTGAGCGTTCAGGGTTATGCTATATGAGTTAATCCGCGCGAAGATTTGCAGAACCTGAGCATCATCCGCCCCGATGAGTAGGTCAGCGGATATATCGTAGGAGAGAATCTTCTGGCGCAGAGCATCCTGTAGACCAGAGAAGCGCTTCCCTCCAATCAAACTGCTCTGAGTCCGCGATACGGCGAAGGCGTCGTCTATATATCCAAAGATGGCGTCCAGGCGCTGTTGGCCATCAACAACTTCTCTTACCGATTTGATCGAGGTAGGGTCGACTTGCATTCGATAGTAGATCTTTGGCATCGGCAAGCCTCGGACCACTGTATCGATGAGGTATGACTTAGCAGCGGGCCTCCACACTTTTCGTCTCTGGAATTTCGGCTGGAGGAAAAGTTCTCCCGCTTTGTACCAATTGTACAGATCCGAGATCGTGAACGCCTGGGTTTTGAATTCCATCTTGAGCCCGCGACGAGTTGGTGGTGTGTTGACCGCTGTGGCTGCGTGCGCGGGTTAGGCGGCAACCTGGTCAGCAGGGGAATGGGGTGCCGTCGTCTCGAAGCGCAATCTCCTGAGCAATCAAGGGCGCCGCCCACTCGTGGAGGGTGCCTAGTTCGTCAGTAGTGGGAAGCGGGGTCTCCCTGCAGGGCCGCTATTGAAGGGTCGCCATCGCGAAATGGTCACACGATCGCCGTGCGTGCTGAAAGAGCCACGAAGCTGTCGTGGACACTCCGTAGTGCGTGCGCACAAAGAACGGTCGCCAGGTTGCCTCCACCTCAGCCCGTGGCTTGATGTCGACAATGTCGATCTCCGCGAGCTCGAGGGACTGGTTAGCTTTCCAGGCTGCGAGCATTATCTCCTTGGCCGCCATGTCAGAGGCAGGAGCAGCGTAACCGTATATCGTCAGGATGTAAGCATCCTCGATTGCCGCCCGCAGTTCAGCCCACTCGTTGCGAATGAACGGATTGCTCTCATAGTTCTTGACCCCGATGGGATAGAGAAGCGGGACGGGATCAAGGGGCCGCCTACATTGCGGGCACGAGTGTTCGAGGAACCCCCTCTGGCGGTGTTCAACGCAGGCACCAGCATCTACGTTACCATGAAGAAAGAGAATGTGCGGCAACTCCCGCAGGTGGCGATTGCGCTTGTAGGCCTGTGCGAGGAGCGGATCCCAGTTGAAGCTGCCAATGTAGTCCTTTTCTCGCAGTGACAGAAGGAGTTTGTCATACAATGTTGCCCGATCCGGGATTACGATGGCGGAAAAGTAGTCTCGGATCTGTGCCTCGACGGTGCGGGCTAGATTCGATTTGTCCGGGTCGGCAGAGATACGTTCGTAGATGATCTCGAAATTCTCCCCGGGGGCATAGCTGACGCCGGCCTCCTGCAATAGACCCTTCAGGCCCGCCAACTCGACCAAATCTGCCATTACTGGAAGCGGGCGCCCGTTTGCATCCCCTGTTGGGCAAGCAGCCCGGCTCGCCCCCGCGCCGATTATCACGACGTGTGGGGATTCGCAAGCGTGCTTATCGGCGCGCAGCAATGGTAGTCGGCCTGGCATTGATGTCTGTGGTGCTGCCTAACGATTTACGCATCAGCTGCAGGGGCGCATTGGCACTAGATCACGTACTTCTCTTCGAGCAGCTCGGCATGAGTTTTAATTCGGGCTTCCAATCCTGAGTGGGACCGGAGCTCAGCTAACAACGGTTCCAGATACACGACACGTACCGCACCACGCATCTTGTCGGTCAGCGCACCTTCTAAAAATTTTAGCCCGGCCTCGAGTGCCTTGTTTGCCTGTGGACAGATGAGGATCAGTTGATGTTCAGAGTCGAGGGATAGATACGAGATGTTGCGGAGCAGCTGGTAATTCCGGAAGAAGATCTTTTCGGCCAGGCTATCGGCTCCCACCTTGCCCATTAGTCGCTCGCGATATATTTCGTCGAGCTTCTTTAGGTGACGTTCGTCAGCCTTCGCCTTGCCAAAGCCACGTTCGCACAACTTCACTTCGAAATAGACTTGACGGCCACCGGTGAGCGAGAGGTGGAAGTCAAAGTTCGTGCCCTCAGAGCGATCCAGCACCTTCTCGAATTCCCAGCCCTCGATTGCGCTGGTTGGCAGGTCCAGCGCCTGAAGCAACGGCGGCGACTGATTGCCCCGAAGACCGAAGAATGGGAAGAAGAGATTAAACGCCAATGCCTGCGAGGAGGTCAGGTGGTGGAAGTCGCGATGGAGCTGAAGACGCTCGTCACGCCGGTAACTCCAGAATTCCTTACGGATGGTCTCTGTAATATTGAGTCAGCGTAGTTTGCGGGGCAGAATATGTGGATAAGCTTTCCCATTCTTGACCCACAGGCCGTCCTGGCGGACACCAAGCCGGCTCCGCCTGTATCCTGCCAGATGCCCCTGGAGCCGCGTCGCATAGCTAGTAGTCAAGTGATCTCCGTCGCGTCCGCTTAACTTTCAATTGGACTGCATCCTTGCCTCCCCACTTCCCATTATTCGCCCATGCAAGTTCCCCAAATCCCGAGACTTCGACACCGAGCCAAGATGGCGCCTCTCAAATCCCTGCGACGTCCGGTGATATGCCTGAGGTGACCGGGCCTGTCAAGATGACGCTGCGGCGCCTCGCGCCCCCTCCGCCGAACACTTCACCTTTACGGGGGGACGCCGCAGGAGGTCCACTTGGGCCGGCCCCCGCGGGCGCCTGAGCGACCGATTCGCAGCGGCACAGGTGACGGGCTAGATCTTGGGGAGCCGATGCACGTCAGCGGCCGGACCGGCTGCGGCGACATCGTTCGGCGGAGGTGCTTCCGCACGGTTGGCGTATCACTTATCGCTGGCCCGATAGCCTTCGCTCGTACCAGGAGAGAAGTGGCCGTGCGCTGATGCCGTGCAGCAGGATACTGCCCGCAACGACGGAGATCGTCACCCCCGCCAGCTCTGCCGCGGCCGGCCCCGAGACGCCATGGCTCAGGGCGTAGCTCAGGTAGTAGAGGCTCCCGATTCCGCGAATTCCGAACCACCCCATGAGCCAGCGCTGGGGGTTCGTGGTCGGCGTACCCATAAGCAGCAGCCGGGTCGCGATTGGGCGGATCACCAGCATGAGCAGGAGCGCGAGGGGAACGGCCCGCAGGTCCCAATGGGTCGCGAGGCATACCCCCACCAGCACCACCAGCAGCAGCTCAAGCAGCCGCTCGACCGTATCACCGAACGAGATCGTCTCCGCCACCAGCACGCCCGCGGCGACTGCCGGCTCTCGCAGCTCCTCCGCCTCGACGCTCGCGCCGACCAGGTCCTCCGCCGGCGGATGCGACGAGGCCTCGGTCGCGGGATCCCTGACTAGCGGCGCAGGGTTCCGTATCTGCTCGGGATGCGGCGTCTCCCGGGTCACGTGCAGCTCGGCGTGGCGCAGGCCGACGCCGGCGGCGAAGGTCGCCAGGAATCCCCACGCGCCGATGGTTTCGGCGCCGACATAGGAGAGCGCGATGAGGGCGAGCGCCAGGAAGTCGCTCGGCGCGCCGGTGTCCTGCTGCAGGCTGCGGAGCCAGATGGCGAGTCGCCCCACCGCGCGGCCGAGCCCGAAGCCCAGGAGCAGACCGGCGGGCACCGCCCACACTACGCGCCCCAGCACCCATTCGCCGATCCAGCCGCCTGGGCCACCGTGCTCCGCCCAGAGCAGGGCGAGGACTACGAAGGGAAACGCCGCGCCGTCGTTCAGCCCGGCTTCGCCCGATAGTCCGTAGCGCATCCGGTCGTGGTCGGTGGCGCTATCCACCTTTACCATGCTGGCCAGCACCGGGTCGGTCGGGGCGAGCACCGCGCCCGCTAGCAGGGCCATCGCCGGATCCAGACCGAGCAGCAGGTGGGCACCCAGCGCCACGCCAAGGATGCTCGCCAGCATGACCGGCCCGGCGAGACGGTAGGCCGCGACCCAGGCGGGGTGCCGCAACGGCAGCCGTAGCTTGAGCCCACCCACGAAGAGCGCTACGATCACCGCGACCTCCGTGAGCCGCTCGAACCACGGCCCCGCCTCGCGCAGGTCGATGCGTAGCCACCCGAAGCCGAGCGGACCGATGGCTACGCCCAGCGCCAGGTAGATGGCCGAGGTCGAGATCGGGAGGTTCCGCAGATAAGCGGAGGAGAGTGCCATGAGCAGCAGCACGAGGCCGCCGAGGGCCATCCAGCCGAGAAAGCTCATTGTGCTCAACGCCCCGTCGGTTCCATGAAGGCTGCGTGCCTGTTCGGCTACTCCTCCCGCACGCCGATGTCGGAGGCTGGCCTGAACCCGGGCCTCGACGCCGAGAACATGCCCCACACCGCGATGAACATCGCCGCGATCACCGGCCCGATGACGAAGCCGTTGATGCCGAAGATTGCTATGCCGCCCAGCGTGGAGATCAGCACGACGTAGTCGGGCATCCTCGTATCCTTGCCGACCAGGATCGGGCGCAGCACGTTGTCCACCAGGCCGATGACGAGCACACCGTACGCGGTCAGCACGATGCCCTGCCAGGTCGCACCGGTCGCCAGGAAGTAGATGGCGACCGGCAGCCAGACCAGCGCGGTTCCCACCGCGGGCAGCAGGGACAGCAGGGCCATCAATGCCGCCCAGAGCAGCCGGCGCGTGGATCCCCAGGAGCCAGAAGATCAGACCTCCGAGCGCGCCTTGCACGACGGCGACGACGAGGGTGCCTTTGACCGTGGCACGGATGACGCCGGTGAACCGGCTGGCGAGCGTGCGCAGTTGCTCCGGGTGCAACGGAATCGCCGCCCTGATACGCTCGACCAGTGCGTCACCGTCGCGCAGCAGAAAGAACAGCAGGTAGAGCATGACGAACAAGCTGAGAACGAAGTTCAGCGTGTTCTGGCCGAGGTTCAGCGCCTGTCCCGCAAGGAACTGGCTGCTCTTCCTCAGTGCGGCCGACAGCCTCTCCTGCACCAGGCCCAGGTTCGTCAGCCCGAAGCGGTCCAGCAGGCTCGGTGACCCATCCGGGCAGCGCGTTGAAGGTCTGCTGAAAATACCGGCCGATGTCGAACTCTCCCGACTGGATGCGTTCGTACACGCCGACCCCTTCCTGCACCAGCAAGGCCGTGACCAGCGTCAGCGGCAGAATCACCAGCACCAGGATGATCACCAGCGTGGCGAGCGCGGCGAGCGTGCGCCGCTGCCGCATGGACCGCAGCAGTCGCCGGTAGAGCGGCGCGAAGACGATCGCGAGGATCACCCCCCAGAGCACCGCCCCGAAGAACGGCCAGAGGATCCAGGCGAAGGCGAGCGATACCGCGACGAGCAGAACCAGGAACGCTTTGTCTTCGAGGGCGGGAGATTCCGCCGGGCGTGGGGGCGTCACGGCGTCCGCTCGCACGGCGCCCTCACGTCCGCCGTTGTCGCAGCGCGAGCGATGTTGCGCAGCATCCCGGCGAACACCATCTGATGAATCCCCCACAGCCCATACCAATAGAACAGACCCCCGACCCCGACGGGATCGAAGAGCGCGGTCTGCCGGATGAGACTGCCCCCGTCCGCCGGCGTCACCTCGAACTGAAGCCATGCCCGCCCCGGAATCCGCATTTCGGCCGCGAGTCTGAGCAGCCGCCCGGGCTCCACTGCTTCGACCCGCCAGAAGTCCAGTGTCTCCCCCGGCATCACCGACTCCGGATCCCGTCGGCCTCGCCGCATCCCTGGTCCCCCTTTTGTCAGTGTCAAACCTCTGTCGGTGCGCTAGACGGCTGGAAGTCCCGCCCGCAGACGCTGCACGGCTGCGGGACATACGCCGCTTCGTAGCGCCCTTGGTCGCACGATGGTATATTAGGACTTACGGTGATCCATGCGCCACCTTCCATGCTCTCCCGCCGGGCAGTCGCTTAGGTTATCCGCCCTCGGCCTGAACCCGCGCACCGCCGGTTAGTCGGCCCTCCCCACGGATTCTCGTCCCGTCAACAGTACGACTGCCCGGCTACGGCCGGCCATGGCCGCTGGCGCATGGAGACCGGGGCAGGCCATTGGAGGGAATGTTGGGGGAAACAACCCATGCCATCATACTTCGCACGCGTTGGGCACCCGGCGGTTCAAGGAGATCGGGTGGAATGGCCGAAGGAAGCCTGGTTTGACTACCTGGGCGTGCGCTGCACGCTTGAGTTGGCCAGCGCCGAAGTTGGCTGGTCGCCCGGCTACTTTTTTGCCTGTCCCCATTGCGGCCTGGCGCTCGTCGTTCGCCACGATGCGACGCACCACACTCTGAGCATCGCCCCGAACGGAGCGCTGACCGCCAAAGAACCCTTGAGTTGCCCCAAACACGCCTCGCGCTTGGTCGACACGCCCCCTTGCGGTTGGCACGTTCGGGTGCTGGACGGCCAGGCACTGGATTGTGAAGGAGGAGCGGCCTGAAAGCGATTTGGTTGGCCGGGGTGCTCGTGCTCCTCGCCGCAACCGGGTCCCCCCGCCCATGACGTACGTGATCGCGGAACCCTGTATCGGTGTCAAAGACCGTTCTTGCGTGGATGTCTGTCCGGTGGACTGCATCTACGAAGGGGAAGACCAGCTCTACATCCATCCCGACGAGTGCATCGACTGCGGGGCGTGCGTGCCCGAGTGCCCAGTGACGGCGATCTTCGACGAGGAGGAGGTCCCGCCCAACTGGGCGTCGTACACCGCGAAGAACCGCGACGTGTTCACAAGTGACAATGCGCCGGGGGCGCCGAAGAGGTAGCGAACCGCGCCACCGTAGTCAGGCCGGGGAATTGGGCGCGGTGCGGCGGACCCATCGCGGCCCCGGCGGCGAGCGGCGGACCGGCGCGTTGTGTGGCCCCACCGAATCGGGCAGCTTGTCTCCACGGCCATCGACAGGTTGCTCGAGCGGATCGAGGCTATCCTCTCAGGGCGGTGGCACATCGCCGGCCGGGCGGCGGGCCGCCGATCAACTCGGCTCTCACACTCCCCATTGGAGGGCTTGGCAATGGCAAAAGTCCTCTGTGTGCTCTACGACGATCCTGTGACGGGGTATCCGAAATCCTACGCACGCGACGACATCCCGAAGCTTGAACGCTATCCTGGCGGCCAGACGCTCCCGACGCCCAAAGCCATCGACTTCAAGCCGGGGCAACTGCTCGGCTGCGTCTCCGGCGAACTCGGGCTGCGCAAGTTTCTCGAAGCACAGGGCCACACGCTGGTCGTGACCGCCGACAAGGACGGCCCGAACTCGGTCTTCGAGCGAGAGCTGCCGGATGCCGAGATCGTGATCTCGCAGCCGTTCTGGCCCGCCTACCTGACCGCGGAGCGGATCGCCAAGGCACCGAAGCTGAAGCTCGCGATCACGGCGGGGATCGGCTCGGATCACGTCGATCTGCAGGCCGCCATCGAGCGCGGGATTACGGTCGCCGAAGTCACCTATTGCAACAGCATCAGCGTATCCGAGCATGTCGTGATGATGATCCTGGCGCTGGTGCGCAACTACATCCCGTCGTATCAGTGGGTCGTCGAGGGCGGCTGGAACATCGCCGACTGCGTGTCCCGCTCCTACGACCTGGAAGGGATGGCGGTCGGCACCGTCGCCGCCGGACGCATCGGCACGGCGGTGCTGCGACGGCTCAAGCCCTTCGACGTCAAGCTGCACTACACCGATCGGCATCGGCTGCCGGACGCGGTCGAGCAAGAGCTGAGCGCTGACCTTCCACCCGACCGCCGAGTCGCTGGTGCGGGTCTGCGATGTGGTCACGATCAATGCCCCGCTGCATCCGGAGACCGAGCATCTGTTCAATGACGCGCTCATCGCCAAGATGAAGCGGGGCGCCTACATCGTGAACACGGCGCGGGGCAAGATCTGCGACCGCGACGCGGTCGTGCGGGCGCTCGAGAGCGGGCAGCTCGCCGGATACGCGGGCGACGTCTGGTTTCCGCAGCCGGCCCCGAAGGATCATCCCTGGCGGACCATGCCGCACCACGGGATGACGCCGCATATGTCCGGTACGAGCCTGTCGGCCCAAGCGCGCTACGCGGCCGGAGTGCGCGAGATTCTGGAGTGCTGGTTCGAGGGCCGCCCCATTCGCGAGGAATACCTGATTGTCGCCGGCGGCAAGCTTGCCGGGGCCGGGGCGCATTCGTACAGCGCTGGCGACGTCACCGGCGGCTCGGAGGAAGCGGCGCGGTTCAAAAGATAAAAGGGGAAGCCGCCGAGCACGCTGTTACTGGGAGCATTCATCACGCGGAGCATCGACGCCTCATCGGTCTGCTGGTAGCACGTGAGAAGGGTGTTGGTGTCTCTCCAACCCCCGGTTGCTTTCACGTCAACCAGCGGGAGATCCTTCCAATCACCCGTGACTCGTAGAACGCCCGGTCCCGCCCTCGGGCGCAGATATCCCGGATGACGTCAGGTAGCTCATACTTTACGTGCTACCATGGTGAACAAGAAGAGTTCGTATCCCGCAAAAGTCTGAGCAAGTCCGAGTTTCATCCCTCGAGAAGGGAGTGAGCCTAAGATGAGCCGTGAACAGCGAATTGATCTTCTACGCAGTGCTAAACTCGTACTTCTCAGCGATGAGAAAGCGCCGAGCTTCGAGCTAGTGCTTGAGCAATAGAGCGACGTTAGCGGCATCGATCATTATATCCTGACCAGCGTTCCGCAGGCGCCACGATCGAATCGGATCGGCGCCGACTCCACGCCCAGAAACTTTCCAACCAACGCTGACAAGGCAGCCATGGGACCGCCTGCGGACCCGCTCGCGATCGATGCGATCGCGTCGCGTTGCTCGGCATTCGCGCGCGCGTCCGCGATGACACCGACGGACCAGTTCCCCTTGCCCATTTCCTCCGGCGTCCATAAGAGAACGATGAAGCCGAATCCGTCGAGTGGAACCGTGCCGTAGCTGCCGCGTTCGATCTGAAACGCCACTGCAACCGTGCAGAACCCTTTGGTCGGCATGACTGCCAGCTGCCCCGGAACGCATGGACAGACAAAATCGCAACTGCAGGTTTCGTAGTATTGACCCGTGACCTGCCATGATGGTGTAGCCATGTCCCCACTACCGTTGGTGCCGAGTCCGATAGCGATCGATAAGATGCAGAAACCGGGTCGGGAAGGCCAGCAGGGGAGGGCACTCGACCCCGCTGTCACTTTCGTGATCGCCGGGTGCTTCGTTTTCGGGACGAGCCGGCTCTGCAAAACGTTCCTGGTGGCTCGGGAAGCCTGCGCCGAGCCTTTAGGCTCGCTGCTGTCCCATGCTGTTGCCAGGCTTAATGGGAGGAGCGGCTTACCCTAATCAGCGGCGGGAATTCGTAAGGCGGAGGCTGTACAATGAGCGGCTCATCCTCGGGACACAGCCCACCCATCTGCGCGCCATGGAAAGATTGCCGAGCCCCGCGGCGCTCCAGGGAGACGTCCGGCAAACGACGGACGTCGCCTCCTGCTCGATGCCAACCTGAGTGCGCTGCGAGGAGTGCACGCTGCCTCTACGTCGAGTTAGGAGCAGCAACATGAAGATCGGACTCCACTTAGTACCCAGAACACATAGTCTCCGCCTTTGAGTGGAAGCGTGCCGGAATTGCCTTACGGCAGGAACCACGCGAGGCCAAGGAGCAGAACCGCAGCGAGCAACAAACCAAGGCTGCTCCATACCAGGAAGCGCCTGTACCCTGCGGTATCCGGTGCTAGGAGCGGCTGCCGCCGCCTTGCGAGTCGGGTGGCTTGGGTGTCGAGCCCGCCGAGAATTAGCAACGCGGCGATGGCAACTATCAAGCGATCCTTTAGAAGCTCTGGTCCGCCACCGATAGCAAACATGAGGCCCACGCCGAAGACGAGGGCGAAGCCGGCTGCGCAGGCAAGCAGCACTCCGAGTAGTCCCTCCGTGACCCGGCTGGCAGTGTCTAACGTCCGCAGGAGGGGCTCATTGCCGTGCGGCTCAGTGGGAGCGGTGGCCTTGCTGATCCCGTGAGCTATCACGTTTCCAATAAGGTGCCGCACGGGCGCGGGCAGGCCCATACCCTCCAAGGGGCGCCCGTTTAAGGTCACCGAGGTTTGCAGCATTCCAAGCACATTTTTTCCAGCGCTCCCGCCCTGGAGTACGTCGGGAATACCGTCTTTGTCCTTGTCCTGCAACTGGTCCAGCATCACCTGATAGGCGTTTCGAACGTCTGGCGGCATGGCCTCGGGGCCGTCGTACTCTTGGCCGTTGAAGATGAGGCGGGTCGTCATAAGTGTCTCCCACGTAGGAGAGCGACAGTGCGCCTGCTGAAGGGGCGGTGAGATCAGCCGTGGTTAAGGCTGTGGTAGCCTTGGCAATGCTCAGCGGATCGTTATCCAACTTACATCCCGGACCCCAGGAGACGATATGCGCCAGGCGCCCGTGCCATGCGCGCCGTCATGCCGGCTTCCTGAGCTGGGATCGTAGTGGGTAGGAACCTCAGCGTGGTGCTTAAGGGAGCTGAGGCGCCCACGCTCGTGCTGCGAGCTCGCCTGCCTGAGTGTTAGCCGACAATGCTGTCCCATCGATCGTCGCTTGGCGTGTTGTTGGCTCTGCTGAGTGCCTGCAGCCCGCCACCAAGCACTCCCGCTGCACAAACCAGCGCAAGAATGAACAGCAGTCCATCAATCTGAGTGTTGCCGACGAACATGAAAACTCCCGCAGGGAGCAGCCATAGGCCGATGAGCCCCAGTGAGGTCATTATGAGGCCGGCGCGCCATCGCCCGGGCCGGCGGTAATGGGGAGCCCGGGGAAGACCAAACCAAAGGACGGCCACTGCAAGCATGGTCAACACGATCGGCAGCAGGTACGGCACGGTCAGCAGAAAGGACAGTGGATATTCCATGATCTCTCATCCTCCTTCGGACAAGAGGAACTCGAGCCTGGGAACACTCAACGTCTGGAGCCGGATATGAAGCAAGGTCCCGGACAAGTCAAGCCACGTCAGGCTGGACCTACCCTCGCCCAAACCGGCTGCCCGTTCCGGCCCGAGTCGTGACCGTGGGCGCGACAGCATCGTCACCGAGCAGGGTCCATATGAGAGTTTGATTCGGAAAAGTGTTCAGGCCCCGGCTGCGCCCCGTCAGTCGCCCCCCCTCGCCGGCCCCCCACCCTAGACACCGCCCAGCGCGGCGACGATCATAGAGACGAAGGCGCGGATGAGATCCAGGATAGCGAGGAGGCCCACCATGGCCGGCACCAGCAAGACCCAGGAAAGCAGGAGTGCATCGGAGCGCGGGAGCATGGGCGATACGATGGTGCGGAAAGGCGGCCGGAGCGACAACGGACACATCGGCTCCGTTGACCTCCTCCTGGCGCGGGAGCACGGAGGGAAGCCCGCGACCTGGCACGGCCGCCGCTTCGGTCACTACGCCGTGAACGAGCTCGCCGCGCGGATCATTCGGTGCTGGCGGATCGCGGGCGACGCGGGAGAGCTGGCGGAATGGGTCCGACCCGTCGAGGCAGCCCTTGCAGGCATGTCCCACCCGGAGGCGGAGAAACGCGCGGACGTGGCGGATGCCGAGGAGGACCGGCTCCAGGCGCTCTATCGGGCGACCCCCTGCGCCAAGACCGCCAGGGACCTGCTGCGGGCGCGCGCCAAGGAGCGGGCCGCCTCGCTGGACCACGACCGGGAGATCGCCGCCCGGTATGGGATCGAGCTCTAGTGATGTTCTGGGTCTTCCTCCTGTCCCTCGCCGTGCTGGCAGGCGTCATCGCATGGGCCCGGCGAAACAAGTGGCGCCCTCCTGGTCCCTGGCCCGGCAACGACACGGATGCCGGAGTCGGAGACTAGGTAGGCGCTCCCGTGCGACATCCGCTCCGCTCGCTGGCCCTGCTGCTCGGCGGTGGGGCGTGCTCCGAGCCTCCCGACCGGCGCCAGATCCTCGCACTGGTGGACAGTCGGGCGGAACAGCTCCACCCCTTGCGATGCCTTCCCAGCGGCAGGCGCGAGTCTACGGGCTGGGCTGCGGCGGCCCACCGTGTGCTTCGCCAACTACCGGGACGGCGGCGCGGTCTGGCATCGCGACCAGTCGGGGAGCGGTCCTCAGCGCCGCCCGCACCTGGCGCTGGCCCGCCGCGAACGCCTACGCTGGGCCCAGGTCCGCGACTCCGTGACCGCGCTCGTGGTGGGCATTGGGGGCGAGATCGGGGGCTGCAGCAGAGAAGTCCCTGCTCAGCCGGGCTCGGCGTCATCGCCTGGGACCGCCCAGGAAGGACCTCGCGATCCATAGCTTCGAGCCACCGCCCGGCGGACCCCACGGCTATGCACTCCGCTTCGAGGTCGATCGGGAAGGCATGCGGTGCACGCTCTCGAGCCTGCGTGCCACCGCGCTCTATGAGCGGAGCGGCGCGGCGAATCTGTGGGGCGGCGACTCGAGCTTCGGCACGGAGACGGTGCTCGATTCCGTCGCCCGCGCCGCCGGGCTTCCCGTGCTCCGCACGGCCGCGCTTCCCGTGGCGGAGCGAGAGCTGCGGCTGGCCGCGGTCGGCAGCGGCATGGTCCGGCAACCGGTTCCGCTCCTTCGACTGCTCGAAGCGCCTCACTGGGCGTCCGGTGAGGTCTTCTTCTACTGGCGTCGATCGCGCGACTCCACGGGCCGGTCAGTGCAGCCGGACTGGGTGCTGAACGGGCAATCGGGGTGCCGTGTAGTGCAAAGCTCGTCGGGGTGGGCGGCGTGCCGGGTCGAGGTCCAGCCGGAAACGCGATGGCCGATCGTGGCGGACTCGGTACAGGCACTCGGCATCTGGAGGCTGCCCCTGGTGGTGCGCCCGAACCACGCCGGGCATCCACGTTTCCGATCAGGATCGTGTGGTCGGTGAAGTGCTGGTCGGGGACCGCTATGGCCGCTTCGAGTACCACAACCTCACTCGCGCGCCCGGCGAGGAACTCCCCCGAGTGCGCGCCGCCGCCGCTCTCGTCGGCAGCCTGCCGTCGCGCTAGCGGAGCCGGCATTGCTACAGAGCTACCGAGGTCTGGCACCCGCCGGCGCCAGATCGCAGATTGCATTCGTCACTCCCCACAGGATCGAGACCATACCAGCTGCGGATCCGCCGGCGTCCAGCCGCCCCGTCCCCGGTTTCCTGCTGGGTGCCGGTACCGGCGCGCTCGCGACCGTCGCCGTCGCGCTGGTCAGCCCCGGCCTCTACGTCGACTGGGGCGCCCTGCCGGGCCTCCTGGTGGTGATCCCGCTGGCCAGCATGGGCGTCACAGCGCTGGTGGCGCTGCCACTCGCCGCAGTGCGGCGGCTCACCTGGGGCGCGGCGATCGCCGCGCTCCTCACGGCGCTCCTCGTCGGCGAGCTGATCTTCCTCGGCTCGCAGGGCACCGCCTTCGCCCGGTGGAGCGCGAGCCGCCACTGGGCGGCGGTCGAGCGCCGGGCGGCCGCCGAGCGCGAGGCGACCCAGCGGGAGACCTGTCGGCGGGTGCTGGCTGAGGCGCGTGTGGCGCCACCGCCTGAGCCGGACGTTATACCCGGCACGAGAGTCGCTCCGGCGGAACCGCGGAGCGCGGGCTCGAGCCGCGGCAGCCTCATGCTGCTCGATCGGGAGCGTTGCGCCGAGCTGCTCGGGCGCTAGCCCGCCCTGGCGCGACCAACGTCCGCCGGACTACGATGCAGCACTGCCAGTTCGGCCATCTTCTCACAAGGCATGCCCAGCACACCAGTGGCCGGACCCAAGCGCCGCGCGCGGCTCGCTGGCCGCCCTCGGACTCGTTCTGCTCGCCCTGGCTCCTCTACCTCGGCACCTTCGTCGTGTCGTACGGGGACCTGCTGCGCCGGGACGACCCGCTCGTCCGAGCGGACGTCGCCCGCCTGGAGCCTGCCCGGGTCGAGCGGGTGGACGACGCCCGCGACATCGAGCAGCTGCGGGCCGTCCTCCGGGACGCCCGGGCGCGCGGGCTCAAGGTCTCCATCTCCGGCAGCCGGCACAGCCAGGGCGGCCACACGTACCGGCCCGGCGGCGTGGTGCTCAACATGCGCACCTTCAACCGCATCCGCGCGATCGACACGGCCGGGCCCCGGATCACGGTCGAGAGCGGCGCCACCTGGGACGAGGTGCAGCGCGCCATCGCGCCCCGGGGCCTCGCGATCAAGGTCATGCAGTCGTCCAACATCTTCACCGTAGGCGGCACCCTCAGCGCCAACGCCCACGGCCGCGACGTGGACGTGATGCAGGTGGTGGACGTGGTCGAGCGGTTCCGGCTGCTGCTGGCCGACGGGCGGGTGCTCGAGGTGAGCCGGACCGAGAACCCGGAGCTGTTCTCGCTGGTGATCGGCGGGTACGGGATGTACGGGGTGATCCTCGACGTCACCCTTCGGGTCACCCGCGACGAGGTCTACGAGCAGCGGTCCGAGTCGGTGGACTACCGGGAGTTCCCCGCCTGGTTCGCGCGGCGGGTCAAAGGCGACAGCGACGTGGTGCTGATGCTCGCCCGGCCCTCGATCGATCCCCACCCGGATCGGTTTCTCAGGGAAGTGGTCGCGGTGACCTGGAGCCGGGTGCGGGACGGCCGCACCGCCGCGCTTCGAGCTGACCGAGGAGGAGCACGTGCTGCGCGACCGGTTCTTCTTCGGCCTCTCCCGCCGGTTCGACTGGGCCAAGTCGCTCCGCTGGCGGCTGCAGAAGCGGGTGGAGCTGGGCGCCGGAGCCACGCCGGCTCGTCTCGCGCAACAACTCGATGCGGCCGCCGCTCGCGCCGCTCGAGTTCCTCGATTACCGCTCGAGCCGGGACACCGACATCATCCAGGAGTACTACGTCCCGATCGAGACCGGTTCGTGCCGTTCATGGACCGCTTCCGCGAGATCCTGCTCGCGGGCGACATGAACGTGCTCAGCTCGACCGTGCGCTACGTGAAGCCCAACCGCACCCCGGCCCTGGCCTACGCGCCGCGACGAGGAGGTGTTCGCCATCATCCAGATGAGCAACGTCGGGCTCTCGCCCGAGGCCCAGGCCCACGCCGCGCGGGTGACCCGCGAGCTGGTGGACGCCGCGATCGAGCACGGCGGGACCTACTACCTGACCTACCAGCTCTACCCCACGCCGGACCAGCTCCACCGCGCCTACCCCGGCGCGGCGCACGCCTTCGAGCGCAAGCGGTTCTACGATCCGGGCGAGCTCTTCTCCAGCCAGTTCTACGAGCGCTATGGCCACACCGAGCCGCGCTGAGGCCGATGCGCCGCGCGCGGCGCCTCTGGCGCGACAGTCGCTGGCCGCGATCCTGCTCCTGCTCCTGCGTGGGCGGCGCCTGGCTCTTCCTCTACGAGCCGCCCTACCGCGGCACCCTGGTCCGGCGCGCCGGCGCGCACCCTGGTGTTCGCCCACCGCGGCTTCGGCGACCACGCGCCCGACAACAGCCTCTACGCGGTGGAGCGCGCGATGGAGGCGGGCATGGACGGGGTGGACGTGGACGGACAGTTCACCCGGGACGGCGAGCTGGTCATCTACCACGACCTGAGCGTGGACCGGCTGACCTCGGGCACCGGCAAGGTGCGGGACAAGACCGCCGCGGAGATGCTGGCGCTGGACCTCGGCCCCAAGTACGACAGCGCGCTCACGGGTGCCTACGTCCGGACCTTCGAGGACTTCGTCCGCGACCGTGAAAGGCCGCGGCATCCTCATGGTCGAGCTCAAGGTGCCCGGCGCGGGCGCCACCGGCATCGAGGAGCGCGCGGTCGAGGTCATCCGGCGGCACGACGCCCACGCGGACGTGGTGCTCAGCTCGTTCAATCCGCTGGTGCTGCGGCGGCTCAAGCGGCTCGATCCCGAGGTCCGCACCGCGCTCATCTTCATGGACACCAACTGGAACCCGGAGCTGCTCGCGGAGATCCGGCCGGAGGACCGGGTGGACCTGCCCTGGTTCCTCCGGCAGGAGTTCATCCGCCGGGCGATGCGCAAGCTGGTGAGCCCGGACCTGCTCAGCATCAATCACGAAGTGGACGAGGACGTGACCGACCGGCTGATCGCCAAGGGCTGGCCGGCCTTCATCTGGACGCCGGACGAGGAGGCCGACCTGCGCCGCGCCTTCGCCAAGCAGCCCTACGGCGTGATCTCGGATCAGCCGCTCCGCGCCAGGCAGATCCGGGACGAGTGAGCGCGCTCGGGGTCACCATCCACGATCCCGACGTCGTCTTCACCGACCTCGGCCTCGCGATCCTCGGCGCGTGGTTCGCCTGGCGGCTTGGCGACTCCGGGGCGTCGCGGCACCGCTGGGCTCGCGCCCGCCGTCCTGATGGCCGGACTCGCCAGCGCGGCCTTCTGGGGCGCGGTCTTCCACGCCTTCTTCCCGCCGGAGACGGCGACACGTCGCCGGGTTTCATCGCCTGGATCCCGGTGTCGCTCTCGATCGTCGTGGCAGCCGCCGCGCTGCTCGAGCTGGGCCTGCGCGTGCTCGCGCCGGGCCTCGGCGAGCGCACCCGCCGCCGGCTCGTGGCCGCGTACGCCGCGGCCTTCGCCGCGGTCGTGCTGCTGGTGGACGAGTCGTTCGGCAGCATCGTGCGGTTCTACGCGCCCGCGCTCCTCCTCTTCCTGGTGGCGCGCGGCGGTGCAGGCGCTGCGCGAGCGAGGCGGCTGGACGCTGATCGCACTGGGCCTCGCCCTCTCGGTCGGCGCGGCGCTGCTCCAGCAACTCGAGGTGGCGCTCCACCCCGTGTACTTCGATCACAACGCGGTCTACCACGTGGTCCAGGCGTGTGCGCTGGTTCTGCTCTATCTCGGATTCCGGCGGGTCGCCGAACAGCGGCGGAACGGGCATGCGGCCGGAACGGCTCCGGCGCATCGCGTCGGATGAGCGGCTAGCGCGGCACGCGCGGGCTTCTGGTGGGGGCTCGCGGAAGGCGTCGCTTTCTTCATCGTCCCTGACGTCTACATCAGCGCTGCCACGCTCTTCTCGCTACGCGCCGGCGCGGTCGCCTGGGCTGCGTCGATCGCGGGCTCGATGGTGGCGGTCATGGCGATCCGGATGCTGATGATGCTGCCGGGGGTGGATTACCTCGGGTTCCTCGACCGGTGCCGGGGATATCCGGAGGCTCTGATCGAGCGCGTGGGCCGCGAGCGTTAGAGCCGGCGGGCCTGCCCTACACGCTGCTGCTGGTGCTCGGGGGCGTGCCGCTCAAGGTATACGCCGCTGTCGCGTTCGACTCGGGGCTTTCGCTGGGCGCGGTCCTGCTGTGGACGGTGTTCGCGCGAGTGGTACGGATCGCGCCGACGGTGCTGGCGCTCGCCGCCGTGCGCGGTGTGTTCAGGCGTTGAATCGAGAGCATCCTGGGGCGTGGCTCGGGGCCTGGCGGTGTTCTGGGTCGTGTTCTACGCCTTCTACTTCCGGCGGATGGGCTTCATGTCACCCTGAACGGAGTGGAGGGCTGCCATTTCTAAGGTCATGTATCCTTCGCTGGCGCTCAGGATGTGGGTGGATCGGGCAAGCAACCGGCCCCGGGGAAACTCCGCGAGCTGGCTGTCTTCAGATGATGCCCCCGGCACCGGATATTGGGGAAGGGAAGCGTCCACGGGTGCTCGGTAAGTGACCGTTCCCGTCGATTTGGGATAGGGAAGCGGGCACCGATGCTCGGTAAGTGACAGTGCCGGCAACTTGGCCGGAACTGATGCCCGGCAGCACCGACTTTGGATCAGGAGAGTCCTGGTTCGAGCCCAGGAGGGCAACTCGAAGGTCCGACATCACTTCGGTGGGTCGGGCCTTTTCGTTTCTGCGCCTTTGCTACCGTTTCTGCTGCAGTTTCTCGATGGAGGGGGCGGACTGGCTCTCCCTCGCTTCGATCACAGGCGATGAGGTGGGATAATCCTCAGGAGTATCCAAGTCCACCTCCCCGTCGCGGAAGGGCATGAATGCGCGCCCGAGGCGTGTCTTTCGATCAGGTGCTTTGCGCCGGCACCGCCTTTCGTCGAACCTGGCGGCGCGGGCTTCACGAAGTCCACCACGGCTCGCAAGGTGTCGTCATCGGGCTGTTGGTAGGTGAGATGCAGGTGCGGTCCGCCTAACGCCCTAGCTCAGCTGTGGGCGATCAAATAAACGCGCCGCCGCAGGCGGCGCTACCTCAGACCGCCCGTCACCGCTGCAGCGTTCGTTAGGCCGCAGATCGAAGCGCTCGCCACGCGCGGCCATGACTGCATCTCAATACTTAGGTATTTACAAAAGTATTCCACGGCTGTAGAATCCCTCGGTCAGATCGGATAACCCGAGCATTTGGATGGTGTCGGAAATGGTTCAATCCGCAGCCGCTGACGACGTTTTTCACGCCTTGTCCAACCCGACTCGGCGGAAAGTCCTGGAGCGACTGTCTGTCGGACCAGCCACCGTCAGCGAACTGGCGGCACCGTTCGACATGCAACTCCCGTCGTTCGTGCAGCACCTCTCGGTGCTCGAACAGAGCCGACTGGTGAAGTCGAAAAAGCGCGGGCGAGTGCGGACGTATGAGATCGCACCCGAACGGTTCAAGGTCGTTGAAGACTGGCTGACCGCGCGTCGTCAGTTGTGGGAAGCTCGACTGGACCGGTTCGACCAATACGTCAAACAACTCAAGGAGAAGGAATCAGAATCATGAGCAAGCAATTCACGATCAATCCGAAACTTGATTTCGCCATCGAACGGTTCATCGACGCTCCCACGCGGCTCGTCTGGGAAGCGTTGACGAAACCGGAGCATCTCAAGGAGTGGTACATGCCCAAGCCTTGGGGGCGTGTGTCGCGAGCCGAAATGGACGTGCGACCGGGCGGCATCTTCAGCATCGACATCGCAATGGGAGACGGTCAGGAGTCTCCCAACCTCGGCTGTTTCCTGGAAGTCATTCCGATGGAGCGACTTGTCTGGACCTCCATGTTGTTCCCCGGCTATCGTCCGGCTGTCTTTGACGACATTCCGATCACCGCCATCATGACGATGGAAACCGTGGGAACCGGCACTCGCTACGTCTTCACGGCGCTGCACCGGAATGAAGCGGACCTCGAGACAAACAAAGCGTCGGGCTTTTACGCAGGGCACCGAGATCGCCGTCGATCAGTTCGTGGAGCACGTGATCGCGATGAAGTAGTTCTGGGCGACCGGGAGAGAAATGAACGCCCCCGCCTCAATCACCATCACGCCAGTCCGCGTTGCCGACCTGCTCGCCGAGGGCGAGCGGATGCCGGTCTACGTGCACGTCATCGACCATCCCGATGCGCGCGTGCTGGTCGACACCGGCATGACGGAGCTGCACCCGGCGGTGGCCGACCTCGATCCCCGCCTCCGTCCACTGAGCAAGCAGAACTTCGACCTCGCCGGCATCGACATCGTCGTCAACACACACCTGCACTTCGACCACTGCGGCGGCAACCACCTCTTCGCCGGCAGGCCGATCTACGTCCAGCGTCGGGAGCTCGACGACGCGCGCAACGAGGACGACTACACCATTCGCGAGTGGGTCGAGGCGCCCGGCGTGCGGTACGTGCCGGTCGACGGCGAACTCGAGCTGCTTCCCGGGCTCCGGCTCGTCCCGGCGCCGGGCCACACACGCGGCATGCAGGTCGTCGTCGTCGAGACTGGCGGGCGCCCGGTCGTCGTTGGCGGCGACGTGGCGGTTTGGTTTGGCGAGCTCGACGAGCCGCACACCGAAGGCCAGCTGCGGGTGCGCGCGCTCGACCCCGAGCTGGTCTGGCTCGCGCACGAGCACGAGCCGTGGCGACCCCGCACCGTCTAACGCATCCCGTCGCGCTCGCTGGGCGGGCGGTGAATGGCTAGCAAAGACGATTCGGTCAGATTGATCGGGCAGCCCTAGCGTGGGGCGTTCATGCGCACTCCAAAACCAATTGCGATATAAAATCAGTCGATCTAGCTTACAACCGATTCCATAACGCAATCAGAACCGCGCGGATGTGCCGCGTGAGGAAAGGAAGTGGTATGGCTAAGCTCGTGTTCGGAATGAACCAGTCCCTGGACGGCTACGTCGACCATATGGCGTTTGCGCCAAGCCCCACGCTCTTCCGCCACTTCATCGAGGAGGCTCAGGGGCAGGCGGGCAGTGTCTACGGTCGCCAAATGTATGAGGTCATGCGTTACTGGGACGACGATCATCCTGAATGGGATGCAGAGGAACACGCCTTCGCGGCGGCGTGGCGGAACCAACCGAAATGGGTCGTCTCACGCTCGTTGAAGTCGGTCGGCCCCAACGCCAGGCTTGTTGAGGATGATCTTGAGGGCGCGATCCGCGAGCTGAAGGCCGAGCGCGACGGGGAGATCGAAGTTGCTGGCCCGGACTTGGCGCAAAGCCTCACCGAACTTGGCCTGATCGATGAGTATCGAATCTACCTGCACCCCGTCGTGCTTGGTCACGGCAAGCCATATTTCGCCGGACCCCGGCCGCCGCTCCGCCTTATGGCTAATGATCGGATTGGCGAGGATGTGATCAGGTTGGCCTACGTTCCTGCTTAATCTCGCGACTCGCCGGGGGTAGGGAAGCGGGCACCGATGCTCGGTAAGTGACCGTTTCCGCGGCCTCACTCCACACGGAGCCGCGCCAGCCCTTCCCGCGCTTCCGCCACGTAGGGCAGCAGCTCCCGATCTGGTCGGTGCCAAGCTGCCACCACGAAGCCATAGCACTCGGCCGCCTTCCGCGTGTCCCCGAGCCGTTCGGCGATGCGGCCGAGCTCGAGCGTGGCGAGAACAAAGACCGGCGAGCCGCGACCCTGCCATCGCCAGCGTTCCAGCAATTCGCCGGCGCGTCGATCGTCCCCGCGGGCCGCGAGGAGTCGCGCCAGGGTCAGGTTCAGGTGGAAGCAATTCGCGGCGAAGTCGTCGGCCAGGCAGAGCGTGTCCGGGATCGCGCTCAGCTTGCGGATCGCCGCCGCGGAATCGCCCCGCGCCAGATCGAGGAAGGCGACACTCGTCTCGCCGAGCAGCCGGGCCCGGAGAGCCGCGCGCGGCCCTCCGGGCGCCCGCGCCGTCCGAGCCGCCTGGGTGCCGAAGCGTGCCAGGGCCGCCGTGTCTCCGCGCGACAGCCACCAGGGTAACCCCCTCAAGTGACGGGGCGTGAAGAAGCCCCCCCAGGCAGCCTCTGCCTCGAGAGCACGATCGAAGGTCGCGCGGGCCAGCGAGTCCGGAACGATCCCGAGCAGACCGAGATCCACCAGGGGGTCGAGGAACCAGCTAAACGCCGAGGCGGAAGGCTGACGCAGCAGGCGCTCATTGACCGCGAAGGCCTCGCGCAGGTGGCCGCGGAACGCGAGCGCGTGCCCCAGGTACCGCGGCCACATGACCGAGTCGAGGACCCACGGAAGGCCACCACCGTCGCCTCGGCCCGGCTCCCCGAGGCGCCGCAGCATCCGGATCGCGGTCTCGGCCGTGTCGGGCCAGGATGCAAGCTGCTGGTTGATCGCGGCGCCATAGATGGTGTTGACTGATGCCGTGTCGAGCATCCGCTCCGCCTCGGCTCTGCCGCCTGGACTTGGATCCAGCAACAGCGCCGCCAGGCGGATTTCGGATCGGTCCGGCGAGGTCGAGTCGAGCGCCAGGTAGGTAGCTGCGGAACGCCGGGCCTCGTCCGGACGTCCCAGAGCCAGGAACAGTGCCGGCAGATGCTCGTAGGCCGGCCCGAATCCCGGATCCAGCGCGATCGCGCGGGCGAACGCGTCCATTGCCGTGGACGGGGGCGTCTGAATGGGCCACGGCGCGTCATGGCGCTCCTCGCCGAGCCCGTACCACAGCAGGGGGTCATCGGGATACCGGCGCACGGCCTCCTCCACCGCGGCCTGCGCTCCGAATATCAGGCGCACAAACGAGTCGGGGTCCGCCGACTTCAGCCCCGCAAGTCTGAGCGAGTCCGAGGCGATCAACAGGCTCTCGCGCGCCGGGAGACCGTGATTGTGAAGGGCCGCACGCCACAAGTATTCCTCGCGGGGCCGGTACGCGCCCCCGGTCGGCGGTCTCCAGCCGAGCACAGTGCCCATCTGTGAGAGCGCGAGCGCGAAGGTGCTGTCGGCGGCGATGGCCTGATCGTACCGCGTAAGCGCGGAATCCCACTGCCCGCGTCGATAGAACTGTTCACCCTGGAGGAATGCCTTGAGTGCCGGAAGCGACCTCGCACCGATCGATGTGGAGCGGACAGACCCGATCGGCCGGCTCCGCGAGAGCACCCGCAGGACCTTGATTCCGAGGGAGTCGGCAAGCTCGCCTATCCGAGTGGCCTCACCCACCACCTCCACATCGCTCTTGGCCGTCCTGCCACCTCGTTCGAGGAGGGCGGCGCGGAGCGTCACCGAGTCCCGGCCCTGCGGCACCACCGCTCCGTAGACCACCAGTCCCGCGCCGGTCCGACGGCTCAGCTCGTGGGCGGAGGCCTCATCGGCTCGTCCGCTCCAGCGTCGGAGCACGACCGTCGGTGAGACCGTCCGGATCGGACCCGCGCCGTCGAGGGTGCGTGAGAGGATGTCCCCGAGCCCCTCCCGCCAGAGCTGGAGCGACGGATCGAGCACGTCGAACGGCGCAACCGCGAGGAGGTTCGGATCGCGCGCGCGCTCGGGCTCGGGGCGGAGGCCTGAATAGAGACCAACGAGGGCCGCCGCGATCAGGAGGCCACCGAGGGCTGCAAGAAGGCCCCGCCGCACGAAGGGCCGCGTGCTCGTCCGAGTGTCGCCCGCCGCGGCCTCCAGCGCCCGCGCGAAAGCCGGCGCGTCCGCGAACCGGTCCGCCGGTGCGCGCGCCAGTGCCTGCCGGATGGCGCGCTCGACCGGTCGCGGGACGTCACGCACCGTGCAGAGGTCGGGCACGGGACCCGCCAGCCGGCGGGCGATGATGGCCTGGGCCGTCCGCCCCGTGAACGGCGGCTCGCCCGCGAGCATCTCGTACACCACGCACCCGAGCGAGTAGATGTCGCTGCGAGGGTCGAGATGGCGGTCGGCCACGGCCTGCTCCGGACTCATGTAGGCGGGCGTGCCCAGCGCGAGGCCGGTCTCCGTCAGGCGCTCGCCGGCGGCGTCCACGGCGCGGGCGACGCCGAAGTCGGCGAGCACGCAGCGCTCGCCCTGGAGCAGGATGTTCTCCGGCTTGACGTCGCGATGGATGATGCCCTGCCGCTGGGCGTATCCCAGGGCGTCGGCCACCGCCCGGGTGATCCGCAGCGCGTCCGCCAGCGGGAGCTGGGGCTCGCGCGCCAGGCGGCTCCGGAGCGACTCGCCCTCCACGTAAGGCATGGTGAACCAGAGCCGGCCGGCCGTCTCACCGGAGTCGTGAACCGGGAGGATGTGCGGGTGGTCGAGCCGGGCGGCGAGCCGGATCTCCCGGATGAACCGCTCGGGGCCCAGCGCGTGGGCCAGCTCGGGATGGAGGACCTTGAGGGCGACGGGGCGGTCGTGCCGGAGATCGCGGGCGAGATAGACCGTGGCCATGCCGCCACGGCCGAGCTCGCGCTCGAGCAGGTAGCGGTCGGCCAGGGCGGCCTTGAGCCCTTCGAGGGTCTGGGTCACGGAGAGATACCAGATCGGGATATCCCAAGCCTACAGCCACAGCCCACCAACGGGGGCTAGAAGTTCAGCTCGAAGCCGAGCCGCATGCGCCGCGGCTCACCGGTGAAGTTGTGCTCACCGCGAATCGTGTCATAGACCGCGTCCGACGCGGCCCGCTGCTCGTCAAGCGTGTAGAGTCCGTCGCCGTTGCCCCAGCGCTGCTCGGCCCGGATCAGGTAGACACAATTCGGCGCGGCCGGCAGGCCGTCCTGCGTGACCCAGCCTGCGCACCCCGCCCGCGAGTCGTCGATGCCGCCGAAGGTGAGATCGATGGTGCCGTCCTCGGACACGTCGACCCCCGAGCGAACGGCCTCATCGCGATTATCCTCCGCGTTGACGGCAAAGTGGTCCTCGCGCTCGGCCGCGTTGACGATGTCGTCGGTCTGGGTGAAGACCTGGAGGATGTTGCGGAAGTTCAGCGCGTTCCGCGCGTCCAGGTAAGCGGTGACGTCGAGGCCGCCGAGGCCGAAGCCTTTGGTGAGCCTGAGGTCGAGCTGCCGGAAGGCGGGCAGCCGCGCGCCGTTGAGGCTCTCGGGGAACACGCGGTTGCAGCTGTCGCCCGACACGACGCTCTGGTCACTCACGCCCGGGCTGCAGCGGGTGTACGGTGTGCCGCTGGCGTACCGGAAGGTGGCGAACACACCCACCTTCCGGAAGATCGAGCCCACCGCGGTTCCCTCATTCCAGTCGTCGGGGAAGTTGAGCGCCGCGGCGGCGGCCAGCGTGTGCGGACGGCTGAAGTCGGTCGGCAGGATCGCCTGTGGAGGCGGCTGGTTGCCGCCCGACAGCGCGTTCAGGACCCGCGAGCCGAAGTCGATGTAGGTCTCCGGATCGGAGCCGGTGTTCTTGGCGTCCTGGAAGGTGTAGGCCAGGGTGCCGTTGAACAGGTTGCCGAAACGGCGGTCGAGGCGGACGTCGATGCCCCGGGTGTTGCCGAAGTCCGCGTTGGTGATCATGCGGATGTTCACGTTCGAGCCGGAGGTCGGGTCGGGCATGGGGATCAGGCGCCCCGCCGCGTTGGACAGGTTGTTCTTGTTGTACGCGGCCAGGTCTAGCACCATGTCGTCGCTGAACGCGTGCCGGATGCCGAACTCGAAGGTGATGGTCTTGCCGAAATCGAGGTCGGAGCCGAACACGGTGTTGGTGTTGCCACTCAGGTTCACGTCGGTGTTGATGCTATTGTAGACCACCGCGAAGTCGGGCACCTGCACCTGGTGGGCGTAGCTCAGCCGGAAGTTGGTCCGGTCGGTTACCGGGAACGACACCTGCACGTGCGGGCTGAGGTAGCCGTGGCTCTCGTCCTCCACCCACAAGGTCGGGTCGTTGAAGAACGAGTCGGCCCCTAAGTTTACGTAGACCGGGTGCGTGTTGATCACCGGGAAGGTGGCGGGCCGGAAAGCGCGGCTGTGATACCAGTCGTACCGGAGGCCGCCGACCAGCACTAAGTCACCGAGGTCCAGCCGGTCCTCGACGAAGGCGTTCCAGCGGATCGGCCGCTCGATGTACGCCTCGGAGAAGATCTGGTCGTCCAGGAAATGGGAGTATGCCTTGATGGTGTACCGGGTGAACTCGCCGCCCAGCTTGACCCGGTTGAAGCGGTCCACCTGCCAGTCGAGGTTGGCCTTCCCGAGGTACCGGCGCTCATGGTACATGTTGAGCCGGGTGGTGGTCCGCACCGCCGATGCCGCTCTCGAAGAACTGGAGGTCGGCGCCGTCGGAGCCGCGGTTGTAGAGGCCGTACGCGTTGTTCCGGAAGGCGTCCACCGCGGCATACTGGGCACGGTTCTCCAGATCGAGCGGCGAGCGCCGGCTGCCGGGGACACTGTTCCGGAAGTTGTTGATCAGCTCCTCGTTGATAGGGAAATTGTCGAAGTCGAAGAGGTGATCGATCGGCGAGATGAGGAAGCCGCCGAAGGCGTCACGGGAATCGAGCTCGCCCTCCCGCGTCATCGGCCCCGAGAGCGTATTGTCCGCCTGGTAGGAGAGGAAGGTCTCCAGCGCCAGGGCCCGCTCAGCCGACTTGCTCACGTTCTGGGTCCAGTTGAGCGTCAGATTCCGGCTGTAGTTCCGGAACGCGAGCAGCCCGTCCGGATTGTACAGGTTGCCGTAGGTGAGGGTCCGGCCGATCAGGTCCCGATTCTGCACGAAGGTGCGGCCCTGGAACTGGCTGGCGAGCCCGGTGAGCGAGACCCGGCTCCCGGTGCCGTAGCTGTAGTTGAGCCGCCCCTGGATGTTGTACGTGGTCCGGGGCGAGTACGGCGTCCGGATGCCCTGGCAGTCCACGCCGTAGTTATTGGCGATCTCGGGGTCGGCGCTGCCGGCGAAGGCGTCGCAGTCACCCCGGAACGCCGCGAGGTTGTACACCGGGACCATCGTGGTGTCCGCGGTCGGATCGCCCAACGCCGAGGGGACGGCGACGACGGTGTCAACGCCCGCCTGCACAAAGATCGGCACCTGGTCGGCGTCGAACCCGGTGACCACCGAGCGCTGCCCCTCCAGCGCGCCGGACACGAAGAACGAGAGATTCTGATAGACCGGCCCCCCGAAGCTGCCCTGGAACCGGTTGAAGCCGTAGCCGTTCTTGACCCCGAACGGCTCGTCGGTCTCATAGCCGAAGTTGCCGCTGTAGCGGGTGCCGCCCGCGCGGGTCTGCACCGCCACGATGCCGGACTGCGCGTTGCCGAACTCGGCCGACGACGACCCGGTGGTGACCGACGCCTCTTCCAGCGCGTTGGTGCCGACCGCGATCTCGGTGCCCGCGGAGGTGGCGAATCCGAAGCCCCGGAAGCCCGGCGACACCGGCACGCCGTCCACGTAGGTCGCCGCCTCGTCGGTGCGGCCGCCCCGGATCGACAGGGTGTTGGTGGTCGGGCTCGCCACCACGCCCGGCTGCAGCGCCAGGACGTTGTTGAGCCGGTCGACCGGGAGATTGTCGGTGAAGGCGCCGTCGATGCGCTGCTTGGAGGTGACCTCGTCGCGCGGCACCAGCGGCTGCGTCTGGGTGACCACGGTGATTTCCTGCAGCTCGACCGCGGTCTGCTCCAGCTGGATGTCCACCGTGCCGGTCTGGCCGCTCAACACCCGGACGCCGTCCACCTGGGTCGACTTGTACCCGATAAACGCCGCGCGGACCGAGATGTCGCCCGGCGGCACGTTGTTGATGAAGTAATAGCCCTGCGGGTTGGTCAGGGCGTTGAACGCCGTGCCCGCGATGAACACCTGGGCGTTGGCGATGGGGGCGCCCGCCTGATCGCGCACCCGGCCCTCGATCTTACCAGTCGTCTGCGCCGCGAGCGTTCCCCCTCCGAGCGCAAGCCCGATTGCGGCGAGCACTGCCCGTCCGAAGGAGCTAACACGGTCTGGTCTCATCGGTACGTCCTCCGCTAGGGCGGCCTCAGATGATTCACTCCCCGCCGAGCCGCGCCAGCCCTTCCCGCGCTTCCGCCACGTAGGGCAGCAGCTCCTGATCTGCTCGGTGCCAAGCTGCCGCCACGAAGCCATAGCACTCGGCCGCTTTCCGCCTGTCCCCGAGCCGTTCGGCGATTCGGCCCAGCTCGAGAGTGGCGAGGACGAACGACGGCGTGCCGTCCCCGCTCCACCGCCAGCGGTCCAGCAACGCGCCGGCCTGCCGATCCTCACCGCGAGTCGCCAGGAGCCGCGCCAGCGTCAGGTTCAGGTGGAAGCAGGTGCCGGCGCCGTCCGCCAGGCAGAGCGTGTCGGGAATCGCGCTCAGTTTCCGAATCGCCGCTGTGGAATCGCCCCGCGCCAGATCGAGGAACGCGACGCTCGTCTCTCCGAGCAGCCGAGCCCGCAGGGCCGCGCGCGGGGTGGGAGGTGCCCGCCCCGCGCGAGCCGCGCGGGCAGCGAAGCGTGCCAGGGCCACCGTGTCGCCCCGCGACAGCCACCACGGCAGTCCCCTCAAGTGACGTGGCGGATACTCGTCGGCCCAGCCGGCGGCCGACTCCAGGGAGCGTCCGTAGGTGGCGCGGGCCAGCGAATCCGGTACGATCCCGAGCAGGCTGAGGTCGTGGAACGTGTCGAACCAAAGGCTCCACGGCGAGGCGGACGGCTGGCGCAGCAGGCGCTCATTTGCCGCGAAGGCCTCGCGCAGGTGGCCGCGGAACGCGAGCGCGTGCGCCAGGTACTTCGGCCACGAGACCGAGTCGAGGACCCACGGAACGCTTCCACCGGCGCCTCGGCCCGGCTCGCCGAGGCGCCGCAGCAGCCGGATCGCGGTCTCGGCCGTGTCGGTCCAGGAAGGAGCCTGGTTGAACGCAGCGCCCCAGACGGTGTAGACCGATGCCGTGTCGAGCATCCGCTCCGCCTCGGCCCTGGCGGTCGCACTCGAGTCAAGCAACAGCGCCGCCAGGCGGATTTCGGATCTGTACTGAGCGGTCGAGTCGAGGGCCAGGTAGGTAGCCGCGGAACGCCGGGCCTCGTCAGGCCGACCCAGGGCCAGGTACAGTGCCGGCATATGCTCGTAGGCCGGGCCGAACCCCGGATCCAGCGTGATCGCCCGGGCGAAGGCCTCGAGCGACACGGCCGGCGGCACCGCGATAGGCCACGCGTTGTGCGCCACCCAAGCGCCATTCCCCGAGCAAATACCAGCCCTTGGGATCCTCCGGGTAGCGGCGGACCACCTCCTCCACTGCCGCTACCGCACGGAATTTCATGCGGGCATACTCCTCCGGCTCCGTCATGTCTTCCGCCGCGAGTTCGAAGGAGTCGGCGGCGATCAGGAGACTATCCCGCGGGGGAAGCCCGTGGTTGTGGAGGATCGCGCGCCTCCGGTACTCCTCTTGTGGCCGATATGCGCCTGAGGTCGGCGGGTACCAGCCGAGCACCGCGTCCATCTGGGTCAGCGCCAGCGCAAACGTGCTGTCGGCGGCGATCGCCTGGTCGTACCGGGTGAGCGCCGAGTCCCACTGCCCCCGCCGGTAGAACTGTTCGCCCTGGAGGAATGCTTTCAGCGCGGGCAGCGACGTCGAGCCGATCGACGTCCGGCGGACCGAGCCGATCGCCCGGCTGGACGAGAGCACTCGCAGCGCCCGGATGCCCAGCGAGTCGGCGAGCTCGTCGATTCGGGCCACCTCGCCCGAGACCTCGATGTCCGTCTTTGCCATTCCGCCGCTGCGATCGAGCAGGGCGGCGCGGAGCGTCACCGAGTCCCGCCCCCGCGGCGCCACGGCCCCGTAGACGACCAGCCCCGCCCCGGTGCGGCGGCCCAGCTCCTCGGCGGAGGCCGGATCGGCGCGGCCGCTCCAGCGCCGGAGCACCACGCTCGGCGACACCGTGCGGATCGGGCCCGCCCCGTCGAGCGTGCGGGAGAGCACGTCGCCCATGCCCTCCCGCCAGACCTCGAGTGACGGCTCCAGCACCTCGAATGGGGCGACCGCGAGCAGGTTGGCGTCGCGGGCGACTTCGGCGGGAGGCCGGCCGCGCAGCCAGATAGCGGCGCCGGCGAGCGCGACCAGGAGCACCGCCGCCGCGGCGAGCAGACCTCGTCGAACGGTGGGGCCCACAGCCGCGCGGGGCGCGCTCGCCGCGGCCTCCAGCGCCCGCGCGAAAGCCGGCGCGTCCGCGAACCGGTCCGCCGGTGCGCGCGCCAGTGCCTGCCGGATGACGCGCTCGACCGGTCGCGGGACGTCACGCACCGTGCAGAGGTCGGGCACGGGACCCGCCAGCCGGCGGGCGACGATGGCCTGGGCCGTCCGCCCCGTGAACGGCGGCTCGCCCGCGAGCATCTCGTACACCACGCACCCGAGCGAGTAGATGTCGCTGCGAGGGTCGAGGTGGCGGTCGGCCGCGGCCTGCTCGGGACTCATGTAGGCGGGCGTGCCCAGCGCGAAGCCGGTCTCCGTCAGGCGCTCGCCGGCGGCGTCCACGGCGCGGGCGACGCCGAAGTCGGCGAGCACGCAGCGCTCGCCCTGGAGCAGGATGTTCTCCGGCTTGACGTCGCGATGGATGATGCCCTGCTGTTGGGCATATCCCAGGGCGTCGGCCACCGCCCGGGTGATCCGCAGCGCGTCCGCCAGCGGGAGCTGGGGCTCGCGCGCCAGGCGGCTCCGGAGCGACTCGCCCTCCACGTAGGGCATGGTGAACCAGAGCCGGCCGGCCGTCTCACCGGAGTCGTGAACCGGGAGGATGTGCGGGTGGTCGAGCCGGGCGGCGAGCCGGATCTCCCGGATGAACCGCTCGGGGCCCAGCGCATGGCGCCAGCTCGGGATGGAGGACCTTGAGGGCGACGGGGCGGTCGTGCCGGAGATCGCGGGCGAGATAGACCGTGGCCATGCCGCCACGGCCGAGCTCGCGCTCGAGCACGTAGCGGTCGGCCAGGGTGGCCTTGAGACTTTCTGGGGTCTCGCTCAGAGAGACCTAGCGGTATCGGGTTGCTTCTAGGCTATACCCGGAGTCGTTCTTGAGCCAGAGTCCGCCGCCAACTGCTCCGTTTCTGCTACAGTTTCTCCAGGCAGTATCGGGCGTTTTTTGGTGGGAGCCCGACGCTTGACAGCCGAAAGTCATGTCCTGGTATGTTCTCCTTGTAGACTCATCATCACTTACCACGCCACCGCCCGCCGCGGGCACGCCTCGCCATGGACACGGCCACAATCCTTCATGCGGACCTGGACGCGTTTTACGCCTCGGTCGAACAGATGCTCGATCCGTCCCTCAAGGGGAAGCCGATCGCGGTAGGGGGCGGTGTGGTGCTCGCGGCGTCTTATGAAGCGAGGGCCTTCGGCGTCCACGGCGGCATGCCGGGTCGGCGGGCGCGAGCGCTTTGCCCCGACCTGATCTTCGTCGGCGGGCACTTCAAGGAATACCAACGGCTCGGCGACGCCGCGATCAGGGTACTGGGCGACTTCACGCCGCTGGTCGAGCGGATCTCGATCGACGAGGCTTTCGCCGACGTCGCAGGCTGCACGCACCTCTTCGGCACGCCGGCCGAGATCGCCGCGGCGATCCGCCGACGCGTGCGCGATGAACTGGCCCTTCCCATCTCCGTCGGCGTCGCCAGCACGAAACACCTCGCCAAGATCGCCTCCCAGGTCGCCAAGCCCGACGGGCTGGTTGTCGTCGACCCCGGGACCGAGCTCGCCTTCCTTCATGATTTGCCGGTGGAGATGATGTGGGGCGTCGGCCCGGCGACCAGGGCGCGACTCGCCGAAAGCGGAATCGCTACCATCGGCGACCTGGCGAAGAGTTCCCCAGGCGCGCTTGCCCGGCTTCTCGGCGGTGCCGCGGGCGAAAGGCTGGCCGCCCTCGCCTGGAACCGCGACCCTCGCGCCATCCGGACCCATGTCCACGCCCACTCGGCCGGAGCGCAATCGGCGCTCGGCCGAAGGCCCGTCGGGGACCCGATCATCCGCCCGGCGCTCCGCCACCTTGCCGACCGGGTCGGCTCGCGCCTGCGGGCGAAGGGCAAGTCCGGGCGGACCGTGACGGTGCGGGTGCGCTTCGGCGATCTCCGCTCGGTTACCCACGCCGTGACGCTGCCGCAACCCGTCGCCGCGACTGCAATCCTCGCTGAGATCGCCGAGGACCTGGTGCGAGCCGTCCTCAGGAGCCATCCCGAAGAACGCGCGATCTCTCTGCTTGCCATCTCGGTATCGCATATCGAGGAGCAGGCGGTGGTGCAGCTCGATCTGCCGCTCGGCCTCGCCGACGAGGCGCGGCGCCCCGGCGCCAGGAGAGGGATGGCGCGCCTCCTCACCGACCGCGCCATCGACGCGATCCGTGACCGTTTCGGCTGGGAATCCGTCGGCTACGCCTCGGTCGCCCTCGACGCCCGCCGCTCCGTTCCCGACGCCTTCCGCGAGCTGGCTGAGCGGCAGTTGTAGGGACCAGGCCGGCGTGTGGAACTGTTCCATGACGCGCCAATCTGTGGCGTCATTCCCCCTACTCCCTCTTCCGCCGGAACGGGGCTCGGTGGGTTGGCTCCCCTCTCCTCTCGTCCCACTTCGCGCCACCCGCGTAGTCCCCGTGGTAGCCGTCAGCCGCAGCTAGTTACCGCCGGAATCTCGGACCTATAAACCGGGCTCCCAAACGCGGAGCGCCGCCCGCCCCTGAGAGTGCCCTCGGCATTGATGGGGTGGGCATCGCCCTCCGCACCGGGCATGCTTCTCACGCGATACTGCCGCACGAGGGCGCAAACGCATGGTCAATCAGCGCTGCCGGACTGAGGTGGACGACACGTTATCGTAACCCTAGCGCCTGCAGCAGCGCCGCATATCGTGGGTGCGAGCGCAAAGGGTCGAATGTTGGATAAAAGATGGATTCAGCGATCCATCCATCGTGTTCGGCGACGGCCCGATCCAGGTGATCGAACGCGCGTTCGTCCTCGCCCAATCCCATATGGACCATGGCGAGCACCGTCGGCGGTACGTGCTCGCGACGTGAGCGCCCTTCGAGCTCGACCAACAACCGCTGGGCCTCGCTCTCCTGGCCCGCCACGGCATAGGCGTACGCGAGATACGCCACGTCCAACGCGTTGCGACCCCTGAGTTCCACTGCCTGTTGGAACTCGCCGACGGCTTCCGCCAGCCGACCCTGCTCGACGTATACCCGCCCCAGCGTGACGCGAGCGCCGGCAAACGCCGGGTCCGCCCGAAGCACCTGCTGGAGCTGGTGACGGCCTCGTCATTCCGGCGGAGTGCGTAGAGCGCCTGTCCGACCTCGGTGCCGATCTGCCGCGAGAGTGGGTCGAGCGCCTGGGCGCGCCGAAGCTCCTGTAAGTACCCTTCCAGGTCTCCCCGTCCGCCGAGGAAGTCGCCGTACCAGTGATGCGCGGTCGGGTAACGCGGTCCAGCCCACCGCCCGCCGGACCCCTCCTCGGCCCCCCGCCGAATCCGAACCCAACAGGATTTTGCGTAGGAGAGCGTGGATGGGCCTCGCCAGGGTGCTGTCGAGCGCCAGCGCCGCTCCGCGGCCGTCCTGGCCTTCGGCCTGCTTCCGACGACTTGGTCACGCCGTAACCGGCAGCAGCACATAAGCGTCGGCCAGCCGGCATAGGCCGCGCAAAGCGCGGATCGCGCGCGATGGCCTGCTCGGAGTAGGCCACCGCCTGCACCAGGGATCCACTGCTACGTTGGTTTACGGCGTGCAGTCCCTAGAGGTAGTGATCATACGCCGCGAGGTCGGCGGTCGGACGGACCACCATCGTGGTCTCCTCACCGCGGAGTTCACCCTCCAGTGCGCCTACGATCTCCTGGGCGATCTCTCCTGTACGGCGAAGACGTCCCGCAGGTCGCGGTCATAGGCCTCTGCCCACAGGTGATATCCCTCTTTTGACGTCGACGCCGAGCGGTTACCCGAGCCGTGACCCGCCAGACGCATGCTTCCTTCCAGGAACAGTCCCCACCCTGAGTTGGCGCCGATCTGGCTCACGCTCTCACTCTTGCCCTTGAAGGCGAACGCGGACGTGCCGGCGGCTACCTGGAGTCCCTCGACCTTGCTCAGGGCGGTAATGATCTCTTCGGTCATCCCATCGGAGACTACTCGTTCGCCCTGTTCGGGCTCATGTTCGCGAAGGGGGACGGCGATCGCAGTTGGTTGGGCCGGCAGGTCTGGGGCCGTGGGCCCTCTGACGACCACACCCAAAAGGGCGATCGTGCCGAGAACGAGGACTCCGATGATGCCAAAACAACCCACCGGCGACGCGGGCTTGCGAGTAGGCGTGACGATCCGGCCTTTCGCCGCTTCTGGTGCGTCACGCCTACTCGCAAGCCCTGGCTGTTTCGGTGCATCGGAGTCCTGGTTCTCGGCGCGATCGCCCTTTTGGGTGTGGTGGATGAGAGGGCCCGCGCCAGACCACCGACCGACTGCGATCGCCGTTCTCCCCTTCGCGAACATGACCCGGACGGGGCGAACAACTACTCGATGGGATGACCGAGGAGATCATTACCACCTGACAAGGTCGAGGGACTCCAGGTAGTTTCGCCCGCACGTCCCCGCGTTCGCCTTCAAGAGGCAAGAAGTGAGAGCGTGAGCGCCAGATGAGGGCGCCAACTCAGGGTGGGGACTGTCCTGGAGGGGAGCATCGTCTCGGCGGGTGACCGGCTTCGGGTCCGCTGACTCATCAACGTCAAAGACGGATATCACCTGTGGGCAGAGGCCTATGACCGCGACCTGCGGGACGTCTTCGCCGGTCAGGAGGAGATCGCCCAGGCGATCGTAGGCGCACTCAGGGTGAAGCCCGCGGTGAGGGAGCCGATGGTGGTCCGTCCGACCGCGACCTGGCGGCGTATGATCACTACCTCAAGGGACTGCACGCCGTAGCAGTGGATCCCTGGTGCCTACTTCGGCGGGCCGTCGCGCGCGATCCGCGCTTTGCGCGGGCTCTGCAGCTAGCCAGACGCTTATGTGCTAGCCAGGTTACAGCGTGACCAAGTCGTCGGAAGCATCGCCGAAGTGGCCGGGCGGCCGCGGAGCGGGCGCTGGCGCTCGACAGCACCCTGGCGGAGGCCGATTGCACAGCTCTACCTACGCAAGTCTCGATTCGGATTGGCGGGGGGCCGAGGGAGGGGTTCCGGCGGGCGATCGCACTGAAACCGCGTTACCCGACCGCGCATATGGCTGGGTACGGCTAGGCGGACGGAGCCGCTGTTGGAAGACACTTGCACTTCGGCGCGCCCACGACCCACTCTCGCGCGGACGGGCGCTCTTGCGCTCCCGCCGGGACAAGGCCGTCACGCCACAGGTGAGGACCCAGCGTTGCACGGCTCCGCGTCACGCTGGGCGGGTATACGTCGAGCAGGGTGGCGCGGAGCCGTCGGCGAGTTCCGACGGCAGTGAATCAGGGGTCGCAACGCGTTGGACGTGGCGTATCTCGCGTACGCCTATGCCGTGGCAGGAGAGCGAGAGGCCCAGCGGTTGTTGGTCGAGCTCGAAGGGCGCTCACGTCGCGAGCACGTACCGCCGACGGTGCTCGCCATGGTCCATATGGGATTGGGCCGCCGCATTCGACCACCTGGATGGGGCCGTCGCCGAACACAATCGAGATCATGGCTGAAATCCATCTTTTATCCAACATTCGACCCTTTGCGCTGCGCACCCACCATATGCGGCGCTGCTGCAGCACTGGGGCTACGATAACGTGTCGTCCACCTCCATCCCGGCAGCGGCTGGATTCGGGCCTTGCGTTGCGCCCTCGTGCGGCAGTATCGCGTCCAAGGCCATGCCCGGTGCGGAGGGCGATGCCCCACCCCATCAATGCCGAGGGCACTCTCAGGGCACTCGGCGTTTGGGAGCCGGGTTTATAGGTCCGAGATTCCGGCATGACTTTGGCTGCCGCTGACACTCTCCGCGGGGACTACGCGACGGGCGAGCGAATGAGCGCGAAAGAGAGGAGAGGGGAGCCGACCCACCGAGCCCCGTTCCCGGCGGAAGAGGGAGTAGGGGGGAATGACGCCGCAGATAGGCACGTCATGGAACAGTTCCACACGCCGGCCTGGT